>NZ_JAJSLW010000069.1 GCF_021729145.1 Membranihabitans maritimus | reverse complement strand
CAAACCGCCTTTATGCTGCTGCGGTTAAGAACTGTGGTAGTGAGCGATAAAGGAAAAGGCATCATTAAAGGTGTCAGGTGGGTGTTAAGAAGGTGAACGAAAGTGAACCACTGAAGAGGCGTCGAAAGGATAAGATGTTGTCAAAACCAGGGTGCAATATCGTCTCTGGGATGAGCAGAGGAGTGAGAACCTGTTAGCTGCCTTTGTGACAACCGGCGTATAGGTGGCACGAACTTGATGCAGGCTTTTACTTGGAACAGGAGAACCTGTCGTTGGGATGGTAAGGGAAAATATCAAGCTGGCGCCCCAGTGAGATAGAAAGTACCGAAGCCCGGCACGGGGGCGGAACGCTTCGTAATAGTGGAGAAGTGCCTGTAATGGGCATGGAGCGAAGGGGGCGTATTATTAGGCCTAGGCATCTGGAGAGAAACTGCAATAGCAGGAGGTATCGAAGGAATATAGGCAAAACCTTTGGGTCAAGAGGCCTGATTGTAATTAATAATAAGAGCCGTATGATGCGAGAGTATCACGTACGGTTCTGTGAGAAACTCGGGGGGAAGTTCCCCGGGTTTACTCGAC
>NZ_JAJSLW010000068.1 GCF_021729145.1 Membranihabitans maritimus | reverse complement strand
TTAAGATACTCATTTTTCAGTATTTGATCACTCTCCCTTTGATTTTCAGTTCCCGGGCCAGGGTGATGAGATTAAGGAGATTATTATCTTCCCCGTCCCAGAAGGCTATGATACCATCAGCCCGGCCGATCCAGTCCCTGTATTGGTCGGTCAGGTCTTCATGCTGGAATTGGGTGTCCGCTACGATAATCGAAAATCCTCTTTCACGAATATAATCGTGAACAATATTCTCTTCCACTATTTCATCCTTGTAAATAATGCTATTGTGCATTTCTTTGGACAAATAGTAGTCACACTTTTTATACAATAGTTCCCGGTCCCGGAAGCCCGGGGAAGTCACGATAATTACTTTCATGCTCGATATTTATTTTTGAACCTCCCTCAAATTTAGTGATTTAACGTCAGTCCGATGGAGAAGAACAAGTTATAACCTTTACTCGACTCTCTTCTTTTTCAACAGCATATGTAGCAAAAAAGCGTTAAGAATTTTTGAAACCTTGGAGAAAATTTAGCTTTTTTGATACGGTTTTTGCTTAGGGGAAAGCAAAAAATGCCTTTGAAAAAGTGCCCTTTCTTTTGTTTCGTTTTCTTTGGGCACGCAAAGAAAATGAATAA
>NZ_JAJSLW010000067.1:452-636 GCF_021729145.1 Membranihabitans maritimus | reverse complement strand
CCGGGTACGGTATCGAGCGTAGAATCGTGCGATCCGGAAAACGGTACGGCAGCAGTAGACGGCTTGACGGGTTGTATCGAATACACACCGAATATGGGTTATACAGGCACGGATACGACGTGCATCATAGTATGTGATGATTTAGGGAATTGCGATACGACGATTGTACCGATACGAGTTTATC
>NZ_JAJSLW010000067.1:0-352 GCF_021729145.1 Membranihabitans maritimus | reverse complement strand
CGCCACAGGATACTTTACCGGAGACCAGCACGCCGATGGATAGTACGGTAGTGGTTTGTGCGGATACGACGGGCTTATCGGGTACGGTATCGAGCGTAGAGTCCTGCGATCCTGATAACGGTACGGCAGCAGTAGACGGTCTGACGGGCTGTATCGAATACACTCCGGACATGGGCTATACAGGCACGGATACGACGTGCATCATCGTATGTGATGATTTAGGGAATTGCGATACGACGATTGTACCGATACGAGTTTATCCGCCACAGGATACTTTACCGGAGACCAGCACGCCGATGGATAGTACGGTAGTGGTTTGTGCGGATACGACGGGCTTACCGGGTACGGTATT
>NZ_JAJSLW010000066.1 GCF_021729145.1 Membranihabitans maritimus | reverse complement strand
GGAAGTGGAGACTGTGTGCGTTACTGTGACGTGGCCGAAGGGGAATTCGGAAGTTGTGCTGTACGAATGTTAGTACCTGCATTGGAAGAAGAGACTAATGAGCCCTGTGTAGAAATATGCCTGGATGATCTGGATGGGAACCCACACTGTGGCCTATCTATTGAGGTGGCATCACAAGATTGGTCTGGTGCCTGTCCTGCGACAAAAGGTCAGGATATCACGGTAACACAAACGTGTTGGGGTGTAACAGCGAACGAATGTGTATGGGAAGACTTTGATGAAGAGACTACTGTTGTAGATCTCGATGCATCTGACTTCGAAAGTGATAAGCGGAAAGTTGCTGTATTGTCTCAATGGTTGACGTTGATCGATACGATAGGCCCCATTTTTGATTTTTGTTATCCCACAGGTACGGATAATGACGGTTTAGTAGAAGGCTGTTTCCCTGACGAATACTGTGGGGATTTGGTTTGGGATCATGAAAGTATCGTAGAAGGAATCCGAGTAGGTGGTCAGACCTATTCAGCCTATAGTTGGGAGCGTTGCAACGCTACGGTATACACTACAGGCAGCCACGATTGCGCTGCTGATGTATATGTTCCCAGTGTAACATTAAAAGATGAGTGCAGTGGTGTACA
>NZ_JAJSLW010000065.1 GCF_021729145.1 Membranihabitans maritimus | reverse complement strand
TCAGTCGACTCAAATACGGTATTAAGGTTTATAATTTGAACGGCGAGCCGATCCAGTTACTTGCCGATCTGCGCAAGACTTTTCGCAACGGAGCCCGTAAAATCGACCGCCCCGTCCTTTTATCAAAACGAAAAGTACCCGTTCGGCTCATCGTCTTCCAGCGCCCTAAGAACCAGTATGAACTCCTCTGTCAGCGCCGACAAAAAGACCGACATCACCGCGCGGCTCACGATGAAGACTACTATGAACAATTACGATACGCCGTTTGGATTACCAATGTGGAGGCCCACGTAGCCGACGCCCAAACCATCGGACAACTCTATCGCTTGCGATGGCGCATCGAAATTCTCTTTAAATGTTGGAAAAGCCATCTCCACCTCGATCAAACTTTTCAAAAAATTACCTCCGCCAACCCGTCCATTACTTGGGTCCTGTTGTATCTCACTCTTGTCAAAGTTGTCCTCTATCACCAACAAATCCTTCTTCAAACCCTCCAGCACCTGGAAGCCTTAGCTCAAAAGGGCCTTCCCATCAGTATCTTAAGGCTCTATCACATCTTCGCTAAACATGGAACAACCCTAGCACAAATCCAAAATACTGATTTTGTCCACCAATTTATACGCTATTTTGCCTACTACTCTAAAGACAAAAATCGAACTTCACATTGTGAAAAAATATATTTGTTAAATCTTAATTCTTCCTAATGCG
>NZ_JAJSLW010000064.1 GCF_021729145.1 Membranihabitans maritimus | reverse complement strand
CGTGTGTTTAATCATATAACAGACCCCATTGAAGTTCCTTTTGAAGGAGCTGATGCACCATTGCGGGAAATTGTGTATGAGGCAGTAGATAGTTGCTGGAATGTGAGTACCTGGTCGAAGTACCTGAAGGTGAAAGACGAGACGGTACCCCATGTAGTAACGGACGATGCCATTCGAGTCTCATTGAACCACAAGGAAGAGTGGATTGCCGCCGATGTATTTGGCGAAGGAAGTTATGACAACTGCGGTATTGAGCTGGAGTTGGCCCGCAGAACGGATTGGTGGAAAGATCCTAAATGCGTGAACTTGTGTCCATCGGGGAAAACGTATGGTAATTGGGCCGATATCCTGGTTGCCATTGGATTTGATCGCGGGGATGTAAATGTAATCTTGAGTGGTGGTACTTTGAATGGTACTTATGATCTGGATCTGGAAAGATTAAAAGAAAATATATTAAGCGATACTAAAATTGAAGAACATTATTTCAAATCTATTGCTTGGTTGTGGGAAGACAGTGATTGTGGGGAAAAGGTAGTTCACGGGTGGTTATATGAAATAGCGAAAGTGTTGAGTGATCCGGGGTATTGTGGATTGACGGATGAACACGGGAATGCCTTGAATGAAGAAGTATTGCGAGAATTTTTTGACCGATTGACCGGCATACCGGGTTATGGTAAAGAAGTCGCTTACCTGGGCGGTGGCTGGAGTACGGATGTGCCGTTTAAATGCGAAGATGCCTGTGAGGCGGTGACGGTGGAATATTTAGC
>NZ_JAJSLW010000063.1 GCF_021729145.1 Membranihabitans maritimus | reverse complement strand
CGTGTGTTTAATCATATAACAGACCCCATTGAAGTTCCTTTTGAAGGAGCTGATGCACCATTGCGGGAAATTGTGTACGAGGCAGTAGATAGTTGCTGGAATGTGAGTACCTGGTCGAAGTATCTGAAGGTGAAAGACGAGACGGTACCCCATGTAGTAACGGACGATGCTATTCGGGTAGCCCTGAATCACAAGGAGGAATGGATTGCAGCAGAAGTATTTGGAGAAGGTAGCTACGACAATTGTGGTATTGAGTTGGAGTTGGGGAGAAGAACAGATTGGTGGCAAGATCCCAAATGCGTGAACTTGTGTCCATCGGGGCAAACGTATGGAAATTGGGCGGATATTTTGGTAGCTATCGGTTTTGATCGAGGAGATGTAAACGTGGTATTGAGCGGTGGCACGTTGAATGGTTCGTATAACCTGGATTTGGAGCGGCTGAAAGAAAATGTATTGAACGATACCGAAATCGAGAAACATTATTTCAAATCGATTGCTTGGTTGTGGGAAGACAGTGATTGTGGGGAAAAGGTAGTGCATGGATGGTTGTATGAAATAGCAAGTGTGTTGATTGATCCGGGGTATTGTGGATTGACGGATGAACACGGGAATGCCTTGAATGAAGAAGTATTGCGAGAATTTTTTGATCGATTGACCGGTGTTCCGGGCTATGGTAAAGAGATTGCTTATCTGGGCGGTGGCTGGAGTACGGATGTGCCGTTTAAATGCGAAGATGCCTGTGAGGCGGTGACGGTGGAATATTTAGC
>NZ_JAJSLW010000062.1 GCF_021729145.1 Membranihabitans maritimus | reverse complement strand
ACAGGCCCTTACTGGGTGGAAGCCGAGCGGGACGGCTGTGTGTACCGAGGGGATATCGAAGTGGAGCGGCTGGATTCGGTGTCCTTTCCTACTTCCTACCCGGATACCATGCGAATATGTGGCGGCGAAGAAACAAGAATACAGGTAGCGGGCCTTGATTCGGTCATCACTGAAGGGGTGGTATACTACCCGGGAGAGGAAATCCCCTTTTTTGAACCGGGTAGGTACCGGTTGACGGGCTACCAATCGGGCTGCACGGGAGTGAAATTTGTGACGGTAACCACCGTACCGGACCCATCGGAAGAATACAGTGAAACCATCCCATGGTGCGAAGGGAGTGCCCTGACACTGACGCTACCGGAAGACGAGGCGGGAATCGCATTTACCTGGCCGGACGGGGATCCGGGCCGGGACCGGAGTGTGGAAGCGGTAGGGGTGTATCCGTTTTTGATTCTTTCTGGCGACTGTGAATACGTAGGAATGTACCGGGTAGAGTCGGGAGACGATTGCCCGGCTTGTGCGGTATCAATTCCGAATGCGGTTACCCCGAACGGGGACGGGAACAATGATGGACTGGAAATTTTCCTGTCGGGCTGCGGTTCCCTGACATCGGTTATATTGCTGGACAAATGGGGCGGAGTGTTGCATTCTACTTCCGGACCGACCGTAGATGCTCAGGTATGGGCCCATTTTCCACCAGGTGTGTATATCGTCCAGGTGGTGTACGAAGACGATCATGGACGGAAAAAGTCAAAGGTGGGGTCGGTAGTG
>NZ_JAJSLW010000061.1 GCF_021729145.1 Membranihabitans maritimus | reverse complement strand
GGATTTTTTGAAAAAGTAACAGAGGAATGGTTTTATAGTGGCAATGGGAATAGCCCGTTTTGGTTTGCCGGCGCCTGGCCGTTTATCAGCGGAGGTGGTGAATGCATCAAGTATATGGATTATTCTGAAGCTGAAGGGGAGAAATGCCTGGCTCACATTCAATTACCGCGTATAGAAGTGATTGACGGGGAATTAGTATATAATACGGAAGAATGTGTAGAACTGTGTTTGAAGGAAGGAGTTCATTGTGGATTAGCTATAGAAGGGACGAACTTTGGAGCCTGGGAAGGCCAATGTCCTCAGACACGTGGAAGGAATGTTACCGTAACTCAAACGTGTTGGTCAGATGCTCCGGGTTGTGATGCAGGTATCTACCAGGATGGGGAAAATGAAAATGCTGCCGTTACAACAGTGGATAGTACGGGCAAACGTATTGTAATTGAATTGGAGAAATGGCAAACGATTATAGATACGATTGGGCCGATCTTTGAATACTGTTACGATATAGAAGCAGACCACGATGAGATTCAATCGGACATTCGGGCGGGTGTAATGCCAGCTATTGCGGATGATTGGGAACGAACGCACTTTACGACGTATAATACGGGTAGTCACGATTGTACAGCAGAAGTATATGTTCCGAAAGTAGTACTAAAAGATGTGTGTTCCGGTATCCATCATGTGAAGGCCACGGTGAATGGCAAATCGGTACTATTGCAGGGAGGAATACCCGATGAAGACGGTTACCGTGTGTTTAATCATATAACAGACCCCATTGAAGTTCCTTTTGAAGGAGCTGATGCACCATTGCGGGAAATTGTGTA
>NZ_JAJSLW010000060.1 GCF_021729145.1 Membranihabitans maritimus | reverse complement strand
CTTGCGCAGATCGGCAAGTAACTGGATCGGCTCGCCGTTCAAATTATAAACCTTAATACCGTATTTGAGTCGACTGATAAAATCGATACCCGCCGTATTGAGGTTATTGAAAACGCTACATACGCTATAACCCAGATCCCGGATCACTAAATCCCCCGGTTGGGCAATTTTGAAAATATCCGGAGAGTAGGATTGGTCATTATCCCGAAAGGAGGCCACCTCCAACAAACCAATATTGTCCGTCTTTAAGTCCAGGGTTAATTGGATTTTTGCGGTAGCACACTTTCCTTTGGAACTGTAGGGTCCGGGAAACAGATGAGCCATAGAAACCGGTAAAGAAAAGCAGGAGCTGTCGGTCACCCACACCCGGGGCCATGGTCCCCACTTTGGGTTGCCTGGTAAATCGGTGCGTTGAAAACTCTGGTGGAGTATTTTATACAACAAATGGCGGCAAAAAGGTAAGTGGCGAAAGGAGGCTTTCTGGCGTAACGCATTGGGACTACAGAGCTCTTCCATTGACAAGGCTAATCGCTGGGCCCAGTCGGTCCAGGAAAACACACCCTGATCCAGGGTTTGAAAAAAGGAAACCAACCAATCCACTACATTAATCTTAGCGTCAGGATCACACTGAAATTTTTGCGCAAAAGCCAGCTCGGTTACTTTGATTTTGGAAAAAAATTCCGATATTTGAGATAATATCATAATAGGTTGTTTAACGGATTAATGAATGCAACTAAAAGTTAAACAACCTTTTTTATATTCAAAAATGTTTTAATGTAAATTCACTTTTGTCTTATTCTCTCTGGGATGTCTCTGTCTCGAAATCCTCGGAAAATATAACTTCACAACACTTCAATCTCAACTATCTATATTGTTAATCAACTTATATGTTAATTTCTTCTTCGTCCGTATGC
>NZ_JAJSLW010000005.1:5945-329745 GCF_021729145.1 Membranihabitans maritimus | reverse complement strand
TAACTTCACAACACTTCAATCTCAACTATCTATATTGTTAATCAACTTATATGTTAATTTCTTCTTCGTCCGTATGCGAAAGGATACGGGATTCGATGATGAGGTCCGCCATTTTACTCCTCAGAAAATAAACAAAATTAATCTACATGAATAAAAAAAACTCCGAAAACAAATAGTTTCCGGAGTCCAATTATTTACTTTAAATATCCGTTTGGTTATTTACCAAGATGAATTTTTCGGCTTTGCTTTCTTTACAACAATTCTACGTCCGTGGACTTCGCTGTCATTTAATTCTTCAATAGCAGTTGTCGCTTCCTGGTTATCATCCATTTCCACGAATCCGAAACCTTTCGAACGTCCTGTAAATTTATCGAAAATAATTTTAGCAGATGAAACACTGCCGTAATCTTCAAACAAGTCTTGAAGATCTTCATTGGTCATGCCATAATCTAAACTGGCTACAAAAATGTTCATAAAAAATATATTAAAATAATAAAATCAACTTATCACAACCGGAAACAACTTATGAATGGGAAATTACATCTCACATATAGAAATTTTCAGATGCTTGTGCAAATATAATTAAATCATTTCATATTTAATCAATTAATAATTATTTTTTCCTGTGAACAGAATTATTATTGATTTTGTTATACTTAAAATTAAGTAAATGGAATTAATATATGTGACAGATCCCCTCTGTATGTGGAGCCATGCGTTTAGCCCTGTGTTGAAAAAATTCGTAGAAAGGCATGAAAATGAATTTTTTACGAGTGTAGTGTGTAGTGGGATGGTTAGAGGGGATTTGGTAACAAGTATGGCCACACAATCTGATAAGCTTTGGAATGCGGCCCAGGCGATTGAAAAAAAATCAGGAATGTCATTTGGAGATAAATTTTATAAAAATCTCCATAGAGACGATATTTATTTAAACTCAGTTCCGGGATCTACTGCTGTAAATGGTATAAAACAATTAGATAAAGAAAACGCATTGGCATTTTCAATGGATATTTCAAACCGTATTTTTCAACAAGGTATTTCGCCTGACGACAAGAATGCAATAGCGAATATAATGGAACACTATAATTTTAATTATAATGACAGTATAAATTATCTTAATAGTGATAATGGAAAATATATCGCCTTCCAGGACTTTCAGTGGTTTGAAGCTGCAAACTTGAGAGGTACTCCGGTTTTAATACTGGATGTAAATGGTGAATTGGTTCAATTAAATCAGGGATATATTACACTGGATAAACTGGAGCAAGTCTATGATGAAGTAACCCGGAAGTTTGATTTTAGCATGAACTAAGTTGAAATAGTTAATTAGCCTGCTATGAGAATAGAGGTATCAGTACCGTAGTACTGGCGAAGTATTCCATTAAATAGGCCGGATTAGGAAGTTGATACCTATGAGTACGAAGTTATGCGGAAATATCCCAGCGAGAAAAAAAGGTGTAATATGTGAGAGGAAATACCCATTTCCTTTTCTCATGGGCACCCCGGACTATTAACGAAGGGATTTGGATGAAAACTACGTAGAATTCAATTACGAGATTTATAGAATGGTAGAAACTGTCAAATCCTTCACCTGCTCATAAATATAAATATTGCTATAGTTGGAATGAAGTCCGTGAGGTTAAATTATGGTACTAAACAAGAAAAGAGCCCAAAAGACCTCGTCCGTGCACGTATGTACCAAACTTTGGAAAACAGGAGGATGTTGCCTTATATTTCAATCCGAATTTACTCTAATATTATCGGATCAGATACTAATGGATTGAATCATAGATGGATGTAGGTAGCGGGATAACCTTGCTTTGGGATTAAAAAAATATGGAAATTAAACCCGTTGAGTAAAAAAAAACCGCCACAGTAAATTTACTGCGGCGGTTTTGTAAGATTTGGAATATTTATTTAGTTATTCTTCAAAAACTGTCTAAGTACGTAGTGCAGAATTCCTCCGTTTACATAATACTCGATTTCAATTCCTGAATCTAACCTACAAACTGCTTTAAACTCTATAGTCGAACCATCTGATTTAGTCGCTTTTACTGTTAGGACCTTACCAGGTTCCAATCCCTCCGAAATGCCGGAGATGTCAAAAGTTTCAGTTCCGTCAAGTCCCAGGGATTCCGAAGTTTTTCCCGATTCAAACTCCAGGGGAAGAACTCCCATTCCTACGAGATTACTTCTGTGTATCCTTTCATAACTTTCAGCAATGACGGCTTTAATACCGAGCAAAGTAGTGCCCTTTGCCGCCCAATCACGAGACGAACCGCTACCGTATTCTTTTCCCGCAAGAACCACCAATGGAGTATCCGTTTTGGCATATTCTTGTGCAGCATCATAAACAGGCATAATAATGTCCTGCGGAAGGTAATTGGTATACCCGCCTTCTTTTGGAGATAATTGGTTTTTAATACGGACATTAGCAAAGGTTCCACGCATCATCACTTCGTGATTTCCTCGTCTGGAACCGTATGAATTGAACATTGCACGTCCTACACCATTGTCAGTAAGATATTGTCCAGCCGGGGAATCTGTAGCAAAAGAACCCGCCGGAGAAATATGATCGGTGGTTACGGAATCACCCAATTTAAGTAACACTCTTGCACCGTTAATATCTTTTGCCTCTTCCGGATCATCACTTATATCCTGGAAAAATGGTGCTTCTTTGATATAAGTTGATTCATCAGACCAGGCATAGTTCTCTCCTTCCGGTGCTTCCAATGACTTCCATTGTTCTTCTCCATCAAAAATAACGCTATAGGCTTTTTCAAAGTCTTCAGGTTTCAATGCTTCAAGCATAATATCATTGATTTCTTCCTGCGTAGGCCAGATATCTTTCATGAATACTTCCTGTCCGTTTGGATCATAACCAATGGGTTCTTCGAATAAGTTGATATCAGTTCTCCCAGCCAGTGCATACACTACTACGAGCATGGGTGACGCCAGAAAATTCATTTTTACTTTAGGATGAACTCTGGCCTCGAAGTTTCTGTTCCCGGACAATACTGAAGAAACAACCAGTTCCCCTTTGGTCACTGCTTCGTCAATATGGGGAGGTAGTGGACCTGAATTTCCAATACAAGAAGTACATCCATATCCCACCGTATGGAATCTCAAAGCCTCCAGGTCCGGAAGCAAACCGGATCTTTCCAAATAGTCAGTTACTACTTTTGATCCGGGAGCCAGCGAAGTCTTTACCCATGGTTTTACGTCCAATCCTTTCTCGACTGCCTTTCTGGCCACCAAACCTGCTCCAATCATTACACTGGGATTTGAAGTGTTCGTACAGGAAGTAATAGCTGCAATAACAATTGAACCATCACTTAATGTAAATTCTTCGTTGTTCTTTTTGATTTTAACCGTTTTAAGTGAATTTTCTTTCATTACGACGGTATTAGGATCATCATGAGCCGAACTCCAGGTAAATTGAGTACCTGACCCCCCTTCTGACAGCCATGCACACTCGGTTCGTTCACTTGCAGGAATATACTGTCGTTTAAATTCATCTTTCAGTAAGTGGCCAAACTTTTCTTTAAGATCTTTTACAAAAATCTTATCCTGAGGTCTTTTAGGACCAGATACTGCTGGCTCTATACTTGACAGGTCCAACTCTACTACATCAGAATATGTTATTTCTTCATTACCTGTTCTCCAAAGCATATTGGATTTGCAGTATTCCTCCACCAGGTCAATGTGTTCCTGTGACCGGTTGGTACGCTTCATATAGTCCAGTGTCTGGCCGTCGATCGGGAAGTACGTAACAGTACATCCAAACTCAGGAGACATATTCGATATTGTAGCTCGGTCAGGTACGGTAAGATGATCCAACCCTTCACCGAAAACTTCAACAAACTTACCCACGACACCATATTCTCTAAGTAACTGGGTAATTCCCAATACCATATCTGTCGCTGTCGTTCCTTTGGGTAGTTTCCCTTTTAATTTCAACCCAATTACCTGAGGACAGGTAAAGTAGATAGGTTGACCCAGTATAGCAGCTTCAGCTTCTATACCTCCTACACCCCAACCTACAACTCCGATGCCATTGACCATAGGGGTGTGAGAATCAGTTCCTACAAGAGTATCCGGAAATGCCCAACCCTCTCTTTCAATTACGCCCTGCGCCAGATACTCGAGGTTAACCTGATGGCAAATTCCCATGCCCGGAGGCACAACGGTAAAATTGTCAAACGCTTGCTGCCCCCATTTCAATAATTGATAGCGTTCTTTATTCCTGTTATATTCGTATTCAACATTTTTTGAATAGGCATACGAAGTACCAAAAAAGTCTACCTGAACACTATGATCAACTACCAGGTCTACAGGAATAGCGGGATTGATTTTGCTACCGTCTTTTCCTTTGCGAATCACTTCCGAACGAATAGAAGCTACATCAACTACCGCAGGAACACCTGTAAAATCCTGCATCAGTACCCGGGCCGGTTTATATGGTACTTCATTCGTGGTTCCGGCAGGATTCCAATTTCTCAGGGTATCCAGATGTTGATCGTTTATCGCAAAACCATCGTGATTTCTGATGACATTCTCCAATAATATCCTAATGGAAAACGGGAGTTTGTCGACTTGTCCATTTTCGTTGTGTTCTTTTAAAGATGCAATTTTGTAACTCATACACTGTATTTAATAACTTAAAATTTTTCGTAATATGTACTACGAAATTTTACTTGATTTGTAAAGCGGTGAATATAATAATTTTTGATATGTTTCAATATCAAATATGTTAAATTAGAACTATACTAAATAGTGGCCTTAATATAAGAAAAATAAGGTGATTTATGGTATGATTTTATGTTGATATTATAAGTATTTCACTTTATATTCGATGCTTTTCTAGCTACAAAATAATTGACGGTCAATGCTTGAATATATTGGGGTAATTACAGGTTTTATCTGCGTTTGGTTAGCAGCAAGAAATAGTCTTTGGAATTTCCCCATCGCTATTATAAGTGTCATAATATATATCTTCATTTTTTATGAAGCTAAATTATATGCGGATATGGGGCTCCAATTTTATTTTTTAGGGATGTCCATATATGGGTGGTACTATTGGATTAACAGAAGGGGAGATGATCAATTGGTCAGGCCTGTAAGGAGAATTAACAAATTGGAAGTCGCTATCGGATTACTGGCAATAATTATTTTCACTTCGGGTTTTGGATTTTTTTTACAACAAAGCACAGATGCACATTTCCCGTATCTGGATAGTTTTTGCACCTCCTGTAGCCTGGTTGCACAGTTTTATTTATCTCGAAGAATCCTTGAAAATTGGTTACTTTGGGTCTTTGTTGATATAGTTTATGTCTATTTATATATAAGCAAAGGATTGTACCCCACAACTATTTTATATGCTGTATACATCGGTGTAGCTATTTTTGGATATTTGGAATGGAGAAAAAATTGGAAAAAAAATTACAAAAAGTCGCTGTCGTAGGTCCCGAATCAACGGGTAAATCCACTACAACCCAGTGGTTGGCGAATAGTTTTAATACCCTATGGGTACCGGAATATGCAAGATATTACTGTGAAACGCTTCAAAGAGAATATACCCTGCAGGACGAACTCAATATGTTTTTTGGCCAAATTGCTTTGGAAGACAGTATCCTTTCGATTTCAAAGGACCGAAAATTTATTTTTTGTGATACTACCTTTATAACTATCAAAATCTGGTCAGATTATTTGTTTGGTTTTACCCCGAAGCCGGTAGTTGATGAATTGTCTATCCGTACGTATGATTATTATTTATTAATGGATATCGATATGCCCTGGGAAGATGACCCACTCCGGGATTTCCCGGATAAAAGAGAATATTTTTTCGATGTCTGGAAGCAGGAACTTAATAAGTTAAATGCGAATTATACAATCATTAGCGGAATGGGAGCGGAGAGAAATAAGTTTGCAGAAAGCGCAGTACTCGAATTTTTACATACAACTGGAATATAAGTCCTGAGTTATCGTTTTAATGGGTATGAAGATAGAAATCCTTGATACAGATATTCTTTTCGATGATTTTTTGAAATTGGAAAGAATTACATTGAAGCATGAATTATTCGACGGAACCATGTCCAGTACAATGGAGAGATTGGTCATCCCCCAAAATGATGCGATAGGTGTATTGCTATACGATCCCGATGAAGATACATTAATACTAGTTGATCAATTTAGACTACCTGCTCATTACAAAGGCCATGACATAGTTACTGAGATCGTGGCAGGAATAGTAGAAGATGGCGAAAATGTGGAGGATGCCCTGCAGCGTGAAGTTCTGGAAGAATCGGGCTATTCAATTAACAATTGGGACTTTATTATGGAGTTTTACTCTTCACCCGGCTTCTGTTCTGAGAGAATCCTTTTGTACTACGCGGAAGTTAGTCGAGAAGATAAGAGTGAGAATGGGGGTGGGGTAGAAGAAGAGAATGAACATCTTTTAGTCAGGGAATTTGCACCTGAAGATCTTTTTGAACAAGTAAAAAGTAATAAAATCGTTGATGCGAAAACGATTATAGCACTTCAATGGTTTGAATTAAAATACCGAAAATAAAGAATAGTTTATATATTAGCTTTTAGTATTATCTTTTAGATGTGAAAGTATCATTTAGAAATCTAGCCGTCCTTATTATTCTCCAGTTGTTATTTTGTACCATTTATCAACATATAAACACACTGGGGACTGTTGAAAATTTCAACAGTATAGATGGCAACACTGAATTTTCTCTCACAACCCCTCCTACGGGAAATAAAACGATAAATTGGCTTGCCTTTCGAAGTTTATTGTTTAGCGAAGGTCAGTTTACCAAGAATACCTGGTCCTTTGATTCTGAACAATTTTGTGATAGCACTAAAACTACATTAGGATATTTTTCCAAGTGGCTGCAACAGCTGGCATTGCTTTCAGAATCAGCTACACAATTAATTATACCGTCATTAAATATCCTGGTGATTATTTTTCCATTTCATAGTTTTCTTTGATACCTTCTTCTCAGTCTAATCCTGGATCTGTATATATAAAACCAGGTATAATACCATATCGATTACAGGATTTCACACCTGGTAGTGACATATAACGTATTAAATTAAAACAGTAAAAATCGATTGAATAATTTTTACTGTACCAAACTACATTTAAAAAAATATAAAATGGATATTGGATCTTTGATTATAGGGCTGATCCTGCTAGGTTGTTTTATCGGCCCCATATTTTATTATAATTGGCTGCAAAAAAAGAGGAGCCACACAATGCTAAAAAAATTTTTGGAAACAGGTAACAGTCTAGGCTTGCAATTGAATGAATTTGAGACCTGGGGTGGAGCGTATTGTATTGGTATTGATAAGAATTTAAAAAGATTATTTTATATGAAAAAGAGGCAAAATGTAAGCGAAAAAGAAATATTAATTGATTTGCATGATCTGTCATCCAGCACCATATTCAACGCAAGTCGTCCGGTAAAAGCTGAGACGGTGGGGGAAAATACAGTGCTTGATTTATTGGAATTAAACCTCCGTTTGGGTAGTACCGGTAAAGAAGAATCCATTGAATTTTATAGTCGCAATGAAAATCCTGTGCGAAAAAAAGAATGGGAGTTAATACAAAAATGGGATTCGATCGTATCTGGTTATATATCTAGTTAACGTCTATATTTTTCAAAATTTGAGTCCGGTACGTTCTTTTGAAAGGGAAAGTATCGGATTTTTTTGTTAAATATTATAAATTATTTGCGCAGTTAAATAGCTGCGAATATATTCGCAGTCAAATAGCTGCATAAATGGAATTGCGAAGAGATGTTTTTCAGGCCATTGCGGATCCGACCAGACGGGCCATAATTATGTTATTAGCCATACAGGCACTTACCCCCAGTGCCATAGCTCAGGAATTTGATTCTTCCCGTCAGACAATCTCCCGTCATATTAAGATCCTTACAGAATGTGAATTGTTGGAAAAGGACCAACGAGGGAGGGAGATATACTATCAGCTAAATCCACAAAAATTAAAAGGGGTCGCAGAATTTATTGAGCCTTTCCGAAAAATGTGGGATGATCGGTTTAATAAATTGGAAGATATCATGAAAGATTACCAATCCAAAAAATAAAATCCGATGGAGAGAAAAACAAAAGTACATGCCGAAAATGGGAAACAGGATATTTTAATCACAAGGGAATTTGATTTGCCTGTAGACTTATTATTTAAAGCGTATATAGAACCTGAAATTGTCGAACAATGGATGGGAACAAAAGTATTGAAATTAGAAAACAGAAGTCACGGAGGCTGGGAATTTGAGACGACAGATCCGGCCGGAAATAAACACGGCTTCAGTGGAGTGATTCACGAGTTTGTACACGGTTCAAAAATCACCCGGACCTTTGAAATGTTGAATTCGGATTTCGGGCCGCAACTCGAATTCCTCGAGTTCGAAAAGTGCTCCGGGACCAGGAGTCGCTTAAGCATGCATGTTATATACAGGTCTGTAACCATAAGGGATCAGGTGTTGAAATTACCTTTTGAGTATGGTGTAAATATGGCTCATGATCGCTTACAGGAAATCCTGAGCAAGTTGATATAAGCTTTACTATACATTTTGCAGGACACTAACTGATTAATACCAATAGATATGAAAAGAAAACAAAGCAATAGGCGGGGAAAAATGCGAAAGATAACATACTGGATAACCACGATATGGTTGTCTTTGGGAATGGTTTCCACCGGTATAGTCCAATTAATACAAATGGAAGAAGAAGTAAATATGATGAATCACCTGGGCTATCCGACTTACTTGCTAACTATCTTAGGAATTTGGAAAGTTTTGGGCGTTTTTGCTATCCTCATACCTAGATTTCCATTGGTGAAAGAATGGGCCTATGCTGGTTTTTTCTTTGTTATGTCAGGGGCAATATTTTCACATTTAGCCTTGGAGGATGAAGCAAAAACCTTTTTCGGACCGGTATTGCTTTTGGTACTTACCATTATTTCGTGGTATTTTAGGCCGACGCCGAAAACATTCCTAAAATCAAATAAAAATGAACTGGTATGAATCCGGACGTAGATTTCTATTTTAATAAGAGTAAAAAATGGAGGGATGAACTGGAGCAATTGAGGATGATTATTCTCGACTGTGGTTTAAATGAAGAGCTGAAATGGGGTGTCCCTTGTTATACATATGATAGTAATAATGTGGTATTGATCCATACGTTTAAAAAGTATTGCGCCATATTGTTTCATAAAGGGGTTTTATTGAAAGATCCTGAAGAAATATTGGTTCAACAAACGAAAAATGTTCAATCAGCGCGGCAAATGCGATTTACCAATGTTCGCGAAATTATAGAATTGGAACCATCCATAAAATCGTATATTAGGGAAGCCATTGAGGTGGAAAAAGCCGGACTGAAAGTGGAATTCAAGAAAACGAAGGAATACGAAGTGCCTGAGGAGTTCCGGGAAGCAATGGATGATGATCCCGGCCTGAAAAGGGCTTTCAAGTCCTTGAGCCCGGGGCGGCAACGCGGGTATTTGCTTCATTTTTCCAGTGCGAAACAATCCAGGACCCGTAAGTCAAGGGTGGAAAAGTGTATCGATGATATTCTCAATGGTAAAGGCCTTAATGATTAAACAATTTGGGACATGAATCAAAAAAAATTATCGCAAGCACAGATTGATGAACTGCTGAAAATCCTTAGTTCCCGCTTTGCAAAACACGTGAATCGCCATCCCGATATGCACTGGGATGATGTGCAGTCGAGATTGGAAAATAATAAAGATAAGCTATGGTCATTGAATGAAATGGAAGCTTCCGGAGGGGAACCCGATGTAGTGGATGTCGATGATAAAACAGGTGAAATTATATTTTTTGATTGTTCACCGGAAAGTCCTAAAGGGAGAAGAAGCATTTGTTACGACCGGCAGGCCCTGGAGTCCCGGAAAAAATATAAACCCGATACGAGTGCTGTAGACCTGGCCAATGAAATGGGTATAGAAATCCTTACGGAGAATCAATATTTTAGTCTTCAGGAACTCGGTAATTTTGACAACAAGACTTCAAGCTGGGTGAAAACACCGCCGGATGTCAGAAAACACGGTGGTGCGATTTTCGGGGACTACCGATTCGGACGCGTCTTTATTTATCACAATGGCGCCGATTCTTATTACGGTGCCAGAGGTTTCAGGGGGAGTTTGAAGATATAATCAATATACAAATGTATTAGGTAACAAAATTGCCAAATAAGCAATGGCACTATTGAATAACCTACTTAAAAGGAGTTAATGTTAGAATCCTATGTATGGGTTGTTTTTTCCTATAATTAATATTATGTTAAATAGTAAAATTCCATGTTTTGTACTAATGGCAAAACTCCCCTCTATACCAAAATTGGTACACACATCTTATGGCCTATTGATATTAAATATATATCTTTAATAATAGATCAAAATTGATATCATGGGAATTTTAAAAGACATAAAAAAAATGGTATTCGGAGCAAAGTCTGTTGGACGATCTGCCCGGGGCAAACTCAATACTGAAACAGACGAGTTTGTAGAGAATGTAAAGAACAGAACTAAGGATTTTATGCGGGATGCTAAAGAAAATATAGATGATTTGGGTTCCATGGCTGAAAAAAAAGTCGATGAACTCAAAGAAAAATATCATTCCTGGAAGTCTGAAGCGCGCGAAAAATCAGATGAATTGAAATCAGAAATCGATAATCGATATAATAGTGCCTCATCTCATGCAGACGAAAGATTGGAAAGGTTGAGAAGACGAGCGGATGAGTTTCGGGCGGAATTAAACGAAAGCGAAGGTGAAAAATCACATGAAGAAATCCAGGATACTATTGATTCGCTGAAGACAGAGTCGGAATCAATTAAAGAAGACCTTAAGAATGAGGCTGAATCGATCCGCAACAAAGCAGAAAATCTGCATCAAAAAGCTACTGAGAAAATCAATAATGAAAGTACACGATCTGGAATGGACAAGTTAAAAGATTCTACTGAAGCGATTGGGAATACTATTCTAGCCAAAGCAGCAGAATTTATTGAGGGTGCTAAATATCATGCTGAAGACATTGGGGGTAAATTAGAAAAGAAAAGCGATCAGGTATACCAGCGGGCGCAAAAGTATATATTTGAAAAAGACGAATCGGGACTAAGCTTGGCCGATAAAGCTCAAGCTGCTATTGATGATTTGAAAACCAAATGGAAGAAAACGGTCGACAAAGCCCAGCAAGCTGCCAAAGAATATGAAGAAAATAAAGGGAAAACCTATCGTCCTTCCGAACAGGATAAAGCAAACCTCGAAGATTCCTTAATGGATAATAAAGATGAATTTTGGCGAAAGGCCGAATCTTATGCTGATGGTGAATATGACAGGGTCAAAGATGTGGAAATTACCAAGAAAGAATCCGGATCTTCTAAGAAAGACTCCCCTCCTGCTCCTGGGTTTGTCGATGCGGATGGTGATGGAAACGAAATAGTGGATGATGCCATTTTATTGGACGAAGAAGAATAAACAATTCTATTTGGTTTTTATTTCATTTATGAGGAAGCTTATATTTTTAAGCGAAGAATTACTATTTTTACATTTTCAAATTGGATAAAAAGTAAATTATTAATGGCAATATTTATAACAGACGAATGTATTAATTGTGGAGCTTGTGAACCGGAATGCCCCAACAATGCAATATATGAAGGCGGTGTTGAATGGCGAATTTCCGACGGAACTGATGTTTCGGGAAGTTATGTTTTGGAAGACGGTTCTAAAGTTGATGCATCCGATGAGAATGATCCTGTAGAAGAGGATTTTTATTACATTGTTCCCGACAAATGTACGGAATGCGTAGGATTCCACGAGGAACCCCAATGTGCTGCCGTATGCCCCGTAGATTGTTGTCTACCAGATCCGGACAGAGAAGAGTCTGATGAGAAATTATTAGAGCGGAAAGCAGCTCTACACCTATAAAAGAATGCAGCTGCCCTGATTGGGCAGCTTTTTTTTTGAATTAATTTTGACTTTAGTTCAAAAAATCTATATATTTAGTTGTGCTAATTAAAAATTAATGGAATGGATGCTATAAAAGAAAATAAAACTATTATAAAGGGCGGTGAGTTTGTCATAGAGACAGAGGATGTAAGCAGAATATTTTTTCCTGAAGATGCTAGCGATGATCAAAAAATGATAATATCTTCTCTCCAGGATTTTATTGACTCTGAGATAAAACCTAAATTAAAATTGATTGAAAACAGGGAATTTCACCATACCGTAAAGATCATTGAGAATTTAGGGAAAATGGGGTTCCTCGGATTGCATATGCCTGAAAAATACGGGGGTATGGAATTGGATACCAATACAGATATTTTGGTTAGTGAACTCGTAGGCGGACTCAATTCTTTTAATGTCAGTTATTCTGTACAGGTAGGTATAGGAATGTTGCCTTTATTATTCTTCGGAACAGAAAAACAAAAGGAAAAATATTTAACAAAAATTATTTCAGGTGAAATTAAACCCGCGTATTGTCTTACGGAGCCCACTGCCGGATCCGATGCTCTTTCCGTCAAGACATATGCTACATTATCTGACCATAATGATGGTTATATTCTCAACGGACAAAAAATGTGGATTTCCAATAGTGGGTTTGCCGATTTATTTATTGTTTTTGCAAAAATAAAGGGTGAAGGGTTGGAAGATAGTGAAAAGGGTTTTACTGGCTTTTTAGTGGATGCACAAACAGACGGTATAACCTTGGGTGCTGAAGAAGAAAAAATGGGAATTCACGGGTCCTCTACCCGACAAGTCTTTTTTGAAAATGTAAAAATTCCAAAGGAAAATGTACTTGGTGAAATTGGGAAAGGACACTTAATCGCTTTTAATGTTTTGAACATTGGAAGACTTAAGCTCGGTGTACTTTGTATTTCGGGATCAAAATCCCTAATTGATGTTTCGGTAAAATATGCAAATGATCGAATCCAATTCAAGAAACCTATTTCAACATTTGGTGCTATAAAGCAAAAATTAGCGGAACAAACGATACGGACTTTTGTCGGGGAAAGCACGCTTTACAGGACGTCAAGTTTAATGAATCACAAATCTGAAGAATTGATAAGCACAGGTGTTTCCTATGGCCGGGCAAAGTTGGAATCTGCACAGGAATACGCTATAGAATGTGCCATTTTGAAAGTATTTGGCTCGGAAATTATAGACTTCGTAGTAGATGAGGCCGTACAAATTCACGGAGGCATGGGGTTTTCCGAAGAAACCGTTGTTGCCGGAGCTTATAGAGACGCCCGGATCAACAGGATTTTTGAGGGTACCAATGAAATTAATCGTCTTTTGAGTATTAATATGTTATTAAAACGGGCTCAAAATGGAGAATTTGATTTGACAGGACCAGCCTGGGAGGTCCAAAAGGAATTAACTTCATTTCCAAAACCGGAAATGTCTGATGACCCTATGGCCATTGAAATAAAAGCAGTAAAAGATTTCAAGAAACTTTTTTTATTAGTGGCGGGTGCTGCCGTAAAGAAGCAAATGGACGGAGAAATTAATCTGGAAGAGAAACAGGAAATAGTTATAGGATTAGCGGATATGCTTATTGACACATACGCTTCTGAATCCGCTTTATTGAGAATTCAGAAAGTTAAAAATCATAAAAACGAAAATTTAACTGATCTATATACTGCGATGTTGAAGGTATATCTTCACGATGCTTCCGCCAGAATGGCTAAAAATGCAAGAGATATAATAGCCTCCATATCTTCCGGTGACCTGTTAAAAACATTTGATATGGGTGTAAAAAGGTTTACAGGATATCCCTTGCAGAATGTATTGGTGTTGAGAAGGAAAATTGCAGATAAAGTTATTGCAGAGAATTCATATCCTTTTTACCTATAGCATGGTGGGAGGAAACCTATTGCAAAAGATTATTATATACGCTTTTGTATTTTGCTCCCATCAACTTAGCTTTGAACCGTATTTTAACTTTCATTATAATGGGAAATAAACTTACGGGCCTAAATCTGAATAAAGGGAAGAACATTTTAATTGAATTACACTTTGCTCCTTCTTTGTTTTATTTCTGGGTTTTGTGGAACTCGAATCGATTTGAAATTGAAACAAAAGAAAATTATAATAAAAGAAGTTTTAGAAATAAATGCATTATCAAAAGCAATGTCGGATCTCAAATTATTTCCATTCCGCTGGTAAAAGGTAAAAACTCACATACTTCCATACAATCAGTAGAAATAGCCTATTACGACGATTGGATACGGATTTTACTCCATACCCTTCAGACAGAATTTGGAAAATACCCATTCTTCGAATATTATATAGATGATATTAAAAATATTATTTCCGGGAAATACTCATTTCTTTTCAATCTGAATAAAGAGTTGTTGACTTATCTTTGCGATACAATTGGTACCCCACCCCCGGATTGGTCTGTTAATTACAAAAAAGTACCTTCTTCATCTACAGTTGATTTTAGAGATACAATTACTCCTAAGCTTTTCAACCATAATAAAATACTACACACTTATGCCCTTGTAGATTATTTTGAAATAAATCCCGGACATTCAATATTAGAAGCACTATTCAAGTATGGTCCGGAAACCGGTTCACTTTTACATAAGATGGAGATACCATAAATATTATTTGCTAACTTAATGCCAATACATCGGCATCAATCTTATACTGTTTTGTAAGGCGCTCGGTAAAAGCTTTATGCCCTCTGGGAGCAAATAATATTAATTTACTGTTTTTTATTTCAGCTAACTGATTCAATAATTTCCACTTTGTGACAAGAGCCTGAACATTATCAGTCTTCATTGCGATATCAAAATAATGTTTTTTCCCTCTTCTTTTTGCCGTGAAATCGGGAAGGACTTCATTATCCGAAGAAACTTTAGTAAAAGCTTTGGGATCGTCATATTCATCAATTTTTGCTTTAAATTCTTTAAATCCTTTTCCTTTGGCGTATTCAACTGCTTTTTCAATGTAATCCCTTTTCTCTTCGATAGAAACCATATTCTTGTTTTAAATTAATAAAAGATATTTACTAAAAATCAGGAGACTTCTCTCCGTTACAATTTATACAACAATAAGATAGGGATTTAGTTCCAAATGTTAAAATTTCTGCTGTCTAGTTCATTCCTTTTTTCAATCTGAAATATTTGTAAATGTTCTCCTTTTAGGGATGATGTGAATAAAAATTGATAACCAATAAGACAAAAATATTTATAAAAAAAATCTTTTTACAAATGCAATCTGTACCAAAAATATATACAAATTAATTAGATTGGCATTCCATTAATTTAACCGAATAAAATCAAAATAGCTTGATGATGTTTTTTAAATTCAATAACCTATTTTCTATTTTTTGTATATCAATTTTACCTATGTTTACAACGGCACAATCAGCTATGATCATTGCCCATCGTGGAGCTTCTTATATTGCTCCGGAAAATACATTGGCGTCTGCGAAGTTAGGATGGGAAAAGGGAGCCGATGCAGTCGAAATTGATATTTACCTAACTACCGACGAAAAAATAATCGCCTTTCATGATAAGACGACAAAAAGAACGACCAATGCAGATTATAAGATTACCGAGACCCCTTATTCTTCTCTCAAAAGCCTCGACGCCGGATCCTGGAAATCTCCGGAATACAAAGGTGAGCCGATCCCTTTACTTTCTCATATAATGGATGCTATACCTCACGGGAAGGAATTGGTAATAGAAATCAAGTCGGGACTGGAAATAATGCCGTACCTTAAAGAAATGGTATATAATCACCCCAAAAAAGAACAAACTATTTTTATCGCTTTTGATTGGGAGGTAATCCTGGAAGCTAAGAGGTTATTTCCCCAACAACCTTGCTACTGGTTAAGCTCTAATAAAGACGATGTAATGGATAAATGGATGTTGATTAAAAAAAATGCTCTGGATGGAATTAATCTTCACCACAAGATCATAACGCAGGAATTAATGTTAAATGCCAAAAATGACAACATACCGATATTGTCCTGGACTATCAACGACCTTAAAACGGCAAATAGGTTAATAGCGCTGGGGATTGCCGGAA
The DNA here is from genome assembly GCF_021729145.1 of Membranihabitans maritimus. Taxonomy (GTDB): domain Bacteria; phylum Bacteroidota; class Bacteroidia; order Chitinophagales; family Saprospiraceae; genus Membranihabitans; species Membranihabitans maritimus. The sequence continues at coordinate 313,654 of NZ_JAJSLW010000005.1, read as the reverse complement.
TAACGACGGACCGGCCCGGTTGGTTGAGATCTCAAATACTTAATAAATAATACTATTGGATTTCCTAAATCCATATAGGGTAATTTGATCGTATATATCAAAACATTTATCACTAGTATTTGCGTTTATATAAATAAAAAATAGGTGGAGCCATTATCTGAAAGAATACGTCCAAAAGATTTAAAGGAATTTTACGGTCAGGAGCATCTGACCGGTGATAAAGGTATCTTACAAAAGAATATAAGAAGCGGTTATATTCCATCATTTATAATGTGGGGACCTCCAGGAGTGGGGAAAACCACACTTGCAGGTATTCTGGCTCAAAAATTGTCACGTCCATTTTATACTTTATCAGCTGTAGACTCTGGGGTAAAAGAACTGAGAAAAGTTATTGACCGGGCTTCTAAAGAAAAGTTTCTTGATAGCCCCTCTCCTATTTTATTTATTGACGAGATCCATCGATTTAGTAAAAATCAACAAGATGCTCTCCTCAAAGCAGTAGAACAAGGTACTATTACCTTAATTGGGGCTACAACAGAAAACCCCTCATTTGAGGTTATTTCACCCCTTTTATCGCGTGTCCAGGTTTATACAATGAATTCTTTAAGTGAAAGGGACTTGGAGATTATTATCAAAAGAGCTTTGGAAACGGATTTAGAGCTCAAAAAATATAAAATCACCAATATTGATATAGAATCTTTAATCAGATATGGTGGAGGTGACGCCCGGAAGACATTGAATTTACTAGAACAGGTAATTCGTCAATTTCCTACTACCGATTCCATAGAAATTACAGCTGAAGTGGTTGAAGAGGTGGCCCGTACCAATCCTTTGAATTACGATAAAAAAGGTGATCAACATTATGATATTGTTTCTGCTTTTATAAAATCCGTTCGCGGAGGCAACCCGGATGCCGCTGTATATTGGTTGGCAAGAATGATTAAAGGCGGCGAGGATCCTGCGTTTATTTGCAGAAGGATGATCATATTGGCAGCTGAAGATATTGGGCTTGCCAATCCCAATGCCCTGCTCATTGCAAATAATTGTTTTCAATCGGTACAAAACATTGGGATGCCGGAGGGTAGGATACCCATGTCCCAAGCAGCTATATATCTCGCTACATCCCCTAAAAGCAATTCAGCCTATACTGCTATTAATGCCGCAATGAAAAATGTAGACGAATCAGGCCCTTTGCCTGTACCTCTTCATTTGCGCAATGCCCCTACCCGGTTAATGAAAGAAAATAATTACGGAAAAGATTATCTTTATCCGCATAACTATCCCGATAACTTTGTTTACCAACAGTATTTACCGGATAAAATACAAAATGTTGGTTATTACAAACCGCAGGATAATTCAATGGAAATTAAAATTAAAAATAGAATAGAAGGATGGTGGAAAAAAAAATAAATCCACCTATTAAAACGAAAGTTGATGACAGATAAAAATTCAGAACAATTACAGTTAATCGTAGGAAGTATAAGAGATTTTGCCAGAGAAAATATTTTACCGAATGTAAATGAATGGGATGAATCCCAGTTTTTCCCAATGCAGCTATTTAACGCATTGGGTGAATTGGGTGTAATGGGGGTTTTAGTCCCTGAAAAATATGGTGGAGCTGGTCTTGGATATCACGAATATGTAGCTATTATTAAAGAAATATCAAAGGTAGATCCGTCTATTGGACTTTCATATGCCGCTCATAATTCGCTGTGTACAAATCATATCCTTACTTTTGGTACGGAAGAACAAAAAGAAAAATATCTTCCAAAACTAGCTTCCGGACAATGGATTGGAGCATGGGGACTTACGGAACCAAATACAGGAAGTGATGCCATGAGAATGAAATGTACCGCAGAAAAAGATGGAGATTATTTTGTACTCAATGGAACTAAAAACTGGATTACTCATGGCAAGAGTGGTCAGGTAGCAGTGGTTATTGCACGGACTGGTGAACTGTTGGATAGCAAAGGGATGAGTGCATTTATCGTTGAACGCGGTACCAAAGGGTTTAGTGCCGGTAAGAAAGAGGATAAGTTGGGAATGAGGGCATCTGAAACAGCAGAAATGATCTTTGATAATTGCAGAATTCATAAGTCTCAATTACTCGGTGAAGAGGGACAAGGTTTTCAACAGGCTATGAAGATTCTCGACGGTGGTAGAATTTCTATCGCTGCTCTTAGTCTGGGAGTAGCAATTGGCGCTTATGAAGCAGCCTTGTCATATTCGAAGGAAAGAAAACAATTCGGACAACCCATATCAAATTTTCAGGCCATTAGTTTTAAATTGGTAGATATGGCCACTAAAATAGAAGCTTCCCAGTTACTTACAGACCAGGCAGCTGAATTAAAAAATAACAACAAAAAAGTTACGAAAGAATCTGCGATGGCTAAATATTATGCTTCTGAAGCTTGCGTCAGGATTGCTGAAGATGCTGTTCAGATTTTCGGTGGAAACGGTTATACAAAAGAGTTTCCCGTTGAAAAATTTTATAGGGACGCAAAGCTTTGTACGATTGGCGAAGGAACAAGTGAAATACAAAAAATCGTTATTTCAAGACATATTCTGTAATTTCAGAGTAAGTAAATGAACCTTGCATGAATGAAGTTGATTTTTCTACTTTCGGAGTAGAGGTATTAGAAGAGAGTTATTATCGTTTAGTCGTGGTAGATTTCTGGGCTCCCTGGTGCAGTCCTTGCTTATCGCTCATGAAGACCATTGAAAAGGTGGAAAAGCAAGGAGAATTTCCAGTAAAATATGTAAAAGTCAATGTTGATACCCATACGGATCTGGCCCTTCATTTCAAGGTTATGGGGGTACCCAACGTAAAATTTTTTTTTGGCGGAAAATCAATGGATGAATTTTCCGAAAACATAAATGAAAGTAATTTCAAGGCTAGAATTGCAAAAAATCTTGTATTGGCGCATAGTCTAAAGAGACTGGATATTGATAAGGTGGTTGTCTCGGACGCAATAAGTAGATTAGAAACTTTTTATCGAAACAACAACCTGCTTTCCTCTTATGGTATACCGCTTATCAAATACTATCTTTCGGAGGATTTGAGTAAATGTTATAATTTTATGGTCCCGCTGAAATCCGATCCTGAATTTGTTGAGGACTACTTATACTTTCAGGATCTGATCAGGATGTTAGAAATAGAGTTTGAGGAAAGCCCGGTTCATAAAAAATTATGGGCAGCCAAAAATTCCTTTAACCGTAAAGACCTGGATGCAACCTATCAATTTTTGTTACAGGCTCATAAAATAGATGCAGTATATCTCGATCAAATGCCAAAACTCACTCTATTAGCATTTCAATACTACCTGGGAGAGCACCCTCTTAATGAAAAATATTCCAGTCAAATGAATAATCGACTAGACTAATGCATTATCACTTTTCCCTTCATTAATAAACCCGGAAATATTATCACTTGCCCATTTTAGCAATCTGCTCCTTGCGTCGATACTGGCCCAGGCCATGTGGCTGGTAACAATACAATTCGTTAATTCCAACAGTGGATTATCTTGCTCAGGAGGCTCGCTGGTAAGAACATCCAATGCGGCAGCCTTGATTTTTTTAGCTCGTAAAGCATCATACAGGCCTTTTTCATTAATGAGCCCTCCCCTGGCGGTATTTATTAAAATTGCTGAATCTTTCATGGCTTCCAGAAATTGAGTGTCAACCATTTCAGAGGTATCTTCCGTGAGCGGAACATGGAGAGAAATCACATCTGATATTTGAGTAACTTCTTCCAATGATAGAGGCTTTATCCTGTCGTTCTTTATTTTTTCAGGACTTCGGGTATAAGTCACAACATCCATTCCAAAAGCAAGGGCAATTTCGGCAGTAGCTAGCCCAATATCCCCTAATCCTATAATTCCAAAGATTTTATTATTTAGCTCGGGAATATTAGGGGCATAAAAGCAAAATTTTGATTCATTCGACCAAATGCCATCTCTGCTCATTTGCCAATGATAATTGACTTTATTGGTAATGGAAAGTAGTAAGGCAAATACATGTTGAGCTACGCTGTGAGTTGAATAGCCCGAAACGTTAAAAACATGTATTCCCTTTTCTTTACATGCTTCCAGGTCAACATTGTCGTATCCGGTAGCTAAAATTTGAATTAATTTTAAATTTGGTAACTGGTCTAAAACCGCTTTGGTTATCTGTAATTTATTTACAGCTAAAACTTCTACATCCGAATGATCGGAAAATAGAGCATCCGTATCATTAGTACTGAGTACAACAGCATTTTGAAATATGGGAAATTGAGTTATATCTAGATCGCCTGTAGTTACTGTATCGGATTCAATAAGTATTATCTTTGCCATATTATGATTTCATATAATTAAAAAAGGCAACTTTTGATAGTTGCCTGGATTATTTCCTTACTATTCATTAATCATCGAATATAAATCGACTAAATAATGTACGTACTTGCAAAATAAATTATAACCGGTAAATAATAAAATTATTAAGGTTAAAACTTAAGACCGACTGTAGCCCCAATTATTGAAAAATTAGCGTCAGCATCTTCAAATAATTTATTTAACCCAAACTCGTAATCAACGCCCAGAATAAATGCGCCAATTTCCAGCCCTGCTCCTACTTTACCACTCCAATTAACGTTTGTTATGTCATCGTCTTTGATAAAATCGTTATCATCTACTATACCCAGATTAAAAGTAGGAACAATTCCTCCATTTACCACAATGGCAAAATCAGATCTTTCCAGGTTAAAGGGAGACAAACCTACCATCAAAGGGACTTTAAGACTTTGTAGACGAGCCGAATTTTTAAAATCATCTACATTCCCATTATCTGTTGATAGGGAAAGTGATGAGGAATAGTAGTGTAAACCCGGCTGAAAAAACAGATGATTACCTACTCTGTAATCCAGTCCTGCATTCCAGCCAACTCTCCCTCCCTTGATGTTAGCCGAATTAATTTCTGATTCAGAAGATAGTACTGAATGTATGCCTGCTCTGATTAAAAGGTCTGATTGAGCTTTGCCAGTTATAAAAAACATAGCGACCAATAATGAACTCAAAATAATTTTTTTCATAGCGAGATATTTTAATTTCTAATTTAGTTGACTTCCTGCATATACGTAAAGAGAAACACCTTAAAATGTTTAAATTTTAGAATTTCATAAACATATTAAGCTTATTAATCAATTGTTTAAACTCCAGTCATAATCTTTAAAGATTACCTGAGCTTTAGAATTAATTTTTGGGGATTGTATGTACTTGTTAAGATACGCAATAATATTTCCAAAATCATCCTTATACCAGTTAAATAATTGTGAAACCTCAATACTATTCTGACTAATTGTATTGAATTTGGAATTATTAATAAAACTAATAGTTTGCCTTTCCAATTGTTCGTCCAGACTATTCGAAGAGTAGTAAGTATTTAGTAAGGGAGGACATGATTGGGCAGCACAATTTACAGCAAAATGAATCCGGGGTTCATTAAACTCTTTCCGGATTATTTCGTGTTCTATATCATTTAGAGAAAGAGATCGATAAGAGCCTATCTCAATCCATTTTTTATCCCATGGATTCCCGTTCTCTATATCTTTAATAGAGGATACTGGATAATTATCAACTATCAATTTGACCGTAAATGCATTATAGGCATTTATCCACAGGGCTAATTGTTCGTTTTTACTAAGGCTATTAGGATCTGTATCTCTTAGAATAGAAAGGAAATCGGTGAACTCGTCTGAGAACGAAGATTTAATTTTTTTATAATCTACCTGTCCTTTATCAGACACTGTATTGGTAAGTATATTATTCCATTTTGTATAATCCACCTGACCGAAGATAGTTGAAGCCATAAAAGTAAATACCATTACTAAAATTGATTGTCTCATATGAGTTATTGTCTTTTGTATATATATACAGAAGAATTAGAGCATTGGTTTGATTCTTAGTAAATACCTTTTAAGCCAATATTAACAAATTAGTGATCGGCAATCGGAGGTTTAATTTCGTGAATCATTTTCAATTCGATCAATTCGCCCTCTTTTGGTCCAACAGCCCCCCAACCAAGAAATCCTCCTGTGGATCGGGCAACATGTCTTGCAAAACTCAAAAAACTTTTATATAACTCATAGGCAATAGACCTATCTTCTATTTTCTCGAAAATTTCATTTAGTTTGGCCAATTGGAATTTTAAATTCTGAACCAGTTCATCATTATCCTCCTTATATTGAACTACCAGGTTTTCAATATCTTCGTGAAAAGTTTGACCTACATCTTTATAAAAACCTCTTAGGCCTTCGGGGAGACTATAGGATCTGATTTTTGTAATTTTTTCAGCCCATTCTTTTTCGCTTTCTTCAATCGTTCCATCAGCACTGGCAATAAGAATGGTAATTTCTGAAACTGCATTGATTAGTAATCTATACTCTTTCTCTGATATTCCTTTAAACTGGTCTAACATATTTTAATCATTTTTTACTTCCTCGGACAAATTTAAATTTATATTGGATATTTCCATTTCTTATTTACAAAATTATTGTCAAATTTGCTGACAAGTCTTTTAAAAGCCAAAATATACTTTAATTATGTCTTTCAAAATAATTATTTTTTTCTCAGTTGTATGTGTATTTACTTCTATTTCTGGATGCGGATGGGATAAAAATTCTTCAAATACAGCGGAGAATAATGCTGTAAATGAAAAGAAAGATACATTATCATATGCACGAATTACAGTAGATAATTTAAGAATGCGTACTTCACCGGATCTTTCGGGAGAAGAAATCACCCAAATTGGTCAAAACCAGACGGTTTCCCTCACGGGTATGCGGTCTCATGAAACCGAGTCCATTGAAATCAGAGGGGAAAGAAAACCTTACTATTGGTACGAAATACAATTTAATGGAGATACTGGCTGGATATATGGTGGTGGTATGCAGATCTTAAGTGATGACCTGTCAACAGAGTTATCAAATGATCACCTGATTATTCCGGGGGAAAGAGTGGGAATAATTTCGTTCGATGATACAGAGGAAACCCTTATTACTAAAATTGGAAAGGACAATATTATGCGGGCTAATCTCAATATTGGTGAAGGTGAAACAGTGAAAGGAACCATTGTTTATCCCAATTCCAACGAAGAATTGAAGATTTTCTGGCAAAAAGAAAATTTTGAAAAATTAAAACAAGTAGTTATATCAAAACCAGGATCTGCCTGGCAAACCCTTAGTGGTATTCATATAGGTAGTTCAATCACTACCGTTACAGAAAAAAACGGAAAACCTTTTCAAATGACTGGTTTTCAGTGGGATTATTCCGGCACAGTGCTTAATTGGCAGGGTGGTAAATTAGACGAAAACCTTAAAGTCTCGTTTGACTATGATGGTGAATTGTCAATTTATCCATTTCTAATAGGAGATAAAATTATTTATTCCGACAACAGCAGTTTACTTAAAGTAAGTCCCAGCGTACGACAGATCGTGGTATACTTCGATTAGAAAGGGGGTACGTACAGTTTGAATCTAAAGTATTGGCATTAGCTAGATAAGAGTTAACAGAATAATATACTTCGTACAGAGGGTTCTGTACAGAACTAAATAAATGACCTTACATTCAATCTGCATTTGATTCCAAAACATGTACTTTCCGCCAGAAGGTTGGGGTAATTATCCCTGTTCCCCCTATAAGACAACGATTAATTTTCACCATCCCTACTCTATTATTGAGGACACTATACTTGTCGTTATAAATTGTTAATTCTTGCAGTGGGATATTTTTTCTCGACTTCATTGAGTTTTTGGAGGGCATATTTTTCCGTCGCATAGGGGCCTAGATATACTTGTGTCCAATTCCCTTTGCTTTTCGTCTTTAGATCCAACCCAGGGAATCGTGTAGGTAAATCATCCAAATTCTTTAGTAAGGCAAGTACGATAATATATTGGTCCGTCTTTTCTACTGATTCAATATTATTTGAAAGATTTTTCTTTCGAAAAGTAAATTTTTTAGATGTATATCCCTTTAATTTAGGAGGTACCATTTCTTTCGTATCTTTTTCTACCTTCACCGGAGTCATGAAAAACGCTCCCAACCCTGACATATCCTCCCGGAAGTAAATAATCTTCTCTAGGTTTTGGAATTTAGGGTGGTAGAATGCTAACTGAACGGGCTTATTAGAACTGTGAACCATACTAAATTGGCCGTATTTATCCGTAAATACGGTATATTTATCATTATTATTGATTTCCCGGATTTGAACTTCTACATTAGGTATGGGACTTTGATCTTCGGAAGACCATATTCGTCCCGATTTGTATTGATCTTGACGCTGCATATAAAAAGTCAACTTATCCCCTGAAGTAGATTCACTTATAGATAGATTTCGGACGAGGCTAATATAGCCTGAAGCACTGATGTACATGACACAAGATCTTACATGGTCAGATTGGATTTGTACTTCACCATTTTCATCTGATAAAAATTTTCCTAAATTACACGCGTGTAGATCTATGACCGCTCCCTTTAATGGTAGTTGGGATTCAAGAGACTTGATATATATTGAGATTTGATTCCCATTGGCAGAAGAACAAAAAGATATCGACAACGATATGCAGATATAAAATGTTAATCTTTTATATTTATAAATAAGATCATACATGATTCAAATATAATTCGCTTTATTTTTGAATAAAAACATTGAACCTTTAAAATATAAAAATGAATAAACGCGCGCGAATTTCATCATTCATCTACTTGTTTATTTTCTGTTTTTCTATTTCGAGCAATATCTATGCCCAAAATTCGGGATATGTACCCGGTGAATTAATTATACAGACCGACCACTCCCCTATTTCCGAGATTTTGAGTTCAATCGGCGGCACTGATAGAAGCAGTTCAAACATAAACAAAAAAACCATACTCGAATCTATGGGGTTATACACCATCCGTTTTGACCCCGAAAAAGTAGATGAATATCAAGTATTGAATGAATTAAGGAATCATGAAAATATAATAAGTGCTCAATTTAATCACTATTTATCATCAAGAAGAAAACCCAACGATCCATTGTACCATGAGCAATGGAGTTTTTTCAATGACGGTTCATTGGGTGGAATTGCAGGAAAAGATATTTCAATAGAAAATGCGTGGAATATTACCACAGGTGGAAAAGTAGGCAATAAATACGACATTGTTGTAGCTGTAATTGACGATGGTTTTAATATTGATCATCCTGATTTGATGGATAATATATTTATTAATAGTGGAGAAATACGTAATAATCAGAAAGATGACGATAACAATGGATATATAGACGATTACAAAGGGTGGAATTTCCAAACGGACAATGATTCTATTGATACCGGCAACCATGGGAATCCCGTAGCAGGAATTATTGGCGCTAGTGGAAATAATGATATTGGTATTAGCGGAATCAACTGGAGTGTTCGAATTTTGCCATTATTATTAGATTATGATTTCACGGAAGCGGGATTACTGGCAAGTTATATTTATGCCTATAAAATGCGGAAGCTATTTAATGAATCCAACGGAGAAACCGGTGCATTCGTTGCTGTTACCAACTCATCCTGGGGTGTATCCGGTTACTTTCCCGATGAATTCCCAGTGTGGTGTAATGTATATGATACATTGAATACAGTAGGAATAATAAATTGTGTGGCAACGGATAATTCTATAGTCGATGTTGATGATGCCGGGGACCTTCCCTCCCTCTGCAGCAGTGAATCCCTGATAGTCGTGACAAATACAGATGATCAGGACCGCTTATCAGGAGGTTATGGTCCTCTAAATGTGGATGTAGCTGCACCAGCCGAAAATATTTATACATTAAAAAACCAGGGATATGGCACCGATGCCGGAACATCATTTGCGGCTCCGGTGGCCAGTGGCATCGTGGCATTGATGTATAGCGTGCCTTCAGCAATATTGGCCAGCGAGATTATAACCAACCCGCAGAAAACAGCACAAACCATGCGGCAGTTGTTATTAAGAAGTTATGATCCTATTTCCGAACTGGAAGGAAAAATTCAAAGTCCGGGCCGTCTGAATGCGGAAAAAGCAGTTTATGCAGCATTGGAATTTTTTGGATTAAATAACGATCTCTATTGTCATATTGATAGCATTGAAGGACCGCATGAAATCTGGATTGATACTTTCGACTTTGCTGAAGAATCTTTTGCATCTGGTGATAATTTGGGCTACAAGCCAACTATTGTCATGGCAGATTCAGTTGAGCAAGGAAGATTTATTGATGTCAGATTAAAAGGTCCGGATGCTTATACTGATTCGCTGGACTTTGCCATTTGGCTTGATTCTAATGAAGATTCACTTTTCACCCAAAATGAATTATTACTATATGAAAGGGATTTATCAGTCATTGAACAAAGGGTTTTTATTCCAGAAAATATCGACAGTGGGTACTATAATTTACGGGTAGCTATAACAGAACCTACAGATAGTATCAACGCATGTGGAGAAGGAATCGATGATTACGAATATGAAGACTATTCCCTATATGTGAAGTTAAATCCACTATTATGTCCGGATCCTCCGTTAGTAGATACGTTGATGATCGGGGACACTTCTGCAACTATTATATGGGAAATGGTAGACAGTTCGGTCGCTTATATTTTTAGATACAGAGCGATGGGAAGCAATGAATGGGAAGATGAAATGGTCGATACTGCAAAAATGTTTGAATTAAACGGCCTCCAACAATGTACACCCTATGAATTTCAGGTTAGAAGCGTGTGTTATTACGATACTAGTGCTTATACCCTTTCGTATGAGTTTATGACTGATTGTCAGACAAGCAATGAACAACAGGATATAGGCAACGAAATTTCAATATATCCTAATCCGTTAACAAGCGATATCATTACCATTAAAATCCCTCAGCAATTTGCTTCCGGAATTAAGCCGATACTTATTTCGGTATACAATGTAGGAGGTAAAGAGGTTTATCAAAACCCGTTTCGACCCATTTCAAATACTATCCCCATAGATTTGTCTCATCTGACAGGTGGTGTGTACTTTATTAGGATTAGTAACGGAGAAAAGTTTGGAGTGAAAAAGCTGGTTGTAAAATAAACAGGATATAGTTAATGAATGAAAAGCAATATACTTCCGTAGAAGTAAGAAACCTTGAGTTGTCAGACTATAAAGAATTAGTTGCTTCAATGAAAGGTGCGTATGAGAAGTGGCAGGATGTAAGTTGGACTGAAGAGCAAATTAAAACCCTGATTACCCAATTCCAGGAAGGACAATTAGTGGTATTGGTTGATGGTAAAGTAGCCGGAAGTGCGCTGTCTATAGTAGTGGATTATAAGAAACACGGTGATACACATACTTATAACAAAATAACAGGGAACGATACCTTTTCAACCCATGACCCTGATGGAGACGTATTATATGGAATTGATGTTTTTGTGAATCCTGAGTACCGGGGGATGAGACTCGGGCGCAGACTATACGATGCTCGAAAGGAATTGTGCGAGCAACTAAATCTTCGGGCCATAATTTTCGGCGGCAGAATTCCCAATTATTTTAAATACGCCAATGAAATTGCCCCTAAAGAATATATTGATAAAGTACGGAACAAGGAAATAGATGACCCGGTTCTAAACTTTCAGCTTTCGAATGATTTTCATGCGAAAAAAATTCTTCGAAAGTATATGCCCGGTGATAAAGAATCAATGGAATACGCCATTCTTTTGCAATGGGATAATATTTACTATGAAAGTCCGGAACCAAGTGATGCTGAGGATTTAAAGGCTTCAGGAAACGTGCGCCTGGGACTCATTCAGTGGCAAATGCGTCCATACAAATCCCTGGACGGAGTATTCCAGCAAATTGAATATTTCGTGGATGCTGTTTCCGATTACCAATCAGACTTTGCTTTATTTCCAGAATATTTTATAGCTCCTTTAATGGCCAATTACAATCATTTAAATGAAGCTGTTGCCATACGAAAACTAGCAGAATACACAGATGAAGTAAAATCCCGATTTATTCAATTAGCCATTAATTATAATATCAATATTATTACCGGAAGTATGCCGGAAATGAGAGAAGACCACTTATACAATATTGGTTTTTTATGCCGGAGAGACGGGACGTACGATCAATACGAGAAAATCCACGTCACTCCTGATGAAATTCAGGCCTGGGGTCTAAATGGAGGACGCCAATTAAAAGTATTCGATACAGATTGCGGAAAAATTGGAATACTCATTTGTTACGATGTGGAATTCCCCGAACTTCCGAGACTACTAGCCCAGGAGGGTATTAATATTTTATTTGTACCTTTTTTAACGGATACCCAAAACGCCTATTCCAGAGTGAGATATTGTGCCCAGGCACGTGCAATTGAGAATGAATGCTATGTAGCTATAGCAGGTAGCGTCGGCAATCTCCCAAGGGTACATAATATGGATATTCAATATGCCCAGTCTATGGTATTTACGCCCTGTGACTTCGCTTTCCCAGCTAATGGAATTAAAGCAGAAGCAACTCCCAATACAGAAATGATACTTATTGCTGATCTGGATCTTGACTTGTTGCACCAACTTCATAAATATGGTAGTGTTCGAAATTTAAAAGATCGAAGAAGCGATTTATACGGCTTAAGCTGGAAACAGAAAAAGGAACAAAAATCAAAGATTATTCTGGAATAAAACTTTTTCTAAAGATTCATTTATGCTTTAACCATCACCAGCCATTGAAAAATAATAAATATTAACCCTTTTTCATCTGTAAATTTGGAATTGATGGATAATTATATAATTTTACATAGGTTCGGTTGATTAAAAAATAGGCTTTGTGAAATCATTTGAATGTGATTGGAAAAGATTTATCAGAGGAGATAAGGAAGTATTTAGAGAAATATATCTGTACTTCTATCCTAACCTGTATGCCTATGGACTTTCCATTTCTAAAAATAAAGACCTTATAGATAATGCCATTCAAGATTTATTTGTACGGTTATGGAATCAACCACCAAAAAGGGTACAATCCATTAAAGGGTATATCTTAGTTTCATTTCGAAGACAATTAATCCGTTCGATTCGTAATTCCAATGAGTTTTCTATTCAAAATACCAAATTGAGTAGAGATAATACTATCGAACGTAGCCCTGAGGAAAAGTTGATTGAATCAGAATCCGAATACGTAATCAGGAAGGAAATCCGTCAGGCGTTGGAAACACTTCCATCCCGACGCAGAGAAGCGATTTATCTCAAATTTTATAAAGATATGACCGCTAAGGAAATAAGTGATATCATGGGTATACGCGAAGAGATGGTTCGAAATTATATTTATAAAGGTATTAAATCACTACGTAAAAATTATTCTGATCACCTATTCTTACTGTACTCAACACAATCAATAGCCATTATTCTCCTACTTTCTAAAATGTTAACTTCTAATTGGAGTATAGGGTAAGTACAAACTAATTTTTCATTTAAATAATTACTTTAATAAAATTGCATCAAAGTGTTTATTTTCAGTTGTTTATAATCATTATATAGGCAGAAGAAAAATGAGCTTTGATCGCGTGCTGCCTTTTGCTTTAGCAGTAGAGCAAGGAGGGAATATAATTCACCCTTGGTAGAAACCCAGGGAGGAAAACAAGTGAAATAGTTGATTCTGGCATTGATTTTCATATAATTATTCCCGGGGAATTGCTTTTTTCGATAAAATAATGCCAAGAGTAATTATTCGACGCTCTCACGTTCATAATAATATATTCATCGACCATTCCATTGAAAAAGGCGTAGTACACGAAATGTTGATTTGCAAATGGAATTACTTTAATGGATGAATTGCTTAGAGTATGAGCTGAAAAAAATTTAGAATAATGTATAAATCAGGAAATTCCTTATAGACATTACGGCCTTGATCTTAACCCTATGCCTTGTAGTCAGGGGCTGAAACGCCAGTGACCTGCGAATCCAAAATTTGATTGATAATTTCAACATTTATTTCTAGGTCTTCAGTTGATCCTCAGTTTTGGACTTTCAAAATTTTGTCTGGCAATGGCTACAGGATGAGGGGTAATCCTGGGAACAATGATTGAGAATTATCTCTTTATGATCAATCTTTTCCATTATTCATAAGCCTTTTATGAATAATGCCGGATAAAGCAAAAAGGAAAGTATCCCATCTTTTAAAGAGTAAAGAATTGATAGAGGAACCAAGTGTTATCTTTTGTGATGTGATGGGAAAAATCATTGCGGTGCCCTGGATATCCTCGATGTAAAGTACAATGATGATGGGAGTGTTTAGTTTTGCCTTCATTAATTGATAGGATAATTATCAGAGGATAATAAATATCCACTTCCCGGCACTCCCGAATAAAACAACATCTTAATTTCTGGAATTAGACCAATAGAACCTTGGTAAATAAAAATTGAAAAAAAAATCCATTGTCAGCATTATATCATTGAACTTTTCTACTCTTCCTTACAAACCTTAGAGAAACACCCTTTTTATAAAATTTAGAATATGCACAAAGATTATAGATTTTATTCAGTTGAGGATTTCATTTACGATACTGAATTTCGAAAATACATACTCGATAATGACGTAGAGCAAACTCATTTTTGGAATACACTTTCCAAGGAAAATAGTGAATTAAAATCACGTATGGATGAAGCCTCAAGTATACTTCGGTCGTTAAACGGATTGTACTTGGAATATGAAAAAGAGGGACGCAAAAAAGCAATACCAAGCTATCTTGAACTGGTACCGAAATTAGAAAAGAAGTCAAAAACAAATACAAAGCGCACCTTAGCTATTATTTCAATTGCTGCCAGTCTTCTTTTATTGATAACGGTAATTTTCTTTTTAGTTACATCCAAGGATGCGGTTGAATATTATACTGATAAGAATCAATCTGAAGAGATAATGTTACCTGACGGGTCAATTGTTTATTTAGGTGAAAACTCACATTTAAAGATCGCCCCTGAATGGAATGAAAATCACAGGCATGTCTCACTTGAGGGTACAGCCTATTTTATGGTACGACCCATTAAAAGTGATAATGACCATAAAGTGAAGTTCACAGTGTCAACTAAAGGGCCTAATGTGGAGGTTTTAGGTACTCAATTCAATGTCTATTCATCCGATAGCTTGACCAATATAATTTTGGATGAAGGTTCGGTAAAATTAATTCCTCAAGGTCAACAAGGGGCTGAATCCTTATTAATACCTGGCCAAATGGCCATTTTCAACCCTAAAACCAAAACCATTGAAGTTAGTAATAACCCAAATCAATATAAGGAAACATACAAGCGTCCTGAAACCATTGAGTTCAATCATATAACTCTTCGAAAAGCAATTGATAAAATGGAAACCGTTTTCGGGGTAAAATTTTTGCTTAAGGACCCGGAAATTAATGGCCTGGATATCGATAAACTTTCGGTGCCTAGTGATAATCCGGAAACCTTTATAAAAACTATTGAAATCCTATTTAATGAACAAATAGAAATAACAAAGGACAGCGTATCCAATACCATTGTAATTAATCCTAAAAAGTAATAAGTCGATAATAATCTTACAAAATACAATTATGGAAAAAAAGGTATACAAATTAAAATCACTTATCTTATTGCTGCTTTTATATGCGGTAAACTTAGAGGGACAGTCTCTGGTTTCTAACTTCTCAGATTACACCCATTTGAATGATCAATTTCAAGGGAGTACTTTAGATAATTCAGAAACAAGTACGGTAAAAATTGAAAAGGCGTTAGAATATCTTCAGAAAAAATTCCAGGTAAACTTTAGTTATCTCCCGGATTTAAAATCTATGGAGGAGATACCATTTCATTTATTGAATTTAAAGGATATAGAATATATTCTGGAGAAGATATTCAAGGGTAGTCAGTTTAACTACAATAAAGTAGGTGACGGGTTCTATGTGATTTTTTCGAGAATTGAGAGTCCCGAAGAGGTAAAGGAATTAAATTCTGTAAATCCATATAACAAAAACCAATACAAACCCTACCGTCCCGCAGAAAAAATCATTGAGATCCTTCCGTCCAAAACAAAAATCTATAACTTTTTACAAGATGACGTATTGAATATTGAAGGACAGATTGTTGATGTGGATGGAAATCCTTTAATTGGAGTAAATGTATTGGTAAAAGGCTCTGACCTTGGTACAGCCACAGATTTTGATGGATTCTTTAGTTTGGAAAATATTGACGAAGATGCAGTGTTGCTTATTTCTTACATAGGATATAAATCGCAGGAAGTTGCAGTAGATGGTAGAACAGATATCCAAATAATACTGGAGGAAGACAGCCAGACACTAGATGAGGTGGTTGTTGTGGGGTACGGGGCAAAAAAAAGAAAGGATATAATCTCCGGTATTTCCTCCCTTAGTACTGAGCAAATGGGATTAATTGACCAACCTACACCGACTGCTGGTGACTTGTTAAAAGGAAGGGTTTCAGGCGTATCAATAAGAGAAGGTACTGGTGCAGCCGGTTCAACACCATCAATTCGCGTTCGGGGCATTAGTTCTATCAATGCTGGATTGGAACCGTTGGTTGTCATTGATGGATTTCCAGTTGGTAATGGGTTCCCACAGACTTTAAATTCTGATGATATTGCATCAATTTCAGTATTAAAAGATGCGGAAGCCACCGCAATATATGGGGCAAGAGGGAGCAATGGGGTCGTTCTGATTGAAACTACCAGTGCGAGAATTGGTGTAAGCGAATTTAATTACAACACCTATGTGGGGGTAAATCAAGTTCCGCAAAACTGGAGACCTCAAATGATGAATGCACTGGAATACGCTAATTATAACATAGAACGAATTGAAGAATTAGATGAATTTTCGGGAGCTACATCCCCTACCCCCATACCGGAAATATTCCTGGATGTTGTAAATAACCCGGATCAATGGCGTAATGGTGGCACTGATTGGTTTGATGAATACATCAGGGAAGGTACGGAATCACTTACCCAAAACCATAATCTCACATACAAAAGCGGCAATGAAAAACTTAGAACGGTGATAAGTGGTGGCTATTTGGGGCAAAATGGATTATTGCCCGGTGATGATTTTAATCGATTATCCCTTCGGGGAAAGTTTGATGCCAACCTGTCAAAAAGAATTAAATTAGGTGTAAATTTGAGCGGGGCCCGTACTGTAAATAACCGAATTCCTACGGATGGACTAAGAAGTACTCTTTGGGCGGCAATAGCGTCAAGTCCATTGAAATCACCATATGATGAAAATGGCAGATTAACAAAATTTATTGCGGCAGATGCACCAGGCTATTTTTCTAAACCGAATCCTATTTTTGAATCACTTGAAAGAACCAATGAACAAATTCAAAGGGATTTACAGGTAAATATAGATTTGGACATTACTATTCTGGATAACCTCCATTATAGACCCAGAGTTTACGGAAGACAATTTACACGGGAAACCGATATATTCAAGCCTACTACCATTGGATTAATAAGTCTTAGTGGTGTAGGCGATTTGTCAAGGGGAGCACCCCCCCAAATAAATAATGGATCATATTCCAGTTATAGTTTGGAGAACTGGGGCGTTGATAATCTATTAACTTATAATTTTTCATTGAGAGAAAATCACAACATCGATTTTACTCTGGGGCACACTATACAATATGAAGAAGCTTTCCTGCGACAAATTAATGGGAATGTATTTCCTTCAGATGACATCATAAATTATAATGAAGCGGGTGAAGTTACCGGTTCTAACGATTTTCAGCAATGGGCCCTCCTGGCCGGATTTGGAAGATTGAGCTATAATTTCAGAGGAAAATATTTAGCGGAAGTAAATTTTAGAAGAGAAGGTTCTTCAAGACTCGGTAAAAACAATAGATTCGATAATTTCCCTTCCGGAGCTGTAGGATGGAGAATTTCCGAAGAATCATTTTTCCCAAAAGAAAATACTATAAGCGAATTAATGTTGAGAGGTAGTTTTGGTAAAACCGGAAACAATGCAATTGGTAATTTTGAGTCATTGGGAAGATTAGGTTCAGTGAGAACAGTAATCGGGGATGCAGTTATGGAAAGTAAGTTTCTCACCACATTGAGTAATGAAGGATTACAGTGGGAGACTTCATTACAATATCAAGTAGGTCTCAATCTGGGGTTATACAATGACTTTATTACCCTTAAAGTAGATTACTATAAGAAGACAACAGAAAACATGTTGTTCAATGTAAACTTACCCAGTGCTTCAGGATTTTCTAGCTCCCGGGTAAATATCGGAGAAATGGTAAATGATGGTATAGACTTTGAAATATCCTCTTTTGCTGAATTTAATAAAGTCCGATGGAATAGTAGTTTAAACATTTCATTTATGAGAAATGAAGTTACGAAAATGCCGGACCAGATTGATAAAATACTTGTAGGGGGAAGAGGAGGCACGAATATTACAATGGTAGGGGAAGAGGTAGGAGCTCTGCATGGATTGGTTCGGTTGGGATTTTTTGATGAAAACACTATTAACGATCCCAATTTACATGGGTTTATGGGTGCGGATAAAATATTGGGAACTAATATTTTTAAGGACCTTAATGGTGATGGCGTAGTAGACAGAAATAATGATATGACGGTCATCGGGAGCCCCCACCCAGATTTTATATTTGGATTCAATAATCAGGTTTCATGGAAGAACTTGTCTTTTACGTGTCTATTAACAGGAATGTTGGGGTATGATATAATGCCTACAGTAAGGGATGTCGATTTTAATCAAGTAGCTCGCTACAATGTAAACAAATTGGTTCTAAACAGATGGAAGTCTCCTGAAGATCCGGGAGATGGAATTGTCCCCAGGTCAGAAGTAAATCCGGGTTCCAGAGAGTGGATGGATGCCTGGCTTGAACCCGGGGATCACCTTTGGATTAAAAATGTAAAATTGAGTTATAGCCTGCCTTCTTATATTGTTGAAAAAATTGGCAGCAAACAGTTAAGATTTTATTTCAGCATAAACAATTTGGCACGCTTTGATAATTATTCAGGTTTCAATCCGGAGGTGGGAAGTGGAGGAAATTCATTAGCTCCGGGACTTGATGACTATGTTTACCCATTAAGTCGTTTTTACACTTTGGGCGCTAATCTAACCTTTTAAATCCATGATTATTATGAAAAAGAATATATATCAATTAGTTTTTGCAATAGGTGTAGCGAGTTGTTTATTTATTACTTTAGGTTGTGAAGATTTTTTGGAACCAGAACCCAAAACATTTGAAACAAAAGAGAATTTCTTCCAATCAGAAGATCAGTTCTTACTATCAGTAAATAGTGCTTATGCGCGACTACAAGAATGGGTTCTTCAAGCTCACGTACTTCTTGAATCAAGAAGCGACAATACGACCTATGACAATCAATTAAATTTAGGGGTTTCCCAACATTTGGCGAGAGTGGACTGGTTTATCCCTAATACTGATATTCCGCAGGTAAATAATGCCTGGGATTTATTATTCAGGGGTATCAAAGAAACGAATGTGCCATTATCTGTAATAGATGAAGCGGTTTCAAATGGAATATTAGATCAAAATTTAGGTTCCAGAATGGAAGGTGAGTTGAAATTTTTAAGAGCTTTTTATTACTTCAATGCCATTCGACTCTGGGGAGATGTACCCTTAATTCTCGAACCTATCACCAATGGACTTCAAGCTTTCGAAATTGTCAGATCTCCAAAAAATGAAATCTTAGGTGTCATTAAATCTGATCTTGAAACAGCAGTAAACCAATTACCCGATACCTACGACAGTGGAAATAGAGGTAGGGCAACGAAAAATGCCGCCAGGTCCTTACTGGCAAGTGTTTTAATGTGGAATAGCGAATATTCCAATGCTGAAAATACATTGAGAAATATTGTTAATTCCGGAATGTATGAGTTGTTAGAGGACTATTCACAGATTTTTAGCCCCGACAATAAATTTAATTCGGAATTAATTTTTGAAGTTGGATTCAAAGAAGGAGGTGAAGGGGAATCCAGTAATTTTATCTACCAGTTTTCCCCGGTTGGTTCGTTTCCTGAGGTTATACCGACATTGGTGGGTGATGGGGTATGGGGTAAAAACCTACCTACCCGTGAATTGGTCTCAGCATATGAAGAAGGGGACAAAAGACTGGAAGCTTCCATTGGCTTTTTTGATCGCTCAGATACAGAGAATATCCCATATATTAGAAAATGGCCTGAAGCTACAGATGAAAATTTCGCCAGAACAAATCATAACTGGCCATTATTTAGATATTCGGAAATTCTTCTTCTATTGGCAGAGGCGGTTAATGAACAGGGGTTTAGCTCCGGAGAACCGTTTGAATTATTAAATAGGATACGTATACGAGCGGGACTGGATCCAAAAACGCCTTCTGAAATTCCTGATCAATCGAGTTTTAGACAGGCTTTAATACAGGAAAGACGTATAGAGTTGGCTTTCGAAAACAAAAGATGGTTTGATTTAGTAAGGTTCAACATCGCTACAGGCGTCATCAAAGAGCACGGGGCCATAGAAATCTCTAATCCTACCACTACCCTTACTTCAGTGCTACCATTAGATCCCAGGGCGTATGAAGTGGAGCCCTTTATGCTTCTTTTTCCAATACCACAAAACGAACTTATTGTAAATCCAAATATGGAACAAAATCCCGGTTATTAAAGAGTAAATCATGAAAAACCTAATTCACATTTTGTACATTACCTGCATTCTTTTCAGTGTCCATTTGTCCGGACAGAATACAAATGCAGAAACACCCAATATTATATTTATTTTGTCCGATGACCAGGCATGGACTGATTATAGCTTTATGGGACATCCTCATATTCAAACATCTAACATTGATCAACTAGCCAGGGAATCTTTGACATTTACGAGGGGATATACCACTGCTCCAGTTTGTAGCCCTTCATTAGCATCAATAATAACTGGCCTGTATCCCCACCAACACGGAATTACAGGGAATGATCCAAAATTTGCCTATCAGGGTGATGGCCCCAAATACAGGGAAGATTGGTTGGAGCAGAGGTTACCTCATAACCAACCATTTATTGACAATTTTAATAGTAATCCAACGCTTCCGGAATTGTTAAAGCAAAAAGGGTATGTATCATTTCAGTCTGGTAAATGGTGGGAAGGTAGTTGGGAAGATGCCGGTTTTACTGATGGTATGACATATGGCGATCCCGCACACGGTGGAAGACACGGTGATGAAGGCTTGAAAATAGGCAGAGAGGGATTGGATCCGGTTTTTAATTTTATAGATGATGCCGGAAGTAAAAATACTCCCTTTTTCATTTGGTACGCTCCTTTCCTGCCCCACACTCCACATAATCCACCTGACTCGCTTTTGCAAAAATACATTGATAAGGCCCCCACTGAATCCATTGCCAAGTATTGGGCCATGTGTGAGTGGTTTGATATTACAGTGGGACAATTACTCGGAGGGATAAAGGATCGAGGCATGGAACAGAATACACTGGTCGTGTATGTTTGTGATAACGGATGGATCCAGAATCCAGATGGAAACGGCTATATGTGGCCATCAAAACAATCACCATATGATAAAGGGATTCGCACACCAATCATGTATAAGTGGCCTGGAAAAATAAAACCTCGTCTCGACACTTCTCATTTTGTCAGTAGTATTGATATGGTCCCAACAGCGCTAAAGGCTGTGGCAATCAAACCAACGAAAGATATGCAGGGAATTAATGTGTTGGACGAAAACAAATTAACTAAAAGGGAAGCTATATTCAGTCAGGATTCACATCATGATATGGTAGATTTAGATAAACCTGGTTTAAGTCTTGAACACAGAATAATGTTAAAATCTCCCTGGAAATTGATCGTTCCGGTTGATTCGGAATCTGCCGGGGAAATGTCTTCTGGTGGTGGTGGAAATTTTATTCCGGTTATTGAAGAAATTGAACTTTATAATGTGATGGAAGATCCTTATGAAGAAAGGAACGTGGCAGAACAGAATGAGAAGCTCGTAAAAAAATTAAAAAAAGAGCTCAATAAATGGTGGAATCCGGATAAAAGTTAACATCCAGGATGGTTAAAGAGATTCGATAATAATTTACCAAAATACAATTATGGGAAAAATGGAATATACATTAAAGATAATATTAGTATTGCTGATTTTGTCTTCGATAAATTTACATGGACAATCGCTTGTTTCAAACTTTCCGGATCTTAATCACCGGGAGGATCAATATCAAATTGATATGTCTACTACATCCACACGATATACGGTAGCAATAGATGAGGCGCTAAAATACCTTCAAGAGAAATTTGAAGTGAACTTTAGTTACCTCTCAGATTTGAAAACAATGAAAGCGGTACCCTTTCGATGGTTACAGGAAGAAGATCTGGAATTTTCTTTGGATATGATATTCAAAAATAGTCAGTTTACCTATAATAAAGTCGGTGAGGGCTTCTACGTAATCTTTTTAAAAGATAGTGGCCTAAAAAAGCCCAACAAATCAAATACCATTAAATCCATAACCAATAAACGTTTGCAATTGGATTCGCGCCCTTCTGTCAATAGAATTGAATATCTCCCGACGAATAGGACAATTTATAACTTTTTCGCAGGACAGATTCTGGATGTATCGGGTAGAATCATCGATGTGGAAGGTAATCCATTAATTGGCGTAAATGTTTTGGTCAAAGGCTCAGACCTGGGAACTGCTACAGACTTTGATGGGAATTTTACGTTAGAAAATGTGGATAATGACGCCATTTTGGTAGTATCATATATTGGATACAAAACCCAGGAGGTTCCAGTTGATGGAAATACAACTCTGGAGATTACGCTGGAAGAAGATAGTCAAACACTCGATGAGGTGGTAGTAGTCGGGTATGGAACCCAAAGGCGAAGAAGTGTAACGGGATCAGTAGCTTCAGTTCCTATGGAAGACTTGGAGAGCAAACCGATTGTAGGAGTAGACCAGGCAATTAACGGGAAAGTGGCCGGAGTTCAGGTAAATACAGTAAGTGGCACACCGGGTGGAGGACCGTCCATCAGGATTCGTGGAGTAAGTTCCATTGGCGCAGGTAGTGATCCCTTATATGTAATCGATGGTTTTCCCATCTCAAATTCCCCTGATCAGCGTTCAAATCCATTAAATAGTATTGCCCCTAGCCAGATAGTATCTATTGAAATCTTAAAAGATGCATCTGCAACGGCAATTTATGGATCCAGAGGAGCCAACGGAGTAATTCTAATTACTACGAAAAAAGGATCAATGGGGTTAAATGTTGATTTTAATAGTTCCATAGGTCTCCAGAATATACGGAGAAGAGGGATGATTCCGGTTTTAAATGCCACAGAATTTGCACAATTCATGAATGATCGGATTTCTGACAATATTCGATATAATCAAAACAGGGAACCTACAGTGGATGATATACCTGAGATGTACAGGAATCCGGAACAATACGGGGAAGGTACCAATTGGGTTGAGGAAATTTATCGAACAGCATTAATGCAAAATCATAATTTAAATATCAGCGGTGGAAATGAGAAAATTCGAACTATGGTCTCGTTTGGATTTCTGGATCAGGATGGAACCTTATTAGAGACCAATTACAATCGATACAATCTGCGAATAAATGTTAACGCAAATTTGACTGACCGCTTAAGCATGGGATTCAACTTAGCACCTTCACTGGAAAATCAAAAACTGGCTGCTACCGACGGGGATGAAGGCCGGGCCGGTCCCCAGGCAAGTGCATACTTAGTCAATCCAATCGCCCCGTTGAGAAATGAAGACGGATCGCTGACTTCGATGGTCAGCGGACCAGGTTTATTAGCATATGTAAATCCAGTATTGAAATTGCAAGAAGTTGACCACACTCTAAAAACGGGAAGGGCATTATTCAATACATTTTTAAATTTTGAGATAATTGAAAATTTGAATTTTAAATCTTCCTTTAATATTGACTGGAGAACTTTAAAGCGAGAGCAATACGAACCAACTACCGTTGGTCAGGCCTTTAATGTTTATCCCCCGGATATTGCTATAGCCTCATTAAATACTTCTACTGCGCTTAACTGGGTCAATGAAAACACACTCAATTATAACACCCAAATAGGTGAAGACCACAATATTAATGCTCTTCTGGGCTTTTCCCTGCAAAATGAAACATTCGAATCAGAATCATTTAATGCAAGGGAATTCCCGGATGATGAAATTCGAACATTCAATGCAGCACCCACTATCACGGGGAGTACTAATATTTCCGAATGGAGCTTAGTATCTGGTTTTGCCAGATTAATCTATGATTACCGGGATAAATATTTACTAACGGCTGCCATGCGTATGGACGGATCCTCTAAATTTGGGGCAGATAACCGTTGGGGATCTTTCCCCTCGATTTCATTGGGTTGGAGAATATCCAATGAAGGCTTTCTCGAAGGAAATTCAACGCTTACCAATTTAATGCTACGAGCTGGGTACGGAAGAACCGGGAACTTTAGCATAGGAAATTATACGCATTTAGGAAGGGTAGGTACTTCAAGCTACGTCTTAAATGATGTGGAAGTAGCTGGTCGGTCTATTAACAACCTGGGGAATCCGAACCTGGGTTGGGAGGAAGTAGACCAGGTCAATATAGGATTGGATGCAAGTATCAATGACAGGCACACTTTTACATTGGAATATTATAGGAAAATAACAAATAATATGTTATTGAGTATAGAGACTCCTTATACTTCGGGGTTTCAAAGTGCACAGGTCAACCGGGGAGAAGTGACAAATCACGGAGTTGAGTTTTCTTACAATACAACAGTAATACAAAAAGGGGACTTCACCTGGGACCTGGGATTGAATGTAAGCCATAATTCCAATAAAGTCACTCGATTGGCCAGTCCAATATTTGCTCCTGTTGCAACAGCGCAGCATATTACAGAAGAAGGATATCCGATTGGTCAGTTTTATGGTTACAATGTGTTAGGAATTTTTGATACCCAGGAGGAAATAGATAATGCGCCTCTGCATCCAAGTGCTATACCTGGCTCTTATCGATATGAAGATGTAAATGGGGACGGCCAAATCGATCCTATTACAGATTTCACAAGGATTGGGGATCCCTACCCTGACTTCACATGGGGTCTCAACAATTCAATTAACTTAAAGAGTTGGGACTTAAATATTGCATTTACAGGGTCTCAGGGAGGTCAGAAAATCCAAAATGGCTACCAGGACTTTCACAATTTGGATGGCGTATTTAATGTACATACCGATGCCTTGAATAGATGGAGGTCTCCCGAAAACCCCGGTGATGGCCTGGTTCCTCGCGCAATTTCCAGGGTAATTCACAGATATAATCATAGTAAATGGGTGGAAAACAGTTCCCATATATGGATTAGGAATATCAGTATAGGTTATTCTATGGATGAGAATAGTGCCAGGTTTTTGGAATCAGGTAATAGATTGAGAATTTATCTAAATATCTTGAACCCGTGGATTTCAAATACAAATTTTCAAAATCCGGAAGAAGCCTATGAGGTTCAAAATCCTTTAAGACCAGGCGGAACACGAAATCTAAATTATCCTATATCAAAGGTTTATTCCCTGGGAATTAATGTAAATCTTTAAAACTATAAAGCAATGAATAGTAATAGAAGAATAAATAAATATTTAAAAATAGGGATCACTATCATTTGTACTTCATTAGGCTTTAGTTGTGAAAATTTTCTCACAAAAGATCCTGCCAATGTAATTGGATCTTCTGAATTTTTCCAAAATCAACAGCAGGTTGACCAGGGGGTTGTATCCATTTATGCCAGTCTGCAAAATGTGTATGACAACCACTGGAAATTTGCTGAGCAACGGTCAGATAATACAACCGTACAATTTTGGCCGGCGAACAGGGGCCCCCATCCCATATGGTTGATGGAGGAATTTACAATGGACGCCAGTAATCAGAATATTGCCCCGTACTGGAATGATACTTATGTAGGGATTCAACGGGCTAATACCGTTTTGAATCATATAGATAATGTAGAATTTTCCAATGAAGAGTATAAAAATCAGTTAAAGGGTGAAAGTCAATTTTTGCGTGCATTTTTTTATTTTCACCTGGTAAGGTTATTTGGGGAAGTTCCTTTGGTCCTAAATCAGGTAGAATCCCCGGCTGAAGCTTTTGCTGCGATTGAAAAAAGACATTCTGTTGAAGAAGTATACAATCAAATAGATATGGATATTGACGCAGCTATTTCGAATTTGCCTTCCGGTTATACAGGAGGAAATATCGGAAGGGCTACCCAAGGCGCTGCGCGGGCATTAAAAGCTGATATTCTGATGACACAAGGCGAATTTGCGGCTGCAAAACAGGAATTGGATGAACTGCATCAATTGAATTATGAACTATTACCGAATTACGAAGAAGTATTTGATCCAGGTAGTAAAAATAATGCTGAAATTATTTTTGACGTAAATTATTCCAGTATTGAAAGTAATCCCGGGCTTGGAAGTACATTCATTTATAATTTTGCTCCGTGGAATTCTGGTTCTCAAATTACAGGCCACAATGCTTCAACACAGGGATTGAATATCCCTTCAATTGAGATCTACAATGCCTATTCGGATGATGATTTGAGAAAAGATGTCTCTATTGGCCATTTTGTAGATCCCAGTAATGTAGGACAGGGAATAGCAATGGGTGATACCATTCTCTATATCAAAAAATATGATCATACCCATGCCGTACAGGGAAGGACAAATGACAACTGTCCTGTATATCGATATGCCCATATACTATTGATGTCAGCTGAATGTATAAATGAAATAGAAGGGCCGACTACTGAATCTTATGATGCCATTAATGCAGTGCGGATGCGGGCAGGGATTGAACCCCTGGTTTCCGGGCTGTCACAAGAACAGTTTAGAGAAGCAGTCTACCGTGAAATGCAATTGGAGTTAGCTTTTGAAAATCATCGATGGTTTAATCTTTTGCGAACCGGAAAAGCATTGGAAACTATGGAACGACACGGTGAAATATACAGAGGGCGTCAACCGCACTTTGCCTCTCCGGCCTATGTCATTGAAGAGCATAAATTTTTATATCCTATTCCGCAAAGAGAAATAACATTGAATCCAAATCTAACACAAAACCCGGGATGGTAAAATCGTTAAAAATTCATATACCCTTTATATTCATACATTTATGGGCCTTTTCAGGGTTTTCTCAAAATACTTCCAATCAATCGGAAAATAAAACCGTATCAAAACCCAATATTGTCTTCATTATGGCTGATGATTTGGGGTACAGCGATATTAATTGCTTTAACGGTATAGGAAATGCTGACTATTACGAAACCCCTAATATCGACAAATTAGCTTCCCAGGGGATAAAGTTTACATCGGCATATACCAACGGGCCCAATTGCGCACCTACCAGGGCTGCTTTTATGTCTGGACAATATTATCCAAGGCAACCTGTATATACTGTAAGTACCGGGGCACGGGGGAAAGAAGAAAACCGGAAGTTGGTGCCTCTTCCTAATGGTAATGGCATTTCCTCATCAACTTATACGATGGCAGAAGCTTTGAAGGATGCCGGATATGTCTCTGGTCATTTTGGGAAATGGCATTTGGGAAAGGCTGGGCCGGAAGAACAAGGCTTCCATTCTTCCAGTGTCGTAGAAATTGGTTCCGGGGAAAACATATTAAATCAAAACAATAAATTAAATTTTAAAAATGATTTTGTAGCCCATGAATTGAATAATCTAGCCGTAGACTTTATACAAGAGCATAAAGATCAACCTTTTTTTCTGTATTTAGCACACTATATCGTTCATTCACCTTTTCAGGCACCGGATAGTTTAGTACAAAAATATTTAAATAAACGCCCGGTCATGGGACATTATCATGCCACATATGCTGCCATGGTGGAATCACTGGACAACAGTGTCGGAAAAATAATGAAAAAGTTGGAGGAGTGGGATCTGGCCAAAAATACAATATTTGTTTTTTATAGCGACAATGGTGGTTTAGGGGGATATATTGATCAGGGGATGAAAGGTTTGCCGAGATTGGACCCATTAGATGACGGGTTTGGCGGGACCGTAGAAATTACTCACAATGCACCATTGCGTGGCGGTAAAGGACAATTGTATGAAGGTGGGATTAGAGTCCCCTTAATAATAAGATGGCCATCTGTGATCCAGGCGGGCACAGAGTCCGATGAACCGGTAATTAGCATAGATTTTTACCCTACCTTTTTGGAAGTAGCTGATGGTACGATTCCAACTTCTCACATATTGGATGGTGAAAGCATTCTACCAATCCTTAGGGATAGTGAGGCTAAATTAAATCGCGAAGGATTATTTTGGCATTTCCCTGGTTATTTACAAACTCGTGAGGAAGGAAGTTGGAGAACTACACCGGTTGGTGCGATTCGATACGGGGATTGGAAATTATTGCAATTCTTTGAGACGGAAGAACTGGAACTTTATAACCTGGTAGATGATATAGGAGAACAAAACAATCTTATTGACATAAATAATGTCAAGACTCAAGAACTGTTGAGGGTAATGGATAATTGGCGAGAAAACATACATGCTAAATTACCTCCCAGAAAAGAAGATTAATTAATAATTACCTTACTGACCAAATATTCAGTAATTTATTTGAGTGGGTATTAAAAAAATAGGATATGAGATTCTATGATTTAAAAACTATTTTATTTTCCATATTAGTAATGTATTCGAATGTAATACTTGGAAAAACAACTAAAATATTAAGTGACACCACCAAACCCAATATTATTGTCATTATGGCGGATGATTTGGGATTTTCAGATCTGGGTTGTTACGGTAGTGAAATCAAAACACCTAATCTGGATCGGTTGGCATACAATGGACTTCGGTTTACCCAGTTTTACAATTGTGGACGTTGTTTTCCAACGCGAGCCTCTCTTATTTCCGGATATTATCCTGAGCAGATCAATATGGGAGACAATCGTTCTGATTTCCCGAAATGGGGCTATCTCCTACCCCATCATTTGGAGCAAGCGGGATACAAAAGTTATCACAGTGGGAAATGGCACGTTGGGAATGTACCGAAATTAATAGATGATGCGGGATTTGATCGATCTTATCATACTGAAACCTATAATAATCATTTTGCTGGAATAAATCATTATTTGGACGATGAAGAATTACCGTTGGATTCTAGCAAAAATTATTACTCTACAACTGCCATTACAGATTACGCCATAGATTTTCTTAGTGAACACGAAAGTAAATACGCTGAAGTCCCATTCTTTCTCTACCTGGCCTATATTACCCCTCATTTTCCTTTGCAAGCACCACAAGAGGATATTGACAAATATCGCCAGCGGTATTTGGATGGATGGGATGAATTGAAATCGATTAGATATCAAAAACAAAAAGAACTGGGATTGAATGTAGGAGACAATAGCCCTTTTGAATACCTTGTAACGGCCCCGTGGAGCTGGCCCTTGAAATGGCTTCAAGATACCATCCCAGGGGAAATTCGTTTAGCGAAACCATGGGAACAATTGACTGGACAGCAGCAATATTTACAAGCTACAAAAATGGCTATTCATGCAGCCATGATCGATCGAATAGATCAAGAAATAGGGCGTCTTTTAGCCCAGCTCGATACAGATGGAAAATTGGAAAATACCATAATTTTATTTTTATCTGATAATGGAGCCAGTGCGGAACAAATTGTCCGAGGAAATGGCCATAATAAAAATGCGCCACCTGGTTCAAATGAGACATATCTCTGTCTGGGACCTGGATTTTCTACCGCAAGTAATACACCTTTCCGTCGCCATAAATATTGGACACACGAAGGGGGTATTACTACTCCACTCATTATATACTGGGAAAATAAAATAGATGATCCAGGGGGGATTCGATCATCGACTGGACATATTATAGATTTCCTGCCGACTTTTTTGGACCTTGCAGGTATTCCTCCACTTCAGGAGAGAAATGACATTAAAGCCCCGATGTTGCCAGGTAAGAGCCTTGTCCCTTTATTTGAAAAAGATGAAGAAAGAAATCGAGAGATTTATTTTAGCCATCAGGGGAACAAAGCCTTGCGACAAGGGAAATGGAAAGCAGTGATATCTACAGATATAGATGCAAGGTGGCAACTGTATAATATGGAAGAGGACAGAACCGAATTAAATAACCTGGCCGATAAGTTTTATAATTTTGGAAACCCATCCTGGAAAGAGGAGCATATGAATCGCCTGGACAAGATGAAAACTCGATGGTATGAATTAGATTCATTGTACAATGTACAAGGTGATATTCATTCCCCTTAATTGGATTGAACTCAAATAAAATTTGAAATATAAATCGTATTTGCAGGAACTATTTATTCCTTCACAAATTTACCTGAATAAACATTGCCATTAGATTGTAACCGAAAAAAGTACATCCCACTGGGAAGTGATGAAACATTCACAGGAAGGCTTGGGTGTCCGGTTGTATCCAACCGACCAGACTGTTCTAAAGCAATCTGGCCCATTTGGTTATAAATATCCACATTAAATGTACCCGCAAGTATTGAATCAAAGGACACGGAAAGCAAAGAGTTTACCGGGTTTGGATAGAGTAAAACTTGTTTTGGATTACTAAACCCAGATCCCGAATTATTGGTTAAAATGGATGGGGGTGGACAATTACCATTGGCAGTAGGTAAATCGAGTATTGCAAAACCATAATTATTATTTTCATGGATTTCACCCTCTTTATTATTGGGATCGATCCGTGCATAAATCCGGGGGAAAGTAGATAGGTTATCGGGCACCTTCCATTCAAAAGACACAATATCATTACCCCTGGGATCAAGCTTTTGAATCGTAGAAACTGTAGTTTCTCCATGGATACCTGTCATTCGATTAGTTTCCTGACCAGGATCACAGAGATAAAAACCGACTTCTACAGGACCGGTAGTAGGCAATAGGCTCCAATTATGTACTTCGGTGTAGATAGTTATCGTATCACCGGGGAGAGGTTTGCTATTTGAAAACCCAATGGATTTTGATTGAAAACGTTTAACGATTTCATCTTGTAAGGAAAGTCCTTTTTCCGGATCGTATTTCCAGGGTAGAATAAGAGCAGGGTCGGCTTTTTGACCGTAATGAAAAGACCACCATGTATCCGGAGCACCGGGTGCAGGTACTTCAGGTTCCGCGGTATAGTCTACAACCAAGGCACCATTTTTCGCCCAATAACAATAAGGGTTTACTGCATATTTCACTTCCCCAAGGGATTCATCAACTCCTCCGAGTTCAATCTCTAATTCAAGTTCATCAGAGATACTGGTTCTTTGAGTAGTCAAATCTGAAGTCTCATATTCCCCAGAAATAGTGGCACCCAGGCTTCCTCCAAAAATCTTGAAATTAACATCAGTTTGTATGTCTAAAGAAGCACCAATTCCAAATTCTCGTACCCTGGAACTTCCCGATTCTCTAAAAGATTGTTGATTAACAACCCATTTGCTTTGTGAATTTTCACTTAGGGTGAAATTATCACTATTGATAATTTGATCTACTCTGGAGTAATCGGGTTTTTGTGTCCGGTAGGATAGAATATTACCTACTTCGTGATCAGGCAAATAATCATAGGCATTGTAGGATTTACTTGGAAACCATCTCCGCTCAGTAACTGTTGGTACTATACTCACCAAATGCGTAACTAAACTATCATTTTTATACACCGGATATTCCCATATATCATAGTCTGTGACCATAGCATATATTTGGTCGTCTTCTATAGCTGATACTTGAGTAGAGATATCCAGTCTTTTCCCACTACTGCGATACTTAGAAAAGCCCTCACCATACCGGGCAGAGACACTTGCGGATATTTCTGATTTAACCAACTCAACATCTACACCTGCACTTGCCCTTACATTGGCACTTACACCCCAGGCAGAGGAGACCGTGGTAGATGTTTGCATACTTACAGATGAAGAAGTCAGATAATTAGAAGCAAAAGAACAATCCGAATTTTGATAGCATTCATTGATATCGTATAGTTCATTTTGAAGTTGATCAAAGTGTATCGGGGGTGCATTTAATATTATAAGAGGTTGACTAATTTCAGATCGACGCGAATATTGTCCCTTTCCCAGACGGAGGTTATCCGCATCAAAATCACCTAAAACAAAGCTTGCTGCAGCGCGGCCGAAGAATGAAGTATTACTGTTTTCAATATTGGTGATTCCGGTTAATTCTGGAGCCCCTGTTCTCAGGTCATAAACTTCAATTGACACTTTAGAATTAGTCATATTGTTAGAAAATAAATCATCGGTACATCCCTTCAAACCCGCAAAAACTAATTCTTCAATTCCATCCCGATCGAGATCGGCCATTTGGATGCCCAATGATTGAAGGCCGCCCCTGGTAAAACAAAAAACAGGCTTTAATGTATTGCCTTTCAAAAAATCTGTAAAATCATTGACTTGGGAGACCTCCAGACTATCTAATGCCGTAAAAAGTAATAAATCTCTTGAAGGACTGTAGACAGTCAAATCTGCATCTCCATCACCATTGACGTCTCCTGAAGCAGCATATATGTTCTGGTATTCAGGAATATTTTCACCGGAATATTCAAATAATGTTAATTGATTATTCACTATCCGTAAAGTTTCAAAAACGCTTTCTGTCGAATTACCTTCAATATCCAGGGATTGAATTAATCTTAATTGAATAATTTCAACATCAACATTATCTCTTTTCTGGCGATATACCAACGCCAGCTCATTGGCGACATCTCCGTCATAATCGCCAGTATTGATCGCTAGTGAAACATCCTTTGAAAAAGGGGTCTGATTATCAAATTCCTGAATTATCTTTTTTGAAACCAGTAATAATTCACCAACTTCCATTCCCAATATATTTACAACAATTACAGGGGATTGATCCTCCATTTCTACTGTAGCCAAAGCCAATTCGTGAAGGCCATTAAGATCCAGGTCTGTCAATTCAACACTATATTCAATAACCGAATTTTGATAACTAAAATTGGCTGTTTCCTTTAAACTTCCGTTTTCCCAATTATATATTCTTACCTGAATTTTATTCGTTGAATTTTCGCCAGATTCGGGCCATATCAATGCCACTTCTTCTTCAATATCATTATCGAAATTTCCCCCAAGGATGTGAATATTGAGTCTTGTTTCCAATGCTACATTTGTCGGTATTTGAAGATTTACCGAATTACCACTGACATTCAATTGTGGCAAAACACTGGTAACGCTAAGTATAAGTTCCCCAGATTCTGTTGTGGTTACTTTGACAATATCATCCCGTCCGTCACCTTCCAGATCTGCAGCTGTAACAGCTACTCTCGTTGTTTCATTAATATTATCCCCTTGTCGAATAACTGAAGGGGCATAGACATCAGAAATTGTATTTTCCAAAAGTGAAATATCTTGTTGAGCAGTAGGTAAATAATCCACAATTTCATTTTTGAACAAATTATCCTGGCCCCATAATATATATATTTCATGGGAAGTACTAATATCAGATAAGCCAGCCAGGGGTTCCTTGTGCTCAAAATCACTGGCATTTTTCAACTCCTGGGCTTGGCCCTGGCAAATTATGCAAACAACAATTAATGATATAAAAATGGCTTTGGAGAAATAAAATTTATTCAGGGTCTTCATGTATAAAATACTATTGGTATATATTGCTTAGTAAACTACTAAAAATTCCTTAAACAGAAAATAGCCAGCAAAGTAATTTAGCAGTATAAGTCAATATTTATTGAGAAATTGAGAAAAAGATGAAAAGCAGGGATTGTATTTTAATTATATATGGCTTAAAACAGGGATCATAAGAACTTTAACACTTTGAACTCATAAATATAATTGTAATACAAACATTTAATTATTCATAAAGATAAGACTGTTTTTATAGATATTTCACAATTATATTGCTTTAAATTGAATTATGAAAAAAATGTATATATTCTAAAATTTCTTATTACCTGCTTTTTTATCACTAAATTGAAATTTTATTATTATTTTAGAGACAATATTGATTTCAGCTTAAGGATGTAAAAATTCCTTCTCTGATTCATAAAATTGAATAACCCTAACATGATAATATATGATGCTAACACCCTCTTTTTTCGCGCTTCAGATAAAATTGCATACTGATTTGAATTTACGTTTGAATTTTAAGTAATACCTCATACTTAAACTTGATTTTTAATTGATCCAAAAGCGACAGACTATTTTGTAACCCTGAATAAATTCCTGCCCGTGAAATAAACGTTTTATCCATTCTAACCTTATTACCAGTTAATCTAACTAAGCTACAATGTTAACACTATTGTGTCCACTGGATCTTTGATTCATGTGCAGCATTGAATGGTTAAGAAGAACTAATGTATTATGTAAGAGTACAATGATTTTCTCTATATGCAGTCATGTAGAGACAATAATTGTATGCCAAAAAAACAATGTAATTACTTGAGTAATGGTGGCATTAGTATGCTTCATTCCTAATGAAAATTTTACCCATTAAAAATACGTAACCCAGTATGAATTATTATTTACCTCAAATTGTAATCTTTAAAAAGATAAAAGTAATAGCTTCGCTGCTCACATTGATTTGTACAGCGAACATTAGCTTTGCCCAGTTGGTATCCAATGAATATACGCCTGTAACAACAGCAAATGGATTGGCACCAATTCTCAGCGCAAGTGATGAATGTGGAGGTTTGACTATTTTCAATTGCGTTGATAATTTAAGTAATATTGATGGCAATTTAGGTTCTGCGGCCACAATAAGTGTACTTGCTTCCGGTGATGTTTGGATCGAAAATCAATTCAATGAAACCGCACCAGCAGGTAGTTACGCCGGATTTGTCATAGAATCTGGTATTTCACTAGTCGCAGGATTATCAATTGAAGTCTCTGATGGCACCAACAGTGAAACTTTAGATGGATCAAATTTATTATCCTTGGGATTAACTGGATCCGCGGACAGAGTTGGTTTTTATACAACCATTGATTTTGACAGGATAAGAATAACATATGGTGGCCTAGCCGGTTCTTTAGATGTCTATTATGCAGAAGTAATGAAATTTGAAGAATTAAGAACTATTCCCTGTAATAATGAATATACTTTAATAGGTAGAACAAATGACCCGGTTTACGTTAATCCGGATGAAACTGGTTTTACGGGTATATCAACAGGTACCATTTCCGATATTGAAAATGCTGTCGATGATGATCCTAATACTTCAGCGAGTATTGATTTTGGCGTTTCACTATCAGGCAGTGTAACTTTTTCCATTAAAAGAGGAGATGGAGGTAGTTATGGATCAAATCAATATGTTGGATTTGATATTGGATTTTCTTCTGGTTTACTTGACTTATCTTTGTTGTCAAATTTAACAATTGAAACCTATAATAATGGCAATCCAACCGGAGATGCAGCTTCAGGGAATCAGTTAGTATTAAATGTAGGCTTGATTTCAGGTTCAACTAGAGGGTCTGTTGGACTTGTCTCTACTGCAGCCTACGATGAAGTCATCATAACAATAAACAACGGGCTCTCCCTTTTACAACAAGTTGATATTTATGGAATGGTAATAAAGTGTTTTCAAAATACCTCCATCACCTGTAATGATAATTTTACAAATATTGACGAATCCGAACATCCATTTTACATTGAAGAAAGTTCTATAACAGGTTTAATTGGGGCCAATAATTCAATAGTAGATGTGTCGAATTTAATCGATGGTTCAAGTACTACTGCTGCCACAATTAACCAATCAGTAGGAGTAGGAAGTACAGCTACGATCCGAATTAAAAAAGCTTTGGGAGTGATCGATGAGGGAACTTTTGTAGGCTTTGAATTGGAGTCTTCGGGGGCGTTACTTACCCTTCAACTCCTAAATGCCCTTAGGATAAGGACTTTTGACGGAACAACGGAAATCGATGATAGTGATGATGGGAATATAGCCATTGATGCTACAATTTCGGGCGGAGCAAATCGACAAGTTATTGGGATTATTTCTTCAGGTGATATTGATGCCATAGAATTAACTTTAACACAAGGAGTATCGGTAGACCTGGGATCAACAAATATTTATAATCTGGTAGTGAAATGTTTTGGTTCAGATCCATCAATTACCTGTAATA
Source organism: Membranihabitans maritimus (assembly GCF_021729145.1). Lineage (GTDB taxonomy): Bacteria > Bacteroidota > Bacteroidia > Chitinophagales > Saprospiraceae > Membranihabitans > Membranihabitans maritimus. The sequence goes on along the minus strand of NZ_JAJSLW010000005.1, from coordinate 277,498 downwards.
ATTCATTTTCCTACATTGATGATTCTAATTCACCGTATTATTTTGACGGGAGTAAAACAGGCGTTACAGGCACCTTGGGAGCAAGTAACACCATTGAAGATTTGGGGAATATATTGGATGGAAGTAGTACCTCATTTGCTACGGTTAATCAAACCTTATCTGGAAATGCAGCCGCAACTATCGCTATTAAAAAAGAATTAAGTGAAATTCCGACGGGTAGATTTGTTGGATTTGAAATCGAATCTTCATCTTCTTTGTTGGATCTGGAATTACTCGGTTCTATTTCTATTGAAACATTTAATAACGGAACCCCCGTTGACGAAAGTTCCAGCGATGACCTGGCCGTAGATGTGGGGCTTTCTTCGGGATCCAATAGATCAGTAGTAGGATTAGTTACATCAGGTCCGATAGATGAAATTGTATTGACATTGGATGAAGGTTTATTATCACTTGGTTTGGGTGAAACTTATATTTACAACCTCGTAGTGAAATGTTTTCAGGAAGGAAGCGCAATTCCCTGTAATAATCAATTCACGATTATTGATGAATCTAATGATCCATATTATTTGGACGGAAGTACAACTGGGGTAACCGGAACACTGGGCCTCAATAATTCGATACTGAATGCGGGGAATATTCTCGACGGGAATGGTTCAACATCTGCTACCGTAAATCAGACAGCAGGTATCAATTCAACAGCAACTATTGGAATTAAAAAAGCTGGGAATCCCATACTAGCAGGAACCTTTATTGGATTTGAAATAGAGTCAGGTGTTTCACTTGTAGACGCAGAATTACTTTCCACCATTTCTATTGAAACTTTTGACGCCAATGGGAATTCGACCGGGAGTACCTCCAACGAAGATATCATTTTGACCGGCAATATAGTCGGAGGAGCGAATCGAAGAGTAGTGGGTATGATACCGCAAAGTGATTTCAATGAAGTAGTAATTACCTTTGATGAAACGGTGGGTGTCAGCCTGGGTGAAACTGAAATTTATAATCTGGTTGTAAAATGTTTTACCTCAGGTCCTTCATTTACAAGTTGCAACAGCTCTTCCGGACCGGCGAAAAACACCAATATTCAATGGACTACTCCGGAATACCCCTTGGTAATAAGTCAAGATAATACGGGCTTTGGTGGATTATTGACCCTTGGGGAGATACTTGAACCCAATAATGCCATCGACAACAACTCCACTAATTATACTACTATTCAAACCGTAGCATCAGCAAGTGGTAGTGCATATTATTCTGTAAAAGACGTTGAGTCCGATTACGATGGAGGTTTATATGTAGGGTTTGATATAGGAAGACCTTCACTAGCATCAGTAAGCGCACTGAGCGAATTTACTATTAGGACCTACTTGAATGGATCACCAACGGGGGATGTCCTATCAGATGCAGACTTACTAACGGCACCTACTGGATTATTGAATGGTGAAATTAGACAGGTTTTAGGTTTTGTTACGACACAGGATTTTGACGAAATCCAATTGGAAATTGACGACAATGTTTCATTGCTGAGTAATACCCGCATATACAATGTGGTCCTAAAACAACTTTGTGAAGGAGATATGGATGATTGCACCAATGCTCCAGAAATAGTTTCCAATCCGGATTATCCCGTCTATATTGATTGGGAACAAACGGGCGTTTCCGGACTATCCACATGCGTGGGATGTGCGATAAATAATACAGAAAATGTAGTGGATAATGATCCTGATAATTATGCTGAACTTACCATAACAGCTGATGTCGGTTCAGAAATCAGTCTGGCAGTCAAGGATGAAATTACAACCTACGGCGCGAATACATTTGCAGGATTTGAAATTGCAACAAATTCCCTGTTATCCGCCAATCTAATTGGATCTGCCACTATACAACTTTTTAACAATGGTTCTCAGGTACAATCCGGTTCTGGTAATGCTCTTTTGGTAGGTGCTACTACCTCATTATTGGGAAATGATTTGCATAGACAGCCAGTGGGAATAATATCCAATCAACCTTATGACGAAGTCAAAATATCTTTTGAGAAATTATTAAGTGCTGATTTAGGTGAGATAAGAATTTATAATGCCCTTTTTTCTACAACATGTGAAGCTACTATAACTTGTAATCAATCTTTTTATCTCAATCAAACCGAATTTCCCGCATTTATCAACTCTGAAAGAACAGGAACTAGTGGAATAGCAGATGTAAGCAGTTTAGTAAATGATCCCTGGAATGTCGTTTCTTCCAGTACATCTGATTACGCCGAAATGATTCTCGATGTAGGAGTAGCGGGCTCAGTATCTCTTTCTGTAGTTGATGCTTTGGCAGAATATCCGGCTGGAACCGTAGCCGGATTCACTATTGAAAATTTTAATACCCTCCTGGTAGAATTGGATTTATTTGATGCTGTCACAATATCAACCTACCTAAATGGTTCATTTCAGCAGTCTGCTACAGGCTCACAATTAATTAACTTAGGCTTATTGGGATTACCTGTTCTCGGTGGTAGTGGAGGCATATATAATGTAGGTTTTGAAACCTCTTTGCCCTTTGATGAAGTACAAATTACATTAACCGGAATTGCAAATGTAAATCTGCTCAACGAAACACGTGTATATGGGGCCTATGTAGATACTCGTTTTGTAATGAGTGGAGAATTTGCTTGTCCACAATACGATCTGGACCCAGATTTCAATGCTACGTTAATAAATGTGCCCGTAAGTGGAAATGTAGATACCAATGACGAAGTTCCATCAGGTACGACATATGGAACTCCTATACCCATTAGCGGGAATCCTTCGGGTGCAGCTTTAAATATGAACTCTAATGGATCATATAATTTTCAAACACCTAACCCTGGCGTTTACAATTATAATATTCCGGTTTGTATCCCCGATGGACCGGATCCTTGCCCCACTACCCTATTAACTATTACCGTAGAAGATAAGAACGACAACAATACTGATCCTATAGCCAATCATGATTACGGTTCCGGAGTGGCAAATGAAACGATTACCTTGAATTCATTGAGTAATGATAGTCCGGGAAGCGATGGAATTCCTTTGGATCCCGGATCAGTGTCTATTATCAATGGATCTGATAATGGAACTGCGAATGTATTACCCAATGGCTCAATAGAATATACCCCGAATGCCGGTTTTGTGGGTACTGATGTACTTACCTATCAAGTGTGCGATGAAGATAATAATTGTGCATCTGCGCAACAATTTTTTTCAGTCGTTCCACCCGGGGGTGAAAATACGACAGAAGCAGAAGACGATTTTGCTTATATACAACCGTGGCAAACTGCCTCGGGAAATCTGGGTGCCAATGATACTGATCCCGAAGGTGATTCTCAAAGTATCTCATCAGGAACATTCAACCTCTCTGGTGGCACATTGGTAATATCCAATTCATCGGGTGAATATACTTTTACTCCCGATGAAAATTTTTACGGTACTACATCCTATCAGTATACAATCTGTGATGACGGAACTCCTTCTTCATGTGCAGATGCTACATTATATATTTTAGTAGGCCCTCCCGATCCTATTTTAAATCCGGATTTCAACGCAACATTAATTAATGTTCCGGTAGATGGAGATGTAAGTACTAATGATGATGCACCCCCGGGAGCAGAATATACATCCGCTACGCCTGATGGCAGTAATCCAGCTGGTGGCACCTTGATGCTTACCCCGGATGGAAGTTATACATTTACAGCCACTAATCCCGGTATATATAATTATACGGTTACCATTTGTATAACCGGAGACGATCCGTGTACAATAGAAGAAACGACCCTTCTTACGATTACAGTGGATGATCCGGACGATTCGAATACAGATCCCATTGCCAATCACGACTATGGTTCTACCAAGGAAGGTCAAAGTATCGTATTGAATAGTTTAAGTAATGATAGTCCGGGAAGCGATGGTCATCCGCTTAATTCGGCATCCGTAAGTGTAACAAGCGGTCCTAATAATGGTAGTATTTCTGTGAATTCTTCAACAGGCGAAATTACATACACACCAGATGCTGGTTTTACAGGAACGGATGTCCTTACTTACCAGGTATGTGATGACAATGGTTCGTGTAGTAGTGCTCAACAATTCTTTACAGTATTGCCACTTGATTCAGGAAATACAACAGAAGCTGCCGATGATTTTGTCTATATCCAGCCCGGGGATACCGGAACGGGTAATTTGGGCGCTAATGATACCGACCCTGAAGGTAATTCCCAAACAATCGCTACCGGTACCAGTACGCAAACCGGTGTAGGGACCCTGGAAATTACCAGTAACTCGGGTGATTTTGTATTTACTCCTGAACCCGGGTTTTCCGGTCCGGCAGAATTCACATATACGACTTGTGACAATGGTGATCCACAAGCGTGTGCTACGGCGACTTTACATGTGTTAGTGGGGCCGACTTATCCGGACTTAACACCAGGTATTCAAGTTAATACTGCAACCATAAATGAAGGAGGAAGTGTATCTATTACGTATAATTATACAAATTTGGGTCCTGAAAATTCTAGAGGTACAGAAATAGAATTTAGAATATTTAAGGTTAATACATTTGGATCCATTTCTATTGATCCACCCCCATCAGGTTGGAGTTTGACTGATGAAGGGAACTATTATTCATTAAAGTCAACAAATATTATTCTTGTCGGATCAGAGAATAGAATATCCTTTAATGGAATTTTTGTACACGATGGTGATGATGAAAACGCTGTAATCGAATTAGTCACTGATATTATTATAGGTGCTGGAGGAGAAATAAATGGAGATAATAATATTGATAATCAACTCATACAAATAAATTAACATGAATAAGATAATTATAAATACTTCCTTATTAGCTTTTATCATATTTTTTCAAAGTGATCTTAAGGCACAATGCACGGTTGGAGATTTGAATGCTCAAAATTTAGGATATTCACCCAGTACTTTATATTCTTGTCGACAAGTAACTGTTACTGCTGAATGGTTATTACAAGGACAAATAGATTTTGATTCTGATTTTCATCAATCAACGCTAATTGTATCATTACCAAGTGAATTTCTCGGCACCACTGGGAATTTAGCCGTAACAGCCACAAACGGAAATACCTATTGGAATGCAGGTAATATATCCTTTGAGAATCATGAAGTCCAGGTTCCATTAGAGGGTATTATTCCAGAAGGGATAACTATTAGTATTGTCATTTCTGACATGGATATGGTTACGACTGATCCTTTTGCAACAGTTAATATAACTCAGTCTGTTTCAAATGTTGTATCAGATTGTGATCCAGGCAATGATGAACAATCGATTACAGCTTTTGTAATTCAAACTGATGCACCGCTAATTACAAATATTCAACCAGAATGTATAAATAATGAGTTAGGAATAAATCTTTCAGTTGAACCAGGAGAAAATAACGGTGGGAATATAGAAAGCTATTCTTGGAGCGGACCAAATGGATTTACTTCTTCAATTGAAGATCCAAGCATTATAATTTCTAGTGGAGAAGAAACAATATATTCAGGGGAATATATTGTTTCTGTATCAGATGATAATGGTTGTATCTCACAAGACACCATAGTATTAAATGGTCAAATTTGTTCTGCACTCCCTATCGCAATAAAATCTTTTACAGCAACCTCCAGTAATTGCAGTACTAAATTGTTATGGACCACAGCTCAAGAAATCAACAATAGTCATTTTCGTATACAAAGGAGTTCGAACGGAAGTAATTTCGAAACTATTGGTACTGTAGATGGAGGGGGAACTTCTACCTCAAAAAGAGAATATTCCTTTGAAGATCAAAATGTAACGGGTGGTAAATATTTCTACCGCTTGCAACAAATAGATTTTGATGGAGATAAATCCTATTCTTCCGTAGAAGAAGTTACTATTGCCTGTGGGGATGCCGGAAAAGGATTACTATACCCCAACCCTGTCAATAGTATTCTATATATAAAACAATCAAACACAGATGTACAAACCGTAGAATTGTATAATATCGTAGGTCAATTGGTACTTCACAAGGCTATAAATGAAGTAAATTATATTTCAGTTGAGAATCTTTCACAGGGAACCTATTACGCAATAGCAAAAGATAAAAACAATAGAATGATAGTTTCCAAAAAACTTATTAAAATTTCAGATTAATATTTACTTCTGGGGAGAAGTGTTTATTGGGTTAAAAGGGTTCTGTATAAAAACAGGACCCTTTCTTATTCCTGAATGAAATTATACAGGTCGCGATAAGCTTTAGATATTTCAGGAGACAATCCATTCAATAAATAAAACCCATGAGGAAGATCTTCATAGTGAATGTGTCTATATTGTATTTTATGCTTTTTCAAATTATTTTTAAATATAATACCTTGATCCTGAAGGGGATCATATCCAGATGTTATAACTAAACTTGAAGGTGGTAAAAAACTGTAATCCTTATAATTCAATGGCGAAACAAGTGGATCTTCCCTATCTATGGCAGAGGGGAGATATTGATCACGCATCCATTCAATATCTTGTTTTTCGATAATATATCCCCGTCCAAATTTCTTTACGGAAAGTTGATCTAAATCAGCTTTCATGGGAGGATATTTCACAATTAATTTGTCAAAAGTAATAGTTGGGTTTTTCTCAAAATATTTGAGGACACCAATAGCCATATTGCCACCCGCGCTATCCCCGCATAGAACTACTTGTTTTTGGTCAGTATTCGTTTTGATATATTTTGTAAAAATGTATTCGATTGTATCAATGGAATCATTTATCGCACCAGGGAATTTGGTTTCAGGTGACAAACGATAACCTATGCTGTACACAGTAGAATTTGTATTCTTACACATCCTTCTGCATACATTGTCATACGTATCAATCGATCTGCCTACCCATCCACCACCGTGCAGATAAAATATAATTTGACTGGATGGACGATTCATTTTGTATTCCCGTACCCGCAAGGGAACACTATCACGGTTTAAAATCGTAATATCTTTTGTTTGATCAACTGCTACCAATTTTCCGTCTAGAATTCGTCGATATTTTTTCCAGTTGCTGTTTAAAGTATTCCTGTAATCTTGTATTGATTCGGGAATTGAACTTTCCGCTCGATGAAGGAAATATAAAAAAAGACGCAACTTCCAATGCATATTTAAATTAATTTTCGAACCTGAGCGGAGCCGGTTATTTCCTAAAATTTCAGCTCAAATATACATTTTTGTATAGAACTTAAAGGATAAAAGCGAAGCGATGGTCTAACATTACAAAAGCGTAACTACAGAAAATTTTTATTGGAGCGAAAATTGCGCTAGGGTATTTTCATTTTTGTTCCACAATATATGATTTCTGAAATATATAGGACCATATCAAAACCCTCCCAAAAGATTTGAAGATGCTTATTCTATCTATTTACTAGCAACATTAGCTGTTAGTGGAACATATTCCACAGAAGTACGTTAGTTCTATGTCTTCTTCCTGTAAACTCTACAGTAATAAAAATAACCTCTAAAGTCGTTCAAAGATTCCCGCAATTCCCTGTCCACCTCCGATACAAGCAGTCACCATACCGTACTTCTTATTCTGTCTTTCCAGTTCAAATAGTATCTGAGTGCTAAGTTTGGTTCCTGTACAGCCCAGGGGATGCCCAAGAGCAATGGCGCCACCATTAACATTCACTGTATCTATATCCATGTCCACCTCCCTGATTACCGCCAGGCTTTGAGCTGCAAAGGCTTCGTTTAGTTCAATCAAATCAATGTCATTTAGTGTTAACCCCGCCTGCTTCAATGATTTTGGAACAGCGGCTATAGGCCCTAAGCCCATATATAAAGGATCTACCCCGGCTGAAGCACAACTTACTAATCTGGCAATTGGTTCTAACTTATATTTCTTAATAAATTCCTCACTAACTACCAATGCAAAAGCGGCTCCATCAGAAGTTTGGGAAGAATTCCCTGCTGTTACCGAACCCCCTTGTGCAAAAACAGGCCGTAATTTACTCAAAGCATCCATCGAAGTATCTCTCCGGACACCTTCATCCGTATCAATAGTAAATGTACGCTCCTTTTTTTCATCATTCTCTACATACACTTCTTTTACATTAATAGGTACAATTTGACTCTTGAAATACCCTTCGTCCAATGCTTTTGCGGCCCGCTGGTGCGAACGAAGAGCAAATTCATCCTGATCTTCTCGGGTTATCTCATATTTCTTAGCTACTGCTTCAGCTGTCAATCCCATAGAAACCAGGTGATCCGGAGTATTGCTTACTACATTGTAATTAGGTGCCAATTTGATTCCTGTCATTGGTATCATACTCATACTTTCAGCACCTCCCGCTATAAAACAATGCCCCATACCAGCTTTTACTTTTGAAACAGCCATGGCAATAGTCTCCAATCCGGAGCCACAATACCTGTTAACCGTCACACCAGGCACCTTCTCACCTAATGCCCGCAAGCTAATTCGACGTCCAATCTGAAGCCCTTGCTCAGCTTCCGGATTGGCGCAACCAACTAATACATCATCTACTAATTCAGCATCTAATTGAGGAATTTCATTCATTAAGTGATGAATGACATCTACAGCTAAATCATCCGAACGTGTAAATCTAAATCCACCTCTATTAGCTTTCCCAACCGCCGTTCTGTAACATTTTACTATGTATGCTTCCATATTGTATTATTTCTATTTGTGTTCAATAATTTTATACGTATAAAAAAGTATTATTAACTCAACTAACCTTAAATTATATTTTCCGGTTTTATTTTCCTTTCATTCATTCCATTATTTTTTTTCGAACACTTAAATTGATTCATTTGAGGACTGATTGTGTCCATTCTTACATCTTAGGAATTCTACCTGATACCTTCGTGCTAACCACTTCTCATTATGGTAGCTATCAAATCCCTTATTTCCACTAAAACATTGACTTGTAGCTTATAGTTTGTATCTCATAACTAATTCCTCAGTGGCTTACCTGTTTCCAACATATGTTGAATCCGTTCTAATGTCTTTTGTTCAGTGCATAGACTTAAAAAGGCCTCTCTTTCCAGCTCCAACAAATATTTTTCACTAACTTCTTGCATACCAGTTAAATCACCCCCGGACATGACATAAGCTATTTTTTTAGCAATTTTAGCATCGTGTTCGGAAGCATATTTTCCCAATCTAAGTTCATTGATTGCCAATTCCAAAGTAGCTATTCCCGAACGACCCAGAACTTTAATATCCCTTCGAGGAATGGGAGCTATATAATTTTCTGCCAATTCCAACACCTTCTTTTTGGCTTCTGTAATTCTATAACTACTATTGATGACTACCTGATCTTTAGTACTTAAATACCCGTAGTCAAAGGCACCATGCGCAGAAGTAGAAACGTTGCCCATAGCAATATTCTTGAATCTTTCGAGAAGGATGCCATTTTCAACATCAGTATCTTTATATTCTTCATAGGATCTGAGAGCAAATTCCTTGGTTCCACCTCCACCGGGGATAATTCCCACACCTACTTCCACTAATCCAATATATGATTCAGCCGCGGCAATAGTACTATCCGTGTGCATTACAAATTCACACCCCCCACCGAATACATATCCCTGTGTGGCAGCAACAACAGGTATCTTGGAGTAGCGAATTTTCATACTGGTATCCTGGAACAATTTTACAGCCTGGTTTAATTCATCAAAATCTTGTTGATACGCCATAGAACCAATTAACATAAGGTTAGCCCCTACCGTAAAATTCTTTCCGTCATTGGCAATAATTATTCCTTTCCAATCTTCCTCTTCAGCAATGGTTATACATTCTCCTATCCCCTTAAGAATCCCCTCTCCTATGGAATTTGATTTACTGGTAAATTCAAGTAAAAGGACTCCTTCTCCGATATCGTGCAACGTCAATTCACTATTTTCAAAGACGGGCTCCTTATCCTTAAAATAGGCAACTTTTATTTGTTCTTTAGTCCCGGGAACTTGCTCATAAGATTCGGACTGGTGGTTATAATATAATACGTTGCTCTCTTCAAGCTTGTAAAAATTTGTATGTCCCTTAGACATAAATGATTCTAACCATTCTGGTACATCAAGGCCTATTGAGGTGCCTACTTTAATCATTTTATCCAGTCCAATAATATCCGCATACTCAAATGGTCCATACGACCAGGCAAAACCAGCTTTCATTGCCTGATCAATACCGAATATCTGATCTGAAATTTCAGGAATTCTGTTAGCAGAATATAGAAAGCTAAATGCCAACGATTTCCTGATAAGTTCTCCTCCTTTATCTTCTACTTTCCATAAGGCTCGCAATCTTTTTTCAGGATCTTCTATTTGCTTAGAGACTTTCAGACTTTCCAAACTAGATGAATCCGCTTCAGTATATTCCTTTTCCCTTAGATCCAGTTCTTCAATAATGGTCTTCCCTGAATCGGATTTTCGATCGGTTTTCTTATAAAATCCCTGGCCACTTTTATTTCCCAAATATTTATTATCAACCAAATATTCCAAAAAATCCGGAATCTGCATTTGTTGTAATGCATCGTCATCCGTACATCGTTGTTTGAGATCCTTGAGAACCATTACTGCTGTATCTAATCCTACAAGATCTGCCAGTCTGAAAGTTCCTGTTTTGGGACGAGCCATCGCGGGTCCGGTTAATTTATCAACTTCTCCAAGGCTAAGTCCCAGTTCTGAAGTAAGTTCAAAAACTTTGGCCATTGAAGTTACCCCTACCCTATTTCCAATAAATGCCGGTGTATCTTTGCACAATACAGTATCCTTTCCCAGATACTTTTCACCAAATTCCATAAAGAAATCAACGACCCTTTTATCCGTATGTGCAGTTGGAATAATTTCAAGTAATTTCAAATAACGAGGAGGATTGAAGAAATGGGTCCCAAGGAAATGCTTTTTGAAGTCTTCTGATCTACCCTCTGCTATCATATGTATCGGTATACCTGAAGTATTAGAGGACACCAAACTTCCCTTCTTTCGATACCTATCTACTTTTTCGAATAAATCCTTTTTAATGTCAAGTCTTTCTATGATTACTTCAATAACCCAATCGTATTCCGAGATTTTTCCCAGATCATCTTCAAAATTCCCTGTGGTAATTCTCTTTGCAAAGGACGTTTTGTAAAGTGGAGCGGGTTTTCCTTTCAGGGCCTGTTTTAAAGACTTGTCAGCTAATGAATTTCTGAATTCCTTTATATCTTTTTGATCTTCAGTCAGGTCTCTGGGTACCATATCCAACATCAACACTTCAAAACCAACATTTGCCAAATGACAAGATATTCCTGATCCCATTAATCCAGAACCCAAAACTGCAACTTTTTGTATTCTTCGCATTTTATATATTTTTGACTTAAAGTTAAAAAACTTGTCTCGTAATTTCAAACTCAACTAAAATAATAACTATTCTGAGATTATTTCTAGTGTATTGAATAATAAATTCGAAAGTATTAACATTTAATGTACCAGTATAAGAAATAAATTATAACAAAAACGTATTAAAATTTTAATTAATATATATTTCTGATTAAATTTGGTATCCTATTTTCAACTATTAATTCAGTGAAATCTTTATTCAACATCTATGAACACAGCACTTTTTATTGCATTACAAGCTCAAGCTGCAGCACAACTTGAAGAGCAAACAACGGTAGAACGAGAAAGTCTATTTGAACTTATCACCAAAAGCGGTTGGATTGGAATTATTATAGTGCTCATTCTAATCGTCATGTTCGTGGTAGCCGTGTATTTATTCGTGGAAAGATATTCTGCGATTAAACGAGCCGGAAAAATGGACAATAATTTTATTAATAATATAAGGGCAAGTGTGCAGGCAGGTAATATTGCCGGAGCAAAGGCCCTTTGTCAAAGTAACAAATCACCTGCTGCCCGCATGATTGAAAAAGGCATCATGCGTATAGGTAAACCACTTAACGACATTAATGCCTCCATTGAAAATGCCGGAAATCTTGAACTTTTCCGGTTGGAAAAAAATCTCAGTACACTGGCTTCTATAGCCGGTGCCGCTCCTATGATTGGGTTTTTCGGAACGGTGACAGGAATGATTTTGGCTTTTTACAAAATGGCCACTGCAGAAAATGTAACACCGGATGTCCTTGCTGGGGGAATATATCAGGCATTGATCACAACTGCCTTTGGTCTTTTTGTTGGAATTTTTGCTTTTATCGCGTATAATTTACTGGTAACCAATGTTGAAAAGGTAGTATATAAAATGGAACAGACTTCCGTTGAATTTATGGACTTATTGCAAGAACCTTCAAACGTATAAATTTGATATGGGTTTAAAGAAGAAAAGTAAAGTTAGTGCTGAATTCAGCATGTCATCACTGACAGATATTATTTTCCTGTTATTGATATTCTTTATGCTGACATCAACACTGGTAAGTCCCAATGCACTTCGACTTACATTACCCAGCTCCAGTTCCAAGACCGTTGCTCCCCAGTCATATACCGTAAGTATTAAAAACAACGGTACATATTATTTAAATGGAAAAGAAATGAGTTTGGGGAACATTGAAAGCCAATTGCGTGTTGATTTACAGAACAGTACTGAAAAAAAACCTACTGTAGTTATCGCAGCGGACCAAGCTAGTCAATTGCAATATACCGTTAAAGTAATGGATTTAGCGAATAGATTGGGGACACAAGCGATAATAGCTACAGAACCATCAAAATAAAAGTATCATGGAGGATTTTCAAACCGATCCAAAAGACAAGAAGAAGGCCATGCGAACCAGTATTATCGTGAATACGATATTACTAATACTATTACTATTCCCTTTTATGTCCTTTCAGGTACCTCCCCCTGGTGAACAGGGAATTTTGGTAAGTTTCGGAGCACCTGATATGGGTAGTGGTAATGATTCTCCCGATACACAGCAAGAAGAAAAAGTAGAACCCAAACCCGTGGAAGAAACACCTCCGCCACCTCAGGAGCCTGAAATCGTGGAAGAACAGGCCATAGAGGAGGAAGTGGTCACTCAAGAAGACCCGGCTGCCGTGGCACTTAAAAAGAAAGAAGAGGAAGAAAGAAAGCGACAGGAGGAATTGGAACGGCAAAAAGAATTAGAAGAACAGCGAAAAGCCGAGGAAGAAGCTAAGAAAAAAGCCGAATTCGAAGAATCTAAAAAGCAATTTGGTGATTTATTTGGTAAAGGAAAAGGAAAAACAGATAAACCGGGAAATCAGGGTGATCCATTGGGCGATCCGAATTCAGATAACCTGGAAGGCCTGAGCACCGGCAGTGGAAACGTTGGTGGCGGATTGGGAGGAAGAGCGGTAAGGCACATACCCAAAGTAATTGAGCAATCACAAAAAACAGGACGCGTTGTTGTTAGGGTTTGTGTCGACGAACAGGGAAATGTCACAGAATCTTCCTTTACTCAAAAAGGGAGTAATACGGGAGATTCTCAACTTATAAATACCGCCTTAAAATTTGCCCGCCAATACAAATTTTCACAAAGTAGTGTTTCCAAACAATGTGGTACAATTACATTTGAATTTAAAGTTCGATAAAGAAGATTCAATGAAAACAAGGTACTTTTCAAGGTGTGAATAATTCCAAATCACAGGGATGAATGTCTCGAACTTTTCATTTTTAAAACCGCATCAGTAGTTTTGTAGGTTGATAGAAAAAATGGGGCTATTAGCTTTTAAGCAAGAATTAGAAAAAACGCTACATTACCCTTCTGTTCATGTTTCGCATTATCACTTTATTTCTAAAAATGTTTTGATTAGATTAACATTGCGGTACACTACCTCATATCATTTGAAGGAAAATTTTGTTAATGGAAAATATACCATATTTATAAACCCTTGAAGGATTATATTATTCAATACTTCAGGAAGAATTAAGTTAACTATAATTGAATCAGGAGCCCTCAAGGATAAAGAACAATATTCCCGGCTACAAAAAGCCTGGATTGATAGAAATAAAAAAGGGAGCCAATAAATGACTCCCTATATAAATGTGGGCGATGTAGGACTCGAACCTACGACTTCCACCTTGTAAGGGTGGCACTCTGAACCAACTGAGTTAATCGCCCATTATGGTACGTTTTGCACTTAGAATGTAAGTAATTCACTACTCTATAAATGCGGATGCAAATATAGCTTCTTTAGCCATATTTGCAAACATTTTTTATAAAAATTATAGATAATTTGCATCGAAACGATAGACTACTGCCGTAACTACCTGACCCACTGCCCGTAATACAGATTTATCAATGATATCAATATTATCATTTTCAGTATGCCAGTGATCTCCAAAGGAATTATTAGTGGGTTTATTAATAATATCGATGGTAGGTATTCCGATAATCCTGTTTATAAACATATGGTCATCTACTACTCCTCCGCTTAGTTTTTCATTTATAAAATATTGTCCATACCCCATGCTATTGGCTAATTGCCATACATATCTCAAAATCTCAGGGGCATAATTTAGAGAGATTTGTTCTTTCTTGAATTTAGCTCCTTTTGCCCCGACCATATCGAGTAAAATTCCAAAATTGGCATTGTAAGCGCTTTTATGTGGATTCTTCGCCCAGTACTGGGCTCCAAGGCACCAGGAGACTCCGTCAGGATCATTACTTTTTCCCTGGTCCTCAAGATCCGTGAGTAAAAAGTCAACACCTACATCTATAGGATTTTCTTTTAATATACGGGCAATCTCCAGTAAGACAGCCACGCCGCTGGCTCCATCATCTGCTCCCATAACTCCTTTCCCCTCATTGGCGGGATCAATAGCGTGGTCGGCTATGAACCGGGTATCCCAATGAGCCAATAATAGTACCCTTCTAGATTGATCCGGATTCACAGATCCAATAATATTATATCCATTTAATTTGGTGCGATCGAACCTGTTTGCTGTAAATTCCTGAACGTTGACTTTATCCGTAAACTTTTTCAATTGGGTTACCAACCAATCTTTGGTCTCAACATGGGCATTCGTGTTGGGAATTCTCGGACCAAATTCCAATTGCTTATTCAGGTAAAGATAGGCTGAATCAGCAGAGAATGCAGGCACTGACAATGGTTTTCGTTCCAATTGCGGTGATGTACTCTCCATTGCATTATTACTATTTCCCGGATCGTTTTTACAGGAACCAAGTGTAATAATGGCTGTGAATAAAAGTATTATAATTCTCATCTAAATGTTAATATTAATATTTACAAAATTCAAACGTCGTAGAGATAGGATTGTGATCGGAATAATCGACTTTCTTAATATCCGTATTGTAAATACAAAAATTGGAATCAGTGAAAATATGATCAATTTTGAGAGGTATAAATAAACCGTTATACGTTTGTGCAAATCCAACCCCGCCTTTTACAAAAGCGTCTGAAAAATCCCCTTTCAATTCATTGTAGATCCGGGAGTAGGGCGTATCATTTGTATCCCCAGCAATTAATACGGGCCATGGAGATTCTTTTATATAGGGTATAATTTTATCGATTTCTTGCATTCTTAGTTTACCGTTCTTCCCATAAGAACGAATCATTTCAAACAATTTTTTTAACCCGTCCTTACGCGAAATCGATTCAGGGGAAAATTTTTCGGCTCTTAATGTAACTGCATTTGTATGCAGATGCACATTAATCGCTCTTACTGTCTTTCCGGGAAACTCAATATCAAATATTTGGGCAAATGGATGGTTTTCTTCATTGAGTAATACATCTACCGGCTTTAAAGGATATTTACATAAAATAGCCATAGAATTATTTAACCGTTGATGTTCATCTATACTGGAAAAATCATATTTTAATGCATTTTGAATGTAACTGGCTTTTTTCCTGCTTATTTCCTGAAACAAAAATACATCGGGAAGACTTCCTTGAAAATCATTTACAAATTCTTCTATTTGATTAGTGTTTTCATGATTGAAGTCATTTTTTACATTCAGAGTTGCGATTTTAAATATATTCTTGTCGGTGGGAAGGTCTGGCTGAAAATGGAAACCAATCTGACGAACGGTAGTAGCAGAGCTAAAAACTAAAGCCAGAAAGGAAACCCATACTAATTTGGATCGCAGAAAAATTAATACACAACCCGTAATAAAAATTCCAAAAACGGAATATGGATAAATAAGAGAGAAAAAAGCTAGAATTGAAAATTCATCCGGTGATACAAATTGCGCAAAGTACCCAAGTGCTAAAGCCATGAGAAAGAATACATTCATTAATATCAGACAGATACGAAAAATCCTTTTCACGTATTATTTTTTACTGGCATCGTAAAGAAAGTCTTTTTCATCCTGGGTCAAGCTATCGTAACCACTACTTCGTATTTTATCTAAAATTTCATCCACTCTTTGTTCAACAGTCTGTGGCCTGTTATACCGGTTATTATCTTGGGGCTTGTCTTTATTGACATAAACTTTGAATTTAGGCCTCTTGACAGATGGCTTCCAATTTATATCACCCAAATCAATACCATTATACAATAATTTAATGTACAAAAATCCCATCAAAGCTCCACCCAGGTGCGCTACCCTACCACCTGAATTACTCATAGTGGGTATCATAATCAGATCCAACAATACCAACGCTAGAACCAAGTACTTTAATTTCACATCACCTAAAAACAAAAGTCGCATTTCGTAATCCGGGCTCATAGTGGCTGTAGCGACTGCGATACCCATTACAGCCGCTGACGCACCCAGTGCATATATCTCCCCATCATATAAAAGTCTGGAAAAAATAAAGAAAAAAAACGCGCCAATTAATCCTGAAATAATATAGATATTAAGGATTTTACGTTCACCCAATAAATTTTCCAAAATTCTACCAAACCAAAACAAATACAGCATATTAAATAATATGTGGAAAAATCCAAGATGGAGGAACATATGGGAAATTATACTCCAGGGCCGGAAAAGGACTGATTTCCAGTCATTCGATATAGAAAGACCATTTGTCAGAATATGATAAAACCCAGGTACTTCACCTCCATTAACTATAAATCCAATCAAACGTATCATCATAATGGTGACAAATACCACGACATTAATCAGAATTAATCGGGTAGTCATTCCACCATGGCGAAACTGGAAAATTAAATCTCTTTTTATAGAATCAAACATATTTATGACCTTTTACGCCAGTATAAAATCAAGATTATACCAAAAACCAATCCACCAATGTGGGCTAAATGGGCCACCCCGGTATTAAAGTTCCCGAATCCCATGACAATTTCGATAAGCGCATAAATGGCTACAAAATATTTTGCTTTAATGGGAATTGGAGGGAAAAGCAACATCAATTCAGCATTTGGATAGAGCATGCCAAAACCTGCTAAAACACCAAAAACAGCTCCCGAAGCACCAATCACCCGGAAGGGCGTGTTGAGAAACATTTGCTGTTCCATTGGACTCATACCCATCAATCCGAATTGCCAACTTAAAATTTGAAAAACAGCTCCTCCCAACCCTGCAAAGAAATAAAAAAGAAGAAATTTATTACGACCCCATCTGGCCTCTAGTGCGCTACCAAACATATACAAAGCAAACATATTGAAAAACAGGTGACTAAAATTTCCGTGCAAAAACATATGAGTCACCAATTGGTACCAATGAAAAAACTTGGAGCCAGGATAATATAAAGCCCCTTCTTCCTGAAAATTTTTCAAAAATTCAAACAGGGGATTGTTCCCAGGAATTCCGGGAAAAACAAAAAATGCGGCCACAAAAACCAATACATTTATTATTAACAGATGTTTTACAGTCTCAGTAAGTCTGATCATTTTAGGCAAATAATTTTTCTAAATCCTCTGATTTAAAGGTGACAAAACATTTTTTTCCGGAAGGACTCAACGTAGGATCTTCACATCCAAACAACTGATTGACCAATTGTTTCATTTCTTGTTGGTTAAGTACCTGGTTTTTGCGTACGCACAAATTTCGTGCTAATATATGTGCCATTTTATCATTAAAGTTTTCTGCAGAATCTTTTTCTTCTAAAAATTCTGAGATGATTTCAGTCAAATATTCAACTTTATTTATTGTACCACTTAGAAGTATTTCAGGCGTGCCCTGTATAATAAAGGTTTTTACACCAAATGGTTCAATCACAAAACCAAAATCTTTGAGGCTGGGAATGAGCTCTTCCATAGCCTCTGATTCTTGTGCATTTAATTTTATCATTTCGGGAAACAATGCTGATTGTGAATTATTTTTCACATTCGTTCGTTGCTTTCTGAACTGCTCATATAAAATTCTTTCATGAGCATTTTTTTGATCAATTATGACTATACCTGATTTTATTGAATTTAATATATAAGCGCTTTTTATTTGAATGGGATCAAATCCTTCGCTGGGATTATTTAAATCCTCTTCAAAATCAATTTCGTCAATTTGTGTATCAATCCCTTGTGTTAATTCTTCACCTGTTGACTTCACATTATTGTAAAAATCATCCCAGTCTTCTTTTCCAGGACTTTTCCTCGACCAATCGACATTCTGTTTAGGAGGATTACTGGAAGTACTGGAAGATTCTTTGGTAGAAACAGAGTCCAGTTTGTGTTTGTACAAAAGTCCGGGATTTTGTTCAAAATCTATTGTGGGTACACTATAGGAGACAAGAGCATGCTTGACAGAAGCGCGGATGATATTAAAAACAAATTTTTCATCCTCAAACTTTATTTCTTGTTTTGCAGGATGCACATTGACATCTACTCTTTCAGGATCAATTTGAATAAATAAACAGAAGAAAGGGTAACTTTTATCTGGAATTAAATTCTCATAGGCCTGGTAAACAGCGAGATTTAGGTAATAACTCTTTATAAATCTGTTATTTACAAAGATAAATTGCTCTCCCCTGCTTTTTTTGGCATTATCAGGTTTCCCTACAAATCCGTTTACATGCAGATAATCTGTTGTTTCTTTTACATTTATTAAACGGTTTTCAAAATGATTGCCAAAGATTTGAACTATGCGCTGCTTCAACGAACCGGGGTATAACTGATGATATAGCCTATCGTTATGGTACAGGGAAAAATATACATCGGGGTTGGCTAAGGACATATATTGAAACTCGTCCATTATATGTTTGAATTCAACCGTATCCGACTTCAAAAATTTCCTACGGGCCGGGGTATTATAGAATAAATTGTGAACAGAAATGGAAGTGCCTCTTTCGGCCTGGCAATAATCCTGTTCGACTACCCTTGATCCTTCAATTCTTATACCGTACCCTAGTTCTTCTCCGTCAATTCTAGTTTTTATTTCCATTTGGCTTACCGAAGCGATGGAAGGAAGAGCCTCTCCACGAAATCCCAAGGTATAAATTTTTGTAAGGTCATCGCCTGATTTAATTTTAGAAGTTGCATGCCTTTCCAGACACATTCTGGCATCCATTTCATTCATACCGCTTCCATCATCTTTTACTTGTATCAACCCTTTGCCTGAATCCCGAATGACAACTTCAATTTTTTTTGCACCTGCATCAATGGCATTTTCCATCAATTCCTTGACTACCGAACTGGGTCGCACAACCACCTCTCCCGCTGCTATCTGGTTGGCAACATTATCCGGAAGCATTTTTACCACACTATCCATAAAATTACTCTATCAATTTTATAAGTCCTTCTACATTAGTATTTAAAATAATGTAAACAATTGCGGAAAGTATAATGACAATCATAATAATCCTAATATTGGACTTTTTATGACTTTTTCGGGAATACTCATTGGATACACCCCTGGAGTGAAAAGCTCGCGAAATTCGAAATTTTGCATTTTCCACATCCGAATCCTCATCGTTTTCATTAATCAATCCCGCTTCCCCCTGAGCCCTTCTGATAATGGCGTCACGCTCTTCTTTTTCAGGATCGTAATACCTAGGAACATAATTAAATTTTTTGTATTTTGCTACTTTATTAAATTTAAACAAACCCATATCTCCAATTGTATTATTACAAATTTAACCATTATTATTGATTCATTGTTTATTCTGTAAATTATAGATTAAATTTGTGACATATTAAAACGTATGCATGAGCGAGCTTATTAAACATGAGTGTGGGATCGCAATGGTTCGTTTACTCAAACCGTTGGAATTTTACCAGGAAAAATATGGTAATGCCCTGTATGGTCTTACCAAATTACAATTATTACTGCAAAAAATGAGAAATCGCGGGCAAGACGGGGCTGGTCTTGCTACCATAAAACTGAATCCGAAACCAGGGTCGCGATATATATCAAGGTACAGAACCAATAGTAAAAATTATATTTCAGATTTATTTCAACACGTTTACAGACATTTTAACGATCTCCCTCCCGAACTAATGTCAGATGCGGCATGGCTCAAGAAGAACAAACCGTACACTGGGGAATTACTAATGGGGCATCTCAGGTATGGTACGCATGGTTCCAATGGGATCGAGACCTGTCATCCTTTTTTGCGTCAAAATAATTGGATATCCAGGAATTTGGTGGTTGCGGGGAATTTTAATCTGACAAATGTAGATGAGTTATTCGACGAATTAGTAGAATTGGGGCAACACCCCAAGGAAAAATCTGATACTGTTACCGTCCTTGAAAAAATAGGTCATTTCCTTGACGATGAAGTTCAACGTTTATTTACCTGGTTTAAGCCCGATGGTTTTAATAACGAAGAAATTACCCGGAAGATCATTTCTCATTTAGATATGCAGCGATTGTTAAGACGTGCCAGCAAAAAATGGGATGGAGGGTATGTGATGAGTGGATTTATTGGTCACGGTGATGCTTTTATGATGAGAGATCCCAATGGGATAAGACCGGCATACTACTATCACGACGACGAAGTAGCTGTTGCTGCCAGTGAAAGACCGGCTATCCAGACTGCTTTCGATATCCGTTTTCGATATATTAAAGAACTACAACCGGGAAATGCATTAATTGTCAAAAATAGTGGATTAGTGGAAGAAGTACCTTTTACTGAACCTTTGGAGAAAAAAGCCTGCAGCTTTGAAAGGATCTATTTTTCAAGAGGTACTGATCGCGATATTTATCTGGAACGAAAACAACTGGGCAAACAATTGGTTGATCAGGTCTTAAAAAGTATAGATTATGATTTTGAAAATACCGTTTTTTCATTTGTTCCCAATACAGCAGAAACAGCATTTTTGGGACTAGTGGAAGGGATGGAAAAAGAAGCTGATAAGTTGAGAATGAAAATGATTCTCGACATGGACAAAAAACCGACGGAAGAGGATTTGAGAAAACTCGAAAAAATCCGTCCCAGGGTTGAAAAAATTGTAGTCAAAGATGCTAAAATGCGAACATTTATTGCCGATAATGAAATTCGGGGGCAAATGGTTTCACATGTGTATGATGTTACTTATGGCATTGTAAATAACCAGGTGGATACACTTGTACTGGTTGATGACAGTATAGTGCGTGGCACTACCCTCAGGGATAGTATTATTAAAATGGTAGACAGACTCCATCCCAAGAAAATTATTTTTGTTTCTTCAGCTCCTCAAATACGTTTTCCGGACTGTTATGGTATTGATATGTCTGAACTTGGAAAATTTATCGCATTTCAGGCAGCTATAAAACTGATTGAAGAACGTGGGATGGAAGATCAGCTTGAAATCATTTATGAAAAATGTGTTGCACAAGCCAATTTACCTAAAGAAGAAGTCGTTAACTATGTTAAAGACGTATTTGAACCATTTACGTATGAAGAAGTTTCACAAAAAATTTCTGAAATATTAACCCCACCAGATATTGATGCAGAGGTAGAGATTATTTATCAAACAATTGATGGATTACATAAAGCTTGTCCTGATAATAAAGGAGATTGGTATTTTAGTGGAAATTATCCGACTCCAGGAGGGAACAAAGTAGTTAATAAATCATTCATTAACTATATGGACCGTGTAGAAGCCAGGGCGTATTAATAGAAATTATACAAATTACTTAAGATAAATCAGCCACACAGATGTTTAAAGCAGGATCACTCTATTTAGGACAATATTTTGGGATTCCGGTAAAAGTTCACTGGAGTTTTGTCCTGTTGTTACTATACGTAGTATACACCGGACAAAATATGGGAATGTCTAATTTAGCCATTATTAATTCTGCGATTTTCACATTGCTAATATTCTTTTGTGTGGTGTTACATGAATTCGGACATGCATTGTCAGCAAGAAACTACGGTGTAAAAACTCAGGATATTTTAATAACTCCCATTGGTGGCCTTGCACGTCTGGAAAGATTGCCGGAAAATCCCTGGCAAGAAATGGTAGTTGCCATTGCCGGACCTGCTGTAAATTTGGTAATTGCTATTATTATTGCAGCGGCATTGTACTTCTCTGGCCATGGGTTTTTACCTCAGGGAACTTCAGAACTTACCTATTTTGAATATTACAGTAATTTCCCGATCTTATTATTAATGTTAAATCTACTTTTATTGGTATTTAATCTTATACCGGCCTTCCCAATGGACGGCGGTAGAATTTTACGCGCTACTATTGCCCTTTTCAAAGGGCGCGAAAAAGGGACTTTAATCGCGTCCTGGGTGGGAAGAATCCTGGCCGGTGGTTTCTTGGTTTACGGCATCTACACCAATCATCTGGGACTTATTTTCATCGGGGTCTTTGTGTTTTTTGCTGCTCGTTCGGAATACCGTAGCGTAGCCATCGAAGAACGGTTGCGATCGGGAAGAGTAGCAGATATTTTGACCAATAATGTACATATTTTAACCGAGGATGATTTAATGCAAGACGTTTTTAAAAAGGAAGATGAATCGGGACACGATGCATATCTTGTACAGGATGAAAACAACAAAATAATAGGGATTCTTAACCAAGAAGTAATTAATCAAGCCCGTAAAGATGGAGATATATTTACACCTATTCGAAGGTATATGACCAATAACTTTGAACCTGTGTCCCCCGAATTACCCATTAAACAATTATTCTACATATTCAACACGCAAACGTATCACACCCTTCCAGTGTTTGGGAACGGGTCTTTTTTAGGGGTCGTATCAAGAAGGGATTTACAGAACTTCCTTACGCTCAAATACTAGAGATTCTACGCCACTTTGGTAACAGAATTTTCTATTCATTATTTAGCCATACGATATTTTTGAATATTAACATTTATAGTTACTCTCGCTACTAAGACACTTATAGCAGTTATTTTCAAGCAATACTCTCCGTATTTATCTTGTACCTATAGCTGCTTTTTTCAAACGGATAACAAAAATATAATACGTCAAAACCAGGAGAATCCCCCAAATACCAAAAACAAGCAACAATACATCAAAAGAAACCCGATAACGAGAGGTCAACAAATAATACATAAAACCCATAATAGCCAAATATCCAAGCCAATTAAATACCTTCCAAAGACCAAATCCTTTCTGGTTTTTTTTAAGGTTTCGCTTTAACGATATCCATATACCTGTCAAAATGAGCCCTGAAATGGTACTACCGAAAACAAACCAAATTAGTTTGGTAATTATTCCACCCCAATAACCAAAATGGATGGGGTCTGCAATATCATTGATCCATGATACAATATTTTCATTTTCGGCCTTTTGAATACGAACGATGCTATAATCATATGGATTCAAATAGACTCGATTGGCTCTTGAGCGGACAAGCGGAACATGTGAATTTCCATTTATATATAATGGGCTCGTAGAATTGATTGGGGGAATAATCTCCCCGATCTCCAACCCTGGAATTTCATTTTTCGCAATCCTTACCGCTTTGTCATAATCAATTGAATACAAGAATTCATCAGACGCAAATCTTGCTGAATCAAATTCACCAATAGAAGGGATTTTGGTATTAATCAATGAAGATACATCTGCGATATTGGCCCTTTCTATAAAATACCATATTCCAGTTATCGAAAAAACTAATATCAAAGGTGCTGACCAAATACCGATGAACCTATGTAAACTTCGAAAAAAAACCATAGCCCCTTTTCCTCTAGAAAGAGTAAAGAATTTTTTATACCATCCTTTGTAAAAATACAACGCAGTGATCAAAGAAATGAGTAATAAAAACCCGAACACGAGTACAATATAATTTCCTATTTGATTTATTGGAATAAAAAGATAGTAATGCAAATCCCTAAAATATCTTTGAAAAGTCAAATTAGAAATACCCTGGATGTCACCAGTATATTGATTGGCAAAAACATATCTTCTATGACCGTCAAAATCTACATGGATGATATTACTTAAATAGGGTTCTTCTACTTTTTCCCAGTATAGTATCTTTCCATGGGGATATTGGACGCCCAGGTTTGAAACAATAAGGTTTTTAGACGCCATGGTTTCTTCTGGTGTTACTCGCATAGATGGAATGAACAACCAATCCATTTCATGACTCAATGTTGCCAATGTACCTGAAAAGCAAACTATAAAAAAAAGGATACTCAAATTAATTCCTATCCAACTGTGGATTTTAAAGAGTACCCTTTTAGATATAAACCTGTTTTTCCTATTAACCATACATTAAAAGGTATACGCTACATTCAAAAGATAGTTTCTAGGTGCACCCGGGAATAACCGTGTATAGCTATATCCCCCGGTCCAATGTGTTTTATCAAAAATATTATTGAAATTAACCGAAATATTAAATCGATCCACTTTGTAGTATACAGCAGCATCAGCTACTACATACCCCGGTAATTTCAAGCCTAATGTATAAGTATCAAAAGTAACCCTATTGGTTACAAAATTAGATCCTATTCCAATCCCTAATCCTTTTAATAGCCCACTATTCATCGTATATTTTGTCCAAAACCCTCCCTGATGGAAAGGAGCATTTTCTTTGATCCTGCCTATTTCTTCTTCATTATCACTCTCAGTTATACGCGTATCATTATAAGAATAATTAGCCGTTACGCTTAGATTGGAAAGTATATTCCCCATCACATCTATTTCAATCCCTTTGGATACTTCCTGTCCCCGTTGTTGCAGAAGGTCAGGATTCGATGGGTCATTGGCATTGACCAGGATATTATTTTGTTCTATGCGATAAAGCGCCACATTAAGCGATAATCGATCCTGAATAAGTTCATTTTTGGAACCCACTTCCCACATACGTGCAGATAATGGGTCAAACGGACCACCGAGTTCAGGATTTAATAATATGGATGATGTTTGAGGTTGGAAACTTTCCGTATATGTAGCATATACATTAATATTTTCAGTAATATCATACACAAGTCCCAATCTGGGCAAAAGTTTCTCCTGCTTTACTTTGTCTTCAGATGGTTGTTTGAAGTTTAAAACATCCCTGTAGAACTCCTGGCGCAATGCCAATAAGACTTTAAATCTGTCAATAGATAATTGTCCCTGGAGATAAGCACCGAATGTATAGTATTTTGTAGGAGAATAACTTTGCTTTACATTAAAAATATACTCATGGGGATAACTAACGTTATACTGTGGATTCTCCAAACTGAAATGGGGTATATTTGGAACGGGTAATCCATTTTCAAAAACATAATTATCAGCGTCAGATGGATTATAAGTGGTAGTAATATTACCATCCTTTTTCCTGTATCCCCGGGCAATGGATTGCCCTCCTCCGATAGGCTGTGTTTGCTGGATGTAGTCAAGACCTGCCACCCATTGATGACTGATTTTACCTGTCTGGACCTTATATACCAAATAATTCGTTAAATTATCACTTACCTGCTTTCTAACCCTGTTTATTACCTGCATACCCATTAAAGTAGGAATTTGTGTCCCGGCACTATCAAGCGCAAAACTATTAGAAGTCCTGTGTTCAAACAAATCTTCATCCCATGTAAACCGCATGTAAGATGAATTAAAAGACAGCCTGGAAGAAAATTGATGATTTAAGGATAAAGTAAAATATTGAACATTATTCGTATGGTAATCGTTGGCTTCTCCTATCGCAAATGAAGGAGGTGTGCTTGTTAGGTCTGTTCCAGAAGTCGCTCCGAATATTGGTTGGCCACGATCCAGTTTGCCTTTATACTGTGATATTACCAGATCAAAATTAATACGGGTATTTTTTGTGGGAATAAATGAAACAGACGGTGCGATCATAAAAGTTTTATTTTTTTGTAAATCTCTGTGGGAATCACCGTCTTCATAACCAAGGTTAACTCTATATAATAAGCTGCCGTCTTCATTCATCCTTCCGGTAAAATCAGCTGTTGCTCTCAATGTATTAAAACTTCCCACGGTAAAACTAATTGCTTTTCTACTTTCATCCAAAGGCTTTTTCGTTACATAATTCATTGTTCCTCCAGGTTGTGTATTTGCGAATAAAGCGGACGCAGGTCCTTTTATAACTTCCACTCTTTCCATATTGGTTAGGATGGGTTGGGGCCCAAAAATACCTACTGTTCGCAGGCCATTTATCATTTTACTATCTGAACTTCCACTTCTAAACCCCCTAAATGTAAAATCATCATACCCGGAAAACATATTAACACCGCTGATATTCTTAACTATGTCACCAATCCGATAGGCTTGTTGATCTGCAAAAATTTCTTTTGTTACATAGCTTATGGCTTGGGGAATATCTTTAATAAGGGTTGCTGTCTTGGTTCCTGCAAAAGATACAGCGTTTTTGTATGTTCTTGCTCTCCTACCAATAATTTCAACAGCCTGTAGGGTATTATCCGCTGATTCAAGGGCAATATCCTGCTGTGTTTCCTTGCCAGAAATTATATCAACTGTTACTTCAACAGGTTCATATCCCAGGTAGGAAACGCGTAGGGTATATGTGCCCTCATCAATACTATTAATTGAATATTTACCATTTTCATCCGTAGTAGTCCCAATATTATTTTCCAATACCAGGACAGTAGCTGCCATTAAGTGGTTATTATTTTCATCTTTGACAATACCGGTTATGGAACCCGATTGTGCCAATATCGAATTAAAGATGCAAATACTAGCTAAAATTGTAAAAATTATCAATCTCATAAATATTCCAAATTTCTAGCAAAGATAGAATGTTTATTTATTTAGACCATTTTTAAATAGAATAAATTTGATTGATATAGATTGGTCAAAAATCATTTTAAAAACTGGATCCGAACAGTATTTTACGTTCAGATAGGCTAACTCAATTACATTCAATGACAACGATTGATAATATAGTTGCTCATTTTAAACCCTTTATGTGAAAAAAACAAAACGAGAGGCAGTAACTTCAAGAGGCACCCATTCTATTCAGAAACACCGATGTCGACTTTGACGACACCGGTGTTTACAAGCCTTTTGAATAAAAAATATTTTATTTCCAAAGAAAAAATTATTATCAAAAATCAACATCCTATTATAGATTATTGGTTCTTTATGGTTTTAGCTGCTAAAAGATATTTTGGTTTATTTTCAAATTTATTTCGCTGCTTTTCAAATTCAGATTTTGTACTCAGATCAACCTGATATTCCTTGTGTTCATTAATTCCATGCCTCGCATTATTATGCAAATAACTTACGGTATAGTATTGTATGTCTTTAGCTTTATAGTTGTTTAACCGGTCATTGGGAATCCAATTTCCATTTAACCAAATACCATATTTATCAGTGTTTTTCCACTCTTCAAATTGCTTTATAGAAGGAATCTTTGCGTGGGGTACCGAAATCTTTAAAAATCCAAAATGGATTTGATCCTTTTGCTCTTCATTCATTTGGAGGAATAATTCCAGCAGGCTCTTTTCATCTTCCTTGCTGATATTATTATGTAAAACTTTCCGCCACCAATCACCGGGTTCTTCATATTTCTTGATAATGGAATTGAATTGTGTCACGAGGTCATCTTGTTCATTTCCATCGACTAAGAATACATATTTTATTTCATCCGGGAAATAAGACAAAGACTCTGAATACAAAGCCTTAGGCGTGTAACAAAAAAGCATAAAAAGTAGCAAAAATAAAGGAATGGATAAAGTATTATTTAGCATTCCCATCCAAGTAGAACTGTTTTTAGTAATCATTTTTAATCGTTTTTTTATTCGTAAATAATTAAATGAATGCACAAGATTTGACCTGACAGCTGACGCTTTTTGTATCAAAAGATACTGATACGAATATTGATCACCGGTAATGCGCACCACACTATCATCCGCCAAATATTCATGATTTGTAGTTAGAGCCTTTCGATACAATAATAGCAACGGATTAAACCATAAAAAGCAAATTAGAAATTCCAATGCAACCACATCCCAGGTATGTTTTTGACTGATATGAGCCATTTCGTGGTGTATGACTTGTTTGTTGATATCTCCATTCTTATAATCTTTTTCCGGTAGGAAAATATAATTCATAAAACTATAAACTAACTGTTGATCCGATACAAGGACTAAATGCACTTGCTTATATTTTATGATTCGTGATTTATTAATTAGGTAAAAAATCTGGTGTAGATTCATAGTAAACCTTATTATCAAAAATCCTGCAACAACAAGGTAAATTATGACCAGTCCCATCCGCATTGAGTGTTTTCCGGATTGATTAATTGGATTATCTACTCCAGAAAATGAAGTTTCTAAACTTTTATAAATAAGGGGTATGGATTCTGGAAGGTGAGAACTATTAATATGATGTACGGGCAGTAATGGCAATACGAGTGAAAAGACAATAGAGAACAATAAAAAATATCGATTGAAAATAAATGTTTTCTCCCTCTCCAGGACCAGAAAGTAAAATACGATCAGTATAAGGGAACACAGTATATATTTACTTATATAAACTATCATTTTTTTTATTCATTAACTGTTGATCGATTAAATCTTTTAGATCATTTAACTCCTCTTCTGTCAGATCTGTATTTTTTGTAAAAAAGGAGGCAAATTGTACAGAAGAATTATTAAAAAAATTACGAATAAGCCCCTTTACATGATTTCTGAAATAATCTTTCTTATCTACGAGTGGATGATACTGTCTTGAATTCCCAAATAGTTTATAACCTACATACCCTTTCTCCTGCATTCTTTTCAACATGGTGGCAATAGTACTTGGTGCAGGCCTGGGCTCTGGGTAAGCTTCAATCAAGTCTTTCATAAATATCTGTTCAGCCTGCCAGATGTATTCCATTAATTGCTCCTCAGATTTAGATAGTTTCATTTCTATAACTATAGATTTAATTCTACAAATATAGAATTAAATTATTATATACACAAGTATATAGTTACTTTTCAATCCATTAGGGAATCCAATGCTTATTACTAAAGGGTAAGGATTACAACTTGATTGATAATACTTCCGGGTTTCAATACAACAGGAAATGGTAGAGAATAATTAGTATTAAAAACTCTGAGCAACGCGAAATTGATATCAAAGAGATGAAAGGCGTATCGCTAAGATGTCGACTGAAACATCTATGGGATCTATTCATGTAAAAAACAAGATAAAAATTACAGGTCTCTCACAGGAATTGCGAGGGGAAGAAAAAATTGTAACAAGGATTTCCTGGCTTAGGAAGGATTCCCTTTTTTCTTAGGATCTTCTTTTCCTTTGGTATCTTTAAAATGTGTAAAGAAAAGATATTTGTTTTCCTTTACTTAACAACCACCAAACTATCCGCCATTTGCATTGCCGTAAATATACCTACTACTTTATCTGAACCTACAATATTTCCTGAAATTTGACCGGGTTGGACAAAGGGGTTTGTATTGGATTGGAGGTTCATAAAAATACTATTATAATAGTCATAATATTCTTTATTTATACTATATATTCTGCTGATTACGGTATCCCCCCTTCGAAAGTCCATCTCGGAACCAAAAACCATTTTTCCATTATTCGAAAGGGAGCCGGATACGGGAAGATCCTGAATCAACTGGGTATATTTCCCCCGCACACGTAAAAGTATTCTCCGAACATATTGGGTTTCCGGTTTATCAAAAGTAATATACAATACATCACCATACCTGTTTTCTGATTTATTGAATGCTATACTGTCAATTTCGATTAGTTCCGGTACTCTGCTTTTGGAATAAACTTTTTCCCCGGTAGGAAATGTAAGTTCCAATTCCAGAACATCATTTTGGCCAAGAGAATCAACTCCCGATACCTGATAGTTGTAAAACTTCCCTTCATATTCGAGATGTTTATTTACCACTTCATGCGACTCTCCATTTATATAAAGCGCCCCCACTACCCCCTCTACCATTTCAGTTGATATATCATTATCCTGAGAATTAATATCATAGTCTTTTATAAAACCATCTGTATGGGTGATCAGGAATCTTGGAGATTCACCAGGCATTAAATACGACTCAACAACATATTTTGTTTTCAACTCCGGAAGATCTATTAAAGCGCCATCACCAGGTTCACAAGAAATACCAAAAAAACAAATAGGAATAAAAATAATCCTGAAAATAAATCTCATAATTCAAAATTTGAAATTCCAACGAAAGCTTGGTAAAATAGGAAATAGGGAAACTTGTTTGATGCTTGAGTTTACTGGTAATTCTTTATTTTCTTTTCCATTTTCATCAATATGATATTGGGTGTCCAGGTACAAAAAATAAGGGTTCTTACGGTTATAGGCATTGTAAACACCAACGATTATTTCATGGTCTCCCCATTCTGTAAAAAATTTCCTGACAATTGATGCGTCCAGTCGGTGGTAGTCCGGAAGTGAAACGGAATTACGGTCTTCGTAGACGGGGACAACGGGTGTTGAATTTTTTCCCGGCATATCCTGAAAATGAAAACGTCCTGTCGGCAACCAGGTTTTATCACCACTCCCGAAAACAAAAGTTGAAGACAATGACCATTTTTTATTAAATGCAAAGGAGGCTACAATACTCAAATCATGTCTTCTATCATGCCTCGGAGGAAAGTAATTTCCACCCGATATACCATCAAACTTACCCCTTTGAACTTTAGCCAGTGTATATCCAATCCAACCGGTAAGTTTCCCGCTTCTTTTCTCTAAATATAATTCGGTTCCAAATGCATCTCCCCTTCCAAAGGTGAATTTATCATCCAATTGATTACTGGCAAAGATGATAGAATGATTCTTAAACTCAATCTGGTTTTCAAGACTTTTGTAATATAATTCATGGGTCAATAAAAATTGGTCATTAAGTTGATAATTCCAGCCAACTGAAATTTGATCACTGTACTGAGGGGCTATATTTTCGTTTGATGGATACCAGATATCTGTTGGAAGTGACAATCCACTATTTGATACCTGGTGAATATATTGCGTCATTCTGGTATAGGCACTTTTTATTGAAAAATTCGTATTAACTACAAATGATGCTCCTATCCTCGGTTCAATACTAAAGAAACGATTGGTTTTATTTATAAAACCACTAAAACGTACACCTGAGACTATGTGAAAACGATCTTTGATCTCATAGTCATTGGCTATGTAAGCAGCTAATTCTTGCACCTGAGGTTTTTCCCCGGAAGAAAATTCAACTTCTCCTCCCTGGTTATCAACTTGCAGTCTGCCTATATCAAATTTGTACATGGAATAATTCACCCCTACCTTTACTAACTGATTATGCCGGGGCTGATAGGTAAGGTCCATTTTACTGCCTGTGTTTAGTATTTTAGACCCTAAGACAAAATCAAATTCATCTATTCTATTATTGAGATTATGACTAAACTCTGAATAGGAGACAGTAGTATTTAGAAAGAGTCGGTCCGTAAACTTATGATTCCAAATGAGGGACCCAAGAGAATTTCCCCAATCGACGTCAATATCATGCACTTCATATAAAGTTTTGAAATCGTCGCGACCTGTATACCCATTTACTTCAAGCCTATCATTATCCGACAATTGGGATTTAAGTTTGAAATTGAAATCATAAAAATGGTAATCCGGTATTTCCTGCAAACTATTTCCAATATCAAAATTGTCTTCAATGACACCGGACAGATAATCAATATGGGTCCTACGACCTGAAATTAAAAGAGAGGTGTGATTTTTTTTTAGAGGGGCTTCAATCGTAAGATCAGCACTTATTAATCCGACGCCTCCTGAGGCATGAATCCCCTTATCATTTCCCGGTCGTGTTTTTATGTCTATTACCGATGAAATTCTTCCCCCGTAATTCGATGGGAAACCTGCCTTGTATAATTTTGCACTTTGTAATACACTTGAGTTAAAAGTACTGAGAAATCCCAGTAAATGATTAGGGTTATATATTGGGATTCCATCTAATAAGACCAGATTTTGGTCTCCTTTCCCACCGCGAATAAACAATGTAGAATTTCCTTCGCTACCTGATAATATCCCGGGTTTTAATTGAAATGTTTTCAATACATCGGACTCGCCCAGTATTGAGGGTAGTTCTTTTATTTCATTTGCGCTTAATTGTTCACTTCCCAAATCGGCTGCCAGGAGGCGGTCTTTTTCCGAATCATTGGTCACAACCACTTCTTTCAGTGTGCTCACTTCCTCCTGGAGAGAAATCGTAAGATTCAAATTATCGGTACCTTCTTTAATGAGGATAGATCTACTTTTGTAACCTACATATGAAAATTTTATGTGAACTGAAATCTGATTATTAATAGGAATTTCGAACCTGCCAAGGGAATCAGTGTATGTTCCATTTGCACATTCCTTACAAAATATTGAAACTGCTTCCAGGGGTTTTTCATTACTGGCGTCTTTAACAACTCCCTTCAATGACTTTTCAGTTTGTCCCATCAAAGGAAGGGTCAACAACACCAATAAAATTACTGGATATAATTTCATATTAATTTATTGATGCACGTTTTCTAAACGGAATTCCTAATGAGATGTTGGATTCAAAAACGTTAATGTTTAATAGTCAAAATTTTACAGTTCAACTTAAATTTTGAACAATACATCTCCAACAGATTATTCGTTTATTTCAACAAACTATAGAAAACAATTATTATACCAACCTGCCAACAGATTGAAATTATTTTAATATATATTAAATTATAGGATGGTAAGATATATCAGCTATCTACTATTTTCACTTTTATATTTACCGGCAAAAATGATGAGTCTTTCTATACTAGTGCATCATATAATATTTCAATCGGATGAACGGCATGTGCATTTATACCATCAAGAATCTGGTGTCTGCAACTTACGCCCTGAGCGGCAATTATATACTCTTCTTTTGAGTCGCGAATGGATGGGAATAAAACCAATTCAGCAATATCATTGGAGATATCAAAATGTTCCTTTTCGAAACCAAATGATCCTGCCATCCCACAACATCCGGACGGTATGTATTCTACATGATTTCCTCTGGGAATAGACAGTACCTGAATAGGAATACTTTTATCAGAAATAGACTTATAATGGCAATGTAAATGGAGCTTTATATTGCGAGTTTTCGAATCGAAAACATCAATATCAAATTTACCCTTTTGATATTGATCCCATAAAAATTCTTCAATTGTAAATACAAAAGGTTTCATGTCTATTGCCTTTTGGCGAGAATCTCCCCTTAGTATGTTCGGATACTCACTTCTAAAACCTAAAATAGCACTGGGCTCAATGCCTACCAAAACATTATTCTCATCCAATTTTGAAGAAAATATTTCTACATTTTTCTCCGCATAACTTCTCGCCTTTTCAAGAAACCCCTTGGAAAATGCAGCACGCCCACTTTCCTTATGCGGAATAAACACAACCTTATATCCCAGTTTCTTTAGCAATTCAACAGTTTTAATTCCAATCGAGGCTTCATTCAAATCAATAAATTCATCAATAAACATATAAACAGTGACCTTCTTAACACTTTCAACAGTATCACCATGCCTTCTCATATAATTATGCATATACTTACCCCAGGAGACTTTGGAGACCTGAGGTAATGAACGCCCCGGGGCAAAGCCAGATATTGATTTTATTAATGAACTAAAAGTATTGATAATGAGATTGGAAAAACCCGGCAAAATAGCGGCAACTTTATACAGGGAATAAAAATGGAGAATTAAATAATCTCGTAATTTTCTACGGTTGCTTTTATAATAATGATACTGGTATTCCGCTTTTAATTTAGTCATATCTACATTAGAAGGGCACTCAGAACTACAACCTTTACAAGACAGGCACAAATCCAGAATTTCCATTACTTCCCGGGATTCAAATGACTTCTCCTTACCATTCCCTTTCATATATTCACGCATAGCATTGGCTCGTGCCCTGGTCGTATCTTTTTCTTTTCTCGTAGCCATATAGCTCGGGCACATTGTTCCTCCCGATTCCGCAATTTTCCGACAATCACCGGTTCCGTTACATTTTTCGATTGCTTTCATCATTCCTCCACTATCCGAATAATCAAAAACAGTTTCCTGATCCCAGTCAGGTTCCACTGTTGTATAACGCAAACTGGTGTCCATAGGAGGGGCATCTACTATTTTTCCCGGATTGAACAGGTTATTTGGATCCCAGGTCCTTTTTATATCTTTCCATAAACCGTATACTTCTTCACCAACCATAAATGGTAAGAACTCTGCTCTTACCCTACCATCACCGTGTTCTCCACTAAGTACTCCCCGATATTTTTTAACTAATTTGGCACTGGCAAAACTAATATCCCGTAATCCTTTCACTCCTTCTTGAGTTTTGAGATTGAGTATAGGCCGTAAATGTAATTCTCCAGCACCTGCATGGGCATAAAAAACTGCCTTTTGGTTGAATCCGGAGCATATTTCTTCAAATTCTGCAATATATTCTGGTAAATCTTTAATTCTCACAGCGGTATCTTCAATACAAGCTATAGGTTTTGCATCCCCTTTTACATTGGATAAAACGCCTAAACCTGCAGCTCTGAGTTCCCATATTTTGTTGGTTTCTTCACCCAATATTATAGGGAAAGCAAAACCCATATTATTAGATTGCAGAACTTCCTTCAGTTTATCAGCCCTCATCTTTGCTTCTTTTAGGTCTTCACCTCTAAATTCCACCATTAGTATGGCCTGCGGATCACCTTGTACAAAAAACATATTCTTTAGTTGGTCAGGATTCGTCTTAGCACAATCCAAAACCGTTTTGTCCATTAACTCACATTTGGATGGAGAGTTTCTCATCGCTTCTACAGTCGCCTTCATAGATTCATTTATACTTTGAAAATGAATACATAAAACAGCTACTTGAGGTGAAGGTAACGGGACCAGATTTAATTTGACCGAAGCGGTTATTGCCAGGGTGCCCTCTGACCCACATAAAAATTTGGATAAATTAATATTTTCCTGATTACTCGTAGAATATGGTTTCATCTCGAGTAATCGATCAAGAGCATACCCCTGATTTCTTCTTTTTATTTCAGGATGAGGGTAACATTCAGCTATTAATTTAGCCACTTTTTCATTCTTCAGTTTGCTGTCAAACCACTTGTATATTCGCCCTTCGAGCGAATCATCTTTTATTTTTCGTTCATACTCTTGGTTATCAATTTCTTTAAATATCACAATACTTCCATCTGATAATACAGTTTCTATTTCCAACACATGATCACGAGTATTTCCAAATTCAATAGAAGTAGAACCACAAGAATTATTCCCTACCATTCCACCTATCATACAGCGGTTGGCTGTTGAAGTATTAGGACCAAAGAACAAGCCGTAAGGTTTTAAAAAATTATTGAGTTCATCCCGAATTACGCCGGGTTGTACCTTGACCCATTGCTCTTCAACATTTACTTCAATAATATTAGTCATATATCGTGAAATATCCACCACCAATCCATTGCCCACACATTGACCTGCAAGGGATGTTCCGGCCGCTCTTGGAATTAAGGATAAGTTATTCTCTTTGGCAAATACGACTATGCGCTGCAGATCCTCACGTGATTTTGGAAAAACCACACCAACAGGCTTTTCTTTGTAGATGGATGCATCTGTAGAATATATCGTTTGGTGTAGATCGTCCATAAACAATTCACCTTCAATTTCATGTCTAAGTTTGTCCGGATTTAGGGTGTTTATTTGCATCAGTTGTTTTCTTTTTGGAAAAGATTTAATGTAACTTTACCATATCAAAAAACTAATTTAAAGAAATAATGGACTCTTTTTACAATATTTTACTTCATGCTCATTCGGGATTGCGCTGGTTGGTATTAATTGCTTTATTAGTAGCTATTTTTCAGACCTTTTCAAAAAGGGGGAAATTTGGGGATATTTCTGAAACCAAATCTGTATTAATCACTTTTATCCTGACCAACCTTCAATTTATCGTTGGACTTATTTTGTACTTTATAAGTGAGAAAGTACAATTTAATAGTAATACCATGCAAAATGACATTATACGGTTCTTTACAGTCGAACATATCTTAATGATGGTTGTAGCTGTAGCTCTCATTAATATAGGTTATTCTAGGTCTAAAAGAGCTACTAAACCATTTAACTCCGCCTTTAACTTTTACTTTATAGCATTAATTCTCATACTAATTTCCATTCCATGGCCTTTTCGCGAATTGGGTTCAGGCTGGTTTTAATTTTAAAAATAAATGTCTAAAAAGCCTACGGTAAATGTATTTTGGTTCAGAAGAGATTTGAGACTTCATGACAATGCAGGATTATACGAGGCATTGAACGATGAATATCCAGTTGTTCCGCTATTTATATTTGACACCGAGATTTTAGAAAAATTAGCCAATAAAAATGATCGCCGTGTTATTTTTATCTATGAACAATTGTTGGAAATCGAAGAAGAATTAAATTCACAGGGAAAAGGGCTCATAATCGAACATGGTCACCCCGTAACTATTTGGCAACGTCTTACGGAAGAATATAATATATGCAATGTTTTTTATAATAAAGACTATGAACCTTATGCCCGCCAAAGAGACCGTGAAATAAATAAATTACTTCAGAAAAAAGGAATTGGTTTTAAGGCATCTAAAGACCAGGTAATATTTGAAGAAAACGAAGTTATAAAATCAGATGGTACTCCCTATTTGGTCTACACTCCCTACATGAAATTATGGAAATCATCCCATCCCAACTTTGAAAACTTTCCTTCTGAAGAAAAAATCAATCAATTCATTCCGATTAAAACTTCAAATTTACCGACTTTGGAATCAATTGGTTTTGAATTTCAAAAATTGGATTTCCCGCCTTCTACAATCGATACAGATCTTATAAATCATTATCATAAAACCCGGAATTTCCCTTCAAAACAGGGAACGAGTAGGTTGTCAATCCACCTCAGGTTTGGGTCTATAAGCATTCGGGAAGTATTCCGGAAAGTAAAAGATATTAACCCCAAGTTTGTTAATGAATTAATTTGGAGAGAATTTTACCAAATGGTGCTTTTTCATCATCCCGATTCTGTTGATAAAGCGATTAAACCACAATATGACAATATAGAATGGAGGAATAATGAGGACGAATTCAACGCTTGGTGTGCGGGTACAACAGGATATCCATTGGTTGATGCAGGAATGCGGGAACTCAACCAATCCGGGTATATGCACAATAGAGTCCGCATGGTTACAGCCTCCTTTCTTACTAAGCACCTTTTAATTGATTGGAGATGGGGCGAAAGGTATTTTGCAGAAAAATTAGATGATTTTGACCTGGCAAACAATGTTGGGGGATGGCAATGGGCAGCCGGTAGTGGATGTGATGCAGCTCCATATTTTAGAATTTTCAATCCGACGACACAACTGGAGAAATTTGATCCGGATAGAAAATATGTAAAAAAATGGGTCACGGAATGGGGTGAAGATACATACCCATCCCCCATCGTAAATCATAAAGAAGCCCGTGAAAGAGCTCTTGAAGTATATAAGAAAGCAGTGTCAGGTAATTGATATTCTTTCCCAACAGTAACTCCTTTCTTGATTTACTATTTGTGGTACCTATTTTCGAAAACATTTATCTTCTACATTCCTACCTTCATTTGTATTTAAAGGTTATGGAAAAGATGAAATGATGATATAGGGGAAATTGCCTTTCTCCCCTTAATCAAAAGTTACAATCTATTGGAAGCCGAATTACCGATTTAATAATATCCATCGTTTAATAAGCAGTTTTTTAAACTGGTTAAAATATTCACCTTCATAAATAGCCAATATAAATTTTAAAAAGTTGCAAATTTTTTAAACAATAATCTTTGAAGTGCCGTTTTTTGTGATCAATTTTGCATGAAATTTTGAAAATTTATTACTCTATGAACTTGGTATTAAAAGATATTATCTCTGTAAGTCTTGTTTTGTTTTCCGTGATTGACATTCTGGGCTCCATTCCCATTATAATATCCATGCGGAAAAAAGGGATTAAAATCCAGTCTCGAAAAGCCAGTATAGTGGCATGTATCATAATGATACTTTTTCTCTTCGCAGGTGAGAAATTATTAACGTTATTTGGAGTTGATATCCAATCATTTGCTGTGGCAGGTTCCATAGTATTGTTCTTATTAGGAATTGAAATGATATTGGGTATTCATATTTTCAAAGAAGAACCGGAAAGCACAAGTAGTAGTATTGTCCCAATCGCATTCCCACTGGTGGCCGGTGCAGGTGCATTGACAACCATTCTTTCCTTGAAAGCGCAATACGATAATGTAAATATTTTTGCCGGAATTGTAATAAATATAATTCTGGTATTCCTGGTGCTTAAATTTTCTGATTTGATTGAACGAAAACTTGGTAGCAGCGGGGCAGAAATTCTACGAAAAGTTTTTGGGATCATCCTTCTTGCGATAGCTATAAAGTTATTTAAAGAAAATTTGATCTTTTAACCTTACAATGGGAAATGATATTGGAATAATACAATTAGCCCTGAAGAACCAGGTATTCATCTTACCCTTCGGGGCTTTTCACTGTCTGCCTTTACGGTATATTCGATGGTTTGTTCCCGCGTATAAATACTCATAAAGCGGAAGGTCAGAACGTGATAATTTCACTGTCTCTTCATATGAATCATTTTGTAATTTTGGATTCACTGCTCTTTTTATAACAATCATGTTTATTCCAAATAATTATAGACTCAAAAACAGATAAGCACCAGTAAATTTATTCGCGACAAATGGTTTATAAATCCACCCAGTGCTCTGATTAGATTCCCTGACGAATGCACTAGAAATTCGGATCTCATGATTATTTACTAAGAGCAGGAACTTAAATTTCTCTCAAAATCATGTTAGTATTAAATTCTTTACAATAATGTAGATGTCAGGATTTACCGCCGTATAATACTTAGCTCTTGGGAGAGAACTCTTCTACACCAAATTACCTTATGGTTTTAAAGTTTAGAAGAAAAATGACTATAGAAATATAAATACATTTCATGAAAATGAACTGATTTATCAGTTAATATACCTTTTTCATTAAAAGAAGGGATATTTTTACTCCTAATCCAAATATCATAAATATGCTTTCAGAATTAATAAACAAATACAATATTCCCGGCCCCAGATATACGAGTTACCCTACAGTACCTTATTGGCAGGAGGATACGATCAACCATTCAATTTGGAAAGAATCTATACTTCGGTCGTATCAAGAAAGTAACAATTCACAGGGTATTAGTATTTATATTCATTTACCGTTTTGTGAATCGCTTTGTACTTTTTGTGCCTGCCACAAAAGAATTACCCGAAGGCACAATGTAGAAGAGCCGTATATAGCTACGCTTCTAAAGGAATGGAAATTATATTCTAATTTATTAGGTGATACTCCTAAAATTAAAGAAATCCACCTTGGTGGAGGTACTCCTACTTTCTTCCGACCCGGTAATCTAAAAACCCTGATTAATGGATTATTTGAAACTGGAGAGATTTGTGAAGATTTTGAATTTAGTTTTGAAGGACACCCTAATAATACTACCAGGGAACATTTACAGGAATTGTATGATCTGGGTTTTAGAAGAACGAGCTTTGGGGTACAGGATTACGATCCAAAAGTCCAACAAACGATTAACAGGATACAACCTTTTGAACGTGTAAAAACCGTTACGGAATGGGCCCGTGAGGTGGGGTATGAATCCATAGCTCACGATCTAATTTTTGGGCTTCCTCATCAAACGGCTGAAACAATAAGTAATACCATTGAACATACAAAAGAATTACTTCCTGACAGGATTGCCTTTTATAGTTATGCTCACGTTCCATGGATAAAAAATGTTGGGCAACGTGGATATAATGAAGAGGATTTACCCGGAGGAAAAGAAAAAAGAAAACTGTATGAAATAGGTAAAAAAATGCTGAGTGAAATGGGGTATAAAGAGATAGGAATGGATCATTTCTCACTTGATTCAGATTCCCTGTATAGTTCCATGAAAAGCAAAACCCTTCACCGAAATTTTATGGGGTATACTGCGAACAAGACCCAGGTTATGATTGGATTGGGGATGAGTGCGATTAGTGACTCATGGTATGGGTTTGGGCAAAATTTAAAGTCGGTTGAAGAGTACACAAATGCAGTAAATAAAAACCTTCTTCCTATTTTCAGGGGACATAAACTATCAGATAAAGATTTGGTTATCCGACAGCATATACTCAATATTATGTGCCACTTTGAGACTTCCTGGAAACATGACCATATGCAATTTTCAGAATTGGATAAATGCATTGAAAGATTATCTGAAATGCAAAAAGACGGGCTGGTATTTATTGAAAATAAAACTCTTCGTGTTCCCGACCATGCCAGACCGTTTGTGAGAAACATTTGCATGGCATTCGACCTTCACTTGATGAAGAAAAATCCGGAAAAAAGAATTTTTTCTATGACTATATAGATTAAATGAAAGGTTTAAATGAAAATACACAAACATCTATATATAAATAAATTATACTGTATTTTTCTCCAATTATTTTAAGTTGATTCTACATTTAGTAATTCAAGGCACTCTTCCAGGGCTTTTTCCCAT
Source organism: Membranihabitans maritimus (assembly GCF_021729145.1). GTDB lineage: Bacteria > Bacteroidota > Bacteroidia > Chitinophagales > Saprospiraceae > Membranihabitans > Membranihabitans maritimus. The sequence continues at coordinate 236,705 of NZ_JAJSLW010000005.1, read as the reverse complement.
TCCCGGATTTTATAAGCAAATGTATTTTCAAACCGGGAACAATCTAATACAGAATATTCTGGCCTTTTGGCTTTCGTCACAAATTCATCAGAAGTTACTGGGTAAATGGGGAAATCCGGATCCGATTTATGTATTATTTTTTTGGCAAATTCATACCAGGTAGTAGCCCCTCTATTAGAGAAGTTATAGGTACCATATTCTTTTTTATTACCTGTGATATTAGATAATTTCGTAACTATTACATGCATAATCCCTTTTGCCAAATCGCGAGCATATGTCGGCGACCCTTTTTGGTCATTAACCACGGTAAGGAAATTTTTTTCTACAGCCAACCGTCTCATTGTTTTTACAAAGTTATTTCCAAAAGAAGAGTACAACCAGGAAGTTCTTAAAATATAATAATTTGATAAGGTAGACCTGATTATTTCTTCTCCCTCCCATTTACTTTTACCGTAAATACTCAGTGGATTAATATTTCCATATTCTTTATGCGGGGTATTAGATTCACCATATACATAATCCGTAGATACATGGATCAGTGTACAATTATTATTTTTACAATAATCAGCTAAATTACCAACCGCGTGAAGATTAATTGCATATGCCTTATCTATTTCGTCTTCTGCCAGGTCAACTGCCGTGTAAGCTGCACAATTGATAAGTGCATCACATTTAGATTCTTTTAATTTTTTTAAGGAATCTTTGTTTGTAATATCTAATTCAGTTCTGGTGTAAAATGTAAACTCAATTCCGGCATAATCCTTATGTATATTTCGAATCTCTTTACCCAATTGACCATTGGCTCCTGTCACCGAAATTCTAACCATCAAAATACAGGATTATGTTGGTGGAATTCAGGATGTAACAGATCCTTTTCAGACAAAATTACATCTTTCTCAGGTACTCCCCAATCAATCCCCAATGTTGAATCATTCCATGCTATACCCGCTTCGGAATCTTTATCGTAGAAATTATCGCATTTATACTGGATGACTGCTTCTTCTGATAAGACAGCAAAACCATGTGCAAAACCACGTGGCACCCATAATTGCCAATGATGAATATCATCAAGTTTTACAGAGTAATGGTGGCCATATGTTGCCGACCCCGGACGAATATCAACAGCTACATCCAAAACCGTACCCACAACTGACCTGACCAGCTTACCCTGGGCAGAATTTCCTTTTTGATAATGTAGCCCGCGGACTACACCATATTTAGAATTCGATTGATTTTCCTGTAGAAAATTTGAGGGGATCCCATTTCGTTTGAATACATCTGATCTAAAACTTTCAAAAAAATAGCCTCTGTCATCTCCTAAAATTTTTGGCTTTATAAGTATAAGGTCTTCAATACCTGTTTTTTCAAAAGTCATTTTATTTTTGTTTAAACACAATTCCTACCGGTGAGCCGGTAAAGTCAAATATTTCTCTTAATTTATTTTCGATAAAATTTCTGTAAGACGCTTTTACAGCTTTGGGGTGATTGCAAAAAAATGAAAATGCAGGATAAGACAAAGGAAGTTGTGTGATATATTTTATTTTAATAAAATTCCCGCGATAAGTCGGAGGGGGTGTTTTTTCCAGAATCGGTAAAATTTTCTCATTGAGTTCTGAGGTTTTAATCTTTTGTGTTTTATTTTTATAAACCACTAATGCGGCATCCAATACCTTCATAATTCTTTGTTTATCCACAACACTGGTAAATACTACAGGGACATCATCGAATGGTCGAAGTCTTTTCAAAATTTCTTTTTCCATATCTCTGGCTGTATTAGTCTCCTTTGGTATCAGGTCCCATTTATTAACAACTATGACCACTCCTTTTTTACGCTTTTGAACGATACTAAAAAGTTTGAGATCTTGGGTCTCAATACCCATTTGTGCATCAATCATCAAGACACAAATATCACTATCATCAATCGCCCTCACTGCTCTCATCACAGAATAAAACTCAAGGTTCTCATGCACTTTGGCTTTTTTTCTAATACCCGCAGTATCTATTAAATATAATTCCTTATCGTATTTATTGTAATAGGTGTGTATAGAATCTCTGGTTGTACCCGCAATATCTGTCACAATATTTCTTTCTGTTCCAAGTAATGCATTGGTAAGGGAAGACTTCCCTACATTTGGTTGGCCGATTATTGCAATCCTTGGAATGTCGGGTTCCAATTCAGAACTCTCTTCTGGCAACAACTCAACTATCTCATCCATTACTTCACCGCTTCCACTTCCCGTGAGAGACGACATAAATAGAGTCGTATCAAACCCCATACTCCAAAATTCATTAGCTTCCAATTGGCGACTGAAATTATCCACTTTATTGACTACTAATATTACGGGTTTTTTAACGGGACGGAGTAAATTCGCTAAATCCTCATCAAGATCTGTAATCCCTGTTGATACATCCACTACAAATACAATAAGTTGAGCTTCTTCGATAGCTAATTCTACCTGATTTCGAATTTCACTTTCAAATATATCATCAGAATTTTTAACAAATCCCCCGGTATCAACTATAGAAAATTCTTTCCCATTCCATTCACTTTTCCCATAAATCCGATCTCTGGTCACCCCGCTTACATCGTCAATAATTGCTTTTTTCTCGCCGATAATTCGATTAAATAAAGTAGATTTTCCGACATTAGGCCGACCGACAATAGCCACTAAATTTGACATTTATTTGAAGTTAAATTTTCCCGTAATTGAAAGAGTAATTAATTGCCTCGATTTTAATGGTACCCAAATTTTTCTAACAAGTCTTCATTATCCCTCCATTTCTCCCGCACTTTTACATGCAACTTCAAAAATACCTTTTTACCGACAAATTCCTCAATTTGTTGGCGGGAATCTATTCCCAATTGTTTGATAGCACTTCCCCCCTTCCCGATAATAATAGATTTCTGGCTCTTTCGGTTAACATAAATCATGGCTTCAATATGGATAATATCCCCTTTGTCTTTAAACCGTTCTATATCCACCTCGCATGAATAGGGAATCTCCTGGCGATACTGAAGAAAGATTTGCTCCCTCACCATTTCACTTATAAAAAAACGGACATTCCTGTTTGATATTTGATCTTTCGGAAAATACGGAGGTCCTTCCGGCAGGTAATCAAAAAGTGAAAGTAATAGCGGTTCTATATCTTTCCCCTCTTTAGCTGAAATAACAAATACTTTGTCGAAACCAATAATATCGGTCCATTTTTTCTTTTTTTCTTCAAGATCATTTGATCCGGCAAGATCGGATTTATTAATGACCAAAATCTTGGGAATATTGGTTTTAGAAAACCGATCAATCAGCCGGGGATGTAATTCTTGATCATCAGTAGCGTCTACCATTAAAATCAAAATATCTGCGTCCTCAAAGGATTCCGAAACAAATGTATTCATCCTTCGATGCATTTGATAACTTTCGTTTTCTACAAAGCCGGGCACATCCGAAAGTATCATTTGATAATTGTCTCCTGATAAAATCCCCAGAATTCTATGTCTCGTAGTTTGGGGTTTATGTGTTACGATACTCAATTTGTCATTGAGTAAGAAATTCATTAAAGTAGACTTTCCTACATTAGGCAAACCAATGATATTGACAAACCCCGATTTGTGAACAGGATCATTGCTATTCTTATTCAGATTCAATAAATTTATTTTTGTTTATGAGTGCTTCAAATGTTTTATATAAGTATTGCGGTTCGTGTTTTCTCCATTCAAAATTCATCAAATGAGGTAATAAATTTACATAGTGATGAATATTCACTTTTCTCATTTCTTCATATACGTGTTGAAAGAGATTTAAAAAAATAATCCAACCGTTTTCATCATACACCGATTCATACCATTCTTCATAATAGCAATCATCTCCTCCGTGAAAATTAAAAACATTTTCACCAATAATGGCAAATTTATAAATTCCCTTGATCATCAAAGCATCTAATATCTTCCTTTTGAAAAACATTATGTCATTGTGTAGGCAGTCATTCCATTCTCCTATCATTTCAATAATACAAAAACCCTGGTCATAATCCGCATATAAAATCTTCATATACAAAGTATCAGAACCAAAAGCATCCCACTGGGGATGAATATAATAGTTATATACGCGATTTGTGAAATAGAATTCATCATATTCCTTTCCGTAAAATGGGGAATCCTGGTCTTCTTCAGCTGCATAAAATTCCCTCCAGTTATAAAATGGCTCTATGTCATGCATTCAAGTCCGGTTTTTAATTTTTTTAATGGCCACACCAAAAGCTTTTGAATATTTAATTTCTAAAATACTTATAGACAAATAATCGCTGGAAATTATGTATCCTAAAGCGAAACGAAAACAAGTTTCAAATTCATACAAATTATCCAGAGAAATAAAACTTTGACTATCGGCAAATCCATACTCCTCCGATACTCTTCATGTGCCTCTCAAATTGCTAAAATAATCAATGCCGAGATTATCTAATTGTTTAACACCTATCCCCGATAACGGTTAAAAATTAAAGTCTACATTGAATAATTTCTTCAATAGTTCTCCTTTTTAGAAATTCCAAATGAAAATAAAAATAATTGATTGGAATACCCAGAGCAGATACAGATTTTATTACGCTTATTAGTTTGTAATACAAAAAATGCAATACCAGTGCACGGTAATTAATCCTACCTTTGTATTTGATATTTTATTACAAAGCACGACAATGGAAACCAATAATCATAACGATCAGGATAGCTGTTGTATTCCCTCCGAAGAATCTCATTCTCATTCCCATGATCACCATCATGAAAAATCAACAAATGAATGGCTTCCAGCAATATTAAGTGCCATTCTTTTAATGGTAGGAATAACAATAGACCAATTTGTTCAACTACCATTTTTCGACGGTTGGATAAGATTATTGTATTATCTTATTTCGTATATCCCCGTTGGTTGGCCCGTTGTAAAAAGGGGGATTCAATTAATTGCTAAAGGTGAGATATTTACGGAGTTTTTCCTCATGGGAATTGCTACTGTAGGAGCATTTGCCATTGGCGAGTACCCGGAAGGTGTAGCTGTTATGCTGTTTTATACCATTGGTGAATTATTGCAAGGTGCAGCAGTGAAAAAAGCCAAAAGTAATATTAAATCACTTTTGGATTTACGGCCTGACTCAGCCATAGTCAAAAGGAATGAAAAATTTCAAAAGGTACATCCCACTGAAGTAAATCCAGGAGAAATTATCCAGATAAAACCAGGAGAAAAAGTACCACTTGATGGAAAATTAATTACAGAAAAAAGCTCTTTCAACACATCGGCTCTCACTGGTGAAAGCAAACCCCAAACTATCAGCTCTGGAGAAATGATCCTGGCAGGTATGATAAATCGGGATAGACTCATAGAGGTCACTGTCACTAAACCCTTCCATGAAAGTTCAATTTCTCGAATACTTAATTTGGTACAGAATGCCTCTGCCCGAAAAGCGAAAACTGAAAATTTTATCCGAAAATTTGCCAGGATTTATACACCGATTGTAACGTTTCTGGCGATTGGGTTGGCACTACTCCCTTATTTTTTTGTACAAAATTATGTCTTTGAAGACTGGTTTTATAGGGCCCTCGTTTTCCTGGTTATTTCATGTCCATGTGCACTCGTCATTTCCATTCCTCTGGGATATTTTGGGGGTATTGGTGCAGCTTCCCGTAATGGCATTTTATTCAAAGGGTCCAATTACCTGGATCTTATGAACCAACTGCAGACCATTGTTTTAGACAAAACAGGGACCCTTACAAAAGGTATTTTTGAGGTCCAGGAAGTCGAGTCTATGCAGGATTCTAAATCTAATTGGATGGCTCTTGCAGCTTCACTGGAATCAAAATCCAATCACCCCGTAGCTGAAGCAATCATTAAATATGTAAAGGATCAGAAATTGGATATTCCAGAGCCGGGTAAACAACAAGAAATTGCCGGACACGGTCTAAAAGGGATTGTGGGAGGACATGAAGTCTTGGTCGGCAATCAAAAGTTATTAGAAAAATACAGCATTCCTACTGGCAAAAATCATAAAAACGAAACACTTACTTGTATTTTTGTAGCAGTAGATGGCAACTATAAAGGATATTTCCTGATATCAGACCAATTAAAAGATGATGCCCATGAAACGATTCAACATTTAAAGGACAACGGTATCAAAGAAATAGTCATTCTCTCGGGGGATAAAGAATCTGTAACGAAAGAAATTGCCTCCGAATTACAGATACAAAAAGCTTTTGGAAATTTACTTCCGGAACAAAAAGTGGAAAAATTTAAAGAAATAAAGGAAGAATCTTCAAATGTAATAGCATTCGTAGGAGACGGAATTAATGATGCGCCCGTTTTGGCCACAGCAGATATTGGGATTGCTATGGGGGGACTCGGAAGTGATGCGGCAATCGAAACCGCCGATGTGGTAATACAGACTGATCAACCCTCAAAAGTAGTCACCGCAATAAAAATTTCAAAAGCAACAAGAAAAATTGTTTGGCAAAATATAGGATTGGCATTTGGGGTGAAATTATTGGTCCTTGCACTCGGAGCACTGGGAATGGCCTCTATGTGGGGAGCCGTATTTGCAGATGTTGGCGTTGCACTATTAGCGGTTCTCAATGCCGTTAGAATACAAAAGATGTTTTAATATCCTTTTGATAAATACGGGTATTCAATAATACCTCACCGATTTAATTCAAGCTTTCTGATACGCAAGAATGAATTGATAAAGATCATCACTTCAAGTGACTTATATTATTAATTTTCAGAATGTTCTATGGTACATTTATAATATTAATTAACCATTAACATTAAAGTTATGAAAAAGAATATGGGTTCAACAGATAAAATTGTCCGGATTCTTATTGCAGCGCTGATCATTATATTGTATTTTACCGGAACGATCGGGGGAACAGTTGCAGCGGTCTTGTTGGTGCTGGCTGGTATTTTTATTCTTACTTCATTTATTAGTTTTTGTCCACTTTACGCACCCTTTGGTATTTCTACCTGTAGAAAACAAAAAACCTGATTTTTAATTCGAAAATAGTTTCATTTATTCTTGTCTTCTAACTTTCATTCTTTCTGCAATTTGTATTTAAGGGAATATTATTACTTTTGGGGAAACAAAGAAATACACTATGAATCTACACGAATACCAAGGCAAGGAATTATTAAAAAAGTACGGTGTTACCGTTCAGGAAGGGATTGTAATTGAGGACACCGCTGAAGTGGAATCAGCGTATAAAAAATTACAAGAAGAAACGGGAACCGAATTTACAGTCGTGAAAGCCCAAATTCACGCTGGGGGCCGTGGAAAAGGTGGTGGTGTAAAATTAGCTAAAAATATTCAAGAGCTTAAAGAACACTCCGGTAATATCCTGGGTATGATGTTGAAAACCCCTCAAACCCCAGGTGGTATGGATGGTGAAGGGAAATTGGTCAGAAAAATTCTGATTGCAGAAGATGTTTATGCGCCTGATTTTGATGCGAATGAAGAGATTTATATTTCTATTCTCAACGACAGAGCCAAAAAAAGAAATGTTATTATCTATTCTACCGAAGGAGGAATGGATATTGAAACGGTGGCGGAAGAAACACCTGAAAAAGTATTCAAAGAATTTGTTGATCCGGAATTGGGACTCCTTCCCTTTCAAAGCCGAAAAGTAGCATTTAACCTGGGATTATCTGGCACTGCCTTTAAAGGAATGGTTAAATTTATTTCCAAACTATATACTGCTTTTACTTCGACAGATGCTTCTCTTTTTGAAATTAATCCTTGTTTGAAAACCGGTGATGATCGAATACTGGCAGTTGACTGCAAGGTAACAATAGATGACAATGCCCTTTTCCGCCATAAGGATATTGCAGAATTGAGGGATGTACACGAAGAAGATCCCACAGAGGTGGAAGCGAAGAGATATGGTTTGAGTTACGTCAAATTGGATGGGAACGTCGGTTGTATGGTAAATGGAGCAGGATTGGCAATGGCGACAATGGATATGATCAAATTGTACGGAGGTGAACCTGCGAACTTCCTCGATGTCGGTGGAACTGCAGATGCAGAAAGAGTAGAACAAGCATTTAGAATAATTTTACAGGACCCCAATGTGAAAGCTATTCTCATTAATATTTTCGGTGGAATTGTTAGGTGCGACCGGGTTGCAAAAGGGGTTGTCCAGGCAGCAAGCAATATTAATATAGAAGTGCCTTTGATTGTAAGGTTACAGGGCACCAATGCCGATATAGCCAAGAAAATCATTGATGAAAGTGGTTTGAAAGTAGAATCAGCAATATTACTTAAAGATGCTGCCGATGCCGTAAGTAAGGCCATCCATTAAATAAATCTTATTAAGATTCAATACAAGTCCCGGTATATTTGACTATATCGGGATTTTTTTTTGGCAACAATCAAATCCACAAGTAATGATTACCCTTTTACAGGGTTTAATTCAATAAACAACCATATCAGGTAAATTTCATTTAATTCGATTAAACTTTCATTATAATATAAATTAATTTTATAATATTGATATTTGAAGATAAACATCATTCAACAAATTACTTTAGATCAATACACGACATTCTATGAAACATTTCACCCTTTTCGAGTTGCACCAGTTTATAGAAAGGGTATTTTTATTAAATTTTGAAGAAGAGGTCTGGATCGAGGCGGAAATTGCGGATAGTCGGTTAAATAATGGCAATTATTACTTTTCGTTAATAGAAAAAAATGAAAATGGCGAGTTCCTGGCAAAAGCTTCAGCTTCTATATGGAGAAGCCAGGTCATGGGATTGAAAAAAAAGGTTGGGAATGTTTTCGAAAAGATGACCCAGGTGGGGACAAAAGTTAAAATTCTATCCAGGGTTCGATTCCATCCCCGATATGGATATTCTTTAAATATAGTAGATATTGACTCCGACTTTACAATGGGTTGGTTGTACATTCAAAAACAAAAGACCATTGCTCAAATTAAATCGGAAGGACTATTTGATTTGAATAAAAAACTTGTATTACCCCAGGTTATACAAAAGGTTGCAGTAATCAGTTCTGAACAAGCAGCTGGCTGGGGGGATTTTTACCGTCAAATTGAAAACAACTCGTTTGGTTACAAGATTACATTACAACTATTTCATTCAAAAATGCAAGGTGATCAAGTCCGATCCTCCATCACAGAAGTGATGAATGAAATAAAATCTTCTCCCGTACATTTTGATATTATTGTTATAGTAAGAGGTGGTGGCTCAAGTGTAGACCTAAGTGACTTTGATGATTATTCTGTTGCCAAACAAATAGCAGAGTGTCCAATTCCAGTGGTAAGCGGAATCGGACACGATAGGGATGTTTCTGTATCAGATATGGTTTCTTTTGCTTCTGTAAAAACACCTACAGCAGCAGCCGAATATATAGTTAACCATAATTACCAGTTTGAATCTTCACTAATAAGTATATATCAGCATATCCAACAATTTGCACGAACTCAGATTAATGGATATCGATCTAACCTGAGTAATATTGTAAACAAACTGGCACTGCGTTCCGGCAATGAAGTCTACAAAAAATCGGACCATTTAAAACAACAAAAGTTGGAATTGACACGCAAGATGTACACCATTTCAAAAGAAGAATGGCAAAGAATAAATTCTATTAAATCCGAAATAACTCTTTTCAATCCCATAAAGATAATGGACAGAGGATATTCTATGATCCACCAAAAAGGTAAATGGATTAAAAATTTACATTCATTAGAGAAGGATAAAAAGTTTTCATTGCGAATGAATAAAGATAAAATTGATATTAATGACTGATAAAAATCAAAAAGTTCCGGAATCATATAAAGAAGCTGAAAAGGAATTAAATGAAATTCAGAAAAAAATGGAGAAGAATGAATATGAAATTGACGAACTTGAATCGTTAATCGATAGAGGACAGTTTCTGATCGAATATTGTGAAAAAAAATTACGTAACATTGAAGAAAAGATAAATAAAAGTTTTAACATTTGATACTTGATCAACAACTATAAATCATAATTAGTATGAGAAAATTTGTTTTTGTAATTTTTTGGGCCATTTGTGCAGCCACTTTCGTACATGCACAAATGAATACCTTAGAATTTGAAGAATTCGATTTGGACAACGGATTACATGTCATTTTACATAAAGACAATTCTACTCCCATAGTAGCCGTCTCAGTCCTATATCATGTGGGATCCAAAAATGAAGATCCTAACCGAACAGGTTTTGCTCACTTTTTTGAACATTTGATGTTTGAAGGTTCCAAAAATGTGGACAGAGGTGAATTTGATAAATATATTTCTAATGCAGGTGGTGTCAACAATGCAAATACCTCAAAGGACAGGACCTTTTATTATGAAATATTTCCTTCTAATCAATTGGAGTTGGGACTTTGGTTGGAGTCAGAAAGAATGTTACACGCAAAAATTGACGAAAAGGGAATTGAAACACAAAGGGAAGTTGTAAAAGAAGAAAAAAGACAACGTATCGACAATCAACCCTATGGTACCTGGCTCAATAACTCCTTTGAAAAAGCCTATAATACTCACCCTTACAAATGGAGTGTAATTGGATCCATGGAGGATTTGAATGCAGCATCCAATGAAGATTTCGAAAATTTTTATGCCAGGTTTTATGTGCCAAACAATGCAACATTATCAATTGCCGGGGATATTGATATTAAAACGACAAGAACGCTGGTTGAAAAATATTTTAGTGAAATTCCGCAAGGTCCGGCCCCACAAATGCCTCAAGTAAATGAACCGGATTTAGAAGGACCAATAGTCGATACTGTGTATGATAATATCACTTTACCTGCTATGTTTCTCACGTATAGAATACCTCAACAAACAGATGAAGACATGTATGCTATTAAGCTACTAACCAGTTTGTTATCAGGTGGTGAGAGTTCGAGAATGGTCAAAGAACTTAAAGATAAGCAACAATTAGCCATTCAAGTTTCAAATTACCCAATGGACCTTGAAGATCCAGGTGTCAGCTTTATAATTGCTCTGCCCAATATGGGTAAAAGCCTGGAGGATTTATTAATTGGAATTGATACTGAAATTGAAAAAGTCCAAAACGAATTGATAACAGATAGAGAATTTAGAAAATTAAAAAATAATATTGAAGATTCATTTATAAGGGGAAACACGTCAATGGTTTCTATAGCAGAATCGTTGGCAAACTATCATACTTATTACGGAAATGCCAATCTCATAAACACTGAGATAGAACGGTATTTGAATGTAAGTCGCGAAGATATCCGGAATGTTGCCAGGAAATATTTCACCCCTGAAAATCGCGTAATATTGTACTATTTACCTCAACAACAAAATCAATAGAAATGAAATCTATACAAAGGATCAATATGAATCGATATTTCTATTTATTATTATTAGGAGCCATCATATTTTCATGCAGCCCTAAAGTGGGTAATCAAGTAACAGAAAAAACAAGCGAGGTTGAGCCCGAAAACTTGTCAACTGAATGGAGAGCAAATGCTCCTGATCCAGGTCCTGCACCAGAATTTAACCTTGGTGATTACGAACAGTTTACCCTGGAAAATGATTTGAATATAATTGTAGTTGAAAACCACAAACTTCCGGTTGTATCATACCAGTTATTTGTTGACAAAGGTGCTATCGTAGAAGGGGATAAAACAGGTTTGGCTTCTGTAGCCGGACAAATGCTCAAACGAGGTACGGAAAGCAAAACAAAATCAGAGATAGATGAAGCACTTGATTTCATTGCAGCTTCTGTGAATACAAATTCTTCGGGGTTCTATGCCACATCTCTTAAGAAACACAGCGAGGAATTGCTGGAAATCGCTACAGATCTATTATACAATCCCAGTTTTCCACAAGAAGAATTTGACAAGATTATACAAACTACTAAATCAGGTCTGGCTTTTTCAAAATCCGATCCCAATACGATTGCCAGCAATGTCAAAGGGGCTGTGTTATATGGCAAGGATCATGCGTATGGTGAGTTTGTAATGGAAGAGACTATTGATAATATAACACTGGAAGACGTCAAAGATTATTATCGAAAATATTATTTCCCCAATGAATCCTATCTGATTATTGTGGGTGATATAACCTCCTCCGATGCATTGGACCAGGCAAAAAAATATTTTGGCGATTGGAAGGCTGATCCCACATTCAAAAAGCATATACCTCCTTTTGTAGAGCGACCGGAATCAAATACAGTAAATTTTGTTAATAAAGATGGTGCTGTGCAATCTGTATTAAGCGTATCTCAAACTGCTAGATATAAACCCAATGCGGAAGATAGACTGGCAGCTTCGGTAATGAATACCATCCTGGGAGGATATTTTGGATCGCGCTTAAATAAAAATATTCGGGAAGACAAAGGGTATACGTATGGTATCGGGTCCAGTTTATCTCCTGATCTCCACATTGGTTCATTTTCTACATCTGCAAGTGTCCGAAATGCTGTTACAGATAGTACCCTGACCGAAATCTTCAGGGAAATTGAAACTATGAGGACAGAGCCAGTGGATCAAGATGAATTGGAACTCGTAAAAAACGTACTGACTGGGAAATATGCACGGGGATTGGAGTCGCCCCAGACAGTAGCACAATATGCCCTAAATATCGCACGGTATGATTTACCCAAAGACTATTACAAAACATACCTTGAAAGATTGGAAAAACTTACACCGGAAGATATACAAATGGCCGCCAAAAAATATTTGGACCCAGAAAAGATGCAAATACTGGTAGTGGGAAATGAAGATGAAGTAGCATCCAAACTCATACCTTTTGATGGAAATGGTGAAATTGACTTTTACGACGTGAAAGCGAATAAAATAGATAAATCTGTTTCTGAAAATACGGATGATGAATCAAATGATATTTCAGCAGAAGAGGTAGTGGACAAGTATCTGGAGGCTATTGGTGGAAAAGAAAAGATTAAACAAGTCAATGGAATGTTTATAAAATCTGTAGCTGAAACACCTATGGGGAATGTCACCACCACCATAAAAACAGCTGATAATTCAAAATTGAATATGACGGTTGAAGCCCAAGGAATGACTGTACAGGAAATTGTTTTCAATGGGTTAAAAGCTAAAATGGGCGGAATGCAAGGAAGCCAGGTTATTGATGACCCTAAGGAGTTTGGAAGATTTAGGAATATGGCGAAATTTGCCCCTGAATTAGACTATTTTTCTTCAGGGGATTATAATGTAGAAATGAAAGGAAGTGAGAAACTGGATGGCACCGATGTTTATAAGATCGTCGTTAAAACGATTGATGGGTCTACCCTTACAGAGTACTACAACAAAGAAACCGGGTTGAAGGAAAAGGTAGTGAGTAATGCCGAAGTCAATGGTCAACAAATATCAACAGAGCAAGTCTTTGAAGAATACAAAGAAGTTAAAGGATTTTTGATTCCGCATTCCGTTACTTTTTCAGGAGGTGGGATGCCTTTTGAAATGGTTCAAAAAGTAGAAGAAATAGAAATTAATCCGGAAATAACTAATGATGATTTCAAGGTAGAATAAAATCGATTTATTTACCCCCCTATACGGGAAGAATATTTTGGATTCAGACCTCATCAAAATTATGAAATCTAAAAGTGAAGGGCGAGATCAAAGTTCTCAGATATGTGTCTGATTTATTGCACTAAAGGTTTTCGTTGCCACAATTCGGTAATGGAAATCCCAGGAAAATGCTTCGCACCCTTTGCTGTTGTTTGTCGGATGTATCATAGAACAAATTATGGGAAACCCGGGATATTCTTTTGGATCCAAAATGGTAGCAAGAAAATAGCAGTCTTCATTTAGAAGAAAACATCCACATTCAGAATAAAGTACCAACTAATAGAGGGAATGTAGTTTCCTATCATTCCCTCTATTTCCAAATCCTGTTGAAGTTATCGGAAAGAGCCTGTAAATCAACCTAACAGACATGAAGAGTATATCTCAGGGGGACAACGCAGCAAGTCTATGACTTTCGCCTCCACTTCCTAATTAAGCTAAAACGGTAACCATTCCTTACATTCAGGCCTTGACTTTCGATAAAATTAAAGAAGTGGTTGGATCTCCATATTTAAGCATTTCATCAATAAATGATTGTAAGTGCAATTGGTCTTTTAAAACTACTCGCATTTGAATATTATGTTCACCGGTAATTCTATACGCCTCTTGTATTTCATCCCAGGTATCTATCAAACTTGTAAAAGATTTTAAAGTACCGGAACGAAGTTTAACTACTATAAATGCTTCCATCCCAAACCCCAGCTGTGCAGAATCAACTTCTATAGTATATTTTCTAATTACACCCGAATCTTCAAGTCTTTTTACTCTTTCCCTTACAGAAGATGGAGTAAGAGATACCATCCGACCTAATTCGGCAAATGAGGTTCTTGCATTTTCCTCCAAGCATTTGATGATTATTCTATCTGTCGAATCTACCATAAAATCAAGTGTATTTTGAGTAAAAATACATTGAATCCATAAAAATTAATCATTTATACCTATGATTATATATTATCTAATACCACTTCTTACCTAAATTTACAGCTTCTAAAGCATACCATTTTTTAATTGACTAAGAGATAAAATATAATGGATCTTACGATACTGATTGTGGCGTTAGGAATTTTTTTAGGCTTCTTTGTCCATACAATGATTGGCTTTGCTGGTGCATTAATAGCTCTCCCCATTTTACTTACGGTTATGAATATGCCAGACGCTATCTCTATTATTTCAATTTTTTATTTACTATCCAGCATATACCTGGTTTATAAAGAGTGGAATAATATTGACAAAATGATTTTGCAGCGTTTATTATTTATCTCTATTATAGGCATAAGCATCGGAGTATATGTACTCACCTTTTCAAAACCCGTTTTCCTCAGGAGATTACTGGGTGTATTTGTATTCCTCTATGTTGTATATTCATATTTCAAACAAAACAACGAGATTAAGAATCCACGATATACCTTACCGCTGGGCCTTTTAGGAGGGTTCTTTTCAGGTTTATTTTCTACAGGCGGTCCATTATATGTTATGTCCGTAAGAAGTAGTGCTTCAGATATAAAGGCATTCAGGGCGACAATGATAGGCGTTTTAGGAATGATCTCAGTGATCAGGGTACCAGTTCTAAGTATTGGAGGAGTATTGACCAAGACGCATTTAATGCACAGCATTGTGATTATACCCTTTTTCCTCCTATCCCAATTTTTGGGTAAAAAGGCCTATGGAATGCTCAATGAGGCTACCTTCAAGCAAATATTATTACTCTTACTTCTTTTTTCATCGTTTATGCTGATGCTTAAATCATAAAACTCGCAGATGTCTTTTGTAAGGGAATTAACTGTCCAAGTGCATAATTCACAAATTTCATTGATATAATATTTTAAAAATATGTTAATTTATTGATTTAGAGTAAGATATATATTTAAAAGCAGTAAATTTTATAAAAGTTTATTTGCTATGAATTCCATTTTGACTAAGTGTATTCTGTCTTTATTCCTATTAATACATATCTCTAATGTTAATGGCCAGGAAGTTACTGAATTAGTACATTCGTATAAGGAAAGCTACAGTAAAATCTTCGGTACAGACGGTATTATTAAAATGGATCTTGTGAAAAAATTTGAATTGGGGACGAATGATACCACTTATCCTTTCATAATACGAATTAGTAATATTAAAACCGATGTTGATATAATAAGCTATTTAGGAACAGGTAGTTCTCTGGCTAATATCGGATATTCGGTTAATTCTCAGGTGAAAAGAGAGTTTTTTGAGCTCAAACCAGTAGAACTCAGGTCATTGTACAGTTGTGCCAATGAAGTCTTGAGGTATAATGAATCTTTAAAAATCAATAATTACGACAATGCCAGTATTACAGAATGTGAATCCTCAGGTGTGGAATTAAAAGGAGAATACGATACTAGCAGCAGTGGTAAAACCATATACTACATGGAAATTAACAATTCTGTGTATGAAATGAAAAAGAAGGACTTTCGAAATATCATGCTAAATGTCAAGGAAACATTAAATTATCTAAAAAATAAGGGTGAATTAATATCAGACCAGGGCAATAAATAAGGTTTATTAAAAATTTTCACCTTTCCAATATATAATTTGTGAATTTCATCTCTAACTCCCTTGGGGTATTAACCAAATTGTTAGAATTTAATTGAAAGGAAATTTATTGCTAGGTGCGCGTATGAAAAAAGGGTTGTGAAAATAATTCACAACCCTTTGATTTTCAAGTGACCCCGGCAGGATTCGAACCTGCGACCTACTGATTAGAAGTCAGTTGCTCTATCCAGCTGAGCTACGGAGCCGTTTAATGCGCGACAAAATTAGGAATTCATATTCAAAAAAAGTAATAAACTTAGATCAAATTATTATATTTTTAATTCTTCATATAAGTGCGTTATTTTGTCGGCAAAATATATTTCAATGGGTATAAATAATGTACAAATCGAGGAGAGTTGGAAATCGGTACTTTCAGAGGAATTTAACAAACCCTACTTTCATACATTGGTAGAAAAAATTAAAGAAGATAAAAGAAATGGAAAGACCATATACCCTAATGGAAAATTAATCTTTAATGCATTTAATACCACTCCCTTTCAAGAAGTGAAAGTAGTCATTCTCGGTCAGGACCCCTATCATGGACCCGGACAGGCAATGGGATTAAGTTTTTCTGTACCTAAAAACATAAAAATTCCCCCGTCACTACGAAATATTTACAAAGAGTTAAATCGGAGTGTATCTTTCACTGTTCCAGCCCACGGCGACCTTACATCCTGGGCAAGTCAAGGCGTATTCCTTTTGAATGCTATACTAACCGTTGAAAAAAGTAAACCACGCTCGCACTCCAAATATGGATGGGAAGAATTTACCAATGCTGTAATTAAGACTCTTTCATACGAGAGAGACGGAGTAGTATTCCTATTATGGGGCAATTTTGCCAGAAAGAAAAAGGAATTTATTGATTCCTCGAAGCACCTGATCCTTGAAAGTGTTCACCCCTCTCCTCTTGCTGGAAACGGGTTCCAGGGTAATAATCATTTTTCAACCGCAAATCACTATCTTACCCGGCAAAATAAGGCCCCAATTAATTGGACGCTATAAAATATAACAACCTATGAATATAAAATGGATAATAACTTTTACTTTGGGAGCTCTCGCCGTGGGAATAGGAGCATTTGGAGCTCATGCTTTGAATAAATATATGGATGATTATTCAAAAGGAATTTTTGAGACCGGTAGCAAATACCATTTTTACCATGTTCTGTTTATGATCGCTATTTTAATTATTGCTTCATGGCAAAATACTAAATATCCCAATTCATTAAATTACGCCTGGATTTGCTCATTAGCTGGAATAATCTTATTTTCAGGTTCATTGTATTTATTAGCTACCAAAGAACTTCATGCTATTCCAACAAAAATATTGGGTCCTATAACCCCATTAGGCGGTTTATTTTTTATAGTAGCATGGATATTAATGATTGTATTTTTTTTAAGGAAATAAGTAGTATTAAGAGTAAGGTTTATACCCAGTTTTTCTATTATCGTTACGAAATTGAATTTTATGAAAAAAGTATTATTCTTCTGTTTGCCATTATGGTTTTTGTTTATTAATGATATCCAGGCTCAGGATTATTCTAAAGCATTTGGAATCAGAGGGGGGCTTGGAGCCAATGTCACTTATAAGTCTTTTGTAGGACCACAATCAGCATTTGAACTTATGGGAGGATTTTATTTTGGTGACGTTTATGCGAGTTTGGTTTATGAGAAACATAATTATTTTCAAAACGATGTACCTGGTCTTACCTGGTACTGGGGTGTCGGAGGAAGTATATTATTAAATAATGGAGGATTGGGAGTAGGCGTTGTAGGGGCACTAGGCCTAGATTATAGTTTTCGTGATATTCCCTTGAATATTTCCCTTGATTGGATGCCCAATATCTTTATCGTTGGAGGAAGAGGATTTGCCCCGGGAGGTGGAGGAGTTAGCTTAAGATATATTTTAGACCGCTAACCGTTATTTATCAAAAGTTTCGGAAGAGCTCTTTTTTTTGTTTCTCCACCAAACATACCCTAAAGTACCAATTAATAAATAAGGTAAACTCAATAAAAATAGTATCCCCTTGTTCAGACCATTCCCAGCTGTTCCACCATTGGCTAAATTCGATTCGGCTGAAATGCGACACATCGGACATTGCGCTAAAATTTCTGATGTAGGCACCGCAAAAATTACAATTGCAAATACAATAATTAAGATCGATTTAAAAATGCTTCGCTTCATCCTTCAAAGATAAGAAAAATTCAATCAATCATCAATATTCAAACGGCAATATCAAACGGTTATTCAGACATAATAAACTTATATAATAAATTTAACGAACAAACATCCCCCTCTCGTTTTAGGGCCCATAGGTGCAAGGTCTTAACAATCTTTTTTATTAATTTCAAGCAGCCACTGCAACCAGGAAATGGCACCCAAGATATACCCGTCATGTCCTTTTCGTTTAATATCACATCCAACACGAACAGGACACCATAATACTATGTAGCGTTATATAAGGGATTAATTAGTAAGTAAAGTGATTTCGAAGAAGAATACAGGTTCAGATAGAGCTTGAGGCTAATATTTAATGCACAATGCTGAAACTATAAAAGAATGAAGGGAAGAGAGACAACCTCGTAGATTCGATTCTAAGATACAAGTATTTGATTTTTTTGTTTTCTGCTTGAAAATGGCGATCTACTTCCTACAAAGGGCACGAAATAGTCCCCACTATGCATTCACTTGTTATAGTTGAATTTCCCAATTCTCAAACGTTCTGAGCCCCTAAATACTTGCCGGAAACAGGTTAGATTTAAATGGCATTCCCCCCCTTTATCTAGTAAACTGCAATATATCTCTAATACTGAATCAGCTCCGCTACTGGATGTCTCCATGCATTCAATCTTCAGATTATACTACTAGTTTGATCTAACTTAAAAAATATACATACGCATACTATTTCCTGAAAAAAAAGTAAGAACATTCTTTTATATCTTAAATCAATATTGAGCAAAGGATATTAAGTGCTGCGATATCTTATCAAAACTATTGTAATGAACAAAATATTGCTATATTTACATCGTGCACGATTAATTCGCTCAAGATGAAAATTCAAACAAGTTTATTTCAAAATAGTATGCGTATCCTACTCGGGAGTTTTATGGTATTTGCAGGCATTGGACACCTTAGTTTTCTACGCAAAGAATTTCAAGCTCAAGTCCCTGGTTGGTTACCAGATGAGGAAAGTTTTATGGATTTGGTGGTGATATCTTCGGGAATTGTTGAGATTGCCCTTGGATTGGCCATGATTTCTTTAACCAAATATAAAATAAAAGTGGGATTCATTCTGGCCATATTCTATGTTTTGATTTTTCCAGGGAATATTTCTCAATATGCCAATGGGATAGATGCATTTGGCCTTGATACTGATACCAAGAGATTGATACGTTTATTCTTCCAACCCGTACTAATTCTTTGGGCTCTTTGGTCTACAGGAGGATTGAAATACATAATTAATAGAGCAAACAGATAAATACTTATGAAATTTTACGATTTGGAAGCACGGAAACTCAACGGGGAAATTACAAGCATGAGGGCGTATGAAGGGAGAACAATCATAGTGGTAAATACAGCCAGCAAATGTGGACTTACCCCCCAATACGAAGGCCTGGAAAATCTATATAAGGCCTACAAAGATCAGGGGCTTGTCATTCTGGGATTTCCCTGCAATCAATTTGGGAACCAGGAATCGGGAACAGCAAATGAAATAGAAGAGTTCTGCCAAATTAATTACGGAGTGAGCTTCCCTATGTTTGAAAAAATCGAAGTGAATGGAAACAATGCGCATCCAATATTCAAATTCTTAAAATCAGAGCTTTCCGGTGGTTTATTAGGGCGGAGTATAAAATGGAATTTCACCAAATTTATAATTGATCATACGGGAAAACCCATAAAACGCTTCTCTCCTATTACCCATCCGAATAGAATGGAAAAAACCATCCAGCAAATTTTGAAAAATGAAAGATAAATCAGCTTTACTCTACTTAGAAAACCAACTTTGTTTTCCGTTATATGCTGCTTCTCGCCTTACCACCAAAATTTATTCTCCTTACCTGAAGAAATTGAATATTACGTATCCGCAATACATCGTAATGTTAGTGCTCTGGCAATACAATGAGCAGAGTGTTAAAGAAATCGGTGAGCGACTTTTTTTGGAGTCTAATACCCTTACACCCCTTTTGAAACGTTTAGAGATTAAAAAACTAATTAAGAGGAGACGATCCAAAGAAGATGAACGTACAGTACTTGTGTCCCTTTCATCCAAAGGAAACAAGCTTAAGGAAGAAGTTCTCTTCGTTCCTGTTGAGATTATGGAATCCTTTCAGAATTCATCCATTAAAGAAAAGGAATTAAAAACCTTTCAGGAAACCCTTATTAATCTCGTAGGAATACTAGCAAATAAAGCGACTGCCGGGCAAAAGTAATTTTTTTCTTCGAAGAAAATCACATCGATTTAGAATCACGTTATATATATTCTAACTGAGTAAATTGTACCTGAATATCAGCTCTTTCAATATAAAGGTAGCCCCTATTTAAGACATTTATCAGAAGTTATTCTTGTGCGATCGTAATAATAAATCATTTTTAGATGAGATCAATACATTTAATTAAAGGTGAGTTCGACAGAAAAAATAGAAGCTCTGAAGAACCTGTCCCGACATGAAATTGTCGAAAAGCGAATTATACCTAATCATGGGGACCAACCCAGGGTGGAAAACAATTATTTGTTGAGCTTACGTTGATTTAACAATTTAGGCCATAAATATCCCCCCACGTTAAATGGTGTTTTTACAAAGTAAGATTCTATAACAACCAAGGAATTATTTAACGCAAAATATAATTTCACACTTACCCCATTACAAATAACTTTATTAATAACTTCTCCATAAAAAAGCGTAATTACAAGTAACAAATTAAGAAGAAAATTTTCACTCCTTAAACCATGATATATATTTTTGATCTTTTTTTTTACTATGTTTTGCACTAACATTTGGTAGAGATGACTGCATAATTATTGTAATTTTTCAAATATTTACAGACAAAAGAAATGAATTTAAGCCCAATAAAAAGATTTAGGAATTTACTTAAGGTGTATAAAATTGAGGTAAGACAAATCTATACATATGCCTTATTTATTGGTTTAATCAATCTAACTCTTCCCTTAGGTATTCAAGCCATTATAAACTTTTTACAAACAGGGGAATATTCTTCGACCTGGCTACTATTGGTTGGCTTTGTATTATTTGGTATTTTAGTAAGTGGAATTTTACATGTAATGCAATTGCGTGTGGTCGAAAATAGTCAACAGGATTTACTTGCCCGGTCCGCGTTTGAATTTGCCTATCGAATACCCAGAATTTCTTTTTTAAAATTAGACAAAATATATGCACCGGAGTTAGTAAACAGGTTTTTTGATACGCTGACGATCCAGAAAGGGGTGCCCAAAATATTAATTGATTTTTCGTTGGCCATTTTTCAGATATTCTTTGGTTTAATACTCCTGACAATATACAGTCCGTATTTTATCATTTTGGGCATTATTCTGGCATCTGTCATCTGGTTGATCGTGAGAATATCTGGTCCCAAAGGGATGTCTACCAGCCTGAAAGAAAGCAAATACAAATATCAATTGGCTCATTGGTTAGAAGAGATAGCAAGACTAAACAGAACTTTTAAAATTCACAATGAAACAAAATTCCACCTTCATAAAACAGATAATATTGTAGGTAACTATGTAAAAGCCAGAGAAAATCATTTTCAAGTCTTATTAAGTCAATTTAAATTATTTATTGGATTAAAAGTTATTGTCGCAGCCGGACTCTTATTACTCGGTGGTATGTTGGTTTATCAAGAGCGGATGAATATTGGTCAATTTGTAGCAGCGGAAATTGTTATTATAATGATAATCAATTCTATAGAGAAGGTTATATTTACCATTGATGTCATATATGATGTTCTGACAGCTCTTGAAAAAATAGGGTATATGACGGATCTTGAATTAGATACAGACAAAGGCAATGCTACTATAAGGCCTGACACCGGAATTAGTATCAAAGCAAAAGAATTGGTTTTTGGTTTTCCCGATGAGAAAGAAGTCATTATTGATAAACTTAATTTTGAAATAGCTCATAATGAAAAAGTCGTTTTATCAGGAAAATCAGGTACAGGGAAGTCAATTTTACTTCAGCTAGTAGCCGGTATACATCAAATACAGAAAGGTCAACTATTTATTAATGATATCCCAATAGCCCATTACAAGCGCCAGGATTTATATAAAATACTCGGAGTAAATTTTCCTATTAACCAAATTTTTGACGGGACTATCAAAGAAAATATTCTGCTTGGAAGAAATTGTGAAGAAAAAGAACTCTCTAATGTTTTACGCATTGTAAATCTTAACGATTATCATATAAGACAACCCAAGGGAATTGATAGTAAAGTAGAAAGTGGTGGTCGCAGACTTCCGAGAAGCATAATTCAAAAAATACTTATCGCCAGGCTATTAATTGGGAACCCTAAATTATTATTAATGGAGGATCCCCTTCAATTTATTGAAGACGCTGAAAAAATAAGGATAATAGATTATATAATGTCCAAAGATCGTGAATGGACAGTTATCGTGATATCCGACTTTAATTATTGGAAAAAGCAGTGTGACAAGATTTTAGACCTTTCAAAAAACTAAGACGTATGCTGAATATCTCAAATAATAGTATTAATAATTTCATTAAATTAAGTGATTTCAAAGTGTACAATTTATTGCGAAAGAATTCTGCAAAAAGGCTTACTCTTTGGATTCTGGGGATATTGTTTTTTATATTTATTCTAACCTTGTTTTTACCCTGGACACAAAATATAAGTGCCAAAGGATATGTAACTACGCGCTCACCTCAACATCGACCTCAATCCATTCAATCTGTTATTCCCGGAAGAATTGAAAAATGGTATATTCAAGAAGGTGATTTTGTAGAAAAGGGGGATACGATTGTATACCTTTCAGAAATTAAAGATAGTTATTTCGATCCGAACATAGTCCAAAGGACTTCTGAACAGGTGCAGGCAAAATCTCAAAGTATTGAAGCTTATGATCAAAAGATTTTAGCACTAAAAAGTCAATACTTAGCATTGCAGGATGCACTCGATCTTAAGAGACAACAAATACAAAATAAAATATCCCAGGCTCATAATAAAATTAGTATGGATAGTATTGACCTGGAAGCGCTTCAAACCAATTTAAAAATCACTCGCAACCAAGTAGACAGGACGAAAGAACTATACGATAAGGGATTGAAATCCCTTACTGAATTACAAGAAAAACGATATAAAATACAGAACGAAACAGCAAAAGTAAATGTTCAAAAAAACAAGTTAATCAATCAAAGAAATGAACTAGGTAATTTAACCATTGAACTTTCAGCAATAGAAAGGGAATATGCCGATAAGATGTTCAAATCACTTTCTGATCGTCAATCAGCCATATCTCTAAAGATGGAAAGTACTGCCAGTGCCGCCAAACTTCAAAATCAGCTAAGCAATTACACGGAAAGACAGAAATTCTATTATATCACAGCTCCTCAGACAGGGTACCTTACCCAAACCATAAGAAAAGGGTTGGGAGAAACCGTCAAAGAGGGCGCCGATATTGCTACGATAGTGCCTTCCGAACACGACCTGGCGATCGAACTTTTGATCAGACCCCAGGACATACCTTTATTAAGTATTGGGAACCTGGTCAAACTTAGATTTGACGGTTGGCCAGCAGTCGTGATTAGCGGATGGCCAGAATCTTCAACAGGAATTTTTGATGGAAATGTTGTTGCCATTGATAAATTCATCGGTACAAATGGAAATTACCGAGTAATGGTCAGCCCAAATAGCAAAGATAAATATTGGCCTGAACTGTTAAGTATAGGGACCGGGGCACAAGCTTTTTTACTCCTGGAAAAAGTACCAATATGGTATGAAATATGGAGGAAATTAAATGGGTTCCCTCCAAACTACTATCAAGTGAAAAATAATCAGCAAACTGAGATCAAACGCAAAGCACCGATAAAATCAGTTAAGTAATATGAGGAAACGATGGATTGCACATATTATTCCGATTCTTTGTTGTATTCAGGGATATTCTCAAACCGATCAGGTTATTCTTTCCTACAATGAATATATTAATGCGATAAAAAGATTTCATCCAGTGGCGAGACAAGCTGATTTAAAAGTGCAATTGGGTGATGCAGAAATGCTCAAAGCAAAGGGCAATTTTGATCCAAATATTAATTCAAGTTGGAGAGAAAAAAATTTCTCAGAAAGCCTTTATTATAGACAGTATTCTACTAAGCTCAGGATACCAACTGTCCTTGGTCTTGATCTGGTAGCCGGATATGAAAATACAGAGGGTAAATACCTCAATCCAGAACTAAATACAGATGATAACGGATTGTGGCATATTGGTATTGAATTAGATATTTTACAAGGGCTTATTGTCAATGAGCGAAAAACAACTTTAACCCAGGCAAAAGTATTTCAACAACTAACTAAAAATGAAAAGCAGGTTATCTTGAATGAACTCCTTTTTAATGCAACTTATGCCTATTTGCAATGGCAACTTTTCCATCATTTTGACCAAGTATTAAACGAAAATCTCCAACTTGCTAATACCTATTTCGAAAACACAAAACAATCCTTCTTTGGTGGAGATAAGACGGCCATGGACACTCTCGAAGCTCATATCCTATCGCAAAATGCACAAATTGAGTTACAAAAAAATGATATGGAACTAGTTCAATCCCGGATGAATATTGAAAATTTCCTTTGGTATGATAACCAACCGATGCAACTTCAGCCTAATATAAATCCAGAAGATTATTTCTCACTCAACTTTCTGTCAGTAAATAAGAGAAATGATATCTCCATCGAAAACAATCCTTCTTTACTTGCATCTATAAACAAACTTTCTATGCTTGAAATAGAACAAAAGCTAAAAAGAGAGAAACTAAAACCAAAACTCAAATTAAAATACAACCCTTTATTATATACCACTTCCAATAGTATTGTTCCCAATTATTCCATTGACAATTATAGTTGGGGATTTGTCTTTGCGATGCCATTATTTCTTCGAAGTGAAAGAGCAGATATCCAACAGGGAAAAATAAAGATGTTTGATCAAAAATTAGAAATTGAGAACAAAAAGAATGAATTGGAGAACAAGATAGAGAATACCCTGGCACAACAAAATCTACTACGCAAACAACATGACATTTTAGAAGTTAATACACAAAATTACAAGAGGCTACTGGATGGGGAAAATGAAAAATTTCTCTACGGGGAAAGTTCCGTATTTCTTCTTAACAAAAGACAAGAGAAATACATAACTTCCCGACTAAAATTAATAGGCAACCAAATAAAAATGAATATAGAACAGTTAAAATATTTATATTATACTAATACATTGACAGAAGAATAAAAGTTATTAGATACAATTAAGAAATAAATATCCATTTTTAATTGGTAATATGAGATCATTGAGATATGAAATATTCAATTAAAGCCAGCTCGATTAAAAATCAAAAGGGTTCTATAAAAATCAAAAAATCAGAAATTATATTTGGTATAACATCCGAAACAGATAATGATTTTGTAAATCCTGCAGAAATATTTTTGAGTGCATTTTCTTCCTGCATTCTAAAAAACGTAGAGAGATTTTCAGGTTTGATGAAATTTAAATATACCCATGCTGAAATTACTGTAAATGCAGTACGTCTGGACAAACCGTCTAAATTGGATAATATTCATTACGAATTATTAATTCATAGTGACGACAAAAGTTTGAATATTAACTTGCTGAAAAAAAATATAGAAAAATTCGGTACTATATATAATACGATACAAGCTTCTTGTTCTGTTGTTGGAGTCGTAAAAGTTGTATTGTTATAATAGATTTTTCTATTCTTACACCTTTTTGGACCAATATTTATTGCAGCTATTTTATGGTTCCTTCTACCGATATATTAAAAACCAGTAATGCATTTTTGAAAGGTGATTAATAAAATTAGAAACACTACATTAATTAGACTCACATGCGGTCTACTGGGACTTTACCTCCTCAACATCAGTGTTGATACAAAAGATCTTTATCCAGAACATATCTCAGAAGATTTATCTATCAATGATCAGGAAAGTCTTATTGAATTAGTTATTGAAAAAGTGTTAGGATTTGAAAATGCGTTTAAAGAGTATGATGACAATGACTCCCAAGAACATAATAAGAATAGTAGCCATCAATTAAAACAAGTTTTCTATCAATATCGTCATTGGGATTGTATGCACCTAATTTTTGAAGGCCCAAAAAAAACATTTCGGCAATTTAGAGCCTTTTTGTCTTCCGGATTTTTAAAACTCGATACGCCCCCGCCAAAAATTTGATTATCATAAAATAATCTTCGAATCAATGTCACCATACTAAGGTGAAAATTTTTAAAATTATGAAATCAAATAATAAT
Organism: Membranihabitans maritimus; assembly: GCF_021729145.1. Lineage (GTDB taxonomy): Bacteria > Bacteroidota > Bacteroidia > Chitinophagales > Saprospiraceae > Membranihabitans > Membranihabitans maritimus. The sequence goes on along the minus strand of NZ_JAJSLW010000005.1, from coordinate 210,079 downwards.
GAACATCAAAATATTTTTGATGCCAATTTTAGTATTGGCTTTTTCTCAAATTGCTATTGCACAAAATTTGGCTGCTGAAAAAGATAGCACTTACGTTCAAGAGGTGGAGCAGCAGCAACTACCGGCAAAGGTATTCCATGCAGAACCTCTTTATATTGATCTCATTCGTGATTTAGGGGCAAGAAAGGGTGAAAAGGAATGGAATTTAGGATTAGGGCTAGCAGACCATTTACATTTTGATTCATATGAGGCTCTTGTAGAATACGAATGGGCGCCCATAGACAGGTTGGGATTGGAAATAGAACTGCCTTTCACCTTCTATTCCCCGGTAAACGGATCTTTACCTGAGTCGATTCCATCTCATAGACTCAACAGTGTCAAGATGGCAACCCAATGGACCTTTTACGTGAGCGAACCACATGCTACCTCAATGGCATTAGGGTATATTAATGAAGTGGAGTTTTCCGATTTTAAAAACTTTGGCACCCCTCTAATCACAGGTAATTCATACAATCCTTTCCTGGTAGTTGCCAGGCGATGGGGAAACAATTTCCATTCACTCATTTACACCGGGCCTGTGGTAAAGCAAAAGTTTGGTTCCAATAGATTCCATACTATTTATGATCTGAATACCAGCATACATTATACGATAACAGGCACAAAAAACTTTATAGGTATTGAGTTTAATAAAACATATGATCGTATGGATTTTGATATGACTATGAGGCCCCAACTGCGTTTGGGAATTTCCGAAAACACCCTAATTGGAATTGTTGTAGGGATCCCGGTAAAGAGAGAAAATGAAAGATTTAGTACTTTTATACGACTTATCTGGGAACCCGGGCATTAGATTAAAAACATAAAATAGATTCTTTGAAATAACATTAAGCGCATGAAGGAATAATTTGGATCTTATAAGGAATATGCATATAATGTTCATTATACTCCCAAAATGCGCTTAATATTTTGCACGATATTAAACCGTTATAATTGCAATTAAATGATTACATTTTGAAAACACACTAAAAGAAATTGACCTGATAGACATATCCGGAACGTATGGAATCAATTGAGAAGCCAGAATAGAATCATTTTCAACTGTTGAAAATAAAAGCCGTTCTATTATATGTAAGGTAATTGGAGATGCCACCATAAAGAGTGATTTAGTAAATAGCTTTCCCCGGCGTTTTATTCAGAATAAAAATTATCTATTTTTAGACATCTAAAATCCCGTAAAAATTCAATAAATAAATTAGCAGTCGATCGTTAAAATATTGAACATGACACATATACTCATAAAATTACTATCGGAATTAACGCCACTATCAGAAAAGGAAAAATTTGATATTGAAAGTAGTTTCCCGATAGAAAGTTTTGAAAAAGGAACATTTTTACTCCGGGAAGGCCAGGTTGCAAGAAATGCCTATTATATTATTTCAGGATGTGTCAGGGAATATGAAATCAATGACGGAGAAGAAAAAACTACAGCCTTTTATACAGAAAATCAATCTGCTGTCAATTTTAATAGCATTGCCAAGCAGGCACCCTCTGAGGTAAATTATATATGCATGGAGAAAACGACCCTGGCCATACTCAATACGGAAAAAGAAAACAAATTGTACGAGAAACACCCACGATTTGAAACCTTTTGTAGAAGCGGAATGGAACAAATGATGGGTTCCCAACAAGAGGAATTAATTCAAACCATCGTATTAAAACCAGAGCAACGATATAAAAAGTTACAGCAAGAACGACCGGATCTTCTTAATCGGGTCCCCCAACATCAAATTGCCAGTTATCTGGGAATCAAACCGGAATCCTTAAGCAGAATCAGGAAGCGCATTACTAAAAGTTAATCCCAAAATGTAAACCTGGTTCACCAATAAAAAATCCATTCCACTTATTTTCTTGAATCTGAAAAGATGATGGCAAATGGGTATTCACAGGCCAGAAAGTACAAGCTATTGAGGGTGCAAGGAACACTCTATTATCAAAAAACTGAAATTGATAACCAATCCGTAAAGTATTAAATAGCTGAAAACCACTTTGGATTTTTCGTCCGGATTTATCTAGGTAATCCTGATGAAAAGCGGTAGCATGAAATTGGACAAAAGCCTCCTTCCAGATAAATCTTTTATACGCAAGACCAGCCCCATATGACTGCACCTTCCCCGGATAATTGGAAGCCGTTTTCTTTTTATTAAAGGGTACTCCCAATGGCTCATAATAAGTCCATGTGATTAATTCAATTGATACAACATCTTTTGCAGTTATTCGATAGCCACCATTTAGTTGATAATAAGCTGGTGGCTCCGGGTCATCGACCAGGTTAGCAAGCATAAAAAATGTACTACCGATAAAATATTTGTTTTCCGGAATTTCATCATTAGTTTGGGCGTCAATAGTAACACCAGACAACAGGAAAACAACAAAAAACATGTAGGTATTTCGACTCATTATTTTTATATTTAATACAAAAGTCGATGCGTGGAGTCACAATTCCATTGACTTTTATCAAGAAATTCAACACAATAAAATTGTATGTTTATTTCAACTTAGTTGCGCAATTCAATAATCAGTTTAACCATAAATCATCTGGAAATGAGGATAATTTTAATACTGGTCATGGGATTACACGGGAGTATTCACCTTTTTGGGTTCCTAAAGGCTTACGATATAACCACATTCCAGGGAATATCTGAACCAATTTCCAAACCTGTGGGAGCCTTTTGGTTAGTCAGCTTTATCCTTTTCTCAATCACAATTATCCTTCTTATTTGGCAACCAGATTATTGGTGGCTAGGCGGGTTTATGGCTATCCTGGTTTCCCAGGCATTGATATTCTACTTTTGGTCCGATGCCAAATTTGGAACCCTCATTAATATACTTATACTGCTGGCATCTATCGTTTCCTATTCAGATTTTCGCTTTACTAATCAAATTTTAGCCGAAAGAAAAGATCTTTTTCAAAGGGCTCAAACTGTGACTAATAATCCGATAATAGCTCAGGAAATTGCAGATTTGCCCCCGGTTGTTCGGAAATGGCTTCATTCAAGCACAGAATTTGGACAACCTATTGTATCCAATGTATATCTAACCCAGGAATTGAAACTAAAAATGAATCCAGGACAAAAGGATTGGAGTTCTGGTACTGCGAATCAAATCTTTACTGTTCAACCTCCCGGATTTAATTGGGTTATCAACACTTCTATATACTCTCTTATTTCAACAAAAGGTCGGGACAAACTCGTAAAGGGGAAAGGGGAAATGACAATAAAGCTATTTTCCCTTTTTCCGGTTGTTCATGCTGATAATAATTTCAAAGTAAATCAAGCAACCCTACAGCGATATCTGGCAGAAATTGTATGGTTTCCTTCAGCTGCGTTATCTCCCGACATTCATTGGGAAGCTTTGAATGACCATTCCGCTAAAGCAACGATGGATATTCAGGGGACAAAAGCTAGTGGTATATTTCACTTTAATGAATATGGTCAGTTTGTAAAATTTGTGGCCATGCGCTATAAAGATGTAAAAGACCCTACTCCTACACAATGGTCCGTGGAAGCTATCAAATTTAAAGATTTCAAGGGGATAAAAGTACCTGTAGAATGTGAAGTGAGTTGGATGTTAAATGGTGAAAAATGGACCTGGTTAAAAGTAAAAATAGTCGACATATCATATAACATAGCAGCAATACCATAATGATATAGATTATCATATACGGAAGAACAATTATTCTAAGACAAGATGAAAATTTCAGAAAATCTACAATATCAGGTAAATGAAACAAATTAATATATACATTATAGCCATCACAGGATATTTTCTACTTGCCTGCCAATCTAATCCTGCTTCAAATGAGGAAGAATGGATATTCGTAAGTATGCCTGATTTTCTTAATGTAGATTGTGATTATCCGCAGGAAGGTTGGGAAAATGCAGTATCCTATATATTGGAATCCATAAAACAAGAAGATCCTGATTTTTTGGTAGTACCTGGTGATTTGGTTATGGGGCACTGGGATGATCCGGAGTGGAATGATAGAGATACTATTGACAAGTATGCCAATAGATATTATTCAGCCTGGAAAAACAGGATGAAAGACCATGGTATAAAATTCTACACTTCCATTGGAGATCACGAAATAGGTGACAATGCCTGGAGGACAACAAAAAAAATAGAAGCTGTAAAATTGTATAAAGAAGCCTTTGCCCGACATATGGAAATGCCCGCGAATGGCCCTGATCATATGAAAGGTACGGCTTTCTGGTGGAAACACAAAAATGTCCTTTTCATTTCTACTGATATATTCGAAAAAGGTCAAAGTGACCAGGGATTGATTAAAGCCGGTGTAACCGGAGAACAACTGAAATGGCTAATCAACATACTCGAAGAAAATGCCGATGCAGATCATAAATTTGTTCTGGGCCATGCGCCGATCCTGGGTCCCGTAAGAAAGTGGAGCTCGAGTGGCCTGATGATTAAGGAGGGCAGGGAATCAGGTTTTTGGCAGGCTATGAAAAATTACGGGGTAGATGCTTATTTATGCGGAGAAGTACACGCTATTACATGTACCGAAAGGGACGGAATAATGCAAGTAGCTCATGGTGGGTTGATTGGATACAATACACGTACGAATTACATGGTTGTACAGGTGAAAAAAGATAAAATTCAGCTGGAAATAAAAGAGATCGATATACTACCACATGGAAATCATTTATGGCAAACTAAAAATAATAGGCCACTGGAAAAAGTAACCATTTCGAAGGCAGATAAAGACAAGGGATTTTATCCGGTGGGAACCGTGACCATTAATAAAAAAAACGGTAAACTTTTTCTCAACCGAAAAGGATATTTTTCACCTAAATACGAAACTAGTAATGAATATGCAGGCCCTGTATTCAGAAAAAATAATAATCCGAAAATCCTTTCAGAAATACCAAGAGTATTGATTTCGGAAGACTAAGTTTTTCTTCAGATTATATTGCTATTCAGCAATACCAGGAATAATTTTGAATTCAGCAAGATACCAATATATTAATCAAGACGGACGGTTAAGCAGGAACTAATTTCTGGATAGTATCATCCTATAAAAGACTGATTTTTGAAAATATATTCATACATATGACATTACTCCATAGTACTGCCTATAGTCCTTATTTTCAATTAGGCCAATTACTGCTGGAGTTCAATTAATGATCAGAATATAAGACTTATGAAAAGCATCCCTTTGTAGTAAGTCTATCTTAAAAATTTTATTTTCAGCTCTGCTTAAAGCAAAAGAAATACAAAGAAGAACCTATCGATGATACCAGGGATAATCATTTTAAATGGTTGATTCAGACAATGAAAATTTGCTTGCTTTACAATTGTCCCTGGTTATTGGAAATAGACATAATTATTGAAAACAACAATTAATAATTAAATTCATATAAATTATGGATAGTCAGCAAATGATTCAGTTTCTCCCAACGAGATGTAAAATATTCTTTAGAATAATTCAATCGAATGTCTAAATATGACCAATAATTACGATCAAACTACAGCTTTTCATTACTCCATATATCGACCTTCATTACATTTCATAATATTAAAGGAATGTTTAGAACATGAAAATATTTGTTCTTTAGGGTTGGATGTCGGTTGTGGAACGGGCCAGTCATCTATTGCTTTAACCCGTTTTTGTAATAATGTTGTAGGAATTGAGCCAAGTAAAGAGATGTTGCACAAAGCCATTTACCATCCCAGGATAGAATATAAATATTACAACAAGGAGAATTTCACCTTTCCAAATGATTACTTTGATGTAATTACTTTCGCAGGGTCCCTTTTCTATGCTAAATCACAGGCTTTGCTTAATGAGGTTGTCAGGGTATCCAAAAATTCTTCCAGAATTGTCATTTATGATTTTGAATTATCACTAGATTGGATTTTAGAAAAACTAAATTTAAAAAGGTCTCATCATCAGAATTCATCTTATGATCACCAAATAGATTTTAATGAGTTATACGACAAGCCCATTAGGATCAAAGGCAGATTCACGAATAATATACCATTAGAAATATCATTAAAAAATCTATCGCATTTGTTACTTTCATCCAGGGAACATTATTATCTGCTGCTGAAAACTTTTGGACAAGACAACCTATACAATGAACTCTTAAAAAAACTATATTCAACCTTTACAACTGCAACCATAGTTATAAATGCAACTACTTTTTCAACAGTGTATCAAAATATAAAGAAAGAATCTAAATATTGAATCCTAAAATCAAGCCTCGATTATCAGATTGAATCCCACCTAATTATTTATACGGCATGACATAGGGTTGTCACATACAGGTTTTATCTTTGGTTAGTAGTTCATTGGTTTTCAAAGGCAGCTATTAACTGTACTAGTCGGCAAAAAGCGATGATGATTTTTGAGATACTGCCAGGGATACTATGTCTTACCCCGGTACTTAATTGAAATATAAAAATTCCTGATACGTTGGTAGAAAAATTGTTTCAGGGGGATGGTCCTGATTGAAAAGGTAAAACCTTTCCAGCATTGTCCGAATCAGTACCTTAACATAGGTAATCGACTTAAGCTTGAAAGTATCGAACTTAAAAAACCTGTCAGTAAGGTCGTTATTCCAAATAGTCATATTTCAAAAAAGGTTTGGCAAGATTTTATATCTGCAGAAGTTAATCAAATGAAGATTGATTATATACATTGATCCAAATTGAAATTAGAAGATATTCAATAGGGTCAATATTTTTGTTGAATATTATCTTAACCTCACTCCTTAATATTCTTACATTACTGAAATGAATCAATTTTTATGAGCAAAAAGGAAATAGAAACATATTGTCCCAAAAACCAATCAGAATGGAGAAAATGGTTAACAAAAAATCACCGGTCAAAAAAATCAGTTTGGCTAATGTATTTTAGAGTTTCCTCCCAGGTACCTTCTGTTAGTTGGAGTGAAGCAGTTGATGAGGCCCTTTGCTTCGGATGGATAGATAGTACAAAAAAATCGATTGACGAAGAAAGGTATATCCAATATTTCAGTAAAAGAAAACCAACCAGTACCTGGTCAAAAATAAACAAGGAGAAAGTTAGCAAACTAATCCAACAAGGTCGAATGACTGATGCAGGTTATGAAACCATTAGAACGGCGAAACAAAACGGCACATGGTCAATAATGGACGATATTGAAAACCTTATCATTCCAAAGGAATTAAAAATTGCATTGGGGGAAAATAATATTGCCAAGAATTACTTTGAATCACAATCAAAATCAACAATGAAAGGAATGTTGTATTGGATTGTAATCGCTAAACGTAAAGAAACCAGACAAAAGAGAATAGATGAAATAGTCAGATTGGCTTCTCAAGGGAAAAGACCAAAGCAATTTGAATAAAAGAAACCACGGTTAGAAACGCATACATTCAACAAAAAATAAGTATGAAAATTTTATTTATTAGGATTGGGAGGCTAACAAGATTCATGTTTAGGTATTAATTATCCCTGGGAATTCGAACACACGTAACAGGTAGATGGAACCTTTTGAGGGTTCTGATCGAAACGAGAATCAACATTCAAACTTATTATGCTTCAGGTAACTACCATGTGCTTATATCGCCCCGAATTCATCGGAATTTGTAACAGGAACAATTTATAAAATATTACACCACTGAATACATTTAGTTCGAAAAGGTATTTAACATAACTTTTCATGCCTTCTATCATACCGAGATTCTACTCAAGATGAAGAATAAAAAAAAACGGAAATATGGGTTCCATCCGAGAAATTCCTAAAACAAATGGTTCACTTTTATGAAACAACATAAATCGTGGACATATAATAACCTAATCATCATTCCGTGAGCCATTCCTATTAATTTAATTTTTTATATTAACAAAATCATTAAAATATTCACTAGATGCTTAAAGTTTGTTTGGAAAGACCTAGAAATGAAATAAAATCAGCAAAAATTATAGCACAAAAGCAAGCCTGAAGAATTAGAAATAGTTTTTAAATAAAAAAATTCTACCATGAAGGGTAATAACAAAAACAGTCATAATTATTTTAAATTCTTTGCAATGATCACTACTTCCATGGCTGCTATGTTTTTTTTAATGTATACACATTCATATCAAATCATTGAGCATTTCTGGTTTAGTGAAACCCGGTTGTTTATGACCCTTGTCATGGGTGGAGCTATGATCATTATCATGCTACTTTACATGCTTAGTATGTACAGAAAACGCGGGAAAAATATAGCTATTTTTAGTTTGGGTCTTATCCTTATTATTGGTGGTATATGGTTGGTTAGGAGCCAGAAAACCGTCTCAGATGTGGATTATATGAAGGGTATGATTCCACATCACTCCATTGCATTATTAACAAGCGAAAAATCAAAGATAAAGGATGTTAGAGTACGGGAACTTGCTGATAAAATTATCAAAGCGCAACGCAAGGAAATAATGGAAATGCAATGGCTGATAAATGACATTAGAGAACATGGAATTGCTCGTACAGAAAAAGAAGGTGAACATCGACCCGTGCCCATATTCGAAGGATTAAATACCACAGAGTCAGAAAACCTAAGAAACCGGTGAAGTAGATATAACACAAGATTAGATTCCAGTAATACAACTACTTAATTTGAAAATTAAACATGATATTTCAAACTTTTTCCAAGATATTTTAAGGATATTAAACCATGAAGCCAATAAAATTAAAACACGAGCAAATCCAATACATTGAATTTCTCACAACAGATATAGTACGGGCAAAAGAATTTTATACAAAATGTTTCGGTTGGAGTTTTACAGACTATGGCCCCCAATATACAGCCTTTGAAGGAGATTATGTAGACGGCGGATTTACGATCGGTGAACCTGCAAAAGGCAGTATATTGGTCGTACTTTATTCAGATAATATTGAATCAAGCAAAAGAAAAGTATTAAAATCGGGAGGAACCATCCTGAAGGATATTTTTAGCTTCCCGGGTGGCAAACGCTTTCAATTCTCCGATCCCGATGGTTATGAACTTGCTGTCTGGTCGGAGTAGGTGAATACATACCTTTGATTTCCGAAATAGCGTATAGTGTTGTAGCAGCATTAATAGTTGTAAAGCAAGAAATAATCATAAATCACCTAAAGAAAAAGCTAAGAAAGAATCGTGTAAAAAAGACTTTTAATGAATACTGATGTGAAATAAAAAAAATTGATATTCCACAGTATAGGAAAATTGAATATGCTCAATGGTTACATCCATTCGAGAGAGCAAAGGAAATATCGAGATCTAATATCTCCTTCTACCAAAACTCTTTAAAGAAGAATCTTTTGTAATTGATACCGCTGATACAAAAACTCCTATGGCTCTTTGGCTTATAAATCGGGAAGGGTACGAGCACTGGAAACCAATAATTTCCTCCAGGATAAAATCTAGAAACCATAGCACCGCGATATACTTAATATAATAGACAAAAACTTATACGACTATCTTTTGAAGTCTTATAGCAATGATTTAAAAAGGTTGGAGCAAATTAAAATCGATGCAAAGGGGATATGGACATAGCAATACTAAAAACTATTCCTCAAATCCTAACTCAATTATCAACCTGCCCTTATGATGGAATGCTATAAATACTTCAACAAGGATGAAAAGAACGCATTAATAGAAATTATGACCGCATAAGACATAGAACTATATCTTTTGGAAAGTTTTAATGAATTTGATTAACTATGTTTGTTCAATCCCGAAAAAAGATAGAAAAAAATCATATTGAGATATTGGCATTACCTGGAATAAATTCGGAAAACCAGAATTTTGCTATTTAAATCGATTTAATAATTATATTATTCAACTATTGAAAACATACTCGAAATTTAAATAGGCAATAATGACGCCTTTTAAAAACAAATTGCTAAGTTACTTACCTGTACCCAGAAAGCATTCAGAATCACCTATTTTTGATCCCGGGCTTATGGGGACCAAACTCATAGTGAGGTCCGTATTATCCCATTGGGATTTGAGTTGGAAAGAATCAACAACATTTCATTAATTTAACATTCAATATTAAACAACTTCAATGCAATCAAACGTAGGACTCATATTGGAAGAAAAAGCTGCAGATATTGGAAATTTTTTGGTTGGCAGGCTACTACCTTTCCGACAGAAAAGGGCTGTTGCCCATTTGTATTTATCGATCATATGGGACCGGCTTGCCTCAAGGACCATCAAAATCTGGACGTGCCTCCCCATCCACATATAGGCCTCTCCACTTTAACCTATTTATTAGATGGTGCGATATTCCATCGCGATAGTCTCGGTAATGAGATAGAGATTAAGCCCGGTGAAGTTAATTGGATGACAACTGGGAAAGGAGTGGTCCATTCAGAAAGGACACCTGAATACCTTCGAAACAAAGATTCGTTTTTACACGGTTTTCAAATATGGATAGGCCTGCCCAAACACCTGGAACAATCAGAACCATCTTTTCATCACATTAACCAAGAAAAAATACCAACCTGGGAAGAAAAAGGTATTTATTATAAATTGATTGCCGGTGAAATTAAAACTAAAAAATCGCCGGTCCCTGTCCATAGTCCCTTATATTTTCTGGAAATTAAAACCGAAACACCTAAAATAATCAATATCGGAGATAAACTTTTTGGCGAGGTAGGCATGTATGTTTTAGAAGGTACTGTAAAAATTGAAAATAAGGATTATGGAAGTAAACAATTATTAATTGCTAAAAAAGCAACATTATGTGAATTTGAAACAAATGGCAAAACAACCCTGTATCTTTTTGGAGGGGAACCTTTTGATGAAGAACGATTTATGTTTTGGAATTTTGTTCATTCTGACAAATCTATTTTGGAGCAAGCAAAAGAAAATTGGAAAATTCAAAACCTGGATGCTTTCCCAAAAATACCTGGAGATAATAAGGAATTTGTTCCGCTACCAAATCTGAAAAAGAATAAGAATAGAAACTGATTGGTAGGCATCATAACTTTAATGCCTAAATGAAAATATAAAACTCCAGGCCATTAATAAGTCTAATAAAGGAACGAGATCTGAAGGAATATCAGTACATTATTCACCGCTCCGTCGCATATAAAATTTATACAAGTATTTGAGCCTTTATTTTTTTCAACTTATGACAAAAGGAATAATTTGTACTCCTTTACAGTCAATAAATTTCCAGTACAAATCCTAATACATAAGGTTAGCCTTCCCTTCAAGTCCAATAGCAAAATTCCCTCCGTATTTATAATTTTTTGTCACTCATTGTGATATTGTATCTCCCCCCTTCTCTAAACTTAATTATATATGACACATAATACCTTATTCCGAATAAAAAACAATAATGTCAATTGAATTTTAATCTGTGTACAAAGATAGTTATCTTAGGTCAATAGCTATGATTAACAATAAAAACCACAAGCCTTAAAAGACATGAATAAATACTTACCTAATCTAATTAAAGGGAAAAGGTTAGCTCCCCTAATTTCTACCCTTTATGGTATTATAAAGGTACCTGGTTTCTCTGATGGATTAGGAAGTATAATCATTTGCAAGTCACTTAATGGAGCTCTATTTAATTATTCGAAAAATGGAGAATACTTTCAACAAACGCCAATTGTCAGATTATCACAGCTATTCCTAAAAAATAATTTATTTTATCTGCCAACATTTCCATAAAAAAATTTCAAATAAACATAAAATATAATGATGAAGTGCTTTTTACTATCTCTCTGTATTATATCATTTGCCATTATAGTAAGGGGACAATCTGGTATTTCAGGTAATGAAGTAATAATTACGTCGAAAAAAGGTAAAACCAGTATTATAACAAATGAGAATGGGGAACTACAACTCAATGTTTCACCAAAAGTTGTAAAAAAATTAAACAATAAAGGATTTATTCAGTACAGTGACTTTGGCGCCAAAGGCGATGGTAAATCAGACGATATGGACAATATCGCAGCTACTCATGCCTTTGCGAACCAACAAGCCCTGCCGGTAAAAGCCGACGATGGATACATTTACTATATTAGTGGTAAAGAACGGACGGCGATTATACGCACATCTACCGATTTCGGGACAGCAAAATTTATTATTGACGACACTGAAGTGGAGAACCGGAATGCATCCATTTTTGTGATAAATTCCGGTCTGAAATCTTATAACCTGAAAGGGATTTCTTCCCTAAAGAAAAATCAGTTAAAAATTGATGCTTCCTTTAACGGTCCTCATTTAGTCACCGTTACCGATTCCAATACCCGAAGATACATCCGATATGGTCCCAACCATAATGATGGTTCCTCGCAAACTGATATTTTTGTAGTGGATCAAAACGGTTATGTAGATATGAATGCCCCTATAATATGGGATTTTGATCAAATTACTGCCATCAAAGTTTTACCCATAAACGAAGATCGACTAACTATTTCCGGTGGGCATTTTACTACTATTGCAAATAAGGCTCCATCAAAATATACTTACTACGATCGGAATATTTTAATCCAGCGCTCAAATGTAGTAATCGATGGCCTGGAACACCACATTACCGGCGAAACAGAAAACGGTGCACCGTACGGGGGTTTTTTGAGGATACAAGACTGTTCCTACGTAATGGTTAAGAATACCGTACTTACTGGACACAAAACCTACCGGACAGTTGGTTCAGCCGGAGATTCTGTATCGATGGGATCTTATGATATTTTGGTTAACAGGGCACTCAATGTCTCATTCATAAATTGCAGTCAAACCAATGATATCAATGACAGGACCTATTGGGGAATTATGGGGTCAAACTATTCCAAAAACCTTTTGTTCGACGGTTGTATCTTTTCCAGGTTCGACGCCCATATGGGCGTGGCGAATGCCACCATACGCAATTCTACGTTGGGACACATGGGAATCAATGCTATCGGTACCGGGACCCTGACTGTGGAAAATAGTACCATTCGCGGGACTACTCTTGTTAACCTCCGGTCAGATTATGGCAGCACCTGGGAGGGCGATTTCATTATTCGGAATTGTATTTTCATCCCCAGGGCTAACAGACATAATAATGTAAGCTTAATTGGAGGGTACAATTCAGGTCAACACGATTTTGGTTATACATGCTATATGCCTAAAAAAATTACCATTGAATCGCTTGAAATTGACGACTCAAATTTTCCTGATGATTATGACGGACCTACCTTGTTCAAAAATTTCAATCCAGAATTGAACGATGATACATATCGGGAAAAATTCCCCTACGTCGTATCCGACGAAGTAACCCTGCAAAATATTTCTACTACCAGTGGCAAAAAATTAAGGGTGAGTGACAATATGTATATGTTCAGGAATATAGAAATAAATACTCAATAACCCGAGAAGTATAAGCGTTCATAGGAAGCACCTGAATTGTTAAAAAGATTATTTATTACAACCTTGCTTTCTACAATAAATTTTTAGAAAAGACCTAATTATACACATGGTAAAAATAAATGTTCCGTCTCAATGTGGGAATGCTCCGAAGATTGTATATCTAAAAGACTTTATCTCTGCAATAGTCACATTTGATACTAATTACCTTCAGGATAATACCACCGAAGACATACATTGGAGTATAGTCGGAGCTCAATCCTTTACAGGGCAATCGTCTGTCCTTGCCGAACTGCAAAAATATCGTAGTATTACAGTTTCAGCATTAACGATCACCACCATTATCACCCATGGGTATGATGGTGTAGTGGAGGGACAACTGGAATTTGAAAACGGGAAGAAAGTATCCTTTTGTGATATTGTCCGATTTAAATCTTCCCGGAATTATTCACCGGTAAAAAGTATAAGAACGCACATTACAACTCTACAATAACAAGACCGATATAAACCAAAATACATTCAAATATAAAGATGTTATCTATTTTGCTTATATGAATAAACTATCATCATTACTTCAAGAACTTGAGAAATACGGTACAAAGAAATATTTTCAGCCCCACCAGATATTTATAAGGGAAGGAAGTATTCCGAATAAATTAGCTATTGTAAAGTCAGGCTTATTTCGTTACTACTATTTAACACAGGACGGGAAAGAATATACTAAAGTATTTATGCCTGAAAAGAACATTATCAGTTCCTATACTTCTATGGTTCATAATATACCGTCCCATTTCACTGTAGAGGCATTGGAAAATTCAGTTATTGTAGAAATCACCTACCACAATTGGTTGAAAATAAGGAATGAAGATCCTAAGTGGAACTTCCTATTGATTGCCAATCTCGAAAAAGCAATGGCTAAAAAAGAGCAAAGGGAACGTGATTTATTATTTTTAGACGCAGAAACACGGTACATAAAATTTCTGAAAGAATATCCCCATCTCGATAATAGAATTAATCTGACTTTAATTGCCTCTTTTCTCGGAATTCAACCCGAATCTTTAAGTAGAATAAGAAAAAAATTAGCAACCTAACATAAGTCAATTTTTATTCCCTTTTCATACTATAGATTTGTCCTGAATCATCAAAATATTTATCATGAATTTATCAGGGAATACTATATTAATTACGGGAGGTAGTTCAGGTATAGGACTTGAATTATGCAAACAACTATCGAAATGGAACAATATCATTATAATTTGTAGTCGCTCTATGGAAAAGCTGAAAGAAGCAAAAAAACTTGTCCCCCAAATTAAAATAATACAATGCGATTTGGGAGATTTAGCCCAATGCAATGGGTTAATTGAGCAAATTCAATTCAGATATCCCCAAATTAATATATTAATAAACAATGCCGCCATTGTGCATAAAATCAATTTTGTTGAAACCAAAGAGGCTGTTCAGATGGCCGAAAAAGAATTATCAGTCAATGTTTTGGCTCCGATCAATTTGATAAAAAAACTATATCCTTTCCTGCGGAAAAAACAAAATGCTAATATCATCAACATTACCTCCGGATTGGTTTATGTTCCCAGAAGTGATTATCCTTTTTATTGCGCCACCAAAGCAGCCATTCACTCATTCACACAAGTGCTGAGAAAACAAACAGAAAAAGAAGGGGTAAAAGTGACAGAAGTTTTCTTCCCGGCTGTCAAAACACCCTGGCACAAAGGACACCCACCACAGATGGCAATTACTCCTGAAAAGGCAGTATCGGAAATGTTAACTGGATTGCAAAAAAATAAAGATGAAATAAAAGTGGGTGCTGCCAAACTGTTATATAGAATTTCCAGAATTGCTCCAAAATTTGCATTTAGGAAAGTAAATAATCTAAAGTAGTAATACTATCGGATTTTATTATCATAAAAACAATTAACAAAAAATAATTTGTTGCGCAGTACTGGATAAGAGATTCTGCCGTATCAACGGCCATTCCATAATTAAATGCAATACAAACCTGAAATTGGGACTATCCATTTCAACAGTATATTTCAAAGAATAATAAATACCATTATTAATCTTACCATAAAATGTATATTAGTAGATATTATCTATTGGGATTAAAGTAAAAATCGAATGAACCCGAAGATTCAGGAATATAATGACAATCAGTCTATGGACTATAAAGAAATCTGCCAACTTCTTGCCATAAACATTGACAGGGAATTGTCCGAAGCAGAAAGTAAAATCTGGCATGGTCACCCCGTTTGGTTTTTAAACGGAAATCCTGTCGTAGGTTACAGTCATCAGAAAATGGGTATACGCTTAATGTTCTGGAGTGGCGCAGATTTCGAAGAAGATCAACTCAATGTAATTGGTAAAAAATTTAAAGACGCATCTATTATTTTTAAATCCCCGGATCAAATAGATGAAAAAAAACTACAACGATGGCTGAAAAAGTCAAGAGAAATCCAATGGGATTATAAAAATATAGTCAAAAGAAAAGGATTATTGCATAGACTATAGCAAAAGAAAGATCAATAATGAAAGATATGGATAAAAACCAAAAACATCACGAGCGAATGGCAAAACTAACATTTGCTTCCGTTTACCCACATTATATTGCAAAGGTTGAAAAAAAAGGCAGAACCAAAGAAGAATTGCACCAAGTAATAAAATGGTTAACAGGATATAATAATCAATCAATTCAAAAATTGATTAAGGATAAGGTGACTTTCAAAACTTTTTTCCAAAATGCGGATTTACACCCAAACGTCCATCTGATTACCGGTGTAATATGCGGTTACCGGGTGGAAGAAATTGATAATCCATTGACACAAAAGGTACGATATCTTGATAAATTAGTCGACGAACTGGCTAAGGGAAAGAAAATGGAAAAAATCCTTCGAACCGAGTAGTAAATTGTATTATGCCTGCTAAAATTGATCCTATAATAGCTGTACACGATCTAACCATCTGTTCAAAATGGTATCAAGATGTATTGGGATTTAAAAATATTCATGGGAATCCAGAAAGATTTGTTGTTTTAACAGGAGAAAACGAAGAAATAATGCTTTGTCTCCACAAGTGGGGAGAAGATGAGCACCCAACAATGAAAAATCCCGAACTAAATCCGGGAAATGGGTTAATTTTGTATTTTAGAACTGATAACCTGGAAGCAATTCGACAGAACATTCAGAATATAAACTGGCCGGTGGAAGAAGAAATTCATTTCAATTCAAATTCTACAAAAAGAGAGTTCTCCGTTCGAGATCCCGAAGGGTACTTTATTACCATAACAGAATATCATAAGTATGAAGGTTGACACTGTTTTCAGTACTTATCCATTGAATCTTCTCACATTATGTTTTTTTGTTATGTTCCTGGGATGTTCTGACCATTCAAATAAATCTAGTGTCAGTGCTGCAAGAGAAGGAGCCGTTACACCCATTGCTAAAAATCAGGCCGACTTCACAGATATTGAACGAAAACTTATCAAGGAAGGGAGAGTTGTGTTTGAAACGGTGGATCTGAAAACCACCCGGGAAAAAATTATTCAGGTAATTGAAAATTACCATGGATATATTTCATCCGACAGGGAATTCGAATCGCCCGGACGTTTTAGCAATACTATTGTAATAAGGGTTCCTGCCAGCAACTTTGATACTTTATTGACAGAGACTACCAACGCTGTAAAAAAAGTTGATAGTAAGGAAGTTACCGCAAAGGATGTTACCGAAGAATTTCTGGATATTGAAGCCAGGTTAAAAACAAAAAAAGAACTTGAAAAACGGTATCACGATTTACTGCAAGAAGCAAATCAAGTAAGCGAAATCCTTCAAATTGAAAAGCAAATAGGGGAATTGCGATCTGAAATTGAATCTATTGAAGGTAGATTTGAATATCTGCAAAACCAGGTATCCTATTCCACCCTAACCATCACATTTTATCAACGTATTCCCCATCAAACAAAGTTTGGAGAAAAATTTACAAACGGTTTTACAAACGGTTGGAACAATCTGATATGGTTTTTTGTAATGTTGGTTAACATCTGGCCATTCATTTTTATTAGCATAATTTTGCTATTAGGAATTAGATGGTATAAAAGGAGAAAAAAAAGAAGTTGAAATAAGATTTTTTAAAAAGAATTAAGGAAAATACTGATTTCTAATGAGTCATATTTTCTAAATGAATCTTCAACCGCTTACAGCATCGTAACTTTCCTATGATCCATTCCCCATTCTACCATCGCATCAAGTACTGATAATATCTTTTCGCCGGATTCTGTCAAGGTATATTCAATCCGTATGGGTCTGGAATCATATACAGTTCTTTCTACTACACCGTTTAGCTCCAATTCCTTTAATTCTTTGGAAAGCATTCTGGGTGTGATTTTTTCAATATTATCCTGAATATCCTTAAATCGTTTCTTTCCATATAGCAATGAAGCAATGATTGGTAATTTCCACTTACCGCTCACTACATTTAGGGTATCGTTAATGGCGAGAACAAATTGCCGGGGACATTTTTTTATCTCAGAAATAGATTTTTGATTACTCATTGAAAACATATTTTACATTCTACTATACAAAAGTATACTAATATAATTAGAAAATCAACTATATTTTATATACCAAATGATTAATTTTGTGACATTCTTAAATTTTAATGAATCAAAATGATATTAATTACTGGAGCTACTGGCGAATATGGAAAAGTTGTAATCAATAATTTAGTTGAAAAAGGAGTTAATACCAATGAAATTATTGCATTGGTCAGGGATCTCAAAAAAGCCAGTGATTTAAAGGAAAAAGGAATAGAATTAAGAGTAGGAAATTATAATGACTACGATTCATTATTAACTGCTTTTTATGGAGTAGATAAACTCTTATTTGTTTCTGGTAGTGAAGTAGAAAATCGTGAGCAACAACATAGGAATGTAGTGAATGCTGCAAAAGAATCCAACATCGATTATGTAGTATATACTTCATTTCTTCAAAATATTCCCGTTCAAGATTCGGCGATATCTTTTTTGCAGGCTTCTCATATGAAGACTGAAAATTGGATTAAAGAAAGTGGAATTTCTTATACGATACTTAGAAATTCAACTTATATGGATATGATTCCTATGTTCATAGGAGAATCAGTTCTGCAGACCGGAATAATTTCTCTTCCTGCGGGAGAAGGCAAATCAAGCTCAGTTTTGCGAGAAGAATTAGCAGAAGCAGCAGCTAATATCCTGACGAGCAGTGGCCATAAAAATAAGGTATATTCATTGGCGAATAATGAATCACTATCATATAGCGATATTGCCAAAGAAATATCAAACATCACTGGTCAGGAAATCAGCTATCACTCCCCTGCCCCTGACGAATTTACGAATCAATTAAAAAAATACAATGTGCCGGATGAGTACATACACCTTTTAACTGCATTTTCATTGGCTCAAGCTAAGGGGGAATTAGAATTAAAGGACCTTACGCTAGAAAAAATATTAGGAAGAAAACCCTACACTGTTAAAGAATTTTTAGTATCAATTTATGGATAATATGACGCGAAAAGAGTTTTTATATCTATCCGGAGTTACAACAACATCAATACCTGTAGTCAATTCACTCCAATCCATTCAAAAAATAACCGATTCATACAAAATTACAGAGAGAATGCCTGTGTTATTTTTAGGGCATGGATCACCAATGAATGGTATTGAGGATAATGAATTTGTACGTGAATTCAAGAGCCAGGTAGCTAAATTGGAAAAGCCTAATGCCATTATCGTTGTCTCCGCTCATTGGGAAACAAAAGGCACAAAAGTTACAGCAATGGACAACCCCAGAACTATTCACGATTTCGGTGGTTTTCCAAAAGCCTTGTATGAAGTTCAATACCCCGCACCGGGAAGTCCCGCACCGGGAAGTCCGGCACTGGCCGGTGAAATTTCGAATATTGTTCAACCCACAGGTACTGTAGAATTAGATCATAATTGGGGACTTGACCACGGGGCCTGGACTGTAGTAAAACATTTATTTCCCAATGCTGATGTTCCGGTCATTCAACTAAGTCTGGATGTGTCCCTCAGTCCAATGCAACACTATGAACTGGCAAAGCAACTAAAATCTCTCAGGGATAAGGGCATCCTAATTATCGGGAGTGGAAACATAGTTCATAATTTGGGTATGATTGCCTGGAATAAGTTAAACCAGAATTATGGATACGACTGGGCAATTGAGGCCAATTCTAAAATGAAAAAATGGATCCTTGATGGAGATCACAAAAGTCTTATTGAGTATAAAAAGCAAGGTAAGGCCTTTGAGTTAGCTGTCCCGACGCCAGAGCACTATTTACCATTGCTATATACAATGGGACTAAAGCAACAGGGTGACAATCCAATAATATTTAATAATAAATCACTAGGTGGGTCATTAACTATGACTAGTGTCAAATTGGGGTAAAAAATGATCCTGGAAAAAATTTTTAAATGAAATTCATATCAATTATGTGGTAAATTGTAATGACCTATAATCTATCCATTCTTTCCAGGAATAATTATTATTGTTACGGCGTAAAACATGCATACGGACTATCAATAGATTGTATATCTACTTTTATGACTTTCTAGGCACTTTAATCAAAAAATTCCTCCCTTTTCGGATTTACATTTTCTTGTTTACAGTTACCTTATTGCTTAACAAGAGTCTTCACACTCTAAAATATATCCTAATTACTCTTTTGCATATACCGGAAACACACTGGCTTCACCATAATCTTTAATTTTATCCAGGTTCTTCAACGTTTTCATATCCTCACCTGATATTTCAAAATCAACATCCGCATTAATCTTCATATGTTCAGGATTAGCCGTTTTGGGCAATGGAAGAAGTCCCAGTTCCAATGCGTACCGAATACCAAGTTGCGGAACGGATACTTTGTATTTATCTGCCATCGTGGCAACTTCTTGATTTTTCAATAATTCACCATGACCGATGGGAGAATATGCTTCTACAAGGATCTCATTCTCTTTACAAAATTGAATTAACGCTGTTGGGGTGTTTGTAATGTGCGCCAATATTTGATTAACCATTGGCTTCACAGTACACGAGTCAAGAATGTTTTGAATATCATTTTTTTCAAAATTGGATACCCCAATGGCCCGGAGTTTACCTGCTTTATAAGCTTCCTCCAGTGCTTTCCATGCTTCGATATTACCTTCTGCAAAATTATTGTCCTCCAAAAATGCTTTCCATGGTTTAGGGCTATGAATAATCATCATATCAATGTAATCCAACCCCATAGTTTCCAGTGAACTATCAATTGATTGTACGCCATCTCTATAGGACTTTATTTCCGCGGCCAATTTAGTAGTTACAAAAATCTCTTTTCTATCGATACCACTATTTCTTACGCCTTTTCCTACCCCTTTTTCATTTTGATAGGCTTGTGCTGTATCAATATGACGATATCCTATTTTTACGGCATCTTTGACAGCTTTCTCCACACTATCATCATCAATTAAACCAGGTACCCAAACCTATTTTTGGAATTTGAACACGATTGGAAAGAATATAATTTTCTTGAAGTATCATACGTATTACTTTTTAGTATAAAATATTATTCATTAAGAAATTCCTGATCAGATACAGGTTCCATCCATTTAACCATTCCTTTTTCCGTATTTGGTAATAGATATATATGAGTCATACTACTATCTTTGGATGCACCATGCCAATGTGAAGTATTTGGAGGACATTTTACCACATCTCCCTTTCTAATAACTTCTTTTCGCTTACCTTTAATCTGATGATACCCAACCCCTTCGGTAACTATTAGTATCTGACCGGCAGGATGTGAGTGCCAATTACTTCTCGCCGAAGGCTCAAATAAGACACTTCCCGCTGAGGTGGTAAAAATCGAATCATTATCTACTAGACCTGTTACCCATACCGTTCCGGTAAAGAACTGAGAGGGACCTTTACTTCCTTTTGGGAAAATAGCATTTGCAGTAGATCTACCTGATTCTTCTTCAGGTGCTTTACAAGCTAAAAATACCCCAAAAGTCAGAAAAGTAACTAGTAAAACATTTAATCTCATATTCAATAATTCCATAAACCTGGTGTTTAGTTTTAAAATGTATGTTACGATTAATGGTAAGCAAGTCACTCAATAATTTGATTTTGAACAAATTCATTTAGTCACTAATTCTCCTACCTAAATAAAATTACTATTGAATATACTAATATATCATTAGTCATTATCAATTTAAAATGACCATTAAATCTTTCAATGGTTGACAATTTATAATATAAATATAAAGTTCAACATTCTTAAGCGGTCGTAGTTAATGAAATTCAAACTAAAAAGTAAGAAATTCAAACATTTTTTACACGTAGAGCCTTTGGAGTTCTTCCGGTAGCCTTTTTAAAGTAATTATTGAAGTAAGTTGGATATTGAAAACCCAATGCAAAAGCAATTTCACTTATATTCCAATCAGTATGTTGAAGCAAGGCCTTCGCTTCACTAGCTATTCGTTCAGAAATATGGTTTGAGGTAGACTTACCAGTAACACTTTTAACAGCTCGATTCAAATAATTTACATGAACAGCCAATTGATGAGCATAGTCCCGGGCTGTTCTCAGTTTCAACGGAGTGTCGGGTGTTTCAATTGGAAACTGACGTTCCAGTAATTCAAGAAAAACTGATGTCAATCTGGAGGAAGCATCTTGCTTATGTTGAATGTTCTCGGAAGGTTCCATCTTCATAGCTTCATGGATAATAAGATGTATGTAATTCCTGATGATCTCATCCTTAAACTGGTATTCAGTATCCTGTTCCTCAATCATTTTTGCAAAAATGCCATTGAGAAAATCACGTTGCCCGTCGGAAATTCTTAAAACCGGAGTGCCTCCAAGTTTAAACAACGGCGATTGCAGAATACTATCAGTATGATTGGAGATCTTTAAAAACTCCTCGGAAAAAAGACACGTATATCCTATGTAAGTCCTGGATATAGTCTCCCAGGAATACGGTATATGGGGATTACCAAAAAACAAAATGGTCCCATGATGATCAAAACTCTGATCTGCATAATGAATTTTACTTTGTCCGGTAGTCAAACATATTTTATAAAAATCTTTTCGGCTATAGGTCTTTGTGGAATTACCGTCTTTCTCAATTTGAAAGACATTAAACCCTCTTAATTTTAGTTCGTTATTAAATTCTGATACCGATCGATTTTTCTTTTCCATACATTTACAAAATTACGAAAATCAAACCATTTTGAATAATCTTATTGCATACGGTATTTTGCGAACCGGTAGAATGATAATTAATAGGTTAAATCACGTGGGATAAATTAATCACTGATTGTAATAATTTCATCTACAATATCATATTACCCGATCCTTTTATCATCTTCCACCACAAATTGAATGACAATACCATCCATTTGTCAAATTACGGTTGATGAAAAATTTAAAAAATTTCATATACCTGTTTGGAAATGCTGCTAAATATTTATATTTCGCTAAATTCCTTAATCCTTGCATCAATGACCGTTTCCGTTAAAATTTCTATACTTCAGAATCTGGCCCTCTTATTCATGATTGTCTCTTGCGGACATGCACAAGAATTATCCCCCCCAAAAATAGTGGAACCTCAAACAATGAATTCCGTCTATGAGGAAATTAAGACCCCTTACAAATACGGTGTTGTAATGAAACATCCTGATACCAGTAAAATGATTGATTCTCCCACTATTTTTAGAAAACACAATACCTGGTACATGACATATATCATTTTTGACGGTAAAGGATATGAAACCTGGATAGCAGAAAGTAAAAACTTATTAGAATGGACCGACAATCGGAAAATTCTTTCATTCACAGAAGGCACCTGGGACGGAAATCAAAAAGCAGGATATATGTCATTGGTAAATACAAAATGGGGCGGTGACTATTCACCTGCATCTCATGACGGTAAGTATTGGATGACGTACCTGGGTGGTAAATCATCCGGATATGAAGCAGGAACACTAAAAACAGGCTTAGCATATTCAAAATTTTCTTCAACTATTGATGATTGGCAAACGGAAACACATCCTATTTTATCACCGGAAGACGATGATGCCCGTTGGTATGATAACAAAACCATTTACAAAAGCCTTGTAATTGAAGATAAAGAAAATCATACAGGCTACCCATTTGTAATGTATTATAATGCCAAAGGGGATACCGCCCATTATGAAAGTATTGCAATGGCCGTTTCAAAAGACATGAAGGAGTGGAAAAGATATGGTGATAAGCCGGTTATTTCTAAAGGCGCTGGTATTTGCGGAGATGCCCAGATTGCCAGATATAGAGATCTCTACATTATGTTCTATTTCGGCGCATTTTGGAAGCCGGGTGCTTTTGAACGTTTCGCATGTTCATATGATTTGATTCATTGGACAGATTGGGAAGGTCAAGATCTTGTATCGTCCACTGAAGACTATGACCGACAATATGCTCACAAACCCTGGGTAATTAAATGGAACGATACGGTTTATCATTTTTACAATGCGGTCGGGTCGGAAGGTAGAGTCATTGCATTGGCCACTTCCAAACCTTTGAAAAAAAATGGAATGTAAACTTTATCAGTAATGTCCTTCGATAAAATCGACCACTTTATTTACTACTTCCTCACTCCTTAATCTATGTCCCAATCCATTAGTGGTAATTAATTTTGCTTTCTCCCAGGTATTATGAATTTCCAGAGCATGTTGATATGATTCCCTCTTGTCCTCCTTATCATGAACAATTAAACCTGGTATACTCAGACTATTGACAAATTCTTTTGTATGATAGACAGAGGGATGATGACCATACACTTCTCCAAATTCATTTTTTATCATATCAAATGTGCTATCAGCCAGCCGCATCCTCCGAACATATCCTTTGGTAAAATCCAGCGCATTTCCAGGACTGGCTAAAGTTACTGCAGCCTTTGGTGATAAACTATTCTTCCTGGATAACGTATAGAGAAGAGTAAATGCTCCAAGTGAATGACCAACATAAAAATCAAATTCCCCAATCTCCTGTATAATTTGCTGCACATAAGCTGCATAAATTGGCAGGTTTAAATATTTTCCTGTAGTTTGTCCTGAGGTCGGTCCATCCATAGCATATAAAGTAAATCTCTGCTTATCCAATTTCTCAACATAGGGGAACCATCTATAACTATGACTTTGCCACCCATGGCAAAATAATACAGATTGGCTACCACCCCCCCATTTATAAATTCTTATTTTTTCCTTGTTAAATGGAATAATCAAATTCTCAGCTGTATTAAAAAAATCAAGTTGCTCCTTTTTTAATTTCAACCTGGCGGGCTTACTGAATAAGTCTAAACCTTTCTTACGGGTGTATTTTGGAAATATTTTACTTCCTGAATTCAAAGTAAATCCTACGATCCGAAGGGCAATTATTGATAGCATTGACGATGGCTTGGGTCAGAAAAGAATATAAATTTAAATATTTTAATGACAACAGCCAATCCAACTCAAAAGTAAATAAACAATTACAGGGAATCCATAGTGTATTATTATTGCATATTACATATCCGAGCTGTACATTTCAGTTTTAAGTAAAAAACAAGGTTCCGTTCGGAATCTCCCTCACCCATGTATAAACTAATCAAAATTTTAAACCGATCCGTTTTTTCTAAAAATTAAACTTTCAGAAAAAGGACCAGTTTGTAAAATTCCTCTCGCCTTTTATCTAATTAAATTCACTGCTTCTAATGAAAATTATATTTTATCAAACATAATCTATAATATAAACTTCATACTGATAATATGAAAGCATTTACTAAGTACAAATACGGAGGGCCAGAAATTCTTAACATGGAAGACATAAAAAAGCCAATCCTTCAAGAAAAACAAATCCTAGTCCAGGTAATGGCTAATTCTGCTAATCCCGCGGATTGGCATACACTCAGGGGTAAACCATATTTTGCCCGTTTTGCATTTGGATTATTTAAACCAAAGGATAAAATCCTGGGCGCAGATTTTGCAGGCCTCGTTGTGGAAATAGGCCCAAATGTATCTGAATTTAAACCTGGAGATCGGGTTTTCGGAGAATTAATTGACGGAGGAGCATTTGCTGAATATGTTTGTGCCCCAGTAAATGTATGTGCCAGGATTCCCGATTCAAAGGATTTCAGGGAAATGGCTGGATTACCGATTGCAGGGTTGACCGCTTTGCAAGCTCTCACTACACATGGAAAACTGGAAAAAGGAGAGTCCGTCCTAATAAATGGGGCTTCCGGTGGAGTTGGTCATTTAACGGTACAAATAGCCAAAGCTTATGGAGCACAAGTCACCGGAATTTGCTCTCATAAGAATATTGAATTTGTTCAATCCCTGGGCGCAGATCAAGTCATCCCTTATGACAGACAAGACATTCACAAGCAAAATACTCAATATGACCTGGTGATCGACACCCATGGAAATTTGACATTTGATGATTTCAAACGAATGGGTAAAAGAGGTATCCTCATTGGTTTTACAACTTTAAAGCATTTGGCCCGGCTATTATTACAAAGCTCGTTAAGTTCTTTTAGCCTTAAACAATTTACGGCTAAAGCTCGTACCCGGGACCTTGACTCCTTGGCAAACCTAATTAAAGAAGACAAAATAAAAGTGAATATTGAAAAAATATACCCCTATCAAAAAATCCCTGAAGCCATTGGATATATAGAAAAAATGCGAACAAAAGGTAAGGTAGTTATGGTATGGAAAGATCTGTGAATTTAACTACAATTATTGAATGACAGAATTAGGTTATACAAATAATATAATTTTAATTCGGAGAATAGTTCCGGATTTATATATCAATTATTCAGTAGTGAGTATTATATTTTATAGCGATTTTGGGGGATTGGAAATCACCATGGATTTGGGATGGGGCAAGACCTTTCCTTACCGGGAAAATCCGCAAGCGCTAATACCACATTATACATACGGGACAATTGGGAAAGCCCAATAATTCATTCATATTTTCACTTAGAAGAAGAAGCTGGTAATGACAAAATACTTATAAAATATAAATAGTATAAATTTAATTTTGTCTACAATATGCGATCCGAGTCATGGTAAGACAGAAGACATTTTATAAATTCACCGCAAAAGAGAAACTATCAGTTATAATATATCAAACGTTTTATCTCTAATCCTTCCAATAGATAAAATCAATAGGATGAATTCAGGGTAGAACGAATTTGTTAATAAAGCTCTCGAAAAAGTGTAACATACCCTCTAATTGAAAGATAAATTATTTTAACTTTTTCACTTCACTTTTTTTACTTTTATATTCATAGATCTACATTCCCTTAGGAATTCCATTTTAAGCGATAATAGGAAAAACATCAGTAAATTGAGTCAGTAATTTTACCACATTAATAACAAAAATAACCCGATGAATAAATTATTCACTCTATTGGTTTTATACACAATGTCATTTGGTCTTTACGGACAGGATATTATTTATAATATCCAGGAAAACATTCCATACTACAGTGAATCTGTCCGTGGGGGAAATCAATATATACAGGAAAGGTGCTTATTAGATTTTTATTACCCCGATAATAAAACCAACTACCCTACCGTCGTCTGGTTTCACGGAGGGGGCCTCAGGGCCGGTGAGAAGGAAATACCACAAGCATTGAAAGATAAAGGGGTAGCTGTTGTGGGGGTTAATTACCGTTTGTTCCCCAAGGTAGGAGCTCCAGAATATATTAAAGACGCCGCTGCAGCAGTTGCCTGGACATTTAATAATACAGAACGTTACGGTGGAGATACTTCTTTGATATTTATTTCCGGACATTCTGCAGGTGGTTACCTGGCAAGTATGGTCGGCCTGGATAAAAGATGGCTTATTCCTCATGGCATAGACGCAAATAGGATAGCAGGTTTGATCCCTTTTAGTGGTCATACTATTACACATTTTACCGTGAGGGAAGAAATGGGTATTGACGGGAAACAACCCATTATCGATGATTTAGCCCCTCTATACCACGTTAGATCGGATGCTCCCCCCCTTTTACTAATCACCGGGGATCTCGAATTGGAATTGTTGGGAAGGTATGAAGAAAATGCTTTTATGATGAGAATGATGAGAGTGGCCGGCCACAATGATACCAAAATTTACGAAATGGACGGATACGGACATTTAATGACAGCCCCTGCATTTCCACTTTTACTTAATGAAATTGAAAGAATAATAGGTACCCGATGAATACACCTTCAGATTATTGAAGCTATTGAAATGGTCCCCAATGATCAATCCTATTGTAGTCACTCTATAAAAAGAAATTTCTGCCTCATCTACTATGGAAAAAAAGTATCATCTCCCTATACAGATAAAGAAAGCAGTAACAATAAATGACAGCCAGGGTACCAGGCCTGTCAAATGAAACTAACATTTGATATAAACAATAACATACTATATGAATCAAGCCGAACTAATTCTTTGCAATCTTAATGAAATCCGAAGACGTAGCTCTATTTTATGGTCATCTCTCCCTGACGAATTGATTAACTGGCAACCAGACAGTCATGCCATGTCAGCCATCCAAATGGTTAGACATGTATTAGAAGCTGATTACGGATGGAATATGATCATAAAAGGTGAATCAATGGAAAATTATAGAACCCCCTGGGAAAATCGACCTTTGACAAGCGTCCAGGAGGAATTAGAATTTTCCGCACCCTATCGAAAACAATTCCTACAGACCATCCAAAATTTTTCTGAATCGGAATTAAAATCTACTGAAATCATTCATCCGGGTAATGGCCAAAAGAAGGTTTTAGGACCATATTTAATGAGAATTGGATACCATGAAGCCGTTCATGCCGGACAGTTTATATCCTATCTTCGAGAAATGAATATTCCCCGGCCTATGATATGGGATTAATCCTATTAGTGAAAGTTATTTACCATTTACTAACGCACTGCTTATATTTTTTACCGATAAATTATTCATGGACCTGCACTTGAATTCCGATCGCATGCCCTTCATTTTTCAACCGATCTAAAGAAGATACATAATATCTATATGATTTCCCCTTCCTTACATTGGTATCAAAGAAGAAGGTTTTATCGCTGTCAAAAGAAATATGGATAATATTATCGGGTCTTTCAAAATTTATATTTTCATTTTCACCAAATCTGTACACAATATACCCATAAGGGGTATCTCTGGATTCCGGGTCATCCCACCGCAACCGGACAAAGCGATCAATCTGGGTATGCCTCAAATTCACCGGAGAAGCTGGAGCTGCATTATCCAGCCAGGGCATCGGGGGAAGAAGTGCAGGGAACCTGTAATATCGATGGCGTAGGGAATCCCGAAACCCGCCGAGATTATTACTTAAGGATTTGGAACTAAAATATACACTCCCCTGGGCATTCGCATCTTGCCTGATAGACTTTACCTGCCTTGGTAGTTGACTTCTATCTTCCCATCCATTTTTATTTTGTTCAGCCCGATACACTCCCTGACCTACATATACATGACGGCCAAACCTATTATCTCCCCACCATTTCAACAACTTTTCAAAAGGTGCTGGTGTGTAATGAAAAGGGAAATAAATTTGCGGCATAACATAATCCAACCATTGATTTTCCATCCAATTGTATACATCTGCATATAACCCGTCATAATTAGTAAATCCATTGCTTTCTGACCCTCTGGGATCTTCTTTTTCATTCCTCCAAATGGCAAATGGACTTATTCCAAACTTAACATACGGCTTTGCATCATGGATTACTTTAGTCAGGCTTTCTACTAACAGATCTACATTATTTCTGCGCCAATCTTCAATACGGTCAAAATTTGCTTCACCATATTTAAGAAATGATATACTGTCAGGTAACATTTCTTTACCCGGATACGGATAAAAATAATCATCAAAATGAATACCGTCAATATCATAGTTTTCAACTACATTCAAAACAACAGACTCAATATATTCTCTCACAGCAGGAATGCCAGGATCAAAATAGGTTTTACCTTCATATTCAAAAAACCACTCCGGCATTAATTTTGATATGTGGTCCTCGGAAACTTTGTTTGGATCATTATCATTGGCTGCCCGGTACGGGTTGAACCATGCATGCAATTCCATACCCCGATAATGTGCTTCATCAATTAAGAACTGCAGGGGATCGTAAAAAGGATCCGGTGCTTTTCCCTGTTTTCCCGATAGGTAATAACTCCAAAGCTCCTCTCCTTTTGCATAAAAAGCATCTGTAGTAGGACGAATTTGAAAGAAAAGAGCATTTATTCCAAGATCTTCATGATGATCTAAAATTTTCAACAACTCTTTTTTCTGTCTCTCTACAGTCAATCCCGGTGAACTGGGCCAATCAATATTGGCAACAGTGGCAATCCAAACTCCGCGCAGTTCCCTTTTAGGGTTGATAACCTGTGAAGTAGCACCTGTCTGTACAAACAAGGCTGCAATAAGAATTAAAATGGATTCACAAGATAGAAACTTGAACATATCGCGTTTACTTTCATGCAAAGAAATAAAATTTTAGGGTCTACTTCGTAATCCAAGGTCTTTTATTCTTTTATGCAAGTGCTCCATAAACTTATCACCCGGATCTGATTTTTCCGTCCGGTACCCTTCATCTTTTTCCATCCAAAGGTTGTGATTTTCAAATTCTCGATATTGGTGGTGTCCTATAACATATTCAATTCCTGGATGAAGTCTTTTTAAATAACGGATTAATTCTGTGTTGGCTCTTAGTTGCGCCCTGGTGAGGGGATTATTACTACTTCCAATATTCTCAATCCCAATAGCACAGTGGTTCAATCCAATAACATGTCTGGCAAACAAAGTATCAGGGAGTTGCCTAAAAATCACACCATCTCTGTCAATTAAAAAATGAGCTCCCACGTTTAACGAACTGGCTGAAGCAATACCTGTCCTGGCCCCCGGTAGTAATGATGGGTTCATAGCATTATAAGAAGATTCAAGCGTAGGAATGGCAGTCCAGTGGACAACCACCATTTTGGGATCAATACTTGGAAAATCCTTATTGATGCCATAGCGATCCTTCATATACGATAAAGACAATTCCTCGCGTGTTTTATCAAAAACGATCGGTTTATCAAATATACGGAAAGTAGCACGCTCACATCCGGATATGGAGAGACCAGCAATCATAACTAAATATAAGTAGAATTTCAACATAGTTATACCATTTACAATCTAATCGTTATCTTTCTCTCTATAATACTAAACATTTTATAAATGAACCTACATAAAAAAAACCACTCTCTGCTAATTAGTTTTATAATTCCCCTATTAGTAACTGCCTGTAAAATAGACAAGGATAAGACGATCCAAGATACCGAAAAGCCCAATGTCTTATTTATACTCGTTGATGATATGGGGTATATGGATTTGAGTTGCATGGGAAGTGAATTTTATGAAACACCCAATATTGACCGATTGGCAGCCAAAGGAGTTCTTTTTACAAGGGGTTATTCATCCAGTCGCGTTTGCAGTCCTTCCAGAGCCAGCATAATGACTGGGATGTTTACGGCCAGGCATGGAATAACTGATTGGATCGGGGCGGCTTCTGAAGAAGCCTGGAGATCAAGGGGGAGGCACGATAAGTTATTGCCCAGTCCGTATATACATCAATTACCAAAAGAGAAGATCGTTCTTCCCGAAGCAATGAAGGAAAATGGGTATCTGACATTTTTTGCTGGTAAATGGCATTTAGGAGATAAAGGTTCTTATCCGGAAGACCATGGATTTGACATCAATATAGGAGGTTTTGAACGAGGAAGTCCTCCTGGTGGATTCTTTTCTCCATACAAAAATCCTAAAATGGAGGATGGACCAAATGGAGAAAACCTTACCAAAAGACTGGCAAGAGAAACAGCAAAATTTATTACCTCAGCTAAGGATACTTCTTTTTTTGCATACCTTGCCTTTTATGCCGTTCATGCTCCTGTTCAGTCCACCAAAGAAGGTTGGGCAAAATATAGAGCAAAATTAGAAGACAAAGATATTCCTCAACAAGGTTTTGAAATGGAAGAAGTATTACCCATCCGAAAATACCAGGATCAGCCTGTTTATGCCGCTTTGGTAGAATCTGTTGATCAGGCCGTAGGAATTGTGATAAATGCCCTGACAGAAAACAACCTGGAAAACAACACCATAGTAGTCTTTACATCTGATAATGGTGGAGTAGCCTCGGGAGATGCTTATGCTACCTCCAATACCCCACTTAGAGGTGGTAAAGGTTATCAATGGGAAGGAGGCACCCGGGTTCCTTACATCATATATGCACCTGGTATGAAAAAAAATACATCTACGATAAACAAACCTGTATTTTCAACAGATTTTTATCCCACATTACTTGACTTAACCGGATCCTCTCCAAAGGCAGACCAACATATCGATGGAATAAGCCTAAAAGCTCTACTCAATGGAGAAACATATAGCGAACGTCCTTTTTATACCCACTATCCTCATTACGGTAACCAGGGTGGCAAACCCTCTTCCACTATAACCACAGGAAAATGGAAACTAATCCATTATTATGAAACCAATACAACAGAATTATACGACCTCGCAGAGGATTTGTCTGAAACAAACGATATTTCAGGTAAAAAGCCTGATAGAGTAATTTCTATGAAAAAGCAGTTATTTGATTGGTTACATACAGTGAATGCAAAATTCCCTGAACCAGACCCCCAATTTGATCCCAAGGCCCGGGAAAAATGGGAAAATAATATCAAGACCAAACGTTGGCAAAATCTTGAAAATCAAAGGCAGGCGATGTTAAAAGAGGATTGGAAACCCAATAATGATTGGTGGGGAAGTGCTGTTGAAAATTAATGCACTAAATAATACTATTAAATTGTATTAACCTTTTACTCCAGTAACTAGAGCTTTCCAGGTTTTGGGTAATTACACCTCGAGATGTAGTACTGTGTATCAACCAAATTCCATCCCTGTCAATTTTGTATACAATAGCAACGTGATCTACTTTTCTACCTATATTTTTAAAAAACGCTAAATCCCCGGGTTGAACTTGTCTTTTATTAATCTTTTGACCGTACTTTATCATATCCCGGGCAGAACGGGGAAGAAAAAACTCATGATTTTTATAAATAGTGTACACCAAACCAGAACAATCAAATCCCCTATTCCCGGTTCCGCCATATTTATACCTACTGCCTACAGTTTTTGCGGCATCTTCAATAATTCTTTGTCGGACCGGTAAGTGTTCATCAGAATGGACTTTCTTACCTACCGTGGGAGAACACTGAAAAAATAGTATCCCTACAAAAAATGACAATAAAAATGGGTATATAGACATTCGGTTCATATAAGAAAATTATTCTCAAATATAATCAAATTAAATATTTTATTAATACATAAAATGTTAATATATTGCTATCTTTGTGTCTAACTGTTCGTAAAATATCAATATTTGCTATTTTTAAACATTAGATTACGCCCCCATTATTGCTCCGATAGATAAGATTTAACTAATTCTACAGATTTCTCAATTCAAGGAATATGCAGACAAGGCAGATAATTAAAACTATACTAAATTACTTCAATCTCGATAGCGAAATCGATGATTTTGAAAGAATTCATGAGAATATCCTAAAAGACCTGGAATTTAAAGGTACCAATTTATGGATTCTCATGTTTGCAATAATAGTAGCTTCTGTGGGGTTGAATATGAACTCTACGGCTGTAGTCATCGGAGCTATGTTAATTTCACCACTAATGGGCCCAATAAATGGTATGGGATATAGTGTAGCCACTTATAATTTTAATTTATTCAGAAGATCCCTTAAAAATTATGGATTTGCTGTTTTTGCAAGTTTGATAGCCTCCACTCTCTATTTTTCAATTAGTCCGATATCTACTGCTCATTCAGAGCTTTTAGCAAGAACAAGTCCCACGATTTACGACGTTTTAATTGCATTTTTCGGAGGATTAGCAGGAATTGTAGCCATAACCAGTAAGCAAAAGGGGAATGTAATTCCAGGGGTAGCGATTGCCACCGCATTAATGCCTCCCTTGTGCACAGCAGGTTACGGATTGGCAACAGGCCAATTTACTTTCTTCTTTGGCGCTTTGTTTTTATTCACGATTAATACAGTATTTATTGCCCTTTCTTCTGTCCTTATTTCACAAATTCTAAAATTTCCATTTCGAACACTTGTAAATGAAGAACGGAAAAAAATGGTTAACAGGTGGATATCGGCCGTGATCATAATTATTCTAATCCCGAGTATATATTTTGGATACAGCCTGGTTCAAAAAGAGAAGTTTATAGAGAACGCAGAGTTATTTATAAAAAGTGTGGATATAATCGGAGGTAACTACCTTCTAAATCAAAATATCCAACCCGGTAAGCACGAAATAACATTAGTATACGGAGGACATTCAATTACTGATTCTGACAAATCCCGAATATATCAGAAAGCAGAAGATTATGGATTGGATAAAAACCTCATAGCGATAAAAGAAGGATTTTCATTTTCTGAAGCCAATTCTGCGATGAATGAAAATGCCAGCTTAAACGAAGAAATAGTCAGGCTGAAAACAGTCATCAATAATATGGAAAAAGCGCGTGATTCAGTTCTGAACAGAGAATTAATGGGACAACAATTATTATCTGAAATAAATGTTCTTTTCCCCGAGGTTAAGTATTGTTCATATTCGGAAGCAAAGGGTTTTAATACCGGTTCAGACAGCCCTACCTTATATTCTGTTTTATTCCTGGGATCTGAACAGCCCTTAGATCCGGATTCAGAACAAAAATTGCAACAATGGATAACTACACGTTTGGAAACAAATAATATTAAACTAATTATACAACCAATAAATGAAAATGACTCCAAAGAAAATTCCGACTTATAGCATTCTTGTGTTTGGAAAAGTCCAAGGGGTATTTTACCGTGCGTCAACGAAAGAGAAAGCCACATCCCTGGGATTACATGGCTTTGTAAGGAATGAACCTGATGGATCTGTGTATATCATCGTACAGGGTCATAAAAAAAATATAGAGGCGCTCGTCGAATGGTGTCGATCAGGTCCATCCAGAGCAATGGTAAAAGATATTATAGTCAACAAAATAGTCTGGGAACATCAATATGAAAACTTTACTATAGATCGTTAACTTAATTTGTTTACCCAAAAGTTCTACTCACCGGGCAAAAATCCTGTATTATATACCCTCAATTAATACATAAAAAATGAATTGATACCATCTCTGCTAAATTACCAAATAATTACATGTCAATCAATTATACATTAAGGATCCCTATGATCAAGAAACATTCATAAAGCATCACTAAAAGGATGATACAATGGTGTATATTTTCCGCCACAGGTAACTGTACATTACGAATATATCTTTTGTCAAAAATATGAATGGAAAATACAAACCCATATCCTAATTTCACCGACAACTCCTTGCAGCGCTACCTACGTAACGTGTTGTAGGATATGAGCAAAGCAATAGCACAATTTCATCCTTGCTTCTCCCCTATTGATGACTAGATAAATATTCCTATGGGTGGGATTGGATTACTTCCGGGCTACTTACAAAATTATCCAACAATTGGTCTAATTCAGAATCTGAAAATTTTCGATCAGATATAATGGTACGATATTTCATAGTGTAGGTATTTCCAGGCTTCATTACCCAGTCACGGTCTTGCGCAGGATTGAAGTTTATAAATACATTTTCCTTTCCGTTATTAGCTCCTGTAGGCCATATCCTCAACAATTCAGGATGGTTAAAATTGGAGGGATGAGTCATCATTACGACACCACTTTCCCCCCTTTCATTACCCGGACCAGTAACTTGGATCCATTGAGCCCGGGTAGCATTCCCTGTACTTTTATCTTTTCCATCTGAAGTAAGTACTTTTACATTACTGTCATGCCAGTGCTCCGGCCCTCTCAGCGAAAACCCCTGATATCTATATTCTTTTATTGTTAGGGGATATTTTGTTGTACAATTATATTTGGAAACAACATCTAATATCCAATACTCTCCTTGTGGATCAGCCGCCCATAATTTGTAATTGATTTCTTCTTTAAGAACAACCTGTTCTCCTCTACCCGGATGAATAATATGATCATGAGATACTGTCAATTCTCCAAATAAATCACCATGGGCAATATTGATGATATCAGAAAAGCGTACAGTGCCCTGACCTTTATTTAAATTCCAGAAATCAATTTCTTCTCCTCTATATTCAGTATGGGTCCACGGATTCCATAACCCATAATGATGATAATGGTCCGGCGGTTGAATACGGGAAACTATGTTTCCAGATGGAGTTTTCAATGGATGGACAAAACCACTTCTTGTATAAATTTGATCAACATTATCCGGCACTGGCATGGTGGCATACCTGTAATTGAATACAGGTGAACCAGCTACAGAAAAAAGCAATTCTTTACCATTATCCGTAAATTGAACCTTTCTTTCAGTTTCAACTGTCTTCTTGTCAACCTTTTCCAGATAAAAGGACCTAACATTGCCGGATGAAGTTGACGAATCCATCCGCCAGTAAATAAAATTCGAAGTACCCAAAGAAATTTGACTGGGCACACTAATCTTATTTCCATTTACCAATTCAAACAAGTTGAATATTTGGGATGTATCTTCAAGGTTTAGGTAAAAGTTATCAATATTTTTTTTCACGATAACATTAATGTCTTTCATTCGATCTGTTACATTTACATCAAATTGAAAGGCATGTTTTGTTTGAGCTATTGAAAAATTCACAACAAAAATATTCAATAAAAATATTACAACAATTAAGCTTTTACCTGATCCCATCAAACATATTTTAATAATCGATAACTATTTAGACCTGCTCATTTCATACGCCCTGGTAGTGAGATAATATTTAGTCAGCATAAACTGTTTTTCCCATTCAGGCACTTCTCCATTCTCCATATATTCCAAAAACTTTCTTGTAACCTGGGCAAAATGAGCCTCATGACCTACTTTCAATTCTGATGGAATCACTACCTCCCAGCCATTTTCTACTTTTTTATACGAAATTCCAGAAAAGTCCTTTTCCACTTCCGGAATGATCTGATCAAGTTTACTTTCGATCTCAGCTTTAGCAGCATCATTAACAGGCTCGATGAACAAAATTGTTTGAAAATCAGTTTCCTTATTTTGTCTAATTACCAGGTTGGCTTTGGTGCCACGCATTATAGAAAAATGCGTATCCTTGGATCCAGCAGGCGCTTCAAAATTCCAAATAACCGAGGCCTTTCCATGCACTCCATTTACTGTAAATACAAAGGCTCCATTAGAATAAACATTCAAAACGGAATCTTTTATTATATCCTTATTCAAATAATCAGGATACTCCTTGAGACCCGTTACTTTTTCAAATTGGGAGGGTGTAAGTTCAGTGCTCCATTGTTCAGCATCCTTTACTTCCACCTGGTCAATAGTAACTACTTCTCCAGAATGTCGTGACCATAATATCAAATCTACTAAATGAGTAGCCACATCAACGATTCCAGCACCTTGTTGCTCCACATCAAAAAACCAGGCCGGCCGAATTAAAGGTTTACCATTCACTTCTTTAGAAAAATGGTGTACACTCTCCTTGGTAATAGCCGGATTTTCGACACTTCCTTCTTCAAATTCCCCAAAAATTTCAGGGTATTTAGAAAGACGTTTTTGCAACATTGTAGTGACCTCAAAGCGCTCGGTCATTATATCATAAACCAACAATCCTTTCTCATCTGCTATTTCCATAGCTTCTTTAAGTAACTCATAATCCTGGGGATTAATAACCATTGGCTTATCGGCATACACGTGAATATCATTTTTCACGGCATCCAGAATATATTCAGTTTTCTTCTTGTTATTGCCCGCCACTACCATGACATTACCAGGTTTATCCGCAAGCATTTTTTCAAAAAAATCATCGCCCGTATACACATTTTCCGTCCAGGAAGTCGGACTGTCATTTCGATTGTTAAATTGATCAATCAAATCCAGGTGCATTTTCACTTCAGGACCCTCTGGTGCATAGACATACACTTCGGGACTTACCTGATCATACATATCTTTTTGGACCAATGAGGCATGAAAGTGCCCTGGATCTAGTGTCATAATCTCCACATCATAATTTTTTTCTTCGTTTTTTTCGGAATTTTCCGTACAACTTCCAACTAAAACTGCTACGGCAAAAAATAGAAATCCAAATTTATTCACTTCAAATATTTTAATTTTATTAATGTGATAAAATTAATGAATCAATCTAAGGATATGAAATTAAATCCCCGGCAAGATACCTATATTCAAAAGTCCTTATTTTCCCAAAGAATAATTAGTGCCCCACGGATAACGTTGACGCCTAGATAACATAGCATTTGCCTCATCGTCATTCTTAAAGCGTTCCATAACAGGATCCCAATATAATTTCCTCGGGATCTTCATAGCCGTATGATACACCAGACAAGCAGAACAAGATCGATGTGCTACCTCCGCAGGTGCTACTGTCAATTCTCTGGACTTAATACAATCCAACCAGTTTTTGTGCTGCTCAGGACTTTCATATAAATGAATTTCATCAGGGCCAATTACTGAAGTCAATATCTTGGGATCACTAGCTTTGAATGGAGATTTTTCGGAATTTGCAGAAGTAGGATCTGAAGCTGTAACCCCTACATTTCCTCGCGTAACAAAGATCCAACCATCACTTCCTTCAAAACGAACACCATTGGGAAAATCACCACTTACTTCCATTGTAACACCATTGGCGTATTTGGACTTAATGTGGAAAGGACCGTGAACACTCCATAAACCTGATTTTGGGAACTCAGCAGTGCCTTCGATTTCAACAGGACCCGTAAATTCAGTTCCCATTCCCCAATGGGCAGTATCAATATGATGGGCTCCCCACCCCGTAATCATACCTGCTCCGAATTGTTCACATCTGAGCCAGCCAGGACGTGAATATCCTTCATGCGGATGAACTCTTTTTTCAGTATAATATTTCCAGGGAGTAGAACCAAGCCACATATCATAATCCAGGTTGGTGGGAATCGGCATTTCGGGTTCTTCATCTCCACCAGGATCACCTGGCAAACCTACCTGAATATGTTTTAATTCTCCGATTCTTCCGTTGCGAACCAATTCACAAGCTTTTTTAAACTGAGGCCAGGGATTTACTGATCTTTGCTGACTTCCGATTTGAAAGACTGTACCTGTCCGATGGACAATATCACTCATCTGACGGCCTTCTTCTATAGTTAATGAGGCAGGTTTCTGTAAGTAAATATCTTTTCCTGCGAGTGCAGAATCGATAGTAGGTTGTGCGTGCCAGTGATCCGGAGTACTAATTATTACGGCATCTATGGATTTGTCCTCTAACATTTCACGATAATCCTGATATGTCCGGACATCCATATAACCACTATCCCCCATTTTCTCTTTGTAATATCCTTCGATATATTTTTTACCATCATTCATTCTGTGAGTATCAACATCGCAAACTGCAACAACACGGGCTATATCATTTTTCATAGTCTCTGGCAAATCATGACTTCGTGCTATTCTCCCAAATCCAATTTGTGCAATTTGGATCTTGTCACTAGGGGGATTTTTACCTATTACTGAAGCCGGAACTATATTGGGAACCATGATACTCCCTGTGGCTACTAATGTAGTATTCCTTAAGAATTTCCTTCGATTTAACGTACTCTTTCCTACCATCTTTAAATATTATATTCAAAAAATTCAATTTTCACATGTAATTCCATTTGAATTTGGCTAACAACTAAAAATTAATGCCCTTCAAAATAAAATAATACAGCATCAATTAAGGTAAACGTTTCAATACCTGCACAAAAAATATAAACCCGTAAATTATTATATGAAATTATTCCTTCTCCACAACACCTTCAAATCTATTAATAAACATTGCATATTTCTCAATATTCAAATTTAAAACAACTTATAAATCCAATCGATATAATTTTAATTGGTGAGCTAATATACTGCAACTATTGAATTTTTTAAATTATTTCAAAAGAAAATTACAATTTTACGTAAACGATT
The DNA here is from genome assembly GCF_021729145.1 of Membranihabitans maritimus. Lineage (GTDB taxonomy): Bacteria > Bacteroidota > Bacteroidia > Chitinophagales > Saprospiraceae > Membranihabitans > Membranihabitans maritimus. The sequence continues at coordinate 170,573 of NZ_JAJSLW010000005.1, read as the reverse complement.
TCGAAAAGATCTGTATAAATCAATATACACACTAGCCCCTTGATAATTCAAATAGTCAATATCAATACAAATCATAGAAGAGCATTTATCGCTTTTACACCCATCCATATAGAAAACGTTTTAGAATAGTAATTAAACCTAAACTCGACAGATAGTTACAGGCCCGACGTAGTGGAATTGGATTATAAAAGACCCCTTTCCGAAGCTTTATCGGGATAAAACAAAAGAATAGAACGAAATAGATCTGCTTATCAATCCAGGATTGAGAATGGGTACTATGAAGTTACTACGCTGAATACTAATCAAACTATTCAATCCCACCTTCAAGAAAATCGGTCCACCTTTAGGATTAGTCCTTCTTGTTGGGAAATAAATTATAAAAACACGTCCAGGAGTTTTCCGCTTCCAAATCAGAAGTATTCGGATTAATACTTTTTAATCCTTCAATAAATTTTGAAGCACTGGTCCATACGGTCTGCATTACACCCGCATAGCGAGATTTCATTTCTAATGTAGCATTGGCCCTAAAATGGTCCATATCTTCTTGTTGTCCGATACCGACACTACTTTTTTTCCACGGACAACTAATCACATTAAACCCTTTCATTGAAAAATACACAGGGGTTGATACAGGTTTGTTATAATGCCAATCACAAATAACAACATCTTTGGGTATCATGTCTATTGCACGAGCCGTATTGTTCATACTGGCTTCCCATTCCCCAAGCCCTGTAATTTTACCATCAATCAAACGATCCCCCCAAATCCATAACCTTCTCTTTTTCAGCTTTAAGTGATTTCTAATTTTTGTGATTTCAGCTGCATAAATTTCAGCTGGATCGGTTCCATTACAACGAGTGCATTGTTCTTCAGAAATATAAAAAACCTCGTCCATACCAGCGTGAAATGCATCAGATTCAAAAGCTTCACAAATTTCATCAACAAGATCAAATACAACATCGTGAACTTCGGGATGTAGCGGACAATAACTTTTGCAATACAAACCATCTTCATTCGGCCACTCATAATCATCAGGTAATTCGACATCCGGTGTTTCGTCAAATTGGGGATAGACTTCTAGCAGTTTTCCCAGACTTCCGGCCCAGGACTGATGGCCAAATAAATTAATTTGAGGGATCAAATTAATATCATTTTCTTTACAAACTGTCACGATTTTATTTACATCGGATTCAGATAAAGCCCCCTCATCAACAAGTTCAGGCCGACTTTTAAATTCGTAACTGTAATCAATTCTCAAGATTAAGGTATTAATACTCCTGGGGGCTAATTCCTGAGAAATAAATTCTACGAAATTATTTATTTCATCATGATTTGGTGCTTTAATACAAAGTCCTCTAACAGGGCTGCTGAACACAGAGTCTATACTATAACAAAAAAGTTTATTGGATATACCAATTAAAAGAATAAAGCAAAGGAAATGTGACTTGATCATCGAATATAATTTTCATTAAACAAATTTTTAAACAGCAGGAATCACCTTCCCGAAATACCTTATTATTAAATACAAACACAAGAACCCAACTGGAAATAATATCCAGGAAGAAATTCCTAAGGCTGCCGGCAGAATCCCAATAAAAATGGCAACGGCACCCACACATAGTGCATAGGGTAACTGCGTCTTTACGTGATCTATATGATTACAGGATGATGCCAATGAACTAAGAATAGTGGTATCAGAAATAGGTGAGCAATGGTCCCCTAATACACTCCCTGCCAACACTGAAGCCACCACATTATGAAATATATCGAGCGAAGAATTATATCCCATACCGGATTCCTCACATATGAGCCATGCCGCCGGTAATATTAAGGGATACAAAATAGCCATTGTTCCCCATGATGATCCCGTTGAAAAGGCAACTAAAGCCGCCAATACAAATGTCATCACTGGAATACTCCAGGCTGGAAAATTATCAGATAAAATCTGAGACAAAAAATGGGCTGTATGTAGGTCTTTAGTAACTTCAGCAAGACTCCAGGCCAAAGTCAATATAATAATTGCAGATAACATCGTTTTAAATCCTCCGGTAGCTGCATTAATGACCTTTTCAAGGGACATAATTCTTTGAAAAATGGTCATAAATCCGGCTACTAATACACCCAACATTGAAGACCATAAAAGGGCAAGGTAAGAATCTGCATTCCCAATAATCCCTGATAATTTCATACCAAATGTAATTGTAGAATCATGCCATATTTCAGGATTCCATCCAGTGTAGATTAAACTAATCATTGTTCCTAATATAACAACTAAAACCGGTACTACCGCATTGTACCACCGGGCCTTCGCCCCCTCGACTTTTGTAAATTCTGACAAGTCGTCTTGATCTTCATACGTTTTGGAACGGGTGGATGATACAACCCCCGTAGTTCTGGCTCTGACTTCAGCACGGTGCATGGCACTAAAATCTTTATTTGTCATAATAATCATCAATACAAATCCCAGGGTAAAAATTGGATAAAATGAATATTGTAGAGAGTTGAAAAAGGTAGCATAAACACCTTCATTTAATGTTGCTAACGATTCAATACCGCTTTCGATATATCCCAATTCCGCCCCTATCCAGGTAGTGACAAAAGCTATAGCTGCTATAGGGGCAGCAGTAGAATCAACAATATAAGCCAGCTTTTCACGCGAAACTTTCAAACGGTCGGTTACAGGCCGCATCGTATTTCCCACGACAAGGGTATTCGCATAATCATCAAAAAATATAGCAATTCCTAATATCCAGGTGGCCAATTGACCGCTTTTGGGTGACTGTGCATATTTTGCAATTTTATCAACCACCCCCTGCATCCCGCCATTCTTGGAAATAATGGCCACCATTGCCCCAATTAACATTGAAAAGATAATTATTGAAACATGACCACTATCAGACAATGCGGCAACTATATAATGATCAATTGTTCGCATAAATCCCATTACTAATCCCCAAAGACCTTCGGAATAAAAATATAATATAGAGGCTCCGAAAAAAACCCCCAAAAACAATGAAGAGACAACTTCACGAAAAATCAATGCCAAAGCAATAGCTAAAAGAGGGGGTATAATAGACCACCATAAAGGGATTGGTTCCGCTTCAAAAACAACAGTACTCCCATTAACAGCTACTTCGATGGATTCCTGGGTGTTAACAGTATAAGTCACCGATCCTTTACCTCCCTCCATTTCAACATCTTTCGATACACCACTTACCTCAACGTTTAATTCTTGGACGGAAGCATTATCTGTCCTAACAAGAATATCAAAAGGGACCCCTTCCATAATAAACAAAGGAAATTCTACTTCAACACTCTCATCCAATGGAAATGATTGTTGAGAAAAAGAAGTAATTGCACAAATAAAAAATAACAAAAATGTATAGAAAAATTTCATACATGCAGGTTAGGCCGTTTTACAATTAGTTTTGGAATTGACCTAAAGATAAAAATAATGATAAAACATCCCTTTAAAGAATTTATCAGATACTCATTGAATGAAAGCTTTAGCATGAACCGTTTTTCGTTTGAGTATAATAAAAAGCAAGATTTCATCATCAAAGTAAAAACAAATGGGATCTTATGAGGCTTATAATTGTAAGAGAGTTTTAATTGAAATGGACTTTCATTAGAGTAATAAAATTACAAAAATGAGCAGTAACTACAGCCCTAATAATTTACATTAATCTCAAAATAATTTCAATTTCAAAGAATAAAGTTTTGGGAAAACAACTTTTTTATTTAAATTTCACCAACAGTTTAATAGCTATCCCCTTCTAGAATAATTCTCGCAAGAACCCTAATCGAAAGTTTTAATCAAAATTATCTTCATGTGTCTGTATATCTGACATATGATAGTATTTGTAACCCAAATAAAAATCAACAGACTTATTAATTAAGATCGTGCTTAAATTATTATATCATTTTTTAAATACCTGAAGGTCATATAAGGGTGACATCCTGCTATGAAACAGAACTCCAAAAGGTTATTTTTTGAACACAAAAAGAAAAGTATTATGAGTAAGAATGAATTGTTGGCATATGACGATTTTAATGTGCCGATTACAGATTTACTAGATGAAAAGGATGCTGATATCCTGACGGAAGAGGCCAAAAACTTATTGGAGGGAGACCTACTTGCTTTGGCCTGGAAGAATCACACTCCTCGAACCGAGAAATTAGTAGTTCGAGATTTAGACTCTATCGAGGAAGCATTTTCAAAAAGCAGTTTATATGGAAGTGCTACATCCCCAGTAGTGGGTGGTGGTTGTTGCTGTACCTGTACGCCGGCATGTTGTTGTTGCGCCACCGCAGTGATAAAAAATGTTTAAAACATATTCAAAATGCAGGGTGTAAAATTACCCTGCATTTTTACACTAAAAAATAATAATGAAAGGAAAATTTAAAATTCTACCCATTCAAATTATCGAATGGGAAAATGAGGTAGTGTTAAAACGAGGTCTGTCAACAATGGTCATTCCAGATAAAAGTGTATTGACAATAATAAAAGTTATTCAAAAAGCTTTATTACAGCATCCTAAATCCATCGATGAATTGTCTGGGTTATTTGCCGGAAGGATAAGAAGTCTAATCGTACATTTTATTGAGCATTTAATTCATAAAAATTTTATTATTCCTGCAGATGCTGAAGCGCCAGCCTATATGCAAGAAACTTCCCAGGATATTTTTTACTGGCACTTTAATACCTGTCAAGATATTATTGCAAAATCATTGAATGAAAAACCCTGGGCATTCATTGGAATTAATAAGTTAACCAAGAAAGTAATACAATCTCTATTTCGCGAAGGGAAAAGTTCTTTTATAGTAATCGATGCCCCTTCTTTACGTAATATAGATTTTTTTGACGAAGATCATGAAATCCAGGATCCATTTTGGAAGGATTCAAGGCTAAAGGTCTTAGCTGAGGATAATTTTAAAAAATCCTCAGCTGAAGTAGGATTTTTGGTTGCTACATCGGAATTTGGAAGCTTATACCTGCTAGAGGAATGGAACACTTTCGCCATAGAAAATAACATTCCATTTTTTCCATTGTTATTGCAAAATATGGTAGGATATTCCGGTCCATTAGTGATTAAAAACGAAGGGGCCTGCCTGGAATGCTTAAAACTAAGGCAAAATTCCAGCAGCCCGGATTTTGCAGAAAAAAGAATGACGGAAAAATTTGCCTTTGAAGGGCAAAAATTTACTGCCTATCACGAATCAATGGTTAATATCCTGGCAGAGGTAGGAACATTTGAGATCATAAAGTTTCAATCAAACATTCAATGGGAACTAAGTACGTATACGGAAATAGATCTATTATCAAGTGAGATGAAACGCCGAAATTTATTAAAAGCTCCTCGATGCCCTGTATGCAGTCCGTTAAAAGAAATTCCTTTAGTCAATATTCATCAACAATTAACATCTGATGAATCGTGGGCTGAAATAGAACAAACCGTGGGCTATGATGAGTGATTTACAAACACCCATTCGAAGATTGACAGATAATCTACCTTATCTATTAGATCCCAAAACAGGTATTATTACCGGGGTTTCAGAACATCCAATGGAAATAGATTCACCGCGGTTCTTTAGATTTAACGGAAGAGCAGCTAATACGGAAGCATTTGGCGATTATAGAAATTTTGCTATTGGGGGAGGCGCATCTACCTCCAGGGAACTGGCATTGGCCAAAACTATTGGAGAATGTGTCGAAAGGTATTGTGCTGCCCTTTATGATAAGCACAGCTTTCCTTTATCAACCTACAACAAGGCATCCTTTCCATGCGTACATCCCGATCAATTTGCCCTATATGCAAAGATACAATATGAAAATCCAGAGTTTGATTTTGACGAATTTACTGTTAATTCACCTGTCCGCTGGATGCCGGCTCAAAATTTGACATCCCTGAACACCGAATACGTTCCCGCTTCTATGGTATACGTTCCTTATTTTTTTTATAAAAATGGTGAGGAAACACCCATTGTACAACCCATTTCATCAGGACTATCCTGTCATTGTTCGTATGAAGAAGCGGTAGTGGGAGGAATTAGTGAAGTAATTGAGAGGGACAACTTTATGATCACATGGCAGGCAAAATTGTCAAGAAAAAGAATTAGGCTGAATTCTCTTAGCAAAAGAAATATTGATTTAATTAATAGGTTTTTAGAGGTAGGGTACGAAATTCATCTCATGGACATTTCAAACGAATCCACTATTCCGGGAATAATGGCTGTAGCTACAGGGAAAAATACAGATTTCCTCCCCCTTGTAGTATCTGCTTCCGTAGCATTATCTCCAGAAGAAGCTGTACAAAAAGCTCTTGAAGAATTGGCTCACACGGAACGATACGCTTATCAGATAAAAAACGAATTGCCTCGATTATCCGTCCATAAAGAGTTTGATAATGTCCTGGGCCAGGTACACCATGTCAACTTTTGGGTTAATCCCGACGTTCAGAAGCACGCAGCGTTTTTATATGCATCAGATTCATGGATTGATTTCGAAGAACTACCAGATCATTCGAAAACTACACCTACAGATGAAATGAATCATCTGGTCGGGGTATTACGGCAAACGGGGTATGAGGTACTCATTACAGATATTACCACTTCAGATGTCCAAAGCCTGGGCATGAAAGTGATCCGAGCAATTATACCCGGTTATCATCCGCTTTTTATGGGATACCACAAAAGGCCGTTAGGAGGAAATCGTCTATGGGAAATTCCACAAAAGTTGGGATTTGATGGCATTCAAAAAGAAACCGGTGATTATGCATTCCCTCATCCTTTTCCCTGAATCAAATTTATTGACATTTAAATAACAAGTACAATGTTACATACACTTTGGAAAGAAACCGAATTGCAAAAAGAGACTGATATTTCAAGTTGGGAGATTTTTCATGAAAATTCCAAAACGGGACATTATGATAAAGGATTACCTAATGAACAAGTCGTCCGGGAAATGAATAAAAGATATGACTCTTTTCCTTATAAACAATTTTCCAAAATCCCATTACCTGAGACCAATGCACCCTTTGCAAAAACACTACTCGATACGATAATGAGTCGCAAAAGCCCGGAGGAAATAAAACCTACCGTCCTTACTTTGGAACAATTGAAAACGATATTATTTTGTGGATATGGGATCACTCGAGATAACAAAGAGCATGAATATATCAACCGCCCCTTCAGAACAGTACCATCAGGAGGTGCACTCTATCCCTTGGAATTATATTTTTATTCCAATGAAAAAGTACAGGATCTAAAGTCTGGATTGTATCACTATGCTCCCACTGAAAATGCAATCCAATTAATAAGAGCAGGCGATTTTGATCATGATCTTTCCGAAGCCCTGGTGAGTTTTCAATCCCATATTGCACAAGATACTGCCATATTAATTTTTATTACCGCCGTTTTTGCCCGGTCAACTTTTAAATATAAAGAAAAAGGATACCGATTTGCACTTATTGAAGCCGGACATGTTGCTCAAAATATTAATCTGGCAGCCACGTCACTAAATTTGGGTACATTAAACATAGGCGGTTATCACGACAGGGTCATCGATCAATTTTTGAATATTGACGGATTACACCACTCCACAATTTATATGAATGCCATTTGTAAAGGAAACTAAAACCGTCGTCTCACCTGCGATTCCAAGGGATTTTAAACCGCCAGTACTGCAAGGGTTTCATTTTGAATCATGGGACACATTAGAACGGCAATTGGGTATTACCAATATAGCTAAAAATTGTATTTTTTCTGATTTATCCATTGGGGCATGGAAAGGCCACTGGACATTACAGGAACTCTGTAACCAATTACACATCAGGAATGAAATAGCATTCCAACCAGAAATAGGAATTTCAAGTAAATACCAGGATTATGTCCATTCCATTAATGCGATTGTCGACAATGAAAGTTCGGGAGATAAAAATTTCATCTTGGCATATCGAGGATGTCAGAAAATACTTTCTCAATTAGTGCAACAAGATATACAATGGGTGCTTATAATTGCACCTTCCTCCTCCCGATTTTCCTGGGAAAAAGAAAACCTTTACCTGATAGAATTGCTTGCAAAAGGTTTAAAACAAACCAATTGTAATATTGGGATCATTACGACTACACCAGTCCCTACCCCAGCTAATTGGGAATTACACTTTAAACATCCAAAACCCACAAAAAGACAGAAGACTTATACAAACTTTCGGATACCGGGAATTATGGATAAAGAGTTATCAATACTTCTACAAAATTACATACCGGGATCAACCCTAAAATTATCAACAGGTCATAGTGTTTTCATGCCAACCTCCCACTATAAAAAAATAGGAGAATGTGATGCTATATATTCCCGGATTAGAGTTAAAAATATGTATTCACACCTACTTATTCCTTTTGAATTTCAAATTGACACCACTAATGTAGATACTGATTTTTTACAGTTGGAAGCTGCCAAAAGGTTTTCTGAAGGTGGATATGGAATTGCTTTGCGTATTCTTGAAAATCTAATAGTTCTGGTAAATTCCGCTGAAAAGAAAGCTCAAATCCTTATTCAAATCCAAAATATCCGAATAGCATTATTGCAATTCAATGCAGCTGCTAAGGCCCAAATTCCGGGAAATACCCTACCTGATGAATATTTAGCTTCATTAAGCTTAAGTAAAGCCTGGGGGCTGGTCATGATTAACCACCCAGAAAAAGCTGAAAAATTATTTGCAAAAGCCAGAAGCTTTTACGCCAAAGATTGGCTTTCGAGAATTCATCTGTATTTATTAAATATTTCTGCATTAAACAAACTTAAGTTAGGAAAAATCGACGAAGCTTTTGCCTATGAAAAAGAAATCGAAAAAGCACTGGAAAAATCTTCAAAAACGGATTGGCATATTTTCTATATTAACTCCATTAACCTCGCAAGGTTGTATAAAAAAGTAAAAAACTACTCTGATGCTGAATTATATTATCGTAAAGCATTTGAAGTAAATACTCATTTAAAATCAGAAAGCGATTTATTATATTCAAATATATGTTTTGCACAACTTGAAACGCTCAAAGAAAATCTAAAGACTAGTTTGATTTATTGGCTGAGAGCCTGTATTCACTGGTTAAGCAATGAAATTCCAGAAGCCCTTGCTCCCAGGGTTACCCGGGCAATAATAAAGAAAAACTTTTCAACAAATGGAGAAAAAGTAGAAGCCATTTCCCGGAAACTTCATGACAACCTTCTAGAGGTCGCCAGAAGAGTCAAAATAGGTTTACCATCTATTGACAAAGGAGCTGATGACATTTCCTTTTGCAGAATTGAAAATGCTAGCGGTCATCCTGAAATCGCCATAGGATCCCTGGGCATAGGGATCGCTGTTTCCCGGAAAATTGAACCCTCCTTCTTTTATGGTATCGAATACAACAAATTGAAAAAGTATACGTACCAATTCCTTTGTCATTTACTACCCACATTGCCCCACTACAATTCGATTTATTCGGATTCACAATATGGTAATGAACTTCCTTCTAATTCAAGGGAATTAATTTCTTCAGCAATACGGTATGATATATCAAAAATAATTTTTGGCACAAAAAAATACCCCTTATCGAAGATTGAAAGAAAGGAATTATTCCTTTCTTCCAAGTTGGAATTAAATCCTGCCATAGCTGGAATAGAAATCAGAAATAAGAGTTCAATCCTATCATTTAAAAGATATAAATCACCAATAATACTGAATCGTCTTGAAACCGAGATCCTTTGCAATATAAAAGAAATAGATACGATTAAATCAGTATTTGAAAATTATGGACATCAAAGGAACCTCTCACAAGTTCTCAGGAAATTGGAAAAAATGAAATGTATAACAATCTATCTATGAATATAAATACAATTGAACTTGACTTCAACATTGAACCGCAGAAGGAAAGTCGATTATGCTGGGCCGCAGTATCCATCGCTATAGCTAAATTTTATAAGGTGAACAATGTATCCAGTCAAATAGATTTTGCAAAATTCGTGGCAGGCAAACAGTACAATCAATTTTGTAATCCGGAAAAAGCACTGACTTTTTATGGAAACTTAAATAAGAAATGGGATAGACCATTGAATAAAAGAGAAATCCTGAATGAATTAATTAATCAACGCCCCATAACTGCCTGTATGAAATATTTCGTAGGGTGGCATTTAGTCGTTATTTATGGTATTGACCCAAATAATGAATTAATGATTGCCGATCCTTTAATGGGGAATTCGAGTTATTCATTACAACTTTTCACCCATGGATATAACAAACATTACCACTGGGAATTTACCTTTACTACCCAAATGTCAACTTCAGAAACAGATCTATAAGAATAGTGGACGGCCCCCCTTTTTGGTAACAATACTAAATAGATTGTCCAGGTAAATCTCCTGTCTGCGGATAAACTTGGATAAAATTAGTTGAATTAGAAAGCTTTTTATACTATAGCTGAATATCAAATGATTCAATAAGATTTGCAGTCATTACAAAATCTTTAATATCTTTATATTTACGGTTCAATCATAGAATATAGGGAATATGAGGAAGTATTTAATTGAAATCAAATGGGCATTGATATTTATTTTGGTTTCGCTCATCTGGATGGGATTTGAAAAAATAATGGGCTGGCACGATAGTCAAATTGCCAAACATCCTATCTACACGAATTTTTTTGCAATTCCAGCGATCCTAATTTACGTATTTGCATTACTTGACAAAAGGAACAATTATTACAATGGGTATATGAATTGGATACAAGGTATGATCTGCGGTGCCATTATAAGTTTTATAGTAGCTATTGCCAGTCCCCTTACCCAATTGATCGTTCATAAAATCATTTCTCCCAGCTATTTCGATAATGCCATTAATTATGTCGTGGAATTGGGAAAAATGTCTGAAAGACAAGCAGCTGATTATTTCAACCTGAAAGCTTATATGGCTCAGAGTGCCATAAGTACATTGGGGTTGGGTTTCTTTACATCAGCCATAGTATCTTTATTTATAAGAAGAAAACCAACCAATTAAAAACCTCTATTATTCTTCGGATAATAAATTAACGTTTATCTTCAGGAATACACATAAAGAAATAGACGCTGCCGAACAGTACAATGACCTATATCAAAAATATACTTTTCAACTCCCACCGTATTCTATTATATGGATGTAGCCTTGCTATATTGGTATTTTTATTAAAATGGTTACAGTGGAAATTTCTCATTGCAGACCATTCCCTGGAAATATACATTGGGCTTATAGCCCTCTTTTTTACCATGGTAGGTATTTGGGTGGCTACCCAGTTGAACAAACCAAGGATTGAAAAAATCGTGATTGAAAAGGAGGTTTTTATTCCTCAGTCAACGAAATTTTCTATTAACCAGTCGGAATTAGATAAACTAAATCTCTCGGATCGGGAATATGAAATTTTACAATTACTGGCAAAAGGATATAGTAATGCAGATATAGCAACTCAATTATTCTTATCAGTTAGTACTATTAAAACACATGTATCCAATTTGTATATAAAAATGGATGTAAAAAGACGTACGCAGGCCATTGTAAAGGCAAAAGAACTTAAAATTGTCAAATAAAATATAGCACCTTACTTCAATGATTTTTTAGGATTCAATATTCTCGTAAAGTGGTAGTTTCTACAAAAAAGATGAATAAATAGCGCCTTATTTAGCGCAACCGTTTGGTAAAAGATTGCATTATCAAGTGGTAACTCTCTACAAACAAAATACTCAAGCTTGGATAGAGAATTGGTATCTGCTTCTTTCCCTCCCTTTGCTTTATCGGGACCGATTTCAGAAAGGTGCATTGATTATTCCCTTCCGCTTCCCTGTCACCTGTATCTATTTGTTGATTCCAGATTAATAGTAATAGCCCATAAGTCAACCATCAATATTTATGTTATCATACTTATTAAAGTACCCCTAAAATTCAAATTTGGTACTAAAGTATGAATGGGATTTTATCCAATCATACTAGTTTTACTCCATAACAAAACACACTAACCATGAAAAGGAATATACTAATCTTCGGATTAATAATGGGTAGCATCCTTTGTATAAATATGGTCGTCATGGTAAACATGATGTATAAAAACCCGGAATTCAAAGGCAACGATTTTTTGGGCTATACCACCATGCTGGTTATATTTTCATTGATTTTCTTTGGTATCAGGAATTATCGCAACAAAGAACTCGCTGGTACCATATCATTCGTCAAAGCTTTCATGACCGGACTTATCATTGCTCTCGTAGCATCCACTATGTATGTGGTAGTGTGGTTACTGTATTACTATCTATTTGTACCTGATTTCATCGATCAATACACCCAACACGTATTACATCAGTGTACTTCTGAAAATGAATTAGCCAGGAAAACAGAAGAAATGGAAGCGTTTAGGAAAATGTATGAAAATCCCATTTATGTAGTCCTCATTACTTACTCAGAAGTACTGCCAATGGGGCTCATAGTTACACTTATAAGTGCTTTAATTCTCAAGAAGAAAAATAAATGACTAATCAAAACAAACTATATATAAAATGAAAGAACCCATCATAACATCTTTGACATTTCAAAATGGTAATGCTGAAGAAGCAATGAACTATTACGTGAACATTTTTGAAAACTCCAACATTATCGGCATTCATCGTTGGGAAAGAAATGCTCAGGGCAAGGAAGGCACCATTATGCACGCTGTATTTACTCTAAACGGAAAGAAATTTATGTGTAGTGATAGTCCGCCTATACATGATTGGAACTTTACTCCTGCTGTTTCCAATTTTATTGAATGTGAAAATATTAAGGAATTAGAAAGGTTATTTTCAAAACTATCAAAAAATGGGAACGTAACAATGCCGATAGACAATTACGGATTTAGTGAATATTTCGGATGGGTTATAGACCAATTTGGAATTTCATGGCAATTGAATGTAACATAACGATACGGTCATTACAAAGGTACAGGATATAGATTACCCGTTAATAGCAAGGGGCAAGCATAAAATAAACCAATGGTCCCGTAACAGCTACATAAAGCCAAAGAGGAAATACCCAGCGTGCCATTTTTTTGTGTCGTTGAAACTGATTAGTATAAGCCCTGGTAAAGGTAAGGAGGATAAAAGGGAATATAGCTGCGGCTAAAAATACATGAGTAATCAGGAAAAAGAAATAGATATACCGGATCGTTCCATACTTACAAAAAGCCGTTTCAGGAGTAGTAAAATGATAAACTACATAAGACAGAAGGAAAAGACCAGAAAAACCTATGGCCCAGTATATATATTTCTGGTGAAGTTCGATTTTTCTTCGTTTAATGGCTCTGAATGCTAACATTAAAAAAATGGCAGCTACTGAATTAAGAAATGCATGAAATGGTGGCAAAAAACTAAAATCTATTCCCACATCGATTTTAACCCTTCTCATTAATACGACCAAAAGCAATACAACAATACTTACCAGTATTGATGCCACATTTAACTTTTTCTCTAACTTTCGATCTTTTTCGCTAATTGCCATCTTCTTCAGATTTCTTTTCCCGTTGGTAATCAAGCATCGGAAGTAAATAAGAAATATCCTCTAATAATCTTCCGTATAATCTATCCTCTCCGTACTTGTAAGACATCACCATACGATTTTTATCGTCTAATAGTATTATATCCCCCATACTAAGAATCTTCTCTTCATAATTTGAAAGCTTCACATAGTGAATCCGATCTCCCTGGTAAACCTTTGGTTCATCATCATAAATAATAAAACCAAGATCCTTTCGATCATTAATTATAAAAAGTAAATCCTTTATTTTTTCTGTCTCTAATTCAGAAGAATTTTTGACCAGGATTTTAAGTATATAATCCAAATCAATAAAACGAACGGTTTCTTCTACATCATCTATATTCTGAATTACCTCAAAATCTACCTGTAAACTATCCTTAGGTTTCAATCTTCCTGAAACTTCCATTCTATCCTTAGCACCCTGGCGAAGGACGAAATAGCCAATAATAGGGATAACAAATAATATAAATATACTTACTACAAGTCCAGTCCTGTTCCTCACTTTATCCTATTAGTAAAAAAGAATAGCGGATATTCAACCCGCTATTCCCAAATTTATTTTTCAACTTAATATATACAAAACAACACAATTAATGAGATTCTTCCATATGGTGGGTTTCTTCTTTCGGTCCTTCCTGAGGCAAATCCGGCACTACTCTTTCTGAAGTTTCCATATTCTGTTCCAATATATAAGACCTGCTATTATTCCAATAATTACCTTCATACATAAAAGCTATTATGGCCCAGATCAATAATAACATTGGTAGTAAAACTGTCCTACTCAATGATTTTGTTTCTGATCCCATATGCATAAATTCGAAAACAATATAATACGCTTTATACAAAGAAAGGACAATAATTACAAAGCCTACAATATAACGAACCCAGGTAAGATAAAATGCTTCATGCCAACCTAAATGTCCTTTTCCAAACAATGAAACAATTACTTCAATTAAGGTAATTATAGCAAGAAGGATTAGACCTTTATACACTAACTTTTTCGCTTCTTCATAACTGTGATGTGCCATCTCTCAATACAATTTTTAAAGTAAGTAAAATACTAAAAATACAAAAACCCAAACAAGGTCTACAAAGTGCCAGTAAAGCCCTATCTTCTCGACCATTTCATATCCGTTACGCCTCTTTACATATAATCCACTTGCTGCATTAACAGCAATAATAATTAAAAATACCACACCGGAGAATACGTGAAAACCGTGAAATCCTGTAATACAATAAAACAAAGCTCCGAATGCCTGCGGTCCTAATGTTTCATAAGCCATTTCCCCGGCATTTTCACCACTCGTAATCCGAAATTTTCTAAAATGCCAGTCTCCGTGTGTTTTATGTACCAGATAAGAATCTCCGGCTCTGAAAGTTTCGCCTTCGGATCCGTCATCATTAATATACACTCCATCAACAGTATGACTTCCAAAAGGATTTTCAAATACGGTCATATTTTCGTGGGCTATCAATGTATTCCACTCATAAGCCTGACAACTCAAAAACGCAATTCCGCCAATCGCAGTCATAAGTAGCCAAAATACAACCCCTCGCTTATTCTCCCGTTTACCTTCCTGTACTGCACGAACCATGGTAACCGAGCTAACGATCAACACAAAACTCATTACCGTAACGAAGATCAAAGGCATCCCTGTGAATCCACCTGGAAAGCTTTGAAATACAAAATCCGGAACAGGCCAGGTGGGAACACTCATTCTCAATGCACCATATGCTATTAAAAAGCCGGAAAAGGTGAATGCATCAGACAATAAAAAGTACCACATCATCAATTTACCATAACTGGCTTTCATGGGTGGTTTACCACCAGACCAGTCGGCTTTCATCTCTGCCGTATCATTCATTTTTTCAGATATAGTAGTATCTGTCGCCATTTTCAAAAATTTATCTTTGCAATATGAAAAATAATAATAAATATACCCACAAAATATCTACAAAGTGCCAGTAGGTACTTGTCAATTCCAAACGAAGTATTCGCTTCGCCGTAACTTCAAATTTTAATGTAAACGCATGATAAAGTGCTACAATCAAAACCGCAATTCCTCCAAGAACATGGAATGCATGCAAAATACTTAGCGCATATACAAAAGATCCTGCGGGATTTCCTTTTAAATCAATCCCACTTTCGTACATAGCTATCCAGGAATAGTATTGAGTAATAAGAAAACCGATTCCCAAAATAAATGTTACTATCAGTAGAAACTGATATTTCTTTTTCTTATGAGCCTTAAAGTATTTTTTAGTCATTATCAAACTTCCACTACTCATTAGTATGAATGCCGTACTGACATAAAACAATTGTGGTAATCGAAATTCCAACCAATTTCCCTGGGATTGACGGACAATATAGGCACTGGACAAAGCTGCAAACATCATAATAAGCCCCGCAAGACTCAAATAAAGCGCAAACTTATATGGATGTATTTTATTCCTTTGTGTTGAATGTATGCTCATTGTCCTCTCCATATTTGCTTAATAATTCATGTTGAACATCAAAACACTAAAAATAATCGGCAAAAAATATAATGAAGCAAATAATAGTTTCCTGGCTGAAAAATCTGATGGATCTTTATAAAATAAGTAGGCTTTATACAAAAAGAATAATCCTCCAGCTAATACAAGTATCAATCCTAACAAGGCAATAAAACCAAATTGATAAAACAAAATAGAAGCCGGAATTATCAGCGCCGTGTAAATTACTGATTGTTTCCCAATTTCCCTGTCAATTTTTCCATCAACAGTAGGAACAATCTTAAACCCGGCTTTCTTATAATCTTCAAATGAAAGCCATCCTATAGCCCAAAAATGCGGAAATTGCCAAAAAAACTGAATGGCAAACAACAACAAAGCAAATACAGTAATCTCGCCGGTTACGGCAACACAGCCAATCAGAACAGGTAATGCACCCGGGAATGCACCCACAAATACGCTTATAGGAGAATACCGTTTTAACGGTGTATATATAAAAGCATATAAAATAACAGAAATAGCTCCCAAAAGCGCCGTTAAGGTATTGAAATATGCCAATAACATCAATCCACTAATACACATGGTTCCAGCCATTAAAATAGCAAAAGAAGTAGCCATCCTTCCGGATGCCAATGGTCGATCCTTAGTACGATTCATTTGGCTGTCAAAATCCTTCTCAAGGATCTGGTTCAATGAATTGGCAGCTCCGGAAACAAAAAAACCACCTAAAATAAAAATAAAAATTGAATGTAATCCCATGCTCCAACCACCGGACATAATAAACGCCAATGAGGAAGTAAACACCACCAACATGGTCAGTTTCAACTTCACCAGTTGGGTCATATCTCTCAATACATCTCCAATTATATATAAACTATGCTGTAAGGTCTTCAACACTCTTTCCTTGTAATTATCTTAAAAAAATACATACACAAAACCTTAATTTAATGCTCCTCTTCACCTTCCTTTAAAGGAATAATCTGTGGTACGTAATCTTCCCCGTTTTTACTGTAATCATACGGCCACCGCTCTACAACAGGTAATTTTCCAGGCCAGTTTCCGTGACCGGTATCGATGGGAGTAGTCCATTCAAGTGTATTTGCTTTATATGGATTTTTACTCTTCATCTTTCTTCCGTTCCAAATACTATAAAAGAAATTAACAACAAATATTAATTGAACGAAGAAAGTAATAATTGCACCAATGGTCACAAATTGATTGATACCATCAAAACCTGCAAATGAATCAAATGTATCAAAACTATAGTATCTTCTAGGTACACCAAACATCCCTAAATAATGCATTGGCCAGAAAACTACGTATGCTCCAATCATAGTCCCCCAGAAATGTATCCGACCAAGCGTCTCATTCATAAATCGACCAAACATTTTCGGAAACCACTGGTAAATACCAGCAAACATTCCGAAGAAAGCAGAAACTCCCATCACTATATGGAAGTGCGCCACAACGAAATAGGTATCGTGAAGTTGAATATCCAGAACGGAATTTCCAAGGAAAATCCCCGTTAACCCACCAGAGATAAACATTGAAACAAAACCAATAGCAAATAAAGAGGCACTGTTGAACCTAATATTTCCCTTATAGATCGTAGTTATCCAGTTAAACACTTTAACCGCTGATGGAACAGCAATAATTAATGTAAAAATGGTAAAGATATTAGATAAAAAAGGATTTACACCCGCCATAAACATATGGTGTGCCCATACGATAAAAGATAAAAAAGCAATGGCCATAATGGAGTACACCATAGCACGATATCCAAAAATTGGTTTTCTACTATGAACTGATAAAACCTCAGATGCTATCCCCATAGCAGGTAATATGATAATATAAACCTCTGGGTGTCCTAAAAACCAAAATAAATGTTGATATAAAATCGGACTACCTCCCACGTGATCTAAGGCCTGACCTCCTATAAATATTTCACTCAGGTAGAAACTTGTACCTAAACTTCTGTCAAACATTAGAAGGAAAAAACCCGCTACCAAAACAGGAAACGATAATAAGCCTATAATTGCAGTCACAAAAAATGCCCAAATAGTAAGAGGCATTTTCCACAATGTCATTCCTTTCGTTCTTAGGTTAAGTACTGTTGTTATATAATTAATACCTCCAAGCAAGGTCGAAACCACAAAAAGCACTAAACTTACCAACCATAAAGTCATACCCGCACCTGACCCCGTAGAAGCCTGTGGTAATGCACTAAGTGGAGGATAAGCCACCCATCCACCGGCAAATGGTCCGGTACTTAAAAACAATGAAAACAACATCACACAACTCGCCAAAAAGAAAAACCAGTAGGATAACATATTCATCAAAGGTGATGCCATATCTCTGGCCCCTATTTGCAAGGGGATTAATAAATTACTAAAGGTTCCACTCAATCCAGCGGTTAGTACAAAAAATACAATAATGGTCCCGTGCATAGTCACCAATGCATAATAAAATTCCTGTGACAAAGTACCGATACCATTATCAACGATTATCCATTTACCTAACAGCGGCTGCAACCATTCAAGATTGGCTTCAGGAAACCCAAGTTGTAATCTAAAAATTACAGACATGGCCGCTCCCACTATAGCCCAAATCATTCCGGTTATAAGAAACTGTCGACCAATAATCTTATGATCTAACGAGAATACATACTTACTGAAAAAACCAGATTGATACTTATCTCCATGATGATGATCATGAAAATGGTCATCAAAACCATGTTTTTCGATCAATTCTTCGGTTTGCACCTCAATTGTTTCTAATTCTTTATTTTTTACTTCTGTACTCATAATTATTACTTGGCTGTATTATTACAGAAATTTGATTTCAACTCTGCGATTATTTGCTCTACCTTCTTCTGTATCATTCGTATCTACAGGGTCACTAGCTCCATATCCTTTAGCTGTTACCTGACCTGCACCAATACCATGATTCTTTACATAACTCAATACTTTATCCGCTCTTTGCTGGGATAAGGTATTATTGGTTTCCTGACTTCCTGTATTATCCGTGTGACCCTGAATTTCAATGGACACTTCGGGATTGTCTTGTAAAAATGATACCAGATTATCTAATTCGTACCTGGAAATATCTTCCAATTCTGAAGAACCCGTTTGAAAAAGAACATTTGATAATTCATAAACTCGTTCTTCCGTATCTTCCAGATCTTTATACAAAACTTCATACATCTCATTTTCAAAATTCTTCTTGCGCTCCTCAATTTCATAATCAAAAAGTTTCCCTTGGAATGGATCTGCATCCTTTCCTCTAATAGAAGATCTATAATAAGGAGTTTGTTCACTTAACCAAGCCTGATATTCAGACTCTTCAACAATTCTAACAACCTTACGCATAGAAAAATGTCCTTGACCACATAATTCTGCACATGCTAATTCAAATTCGAAAGCTTCCCATTTTTGTGGACCAGTAGGATCGTCCGGATCTGCCGGAACCTGATATTCAGGATATTCACTTAGTTTTTGGCGATACTCCTGTGTAGTCATATCCGGGGTGAAAACAAAATAGGTTGGCATCCCAGGCACAGCGTCCATCTTCAATCTAAAATGTGGAAGGAAAAAATTGTGTAATACATCTCTGGAGAGAATTCGCACCCTCACTTTTTTTCCAACCGGAAGTACAATTTCACTAGGTTGCAAATCATCAAGGTTTTTGGGATCTGTCCAATCCTGGCCCAAAGGATTCACACCATCAATCATCCGGAAATCTCGAGTCCCTAATTGATCATCTTCTCCTGGATATCTAATGATCCAGTTAAACTGCATACCCGTAGCTTCAATCTCCATAAAGTCGTCCTCACTTTCATCAACATCGGCCATAATATCATTCCAGGCAACTAATCCTTTCAAAACCAATACGACCAATACCAATGAAGGAACTACCGTCCAAATCAATTCTAATTTGTTGTCGTGGGAAATAAAAGAAGCCTTTTGTCCTTTCCGCTCTCTATATTTCCATGCAAAATAGAACAACAAAAATTGGGTAACTACAAATACAATACCTGTAAAGAATAAAGTAATATTGAAAATACTATCAATCTGCCCGCCATGTGCCGATGCAGATACATGTGGACCATAACCAAGCATATAATTCTTATAATGCCAGGCCGACCAAAAACTCAATACAATGAAAATAACTACAAAAATCAATAAGAAATTTGCTGTCCTTTTCGAACTAGCCCATTTCCAATCTTCCTCTCCTCGAAGCGCTCTGGAGATCTCTGTAATCTTACCAATTTGAATGACAACAATTACAAAAAGCGCAAATATTAATATTCCGATCAATAATGTCATGACCTAAGCTAATTTTAAATTTTAAACGTGGTGATGTAAACTCTCGCCAATATAAGGATCCCCTTTAGGCACCAAATTCGCTTTATTCAATTGAATAAAAGTGAAATATAAAAACAGAGCTAAAAACCCTAAAAATGTTCCAAATTCTAAAAATCCAGGAATTGTAAATCCCATTTGAAATGAAGAAGCATGCTCTGCACCATGTGCGGCATCAGCCACCAACCTGGCATTTAATTCTCCATTTGTCAAAGTAGAATGACTCTCACCATGTCCACCGGCAACTTCATGATAGGTATGTAAAACTCCTGGTTTGATCATTAAAAAGAAATCCAACCAATGACCTATCAAGACAATAATTGAAGTAGCTATCATTGTTCCCATCTTTCTTTTGGTATCATTTCTCAATAATATAAAGAAAGGAAGCACAAAATTCATTATCAATATACCGTAGAACAAAGCCGGATATTGTGTTTGACGCATTTTGAAATAAATGGTCTCCTCTCCTACGTTTCCATACCATATCAACATATACTGGGAAAACCATAAATACGTCCAGAAAATACTAAAACCAAACACATATTTTCCAAGGTCATGAAAATGTTCATTAGTTACATTTTGGAAATAACCTAAAGACTTCAAATATGCCAAAATTAATATGGTAAGTGCCACCATAGACACCAACCAACTCGCTGTAGCATACCATGCAAACAACGTACTATACCAATGCGCATCTACAGACATTACCCACAACCAAATTACAGCTGCAGACGTAAAGCCTCCTATGGGAAGAAATGCTGCAGAATACTTTTTAATCTTTCGATGTATATCAAAAGTCATTCCCGGATTATGATCTTCAGATATAGACAGGGATCGAACTTTTCTGGCAAAGAAATACCACACACCCACTATAACGATTGTAAACAATGTATAAATAAAAGGATTCAAAAATCCTGCCTTGCCGGCCAGAATCTTATCCGTTTGAAGAGAATGTTCATCTGTCCAGTGGTACAAATGATGAAAACCTCCGAAAATACCGATTATTACAATCAACATTAGGACTAACCCTACAATCAAAAACATGGAATACGCCTCCCAGAGCCTTTTAAAAACCGTTTGCCATCCGGAATAAGCGATTGCTTTTGCGCAAAGAATAAATAAAGCGATAAATGAAATGCCGGTAAAGAACACGCTATTTATCAAAAAATTGGACCAAAACCTGGGTTGGTAAGCATCATCTATGATAAATGTTATTATCATACATAACAACCCTAACCCCATAAATCCAAACAGTACAGATTTTTGTCTACCCGATATTTGAAATTCCTTCATTATGTGTAAATCTTTTAGATCTCTGTTATTTTCAATTAGTGACTTTCGTGGCCTTCTTCATTATGACTACCTTCTCCTTCGGACTCCTCTACATGATAATCTCCCATCATCATTTCACTTCCTCCACTCTCTTCCATTTCTTTAGCGGTTTTCGCTTCACCCGGCTTAAAAGTATTTTTAGCCGCTGAATATTCTAAATCCCCTTCGGCACTCTGTAAGGATCTCACATAATGAATCACATCCCAGCGTTCTTTATATGACAATTTATCCGCATAAGAACCCATAGCATTTTTACCATATTCAATTGCATAATATAATGCTCCTACTGTGGTATCCACAAATTTGGCATCAATCAAATTAGCAGGTGCTACAGGATACACGCCACCGTCGTCTCTTACCAAATATCCCAAACCATCCCCTTTATCTCCGTGACATGTGGCACAATAAATGGTATACAGTCCTTTCCCTGTATTTAAGGATTCTTCCGTAATCGGGAATGGATTTTTAAGCAAATTATTTGCCGCATCCAACCGACCATCTTCTGAGTCCTCAAAATGGAAGGGAACATATCCATTAGGAGTGATATTCAAGACCTGGTTCGCCATTTCCGCACTATATTTTCCATCGACCAATCCAAATTCACCAAAAGGGATAGTGCCTTCTACCGGTTTTCTTGGTTCAGCAATTTTATAATAATCCTTATGATCGCCCCATGTATTAAGTGAATAATAATCATCCAGGTTTGCTTCATAAGCTATTGAATGAAACATATCGGGCATATACTCACTACCGGGATCATTACCATCCGCTGGTGAACAACTTTGTAAAGCTGCTATTCCTACTGCCCCTATAATTGTCAAAGCAAATTTACTATATAAATTCTCCATCTATATTTCTTTCGTTTGTATTTCAGAAGCACCTGATCGCTCTAAAAATGCTTTATATTTCTTTAAATCTTCTTCAGTTGAATGATCGGCATCAAACGCAATGGCAAACTTATCATCGGTTAACCTATTGTGCAATACTTCATTTGTCACACCAGGTCCCATACCATTAATAGCATAAAATGTAACCACCATACCAATCGAAGCAAATAATACGGTAAGTTCAAAAGTGATAGGAATAAACGCTGGTACTGACCAATAAGGTTTTCCACCAATGATCATTGGCCAGTCTTTCGTAAATATCCAAGTCATTCCCAAAAAAGCCGTTAATGTCCCGATAGCACCATAGAAAAAACCTGCAATATGTAGCCTTGATTCACTCAAACCTAACAACGGGTCCAATCCATGAACAGGGAATGGAGAAAACACATCGTGTATATCAAGATGATCAGTATTTGCTTCTTTTACAGCTTTTAGCAAAACCTCTTCATCATCATACAATCCAAATAATAAATTTTGATTCTTTTTTGCCATTTCAAATTGATTATGAATGCTCTTCAACTGGTTTGTGAACTTCTTTTCCCAATACCTCCTTATAATGCTCTGAATTCCGTTTTACGTATTGATCCCCAGAAGACTTTAAAATTGATTTCACCTCAGCAATAGCCACTACTGGCGCTATCCGTGTAAATAATAAATAACAAGTAAAAAATATTCCGAATGTACCTAGGTAAATTCCGATCTCAACCCACGTAGGAGTATAGTAACTCCAACTGGAAGGTAAATAATCCCTGGCCAACGTAGTTGCAATAATAACAAAACGCTCAAACCACATACCTATATTCACAAAAATGGACATTACAAAAGTTACAAAAATACTTCTTCTCATCTTCTTAAACCAAAAGATCTGAGGAGATAAAACATTACATGTCATCATTGCAAAATATGCCCACCAATAGATTCCAAAAGCCCTGTTAAGGAAAGCAAACTGCTCGTAGACATAACCCGAATACCAGGCAATAAATAATTCTGTAAGATAAGCGACCCCTACCATTGTACCGGTAAGTAGAATGACTTTGTTCATAGACTCAATATGAGCCATAGTGATATAATCCTCCAGCTTGAGAACTTTTCTTGTAATCAACATCAAGGTCTGTACCATAGCAAATCCAGAGAAGATCGCACCGGCTACAAAATACGGGGGAAAAATGGTTGTATGCCATCCCGGAATTACCGAAGTTGCAAAGTCAAAAGATACAATGGTATGTACAGACAATACAAGAGGTGTTGCCAAACCGGCAAGTATCAAAGACAGGGATTCGAATCGTTGCCAGTGTTTTGCAGATCCCGTCCAACCAAAAGACAATAAGTTGTAAAACTTCTTCCGTAATCCGGAAGCCCTGTCACGCAAAGTTGCAAAATCCGGAACCAATCCAGTATACCAAAATAAAAGTGATACTGTAAAATACGTACTAATAGCAAACAAGTCCCATAAAAGGGGTGAATTAAAATTAACCCAAAGCGGCCCTCTGGTATTTGGAACGGGGAAGAAAAAGAAAACTACCCACATCCGTCCTACGTGAATTCCAGGAAATAAGGCAGCACAAATTACAGCAAATATAGTCATCGCTTCCGCTGCCCGGTTGACCCCGGTTCTCCATTTTTGTCTAAATATCAATAATATGGCAGAAATTAATGTACCGGCATGGCCAATACCAACCCACCATACAAAGTTGGTAATATCCCATCCCCAACCAATTGTTCTATTCAAATTCCATGTTCCAATACCAAACCATATAGTCCAAAGAATACTAAACACACCAAATGCCAGAAAACTAACTGCAGCAATAAAAGCTATTACCCAGGTCAAACTGGGCGTCCGTTCCGACGGTGCACAAATATCCTCAGTGATATCGTGATAAGATTTGGAACCGGTAATTAATGGTTCCCGTATGGGTGATACAACTGCACTCATATTTTATAATTATTCTTCAATATTTATGATTCAATTAGTTCCTCCTCCGCAGGTTTATTCAAGACTTTCATCTGATATCCTACAGAAGATCGAGTATTTACTTCTTCTAAAGCGTAATAGTTCATAGGGCTTTGCAACCGCTTATTCAATTCAGAATCTTTATCATTCATATCACCAAATAAGATACCACCTGTAGGACAAGCCGTTTGACAGGCAGGTTTCACTTCACCGTCTCTCAAAGCTCTTCCTTCTACCTTCGCTTTCAATTTTCCTTCTTGTATCCTTTGGACACACATACTGCATTTCTCAATTACACCTCTTGAACGTACAGTAACATCAGGATTCAAAACCATTCTCACAAGATTATCCGCGTAAAAAGGTTCGTCCTCATCCATAGGATTATTCTCATTCACTGGGAATATATCCGCTGTTGTATAATCCAACCAGTTGAACCTTCTAACCTTATAAGGGCAGTTATTTGCACAATAACGGGTTCCCACACATCTGTTATAAGCCATTTGGTTCAACCCTTCAGAACTATGGTTAGTAGCCGCTACAGGACAAACATTCTCACATGGTGCATTGTCACAATGCTGGCACATCATGGGTTGATAAACAACATTTGGATTTTCTACATCCCCATAGTAATACCTATCAATTCTCAACCAGGTCATCTCGTGATGACGATGGACCTCGTGTTTTCCAACTATAGGAACATTATTTTCAGCTACACAAGCTACCTGACAAGCACCACAACCAATACAAGAGGTAAGATCAACCGCCATACCCCAATGATGTCCCTGACTATACTGATCATCATGTCCGGGATATAAGGTTTGCTCATTTAAATGTTGGGCATGAGCACGTTCTTCCTTAAGTTTTTCAATATTTTCCTCTAAATCATCTATCGTTGAATGTCGGATTATTGTTCGGTCAGTCAACCCTCCCTGGAAACCAGTGAAGAAGTGCATAACTGCTTTTTCATCTACATTAATTTCTTTACCTCCTTCACTTTCATCCGGCCCCGTCACACCCATGGTATGATGATACTGAACTATAGCAAAATCTTTTTCTTCTCCGACCTTATCACTTACGTCTACCTGGGATACAAAGTACTGGATGTTTCCTTCTCCATCAACCGGTAAAACCGGGTAAAAATCCCTTCCAATATCCTGTCCTGCCTTACCGCAAACCTTCCTACCATACCCTAATGCAGCTGCAACAGTATTCGAATACTGACCAAATTGCTGCACAGTCGGCAAGGTTACAAGCGTTTCCCCGATATTGACATTTACAAGTGAACCATCCTTATCAAGCCCGTTAAACACTGTAAATTCATCAACACCATTCCATTCAATAGGAACGTGTAAAACGTTATCCCACACGACACGGGTAATAGGATCAGGCATTTCCTGTATCCAAGGATTATTGGCAAAAGTTCCAGAACCGACCCCTACTGGTTCATATAATTTAAGTTCCACTCCTTCGCTAACAGGCTTTGTAATACCTGCAGCATTCACATTACTTCCCATAAAGGAAAGACCTGTTGTGGCAATATTTGAATTTTGAAAGAAACCATTATGCAAACTATTCTCCCAAAAAGATTGAAAAGCTCCAAACTCATTTTGCGAAGGGAAAAAAGTTGATTCCCATGTTTCTTTTATATAATTGTAATACGCTCTTACACCATCTCCATCCTTTTTAATGTCTTCCGCGATATCACTTTCAGCCCAAACCAGCAAACTTTCAGCTGCACTCCTGGTATCAAATAAACGCTCTATCGTAGGTTGTACTAATGCAAGATAATCCCTGGATGGTTGCAAATCTGACCAACTTTCCAGATAATTATCTACAGGAGCCTGATAATCAGAAGTCTCTGAAGACTCACTTAAACTATAACTGCAAGAAATAACTGTGTTTACTCCTTCAAGTCCGGCTGCCATTTCTTTTCCCCATGGCGTATCGTATACGGGATTGGCATCATCGAGTAAAATCACAGTATCCACTTTACCATTATTCAAATCTTCTTTGAATTCAATGATATCTTTATCGACACCGGTTCGTACATAAAGCGGATTAGCCGTAATAATACTCTTCTCGTAATTTCCAAGTGATTGATTAATCCTGTTAATCAATTGCTGTTCAGAAGTATTATTAGAATCAGAGACTATAAGTGAACTACTGGAATTCTTTAACTCATTGGCGAGATTTTGTAATTGCTTTTCGGCTTTAGGATTTACAAAATTTCCGGAGACGTTTACCCTTGGTCCTGCGTTGAGAAAATTATAAAGTGTTGCAATAGCCAATCCTTGTTCTGAAGGTCTAATTTGGACTTTTTGATCGGCATTAGAACCTGTCAAAGACATATTAGATTCAATCGCAACCAATTTATTCATTTTTGTATCTCCTCTTGAGGGATCTATCTTTCGATTTTTAGCATATTGATGCGCAAATTGTACAGGAGAAATCCACGTCCCCAGGAAGTCTGCACCAAATGAGACAATCAAATCCGCTTTAGAAAAGTCATATCCAGGGATAAATCTGGAACCAAAATCCTTTTCATTGGCCAATAAAATAGCTGAAGAAGATATGGGATCATAGGTAACCAATTCAGCTGATGTATACTTCGCCTGAAATTCCTGAATTGCTCTCTTATACGATGGACTTATAATAGAATTAGCCACTAGTCTAATAGAATTACTGGAAGCTAATTTCCCTTTGACTTCCTCATCTAATTCATCCCAGGAAATTTTAGTCCTTGTTGCTCCATCCTTTTTGGAAGGATTTTTATACCTACTTCTATCATATAGATCCAGGACGGAAGCCTGAACCCTGGCACTTGTCCCTCCCCCACTAAAACCAGATACAGTATTTCCTTCAATTTTAATAGGTCTTCCTTCTCTTGTTTTCACCAAAACAGGACAGAAGTAGCCACTCTTATAAAAAGAGGAAGCATAATATGTAGCCACTCCGGGAACAATTGCATCCGGCTTGGTAACGTAAGGAATTGCCTTTCGAATAGGGGTTTCACAACTAGCAGCTACGGCGGCTGCACCAATACTAAAACCTACATATTTCAAAAAATCCCTTCGATTGGGTCCTTCATCCCTTTTTTCCTCAGGATTTTCATTGGATAAGTCGTTGAGGATCGGTAGATTAAAAAACTCGTTTTGTTTTTTTTCTTTAAGAGAAGAATCTCCTCTCAAATCTTCAGCACCGTTCCATATCTGACCTTTATTCTTAAGACTCATAATTTGAGTAAATTTATATTATAACTAACGATACACTTTTCTTCTATACAATATTAATAATGACACTTTTGACATTCAGTACCACCAATATCTTCTACGGTAACTCCAGAGCGAGTACCACTTTTAATTTCATCGTGATAATGGGTATAAATTTCGTAATACTCATTATTAAAATTCACTTGTGTTTCCCTGTGGCAATTAATACACCAACCCATAGAAAGCGGTGAATGCTGCTCAACTACATCCATTTCTTCGACAGCTCCGTGACAACTCTGGCAGGCTACGCCTCCCGCCATAACATGTTGTTCATGACTAAAGTAGACATGATCGGGCAAATTATGGATTCTTACCCATGGGATAGGTCCCTGAACCTGGGGTTTTACCTCCGTGGTAAGGGCATTAACAATCCCTTCCCATTGTTCCTGTACCACTTGTTCTCCCCGTGCATCCATCTGCCCCTGATCAGTAACATACTGATCTTCGATCCATGCGGTATAAATCGCTTTTACAGAATCCTGAGAAAGATCTCCATAATCTTCTATATATACGTCATTCATAGGATCATAACCTATTGATGCATAAATCTTGGTAATTTCAGCAGTTCCATAAGTGGAACCTTTACGAATCGCTTTATGACAATTCATACATGTATTCGTAGCGGGTATAACCGAATGTTTACTTCTTCTCGCCCCATCATGGCAATATTGACAATCAATTTGATGTAAACCAGCATGCGTCTTATGCGAAAATTTAATCGGCTGATCAGGTTGATAATCCTCTTGCCTGTTCAAATCTACAGCGCGGTTAACCGTAAAATACCCCCCGGAGATAATTATTAGCAATACATACAATCCTATCGCAGATTTACTTGAAAACAAATCCCGAAGCGATGATTTTTGATACTCTTCTCCTTCCTGGGCTGCAGATACCTCCTTTAATCTTCCCAGGATATTCCATAGAATGAAGACCAACAAGACCAAAACAAATAGGATACCCAATACCAAATAGGTAGCATTTGAACTGTCGGCGGCCTGGTCTTCGGTGGCAGCTGCCGCGGCTCCCGCAGGAGGACCTCCGATAGCACCGGAATAAACCCCATCTATATATGCAATCAGCGCCTCCATATCCGTATCAGTCAGATTTGGATTCGGCGTCATCACAGTGGGTTTATACTCATTCCAAATTTCCACAGCCCTGGGATGCCCTTGACTTATTAATTCTTGAGAATTCCGAATCCAATCGTATAAATCTTCTTTCGGATAATCAGCCCATGCCTCCAAACCGGGCCCAAGAGCTGGACCTGTAAGGTCGCTCTTCATGTCTTTATTATGGCATTGGTTACAATTGGCCCTGAAGAGCTTGGCTCCCAAATCCACATCTCCCTCTTGCGCTGCGAGCGGACTAAGAGCAAAGGTCATGCACAAAAAGACCCCTAAAATATATCTGAATGATTGAAACATTCTATAACAGCTTTTATTTATTTCGTAATGTTTTTTTAACGTTTCGTCAAACTTTCACAAAAGTACAATTAACTCCATTTTTCACAAACACTCTTTTCATTTCATGTGCTATTTAGATTTGTTCTAATCTAAACCGCTACTTTAGCTTTAATATGGGGATGTGGATCGTAATTGTATAAAGTAAAATCTTTGTATTGAAAGTCGAATATTGAATTTACATTAGGGTTTAATTCCATCCGAGGCAGCTGCCTTGGATTTCGGGAAACTTGCAGTCGGGCCTTTTCTATATGATTGGAGTACAAATGAAGATCTCCAAACGTATGAATAAATTCTCCCGATTCCAATTCACACACCTGAGCCATCATCATGGTAAGCAAGGCATATGAAGCTATATTAAAGGGTACGCCTAAAAAAGCATCTGCAGACCTTTGGTACAATTGACAAGACAATTTCCCGTTACTTACATAAAATTGAAATAAACAATGACAGGGGCTTAAAGCCATTGCATCCAATTCGCCTACATTCCATGCACTCACAATTATTCTGCGACTATCCGGGTTGCTTTTAATAGTATCTACTGCCCTGGCGATTTGATCAATTGTACTTCCATCCCGTTTTGCCCAGCTTCTCCATTGTTTACCATATACTGGTCCCAGCTCTCCATTCTGATCAGCCCATTCATTCCAGATTCGAACTCCTTTCTCCTGCAAGTATTTTACATTGGTATCACCATTCAAAAACCAAAGAAGTTCATAAATAATGGACTTCAAATGCAATTTCTTGGTCGTTACCAAAGGGAAACCATTTTCCAAATTAAAACGAGTCTGGTATCCAAATACACTTTTTGTACCCGTGCCTGTTCTGTCGGATTTTTGATCACCGTTATCTAAAATATGATTCAGTAAGTCGATGTATTGTCTCATACGATCGCAAATATAATATATATTTTTTTTAAATATGAAGAGATTTAAAAAACAGATTAAAAGAGGATCAAGCGTCAATCAAAAAGACTTTATTTTAGAAGAATTTCAAAACATTCGAAATGTTTGCTAGCAATACATTTATATAATATTTCAAATTAGATTTTGTATAAATTCAGTATTTCATAGTCAATTATTCAGAATTTTTGTTTGATAGAGATGCTAATTGTAAATTTTATTTTAATAAATAAGATTTCTTAAGCATATTTACAGAGTATATAAATAATTTACTTTGTCTAATAACATTTAACTTGGAAACACTATTTCTTTCAGAAAAATATTTTATTTGGTTGTTTCCAACAAGCCCTAATTTCAAATATCAACTACGACTATGAAAAGAATTACTCTACTCCCCATACTATTTTTATTCCCGGTACTGTCTTTTACCCAAGGTCTTGATGATCGCATTAATGAAATTTTTTCACCGGTGGCGGATGCATGGGAAACACTTGTCCTGACTTCCATTCCCATTACGGCATCCATTCAAGTTCCCATTGTACTCCTATTATTAATTGGTGGGGCTGTATTTTTTACCTTGTATTTCCGGTTTGTGAACATCCGTAGGTTTCCTTTGGCCATTGGGGTTGTTCAGGGAAAATATGATTTTGTAGAAAAAGGAGCGGAAGAAGCGCATCCCAGCGAAGAATTGATTACCAGAGACGGTGACATCCCGGATACTATAAAAGTTGAAGGCAGAGAAGGTGAAGTGAGTCATTTTCAAGCCCTTACAGCTGCAGTATCGGGGACTGTGGGATTGGGGAATATTGCGGGTGTAGCCGTAGCAATAGCAATGGGTGGTCCGGGAGCCACATTCTGGATGATTATAGCCGGGTTACTGGGTATGTCTTCCAAGTTTGTAGAATGTACACTCGGGGTCAAGTACCGTGATGTGGAAAACGGAATAGTTTATGGAGGCCCGATGTATTATTTAACGAAAGGAATGAATGAAATAGGATTCAAAAAATTTGGGAAGTTTTTAGCCGTTCTCTTTGCTATCCTTTGCGTTGGTGCGTCTTTTGGAGGAGGGAATGCCTTTCAGGCTAATCAGGCCGTAGCACAGGTTACTACTCAATTCGGACTGGAAGCCGATTTTATAAAAACTTTATTAGGGGTTATTATTGCCGTTCTTGTTGGCATTGTAATTATCGGCGGTATTAAAAGAATCGGGACTGTGACCGAAAAAGTGGTGCCGTTTATGGCGGGATTATATGTTCTGGCCTGTCTAATTATTATTGTAATGCATTACGAACTCATACTACCTGCCTTTGGATTGATTATTGACGAAGCTTTTACCCCTTCTGCGGGTCTGGGAGGCCTAATTGGGGTAATTATTACAGGTTTCCGGCGGGCAGCATTTTCGAATGAAGCAGGTGTAGGTTCTGCCGCGGTAGTGCACTCTGCAGTAAAAACAAAGCATCCTGCCAGTGAGGGAGTCGTTTCATTATTAGAGCCCTTTATAGATACAGTCGTCATTTGCACAATGACCGCTCTGGTAATTATCTTTTTCAATATGAACGGTCAATTTGAATACGGAGTACTGGATTCAGCTTCTAATGTCATTCTTAATAGCTCCGGAGAAGGTATAGGAGGAGTAGACCTTACCTCCTTGGCCTTTGAAACTGAAATCCCTGGATTTTCATATATTTTAACCTTTGCGATCTTTTTATTTGCCTTATCGACAATGCTCTCCTGGTCTTATTATGGCTTGCAGGCATGGATGTTCTTATTTGGAAGAACCAAAAAATCAGATCTAACCTATAAAATGTTATTTTTAGTATTTATCATTATTGGGTCGGCAGCCACACTTGATGCTGTGATTAAATTTTCTGATGCCATGATCCTGGCAATGGTTTTTCCCAATATGATTGGGTTATTATTTTTAGCGCCAAAAGTGAGAACAGAAATGAAAAAATATTTGGACGCTATCAATAAACGATTTGATACGAATTTGTAAAAGTTATTGTTTTCTATGATTTATCTGGGATTGGGTTCCAATGAAGGAGATCGATTGAAATTTTTAAATAAAGCACTGGAGGCAATTGAAGTAGATATTGGACCAATAATTATCCGCTCAAAGTTTTATAAGACCAAACCCTGGGGATATGATAAACAAAATGAGTTTATTAATATGGCCATTGGGGTTGAAACCAAGGTACCACCCCAAGAATTATTAACTAAATTAAAGGATATTGAAAGTAAAATTGGTCGGATTGCCCGTTCGAAATGGCATGAGCGTGAAATAGATATTGACATCCTATTTTACAACGATATAATTTTATCTATGAATAATTTAAAAATTCCCCACCCTTATTTTGCCCGTCGAAACTTTGTCCTCAAACCCCTGGCTGAGATTGCACCGGACTTGAAAGATCCCATTACAAAAAAAGATATTAAAACATTATTACGGGAATGTAAAGATGGAAGTTATGTCACCCCGCTTCAGGTGTAATTAACTTTCCCACAGAATCAAAAAGCTAAATATATTTCAACCACCTGTTAATAAATTATAGAATTACCGATTTTCATCTATAATCAGACAGATCTGGTCTATTAGATTGCATTCAAACAGGCAAAAATCTGTATCATTGCATTTCATTTAAAATAATCCAATGCGAACATTTTTTCAATCTGTTTTAGGATCTTGTCTCGGGGTAATCTTAGGAGTACTTTTACTTTTTTTGATTTTAGCAGGAATAGGGTCTGCTTTTTATTCACAAGGAAGTGAAAAACCTAAGGTTTCATCGAATTCCGTATTAACTATTAATCTGGCCGGCGTATTACCTGAAAAAAGAAATAATACGGATGTCCAGGGATTCGAACAACTTATAGAGCAGGAAGAAATTCTAAGTATTCACGATTATGCTGAATTAATTGAAAGGGCAGGTAACGATAAAGATATAAAGGGTATTTACCTCGATATGTCCCAGGTAAATATCGGGCTTACCAAACGGGAAATTTTGGAAAAAGCGATAAAAACATTTAAACAATCGGGCAAATTCGTATTCGCATATAGTGATTATTATTCTACTTCAGCTTACCACTTAGCTACGCTGGCAGATGAAATTGCTGTATTCCCCACCGGAGGAATTGATTTAAGAGGACTGGCTTCCATTGTACCGCACTTTAAAACGCTTTCTGATAAAATTGGAATTGAGTTTGAAACATATTTTGCCGGTAAGTTTAAAAGTGCCACGGAACCGTTCAGACTTTCTGAAATGAGTGAGGCGAACAAACTTCAAACCCGTTCTTATCTTAATTCCATGTACAATGTATTATTAGATGATATCGAACAAAACCGGTCTATAGACAGTATCGAACTTCAGCAAATAATAAATGCATACGGGGCACGTAATGCCACGAAAGCAATGGAATTTAATCTTGTGGATGTAGTATGCTACGAAGATGAATTTTTGGAAAAAATGAGAGATAAATTAGGGTTGGATGAAGATGAAAAAATAAATACAGTGTCAGTTTATGACTATTATAAGTCCGATCCTCTTTCTAAAAATTATTCTGCCAAAGATAAAATTGCAATAGTTTTTGCGGAAGGTGAAATTCACGACGGGGAAGAAAGATACGGCAGTATATCAGGTGAAGCCTATGTTAAAATGATCCGGGACATACGCCGGGATGAAAATATTAAAGCTGTTGTACTGCGGATTGATTCTCCCGGAGGTAGTGCATTGGCCTCAGAAAAAATATGGAGAGAACTCAAACTACTGCAGGAGGACGGAATACCCGTAATCGCTTCTATGGGTACCTATGCTGCATCCGGTGGATATTATATTGCTTCAGGAAGCGAATATATTATATCCGAACCCTCTACGATAACAGGATCCATTGGAGTATTCTTTTTACTTCCAAAAGTAAGTGAACTAATGGAAGATAAGTTGGGGATTAATATGGATACAGTCAAGACCAATAATTTAAGCGCCGCATTCACTCCTTTTTTCCCTTCTTCGCCGGTAGAACAGGAATTACTCCAGAGCGAAGTCGATCAAATATATGATATCTTTTTATCCCGTGTGGCAGACGCCAGAAAAATGACTGTAGATCAGGTAAATGAAGTAGCTCAGGGACGAGTTTGGACAGGAACCCAGGCCATTCATAAGGGGTTGGTAGATCAGCTGGGGAGTTTATCGGATGCTATCGACAAAGCTGCTTCAGAAGCCGAAATCGAAGAATACAGGATTACGGAATATCCAAGAACCAAACAACCCTTTTATAAATTCCTTGAACAGATCACCGGTGAAGAACTTAATACCTCGATAAAACTTGTAAAAGGACACCACCTGGAAATAGCAAAAGAAAATTTAGAAGCTGAACTCAGAGATTGGCAAAAACCGCAGGCAAGATTACCCATACAGTTTCTTTGGGATTAATTTTGTCAATACAGAAGGTCTATATTGATTTGTTCTGATTATACCTTTTTGGAGTAGTGGCGTAAAAAGCAGGGCTAAAATCATTTACTTCAAGAAGTTTAATTTGTATATTTATACAAATGGAATATAATTTATCGGGAAAAAAAGTTTTACTTACAGGGGCAAGCGGAGGACTAGGATTGGAAATAGCAAAAGCTTTGCTTGGACAAAATGCATGTGTAGCTTTACAATATTACCAGAATAAGGGACCACTGTTACCATTGCACAAAACTTACCCAAAACCATTATCGAACCTGTACAAATGCGACCTTGCATCTACTGATAATTGCGAAAAATTGATTAATTCCGTTACGGCTGATTTAGGCACAATAAACGTTTTAATAAATAATGCGGGAATTTATAAAGGTGCTCCGCTAAAAAACAATACTAATTGGTTGGATGTTTGGGAAGAAACTATTAATATTAATCTAAGATCTGCAGCCTATTTGGCTAAAATGGTCTTCAATCATTTTGTAGAACAAGACGGAGGTACCATAATAAATATTTCTTCCAGAGCGGCATTTCGCGGGGATACTATTAATTATTTAGCGTACTCTGCTTCCAAGAGCGGTTTAATAGGGTTGACAAAAACTATTGCCAGGGAAGGTGGCAGGAATAATATACATTGTTTTTCCATAGCACCGGGATGGATATATACAAAAATGGCAACGGAAATAATGGATAGAGAACAATTGGAACAAATAAAATACGAACAGGCTATACATGAATGGATACGACCAAAGGATATTGTGCCCATGGTTTCGTTGTTGTGTACCGGGTCAATGAAATATGCTACTGGCAGTAATTTTGATATAAATGGTGGAAGCTTTATGCAATAATATGATTACATTCATTCTACATATCGCCCTCACTTTTATAGGGATTTCATACCTCTATTGGACAATTCTTGCATTTTTGATAGCGATCATATACTATATAGTGCGCCTTCGACCTCTTACCATTCCTAAAAACCCTAAAAATTGGATCGTAAAAAAATATATTTTTGATTATTCCCACTCCCTGGCCTGGCTTTCCATTTCTTGGATGTTTTTTAAGATGTGGAAAAATGGGAATAATGGGAATTGGTTTACCTGGGGTCTCGGTATCATTGCACTACTTTTATTTTTAGTATTTTCGTTTGGTTTTATACAAGACAGAATGGAAATGAAACGTCTCAGGGAAACGTTGATGCAAAACAATTAAACAAAAAGTATGACCAAAATCCATTCATATGAATTGGACCTCAACTGGACAGGTAACCGCGGTGCCGGAACTTATAAATACACTGCCTACGATCGGAAATTTAATATTAAAGCAGTAGGGAAACCCAATTTACAAGGTTCTGCAGATCCATTATTTAGAGGGGATCCTCATCGTTATAATCCCGAAGAAATGTTTGTAGCTTCTGTAGCATCGTGTCACATGCTTTGGTACTTACACCTATGCGCTTCAAATAATATTATAGTGGTAGATTATTCGGACCACCCGCTCGGAAAAATGGAATTAAAAGAATTTGGTGAAGGAGAATTTGTGGAAATCATTCTTTCGCCTAAAGTTTTTATTAAAGACATATCACATAAAGAACTGGCATTGAGCCTACACAGACAAGCCAATGAAAAATGCTTTATTGCTAAATCATTAAATTTTCCTATCCTGCATGCACCCCAGGTTCTGGAAGCAGAATAATCTAGACTCCTTATTATTTACTATTTTATGAAAGAAATGTATACAGATAATCTGGATAGAATCCAGGTTGAAATAAAAAAATCAAAGCGCAAAGTAACTCTATTCTCATGGATACGGTTACTTGTTTTTCTCCTAATAGCACTGGCCGTTTACTGTTTGTTCACCTATGAACCAAAAGTTGTATTCATACTATTTCTGTTAGGCTTGGTTACAGCTTTTCTCTATACAATATGGCATCACCAGGAATTAAAGTACCACCACCTAACTTTAAATAAATTAATTGAGATCAATGAAAATGAAATCTCGATTTTTAACGGCAAGCCTTCATTTTTGCATGATGGGAATGAGTTCCATCAATCCGATTCTTATTCCATGGATCTCGATATTTTCGGAAACCGGTCATTATTCCATATAATAAACCGATGTTTCAGTACAGAAGGACTCAAAGCATTGGCTGAAAGCTTATTAATTACCGGAAAGAATAAAAATGATATAGCTGAACGCCAGGAAAGTATATCCGAGTGTATGGGGTTTATGGATTTGGGACAAGAGATACTTGCCCATGGGCTCAATAGCGCAGACTACGACAAAGGCAATTCATTCTCTCATAAAACAGTTTTGTCAGATTCTATTCGTAAAAAAATGACGATTATTAGATGGCTTCCCCCCTTGCTGGCCATTGTGTTCCTCATATTATATTTTGTCAGTGGGAATAGTTCGTTCCTTCTCTATGGATTCCTGCTTAACCTGGGAATCAGCGGAATTTTCCTCAAGCATACCAATAAAGTTATTATACTTACCACTAATGAACTAAAGAGACTAGAAAAATTACACAGATCAATTGCTGCCATTACAAGCCACCAATATCGTTCTCATGAAATGATTGATATTTCAGATCAATTACAGACCGGGCTCAGGGAATTAAAAAAATTAAAGAGAAAAATAGATTTGCTGGAAAGCAGAAACAATTTAATAATAGGTATGCTATTCAATGGGGTCTTTGGATTTGATCTTCACGCCGTCCTCAACCTGGACCGATGGTATATAAAAAACGGAAATGACATTTCCAAATGGGAAAAGGCTCTTGCCAGCGCCGAAGTTATTTTTTCCTACGCTACATTTGCCCGAAACAACCCCCAGTACAAGTTTCCTGTTTTCGAAGGGAATGGGACTATTTCTGGTAAAAATATCAGACATCCTTTTATTTCGGAAGGGGAAAATATAGGTAATGATTTTTATATGCATCCCGATTTCAAAGTAATGCTGGTTACTGGCTCGAATATGTCCGGTAAAAGTACTTTTTTACGTTCCGTTGGAATCAATCAGATTCTCGCTTCCGCTGGTAGCGTGGTTGCTGCAGATACTTTCAATACGGACTTCTTTAATATTTATACTTCATTCCGCAAGTCTGACTCCATACAGGAAAGCACATCTCTATTTTATGATGAACTAAAGAGGTTGAAAATGATCTTCAATAATCTGGACCAATCCCGTATTCCCGCTTTAGTTTTGCTGGATGAAATTTTAAGGGGCACCAATTCAGATGATAAATACTATGGAAGTTATCAAATATTATTGAAGCTAAAGGAGAGAAATGCACTTACTGTTTTAGCTACCCATGACCTCAATCTATCGAAACTTGAAAACGAGTATGGACCGATTATTCAAAATTTTAGTTTTGAAAGCATCATTCGGGACGGAGATTTAATCTTTGATTATAAAATAAAAAAAGGAGTGGCTAAAAATAAAAATGCCACATTCCTGATGGAAAAGATGGGAATAATTTAACCCGGTATAAATATGTAATATAGGTTAGCTAATACCTTTTTAATCTTCCTTTTATTAAAAAAGATACTAAGGAGCAATATAGCAAATACCCATCTCCAATATTCAATTCCTATAGAGAATAGGGAGCTATTGTTTCCTTTCACAAAATACTAAACAATGGACCCCTGAGGATGTAGAAGCTCCCATCCAACATTTTAATAATGGCCATACACCCTTCAATGGTAATTGATTTACCTCGAGTTTACGCCTAGAGACTTAAAGCATCCATCACCATTTCACAACAAGTAAGTCTTTCTAAAATTTATTAAATATCTTTATCTATTGTCAGGAATCGAACTTTATTAACCAAAGACCATAGAAATATGACATCGCTTACCAACAAAAAATTACTTCCCTATTACGAAAGGATCAAGGATGTAGTCGTAAAGCTGGGGATACAAGCGGCAAAAATAGACAATAGCGACACCCAAGCCACCGTAGATCAATTGAAACTGCGGATAGATGAACCCTTTTTATTTGTGATTGTAGGAGAAGTTAAAGCGGGTAAAAGTAGCTTTATTAATGCCTTATTGTCAAGCCAGGAAGAATTGTGCGCAGTGGCTCCGGATCCTAAAACGGATACGATCCAGCAAATAAAATATGGGAAAAATAGGGATGAAATAAAAATTAATGATCATCTCAAACAGATCTATTACCCGGAACCGATCCTGAAGGAAATTTCAATCGTCGATACCCCGGGTACCAATACAATCATCGAAAACCATCAGCAAATAACCGAGCGATTCGTCCCAATATCTGATTTGGTAGTATTTGTTTTTGAAGCCAAGAACCCTTATCGGCAAAGTGCCTGGGATTTTCTCAAATTCATAAATGAAGAATGGAAGAAAAAGGTCATTTTTATCCTACAACAAAAGGATTTAATTAACGAAAAGGACCTGTCCACAAATATTAAAGGGGTGATCAACCATGCCTCCGGACAAGGGGTTCCCAATCCCGAAGTTTTTGCAGTATCCGCCCTGGATGAATTAGAAGGGCAGACTGAAAAAAGCGGGTTTAAGAAACTTCGCGAATACATACTATCCAACATAACCGGAGCAAAAGCACTCATCTCCAAAATTCAAAATCTTTTAGAATTAATAAATACATTAAATAATAAAATAAATGATGGCTTACAGGCGCGAAAACAACAATTTGAATCTGACAGGGCCTTTCGAAAGGACGTAGACGAAACAATCACCAACCACGTTCACAACGCCGAAAAACAAGTAGATACGCTGGTGGGAAATATTCTTACCGGATATGATAAAGCTACCTTAATTAGTGAGCGCGAACTAAAGGAAGGTCTATCTTTTATGCGCTTAATCAAAAAATCATTTAAAAGTATATTTAGTAAAAAAGAATCCCCGCAAGCGTGGTTGGAGTCCATAAAAGATGAATTAGAGAAAAACCTGAAGGATGAAATGACCAATCGGTTGCAGGATGGCGTCAATGACCTGGCAGATAATATTCAGAATATGGCGAAAGTGGTAGAATTGAAAATACTCAAGAATAAAACCGTACTGAAAGATAATGATGAACTCTTTGGTCACATTGCAGAAAAAAGACGCCTGGTAATTGAAGATTTGAAAAATTCATTCCAAAATTTTATAAAGGATACAGAAAATTTTGGAAATAAAGACCTGATTGCGCAGAGCCAGTCGATCAGTCCCGGTATAGCCACAGGTAGTGGATTGGCAGTAATAGGTATAATTCTCACCGCCGTAACAAACGGGGCGGTTTTCGATATAACCGGAGGTTTGATTACTACTTTAGGAATCTTATTTGCGGGGATCACTACAGGAATAAAAAGGAGGAAAATCTTAAAAACATTTTCAAGAGAAGTCATCGATACGCGAAAAAAAATTGAAGGAGAACTTTCTCAGAAACTCAATGAATATATCCTGATCATCAAAACCAAAATCGAAGAACAATTCACAGACTTTGACAAATTATTGAAAAACGAAAAGGAAGAAATTCAAAATATGGAAGTAATTTTTGATGAAATAAATGCCGAAATATTAAATATCCGGGATCGGTTAGAAAGAATGGGTTAACCCTACATTGATCGATTCACTAAATTGAGTTCTTGGGCCGGTTCGACCGGTTGCCTCTCCATTTTCGTCAAAAATCTCAAATTGTATATCTTCATCGTAAATTAAATTACCCAGAATATCAACGGTGATGTGATTATTGACCTTCATTTTTATTTTACTTTCAATATTTACATCAAAGTTTCCGAAATTGGATAAATGATTGGTAAAGAAATCAGCTCTGGATTGCAATGTTATATTTTCCATTAACGTAAATGACGCCACAAATTTCACTAGACTTCCCAACTCAAATCGATACATATCCTCACGAAATTTTTCAGGTAAATACTGGACTGCTGAGAGTGAATCTCTTACGACAGTTATTTTACCATTTATAGGGGTATAATATATATCGAGTTTATTTTTAGTCTCCTCCTCATCCTTCTTTTGTAAGAGATTCTTGACATTTAATCCCGAACCGATATCTATAGTCAATGGAGAAGCAAATTTACCGTTATAAGCATCTCGCATCCCAGCCTTATTAATTTTGTAAGTCTCTGTCATAAAAGTTCGGGTCGTCATGACAGCAGATAAAAACATCTTATCAGAAAACTTATATCCATAATTTCCAGTCATTTCCAATTTATCCCTGTTTTTTATCCACTCCTGCTTATCCCTTTTCATTAAACCATACTGGATATTGGTACTATATGTAAAATTGTTCTTATCCTTTTTATAGATGGCTTTCCAATCAAAGGCTCCACCAAAAGTGATATTATTGAACCCACTCCCCTTCCAATATTCACTATAGGCAATTTGAGATAAATAAAGGGTAGCATCATTTTCAAAACTCCAGTATGATTTTTCTTCTTCCTGTGCCGCGGTATCTGCTTTTTCTCCATCATTAGACTGGGCGGCGCAATAAACATTATTAAGAAGTAAAGAAAAAAGCAAAGCGAAAAAAAATCTCATTCTGGAATCGGTTTTGATTTCATTAATTCCTAAAATAACGTGCAGTTTGGTTACAAATATTGTATATATTTTTTTTAAAATAAAGATAACTGGGATGTATTTTTTTTATAATATTCATTCCGTTGAAATTCAAAGGGAATCACGTTGTTAAAATGGGTATTTTTGGCTAAATGAAAAACTTGCTTTATATGCTCGGAATACGTACCTTTTCCTGATTTCCTTCCATTTCTTGCCGTCGAGGTCGTTGAACCATTATGTACAGACCGCAATAAATTCAAAACTTTGTTCTTTCGATCCGGGTAACAATGCTCTAACCAATCTTCAAATACATCATATCCAAATTCGTCCAATCGAAGTAACATATAATTTATATCAGCCACTCTCCTATTTTTAAGCTCTTTTGCTACTGCCATAAGTTCGTAGTCATTAAGCCCCGGAATGACGGGAGCAATCAACGCTTCCACTCTAATACCTTCGGTTGATAACTTTTCCGCAGTTTTCAGCCGCAGAGGAATTGAGCTGGCCCTGGGCTCCATATTTCGTCTCAACTCATCATTCAGTGTATGGATACTAAAATGTACTTTCACCAGTCCTTTCTCTGCCATTTTTTTCAGGATATCAATATCCCTGGTTATAGACCCGCTCTTTGTCACAATTGAAACCGGATTACCATATTTCAGACAAACCTCCAAAATCTTTCTGGTCACGCCATACTTTATTTCAGCCGGTTGGTAACAGTCAGTATTCCCGGACAGGGCAATCACATCCCCTTCCCAATTTCCGGACCTGATTTTTTTCTCCAGCAATTCAGCAGCATTGGTTTTTACATAAATAATGGATTCAAAATCCAGGCCTGCATCGTGATCCAGGTACAAATGGGTCTTTCTCGCATAACAGTATGTACAGCCATGCTCACATCCCTGATACGGGTTCATACTATAATAAAAAGGAAGATCCGGACTCTCCACTTTGTTCACGATGGATTTCGCTTCTACCTCCCGAAATATTGTTGACCTTTTTTTGTCAGGATCATTGATGCGTGAATCAGATAATCGGTGATATGGATTCTCAGTATATTTCCTGGCACCACGACTATTAAAACTTTTCCCCATTTCCGAAAAAATTTCTGTGAATGTTAATGTAACAAAACCTCCATAAAATAGATTAAATAATATGGTAATATTTATTAAACAACCCGTGTTCATTGAAATTTTAAGATTCAGAGTACTTGAGAATAGTGAGGTTCGACTAAAAGGGGCGGATACATAGTGGACTATTTAGAGCTCCTGTTAGGAAAAAACTCCCTGTTTTCAAGGGGTATCTCTTTAATACTATTATTCAAGAGTGGATCGATAAGGTGAAACTACTGCGTTCTCTTCCTTTGCTTTATCTCTATAAAGCCATAGGAAGATGCCTTGTATATTCTCCTTCCAATCCCTCTGAACCTATAACTATTCGTCGAGATCGGGTTAATATAACTCTTAAATAATATATGATACAAATTATTCATGGCCGCAAATTGTATTATATTTGTGCTTTGAAAATAAAACACGCAAAATGCTTGAAGAAGGAATAATGCCGGATTTGTCAACAGCACAAAAACTGGGTTTAACAGAGGAAGAATTCTATAAAATCGAAGAAATTCTGGGACGGACACCTAACTTTACCGAACTCAGTATCTTTTCTGTAATGTGGTCGGAACATTGTTCCTATAAAAATTCAATAAAGTATTTAAAAACTCTTCCGCGGGAAGGAGAAAACCTCCTTGTAGGAGCCGGGGAAGAAAACGCCGGGTTGGTAGATATCGGAGACGGACTGGGATGCGCTTTCAAAATTGAATCACATAACCACCCTTCGGCTATTGAACCTTATCAGGGAGCAGCAACAGGTGTGGGCGGTATTCACAGGGATATATTTACTATGGGCGCCCGTCCAATAGCAGCACTCAACTCCCTTAGGTTTGGAGATATTGAACGCCCTCATACTAAACACTTAATTCGGGGGGTAGTAAAAGGAATAGGGGATTACGGAAATTGCCTGGGTGTGCCTACTGTAGGGGGAGAAGTATATTTCAACGATTGTTATAATCAAAATATCCTGGTCAATGCAATGTCCGTAGGCATAGTAAAAGAAGGTCAGACGGTTTCTGCCAGCGCAGATGGCCCGGGGAACCCCGTATTCATTGTAGGATCCGCAACTGGTAAAGACGGAATCCATGGTGCAACCTTTGCATCTGCTGACCTCACCGAGGATAGCGCAGATGACCTGCCTGCCGTCCAGGTCGGCGACCCTTTTCAGGAAAAATTGTTATTAGAGGCCAGTCTGGAAGCTATTCAGACTGGAGCCATTGTCGGCATGCAAGATATGGGAGCAGCTGGAATCACGTGTTCCACATCTGAAATGAGTGCTAAAAGCAAAACAGGAATGCGGATTGATCTCGATAAAGTTCCTACCCGGCAAAGCAATATGCAGCCGTTTGAAATTTTGCTTTCTGAATCGCAGGAGAGAATGCTGATTGTATGCAAAAAAGGTCAGGAGGATAAATTGCTAAAAGTTTTTGATAAATGGGATTTGGAATGTGAAATTATTGGAGAAGTAACTAATTCGGGAAGATTGGAATTCTTATCCAATGGAAAGATTGTTGCAGACGTTCCATCCGAACCATTAGTATTAGGAGGGGGTGCGCCCGTTTATGACAGGGAATATGAGGAAGCTAAATATTACTCAAAACTCAGAGATATAAATGCAGGGACCATTGACGAACCCAATGATTATATTGCCGCCGCTGAAGAATTAATGAGATCCCCTAATCTGGCATCCAAGAAGTGGATATACGAACAATATGACCATACGGTGCGTGTCAATACAATGAAAACAAATCGTCAATCCGAT
This sequence comes from Membranihabitans maritimus, assembly GCF_021729145.1. Classification (GTDB taxonomy): domain Bacteria; phylum Bacteroidota; class Bacteroidia; order Chitinophagales; family Saprospiraceae; genus Membranihabitans; species Membranihabitans maritimus. The sequence goes on along the minus strand of NZ_JAJSLW010000005.1, from coordinate 126,483 downwards.
AGTGCTATAGTCAGGGTGAAAGAATCAGAAAAAGCATTGGCGATGAGTGTGGATTGCAATTCCAGTTTCGTCTATGCAGATCCCTATATTGGAAGTATGATTGCCGTATCGGAAGGTGCCAGAAATATCGTTTGTTCAGGGGGAAAACCAGTAGCTATCACCAATTGTCTGAATTTTGGGAATCCCTATAATAAAGAAGTGTACTGGCAATTTGTCAATACAATAAAAGGTATGAAAGACGCCTGTCTGAAATTCAATACCCCGGTAACAGGCGGTAATGTAAGTTTTTACAACCAAACAGTGTTACCTGACAAAGTAGAACCCATTTTCCCTACCCCTACGATAGGAATGTTGGGGCTATTGGATTCCGTAGATGATTTCTTGAGTTTAAGCTTCCAGGATGAAGGAGATGTTATTGTCCTTATAGGCAAAAATATCTTTGATCTCAACAATTCCGAATATATAAAATGGAATCATAAAATAAAAGACTCTAAGGCACCATATTTCTCTCTGGAAGATGAAGCTGATGTTCAAACGACAGTGTATGAAGCCAACAAGTTGAAAGTATTAAAGTCTGCACATGATATTAGTGATGGGGGATTATTCAACTCTATATTGGAGTCGTGTTATGAAAATAGCATGGGGGTTAAAATTGACGCCCCGGAAGAATTGAGAAAAGACAGCTTCCTTTTTGGTGAATCTCAGTCGAGAATCATTGTATCAGTTGATCCAAAAAAATTAGAAGCATTAGAAAACATTTCACATCAAAATTCAGTTCCAATTACTAGACTTGGAACAGTTACCAAAACGAATCTGGATATAGCAGGTATAGATTTTGGACACGTTTCAAAATGGAAAGAATTATTTGAAAATTTAATTGAGGAAAAATTAGAAAAATGAAATTATTAAGGTATACCCTATTTGTCATTTCTCTATCATTAGTTTTTATTTCCTGTACTGAACAAAAAGAAGAAGTTCAGTTTGAACTTTCCGGTAAAATTACCGATGCAGGAAATAAAGCCATTAGTTTGAACAGAGTTACCCTAACGGGTCAAAAATCTTTAATAGCATCCACAACCGCCGATGACCGCGGAAATTTTTTACTTACAACTGACAAAGCCCTTGAGGAAGCAATTTATCAATTTTCCGTCGGTGGCAAAGGAGTGTCTTTTGTGCTAAATGGGCAGGATCGCAAAATCAATATCAATGGATCATTCCACACACTGGAACAATATGATTTTGATCTTACAGGATCCCAATTAACCGGCAGTCAAACCCTGGCCTATGAAAAAATAATAAAAAAGCAATGGCCCAAACCGATGCTGGTTGATTATTTCAACAATCAGGAAAATGCATTAGTAGCTATTCAGACTGGAATCGCCTTTCTCATGGGAAGTCCTGATGATTATGCATACGTACGCGAAATTGTCAATAAAGTTGACGCAGAAATGCCAAACTCCCCTTATACCAGGGAATTCAAGGAATTTGTAGAATACTACGATAAAAAAGCAGCACAAAGTACCGGTAGTGCGGGTAGATTTGCAGTTGACATCGGACAACCGGCTCCGGATATCGCACTCCCTAATCCAGAGGGTGAAATCATGAAATTGTCTGACCTCCGTGGAAAAGTAGTATTACTGGATTTTTGGGCTAGCTGGTGTGGACCTTGCAGGAGAGCAAATCCCCATGTGGTTTCCCTGTACAATAAATACAAAGACGAAGGCTTTACAGTATATTCCGTATCATTGGACCGAAATGGCCAAAAACAAAGATGGGTACAGGCTATAGAACAGGATAAACTGGCCTGGAAAAGTCATGTTAGCGATTTGAAATATTGGCAATCCGCCCCTGCCCAAAGATACGGGGTACGCGCTATTCCCGCCACATTCCTTATCGACCGTGAAGGGGTAATTCGCAAATTAAATCCGAGAAATACGCTGGAACAGTCAATTAAAGAATTGTTATAGGAATCAGTACGAATATCTCACAGAGAGAAACCTCTTGTCCTGAGGTCAAGCATATCTGAATTCTAGTTGATATGATAATTGCTTACTGGACCTTATGACATTCCGGATCTACACATCACCCAGGGATGTTCTATTATATTTTGGGAATGGTTGGTACCTGAAGTAAATAAAAAGTACTGTACATTACAAAGCAAAAATTGTTGCAAAAAATGGGATCGTGTAGAATCCTATTTCATTTCCCATAAATATGAATGTTGAATTCTGAAAAGAAAAGTGATTGTGTTGTACAGATGAACCATGTTGGCAGGCAAAAAGGCTAAATAATACAGATAGCAATAACCTTAGAATTATCCTTTTCTCCCTCTCAATTTTACACTTCGCAAAGTCAGCAATGAAGTATAAGCCATGGATACATTTAACGATTCTGAAAAGGATTTCCGGCTGGAAGGAATCGTAATTCTTTCGGGGTTTAATTCCTGTACAAAACGAGAGATACCATTGCCTTCATTTCCCATTATTAAAATTCCTTCATCCGGCCAATCAAAAGTATAAGCATCCTCTCCTTTCATATCTGCAGAAAGCATTTTCACCCCGGAAGTTCGTAAAAATTCATATGAAACCATTGATAGTTTAATATTAAAAAGGCTACTCATACTTGCCTGAACAGCTTTTTCATTAAATGGATCTACCGTACCGGGTCCAATAAGGACATTTGTTATACCAAACCAATCGGAGCTTCGAATTATTGTACCTAAATTACCTGGATCCTGTATACCATCCAGAAATACAGAAAATTGATTTCTTACTGTGGCCTGTTCCCAATAATAATCCGGAATATTACATACTGCGAGAACGCCTTGTGGATTCATTAAAGAAGACAGTTCTTTAAAAGTCTTACCACTGGTTCTGAATAGATTATCAGAACTAGGGAAATTAGAATTCTCGTCCACAACGATGAAATCAATTTTTGCAGGATCTACATTCGATAATTCAAGAATCATCTTTTCACCTTCCAGGATGTATTTTTGTAATTTATATCGATATTTTCTTTGTTTTAAAGAGCGAATCAATTTTATTTGATTTTTAGACAATAATTGACTCATAGTTTGGTTAATTTACGGATGAAGTAATATGAGGAATCTCAAAATCCCGATTTTTGCCGTTTGTTTACTAGCATTACTGATTTCTTCCTGTAATGTTACCAAATTTATTGGAGAAGATGAATATCTGCTAACGGACTATCAAATTGAAGTGGAGGGTCCAATTCCTACACGTGATCAAAAAATATTGGAAAGTGAAATTTACTACCTGGATTCCCTCCAACAAATTGAAAAACAAAATTGGAGAATTTGGCTCTATTATAAATATCGGGATGCAGATACGGGGACTATAAAAAACTTTATCTACAGACAGGCAGCAAGTACCCCCAATATTTATAAAACCGGAGCAGGTATAGGGGTCACCGATATTATTACCCGCTATTTAATGGAAAAGGGTTATTATGATGCCACCACTCGTTTTGCTGAAACCCTTAGGAAGAGAAAAGCATCAATAAGCTATGATATAAATACAGGACCGCTATATACTATAGCCAGTAAGGAAATTATTTTTCCCAACCCGGAAATTCAGGAGCTCATTTCATCTTTTGATAATGAGTCCCATATTAAAATTGGGGATGTCTTATCCTTCAATGCGTATGAAAAGGAGCGGAATCGAATATCGTCAATTATGCAAAATAACGGTTATCCCTATTTTACCCCTTTGAATATCAGTAAAAGACCGGAAGCCGTAAAATTAGATACCGAAGTAGATGTCAAAATTGAAATCCAGGAAGGTACAGATAGTACCACCCTTAAAAAGTATTTTTTTGGAGATATTGTAGTTAACCATAATTTTGACCCTCTCCAATTTCATGCCGTCAGTGATACAGCTACTATCGATGGGATCCAACACCTGAACTTTGACAGTGGCAAATCACTGGATAAACAGGTTATGAGTTCCATTATACCTTTCCGGAGGGGAAGTGTATTTGATGCAGGCGAATTGGAAGAAGCACGGCAAAATATTCTTCGCTATAACATCTATTCATCCGTACTGATCCAAAGGATACCTTCTCCTGTGAATCCCAATATACTCAATATCTATTTTATTCTTACTCCGTCCAAGAAGTACGAATTCAATGTTAACTTTGACTTTAATAATACAGAATTCTCCTCCAGAAGTTTATTGGGAATTTCACTGAGCCCTGAAATCTCTAATAGAAACTTCTTTGGTAAAGGGGAAAATTTAACCAGTGGGCTGGAGTTTGTCTCCGAATTCAATCCCTGGGACCGCGATAATAATATATTTCAAACCTTCATCCTTGGTTTACGTAATAATCTGAGCATCCCAAGGTTTGTAGATTTCCTGGGAACATATAAACTATTAAAAAAACCCTTCCCTGAATTTTACGAGACACTGGAAAGCAATGGACTGAGTTCGATCAATCTGGACTATGATTATGTTCTCATTGATAGTTTTTATACCTATCATTCATTCGAGTTTCAATTGGGCAATAATTTCAACTGGGCTGCAGGGCGAAACAGTTTGAGAATTAATACATTAGGTATTAATGTATTCTTCCCGGAACTTGGTCCGGATTTTAATGACAGATATGAATTTATTCGAAGATCCATGGAGCCACAATTGTTTACCGGCCTGGTATTTAATAATGCGCTTTTCACTCATGTAAGTCAAAAAGATTACGCCCGTCGACAATATACCTTTAATGGTAATTTTGAAGTATCCGGGCTGGAAATGATGTTAGCTAATTATGCTATTAATCAATTTCAGGATACTATACGGCTTTTCGATAGATTTGAGTTTGCCAAGTTTGTTAAGCTCGATCTGGATGGGCGATTTTCGAAAGATTTATCTGCAACCACATCATTTGCCTCTCGGTTAAATGTCGGTATTGCCTTACCACTTCCCGGTTCCGAAACAATACCTTTTATCAAACAGTTTTTCCTGGGAGGACCTTCCAGTATGAGAGCATGGAGGATTCGGGAATTAGGCCCCGGATCTTTAGTTGACTCCGTGGTACTCAATCAAGAATCTAACATCCCCTATGCTCAGGTGGGAGACCTCAAACTGGAGATGAATGCGGAGTATCGGTTTCCCTTATTTTGGAGATTGAACAGTGCGGTATTCCTGGACGTGGGTAATATCTGGAGCCTGGACAATATGACAAAGCCTGAAGCGCAATTCGGTGCCGACTTTTGGAAGGAGATGGCTATAGGCACCGGGACAGGACTCCGCATAGACCTCACTTTCTTTATTTTACGCCTGGACCTGGGAATCAAACTCAAACTTCCGTATCGCCGCGAAAATGGCAGTTATTGGGCGTTCTCTAAGTTCAGTGATTACCTTACACAATCCAACCTTAATTTGGCGATTAGTATGCCTTTTTAATTGGAAATATGAATATACAACAGCTTTCAGCAACTAAGTTTTTTAATTTCTCCCCTACCTCCAAATAGAAATAATATAAACAACTTACTACCTACACCAGCGGTTTCAAAAAACTTTTATTTCAAAGATAAATACATGGAATAACATCTAAACCATATCCAAACCATCTATACCAGGATAGTACTAAATGCTTAACCTCGCAGGTCCTTGTATACACATTTGGACCCGTTACTTCACATCCATTATCCTTCGAATAAGGTTTGTAATTTCTTCAGGTAATTATATGGTCATTGGAAAGCATACAAAATTTTTGCTTTAAATTTTTCAATGAGTTCTTTTGGGCTCGAATAATTATATGGTAAGGAGAAATATTATCTTATTTTCACTTTAGCCCTTTCCATGCCAGGAACTTGCTTTGACTAAATCGATACTGACTTATATCCATTCACCCTCGTATAGTTATTGAGGTGTAAATAACTGGGCTATACTACCTTACATAACAAAAAAGTCCCTGCAAATTCACTCCGCAGGGACTTTTAATTGGTTATTTTCTATTTATTAATCTCAATTATTTAATGCAAGACTGATATCTTTTTAACCTTTGTTCCTTCGCTTGAATTCACTTTCAAGAAATAGGTACCGGTTGGATAGGTACTCACATCATAACGGATTCTTCCCTGATAAAAGTTATCATTTACTTTCATATCAAGGATTTTACCAGTTGCATCCGTTAAATATGTTTGAATTTTTTGCGGATTCTCAAGGGACACATCAATATTCACGTAATCTTGTGCCGGATTAGGGAAAATAGAAACTTCTGTCTCTGCCAACTCCTGTTCATTAGAAGTCATTATGACCTCCAGATCCATACCCACTACAGCAACATCAGAACCCATAGGATTGTTAAATGCCCATCCGTTTACATACACCACGGTACTAATTTGTTGCGGTGACAATGCAGAATAATAGGTTATCCGCTCACTGACTTCGTGAAATAAAGTATTATTGGTATTATCATAAGAAACAGCTGCGATATACCTTCCACCCGGATCCAATACTACAGGATCATCCGTATTTTCAAAGTTGAAAATATCAGCACTGAATCGGCTGAAGACACTGGCATTATCATCCTCGGCAGTATAAGAATACGAACCTATCCCTTCAATCGAAAACGAACTTAAATCTTCATCGGTAACACTTTCAGTAAAATCAAAATTGGAAAAGTCAGGAGCAATATCATCACTAATTTTCAATAAGTATACGATAATACTCTTTCCTTGGAGGGATTCACCACTGGCAAAGTTGGAAAAGTTTATACTTTTGACCCGGATTTCATCATCGAATTCATCCGCCATTTCATAGTAATTACCAATAAGGTATTCCTCAGCTTGATATCGAATTCCGGAACCATCACTTCTATCCGTTTTCCGGAACTTATTTTCCTCGGAAACAATAAAAATTTCTCCTCTGAAGTTATTTGCAAAATTGACTTCGGTGATACCCCCTGGTGTCGTCAATCGATACACCATTACATACGAACCGGCCGCTAAATCATTTGGCACATAAAAATTAGGAACTTCCATCTCCATGGTATCATTGGGGGCCATATTTTCAACAAGAACACTATCCCTGAAGTACTCAACTCCACTTCCGTCATTAGCCCGTACATAAACCTTTAAATAAGCACTATCTACGGTAGCAGTTCCAAGATTTACGATGTCAGCAACAAAATTAAAAGTATCATTGACAATTTGCGAGGCGGGAGTTTCAAAATTGGACGGTACATATTTAAATGCTGTAATCGCAATATCATCCCTTCGACTTCCATAAAACCGAACATCATCTACTCCCCAGAAATAATAATTACCTTCCCAGACAAACTTGACCTGAACATCGGATTCTCCCGCTGCATATTCGGAAATATCAAAAGTCAATTCGTTATTATCAAGAGTATTCCAACGGAAAGTGTTTACCGTATCGTTCAAAGCAATCCGGTTCCAATCTTCACCATTAGCTGTAATTTCCAAATAAGTAGCTGTTTCATTGAAATTATCTATTCCCTCGCCTTCATTGGTATATCCACTAAATCTGTAGTACAACTGGTTAAAAGAGAGGATAACCGTATCTTCAGCTGAAAAATCCAGCGAAGGTGAAACCAATTCAGCAATTTGAGGTGCCGGGCAGGTCCCGTTTCCTTCGTTATTATCTTCCCCGTTGTTATCAAGAAATTCAGAATTTAGTATAACGATACCGCTATCCGGAGTCCTACTATCCAACGTGCCGAAACCAGCTGAATAAATCCCCTGCTCAGTACTTCCATCTTCTACCCACATCCAAAGGGCATTATCACTTGCTGCCCCAGCACATTCCACACTATTAGGTGTCCAATCCTGCATGCCATCGGCAAAGTCAAAATTGTATAATGGATCCTGCGCATGAGAAATCAATGGGATTGCAAAAAGAATTAACAAATAATAGTAAAGTTTCTTCATTGTATAAAATTTGCGTTTAAAATATATTATTAGAACTCGTTTAAATTACGTTTGTGATTAAAAGTACTTTTTTTAACCTATTGAAAAATTAATAATCTCAATACCTCAAATATTCCCTCTTCATTTAAAGGAAATTGGTTTGCCTATTTCATTTTGTAAAATGTGAACTCAATCAGGAGGTGTGCTCTCGTCAAAACCATCAATGAATTCTCCGTATCATTCACAATAAATATAAAATTAATATTTGTATTTGGGTAATCGACCTTAATTAAAGATTCATTTCTGACTTTAACATCTTTATATCTATGGGTACTACCCCGGGAAACCGACAAACAATATGTCCCGCCAGGTTGGATATCCGAGCGATTTGTTCATCATCAAACCCATTCAAGTAACTTACCGCCACGGTACTGATTACGGTATCCCCAGCTCCACAAACATCAGAAATTGCTCGCTGCAAGGCCGGAATATAAACTCCGCTTTCACCTACCCGCTTCAAAAATAATCCTTTATCCGATAATGTGATTAAGACGATCTCGCACTGAATGATTTCCTGTATCCGTTGGGAGATCCGATCAAGCTCAGTCTCATTAACTTCAATTTTATGACCCAGAATTTCTTCAGCCTCTTTCAAATTGGGCTTAAACAATGTGCAACCACCATAATACTTTATATTCTCAATTTTAGGGTCCACAAACATGGGAATACCATATTTACTAGCTATCGAAATAGTATGCTGAATGACCCCAGGAGATAATACACCTTTATTATAATCCTGTAGTATAATTCCATCCGGCGGTTCTTTTACCAACACGGATTCAATAACATTTATCAAAGTATTTTCAAGTTCGGCATTATTGTGTTGCCGTGTTTCCCGGTCTACCCTCAACAGCTGTTGATTTCGGGCCATTACCCTTGTCTTCAAAGTGGTATTCACACCTGGGTATGTAATAAGGTTGTCCGTACAAATATCACTTTCATTTAATAATTTTGTTAATTCCTCCCCCTCTTCATCATCCCCTTTTACCGCAATCAAAGATGCGTCAGAGCCTAATGCTTTTATGTTCAGGGCGACATTGGCAGCACCCCCGGGCCTATTGTCTGTAAATTCATAATCCAACACAGGAACCGGTGCCTCGGGTGAAATACGTGATACCTTACCGTACAAGTATCTATCGAGCATAACATCACCGATTACTACAATAGAATTTTTACTATCAATTAAGCGTTTTTCCCTATCTTTTCCCATTACTATACTCTAAATCTCTTTTTATCTTACTAACAATACTGTCCGTTGCCCCGGAATTCGATTCCAAATATATCTTAATTTTGTTTTTAACCTGTCCGTTGATATCCTCTTTAGCAAAATATTGTAAAGCTTCGATTAATTGATCCGCATTAGCAACGGATTTTCCAATACCACTTTCAATAAAGTTTACGGCCTCATTAAATTTATGATATTTCGGTCCAAAAATTACCGGGAGACCATAAGCTACAGGCTCAAGCGTATTATGTATGCCGGTTCCGAAACCACCGCCGATATAAGCCAAATTCCCATACCTGTAAATCCTGGACAACAACCCTATCCGGTCAACTAGTAATATCTTTGGCGACGGAGACACATGAGTATCAATTTCTGAATACAATATTACGTTATCTCTACCTATTCTATCCTGAATTGAAATAATATGGTCTTTATGTACTTCGTGAGGGGCAATTATCCATTTCCATTCTGGGAACGCCTGAATGGCTTTGACTATGATTTCTTCATCGGGTGGCCATGAACTTCCCACAATAATGGTAAAGAAATCACCAGAAAAATCACTTATTAGTTTATTCTCATAACTGTTGTTTGCCAATTCAATTACCCGGTCAATTCTGCTATCCCCTGAAATACTCATATTATAAACGCTCTTCGAATGTAGAATTTCCTGCGAACGTTGGTCCTGGACGAATATCCAGGAAGCTCCCCTGATTAAAGTAAAAAAGGAAGAAAATAAACCTTTCATAAAGAATTGACTTCTTCTAAAAACAGATGAGATGAAATAATAAGGAATTGTATTCTTTTTAAGTAAATAAAGTGTATTAAACCAAAACTCATACTTGATAAACACAACTACCTGAGGTTTAATTCTTAATATAAATTTTGACATTAAGATATTACTATCGTATGGCATATAAAAAACGTAATCAGCGCCATCATAATTCTTCATCTTTTCAAATCCACTGGATGAGAAAAAAGTTAACACCATTGGTATATCACTATAGGTACGTTTGAGGGATTCAATGACCGTTTTCCCTTGTTCAAATTCACCCAGAGAAGCTGCATGAACCCAAATACACGTTTCAAGAAATGGAACTTCCTGATTTCTTAAGCCTTCGTTCCTTTTACCTAGCTTTTCAACAAAAACTCCCGCTATTTTCAAGATGAATAGTGAAAGTCGAATCAGGATGTTATAAAGATGTAACATGTAGTCATTTAAATTACCACAATCTTACATAAAAATTTAATTTCCAGATTACACTAAGCGGAATAAATTCAATAACTCGATGTATGCTTTAGATTTGATATCATTTGTATACCGGAAATCCATCAACTTCTATCCAATCTACCCGCGAGCAGGCATTCGACCCTCCTCCTCTCATCAGGTCTGTCCAACCAATTTCCACTATTTTGGATAGGTCAGGTTGCGCAACCGGTTGTAATTCAATTATGTTTTCAATATCCAGTTCCATCCAGGTCAAATCAGCAATATTTATTTCTCTAATTCGCCAATCTTTTGATTTGCCATCTAATGGATTACTAACCAGCCAATTACCATTATAATCTTTAAGAATTACATGAAGACTTCTATATCCAGATTGCTTTGATCTCCACCGAATTTTTGCTTGTTTCGACAAATCAACATTAGAAGATTTATGGCTCAATGTTACGGCCCAATTGCCTTCACACAATCCGGACCACACATAATACGGATCATCTGCCGGGGTATCGTGATGACTTTTTTTAATTACATCAGCCCCCGGTCCGTATAAATGCAGGGAAATATCAGGATTTGAAATATGCTGTTGATCAATAGGGATTTCTGCGGGTGTTTCTTTGAAATCCTCTCTAAAAAATAATCCAGGTCGATCCTGTCCAAGTAAAAAAACGGGAAAACAAGCCAGGGTCAATAATAAATATTTCATACTTATCCAATGTTACTTTAATAAAGTTAGGAACGAAACTACGCAAATTCTCTAAAAGGTAAAAGTCGCGTTTATCCCTGCAAAGACTTATCTATTATTCTCAATTTTTATTTCGAGTTCCATCCCTTACCATACACCTCCAGATATCTTTCGAGGTATTTGCCGAAAATATCGTATTCAATATTGACTTTTGTCCCTTGCTTCCAAAAATGAATAATAGTATTATCCAGTGTGTAGGGTATAATGGCCACGCTAAATTCCATTTCATTTAACCGGGCCACCGTCAAACTCACCCCGTCAAGAGTCACAGATCCCTGGGGTACAAGCAGATGCCTTTTATGGGGATTTAGTAAAAATGTAAACAAGGTACTACCTTCTACATCCTTTACTGCTGTGCATTCCACTATCTCGTCAACATGCCCCTGAACCATATGCCCATCCATTCTCTTATCCAATGTGACTGACCTTTCAATATTTACCTTTTGCCCATCTTTTAATTTTCCCAAATTTGTCTTTTCCAGGGTTTCATCAATAGCGGTAACCCTGTAAATGTTATTTTCAATATCAATATCCTCTACCGTAAGGCACACACCATTATGGGAGACACTCTGGTCAATAGATAATTCAGGAGTAAGTTCCGATAAAATCCGGAAAACAAAATTTTTACCCTCTTTATGTATAGATTGTACGGTTCCGACGCTTTCTATAATTCCTGTAAACATGTAAATAAAATTATTTAGCGGATTAGATCAATGGTTCCGCTGATCGTATTAAACAAAAATGGCCCTCCTTGATCATTGAGAAAGATTTCGCATTTGTATGTATACGTCCCGGATTCAACTTTTTCTCCATTGGTATCAAAACCTTGCCAATTAATTTCAGGATCATTGGTTTGATACACTAAATTACCCCATCTATTATAGGCTTCAAAATTTACACGTTGGACAAAGGCTCTTCGCAACGGGTAAAATAAATCATTATTTCCATCACTATTCGGAGTAAATACATTTGGCAAAATATACACCGGACAAGCTTCCACACAAACGGTATCACTTGCAGGTCCAAGATTCCCAAATTGATCTTCCATCCGAACTACATAACACCCGGCAAAACCTCGAGAACTACTGTGATTAGCAGTGGTGCTGTTAATTACTGACAAGTTCGCATCATCAGTAATTTCCGTGAAATCATCATCTCCAAATTCACGGTAATACAATCGGGCTTCCAGGTCTTCAATATTGTCCAGACATGAATCTGATAAATCATACTCCAGGATATTTGTAAAAAGAAACGCTTCCGGATCATCTTCACAATTATTTCTAACCGTTAGATTAGGGGCACAGGGAGGGGTTGTATCATCGGGAATAACACAAATTTCCTGGGAAAAATTAAATGTTGTATCCGAATGGGAAATACCAAGAAACTCACCTTCTCCCTCAATTCGATAACAGTATTCCTCATTATTTATCACATCACGATCAGAAAATCTAGGCACTGAAGATTCACCAATTTCTACAAACGCCCCGTTATCCCGACGATAAATGATATAATTAAAATTAATCCAGGGAGTCACAGAATTCCAATTTAAACTTACCAAATTATTGCCTTCGTTGGAACGCAGAAAAATTGATGAAGCAATAGAAGAAAATCCAATTTCCCTGCTATTGGAAGTAAGTTGGACTTTATAAAAATACTGATTGTCAACAGTATTAAGATTATTGTCCGTAAATGTATACTCTTCGTCAAATAAATCAATACTTTCAGCTGAGACGGTCGATCCGGATACTTCAACAAAAGACTGATCTAATCCAGTGGACCTGAACAAAGTTATAGAATATGGACCATCAGGGTTCATTGAGTCAATGTTTATTTCCGGCTTAATCCATTCTACATCAATCACCCCGTCAGTCGTGCCTGTACTTGAGACACTTACCCTGGTCAGTAGCGGAAGGTCTCTTTGGATTTTAATACATGCTTCGGGACTGGGTTTACTTTCGACTATATTATAAGGATTTCCACCTGCACTGGTTTTTGCAAACCGGGCAGTAATTCTATAACAATACGTAACACCGTTTTGCACATTTTCATCTACAAATTCATTTAAACTACCTTTTCCTGAAAATCCGACCACCTCGAAACCGTAATTACCAAGATTGGGTAAACATTGATCATCAGGAATATTTCGACTGCCAATCCTTCGCCAGACAGTATATCCCAAAAAATTTTCACTTGTAGAACAGGAATACCCCGGCTCCCAGGTAATGGTATTTTGATTACCACTGCGATCAATGTTAGGTGTCGGGGGCGCAGGACCCACAACCTGAATATTCAGCGTTTTTAGGTTCACCAGGCCACTGGTATCATCAAAAAAATTATCAGCCGCTTTAAAAACGACCGTATAATTTTCTTTCTGTATATGTTCGCACTTTGTCTCCCAAATAAAGTCGATTTCCCTGGGTACTTCCTCATAAAAATTACTGGTAGCAAATACAGCGGGTGAAAAGTCAAGACTCAACGGTCCTCCAAGAGCCGTCAGACGCACCAATTGACTGCCAGATTCGGGATCATCAACTCCCACGGGTAATTCCAGGAGTTCACCTGCTTCTACACACATATACTCCTGTACATTTATTTCCGGGGGATTATTATCGCAATCCAGGATTTGTATTTGCATATCCCGAATAATAGAATTAATCAATACGCCTTGCCTATACTCTTTGATCCGGATCGCTATATTATATTGACCCTGACGTTGGGGAGAATCCCAAACGACCTCTCCGGTGACCGGATCCAGAGAAATATTATTTTGAGGCCCTGGTTCTATCTGGTCCGGAAATAAGTAATTGGGTACTTCTGCCCCCACATCCTGCAAAGGAACAGCCCATTCATATGCCAGGCTGTCTCCATCCGGATCAAATGCATTGGGATTATGGACAAAAGGTTTGCCCACACAACCCATATCGATAGGTGGTTGCAAAAGCACTGCAGAGTTGTTATCCCCCTGGAATTGGCGACTCAAAAGGGTAAAAGTTGTAGCGATATGAAATCTGATTCGGATTGAATTAGGATAATTAACATTGAGAATCCCTCCAATTCTGTTTGGATCTGTCATTCCTACTGTATACGTTCCCCTCCCTGGGTAGGTATGTTCTTCTACATAAAAATTCTTTTGTATATCATTTTCCAACATTTCTCCGTTACCATTGGTCCTGGCAATGGTTTGAGTAGTCCCATCACCCCAAAAAACGATTAAACTATCCCGATCTACATGACTGCTTGTTTTGGTATAGGTTACAATAGTGATACGAATTGTTAAATCTCCTATTTGCTCATAGGTGATTTCCCCAGCCCTATTGTGGGTAGCGTAACCTGTAAAAGACAACAATAGAAAAGTTACAGCAAGAAAAAATATTTTGGATATAGTTTTATGCACTTTTTAAAGATATAAAATTCAAGTAAAATTTCAATTAGAGTCAGATTAAATTTGTTCCCAATCCTCAGGACGACCCGTTATTGGATTTTACATCTGCTACTATGGCACCATAAACATTATAAAAATCTCCACTTGTCTACTTTTGGTTCCAGTCATCTCCCGGGTATGAGGGATTGAGCCGGCTATGATTGCAAATATATCAGACCTCCAGATACCGCTCGACTGATGAGAACCTATATTTATCTTTTCTACTTCAATACTTCCCCACCGGACAATGTTTTTGGCCAAAACACTGGCCGCTTTTGGCCACTGTATTAAATGTAATAACAAGAAAATAATTAATTGGTTCTATTTTCACTATTTTACCTTTACTAAATAATTAATCCTCACTATGAAAGTACTGAGAATATCGATCCTAGAATTAATTTTCATTCTACTATCAGTTTCCCTGTTAAGTCAAGAAATTTTTATCACTCCCAACGGAAATGATACGGGAAAAGGAACACTTGGAGATCCCTTACAATCTATTCAAAAAGCAAAAGAAAAAATTATCTCTTATAGTCAGGAAGGAAAAAGTAAAACACTGGTTGTTTGGTTATCTGGAGGTATGTATCCCATCACCGAGCCCATATTTTTCAATACAAACGAAATCAATTTTGATGGTATTTCCATCCAATTCCGCGCCTTACCAAATACAAATCCCATTATTTCCGGGGGAATAAAAATCACGGACTGGCAACAAATCAGTCAGGGCCTTTGGGCATCTACCCTGTCCCAGAATATGCAACCCCGGGAATTATTTATAGAAAATAAAAGGGCTTCCAGGTCAAGGTTTCCGGACCAGGGATACTTGCGGGTAGAAAAAGTGGGTGCAGACCGAAGGACCAACTTTTTCTTTACACAAGGTGATTTTCCTATTCCAGAAAATACTGAAAATACAGAATTAGTGCTTCTCCATGATTGGTCAATTTCGAGAATTCCAATACAAGAAATCAATACCGACCAAAATCAAATCACAGCTGTTGATTCGATCGGAGCGCGCAAACCGGATTTTTTCAACCTTGACCACTGGGAGGAACATCCAAGATATTTTCTGGAAAATGCCCAGGAGTTTATTAATAGGGACTATGAATGGTGTTTTGACAAAGAGTTGAAAAGAATAGTAGTTAAGTTGCCGGTAGGCATGAATCCGAATAATTTGGAAATTATCTCCCCCATATCTCCTGCCCTCTTGCAATTAAACGGAACAAAAAGTAAACCCATAAAAAATATTCACTTCCAGGGCATTTCATTTCAGCATACGTACTGGGAAATTCCCAGACTGGGGTATTGCGGTGTACAGGCATGTCACTTCGACCCCCGTCCTTCCGATAGTTCCTGGGCTACTATACCTGCTGCCATTGAACTAAATTGGGCAGAAAACTGTACATTCACAAATTGTAAATTTTCTCAATTCGGCGGATCCGGAATTCATATTGGGCCAGGCTCCAGGTATTGCTCAGTCACCAATTGTGACATAGAAGATATATCAGGAAATGGCATTATGATCGGCGAAGGCAGGGACAGAAAAATAAATGGTAATCCCTGGTATACATATGCTCCGGGCGATGTCGCCACTGGTAATTCCATCGTAGGTTCTACTGTAAAAAAATGCGGACAACAGTTTTTCGGTGCTGTAGGAATATGGGCCGGGCTTACCGCTGAAACCACCATAAAAAACAACAATGTTTACGATCTACCGTACACCGGGATATCGATCGGATGGATGTGGAGCCCTCGAAAAACCCCTTGCAGAGATAATATAATTGATGGAAACCACATTTATGACATCATGAAAATTCTCAGCGATGGTGGAGGAATTTACTCACTGGGCCTCCAGCCGGGAAGTAAATTAATTAATAATCATATACACGATGTCCAGATAAATGCCGGCAGAGCAGAAAGCAACGGCATTTTCATGGATGAAGGAACTACTGATGTAATAGTATCCAACAACCTTATTTATAATATTGCAAAATCTCCCCTGCGATTTCACAGAGCCCAGGAAAATCTGGTAAAAGAAAACATACTTTTTTGTACGGCCGACAATCCACCGATAAGGTATAATAATACGGATCCGGAACGTATACAAAAAATAGAAAATATTATTTACTACAAAAGTGACCCGGATTATAAGGCCAAATTAAACACACATATTAATAATTGGAAATAACTTCTTCTGGAATCTTTGAACAACCCTTACTACATTTTCATTAATTGAATATGAATACATCTCCCAAACATTCCAATAGATTAGTCAATTCCAGTAGTCCTTACCTACAGCAACACGCCAACAATCCCGTTGATTGGTATGAATGGGGAGAAGAAGCATTGGAAAAGGCCCGGGTAGAGAATAAACCTATGATTATCAGCATAGGATATGCAGCTTGCCATTGGTGTCATGTAATGGAGGATGAATCTTTTATGGACGTTGAAGTGGCTAAATTAATGAATGAGCATTTTATTTCTATAAAAGTTGACCGGGAAGAAAGACCTGATATCGATCAAATTTACATGCTGGCAGCACAATTATTAAGTGGACGGGGTGGATGGCCCTTAAATGCATTTGCACTCCCGGATGGCCGGCCTTTTTTTGCCGGAACATATTTTCCAAAACAAAATTGGAAATCATTACTCCATAGAATAAATGATCTTTTCAAAAATGAAAAACAAAAACTGCTATACCAGGCCCAGCACCTGACCAGGGGGATCCATGACCAAAATCAAATAAAAATACCTGCCTCTGAAGAAAATCACCTGGATAAAAAAATCTACTTACGGGCATTTGAAAATTGGAAAAGTCAATTTGATTTAATAAACGGAGGATTTCGGGGCGCTCCAAAGTTCCCCATGCCCATATCGTGGGAATATGTAGCACAATATTTAGCCCTAACGGAAGACCATGAAGCCCGATCGATATTCCATCGAACCCTCACATCTATGGGAATGGGAGGCATCTATGACCATTTAGGAGGTGGGTTTGCCCGGTATTCGGTTGATGAATATTGGTTTGCTCCCCACTTTGAAAAAATGCTTTACGACAATGGTCAATTAGTAAGTCTTTATTCAAAAGGCTACCAGTTAAATAAAAGCCGTACTTACAAAAGGATAATTGAAAAAACGCTGGAATTCATAGAAAGGGAAATGCTTGATGGTTCTGGAGGGTTTTATTCATCTTTGAATGCCGACAGTGAAGGAGAAGAAGGTAAATTTTATGTCTGGACCTACGATGAAGTAGTCGAAAATATTGAACCGGAATTTGTTAAGAAATATACTTCCTATTACAACATTGAGAAAACCGGTAATTGGGAAAATGGTGTCAACATACCCTATCGGAAATATTCACCGGAAGATTATGCCGAAGAGAATAATATTGATTCCGATGAATGGTTCGCAAAATCAGAACAACTGAATAAAAAGTTACTTGCAATCAGGAATCAGAGGGAAAGACCTTCTACTGATGACAAAATACTAACTTCCTGGAATGCATTAATGCTGGTCGGGTATCTGGATGCCTATAAAGCATTGGGAAATAACCGCTACCTAAAAATAGCCAGGAAAAACGCTGATTTTCTGATCAGAGAAATGATAAATGATAATGGCAGTGTTTGGCGCAACTACAAACCCGGCCAATTCAGTAATAACACCCGTATAACCGGATTCCTCGATGACTATTCATTCCTGGCCCTGGCCATGATTCAATTATACGGGGTAACATTTGAAAAACCATACCTCAATATTGCACAAAAAATAACGGAGTATGCCATTGAACATTTTTATGATGCCGAACAGAAATTTTTCTTTTACAACTCAAGTAAATCAGAAACTCTTTTCTCACGATCAAAAGAGATAGAAGACAATGTAATACCTTCGAGCAATTCTGCCATGGCACATGTATTATATGATCTATCCATTATTTTTGACCAGAAGTCTTTTTATTCCATAGCTAAAAACATGCTGGAGTATTTAACACCAGATTTGAAAGTAGGCGGACCTCATTATGGCAATTGGTTGTGTTTATTAGGTAAATTTACCCACCCCAATACTCAAATTGCGATAGTAGGACAAGAGGCCGTGGTATACGCCAGACAAATGCAAAAATTATATCTTCCTTTTACAACCTTTATGGGTAGCACAAACGAAGAAAACCTTCCGCTACTGCAAAACAAACAAAAGACATCCGGCACCCATATTTATGTATGTGAAGGTAAAACTTGTTATCCCCCTGTTGAAGATATGGAAAGTGCTCTGGATCGCTTACATCCTAAAAAGGGGAATACCTGATGTATTGGTCCAGTCAATTTTATTCCGATAGAAATGGATTCTTACCTGTATAAGTATGAGATCGTTAAAATAGGGACAAAGGAACTTATCCATGAAAGACCGATAAACCTTTTCGATAAATACCAAAATTCCACTGAAAATGGTAAAATTCGTATAGCCTACAATTGGGAAAATATATAATAGCGGAAAACAAAGGTTGAAAGTATTCATCATCTAAAATCAATACTTTACCCTTGGTTCGTTCAATGGTTCAAAGATACAGGATGAAAGGATTGTGTCCCTAAAACTAGATAAAGCGCATGCATGGAAAATTTGGTGAATTTTTCTATCTAACAAAACCACACCATGGTTCTCGTCATCCCGCAGTTAATGTCCCAAAAAGGCATCAATATATGACGGGACTGACCTTTCGATCTTTCCTTAACTTGTCAGGAGGGGACTCTCCCAGGGAGTCCTTCGCGACCTGACAAGAACCTTAGTGTTGTTAGCTTTTAGCCTTACTAATACTGATAGTTGTATTCAATTCCGGGTTAAGGAACTTTTGAACGAAGACAAAGATTTGCAAATGCCAGCACTGATAAGGCCAATTTTTCCCCTGGCACCAAATTGATGAACTCCCACAGATAGGATGTTTTTTACGTTGGAATCAAAGAAAAGGCTATCCCTTACTACACTCTAAGATCATTCCTTAGTAGGGTAACTATACCATTATCAGACAAAATAAGGTTGTAGTCGGTATAGAATTACCTACGGTCTTCACACCTAGAAGAAATTTTATTAAGGGAATTAGGTCTGGGATAGAAAACAGTGATCCTTTTCCAGGAAAGGGCGCTAAAGAATTCATCATGTATTTACAATTCTTTATTCGAAGATCCTGTTTTTAAATCGGTCCGAATACTAAACCTTAATAGAATTGGGGTTGAAAGATTTTTTTCTTAATTAAATTACCCGTTTTCCATTCTAAATTCTTACATTTCGGCCTCGATATATATTCGAAAAAATACTTCAAACCGAATAATCAAATGGAAGAGTCAAGCTTAGACTTATACTGGAAGAAAAATTTATCATATCTCACTATCTTGTTATCAATCTGGTTTATAGTCTCCTTTGGGTGTGGAATTATTTTTGCAGAATCGCTAAATACCATTAAACTCGGAGGGTTTAAACTTGGATTCTGGTTTGCTCAGCAAGGATCCATTTATGTCTTTGTACTATTAATTTTTGTTTATGTCTATCTGATGAACCGGTTGGACAAAAAATTTAAGCTAAACGAAGATTAATTCACTTCTTAAAAAGCCGAAAAATGACAGAAAGTTTATGGACGTACTTAATGGTAGGTGTTACCTTTGCCATTTATATTGGGATTGCAATATGGTCAAGAGCCGGATCTACTAAAGATTTTTATGTGGCCGGAGGTGGTGTTTCTCCACTTGCCAATGGAATGGCTACAGCTGCAGATTGGATGTCAGCAGCTTCCTTTTTATCCATGGCCGGTTTAATTTCTTTTTCAGGATACATAGGATCTCAGTATTTGATGGGATGGACTGGCGGCTATGTTTTATTGGCCCTTTTATTAGCACCATATCTCCGTAAATTCGGAAAATTTACCGTCCCTGATTTTATCGGGGAACGATACTATAGTCAAACGGCACGGATCGTCGCAGTTGTTTGTGCCCTTTTTGTTTCCTTTACATATGTTGTCGGTCAGATGAAAGGTGTAGGTGTTGCATTTGCCCGCTTTCTCGAGGTAAAATTTGAAGTTGGGATTGGTATAGGTATCGTTATCGTATTGTTCTATACCGTCTTAGGAGGAATGAAAGGCATTACATATACCCAGGTGGCCCAATACTGTGTTTTAATCTTCGCCTATTTGGTACCCGCTATTTTTCTGTCTTTATATGCTACAGGCAATCCCATCCCGCAATTGGGCTTGGGCGGGAAATTAACCGACGGGACCTGGCTGCTTGAACGACTCGATCAGATTCATACAGATCTGGGTTTCAAAGCCTATACTTCCGCAGATGTCAACAGGGTTGATATGTTTTTTGTTACGGCTGCATTGATGTTGGGAACAGCGGGATTACCCCACGTCATTGTAAGATTTTTCACCGTTCCAAGGGTAAAAGATGCCCGGGTATCAGCGGGTTATGCTCTGGTTTTTATAGCCCTTTTATATACTACGGCTCCGGCTATATCCGTTTTCGCCAAAACCAACCTTATCACTTCACTTCAGGGAAAAGAATATGAAAATGTTCCGGGTTGGTTCTCAAAATGGGAACATACGGGTCTGTTATCTTTCGATGACAAAAATGGTGATGGTAAAATCCAATATTACAATGACCAAAATCCCGATATGTCCGCAAAGGCTGAGAGCAATGGTTGGTCGGGCAATGAATTGACAATAGACCAGGATATTATCGTTCTGGCCAACCCGGAGATCTCCCAATTACCGGCCTGGGTAATTGCACTGGTGGTAGCCGGAGGTTTAGCAGCTGCATTATCTACCGCAGCCGGATTATTATTAGTTATTTCCACATCAGTATCCCATGATTTATTAAAAAAATGGCTTAAGCCCGAAATATCAGAGAAAAATGAATTGTGGGCGGCCAGAATTGCTATAATGGTAGCTGTGATTGTAGGAGGTATTGCCGGAATGAATCCTCCGGGATTTGTTGCAGAAGTAGTAGCCTTTGCATTTGGGCTGGCAGCAGCATCTTTTTTCCCAGCCATTGTATTGGGTATATTTTCCAAAAGAGTGAATAAAGAGGGCGCAATAGCAGGCATGATCTGTGGTATCATATTTACAGCGAGTTATATTTTATATTTTGCAGTATTTAAGTCAGGGTCACCTGAAAACTATTGGTTCGGAATTTCTCCGAAAGGAATCGGAACACTTGGTATGGTGGTAAACCTCGTAGTGACATTAATCGTATCCAGACTTACCCCAGCTCCCCCTCAGGATGTTCAGGAAATGGTAGGATTGATACGGTATCCGAAAGGTGCCGGGAAAGCACAGGAGCACTAAAGTTTCCTAAATTTGAATTTTGGGGAAAGATCTGAATATTTAGGGAACCTAAGCTCCACGAATAGTTACAGGTTCAGAGGGAGAGGAAGGGAAATACAAGAGGTAGCTTCCTTTGCTTTATAGGGAAAAAGTAAAGGAACGAAGAAGATTCACTTTCACGATCCAACCTTGAAAATTGGGATTACGGAATTCCCCTTGGAAATAAGGATTTCCTTACTAAAAAAAGCGTTAAATTGTCCACAATGAATTCGCCTGTTTTAGTCCAATATCCCCATTCACAAGTAATTTTAATCCTAAAGATTCTCGGAATTCAGGTTTATCTGACTTCATTCAATTATATCCCAGCAATTTCTACTAAAAAAGTAAATACTGATAAGCGCCCGTTTTATATCGTTTTTGTTCACCAGGATGCACCTGGTTTTAACGCATCCAAGCTATGATAAAAGGCCCCTTTGGGGTCTGATTATGTTAGAAGGACGCGCAAAACAGGATAGACGACCCCAGAGGGTGTCGGATTACCTGTTTTTACTATTTGACGTTCAATCCAACCCAAGAATTGGAAGGGATGATTGTAGAAGAATCGGAGTTTATCCGACCTCTCTGAGGTCGAAACAATCGTTTTGACGAATCGCTAATAGAATCCGACCCCTCGGGGGTCGGGACAGGCTCTTTCGGGATCCTGTCGCAACAAACAAAATAATAACACCAATAGGCCAAATGGTGTTATAACGAAGAAAAATTTTCAGTAGAAATTGCTGATTATATCCAAGATTCACATCGGGATGAAATAGTCAGGTTTGACCTGATTGAGACAATCCATAGATTAAGATGGGCACCCTTTGTACCAAATAGTCGTTGTTTTGAAAAGGTAAATAATACCTATATTTGTAATGATAAAAGAGTTGGGAAAGGAATTAGGAAATGTATAGTGGAACTTTTCGCTGCCTTTATACCATTAAAGCCAAGAACCGCTCCAGCGAATAAATTTCTATGATAGCAGCGCCGGCCCAAGCAACTGGACTGGATAATCATTTCATATTCACTTCCCTGTCTAATTCCAACTATACCTATTCGTCAAGTCCAGGGAAAAGCATAAATGATAGTGAAAAGGTTATTAGATACAATTTCAGAGTGTACAGAATGTGCTCAACACTTTAATCATAAACCCAATCCTGTATTAACAGCCAACCCCAAAAGTAAAATTATCATTATCGGCCAGGCCCCAGGATCCATCGTTCACCGGACGGGTATACCCTGGGACGATAAAAGTGGTGAAAATTTAAGAAGTTGGATGGGAATTGAAAAAAAAGACTTCTACAACGAAGAAAAAATAGCATTACTACCCATGGGGTTTTGTTATCCGGGCAAAGGAAAGTCGGGAGATCTTCCTCCTCGAAAAGAATGTGCTCCACTATGGCACTCGCAAATACTAACCCAAATGAAAGAAGTAAGACTAATTTTGCTAATTGGCAAATACGCTCAGGATTATTACCTGGGTCAACATAAAAAAAGAACGCTTACCGAAACGGTCAAAAATTATGCTCAATACTTACCGGAATATTTTGTCCTGCCCCACCCCTCTCCAAGAAATAATATCTGGCAGGCAAAAAATCCTTGGTTTAAAGAAAATGTTTTACCCGAATTGAAATTGAAAATTAACCAAAACCTTAATCCTGCTGAATCATTTTAAAAAAGCCGTCCTCATGTGAAGACAGCTTTTTTAAAATATTTCTTACAATTAGATTCTAACTAACTATTTGAATTTCACTTCAAATTCAACCCTTCGGTTCAATGATCGTCCATTTGCAGTATCGTTCGTAGCAATGGGTCTTGCTTCTCCATATCCTACAAAATCCAACCGGTCTTCTGCTATTCCTTTCCGCACTAAGTAATCATAACACGCCTTGGCCCTTTGGGCAGAAAGGTCAACATTACTATTGGCATCTCCAGTCGAATCCGTATGACCGGAAATCTGTAATCCGTAAGTAGGATTGTCCTTCATCAATTCCACTATCTGGTCCAGTACCACATAGGATTGGGATTGAAGGGTAGCACTACCCACTTCAAATTGAACGGCCCTTTTCGCAAAATCGAGAATCTCTTTCACTTCTTCTTTTACATACGGACAACCGGCATTATTGACATCCCCCGGAGTTCCAGGACATCTGTCAATTCCATCGTGTACACCATCTCCATCAGTATCCGGGCACCCTTCATTGGCCATAGTTCCAGGGCTATCCGGACATCGATCTTCGCGATCCGCTATTCCGTCTCCATCTCTGTCAGGACATCCATTTGTAGCAGCAGGACCCGCCTGATCAGGACAGGCATCTCTATTATCAGGAATACCATCATCGTCTTTATCGAAATTCGGACAACCATTATTTTCTGCACTGCCCGGCAAATTCGGACACTCATCTTCAGGATCAATAATTCCATCATTATCACTATCCGGGCAACCATTACCGGTAGCTGAACCGGCAATATCCGGACAAAGGTCTTCATTATCCGGAATACCATCTCCGTCAGTATCGGGACAACCATTGTATTCAGGCAAACCCGGGATTTGAGGACAATCATCTTCATCGTCGGGTATACCATCTTTATCAAAATCGACCGGCTTCAACAGTACCTTTTGCTCTTCTTCTTCTTTACCAATCAAGTATTTCAAACCAATTCCAACATGAATATTTGACCGGTCTTCAGCCAAACCGTACCTATATTCCACCTGACCATTTAAATAGGCGCTGGTTCCGATTTGGACGTCAATTCCTATACCGGCAGGTACCTGAAGCCCAAATTGCTGCCCTTTGAATTCATATACACCATTCACACCAGCCGTTACATACGGAACAAATAATTTACCCCGTTCCCATAGCTGGGCCTGTAAAAGCGCTCCGATATCACCGGTAACATCATTTTGCTGAGGATTATTGAAATTGGCTAATGCAAAACGCATCGGTACATTCAAATTTAAAAATGAGTACAAATTTCTAGAATAACCAATTTCTACGCCGTTGGTATAATTTTTAAAATCCCCGTAATCCCCTTCAATAGGACCCGCATAATCAAGGAATAATACCTTGAAATTTATGGCGTCTTTTTGCAAAGGATTTTGAGCATTACCGTAATGGCTATATGATAAAAATCCTAGTAATAAAAGAAGTAAAACTAATCCTCGTTTCATGAAGAACATTTTAATATTCAAAGTTGGTCAAAAGTAACAAACAAATTTAATAAAACATATTATCTCTACATCTAATATGTATAGTATTAACAAAAATTATGCCGATTAATCCAATGTAAGGGTTCTTCCTTTTGAATATAATCCATTATAAATAAACTACTTATTATTGGAAATAATTATTTGTACCTGGTAATAGTATAATTTTCTACTTCCATTTATTCTATCTATGTTGCGATCATACAGTCCCTATTCAAGTACTTTAATACGTATATTTATGTGGGAAATGGGAACATTGTAATATTACCAATACTATAGAACAAGATCAATGCTACCAATTTTGAAAGTCCAAAGAAGAATTAATTAAAATTGTCCATTAACACCCGTTTTGGTTCATTTTCCCCGACAGGGGTATCCGGCCACTCCTAATCATTGTATTTCATTCATCTTCCAACAAATCAGGTCTCAGAGCTTTTGTCCTTTGGTATGCCATTTCCTCACGCCATTCTTCAATGTTGGCATTATGTCCGGATAAGAGAATTTCAGGTACCTTCCAACCATTAAATTCAGCCGGTCGGGTGTAGATCGGTGGCGCTAGCAAGCCATCCTGGAACGAATCTTCAAGGGCACTTGATTCATCGTTCATGGTTCCGGGAACCAACCGGCAAATGGCATCAACCAATACAGCAGCTGCCAATTCTCCGCCACTCAGGACATAATCACCAATAGATATTTCAGTGGTAACCAAATGATCCCTTATGCGCTGATCAATTCCTTTGTAGTGCCCGCATAAAATAATGAGATTCTTTTTCAATGAAAAGGAATTAGCCCATTTTTGGTTAAAAGTATGACCATCTGGTGTCATATATATCACTTCATCATATGCTCTCTGTCCTTTTAGTTTTTCAATACAATTAAAAATCGGTTCAATCCGCAAAACCATCCCGGCTCCACCACCATATTGATAATCATCTATTTGATTGTAATTCCCCAAGCCGTATTTACGCAAATCGTGCACATTGACATCAATAACTCCCTTGGATGAAGCCCTTTTCAAAATACTGTGTTGAAAAGGAGAATCTAACAATTCCGGAATCGTAGCAATGATATCTATTCTCATAGGCTATTATTGCTTACTCAAATTATTCAAAAACCCGGCGATGGTTTCTATCCCGGTAAAGAAATTAAATAAACCATAATGCTCATTGGGGGAATGGATAGAATCCGAATCAAGGCCAAAGCCCATAAGGATGCTATCGGTTTCCAGTACTTCTTTGAACATGGCTACAATTGGGATACTCCCACCACTTCGCATTGGAATCGGTTTTTTACCAAAAGATGCTTCCATAGCAGCTTCAGCTGCCGCATATTCTTCAGAGTCAATGGGGGTCACTGCAGGTCGACCTCCATGATGGGGTTTTACTTTAACTGATACATATTCGGGAGCTATTTTTTCAAAGTGATTTTTGAACAAAGCGGTTATTTTATCGGGATCCTGAAAAGGGACCAGCCGCATAGAAATTTTTGCAAATGCTTTTGATGGCAAGACCGTCTTCGCCCCTTCTCCGGTATACCCACCCCAAATTCCATTGACATCCAGTGTAGGTCGTATGGATGTCCTTTCGAAAGTAGTAAACCCCTTTTCACCTTTCACTTCTTTTATACCAAGATCAGCCTTATACTGTTCAAGGTCAAATGGTGCTTCGTTCATAAGCTCCCGTTCCTTATCCGAAACGATCTCTACATCATCATAAAATCCAGGAATGGTTACTTTTCCATTTTCATCCTGTAGCGAGGCTATCATTGATGACAAAATATTTATAGGATTGGCAACGGCCCCTCCGTAAACACCGCTATGTAAATCCTTATTGGGCCCGGTAACCTCCACTTCAACATAACTCAGTCCCCGAAGGCCGGTTGTTATGGTAGGCGTGTCATTTGACAAGATAGAAGTATCGCTTATCAAAATAACATCCGAGGACAACATATCCTTATATTCCATGCAGAATTGATCCAGATTTTCCGAACCAACTTCCTCTTCACCTTCATACAAAAACTTCACATTACATTGCAGAGAATTATTTTCAATCAATGCCTCCACTGCCTTTACATGCATATATAATTGGCCTTTGTCATCACAAGCTCCCCTGGCAAAAACAGCCCCTTCCGGGTGTAATTTAGTTTTTTTCACGACCGGGGCAAAAGGTTCAGAATCCCACAAATCCATAGGATCCGGTGGTTGTACATCATAATGTCCATAAAACAACACTGTGGGATAACTTTTATCGATTATAAGTTCACCGTACACAATAGGATGACCATCCGTTTCATATATTTTTACCGTTTGTATCCCTATTTCTTCCAATCTTCCTGACAGCCAATTACAGGCTTCTCTTACGCTTTCCTTGTAATTAGAATCAGCAGAAATGGAAGGGATTTTCAAAAAACGAATTAGTTCTTCCAGCGATCTGTCCTTTTGTGATTCCAGATACTTTTTTAATTCTTCCATAGCATCTCTTATTTTTATTGTATTTTTGTAACGCTGCATTATATGGAAATTATGGCAAATTCTTATAAAATATTAACGCTGTTTTTATTGATTGTGCTTTGTTTACCCGATAACCTGCCGGCAATTGAACATCAACAACAGTCGCCGGGTTTTCAGTCAACAATGAGGTTTTCAGGTCCCCTGTCTCCAGGTGATACCATATTCCCCAAATTATTTGAATTCTTAAAACGAGAAAAGAATAATGGCATAAATCCTTACCATTCGTACTCAAACATCACACCCGATTTATCCACCATATCTTTTGATTACAATTGTGAATATACGATCAATACCTACGACCCATTAATGGGGAAAAATAAACGGGAATTGGGCTTTGAAGAATTCTTTTCTTACTCCCCGGGTAAACTAAAACCCTATTTGCAGCAAAGAAAATTATTGGTTGCAAATGGCAAGCTAACATCCATTAACGGTGGCTATAAATATTTGACTTTATCTTTCTACATCCTTAGTAAAAGTGCCCCTACTGTATTTGGGAAATTGAAACAAGGCAGCCTGTTAAGGCTGTTTATGATGGATGGGAAAACAGTCACATTGTATAATTCAAGTGAATCTAATCCCAAATTGGATAAAAAAGGAGAAGGATACTCTCTCACGGGGATCTACCCAATTGATGCCAGCCAGGAAAAAATCCTTGGAAAAGTTCCTATCGATAAAGTAAGGGTTGTATGGTCGACCGGGTATGAAGATTACCCTATTTACCATGTGAATTTCTTTGAAAAACAATTAAACTGCCTGAACAGGACGTTAAAGTGAAATAAAAACTGCTAATTCTATTAGCTTCAATTACAGATAAAATTCTCTAAGTTCGGACCTGGAAAGTAATACGTATTAACCGAGACTTGTGAAACTTAAGTTAGCCCGCATATATCAAAGGGATCCTATAGAAATCGAATAATTCATTTACTGCCGAAATTTAAATCAAATTCTACCGTTTACGGCACATAGGCTCCGGATCTCACTTTCCGACTCCCCGGCTTCCATCTTTCAGGCTTACAACTCAATAATCTGCCCCTTTTCACATTTAAGCACCCGTGCATCGGGTTTCTTTTCAATTAATGTATAGTCATGGGTCGCAAATAAAACCGCTGTATTGTGATTTTTTTGAAGATTCAATATCAAATTCAGAATTTCCTGGGAGGTATCAGGGTCTAGATTACCTGTTGCCTCATCTGCTATAATCAATTCCGGTGAATTCAATAAAGCCCTGGAAATAGCCACCCTTTGCTTCTCGCCCCCAGACAATTGATGAGGGTATTTATGCGCCTGGTATCTCAGGCCCACTTCCTTAAGTGCATTATCTATTTTTTGATCTATTTCATTAATAACTTTCCAACCGGTGGCTTTCAAGACAAACTTTAAATTGTCATATACCGTTCGATCATCAAGTAATAAGAAATCCTGGAAAATCATTCCAAGTTTTCTACGTAAAAAAGGGAGTTTTCCCCGTTTAATTGATTTCATATCAAACCCACTTACCGTGGCTTCCCCTGCATGGAGTGGAAGAGCTCCGTAAATAGTCTTCAGTAAGGAAGACTTACCGGATCCTGTTTTACCAATTAAAAAAATAAATTCACCCGGTACAATTTGCAAATTAACTTTATTCAACACCATATAATCCTTCTGATATATATCAGCGTTTTTCAACTGAAGGACATAATGGTCAACATATTCTTTTTTCACTGAATCTTGAATTTGCGGTTCTACAATGGTGTCCATATTTAGATGTTTTGCATTAACATATTATCAAAAGTAATAATATTTATTGTATTTACATAAAAAATATACGCATTGAGATCCTTAGTTTGATTTTTCATAGGTCAATACCATTCTTACCAGCCTGTTGTAACTTTGGAGGCCGCCCTCTACTTTGTTAAATGACAAATAGGAACCGTATATTTTATTTCGGACTTTAGGCATAAATTCAGGATATCTTTCATCCAATTTTCTGCGTGCAGCGAAATCAGATTTAACTTCGGTACTAAGTGACTCCCACATTTCATTTTGAAATGTACGATTGAGTTTCCGCCCATCAGATGCCATATACAACCAAAGGGTAAATTCTGCTGAATACTTCACGAACCAATCTTCGCTTTTGAGACACGAAAGATATCCAACAAAATTGGCATCCCCTTCATCGGTCACACCGAAACCATGTGCCAATTCATGGGCTATTACATAAGGTTTTTGGCCGGTAAAAAGGGCTTTGTCAATATAAGATTCGGATCCAAAGGGAAAATAAAACCCCGCTGTATTTAAACGCAGTAGCGTACCTGGTGGTACAAAATTCTTACATGCCGGATTGAGACTGGAATCTTTTCCAAAATCATGGACGGTAGATTTGACCTTATCCAGCAAATGATGGTAATATGTTCCTGTCCAGTCCTTTGTCGTATCAGGAAGCGGCGCATTTCTCCTTAAATAATTTAATCGTTGGGTCTGTCTTTTCCACCTGTCTTTAAACTGATTGGTATCGACCTCGACAAACTCATTGTTAAAATAAGTCCTGGAAATGGATTCCTGGGCGTAATTAAATCCCCACATCCAATAAAATAAACAAGCGACGAAAATCACAAAAGTGGTGACGCCCAAAAGGGAATTCAATAAAATATGGCGCCACGAGTCGGATCGAAGACCTATAATACCGGCTACAATAATGACAAATGTAATGGCCAGTAAAACCTGATAGACGGGCACTTCCGAAAATTTACCTACCGATTGCAAATTTTTATTTAGCGGGACAAAAATAGTTTTATAGAACCAATCTGCATGGTCCTGGCTTGCATTCACCCATATTCCAAAACACATGGTAAGAAAACCGACAAATAAAGCAAAAGTAAATCCGGAATGATCTTTAAAAAAAGCGATGATCCTTTTTGAGGTAATTTTCATTATTTGTTTAATTCAAAAACACAGAATAATTATAAGTTCTAACCAATAAAAAGATAAATTTATTATTTATTTATTTTTTTAAAACCATCGTATCATTTTTTGCGTTTATTCATCGATATTTGCCTTATTTATTAGAAATTAAAACATTAATGCGAAATGGCTTTTGAATTAACAGACACGAATTTCCAGGAAGAAGTATTGGATAAAGAAGGCCTTACTGTTATAGATTTTTGGGCTGAATGGTGCGGTCCCTGTAAAATGATAAGCCCTCTTATTGAGGAATTGGCAGAGGATTACGACGGCAAAGCCCTGATTGGAAAAGTAAATGTAGACCACAATCCTGACTTATCAATAAAGTATGGAATTCGAAGCATTCCCACTATCCTTTTTGTCAAAAATGGAGAAATCGTGGATAAATTGGTAGGCGCTACTACAAAGCAGACGCTTGCAGGAAAAGTTGAAGAACACTTGTCCTAATTTTTATAAATTAGCTAACAAGATATTAAGCCTCTATCATAATTGTATGTAGAGGCTTTTTTATATATTTGGATCTATGGCATCACTCAATGAAACGTATTCCCTTCACGAGGTTGAAAACTTTGAATTACTTGCCAAGCAAGTGGTTGAAGGGTTTATCATCGGTTTGCACCAGAGCCCATATCACGGTTTTTCTGCTGAGTTTGCAGAACATAAACTCTATAATCCGGGGGAATCGACTAAAAATATCGACTGGAAAGTATTTGCGCGAACAGATAAATTATTCAACAAAAGGTACGACGACGAAACAAACCTCCGCTGCCAGATCGTGATCGATTCATCCTCTTCCATGACATTGAGTAACCGGGGAAAAGGCATTAATCAATTGTCAAAAATTCAGTGGTCCGCACTGGCATCAGCTTCTTTTATGTATCTTTTGAAAAAACAAAGAGATGCCTTTGGGCTAACCCTTTTTGATGAATCCATTCACCTTCACAGAAGAGCTTCCGGTAGTTTGAAGCAAATGAGACTACTAATGTCTTACCTTGATGATATCTATCACAATCCACCGGACCATAGTAAAACCACAAACATTGCAGAGGCCCTGCACGAAGTAGCAGAAAGGATCAAAAAAAGATCTTTAGTAGTGATCTTCAGCGACTTCTTTGACCAAATGGATAATCTCGACCCGGTTTTTTCAGCGCTACAGCACCTGAAATATAATAAAAATGAAGTTATTGTTTTCAATGTAATTGACCTTCAGAAAGAAGTGGAGTTCAAATATAGTAACAAACCAATGAAGTTTATTGACTATGAAACCGGTGAGACACTTAAAGTAAGGCCTCAAGATCTGCAATCTGTATATAGAGAAAGAATGGATTCATACCTCAATCATTTGAAACTAAAGTGCATGCAATTTGGAATTGACTTCCAATTAGCCGATATCAACAGGGATTTCAATGACGTTCTAAGAGCTTTTTTAATTCGAAGAAATAAAAGTATTTAAATGGTAAGACTAAATGAAATTTCGACCAGAGCACCTGAATCAATTGATAAATCCGACACAGAAGACACTACAGAGGAACTCGCCAAAGAACTCGGGGAGTTACAAACTACCCTTTTTGCAGAAAACAAACATTCCCTTTTAGTAGTGCTGCAAGGAATGGATTCCAGCGGAAAAAATAGTTCGACCCAGGCCGCATTTGAAAAATGCAGTCCGGCAGGAATCCGTTGCTTTTCATTTAAAGCCCCGACAGAGGAGGAATTGAGTCACGACTTTCTCTGGAGAGTGCATCAGAAAGTACCGGCAAAACGAATGATCCATATTTTCAACAGGTCCCATTACGAAGATATATTAATTCAAAGGGTTCATAATTGGATAAATGAAGAACGGGTACACCGAAGAATGGCATCTATCAATAGTTTTGAAGAACTTTTGCAATACGACAACCACACTACTGTATTAAAATTTTACCTTCACATTTCAGCGGAAGATCAGAAAAAAGAACTTCAGGAACGAATCGATGAACCTGAAAAAAATTGGAAACATAACCCCAATGACTGGGAAGAAGCCAAACTATGGGATCAATACATGGAAGCCTACGAATACGCTATCAATAATAGTACCATCCCCTGGCATATTATCCCTGCTGACCAAAGTTGGTACAGGAATTATTTGGTAACTTCTACCATTGTTGATACACTAAAATCGCTGAATATGAAAAGACCCGTGCTAGATGAATCTACAATGGAACTAAAGTAATTATACATGGAGGAGACGAGAATTGATAAATGGCTGTGGGCTGTAAGGATATTTAAGTCAAGAACACAGGCCAACAATGCAACTAAAAAAGGTCATATTTCCATTAATGGAGAAAAAGTCAAACCTTCATCCACCGTTACGGTAGGCGATAACCTGACGGTGAAAAAAAATGGGTTTATCTATGAATTCACTGTAGATAAAATTATCGATAAGCGAGTCGGGGCACCAATTGCTATCACGTGTTATACCGATAATACACCGGAGGAGGAACTCAATAAATTCAATAAATGGTATGTGGGTAAATCAAAGGGTGAATTTCGAGAAAAAGGTCTTGGGCGCCCCACCAAAAAAGATCGCCGGGAAATAGAAGGATTCAAAGATATAGAAGACCTATGAATCCTCTAAGGGGGTTGTTGTTATTGGTTATCTTTTCCAGTAATCACTTATACAGCCAGCCAGATTCCGCCCTGATTGATGATATCTATTCGGTGCTGGTAATTGATTCGCTTACCATTCAGGCCCCACCTGCAGAATTAGATATCAAATACTTTATTGACCAGACGGTACATGATACCACTTTTTACAAAGCGTTTCGAAATCTGAGAAGCAGTTCATATCAATTTCGGTCTGAGTTGTATTTTTATGATAAAAATTTTAATCCGAAAACATATTTGCGGTCCGAGCGCGTACAATATTTTGACCATAATTACAGAAGCAATAAAATAATCTCGGAACAATTTGATAAAAAATTTTATAAAGGCAATGGCGATTACCGGTATTTTACCGCAGCGATGTACGACCGTTTATTTTTCACCAATGGGAAAGTAAAAGTAGATACCGCTATCAGTAAATTGGAATATTCAGATCCGGATTCAAAAATGGAATCGTATATTAATGAATTGAAAAAATTGGTTTTCCAACCGGGCCGGGAGATAGATATTCCCTTTATTGGACATAAATTTTCTGTATTTGATTCAGATTTGAAAAAGCACTATAACTTTTACCTAAAAACAGATACCATAACTTTTCCCTCCCCAGCTTACATTTTTGAAGTAACAGTCAAACCGGATAGCCCTGAAAAAGCAACCGCTGTAAAATCCTTAAAGACTTATTTTAAAAAAGATAATTTCCAAATCCTCGGACGCAGGATCCAACTTGCCTATAAAACCCTTATCTATTCATTTGATGTAGAAATGAATATAGAAACCATCAAATACGAAAATAAATACTATCCCGGACAAATTAATTACACCGGATCATGGAATATTCCTTTCAAATCATCTGAAAATTGCGAATTTTCTTTTAATATTGTCCGTTTTTTAGGAGATTGAATTAATTCATCCATTAAAGTAATCTTAATGATATTAATTCTAGAATGTGGTTCTACAAAAAGCGATTGGAGTGTCATATCGAAAGAAGGAGTCGAGAATAGATTTTCAGGTGACGGAATAAATCCTTCTACTATCGAGTACAACTTACTTCGCGAACATATAAAAGACGGGGTTGCATCCATTGAGAAACCGGAAGATATAAAGAAAATCTATCATTATGGCGCAGGAGTATCCGGTAAAGAACAAGAAGAGATTTTGTCAGAAATATATACCCACTATTTCCCGCATTCAGCTATAGAAGTCAACAATGATGTCGTGGCTGCGGTAAGATCGACATTGGGAAATAAGGAAGGGATCGTTTGTATCCTCGGCACCGGTTCTAATTCGTGTTATTTTGACGGCCAATGCATTGCTGCCAATTACAATGGACTGGGGCATATGATCGGGGATGAAGGAAGTGGAGTGGATCTGGGAACAAGAATTATTAAACTTTTCTACAGTGAATCCCTTCCGCCACACATCAAAAAAGAACTTGAACCTGAACTGGGTAACCGCTCTGCCTTTGTTAAGAAATTGTATAATCACCCGAAACCAAACAGGTATCTGGCAACTTTTGCTAAATTTGCAGGTACGTTCAAAGATGAAATGGTTGTAAGGGAAGAAATTCGTGATGCCTTTCAACATTTGATAAGGAATTATTTATCAAAATACCCCAAAGTTCAAGAGCTTCCAATTAATTTTGTCGGCTCTATTTCTATTCATTTTAAAGAAATTCTGGAAGAGGTATTATCAGAGAAAGGACTTACCATGGGGACTATAGTACTCAAACCGATTCATCAATTAGAAATTTTTCACACTAAGGACTTGTAATTATGGAAGCAAGAAATATTGATAGAATAGCAGTTTTGACCTCAGGAGGAGATGCTCCGGGAATGAATGCTGCCATCAGGGGAGTAGTGAGAACTGCAGCATACCACAACAAACACGTTTACGGCATTTACCGTGGATACGAAGGAATGATCAATGGTAACATCAAAAGAATCGAAACCAATGATGTAGGAAATATTATACACAGAGGCGGAACAATGCTCAAAACAGCCCGAAGCAGAGAGTTCTATACTCCCGAAGGAAGACAAAAAGGCTATGAGAGTTTGCAGGCTCATGATATAGACGCCTGTGTAGTCATAGGGGGAAATGGCACCTATACGGGCGCCAAGATCTTCTCAGAAGAATTTGATTTCCCGATGATTGGAATTCCCGGTACTATTGACAATGATATTTTTGGAACGGATTTCACTATAGGTTTTGATACGGCACTTAATACAGCAGTAGATGCAGTGGATAAGATCAGGGATACGGCGGATAGCCACAACCGGGTATTCTTTATTGAAGTGATGGGCAGACATTCGGGATATATTGCCCTTCACGCCGGGATCGGAAGTGGGGCTACCGGGATCCTGATTCCCGAAAATGATAAAACCATTGATGAAATGGTGCATCAAATTAAAAAAGGACATAAAAGAGGAAAGTTATTTAGCCTCGTTGTGGTAGCGGAGGGAAATAAAAATGGAGGTGCTTCGGAAATTGCCAAAGCTGTTTCAGAAAAATATAAAGACATTGAAGCTAAAGTGTCCATTATAGGACATTTGCAAAGAGGTGGTGCCCCTTCTTGCCATGACCGTGTGCTAGCCTCCAGGTTAGGAGCCGGGGCTGTAGATGGACTTTTAAAAGGAATTTACAACAAATCCGTAGGACTCATCAATGACGAAGTGGTATATTCGGATTTTGAAGATGCTATTTCCGAAGTAAAAGAACCCAAACAGGAAATGATACGCATGGCAGAAATCCTTTCTATGTAAAGCCTAAACAGTGGATATTTCCACAAAGGGGTTTTCCGCCTTATTTGCTTTTCAATTCCTCCCGTATTGATTATACCTGAGCGCTACGATTCAGTATGGGTCCTTAGGGACCGGAAGCGCATTTAACAAGACTTGCGCCGTTATGCGGCGGCAACCGTCCCTGGCTTTATCGGGAAAAAATAGAAGGTTTATAGCACATAAAATACGCCCTCTTGATCCGGGCTCACGAATTTTTATTATGGATTTATCAAACGCAGGTTAATATTATATCCCTGTTGACTTTTGAAAATCCCTGGGAAAGTGTCTGGATAGCAGTAATAAGCAATGGAAACTGCAGATCAATGTCAAAATGCAGTTTTACTTTGGTCCCCATATTCCCTATCTTTATTGGCTACACATATAAAAATTAAAGATATGTCTGATAGCCAAATTTTAACCTGTTACACTACGATCGGTTCGGAAAAGGAAGCCCATGAATTAATCAATAAATTACTGAATAGCAAACTTATAGCCTGTGGCGTTACTTGGCCGGCAACAAGCTTTTTTGAATGGAAAGGCAAGGTAGATAATGAAGAGGAGTATATCATTTATTGCAAAACTTCTTTACAGGTCAAAGATAGGTTTAAAAAAGAGATCGACCGGCAACATCCTTATGATGTGCCTTGTCTGCTATTCTCCGAAGTAGAAACCAATGCATCTTATTTTAAGTGGGTTCAGGAACAGACGGGTAATTGAGGAAGACATCATATTTCCCCTTTCTTGGAGAGCTGCCAAATTCGAGCTCACTTTAGGCTTCTAACCCTTTCAATCGGAGCTTTGAGTCCCAAAATGCCGGGTTCTATTCTTGAGTAAAATTCATTATTCTTTTCTTCTGGCTTGAACCATACAGCTTGAAGCTTGTCCAAAGGACTCCCTTGGAAAGGCTTCTTCAGGCTGCCGTCCACGTCATACGTGGCAAGCACACGTCATACGGGGCAGGCTCACGTAATACTTGGTAAGCTTCGGTCTTCCGACTTTACCCTCCCATCCATTCAATCAATTTTGAGGCTGTTTAACCCGTATTTCTCTATCTAACTAAAACAATTCACTATTATACTTTACTTTTCCAGGAAGCTGCCACCAATAAACGGGACAAGCCACCGAAGAACGGGGCAGACCTCCGATAAACGCTGTCGTTGGGACACATCTAAAATCAACTATATGAGCTCTATTAAATAGGCAGAATCCACCCCCGCCCGTTGGGCACCCCCGCTGGCGGGGGAAATTTTCGAACAAATATGGAACAATAATAAAATCAGAAGCGACTTGAGTGATCAAAAGAAAAATTTTATTTCGGTGTCGGGGTATTATCCCCCGCTGGCGGGGGCAAGGGGGTGGATCAAGTCTATATCATATCTTCTTTTTACGATGTGTACCAACGTTAGCCAATAAACGGCGCTAGCCCAGAGTTTCGGGGCAAGCCTTGTATATACTCCTTCCGTTCCCCCTGAAGCTATAATCATTCGTAGAACTCAGGTTAACTAAATATTTTTACTGCTTTCCGACCAAAAAGTTACCGTAACAAAAACACGGATCCTGCCTCTACTTTCACATTCCCCGCATTATCTTGATAGGATACTCTCACCAAATAAACCCCAACGGGCAGACGGTCCCATACTGCAGCGGGTACTCGAGACTCGTTTGAATGGTACATTTCACTACCCCATTTATCAAACAATGTCAAGGAACCAAAATCCCCACACTCTTTGACAATAAGGTCCAAATCATCATTCATTCCATCCCCGTTCGGCGATACAGCATTGGGTATGACTATGCGACAGCCGCCACCGCAGTCGTCATCAGGAACCACTGTATATTTGGCTTCCGCCTGGCAATTCCCTTTTTGTATCATAAATGGATACTCACCATACGCACCAATCTCTCGGACGGAGTCAGCATACCCATCTAACCAGTTAAATTCCACCCCTTCCTTGTCCGGAAGTTCCAGCTTCAGTGAAGAACCTTCGCACCAGGGATAACTATTTGAATACAGGTCTGATTCCTCTTCCAGACGCAATACCGTGATTTCTTTGGATACTACGCAGTCAAATTTATGGCCCGTCAATTCATAAACCCCGGGAGACAAAAAAGGTATATATTCACCGCCATAATATACTTGGCCGTTCACATAAATGGAATCCAGGCTACGAACCTGTATTTCTGTTTCTTCACTACTACATATAAACACAGTATCCGCAAACTTTTCATCGAATGCTACCCCTCCGCCCAATACGGAATATACCGAAAGCGTATCCCGGTAGGTACACCCATCTTTTACTGCTTCCACCCACAAAACACCGTGATCATCCGGTCGGATTACCGTAGAATACCCCGTCTCACCGTTCCACCACAGGATGGAATCATAGTTTTTACCAGGTAGTTTTACCGGCCCGGATGCGCCTTTCCCTCTGCACACTTTATACCTCCTCAAGTCCAGGTCGTATTCACTCTTGCGCGAAACCGTCAACACAGCCGTGTCACGGCATCCTTCTTTATCTACTATATAAAGGTATTCCCCGTCCGGGTCTTTGCCGGGTTCAAAAAGTCCCCCTGCCGATAATTCCGGTTCGAAATACCCGTCCGTTTTATTGGCCATGGGAGACAAATATTGCCGTAAATTGATAAATCCTTTCGTACTGCAATAAGAAACAGTAGTATCCCTGCCCGCCCGGCTCACTTCCCCGGAAAGTTGCAATACACTCCACGAAGAAGTGGAATCGTCCCCGATATGGGTGGTAGTCACTATGGTACGTTCGTATCCGTTTTCCTCAGGCCAATCCGCCCGGTACCGCACACTGCGCAGGAATTCGGATATCTTTTCGGTATCATTACCGTAAGGATTACGCCACTCCCACCGGTGGGGACCGGTACGCTCCAGGGATTCGGAACCGGTAATTTCCTCGAAGGGCACAGCGAACTCATCCGCATATTTGATACGGAAAGAAATATAATCTATGTCTTCTCCGCACAGCCGGTAGGATATATCATCATCAGCAATCCGTCCGGCGGGATTGCACCGGGTAAGGGTATCATAGTTTCCCCCGGTCATATGCCCGGAAGAATTGTCCCCGTCCAGGTCGACTAAGTAGCCGTTTTGGCGGAAGTCGTCTGTGCTCGCTGTCCCCAATATAGTTTCCATTTCATTATTTGTACATAACTCCTCAAATGAATCATTTTCAAAATTTATGCGCAACATAAATCCAGGGTGAATTGCTTGAGGATCTTTTAACCCAAGTGCTTGACCAATATAAAAAGGATTGCCGCATAAATTATAAAACTTTGAAATAGGTCCAACTTGATAACCAATCGACTCATTAAACTCCATTAACGTATCTATACCATTATTATACAAATTGACTGTTGTTACAAATCGTCTATTATTATCTAAATTTCCATCCCTGCTGATAATATCGTCATTAGTGTAAAAATCCCAAAAGAGATAAATGCCTTCATTTAATTCTATCTCTTCAAAAAAGACATTACCTCTCACATCATATTTGAGAATACTATTGCCAAATTCACTTACCAAAAAATCTCCATTTTCATTAATCGCTATACCTGCGTATTTCGCGTCAGATTCATTCCAGGATTGTAACAATATAACCTTATTACTAACCAAATCGATTTCAATTAAATCTTGCGTAGTCGCTCCATATAATTTTCCATTGGGATGAAAGGCTAAATCATGTAACAAGTCTCTTCGCTGTGCATTAGTCGGTGTGTATGGCAATATATTAGTCACACAAGTCTCTATATCCATTCTATATAACTCATTCAAGGTTCCCAGATAAATATCCTGTGTATGCACACACAATGGGGAAAATACCATCATCCACAAAAATATCCTGGCCATTCAATTCTATATTAACTACTTAATGATCTTCTGGTGAAAGGATAATCCCTTCTCCCCCAGGCCCCGAAGGAAATAAACACCTGAAGCATAATTCGCAAAGTCAATAATATTAGTATTCTTCCCCTTTTCCATCAACCAGGTGTCGGAATATAGAATTTTGCCCTGTACATCCAATAATTGGATTTCAACATTCTGTCTTTGACCGGATACTATATTTGTATTCAATCGAT
This sequence comes from Membranihabitans maritimus, assembly GCF_021729145.1. Taxonomy (GTDB): domain Bacteria; phylum Bacteroidota; class Bacteroidia; order Chitinophagales; family Saprospiraceae; genus Membranihabitans; species Membranihabitans maritimus. The sequence continues at coordinate 86,411 of NZ_JAJSLW010000005.1, read as the reverse complement.
TATTTACAGGATTGGGATAAAACTGATGAGATGGTTGAGTTAATGAATAGCCAGACTGGTCAACACCCGACACTTCCAACGAAACATTGGAAATTTTATTAACTTCACTGTCCACTATTTCAATGGAATTAGTATGCAATGTAGAAATCCGATTTAGGAACTTATCGCTTCTAGACTCTACTAAAATCTCAATATAAGAATCCGTAGTGGATTCCAAGCCTTTACCCAATTTCGGGGCCAAATGAACAACTCTCAATTCCCCATTCTCTATCCTGTAATCTTTCTTAGAAAATCCTGGCAAATCCGACCGGACATCTACGATATTCAATTCATCCTCATTATAGCCAAGGAACCATTGTAGTCCGGCTATCCCATTCGAACGGTCAATACCAAGACGTATTCTATGCTTCCTTTGCTCTGCCAGATCCAGGTTAATTTCTTCTACTTTCTTTAGGCTGGGAGGCGAACAACTACTCCAGCAATAATAGCAATTACTTGCATTCAAATCGCCTTTTTTTATTATCCGGAAAGAAAACAAATTATCCACCGTTCCACTACTACTGGGATCTCCCTGAACCGATATATTCTCCATCGGATCATACCCATAGCTATACAGGGAACTATTCTGAGATGCATTTTCGAAATTATGTTTATCTGCATTTTGAATCGCCATCCAATATTCATCAGAAGGCCAATAGCCCGACGAAGACATAATTGCCTGTTGCCAAAGATTTGTATCGGTTGTATCTACATCCCCATCCTCATCGGCATCTCCCGCTATAAAATTGTAATTATCTAATTGAGCTTGGCCTAAAGCATGTTGTTCAACCAAAATGGCATCTATAATTGATAATCCATGTATACCATTATCATTAGCTACAAGATAAAGATCAAATTCATTTTCACCCAAAGCTGTATGATATTTAATCTCCATTTCTCCAATACCGCTATTACATTGCGAATAGGCAGATGCAGTTCTTCCAGATCCTGGGGAAACAGATTTATTCTCTATATTAAATTCTAATCCTTGAACTCCTTTATTTCCATCAAAATGCTCACCCTGATAAATTAATCTTGGTTCTATGGTGGTCCAAACTTCAAATTGTGAATAACCCAAATTTGAAATCAGACAAAACAAAACAAGAAATTTATACCTGAACAAAATTTTTAAAATAAGACTACTTCGATTGAGGTGGCCTGCGATTGAGGTGGCCTGCGATTGAGGTGGCCTGCGACTGAGGTGGCCTGCGATTGAGGTGGCCTGCGACTGAGGTGGCCTGCGATTGAGGTGGCTTGCGAAAAGTACTTTTTCAAACTCATGATCTGTGGTTTTTTAAGTGTGTAAAAATTAACAGTGATTCCAATTTAATACATTTTCATAACATAACAAAATACATTACAAATATTTTATTAAATTAAGTAATTATTTCGACAAATTGATTTCGACAAAATTCACATTAATAGAAACAAAACATATTTATATTTCATTCAATCCAAAAAGAATTAAAATTAGTACCCGGTATTCAACTTTATCCCTCATAGGATAGTATTGATGACAAAAATAGTTCAGATCATAGGCTATCACAGAAGTAAACATAGAGTTACACCATGCCATCATCACACACAGCGCCTAAACTCAACGAAAAGACAGTAGGACATCATATTTCCCCTTTCATGGAGAGCTGCCAAATTCGCGCTCACTTTAGGCTTTTCACCCCCTTTAATCGGAGCTTCGAGTCCCAAAATGCCGGGTTCTAATCTTGAGTAAAATTCATTATTCTTTTCTTCCTTCTGACTTGAAGCGTACAGTTTGTGGCTTGTCCAAAGGACTCCCTTGGAAAGGCTTCTTCAGGCTGCCTTCCACGTCATACGTGGCAAGCTTCGGACTTCCGACTCCCGGCTTCCGGCTCAACAGCCCATCCATTACATTTTTAACATATAAGTATCTTTTTAAATTTGTATCCATTTCATAATAATGTACCTTTACATTATTTGTGGATATGATACAATAAAAACAAGTACTTTAGCTTTCTTAATTGAAGAAAAATGACCACCGTATTATGATACAAAACGTATTAAAGGGACTGGCCCTGATGGCAGGGTTACTTATTTCGCTTCCATCTTTCGGGCAATATTCTTATAAGGATCTCGACGAATTCAAACAGTACCGGCAAGCGCTGGAAATTTACAACAAAAATGCGTTTGCACAGGTAATTCCCATGATCGATGAATTTCTGGCCACCAACAAAAAGGTATATGAATCAGAATTTCAAAACATCCGTATACACGCCGAGCTATTAAAAGCCCAATCCGCCCTGTATAGTGACCAACCCGACGGAGAAGAACTACTGGTAGATTTTATAGAAAAGTATAAACCGGATCCTCAGGCCAATGAAGCATTATTCAATCTCGCGGATTACTATTTCAGATCCCGGAAATATGACCAGGCCATACAATACTATTCTATGATTGCTTCAGGCACACTAGATGTAGAACAATACAGTGAGACCGCTTTCAAACTTGGATATAGTTACTTCGTTAAAAAGGATTTTGAAAAAGCACAAGCCGAATTCCATAAAGCGAAAAACGTACAAAGTGAATATTATTACGACTTGAATTACTACTACGGAGTCTGCGCTTATTTTCAGGAAGACTTTCAGGAAGCAATTAGTGCCTGGAAAGTAGCCGAGAACGATAAATCATATGGAAGGCTAATCCCCTATTATTTAACCCAGATCTACTTCGCAAATGGTCAATATCAGGAATTAATTTCCTATGCCCTCCCCTATTCCCAGGAACGCGGGGTCCGGAATCAAAAAGAGATTAATCAACTTATAGGTCAAAGTTATTTTGAGCTCGGAGATTATGAAAAAGCCCAACCCTACCTGGAAGAATACGAAGCAAATTCCGGTAGTATGCGTGCTGAAGATTTTTACCAACTGGCATACGTACAGTATAAAAACGGGGATTATGAAAAAGCCATCCCCAACTTCAAAGAATTGAGCAATGAAGAAAACAGTCTGGGACAAACGGCAATGTATTACCTGGCCGAATCCTATATGCAGGTCGGGAATAAAGGTTCTGCGCGAAATGCATTCTACAATGTAGTGCAGTACAAAGACAACATGCCCCTGCGCGAGAATTCATTATTGAATTACGGGAAACTATCTGCAGAGTTGGGATATGATGTAGACGCAATCAATGCCTTTTCCAAGTTTTTACCTACCTCTCAATTTTACAATGAAGCACAGGAATTAATGGCGGAAGTATTGATTAATACCAAAAATTTCAAGAAATCCATAGAAATAATGGAGCGCCTGGATGAATTATCTCCTTCCCTGAAAGAGGCGTATCAAAAAATTACATTGAACCAGGCTTCTCTCGATATCAAGAATAATGATTTAAGTGCTGCCCTGGGCAATCTCGAAAAAAGTTTGAAATACACCCCTTCTACCGCCCTTCAGGCAAAATCATTTTTCTGGAAGGGGGAAATTCTCAGCCGACAGGAGAAATATGCCCAGAGTGAAGGAGAAATCAATAAATACCTGGCCATAGCCAAGGCAGCTAATGCCCAGGCAGGGAAAATAGATTTTGAAGTATCTGAATCTTATGCGCATTATATCCAGGGATATAACCACGTAAAAACCAATGACTGTGACCAGGCAATAAGAAGCTTTGAAAGCAGTATTTCCTTAAGTAAAGCCGGCTCTCAAAACGTATCGAATGATCAATCCAAATTATCAGACCGCATAATGGGCGATGCATATATACGCATCGGGGACTGTTATTTCAAATTACGGGATTACAATAAAGCCTCTCAGCGTTACCTGGAGGCAGCCAATAGAAAGGTGTCGGGGTATGACTATGCCTTGTACCAAAATGCACAAATCCAGGGTCTATTAAACCAGCCCAACCGCAAAATGCAAAGCCTGGATCGATTGATTTCCGAACAACCCAGTTCATCGTATGCTGATGCTGCACTCTTTGAAAAAGCTAATACCTTCATCGAATTGAATGAAATGCAACAGGCCATTATCCCCCTCAGACAATTGGTGAGTAAATACAAAGGAAGGAGTAATTTAATCAACAAAGCTTATTTCAAACTCGGTCTTATCGAATACAACCTGGGGAATAGCGACCAGGCCCTCGGCTATTACAAGGAAATTCTCAATAACAACCCTACCAGTGAGGAATCCAGGAATGCCCTGGCAGCGATAGAAGAAATTTATGTAATCGACCAGGGAAATACCGACGCTTATTTTGATGTTTTGGAAACAGTACCGGGTATGAAAGTAGGACAAAAGCAAAAGGATTCCCTCCAATACAGTGTGGCCAACAGTTTTTATGAAAACGGGCAATATGAAAAGGCAGCACTTGCCTACGGAGAGTATTTAAACCGGTATCCCAAAGGATTGTACGTATTAGATGCGTTATTCAACCGGGGGGAATCAAATGTATTGCTGAAAAAATTCGGTGAAGCGCTTAATGATTATGAAAAAGTAATTGCAAAAGGCAATAGTTCTTATTACCGGGATGCGGTAAAAAAAGCCGCCATTATCGCTTATAATGACCAGAAAAATTTTGAAAAAGCCTTGAAATACTATGCAATGTACGAAGAACTGGCAACCGGTAATGACGAAAAATTCACCGCTCAGGTCAATGCCTTAAATTCTGCATTCGAAATTGGAAATCAAGAGGCCATACTACAATTTGCCAATAAAGTAAAAGACAATCCACTAGCGAATTCTGATCAAAAAAGCCTGGCTTACTTTACAATCGGGAAAGCAGCTATCGAAGCCGGGCAACCTATGGAAGGATTACAAAACTTCGGATTTGTCATTCAAAATTCTGACAACGAACAAACGGCAGAATCCCGTTACCTTATTGCTAAAATATTATACGACCAGGAAAATTATGAACAGGCAGCAGTAAAATCCAAAGAAGCCTACACTGAAAACGGCGCATATCCTTACTGGGTAGCTAAAAGCCTATTATTAAATTCCAAAATCCTGATTAAACAGGACGATCTATTTAACGCCCGTGCCGCCGTGGAAGCCGTTAAGGAAAACTTCTCATCCGACCCAGGGATTATTTCCGAAGCCGATGCCATATTGCAGCAAATCACACAATTGGAAAAACAAAACAGTAGGATTGACGAATCATCCAACTCGGGTGAACTACAATTGGATTATGAAAATAATTAATATCAAGAAACCTTTTGCAATGCAAATACAATATCAATATATCGTTCCCATTTTCGCTTTGGTTTTATTCGCCTTTAACACGCAGGCCCAATCTGACCTCCCTACCAGCGAAGTGGAAGTTGTAAAACAGTTCGAAGCGAGATTAATAGATTCCAAACGAATTCCCATAGACCCGGTCTCGGAAGAAGAAATTAAATCAGAAAAGGAATTCAGGTACAGCGTAGAAGACCATACGGAAGAATTAACCTACGATGCACCCGAGATCAAACCATTGGGGTATCGGGCCGGTGATGGCCCCGACACTTATGGTGGCTATTTAAAAGCCGGTGCCGGATATCCGTTAAATTATCTTGTACAGGGCGGGTATAATTTTTTTATAAATCAAAGCGTACAAGCAAACGTATTCGGCGATGTCAGGGGATTGCAGGATCATGAAGTAGAGGGCCGTGAGGCAATGAATATCGATTTCAAGGGAGATTTGAATTTCTACACCGATGTGGGATTGAAAATTAATACGTATGCCGGTTTTGCGACTGATCATTACACCTATTACAATCCGGTGGGCGAGATAATTGATAGTTCACTAAACGTGGATAAAGTAAAGTACAATGATTTTACACTTGGGGCTAACATAAATAATTTTGAGGAAAATGATTTTGGTATTGATTATTCCGTTGCTGTCGAAGGGAAATTTCTAAAATCCAATTTTGCACAATCGGACAATACCTTTAATCTTTACGGAAACGTCCATAAAAAGTTTGGCGACAAGTGGTTGGCTTCGTTAAATCTCAACAGTTTCAACGATATTTATGATGACGGCACAAAGCACAAACAAAATTACTTTGAATTCAATCCCTATATTCAATTCTCCTCCGGGAATTTCAAAATTAAAGGCGGTGTTCTCCTACTTTCTTCTGGGGAAGATGCAGGGGTCAAACCGGATGTAGAAATTGAATATTCTCTATTGGATAGCCGCTTAAATATATTTGCCGGAGCTACCGGAAAATATAAAATCAACAGCATGCGCTCATTAATCCATGAGAACCCCTTTGTCGACCATGTTTTTGACAGCCTTACCCTGTCCAATATCAATGACTATTATGCCGGGGTAAAAGGAAGCATGACAGGTATTAATTACAATTTACGGGGTGGATTCCGGTCTATCGAAAATTTAGCCATTTTCCAAATCACTAATGAAGATCCTTACCCTTTGTACGCACCTATTTTTGAAAATGCAAAAAATATCTATGCAGAACTTTCTGTCAGTATGCCGATACTGGACAAATTAAATATCTATTCTTTGATCCGGTATGATAATTACGATATGGAAGAAATTGAAAAAGCCTGGTACATCCCTTCTACCAAAGTACAGTTGGGTGGAAAATACGGGTTATTGGACGGGAGGCTCAATCTCGGCCTGGAATTTAGCTATCTTTCTGCCGTGCCCCATCCTGAAAATGAATTTGAAGTACCGAATGCAGTATTTGATGTTAATTTAAACGGGGAATATTTATTCACAGAAAGTTTTGGCGCTTTTATTCAATTTAATAATTTGGCAGACAGTCGTTATATTCGCTGGCAAAATTATCAGGGATTGGGCATCAATGTTCTCGGTGGACTTTCCATACGATTTAAATAAAATTTATCCTGTAATCAAAATATAATACGATCATTTTATGAAAGAACTGGGGAACCTATCACAACGAGTTAAAGAATATCAATCCGTAGTAAAAAACACCAAAGACTACAGAAACGAATGGGAGGGCAACCTTAAACCCCGGATTACAGATTTTCTAAACCAGGTAATTGAAGAAACGGGAATTTCGGCTACTATAGAAACCAGGGACCAACTCGGGAATCTCGAAGCATTGGTATTTACCCTGGGAGTAGAACCCAGTGGAATCTATGAGCGCGTAGGTGAGGATTTTAAGAAAAACCTTTACAAAAGTAATGGCATGTTAATTTTCCAACAGTTATTTAATGGTAAGTTGATAATTATGATCGCCTATCCACATATCGAAGAAGTAGCAAAGCCCAAACCCTCCAAAACTATTGAAATTATTCGGCCGGATGAGCTTACAGATGCCTTCCTTATCCGCTATATGGATACCTTTTTGAGCGATATGATTAAATGGGAAGATTTTGATGATAACGTACCACAAAAAATAGGTTTTAATTCCGGCTTTCAGGACAACGGACTGGTGGTATAAATCACTGTTCAAAATCATCCATCCAGTCAATAAATCTAATACAAGCCATATACTAGCAGGAAATTTATCACCTTTCGGACAAATAGAAGATTGAAAATAGATTATAGTAAACCGCTATTTTGTAGGTACGGAATACTACCCTGGTCTTGAACAATAATTGGCATTTTACTTCCGGGTTACCATTATTCATCGTACCCCATACAGGGTATTATATCATTACCCAATCAATTCGGAGAAAAAATACCAGGCAAAAACCAGGCATAATCCCAGCTTAAGGCCGGAGCCGATAAGAAAACCAATAAAGGATCCAAAAGCAGCCTTCATAGCTCTGGAAGAATCCCGGGGGTCAAAAAATAATTCACCAACCAGCGCACCCAGAAAAGGCCCAATGATGATACCCAAAGGCCCCCCAAACAAACCTAGAATCATTCCGGCCAGAGCCCCGCGTTGACCGGATTTACTTCCACCAAACTTTTTCGTCCCTATCATGGGAATAAAAAAATCCAGTAGTACAATCCCTACCATCACTAAAAAAGAGAGGGTCAAAAACTGACTGGTAAAATTTCCATACGCCGTAAAGTGCAAAATCAACAAACTTACCCAGGCAAGTGGAGGTCCCGGTAAAACAGGCAAAAAACTTCCGGCGATCCCACCCAGGAGCAAAACAATTGCGACTATAACCAAAATAATCTCCATGGTATCCAATTAAAAAGGCCAACTTCTACAGAAAAGTTGACCTTATAAATATAATCTAATTAATTTAGAATTAAAGGAAATCTACGATATACCCGATACGCTTTGGATTGTCCGTTAATATTTAAATAGAGGAAATTGATCCGGACGAAGAAGCAACCGTAAACCTGCTGTAGGTAAGCCGAGGCTTGATGCTGGAATTACGGAGAATTTCGTCAAAAATACCGGTCGAATTCAATCGTTTTGGATATAGCACCGGAAATATATGCACATACCTACCCTTTATTGTTTGCTTTCCAAAATAATCTGTGCCATTATCTTTTCACCAGACACAATGATTGGGAATGCATTCTGTTTTAATCCAGGTGATAAATTTCCATAACATTTTCCATAATCTTATCGTAATTAATTTTCAAATCGATAAGACCGCCTGAATTAATATCAAATACCCAACCGTGGACTGTAATACCTCTATCCCGATAGGCACGTTGAACCTCTGCTGTTTTAATGGTGTTTATACATTGCTCTTGTACATTGAGTTCAACAAGTCGTTTGTACTTTGATTCTTCATCTTCTATGCTGTTGAGTTCTTCTTTATGTATCCTGTAAACATCTCTTATATTCCGTAACCAGGGATTAAGGATTCCTAAATCTTGCGATTGCATAGCAGCTTTTACACCACCACAATAATAATGTCCACAAACTACTATATGATTAACTTTTAAATGCACAACAGCATAATCAATTACTGACATAGCACTTAAATCTGTATTTGGAACCATATTGGCAATATTCCTATGAACAAAGGCATCTCCTGGAGAAACCCCCATAAGTTCTTCTGCTGTTACTCGACTATCAGAACATCCTATGTATAGAATTTCCGGACTTTGCCCTTTCGACAGGTTCTTAAAATAAGAAGAATCAAGATTCAATTTTTCTTGAACCCAATTTTGATTGTTTTTGAAAATTTGCTTAATATCCATATTATAAATTATTTGTGAAGTTTTTTTTCACGCTTTATACAAGTTATTACTAAGTATAATCCTACGTTTATTTAATAGAAAAATAAAGTCCCGGACTGCACATTTTTATTAGATGGTCAATTTTTACCGACCTGACCCGCTAAAAAGATTTCATTAAAGCTGAAATATTTACCTGTAACCCGATTTTTAATTATAAGCCCTCGCAGTATCAGGAATTTACTAATTCAAATTAACATAAAATTCATTGATATAGCCCGATGCTCTACATTAAAATTAAATTAGAATCTACGAGTTGGAATATACTAAATTATCGCTTATTACTACGGTACACAAAACTTAATTAAATCTAAAAATCAGATTATAATCGCCTTAGTATTGTAGATCGATGAGTTGCCTGGCCAGTTGGATCATTTGCGGATCTCCCGAATGCTTTGCCGTTTCATCAGATAATTTAATTGTCGGTATCCAACCACTTTTATGAGGTTTGGCCGCAGTCATTTTAATAACAATATTCATGGGCTCCAGTCCTACATCGTTCGTAAAATTAGTCCCTATACCGAAACTAAACCCTATTTTACCCGTACAAAATTGAGCTATTCGATCTACTTTCTGCGGATTCAATCCATCGGAAAAAATGATGGTTTTACTCAGCGGATCTATTTTCAAATCACGATAATGCTGAATCGTCATAGTCGCAAACTGGATGGGGTCACCACTATCATGTCGTACACCATCAAATAATTTTGAAAATTTCTTGTCAAAACTTTCAAAAAACACAAGGGATGTATATGTGTCCGATAATGCAATTCCCAGGTCACCCCGATATACATTTACCCAGTGTTCCAATGCCATTGTATTCGCCATTTTGAAACCATACCTGGCACCGTGATACATAAACCATTCATGGGCGTGGGTCCCGATAGGCTTTAATTGATATTTATGTGCAAGATGTACGTTACTGGTCCCATTGAAATACTTACCACCATGGTCTTTCAAGGCTTGAACTACCAATTCGTGAACAGCAAGTGAATGTCTCCTTCTGGTTCCGAATTCTGCGATATAAAGCTGTAAATCCCTATAGTGTCTGATTTTATTCTCTGCAATTTTATACACTTCTTCATCCCCGAGTCTGTTGGAATCCGAATATTGGTAATATAATTCGCAAATACACGACATGATCACGACTTCCCACAATATGGTTCTATACCAGGGCCCTTTTATTTCTATCTTAAGCGAACTATCCATCTGGTTGATACATACTTCGGAAGGATCATATCGGTAACCACGGAGAAAATCAAGGTAAGTAGCATCCAGGTACGGACAATTTTCCCTCAAAAAGGTATACTCCTCATCAGTTAGCGAAAGGGAGGCCAGGGTTGACAATTCTTGCTGCAAATGCTCACCAAAACCCGGGGGGAATTTGTGGTCTCCCCTGTTAATAAATGAATATTCTGCAAAGGCATCAGGAAAATGCTTAATTACGGCATTCTGCATGGTGAATTTGTAAAAATCATTATCGAGAATAGATTTAATTATCATTTGTTTACAAGGATTTATGGATCAAAGTTTTTCCTAAACCTAAATATAAGCGGAAGTTAATTGAAGGTAAATCTCGTAAAAGCGTTTTTAAAAATAAGCTTTGGGGCCAATGAAATGAAAATATTGTTCTGGACGTCCCCACGGGATTGAACATAACCGGGACTACATGACTGACGCACAACAAAGTATGGGATGAAATTTGTCAGCAGCCGCCCAACGTGATAGATTCAAAAATGCGCTTACGAAAGGTAAAAGTCAAATGGCAATATGCTGATCTATAAAGGCACTAAAATCTTTGAAATTCTTCCAGTCCTCCAGGTAATCAATATCATCATAAATATGCAACATACGTACTTCGAGCCCTTTTTGTATAATTTTTGCAATTGTATTTTGTAATACCGATTCCGTAGACCATTTTATATTTTTGAAAAAATTGTAATCCTTTTTCATGGCAATGGCGTAATACCCCCCATCATTGGTTGGTCCCAGAACGACATCTTTTTCATATAAATATCGAAAACCACGCTCCATTTCCGAAGCCACAAAATAGGGACAATCGGTACCAATTAACATTACATACTCATATAAGAAAAGTGTATCGACAAAGGCATTCCACATTCGATCTCCCAGGCTTTGGCCTTTTTGAACCTTATATTCAAATTTAGATAAATCATATTGCGACTGTAATTCCTTTATGAAATCCGTATCAATATAATCACTGAAGTACAGAAAAACGGTACAATTCAATTCGATTGCCTGTCGAATGGTATGATCTACCAGATACTTATATATTTCTAACGCCTTTTCATCACCCAAAGATCGGGCTAGACGGGTCTTTACCTGCCCCTTTTCAAAGTTCTTCAAAAAAACAATTAAAGCATTATCCATCCGCAAATTATTCCTGTAAATAGATTCCCAGGCTCTTTTTTCTTGCCAAATAATCATATTTAGCTATGATCAAGTTTATTTCAGCCTGTTCTTTTCTATTTTGAGCATTAATTAGATCAAAACTATTTGAAGCCCCTAACTTAAAACTTAAATTAACATTTTCAAAGAATTTTGTTGATGCATCTAGAGTTTTTTGCGCTGCAACAAAACTTCTATAAGAAGATTTAACATCTGTAATGGTTATTTCAAACTCTTCTCGAAATCCCTGTTCTTGCAATTCTTTTTGTATTTCTGCATCTCGATGATTGATCTTAGCCCTTTCCACGTTTGCACTTATTTGGCCTTGCGAATATATAGGCAACGATAACGAAAGTCCCAGACCCAACCCCCAATTATCGCGCAATTGATTGGTATACGGTATGGGCTCAAACCTGTAGGTAGGGTTTTCAAACCCTACAACCACCTGATCTCCATTTAAGTAAACGTTTTGTTCATCAATGGATACTCCCGTAGGTATTGCCTGTGAACGCACGGATGAAAAATTTGTACTAAATGAACCTCCCAATGAAATGCTCGGATAGTATTGACTCTGTGCAATCCCAATCCCTAGCTGTGCTCTTTCTATCCGGAGCTGAGCGGCATTAATTTCCGGCGATACACTGATAGCTTTTGATCGCAATTGGGTCATATTTAATGCCTGCCAGGGTTCGATTTCCGTATCAAGCAAATCGGGATATCCCAGCTCTATTTCCTTATCTACCGGCAATTGTAAAACCTGTTTGAATCGCAGAAGCCCTACATCTTGTTGATTTTGGGCTTCTATCAACCGTTGCTCCGATGATGCGTATTCGGCCTCAATTTCTAACAGTTCATTTTCAGGTTTTGATCCCGCCTCTACTTCTCTTTCTGTACGGATCATTTGTTCATCCAGTAACTTCAAATTAGATACGGCAATCTCTACATTTTCCTGCGCAAATAATGCCTGAAAAAATAATTGCACCACCTGAAGTTTTACGTCCTGCTCTGTTGCATCTGCACTAAGCCTTGAAATATCCTGAAAAAGTTGTGCATCAGCCACTTGTTTGTGAAGTAACCCGCCATTGAATAATTGAATTCCCGTACTCAGACTCAAACTTTGGTTGTTATTGCTCTCGGTGGTAAATGTATTGGTGGTCGGATCTATCGTTCGTCCCAGGCTGGTACTGTGGTTTCCGGAAAAATTCAGTGAAGGCAACCGCCTTTGTCGCGTGGCAGAAAGATCTATGTTTGATTGCCGGATAAGGTTCTGTGCCTGGATTATGCTCAAGCTATTCTCCTCGGCATGCTTCAGTGCTTTGTCCAGTGTCCAAAATTCCTGGGATGACAATCCGACAGAACAAAGAATAAAGGCCAGTAAAGTGAGAATTCTCATAAATTCTAATTTTTAATAAAAAAAACAAACTGCTGTATTTCCTGAAAATGTTTTCTACAAAACCCCTTAAAAAGGCGATAGAAATTGCATAATGGAAAAACACATTTATAAATAGCTTAAGAGCGCATTTACTCCCAGACCAATAGCCACAACGGTAGTAAAACTCAATAAAGTACCGATAAGTATATATTCCGTTTTTTTGTGCTCCAATCCCTTACTCAAGTCCCCAAACCGGAATACAGACTTGGCCCCAATTAAAAACCCAATTGCTGTGTACTGCCCCATCAACAAAAAAGTCAAAGCCAATATCCTCTCAAGTTGTCCAATCGTTTTTCCGGCATTTGGCAATCCAGCATTCCCGGTAACGGGGTCAAATACCTTCTGCCAATCCCTTGTAGACAGGTCAATAAATACGGAAGCCGGTTCAATTATTATATAAAATCCCAGTAACACGACCAATCCTTTTATCCAGAGGGTACTGGATATGCTATCTCCCGGCGGTGCAACCTCTGATGCCAATCGCCAAACCAATATAATCAGGAAAATATGCAACAGCTGGTCCCACAAAAATGTAATGCCCTTTTGCATACTGATTCTATTACTATCAACCGTATTCTTCTCGTAATAAATTTTTAATACATCAATACTAAAATGCCCTATAGAAATCACCAGGGCCAGTGCGGCAATTAACCCGTAATTAGTGATACCTCCCACTGTCAATATCGCTATGTTTAAAAAAAAGTGGACAACAATATGCCAATACAAAAATTTTGATTTCAATCCCTTTTCCATCTTGTCCTCAACCCACCCTGAGGGCTGAAAAGCAAAATCACCGGCAAAGTGTGCGAATAATAATAAAACCAATACGGGAATGGATGACATGATTACTGTAATTTTAGTTTTATGATTGAACGATATCTTTCCAGCGTCATTTCCAACACTTCAATTTCTGCCCCATGCAACCGCCTGTTAACCGCTGGTTGTGATATCTTGAGAATTGACGCCAACTCTGTTTGGGTCGGGTGATGTAATAAATATTCAAGTACGGTTGTTGCAGTGGCAGGGGTCCACAACCTATGTAATATAATATCCAGGTATTTGGCCATTAAATCCAGCTCCGCCTGTATTGACTTCCAGGGTGTAGCAAATGCTAAAAACCTTTTATCAATTTTATCCAGCAACCTGCCCGATTTGATAAAAGCCTCCCCGTTGGATTCTTCCACAGTATCGGCTTTATAACTTACAGTACCGATTCCTATGGCCATTCTACAATCCCATGAAGTACTTTCCTCACTACTGCTTACCGATTTTATTCTCCCCCCTTTCAACGCCGCCTTTATTAATATACCCAGTAATAAACCATCCTCCGCCCTGGAAATACATTGAAAGCTATCCCCGCGATAAATGGCATAATCCCCGGTCCCCAGCCACCCTTTTCCCTGAAATTCATCAAATATATCATACAATATTTGATGGATCACTTCATACGGATCCCCGGCTCCCTTTTCAAGGTCCCGAGATGAATCTACTATATCACCTGTAATTACCGAATACATCCTCTAAATATAAAACTTAATAGTTATAATACACAATTATAATTCAAAAACATTATAAATGTAGATTATAACCTTAAATAATTATATTGTAATAATTTGTTTAAACAATTATAAAATCCAATCATTTATGATATTACAATGGGAATAGCAAAAGATATAAAGCAACCTGAATTTAAAACCAGTCGAGAAAAAGCACTGACCAATTTGCTGTATACATTTCACTGGTACCACAACCGGGAAAATAAAATATTTAAATGCAAAGATTTGACGGCACAACAGTTCAATGTATTGAGAATTTTAAGGGGTGCTTACCCCGATTATCTGAATATGGGAAAAATTAAAGAAGTAATGCTGGACAAAAATCCGGATGTAACCCGGTTATCCAATCGATTGGAAAAGAAAAACATGGTTGAAAAAAAACAAAACAGCGAAAACAGAAGAGAAATATTAATCAGAATTAATCAAAAAGGCCTGGATACTTTAAAAAGTATAGATCCATTGATCAGTCAATTAATTAACGAAATCGGGGTATCTGAAGAAGAGGCTGAAAAATTATCTTGTCTATTAGATAAGATGCGGGAATAAAAAAATTTAAAACTTTATTCGTTTAAACAAGTTAATAAAATTTAATAAATCAACAAAACTTTTAAAATTATGACTGAGACACAGAAAAAGACTACATGGACAATAGATCCGTCCCACTCAGAAATTGCATTTAAAGCCAGACATTTAATGATCACCAATGTAAAAGGTTCATTTAGCGAATACAGCGGAAGCGTCGAATCTTCAGGAACCAATTTCGAAAATGCAGAAGTATCATTTAGTATGGCCCCATCTTCCATCAATACCGGGGACCAAAAAAGGGATGAACATCTCAAAAGCGCTGATTTTTTCGATGTAGAAAACTACAAAGAAATCACTTTCTCCGGCCACACAGTGAAAAAGGATAATGAGGGCAAATATGGCTTAAAAGGAGACCTTACCATTTTGGGGAAATCCAATCCAATAGAACTGGAAGCAGAATTTCTTGGGCTGGCAAAGGACCCCTGGGGAAATAGTAAAGCTGGATTCGAAATTAAAGGAAGTATTAACAGGAAGGAATGGGGACTTAACTGGAACCAAACCCTGGAAACAGGTGGCGTTCTGGTATCTGAAAAGATAAATATAGCGTGTGAAGTTCAGCTTTTACAGGATGCAGAATAATACCGAATCAAACATAAGGTTCTATAAATAGGGAATACCTTTTCTGTAAGTACTTACCTTAATTTCCACCCTGGGTTGGCACCCAGGGTTAATTATATTTCGCTTCCCGACAATTTCATGTCGGGACACGCTCTTCAGAGCTCTTTTTTCTCTGTCGAACTCACGTTACCTTAGGAAGGCAACCTGGGTGAATAAGACTCTCCAGAGCGAAGGTCAAAACTATTTGTCCGGTACGCACAGAAGATTCAAGTCTATAGCAGCCCGTATAGCCATAGCTCAATACTGTCCACTATTGGATATACTCATCAATTATCTACTAATCAGGATTGAGAACTGCTCCTAGAATAAAACTTTGCTGTACCATAGGCCATTCGGCGGGGTACAGCATTTTACTTATAACCAAACGGGTTTCTTAAAACCTACCACCATCAATAATACGGTGTAAACTTTAAAACTCCCGGTGTTTATCAATGATATTGAGGATGGTATCATCGATATTGCCAAAAATGGACACCCCTCTTACACCAGCGTTCTTAGCTGAAAGAATGCCAGTCTCAATCTCTTCCTTATTATGAAAATCAGGCAAAAATATCCCTGCATACATGGGAAAATCGCCCCTCAAGACCCGTAAACCATCCATGGCAGCTTTGCCAATCCAATGGGGAGGTTCCTGATAAAACCCGTGGTAAATCATAGGAAAAACAGCATCCAATGGCCAGTTTGACCAATCCTGCCGGACCAATCTCCGGGCAATTTCGGGTGTGGGGAAAACAGCTGCAGAGATTGGTTTTTTATGGTCTTTTGCTTTACCTGCGATGGCAGTGACTATTTCAGTAATGCTGTCATACCGAAATTGCCTCCAGGAATCTTGCTGGCCGGGGTATTTCAGGTCTGTAAGAGGATCTTTCCCGTATAACCTGGCATACTGTTCACGACAATCACTACAATAACAAAAATCATATTCGGGTGTTTCCTTTTGCTGCACAATGTCATATGTATCCCAAAGGTTAACCGCCAAAATGACATCACAAAATCGTACATAATCAAGGTGAATACCATCGACATATTCCTTTTCCAAAATTTCCCGGCTCTGCTCCAAAAGATAGTCTTTCACTTCAGGTTTACTGGGACACAACCATCTGTAATAATTTACATAAGGCGGGTGCTCCGCACAAGATACTCCCTTGCGATTTACCGCATACCAATCCGGATGGTTATCCAACAGATAACGTTCACCCCTGTTCATCGTCCACATCCACCTATGTGCTTGCATTCCGGCCTCCTTAGCGATCGAAAAATGTTCCTCACTGTCACTTTCAAACATAATTCCCCTAATGCCTTTTTCAGCATATTTTCTATATCGCTGCTGGATCTCTTTTGAATTCTCCTTTACGTTTGGACGGGTCCAAATATAAAAACCTTTCTCAAAGAAACTATTATCACCTATTTTATTGTCATCTGTCGACCTTTTGAACCAATTAGAGACCCCGGAAGACAACATCCCTCCACCGGCTATTTTAATAAAATCCCTTTTATTCATAATATTTAGTTTGTAAATTCCCTTTGTGATCCAGTACAAAATAATAATTTCCTTCCGAAGGATAAAGTTTTACATAAAACAGGTCACTATCCATATAATCTTCCCAGGTCCAACTATCATCAATCGCACCAGCTACATTAAACCCTTCATAGGTTCTCTTCCTGTTGTAATATTTCATTAATTCGTAATACAAATCCCAAACTTCAAATTTTTGCCATTCTTTTATTGCTATAGAATAATCCTTTGCTTCTTTTGTAAAGAATAAATATCCCCATTGTTCAGGGTAATGCATATCAACAATACCTTGCGGGGACCAAACCCAATTATTTTCCGGAACCAATGATCCATTATTTTTTCTTTTGCGAAAATAGGCCCCATTTAAAACCTGATGTTCCCATTGAACCCGCGAAAAATTTATCCTCCAAAACCTTCCTTCCACCGGGACAATAGGCTTCCCATAAAAGGCCAGGTCTGTATATGGTATCTTCATTTCCAAAGACCATCCACTATCTACATCACCCGGTTCATTTATTGTTCCCTGAATATCTACGGCACTCTCTACTTCCGTTGCATCCCATTGGATCAATGCTTTTCCCCCATTACGGTAGGGTTTGGTCATTAACAAATCCAATACCGTATTTCTTGCATTTAATTCGAATTCAAAATATTCATCACCAGCAGCATCCGGCTTGACAAAAACCTCAAAATCATTATCCCTGTATACTATCGCATCCCTCCGGGTCAAATTAGCCCATACATGCGGCTCTTCCATCTGAGCAAAAATATATAAATGCGCCTTGCTCCAAAGCATCTTAAACCGGGTCCCCCAATACGGTTTTTCATGATCCACCCCCTCAATATCCACAAACATTTCACTCCATTCTGCCTTTCCCCATAAAGCCTCTGCCTTTCCATCTATCACTATCGTGTCAGAAATAAAATTACAGTTATATACCCGGGGTTAACCGATCAAGGTATTCATAATAATATGTACACCTATCATTAAAATAATCCGCTGAAACATGTATAAATTTTATCTATATACTATTGAACAAAAATGAAACAATTTTCTTATTATCCCGGAGACGTTTTGGTTTGACCGGGAAGCTGTACCTATAACAATGGTGTATTTCGAAGTAGAAAACAAATATAAAAAATTGATACTCCGCCCGGTATTACTAACGGATGATAAAAACGGTTATCTTGTACAGAAAAAAGGTAGAACGTATCCCTGTATGCCCTGTTCATCCGCGACCTTTTGGATCAGGCGTCAAACGTATATCTATTAATGTAATAATAAATGATGACAAAATTAAACACAGGCGAAAAAGCACCTGACTTTTCAGGAATCGATCAAAATGGCAACAATATTTCCCTTAAGGATTTTCAAGGGAAAAAATTGGCTTTGTTTTTTTATCCCAAAGACAACACCCCTGGCTGCACAAAAGAGGTTTGTAATTTAAGGGATAATTACTCCCAACTACAAAATGAAGGGTACGAAATTATCGGGGTCAGCGCAGACACTGAAAAGTCTCACAAAAAATTCTCCGACAAATTTGATTTGCCTTTTCCACTTATAGCAGATACTGAAAAAAAGATTATTAACGATTATGGCATTTGGGGAAAGAAAAAATTCATGGGACGGGAATACGATGGAATTCACCGAAAAACTTTTTTGATCGATGAAAATGGAATGATTGAAAAAATTATAGAAAAGGTAAAGACTAAAGACCACGCAGCTCAAATTCTGGCCTGACTTTTGGGATCGATTAAGTGTCCTGGGTAGTTTACAGGGCGTTCTTATTAAAATAGTCAAAAATGAAAAGTGTATCGGCAAAGGCGTACAAATCCAGAAGAGGGTTCATAAAAGATATGGCGTATTCCTCAGTGGGTTTCACGATAATACCAAGGCATGTAATGGGTGGTAAAGATTATGTCGCACCCAGTGACAAGGTGGTCTTGGGGATAATTGGTGCCGGTGGAAAAGGCCGTCAAAATACATCAGCATTGTTGGAATTGGAAGATGTTTCGATGGCAGCATTGGCTGACCCGGCAGAATATTGGAACCTCGAAGACTTTTACTACAGATCCGAGGCCGGTCGTGGTCCTGTAGAGGAAATGATCAATAAGCATTATCAATCTTCTATTCCCAACTATTCCGTAAAAGCATATAAAGACTTTCGTGTAATGTTGGAAACGGAAAAAGATATAGATGCTATAGTATGTTCCACACCGGACCATACACATGCCTATATTTCTATTCTCGCAATGCAGATGGATAAACATGTGTATTGCGAAAAACCCCTTACTCACAACATTTGGGAAGCCCGTAAAGTCCGGGAATTGGCCACAGCGAGGGGATTGGCTACGCAAATGGGCAACAGCGGCCACAGTAGAGATGGTATAAGAAGTACTGTAGAGTATATTCGGGCAGGTATAATTGGTCCGATAAAAGAAGTTCACGCCTGGGTGCCGGCTACCCGTTGGTTGCCGGGCAGAGAAGGGTTACCAAAAGGTTCAACGCCATTACCAGATGGCATGGATTGGGATCTGTGGCTGGGTCCTACCGAAAAGATACCTTATCATTCTGATTTTAGTCCAGTAACATGGCGGGATTTTTGGATTTTTGGATGTGGTGCTTTAGGGGATTTTGGTTGTCATGACCTGGATGCAGCTACCTGGGCACTTAATTTACAGGCCCCGGTTAGTGTAGAAGTCAAACCCGCTGGCCTTTCCAATTCTGAAATAGCACCTTATGGTGAAATAGGATACTACAAATTTGATAAAATGGGTGATCAAAAAGAAGTTGATCTGACGTGGTATTCCGGAGGATTACAACCACCCAGGCCTGAATTATTACCGGATAATGAAGAACTTCCTCGAAGAGGAACTATGTTTGTCGGTGAAAAAGGCCTCATCCTCAATGATGGAGGGAATCGATTTCCAATCGTCTACCCCGAATCCCTGAGGGAATCCGAACGCCCCGCTCCTACCATCCCAAGGTCCAATGGTCACTTCAGGGATTGGATCGACGCGATAAAGGACGGTAGTGAATCAAGTGCCAATTTTGCCTATGGGGCCCGCTTGACGGAAATTACCTTGCTGGGAGTTCTTTCCCTTAGGCTGGGTGGACAAAAAATTTATTGGGATGCAAAAGCTATGAAAGCAATAGGACTGGACAATGCAGATAAATTAATCCGGGAACCGGTAAGAAAAGGATGGGAATTCCCTGACCTATAGACTTTCCATGTTTTGGGATTTACTGCCTGGGTACAACATGCAAAATGGGTATAAAGGTAATGGCCAGCTGCATAGCCACTGACAAGTCGGGAATATTATTTTCTATAATCCAGTCCCGCCTATCCCCTTCTACATACGTATAAAAAAAGAGAGTATTATTTCTCCTGCCTGCTTCCCATTGTTCGACATCCCCGGATCGGATCGTTTCCACATCTACAGACCTCCTTCCGTTATTTACTTCCCATCGGTTAAATTCATTTGGGAATATCGTCCGTATATGAATGATTTCATCATTCCCAATCACTTCCCATAGATTGGGATCATTTTTATTCCTGAGTTTAATCCATCCCGTATGGTCCCCTAGGGCGTATTGCCATTCTGACCAATCATTCATAGCCACCCAGGTTCCTTCCACCACCCCTGTTAAATCAGGAGCATTTGTAATGATCTCCCATTTTCCAAAATGACGGTCCTCAACAGTTGATAATCCAACTATGGTCTGACCTGGCAAGCCATAATAAAAACCAATAAAAAGGTATAGAAATATAAATCTCAAATTCATATTCCTAGAACGGCAAATCGTCCTCCGGCATTTCCTGGGTAAAATTATTGTCTTCTCTTTCATCCGTAAAAACAAAGTCTTCCTCTTCAGGGAAACCGTCCCCTCCCGGACTAACAGGCTGCGGCAATTCAAGTTTCCACGCATTTAAATTGGTGAAAAACTTGCCATTCCATTCCCGTCCACGCAAATCAAAATGAACTTTTACATCGCTACCTTCCTGAAAGGTATCGAGCAGACCACATCGGTCCTGAGTCAATTGAAATTTCAATAATTGAACATAATTATTATCATTTACTTCGAGGATGAATTCCCGCGCACTAAAAGATTGTGTCTTTGCTTCTGTTTCAAACTTCTTATATAACTTTCCCTGGATTTCAAAAGTTGCCATAACGTATTATTTTAAATTCAAATATAAGTATTTTGCTGCGACATAACTAACGTGAACTCGATGAATAATTGTTTTTGTCATTTTTTTTTTTGCGAAAAAAAGCAATGGCCCAGGCATCACTGTGTCGAAATCAATGCCTGAATCGACGATCTCAATTGTTTACCACCCTGGGGTTCCTCACTGGATTACTAATATTTCGCTTCCAGAATAATTTCATGTAGAGACAGGCGCTTCAGTACTCTTATTTTCTCTGTGGTACTCACGTTAATTGTTGTCTATGCGGTATTAATCAGCAAGCACTACCGCAGAAGAATTCCCATTACACACCAGGTCTATCATCCCTTTACCCCTTCATGTCCCATTACAGGGAAGGACGACACTTCCCGTTGAATAAGATTATCAACGCCAGTTGATACCTTGATATTTATCCGATTTATGTATATGGATATGGCAACCGGAAATTTAAAAGTTCCGGAGTATTTACCTTCACTTTATTCCTTTCGGGTACCAGTCCCCCAACCCGGTTATGCCTTCGTCTCTTTGTTCGTACCTATTCTACGCTCCTTTATATTTCTTGACAGCTTCCGTCAATCTTGGTACTACATCAAATAAGTCCCCAACTACCCCATAATCGGCCGCTTTGAAGAATGGAGCCTCCGGATCTTTATTAATGACCACAATCGTTTTGGAATTATTTACACCCCCGAGATGCTGAATGGCCCCTGAAATTCCAATAGCGATATACAAATTAGGCCTAATGGTAATTCCCGTCTGCCCTACGTGCTCGTGGTGCGGTCTCCAATCAGAATCAGAAACCGGGCGGGAACAAGCTGTGGCTGCACCGAGAACCCCGGCTAAATCTTCCAGTATATTCCAATTTTCAGGACCTTTGAATCCGCGTCCGCCAGAAACTACCAACTCAGCTTCAGGCAGGGGAACACCACCGCTTATTTTATCCTGGCGTATAACCTCCACCCTGGAACCTCCATCTGATGTGACAATTTCAGTATCAATAGTATCCACAGGTGCTTCCTCTATTTTGATGGAATTACTTTGTAGTCCCAACACTTTCTTTTCCCCGGGAACTTCTACAACGGCCTCCGCTTTTCCGGCAAAAACCGATTGGGATACCTGGAAGGGCTCTAAAGAGCTGGGCAGGGCATTCACTGAATTCACGACACCGGCACCGCACAATATTCCCAATTGCCCTGCAATACTTTTCCCCGTTGAATTATACGTTAAAATAACGGTGGAAGCATCCACTTTGCTACAGACCCCGGCTATGCCTTTGGCAAGGGATGCACTATCACCGGTATTACTTCCTTCTAGAAGATAGGCTTTCCCGATTCCGTAGGTTTTTAACACTTCCACATCAGGGCTTCCATTGACGACTGCCGCGAGTGGAGATTGGGTCTGTTCGGCTAATTTCCGTCCATAGGTAATGGCTTCAAGTGTATTCTTTTTAAATGTACCTTCTATATTTTCGCAAAAAACTAATATTGACATGGTTATATTTTTAAAACTATGAAATGGGTTAAATCACTTTGGCTTCTTCGCTTAACAAACGAACCAGTTCATCCATATTTTCGGGGTCTACATACGTAATTTCCGTATCTTTCTCCGGTTTTGAGAACCCGACAAAATTCACCTTCGGAGCGGTCTCTTTTGCCTCCACTACCTCAAGCGGTTTGCGCTTTGCCATCATGATTCCGCGCATATTGGGTATTCGTTGTTCTGCCAGGTCTTTGGTTGCACTCAGTACCAAAGGTAATGAGGCTTTTACGATCTCCACACCCCCTTCAATCTCGCGGGACAGTGTAGCTTCACCATTTTCGTACTCAAGATCAGAAACAATACCGACAAACGGCCAATCCAACAATGCGCTCAACATTGGCGGAACCAATCCACTGTTATAATCAACCGTTTCCTTGCCCGTAAAAATAATATCATAATTCCCAGATTTAGCAAATTCGGCCAATTGAAAGGCCGTTTCGTCCGCCGTCTTGGGTTCAAGATCAATTCTGAATGCTTTATCAGCACCAATAGCCAATGCCTTTCGAATCACTTGTTCAGAACTTGAATCACCCACGCAAACAACGTGAACTTCCCCGCCTTCTTTTTCTTTCAGTTCAAGCGCTCTGACCAGAGAATACCACTCGTCATAAGGATTCATGATGTACTGTACACCTGTATCATCAAACCGTGTATCGTTATCTGTAAATGAAATTTTGGCTGTAGTCTCTACGGCCCTAGCTATACAAACTAATATATTCATATTATTAAGTTTATTATTTATTCATTATTATCTTTACCAACATTAAAGATAATAACATGAACTAAAATTAGGTAATTTATATATTATTATTTACAACAAATTAATTATCAATTAAATACGATTAACTGTGAGTCAAAATAAAATACAATATCTGGAAGATTTAATTGCTGAAGACGGTAGGGATGCCTTTCCTTATTTTGCCCTTGCAAAGGAATATGAGAAAATTGGAGAAAAGGAAAAAGCTTCTTTCAACTACAAAAAATTAATCTCCACTTTCCCTTCATATAGTGGCACCTATTATCACTATGCTCAATTTTTAATCACTAATGAAAAAACAGATCTTGCAAAAGACATTATCACTACCGGCCTGGAGGTATTGAAATCACAAAAAGAAAACCATTTATATAATGAACTTTCCGGACTCTACCTTCAGTTTTTCGAAGAAGATATATAATTAAGCAGGGTTGTTATTTTCGATCTTTTCCAAATCTATGCACCCATCAAATACTTTTTCTCCTTTTCCTACCAACCAAATATTGCTAAACACAGAACCATCGTATTCAAATTTCACTTTTAAGTCCCCACCTTTTGTGTGGACCTTTACTTCCAATTCCCCGGAAGCAGCAGATCGACCGTTTTGCAACACATGAAAGCTGAGCGCACTTGCCGTCACTCCCGTTCCACAAGAAAGAGTTTCGTCTTCCACTCCCCTTTCGTACGTAGCTACTTCAAGAAAATCAGATTTATTTTCTACAAAATTAACATTAATCCCTTCTTCCGTAAATCGCGGAGAATAACGAATAACCTTACCCGCCTCTACAATGTCGATATCATCGATATCTTCTACCAGTGTAACATAGTGCGGCGAACCCGTATCCATAATCGTCATTCTATTACCCAGTTCAAAGGTTTCCACATTCGACATTTTTAATTCCACTACTGAAGTTTCAGGCATAATTCGGGCTTCATGCATACCATCATAGGCCATAAAACGACATTCTCCGGAAGTAAAAAAACCATTACTATAGGCAAAGGTGACGGCACATCTCCCCCCATTACCGCACATACTTCCGGGTTTACCATCTGCATTATAGTATAACATTTCAAAGTCCGCTTCTTCACTATCCGAAACGACAATAAAACCATCGGCCCCTATTCCGAATTTCCGGTCACAAATAGCCCGTACAGCAGCATAATCAGACCTGTCAAAGTCCTCTTTATTACCATTAATAATTACAAAGTCGTTGCCTGTTCCCTGGTACTTGGTAAAATTCATTGTGTAATAATATTAATCCGTTTATCATCTTCCACTACTACGTGTTTGCTATCACAATATCGCAAACTGATCATAGCCAGAAAAAAGAGAACAATAATTATTAATCCAAATAAACTAAATTTATTCCCCCAAATATTCGAGAACATCGACTTTCCTTCATTATTATTGTTTTCTTCCATTCTATCATTTTGTATGATTTCGCAAAGTTATATTTTATTCGGTATATCCAACCACAAAATCGTTTAAAAACACTTTCACCCCGAAAATACTACCGAATTTTTCACCCAACATACATGCATATTACAAATATTTACAACGCAAATTAACAACATGTAAAATAAAATATGTCCATCACCATTCACACCCCAATATGGGTAACGAATATATTGCGATTGCCGGTCCTGTATTAGCGAGATTGATCATAGGTCCTGTGCGTACAATCAATCATATCCCTTCTTCTCTCGAAACCTTTCGGGGTTACAGGAAAAAAGAGGGTCAAAATGTATGGGCATTCTTTTGAATTTTCTGGATTTAAAGTTCATATTGTGATTATAACCATTCTCACCAAAAAGATGTTTATTTTTATCATAGATTATGAACTGAAGGAACAAAAATAAATGAAATCCAGCTTGCGATATTTTTTTACCGCTCTATTAGCTTCCCTTTTTACCATTGGGTTATTCAAAATATTTGATAAACCGGAAACAATTATTATTCGGGAGAGAATCCCATCCACTTCCCTTATTGACCAAAATAAACTTGGTGGTTCTGCGTCGGAATTTGTAAAAAGGAATGTAAGCACGTATAAAGTTCCCGTCAACAAAGACATTTTTGATAATAATTTAAAGGCACTGGTCCAGATTAAATCCGGGAAAAAGAAATGGTTTGGTAAATTTTATTCTAATAAAGTAAATCAAAATGGATCCGGCGTAATCATTTCAGATGATGGGTATATAGCGACCAATTACCACGTAATTGAGGACAGCGATGATATTGAAGTCATCATGTGGAACAAAAGATCGGTATCTGCAAAATTAATAGGATTTGACGCTAAAACAGACCTGGGGCTCCTGAAGATTGAGATGGATAGTCTGCACCATATTGAATTTGGGAATTCGGACCATTTGTCTATTGGTGATAAAATTTTTGCCCTGGGACATCCATTCAAAATGGATGCTACCGTAACTGAAGGCATTATTAGTGGGAAGCACAGGCAATTGGGACTCAGTGACAATCCTAATTTTATGGAATCATTTATCCAGACCGACGCTGTTATAAATCCGGGAAATAGCGGCGGCGCTCTTATCAACCAACACGGCCAGCTAATAGGCATCAATACGGCCATACTTACCCGCTCCGGGAATTTTGAAGGGTATGCATTTGCCATACCTTCCAATCTGGCGTATAAAATATTAACGGATTTAAAGGATTATGGCTATGTAAACAGGGGGATCCTGGGGATAAAAGCCATCTTTTCTAAAATAGATGAATTTGCCCTGTCCAAAAAGTATGCATCCGGGGCCAGAATTGAAGATGTGGAACCCAACAGCCCTGCCGACTGGGGCGGGCTCCGTAATGGAGATTATATCCTCGAACTCAATGATCAGCAATTGCAATCCATCAATCATTTGAAAGAAATATTGTGGAGTATTGATCCCGGCCACCCCCTCTCTCTGGTATATCTTAGGAATGCAACATTAGACACATTGACGGTAAATCTCATCCAGGAAAGCGATAACCCCGATTACCCTCTATTACTGAAATTCGGTATAGAAATACGCGATCTTCAGGAAAATGAGATTATGCAAAATCAAATTAACGGCATTCGTATAGAAAGTATATTTCGCGAAAGTATGGCGGAATCACTCAACATCAAACCAGGATTTATAATAATGCGTATTAATGACAGGGAAGTTTTTAACACCGTATCCTTTTACGAAAAATTTACCCATTCTGGAGATGACATCGTAATAGCAGGTAGGTATCCGGGAGAGAAACAAACGTATTATTACAGCTTTAATATTAATCATTTAGTCCGGTAATAGCCAAAATCCTTACATTTGCCGCCTTATAAATAAATAAAATGGACCAATACGTCGTAAAAACTTATACAGGACTTGAAAAGATTCTGGCGCAGGAGCTAAAAAATATTCATGCGCATAATATAAATATTGAAAAAAGGGCGGTATCCTTTACAGGGACACCTAAAATCATGTATCGAGCTAATTTTGAGTGCAGGACTGCGCTCAAGGTATTGAAAACCATCAGCGATTTTACAATTTCGGAAGCAAAAGACCTGTACAAGAAGGCCATGGATATTGCCTGGGAGGATTACATACCGGATGAACACACCTTCTCCATTGAAAACGATATTATTTCGGATCATTTCGACAATACTATGTACGGAGCATTATTGGTAAAGGATGCTATCGTCGACCGAATTCGAGATAAAAGAGGTAATAGACCTAATGTCAATCGAAAAAATGCAGACATCCAATTCACCGTTTTCATAAGAAATGAAGAAGTAACCCTATTTCTCAATACAAGTGGACCTTCCCTGCACAAAAGATCTTATAAAAAGTATGGGGGAATTGCCCCATTGAGTGAAGTTTTGGCTGCCGGCCTGATCCTCCTTTCTGGCTGGGATCCCACCACCCCATTTCTCAACCCAATGTGTGGTTCCGGAACATTTCTTGTAGAGGCACAGCGTATTGCACAAAACATTCCTCCGCAAATTCATCGTAAATTTTTCTGCTTCAAAAAGTCACCGGATTTTGATGAAGACCGATGGGAGTTGATCCTAAAGGGTTCCAAAATGAGAATCGACCGAAGACCGCCCACCATTATTGGTTTTGACAATAGCCGGGAAGCTGTCAACGGAACAAAGGCCAATACCATGAAGGCCGGAAGTTTCAAATCCTGCCAGATTTATAATTTTGACTTTTTCAAATATAAACCAACCGTTGATTCGGGAACGGTGCTACTAAATCCTCCCTATAATAAAAGACTCCCACTAAAAGATAATCTTCGTTTTTATAAAAGAATAAACTCCACACTCAAACAATTTTACAAGGGGTTTAACGTCTGGTTGATTTGTCCTCACGAAATATCCCTTCGACAGGCAGGGTTTAAGACCGAGAAAGAAATGACTGTTTACAACGGTCCTATACGGTGCCGGTTTGCTAAAATAGATTGTGGATAAATAATTCATTTGGTATTCCCGGCGATTTCGCCCGGGCCATTATCCCAAAGGAATACTCCCCTGTTTCCAGGCTCTCACACCCTATAAAGGCCATCCCGGTAACATATACAATACCTCAAAGGATGGGATACGGTTTGTATCTCTGATTCGACAGTAGTGGCGTTCCCATTGAAATATCATAATGCAAAATATTTTTAGCCCCTATTCAGGCTGTGAAACCAACCTAACAAAACAATATGTATTATATTGCTATCTCGTCGTCCATATTTAGCAATGCTAAAATCATACAGAACCTCATCGCATTTTATCGCCAGTACCGAAAATACAGTTATAGCCTTTAATCAACTCCGAAGGAGTTAAACCCCAATAACGCTGGGTATAGAATACCCGGCGGTTGCATCGCGATATGACTATCAACACGGGAGGTGTTGAACATTCTCATGTACCGGAAGAATCTCAGTCTATATAGAATGGGATAAACCCTTCCTCTAAAATCATTAATTAATTTATTATATTATCGAGAGCTTAAACAAATTTTATCAAATATTATTATGAGTACTAACACCCAAATTCTTTATCACATAGTCTTTAGTACCAAAAATAGAGTACCAGCCCTTAATGAACAAAATCAAGCTATCCTTTTCAAGGATATTTGGGGCATCTTGAATAATAAAAAGTGTCACTTATATCGCATTAATGGTGTAGAAGATCATATTCATATAATTACGCATTTACATCCAAGCATTGCTCTTTCTTCCCTGATAAAATCCATTAAATTGGGTAGTAGTCATTTTATAAAAAAATACCAGCTATTTCCCAACTTCACCGGTTGGCAAAGTGGATATGGAGCATTTACCTATTCAATTAATGAAAAAGAAAATCTGATCCAATACGTTAAAAACCAAAAAGACCATCACAGACGATGCACCTATAAGGAAGAATTGATCATGTTACTCAATGAGCATAGCATAAACTTTGATGAAAGATATTTACTTTAACTTTGAATACAAATGAACGTATTTGATAGTTCAACCCCTTTCAGGGTTGGAAAGGCTCACATTCCATACCCCACATTTCATACGGGGTTATGAATGTTCAA
Organism: Membranihabitans maritimus; assembly: GCF_021729145.1. GTDB lineage: Bacteria > Bacteroidota > Bacteroidia > Chitinophagales > Saprospiraceae > Membranihabitans > Membranihabitans maritimus. The sequence goes on along the minus strand of NZ_JAJSLW010000005.1, from coordinate 57,142 downwards.
TCCCTTCAGGATTGTACTCCTTTAAAACCCTCTTTTCCACTCGAATATTCACGTACTAACCGGCGATTTCGCCCGGGCCATTGCCCCAAAGGATTACTCCCCTGTTTCCAGGCTCTCACACCCTATAAAGGCCATCCCGGTAACATATACAATACCTCAAGGATGATATACGGTTTGTATCTTGAATTCGACAGTAGCGGTGAGAATACCCCTTCCCTCAACCCAATTTTAAAACCTCCTTGAATTTTTTATAGAAAATTTTTCTATATGTTTTGCCAATAGGAATGTCACGATTAGCGATACGTACCATATGATGTCGAACCGAGATTATTCCCTTTACACTAACGATAAAGGAGCGGTGTACACGCATAAAATCATCCGGCAACTCACTTTCCATATCCTTCAAAGTCATCCGGGTAACCACAGATTTTCCCACTTTGAGGTGGAGTCGTAAATAATCAGCCAACCCTTCTACAAACACAATGTTCTCAATGTTGATTTTCACCAGGCTATACTCAGATCTGACTACTAAAAATTTTTCACTCTTTTCCGAACTGGAAGAAAGGCTAGCAATCCGGCCATAGTCCCTGGCCTTTTCCACGGCTTTGGAAAACCTTTCGAAATCGTAGGGCTTCAGTAGGTAATCTACTGCATTCAGATCAAAGCCATCGACAGCATATTCGGAATAGGCCGTCGTAAAAATTACCATGGGGGCATATTTTAGACTTTTGTAAAAATGAATCCCCGACATGGAAGGCATCTGAATATCGAGAAAAAGTAAATCTATGGAATGGTCCTCCAGGTATCTCCGGGCAGCCCGGGTCTGGGTAAAAGTCCCTTCCAACCTCAAAAAATCAAATTCTTTGCAAAACCGATCAATTACTTCCAGGGGTAATGGTTCGTCATCCAGGGCAACCGCCCGAATCATATTCTTTGTATCTATCAAATCAGGTTTCATTGCGATAAATCCAGGTTGAGCTCAATCGAATATTCGTCCTCTGAATCATACCATTCAAGCCGGTGCTTTTGGGGATACTGAAAATCCAATCTGGTCTTTATATTAAGCAAGCCTTTCCCGCTTGACTCGTGTTCTGCCAGTTCTACTTTGACCTTTTTGTTTGTCACTTTCAAATATAAGAAAGAACCCGTACATTCAATTGAAATCCGGATCGATGATTCTTCGTCGGGATTAACACCGTGTTTGAATGCATTCTCGATAATAGGAATTAAAATCAACGGAGCTATTTTTTTACCCGAATAATCTCCACGCACCTCATACTTCAGTTTGACTCCCTGATCCAATCGCATTCTCTGCAAATCTACATAAGCATTGATATACGAAATTTCATCTGATAAATCAACCTCGTATTGGCCAGTGTTTTTAAAAACATATCGCATCATGTGGGATAATGTAAATATTCCTTTTGCAGCCGATTTCGAACCTTCCTTCAGTGCCGTTGAATACAACCCATTGAGGGTATTAAATAAAAAATGCGGGTTAATTTGTCTCCGCAAAGATTCAATTTCCATTTCGTGCTTGGACTTTTCCAATATAAGGATTCGGTCCCTAAGTCTCAGTAAAACAGAAAAAAGCACTACACAGGTAAATAAAAAGATATGATGATTGATGACCATTAAAAAATTGCCATGCTCAGGATGTCCGTGGAAACCCGGCCCTTCAACCGGCCCGTGATTCTGAAATCGCCAGGGGACAAATCCAGTCATCAAAGAGGGAAGCAAACAAATCACCCCCAATGCGAACAGGATAATGAGTCCATACAGAAAAAAATTCTTTCTAAAATATACCCGTGGAATAAATACATAGTAGTTGAGATAAAAAAACACAACCATAAAAAAATTGGCTATCAAATCCCGGATATCGGGTCGGGAAAGATCGAAGTCCGTACCAGGTGGTCTGGGAGAAAGAAAAACGGGAAGCAATAAAAAAACAAATACTCCCATAATATGCCAAAATAAGACTTTACCTCTCACATTTAAATGGTTTACTATACGCCCTGAAATAAAATAATGGAATTTTCCGACAGGGCCTCAAATTCGATCGTAGTAAAACCACAAAGTTCCAGCCCGTCCCGGGCGTGCAATAAGCGGTCCTGGACTTCGAAAACGCCGTCAATTACATACACCAAGATACGCTTATGACATCCATCTACAAACAAATAATCTTGTTCACGCCCTTTATACTGTCCCAACCAGGCCTTACATTTCTCCCCTGTAATCGCCAGGGGTACCAACTTGTTGATTTCCATCTCAAATTCTAATTCACAGCCATCCCGGATCCATCCGGTTCCTGGTGTGAATACAAACTCCAGGAAATTTACCCTCTCCCCCTGCGGATTATGAATTTTAGAAATGGGAGCCCGGACACTACCGGCAAAAATTTTTCCGGGATTAATCTCCAGGGTCTTTCCGTCCGGACCTGACATTTCCAACCCTCCAATCAATGGCATAAATGCCCGGTCATATTCACCATCGAATGGATTACAAAAATAAGCATTCGGTTCCAACACACAATCATTAAATTCCTGTAGAGAGGTACCACCTGCATCTATTGCAAATCCCTGCATTTTTATCAGGCCATCACATTGATCTACCCTTTTCAACTGGGATAGAAAAATGGTCGCTTCTTGATTCACTCCCATAGCACTATCCGTTTACTACAATAGAATGTGTGAGCCCGTAACCTTCATTGATACTTCCCGATAACACCGCCAGTTCGTTTGCCACCCCGTCCGAGAACACATTGTCCTTGGAATTATAAGTATATCCGTTAAGACCTTTGGTATATCCATTTTCAGAAGAAGCATTGACCAGGGCTACAGCACTGTTATCCCCTTCCGGGAATGCCACCTGGGTCACTAACAGGGATTTTCCACTACTATTGTAAATATGAACATGAATATGGGTAGCGCGTCCCTGATACCACCCCGGGAAGATAGTCTTGTACTTTACAACACCATTTTCATCCGACACCTGTCGTCCCCTGAGGAAGTGTACGGCAGAATAATCGTTCCGTTGCATGTTTGTGCCTCCGTATTCGGAATAGTACCCATCTTTGTCACAATGCCATATATCCACAATCGCCCCTTCCAGTGGTAAACAGTCGTTCCCTTTATTCAGGATAATCATTTCCACATCCAACAGGATACCGGTTCGATCTCCTCGGATGTCCAGCCGCTCCAGCGAAGAGGGGTCCTTCGTCGGAAAGGGGCCTGCGGTTTCAGCATTAGTGATTTCACAATCACCGTTACTTCCATTATCCGTTCCCGGTTCGGATAGTATACTATTGTCTTTCATGCACGATGAAATAACCGGAAAAATAATGGTTCCCACGCCTAGTGTTTTTAAGAATTCATTTCGTTTCATAATACTTTTTTTAATTCATTTATTCTGTAAACGGAAAATCCCAGCTTTAGACACACGCTGGATGGAGATATGCGATGAAGGCACGGATAATTGCGAAGAACGGCTCCTGTCATCTAGATTCAGGGTAATCTTTGTACCGCCATTCAAGAAATCAAATAAAGGCCCCGTCACTTTGCTATATAGTCATGAATTACGACAGAAGAAACAAGTTCATGAAAATTCTCCCTTCCCTATCTTTTTTTTGTATTTTACTATGCATAAAACTATACCTATGAAACCACTAAGAAAGGAAGACATCAGCCAGGAAGTATTTGACCTGTATGACGATTATGCCCACAATAAAATCGATCGGCGGCAATTTGTCGAGAGTTTGTCAACATACGCTGTGGGCGGCATCACGGTAGGGGCTCTCTTACAGTTTATACTTCCCAACTATAGTGATACCCGGCAGGTACAGGCTAATGACAAGCGATTGGTTTCGGAATTTATTACCTACCCTTCCCCAGAAGGAGGTGGAGATATCAGGGCTCTTTTATCCTATCCCCGCAAAGTTAAGGGAAGTTTACCGGGTATCGTCGTGGTCCATGAGAACAGGGGGTTAAACCCATATATAGAAGATACGGCCAGGATCGCTGCGTTGGAAGGTTTTATCACGATCGCCCCGGATGCATTATCTCCACTCGGGGGATACCCGGGGAATGACGACGAAGGACGGACTATGCAAAGACAAAGGGACAGGGATAAAATGTTGGAAGATTTTATTTCCGCTTTCGACCATTTGGCAACCCATGAAAAATGCAATGGATATATCGGTGTAGTAGGTTTCTGTTTTGGAGGATGGATTGCCAATATGATGGCTGTCCGCTTACCCGACCTTGCCGGAGCGGTGCCTTTTTACGGGGGACAACCCTCCGGTGAAGAGGCTGCAAAAATACAATCTCCCCTTCTGTTGCAATACGCGGAGCTGGATGACCGGGTTAACGCAGGATGGCCAGATTACGAAGAAGTTTTAATAGAAAACAATATAGAATACACCGCGCACATTTACCCGGGTGTCAACCATGGATTCCACAATAATACAACACCGAGATACGATAAAGAAGCAGCACATCTGGCCTGGGAAAGAACCATTGATTTTTTCAGGGAAAATTTACGGTAATTCTTTTATAAAATGAGCCGCTAGCCATTTCCCTTTGGTAAGATAGGTGCCGGGGCGTAAGCCTACTTTTTCGAATTCGCTTTTTACAAATTCAAAATCGGTCGATAATATTCCAGAAATTACAATACTACCACCGGTTGCCAGGCTCCTGACAAAATATGGCAAATGGTCCAAAATCACATTGCGCGTAATATTGGCTGCAATCACATCGTACTGTATTCCTTTGGGAAGGCTTTCTTGACCACCACAAAATACCTCTATCGTTCCCGCATGGTTAATTTCGATATTGTCTTTGAGATTTTCAAAGGCGTACCGGTCAATTTCATTGGCGACAACAGGTGAAGCCCCCAATAAGTATGCGTATATAGCTAATACACCGGAACCCGAACCAAAGTCCAATACCGAATGACGAACTATTTTTTCGCGAATACCGTGCAGTATGCGAATCATCATTTCAGTAGTTTCATGATGCCCGGTCCCAAATGCCATTTGGGGCATTATCTTAATTTCATTTTCAAACTTCTTACGGGCTGGTTCGTGAAATGGGGCATAAATCCGGCAAATTGTATCGATCTCTACTTCCGCATAATCCGTTTCCCAGGTTTGATTCCAATTTTCAAACGGAACGACTCCAATTTCCACAGTACTTCCGGTGGAGGCCGCCAGTTCCTCTACACGGGCTTCAATAATGTGGTCCCATACCCTTTCTGGAAAATAAGCAATGATTCCATTCTCAACTTCTTCCAAACCATCCACCGGAAAAGAGGAAAGTAAACCAACCAATACTTCGAGCTCCGCACCTGACCTCCCCGAAAAATGGACTTTTACCGAGCTATCCATATACTTCTTTGCGGGCTGCTTTTAAGGTATTCATCAACAAACTTGTAACTGTCATTTGCCCTACTCCTCCTGGAACAGGAGTAATATAACTGGACTTAGCAGCTACATCATCAAAATCAACATCACCTACCAGTTTATATCCTTTCTTGGAATCGGGATCATCGATCCTGTTCATTCCCACATCAATGATTACAGCGCCCTCTTTTACCATATCGGAAGTAATAAATTGAGGAATCCCAATAGCCGCAACAATTATATCTGCCCGTTGTACTTCACTGACGAGATCAGCTGTACGGCTATGCGTCAATGTAACCGTGGCATTGCCAAATTTTGATTTTCGGGACAAAAGAATACTCATCGGGGTACCTACGATATTACTCCGGCCAATTACGACCACATTTTTTCCTTCTGTTTTGATATTATAGCGTTCCAATATTGTCAAAATACCATTAGGTGTAGCGGGTATGTAGCAGGGAAGGCCGATCGCCATTCTCCCTATATTCACCGGGTGAAACCCGTCAACATCTTTTCTCGGGTCAATCGCCAATGTTACTTTAGATTCATCGATATGGCCGGGAAGGGGCAATTGTACGATAAACCCGTCAACATCTTCATTCTCATTGAGGTCATGTATAATATTCATCAATTCCTCCTGTGTGATCTTTTCTGACTTTTTTATGAGAGTGGATTCAAAACCTACCCTTTCACAACTTCGGATTTTATTTCGTACATACGCCTGGCTGGCAGGGTTGTCTCCTATCAATACTGCCGCTAAATGAGGTACTTTTCCACCCTCTTTGACAAATTTTTTGACTTCGTGTTTTATTTCCGATTTGATTTCTTTAGCCAGTGACCGACCATCTATAATTTTCATTTCCACCTATTTTAACTGAGATACTTTTTCCAAATATGTCCCTAAAAGAGATTCTATACTTGCAAAAGTAGGATATTTTTCCTCAATAAATTCATCGGCATACAACCATTTTGCATCCTCAATATCTTCTTCTGCCTGTAATTGAAGCGTTTTATCCGGCCCTGCTTTCATTCTGTACCAATGCGTAATTTTTAAAACCCTTTCTCCACTTTCCGGATCCCTGTAAGTATGTCTGCTTTTTCCGATTTTTTTTCCTACTTCGATTCCCATCAACCCCGTTTCTTCTTCCACTTCACGCAAAGCACAGGTTCTTTTTTTTTCCCCTTTTTCACGTTTCCCTTTTGGCAGGTCCCAAAAACCCCTTCTGTAAATAAATAAAATCTTCCCGTTATTATCTTCCACGATCCCCCCGGAAGCACTGATTTTGTTGAATAAGCGTTTGAAGTCTACCTTAAGTCCCAAATAATCAGAGGAATGTAAAACGATATTCCGCTTCTGATTCGCTTTTTCCAAAAGATCTACATAATTCAACAATACCTTAGCATTTCCCATATACGGAAAAATCTCCCACTTATCTTTACTTTCCAATCGATCCAAATGAGAAGAACTACATAGTAATATTGGATTTTCATTAATATAGATTTTGTACATTTGACTTCATTTATAAGTTTTAAGATACGATAATATGAAGGCTAAACATAAGGAAATTGCGGAAATTTTGCTTGAATTGGAAGCGATAAAACTCAATGTTAATAATCCCTTTACCTGGGCCAGTGGTATTCAATCGCCCATTTATTGCGATAATCGAATGACATTATCCCACCCCGAAGAAAGAAGTTTCATTGCCAAATCCCTGGTGGATATGATTGGACAATGGGGAGAAGCTGATATTATTGCCGGGGTAGCCACAGCAGGGATACCTTATGCTGCATTGGTCGCACACATCATTGAAAAACCCCTTATTTACGTCCGGTCAAAAGCCAAGGGGCACGGCCGGAAAAATTTAATCGAAGGAGATTACAAGCCGGGATCGACGGTAATCGTGATTGAAGACCTTATTTCCACAGGGGGTAGCTCGATAAGTGCCGCCCAAAACCTCCAGGACGAAGGTTTGATCGTAGCGGGTATTGCCTCCATATTTTCCTATGAATTGAAATCTGCTCAAGAAAATTTTGACAAATCCGGAATAAAATATCTTTCTTTGAGCAACTACAAAGCTATGTTGGAGAAAGCCCGCGAAATGAAATATATTAATGAATCTGAATGGGAATCTTTACAGGAATGGAATCAAGACCCCGAAAACTGGAAAAATAACACGCTATGATTTGGGATGAAAAGTCAACAAGTTTTTTAGAAAAATACATCAACAATTCCTCTCCGACCGGCCGGGAAGAATCGGGCCAGAAGCTATGGAGAGACTATATCAGTGAATATGTCGATCAAATTGATTTGGACAATTACGGGACCACATTTGGCATTATCAACCCGGGACAGGAACAGCGAATAGTAATAGAAGCACACGCGGATGAAATCTCCTGGTTCGTCAATTATATTTCCAAAGACGGATTTATCTACGTGGTGAGAAATGGTGGTTCCGACCATGAAATAGCACCGGGGAAACGCGTAAATATCCACACTAAAAATGGCATCGTACGAGGGTTATTCGGATGGCCGGCCATACACACCCGCAAGGGGAAAAATAACTCCAAACCGGAAATTGAAAAGCTTTTTATCGATGTAGGGGCCAAAGATAAAGAGGAAGTACTTTCTATGGGTATTCACGTAGGATGTATCATTACGTATCCTGATACGTTAGAGCTTATGAATGAAAAATACTACGTAGGCAGGGCCCTTGATAACAGGATGGGTGGTTTTTGCATCGCCCAGGTAGCCCGGTTATTACAGAAAAATAACATTCAATTGCCTTACTCCCTGTATATCGTTAATGCCGTACAGGAAGAAATTGGACTGAGGGGGGCCCAGATGATAGCGGAAAAGATCAAACCTCATGCTGCCATCATCACGGATGTAACTCACGATACCACTACCCCCATGATAGATTCCAAGAAATACGGGGATGTACAATGCGGAAAAGGTCCTTCTCTCACCTATGGACCGGCCGTTCATTATAAATTACTCGACCTGATCATTGATACGGCCGAAGAAAATAATATCCCGATTCAACGGGAAGCAGCTTCCCGCAGCACAGGAACGGATACCGATGCCTTTGCTTACAGCAATGAGGGGGTTCCTTCTGCTCTAATATCCCTTCCATTGCGGTATATGCATACAACCGTCGAAACTGCGCATAAAGATGATATTGAGCATGTGATTCACTTGATATACCATTCCCTGCGAAAAATTGAATCGAACCATAATTTCCGTTATTTTTAAACGAATCTATGTTGCATGCCTTGAAAAAGGTAATTAATAAAGTTGGCTATTTTTTATTATTCTCCCACCTATGGTTGGGATTATGTGCCGGTATATTTACCCTCGGTAGTTTCCTGTTGATTCAATCAACTCCGGATGTGACCTATATACTATTCACTATTACCGGAACCGTATGTATATATACCATACATCGGTTTTATAATTTTCAATTGCAAAGGGAAGGAAACTCCTTTATAAAAAAGACCGGCATTGCCTACAATAAGGTTAAATCAACACTACTTATATTATTAATAATCAATGGATTAATAGCTTCTATTTCATTCTTTACTTTGCATGCAAACACACAATGGATACTCATTGGGCCTATTCTCATTTCCATAGTATACGTCATTCCCCTTTTCAATAATAAAAGGTTAAAAGACTTTCCATTGGTTAAAATCTTTGCCATTGCCCTATCCTGGACGTGTATTACATTGGTCGGTCCGATGAGTGCGAGTCCGGGATGGTGGGAAGAATCCGGAAACTGGTTCCTGGTAGCAGAACATATTCTTTTTTTATTTGCCATGGCTATTCCCTTTGATATCAGGGATGAAATAATAGATAGTGAAATGGACATAAAAACCATCCCCACGATTATAGGGATCAACAACAGCCAATACCTGGGATTATTCTGTTTGTTCGGTGCAGCGGCGTGTTTGAAATCGGCTTCGGATAAATTAGCGATTCCCGGAGCGATAGCTGAGTCTTTAATACTGGTGTATATGATCCTGGGATTTTTGATTATTCAAAGCAAAAAGAATCACTCCGAACTTTTCTATCTGCTGTTTCTGGACGGTATTCTCTTTTTATATGGGGGTATTATTTGGATAAATACGGTAATTTGACAAAAGGTAAGAACCCCTTTCCGGCCCAAAGGAGGGAAATATCAACTATTTAGCCGGGAATTAGATTTATAATTCCTAATTTTGCTAACTAATAACATTAATTTTTAAATTTCAATTCATGGAATTAATCAACGGACAGTATTGCATACAGGACATTCCTGTGATAGAGTTAGCCAAAAAATACGAGACACCATTATTTGTATATGATGCCAATAAGATTGAAGAACAGTACAAGAAAATGGTCAACGCATTTGATGTTCCCAAATTGAAGATAAATTATGCCTGCAAAGCATTGACCAATATCAATGTATTAAAATTAATGAAAGAACTGGGTGCCGGTATTGATGCCGTCTCCCCGGAAGAAATAAAATTGAGTTTGCACGCCGGGTTTGAACCGGAAGAGATTGTTTTCACGCCCAATTCTGTGGGAACCGATGAAATAGAAGAAGCGATCAAACTGGGTGTCAAAATCAATATTGACAATATAGAATTATTGGAATATTTTGGGCACCACTACCCTGATTTAAAAATTTGTATCCGGATCAATCCCCACGTTATGGCCGGGGGCAACCGCAAAATATCCGTAGGCCATATTGATTCCAAATTCGGTATTTCCATACATCAAATGCCATTGGTCCTGCGTATAGTAGAAAGCCTTGAAATCCAGGTCGAAGGAATTCATATGCATACCGGGTCTGATATTTTGGACGTTGATGTTTTCCTTTATGCCGCAGATATTCTTTTTAACCAGGCTCGAAATTTCCCGGACCTGGAATATATAGATTTTGGTTCCGGCTTTAAAGTAAAATACAAAAGCGATGATATCGAAACAGATATCGTGCAATTTGGAAAACAAATGTCCAAAAAATTTAACGCCTTCTGTAAAGAAACCGGTAAAGACCTTACCCTGGCCTTCGAACCGGGTAAATACCTGGTAAGTGAAAGCGGTTATTTCCTGGCCCGGACCAATACTATCAAGCAAACAACCAGCACTGTATTTGCGGGTATAAATTCAGGCTTCAACCACATGATCCGCCCCATGTTCTACAACGCGTATCACGAGATTATTAATGTTTCAAATCCTGAAGGGGTTCCTAAACTATATACAGTGGTTGGTTATATCTGTGAAACAGATACTTTTGGGTACAACCGGAAAATTAATACGCTTACGCCCGGAGATATTCTGGTGTTCAAAAACGCAGGAGCCTATTGCTATATGATGGCTTCTAATTATAACTCGAGATTGCTTCCCGCTGAAGTAATGATCAGGGACGGTAAGGATTATTTGATCAGAAAACGACAAAACTTTACAGATTTACTCGTCAACCAGGTGGAGGTCAACCTTCCCGTGGAACAGGTAACAGCCGAGTAATTGTCTAACAAAAGAAAACGGTAACCCGCTTCCAGTATATACATTCGATTGGGGTTACCGTTTATTTATTCTTATGCAAAGTCGCCTAAGATTTTGCCATACCATACCATTTAAATGGATAATTCAACGTGAGCTTGACGAATAATTGATTCTGTCATTATTTTTGCGAAAAAAGCAAAAAATTAATGCCAGAATCGGCGATTCAACTTGTTTTCCACCCTGGGTTGGCCCCCAGGGTTAGTAATATTTCGCCCCTTCAGGGCTCTTATTTACTCTGTCGAACTGACGTTAAATTGGTAATTCAAGGATAGAAGATTGATAGACTCATCAATTGCCCGATGGTATTACCCCGGCAAGTACCATAAATATAACTACCCTCCTGGGTTGCCCTTCCCAGGGAATCCATTAGAATGAATTATGGCTTACAGGACTAATAAAACAAAGATCCTTGTCAGGTCGCTAAGGACTCCCTGGAAGAGTCCCGTTCTCCCGGCAATGTAAGGAAAGATCGTCGGGTCAGTGTCCGGTCACCCAGTGATCCCTTGTGGGGCATTAGCTGCGGGATGACGAGAACCGCAGCGTGATTTTATCTGATAGAAAAATTCTGTGGATTTTGCGCTCAGTCGTTCCAGTCTGTATTTTTGACCCGTAGGTCGAAGATGACTGGCTATAACTCCGATTGCAGGCTATCTGGATAAAGCAAAGGGAAGGTATACTGAAGATTCCTCTTATCGATCCAAGTGTAAGAATTTGAAGTATGGAGTTATCATTTTTGTATACAGTTGCCAAATTCCTATTCTCCAGTGCCCTGAATCCTAAAAATTCATCGAAATGATATCCTCATTACGGCTACCGACAATCTCCATGGTTTTACCGATGATATCATTCACAACGTGTTCCCCCAATCCCACATCGATGTCATCCATCAAATATTCATTGCCTCTAATTAGTTGTTTGGACGAATAAAAAAGAATTTGCCAGAGACCAAAAGGCCATCTTTACCCCTCTCACCCGACAAGCCGATGAAGCCGCTTTAGTCGTTTTTGATCACAAATGAGCCCACAAATATAAATATGCCGTACAGTGTCTATTCCCGACTCCCCGACTATCCGACTATCCTACTATCCGACTACCCAACTAACAGACTAACCTACTCCCCGACTAACCAACTAACAGACTAACCTACTAACAGACTAACCAACTAACAGACTAACCAACTAACAGACTAACCTACTAACAGACTAACCAACTAACAGACTACCCAACTAACAGACTACCCAACTAATCTACTATCCTACTATCCGACTAACCAGACTACCCGACTAACAGACTAACAGACTAACCTACTATCCAACTACCCGACTAACCAGACTACCCAGACTACCCGACTAACAGACTAACCTACTATCCAACTACTAAGCATTTTTCACTAGAACTGCCCCTGGCCACCACCGCCTTGCTGCCCGCCGCCATCGCCACCTTTCAAATCATCATTTTTAATTACACTCTGGCGATTTTGTTGTTTAAAATCCAATTTACCAAAGCGGTAACTAAAATTCACGCCAAAAGATCGGAAAGGAATAGAGAAATCAGACTGTTGCGAAAAATTAGCCCCTTCCAATTCACTGGTAAAGGATTTGGTCGCATTAAACGGATCTATAACGGTCAATCCAACTGTTCCCCTTTCTCCAAAAATCTCTTTTTGTATTCCAAAGTTCATCATAGAAAAAGAAGGTAATTTCCCCTGGATAGACCATCGATGGGAGTTATAAAATGCAAAAAGTTCAGCCTTCCAGCCTTTGCCAAAGTTATAAGACGAACTTACAAACAACCGGTAAATCAGATTACTGGTAGCATCTTCTACATTAAATTCTTCTGCTGCTTCGATCACCTTATATTGGTTAACATCGATATTCCCCCGGAGTGTCAGGTTATTTTTGATCGTGAAAGAGGTAAACAGGTTAGCTCCGTATACATCGGTTTTCCCTACATTCTCAAAAGTATTTACAGAAACACCTTCGTCATTAATGTTCAGGTAACTGGATATGATATCTTTGGTTCTTCGATAATAGGTACTAAAATTGATAACCGTACCTCCCAGGAAAGTAGAATACCCTAGTTCATATTGGTTGGAAAGTTCCGGCTCCAGTTCAGGATTCCCCTCTGTAATGATCTTTCGCTCTTCCTGATTCCTGTACGGGTTGATATAATGCAAACTCGGGCGTTGGATCCGCTGGGTAAAAGACCCTTTGAATGTATTCATTCCTACCTTTTTGGAAAGGATAATACTGGGTAATACATTGCCGTACTCCTGGTCAAATGCACCGGTTCCATCTCCGAATACCCCATCAATAGTAGTATGTTCATATCGTGCCCCGGCCACCATGGACCAGGTCTCAGCAATTGTAAAATTCATAGAGGCATATCCGGCAAATACATCCTGGCCATAAATAAAATCATTGGTCCGGGATGGATCGATTTGAAACTGCCCCTCATCAGACAATACTTTAAAGTCGTAGTCACTATCTATATTTCGGATCACACCTTTCAATCCCGTTTCCAGTTTTACATTTTCTGTAATAGGATTAGTGTAATCCACCTGAAAGGTAGATTCGAAATTGTCACCTATATTTTTATTCTTTTCAGTATAATCCAGTAACGGATCATTGCCTATACGTTCTATGGTTTTATTGTCCCTGCTGATATCGGCATTCAATTGGTAAGCAAATACCAATTCGTGCCCTTCCGTCGAAAATTTGTGTGTATAGTCCGTTGTCCAGTCAAAACCCGAACGGAGATTGTATCCATCATTGAACCGTTGGTATTGTTCCGTCAAATTCTGGACGGGATCCATAAATAATGAATTGAGCTCACTTTCATTATTGAAACTAAATCCCCGGAATGAGATATTGGAATTTATGGAATTAAAGGCATTAAAATCGTAATATGCGCCAAATTTTCCACGGAATCCGATTCGGGAAGTATTATTCGTACCCGACTGGTCAAATATCCTGGTCTGGTCCCCGATCTGGTCCTCCCGGATAAAACTATTCGTTCCTTCCTGCGGCCAACTGTAAAAGAGTCCGCCACCACCATTGATACCAAATCGTTGCTTAACGCCGGAAATATTAAAAGCAGCACGGTTTTGCCGGTTTCCTACCGAGGCGTTAACGTTTCCACTTACGCCCTGAACTTTACTTTTCTTGGTGATAATATTAATGATCCCCCCGGATCCTTCCCCATCGTATTTGGCACTCGGGGTGGTAATTACTTCTACTTTGGATATTTCATCCGCCGGGATCATCTTGAGGGCATCTGCTATGGAGCCGGAAAAAATCCCGGAAGGCTTCCCATTGACCAGGATACGCAAATTCTGCGATCCCCTGAGTGATACATTCCCGTTCATATCGACATTGAGCATAGGTACTTTACGAAGGACATCAGCAGCATCCCCTCCCCTGACGGAAGCATCTTCTTCCGCATTGTAGACCAACCGGTCCACTTTATTCTCTACCAATGCTTTTTGTCCCTCTACCTTTACCGTCTCTAGCAATACCTGGTCACTCATCAAAATTATTGTACCCAGTTCTGAGTCGGGTTCTTTCAGGGTAAGTTCTATATCGGAAATGATTTTGGAAGTATACCCTATAAACGAAATATTTACATCGTATTTACCGGGTTTCAGGTTTCTGATCTCGAAAGATCCATCCGCATTGGAAATCGTCCCATCGATATCTTTTTCAAATCCTGATTTACGCAAGGCAATCGTCGCAAATTCAATGGGACTTTGCGTTACCGAATCAATGACTTTACCCGTAATTTTTCCAACTATCGATGAACCCGGGCTCCCACCCCCTGGAAATTGTGCCCATAAAAATTGGTTAACAACAAAAACAGACAGGATGGCGATTATGTATTTTCTCATTAGATGTGTTTTTTTCAAATCCGTATTAATCTCAATTACAAAAGTATTTTTTAGTTTTTCTCAGAAAGAAATAATTCTACCAACGATTGGTTTTATAAGATCACATAGCATCTATTAACGTTTTTTAACAATCATCAGGGACATACAACAGCATTACCTGCTGTCTGTAAATACTTGGACGATTAAAAGAAGAAAAGGTTTAATGCAGGGAATATATTTATAATCTCCACCGGTATCATTTCGGAAGGAAGCAGGAAAATCAGGGTTTCTATTATGGTATTATTGGGAAATTTTCAATCCCAAAAAAACAAAAAGCAGTCCCAGGGAAACACTTGACACAGCATATAGAAAAAACTTCAGAAACATTCCTTCCTGTACCAACTGTATATTTTCAAAAGAAAAGGCAGAAAACGTAGTAAATCCACCACAAAACCCGGTAATAAGCAATAGCCGGTACCAATAATTCCCCGAATCACCACTCATCAAATAACCGGCAAACAATCCAATAAGGAAGGAACCTACCAGGTTTACAAACCAGGTTCCAAGCGGCCAGCCCCCTGCCCATCGATACAAAACACTCGAACAGGCGAAGCGCAAAACCGAGCCCAGTCCCCCGCCGATAAATACCATAGCAATTTTCAACAGCATAGTGCTTATTTCCTTTATAAACAGTGGCAACCCCGAGCCTGAAGAAGACCATTCAATGATACGTACCGAAAATACTAATCTTCGCTACGTATGGAACGAAAGCTATAGGCTCCTACCACTACAAAACAAATTAACGGTAAGATAAAAGAAAATTTAACTTCAGGGATAAAACCCAATACGGAAACATCAGAAAATCCGGGTCCCCCCCAATCCAATATACTGGCCTGGATGGGAGGCATGAGCGCGCCGCCTACAATAGCCATGACCAATCCCGCCGAGCCCAACTTTGCTTCGTCGCCCATGTCCTTGAGTGCAATACCGTAAATCGTAGGGAACATCAGGGACATGGTGATCGAGATACACACCAGGGAATACAAACCCAAAACACCGGGTAACAGGATGGCCCCGGCGCTAAACAGGATGGCAAATAAGGCAAAAATCAGCATCAACCTGGCTGCATTTATAAACTTCATCAGGAAGGTACATATCCAGCGTCCGGTCAGGAAGGATACCATCGCAGCCATATTATACCAGGTCGCCGTTAATTGTTGTGATTCCGGGAGGCTTTCATTGATATGATCTACATACTGATATATAAAAGTCCAACACATTATTTGGGCCCCGACATAAAATGCCTGCGCAATAACCCCTTCATAATACCTTTTATTTTGCATTAGCTTTTGGAAAGAACTTTTGACGGACATGGGTTCATCACTTCCACTGGAAGGCATTTTGGTAAATGAAATAATAAGGAGTATGACCAGGACCAGGATCCCCAGCCCGATATAGGGGCCACTGATCACCTCCAGGTCATTCAAGCGGATCTGGGCCGCTTCCGCAGCGGGTAAAGCATTGTACGCCTCAAGCGAATAATCGTCGGAACGCAATGCTTCAATAACAAAAACCTGCGCTACCAACATGCCCAGCAGGGACCCCATTGGATTGAATGCCTGGGATAAATTCAATCTTTGTGTGGCCGTTTTCTTATGTCCCATGGACAAAATATACGGGTTGGAGGTCGTCTCCAGAAAAGCCAGTCCAAAGGTTAAAATATAAAGCGACAAAAGAAAAAAAGTGTATTCCTGATACGAGGCAGCCGGATAAAATAGCAATGCACCTATCGCATACAATACGAGACCGAGCATAATTCCGGACTTGTAACTGTACTTCCTGATAAACAATGCGGCCGGAATAGCCATAGTCCCGTAGCCCCCGTAAAAAGCCAACTGGACCAGGGCCGCCTCGAAATTAGACAATTCAGGCATGACCTTTTTGAAGGCCGATACCATAGGATTCGTCAAATCATTGGCGATGCCCCACAAAAAAAATAAGGAGGTAATCATGATAAAAGGGAATAGTATCTTCCTCGATACCACAGGGATCTTTGCGCTTGTTTCCATTTAATGTATTTAAAAAAAGAATTCCAAATTTCCAATCGGGAAAATCCCCATATCAAACCGGTTCCATTCTTTCCTAATTCAGAATAAAAAGGCAAGATATAAATTGAAGACAAAATGAAAAAATTATTTGTGGAAATTGAAAAATAAAAGGAAGGACTGAAAATAAAAAAGCCCGGGGCTTGGAACCCCGGGCCATCCAATTCTTATTTGTAACCCTAAATAAATAAAGAATGGAATTAGCTCTTAATACATCGATATTTAGTTTTACCTCATACTTAAACTCTATGCATTTTTAAAAGAGCAGTGCAATTATAATTTTTTATATTGAAAAAACAAAATATTACTATCTTATTATAGAAATAATGTATTTTATTTTACTTAAACAGTTTAATTACCATCACTTCTTTAACAATTTTAACATTTCAAAATTTTAATACCCTAACACTTGCTTTCAAGTTGTTTTTTTGGAAACTGATTCTATTTTCATACTAAATGTGCGAACACACACCTATTCGTTGTTTATTTTAATAAAGGCAATCCATTATTTATATAATAACAAAAACTTTACCCGCCGACTTTTTGCAAGTAACATAATTAAAACGATAGTAAAAATGGCAATAGTATATACATTATAAAAATAAATGCCCCCGGGAATGTTAAAATAATCAGCGCCCGGCAAATAGGTTTAGATTCTGCAGGAGCCGGAAGGGAATATACAGGGATTTGAAGCTCCGGCCACATTCATGGGGCGCCCACCATATCCCTGACACCATCCGTTAATTGCTGAATTAAATAAGAAAGGGGAATTGGTTATAAGACAGGCAATACAATAATCTTTAATCGATCTCCTGCAGCTACCCATTCTATATCCTCCGGAAGATAAACGAACGAATTGGAACGCGCAAAAGACTGCAACCCGGAGGAACCCTGACCTTCCAATATTTCCACCGTATCGCCGGAATAATAAGCCCGGCAAAACTGGACTTTCCCTTTTCTTTTTGAAAATTCACGTATCGATCTCGCTTCTGAAGTATGCAACTGGTAATCACTATTCCCTATCATTCGCTCCAGATAGGTTCTGATGTAAATATAAAAACAGGTTAACGCCGCTCCGGGGTTGCCGGGCAATCCAAATACGGGGGTCTCCCCTTTAATACCAAAATAAAAAGGTTTTCCGGGCTTTTGACGGACGCGGTCCACTATATTATCAACTCCGACTGCTTCCAGGGCCCTGGCTACATAGTCATAATCCCCCACTGATATTCCCCCGCTGATCAATACCATGTCAAACCCCGAAAGTAATTCCTCCAGGTTCGCAACCGTCTCCTCATAATGATCCTTCCAGTGGAAGACCTCCACCTGATGGAAGTGCAAAC
This sequence comes from Membranihabitans maritimus, assembly GCF_021729145.1. GTDB lineage: Bacteria > Bacteroidota > Bacteroidia > Chitinophagales > Saprospiraceae > Membranihabitans > Membranihabitans maritimus. Next base: position 38,886 of record NZ_JAJSLW010000005.1, on the reverse strand, counting down.
TGTCCAGTGCGGACCTCAACATGACGCTATTACTTTCATAACATTTCCCGGGGGACAACGCCTGTCCCCCTTTGATCAATTCATTTCCAGTGCTTACGATGGCAATCGAAGGTTTTTGATATACCTCTACCCTGTCTATCCCCAGGGAGGCAAGAAACCCTATAGCCGCCGGATTCAGATAACTTCCCTGCTCCAGTGCTACCTCACCGGCCTTGACCTGTTCCCCTTGCCTGCGGATGTTGGTCCCTCTTTCCGGGTTCTTTTCCAACACCATTCGCGCACGGTCAACAGCTACATCTTCCTGCCTTACGACGGTATCAGCCGAAGGCGGAAGGGCGGCACCGGTAAATATCCTTGCCGCTTCACCGGGATGCAGGTGCACTTCCGGTCGGTCACCGGCCTTGACCTCTCCTACGATATCGTACGACTTACCTGCATACCTGTTCAATGCATAGCCATCCATTGCCGACTGATGAAAAGGCGGCAAATCAACTGGCGCTACCAGGTCTGTTGCCACATAATAGAAAGCCGCCTCCTGCAGAGCCCTGTTTTCTATGGACAAGGGCCGGGAAAATTCTTCTACCAGGCTAAGTGCTTCAGTTACCGATTTCATATCGGTGGCCAAGTTATAAAAATTCTCCTATTCTACCTTTTCCAGCCGCACCCGGATCGACTTACTAATCGGCGTACGGCTCCCATCGGCGAACTGATCAATAGGAATCAATACATTGGTCTCGGGAAAATATGCCGCCGCATTCCCCGATGGAATGGCATACTCTACGACTATAAACCGCTCTGCCGTCCGTTTCACGCCCCCGTACTGGCTGTACAGGTTGACCACATCTCTGTTCCGAAGCCCCCGTTCGGCCATATCGGCCCGATTCATAAACAATACCCTTCGCTCATTGTAGATGCCGCGATACCGGTCATCTAATCCATAAATGGTCGTATTAAACTGGTCATGGGACCGGATTGTCATCAGAAGAAGCTCCCCTTTTTCCAGGGATATGGTTTCTACGGGGTTCACTGTCAATGACGCCTTCCCCCCCGGAAGCATACTGAAATCCCCTGCCCGGGCATTATTCGGCAGGTAGTACCCAAAACCTTTGGAACGCACCCCTGTATTTTCGAATCCTTTGACGGTTTTATCTATACACGCACGGATCCGGTCATAGTCCTGTCCCAGCGCTTTCCAATTCACCGGGTGGTCACCGGAAAAATAAGCGTCTGCCATAGAAGCGATGATCTCGGGCTCACTCATGATAGCCCCGGAAGCCGGTTTCAATAATCCGCGGCTTTGCCGGACCTTACCCGTACTGCTTTCCATGGTAAGAAATCGGTTCTTACCGTTTTTCTCATCTTTTTCAGACCGGCCGTAGGTGGGTAATAGCAGGGCCGTTTGTCCTGTGACCAGATGGCTCCGGTTCAATTTCGTGCTTATTTGGACCGAAAGGGAACAACGGCTAATCGCCCGGGCGGTATATTCCGTATCCGAAGCTGCCATCAAAAAATTACCCCCCAAGCAGATAAAAGCTTTGGCATCGCCCCGGTGCATCGCCTGAATCGCACCTACTACATCGAATCCCGGCCTGGACGGTGGCCTAAACCCCATATGTTCTTCAATCCGTCGGTTGAATCCTTCATTGACAAAATGCATTATCCCTACGCTCCGGTCTCCCTGCACGTTGCTATGCCCCCGTACCGGGAACGTACCGGCATGGGGCCTGCCCACGGCTCCCTTTACCAATAAAATATTGACGTATTCCTGGATAGTAGCTACGGCATTGCGGTGCTGGGTCAGGCCCATCGCCCAACAAATAACGATCTTATCCTTCCCGGCCAGTAATGCTACGGTTTCATCAATGAGCGCTTCCCGGACCCCACAGGCTTCCAACAATGATGATTCATCGTACCGATCCAGATCTTCCATCAAGGCGGCAAAGCCCTGCACTTTCTGACGAATAAATTCATGATCAAACACCGGGGTATCTCCTGTATCCAATGCAGCCATCTTTTTCAGGATCAGTTTGGCCAGGGCTATATCCCCGTTAATCCGTACCGGCAAATGGATATCCGCGATGGCATGTCCCTTTCCGATCATATCCCCCACTTTCTGGGGATTTTTAAAGCGCACCAGGCCTGTTTCCGCCAGTGGGTTGATACTGATTACCTTCCCTCCATTGCGTTTGCATTTTTCCAGGGCCGAAAGCATCCTGGGATGGTTGGTACCCGGATTCTGGCCGGCAATAATGACCACTTCCGCACCGTGAAGATCTTCCAGGGTCGTTGATCCTTTCCCGATACCCAGGGTATGCTGCAGGGCCACCCCGGAAGACTCGTGACACATATTCGAGCAGTCGGGCATATTATTGGTCCCCAGGGCCCGGGCAAACATACCGTATAAAAATGCCGCTTCATTACTGGAACGTCCCGACGTATAGAAAACGGCTTCATCGGGATTATCGAGTTGATGCAATTCACGGGCCATGGTATCAAAGGCATCCGACCAGGATATGGGTTCGTAGTGGACTTTCCCGGGTCGTAAGATCATAGGTTCGGTGATCCTTCCGAAGGCATTTAATTCGTAATCGGTATACTGGGAGAGTTCTTCCACGGAGTATTGTTGAAAAAAATCGGCGTCGATCCGTTTCCGGGTGGCTTCGTCCGCCAATGCTTTGGCGCCGTTTTCACAATATTCCCCGATCTTCGAGGGGTTTTCGGGTACCGGCCAGGCGCAGCTCGGACAACGGAATCCATCCTCCTGGTTGATCCTGAACAAGGCCCGTGAGGACCTTACCACCCCCATCTCCCTGAAGGTGTGTTTCAATGCTTCCTTTACCCCCCATACCCCGGCGGCCGTTTCCATGGGGTTCCCCAGCCGAAGTCCGGTAAACTTGAGCCGCCCGGTGAGCGATACATTCCGCTTAAATGATTTTTCCATCATGTTCTATTCCTGTATTGTATTCCATTAACCACCATGGTGAATGGGATCAAAAGATAAAATAAATTCTTTAGGTAAAAAAACGTCCCCAATCCTGAAGGGATTGAATCTGCATCACCCCGTATGAAATGCGGGGCTATCGCATAAAGGTCTACAAAAACAATCCGCGTGCCGTAGGTACGCCCTGTGGGTAGAAGAATGTCAAACGAGAATAATCCGCGTGCCGTAGGTACGCCTTGTGGGTAGAAAAGGGGTCAACGAGAATGATCGTGTGCCGTAGGTACACCGCGTGGGAGCTGGTTTGGCTATCCAATATAAAATTTGTATTTTATTTTTTTACCAATGCACAATTTCATGGCAAACACATATACCCAAATACATATTCAAGCAGTTTTTGCAGTGCAAAATCGACAAAGTTTAATTAAAGACAAGTGGGAAGAGAATTTATATAAAGTTATAACTACCATTCTACAAAAACATGGGCACAAAATGCTTCAAATCAATGGCATGCCAGACCACGTTCATATATTATTCGGAATGCGCCCCAATCAATCGATTTCCGATTTGATAAAGTACGTAAAACAACGTTCTTCCGCATGGATAAATAATGATGGTTTGACAAGAGGAAAATTCTCATGGCAAGAAGGATACGGTGCCTTTTCATATTCCAAAATTCAATTACCTCAGGTTATTCGTTACATTAAATTGCAAAAAGAACATCATAGGAAGAAATCATTTCAAGAAGAATATCTCGAATTGCTTGATGAATGGGAAATAGAATATGATGACCGGTATGTTTTCAAAACCCTTTCGTAGAAATTACAATTGTTTTTTTCACGATGCGTACCTACGGCACGCCACCCAATTGTTACCTTTGTTTTACCCACGCCTTGTCCCTCACGGGACAGATTTCATATGGTCCAATTTCTCTCAGGTGCGCACTCCCTATCCTGTGCACATAAAAAACCATATATGTGAAATCCAGCCAGGCAGAAAAGGTGGCCAAGGATAAATAAGCGTGCCGCAGGTACGCCCTGTGGGTAGAAGAATGTAAAACGAGAATAATCCGTATGACGTAGGTACGCCCTGTGGGTAGAAGAATGTAAAACGAGAATAATCCGCGTGCCGTAGGTACGCCCTATGGGTAGAAGAATGTCAAACGAGAATAATCCGCGTGCCGTAGGTACGCCCTATGGGTAGATGAATGTCAAACGAGAATAATCCGCGTGCCGTAGGTACGCCCTATGGGTAGAAGAATGTCAAACGAGAATAATCCGCGTGCCGTAGGTACGCCCTATGGGTAGATGAATGTCAAACGAGAATGATCGTGTGCCGTAGGTACACCGCGTGGGTAAAAAAACGTCCCCAATCCTGAAGGGATTGAATCTGCATAGCCCCGTATGAAATGCGGGGCTATCGCATAAAGTTGTAAACAACCCTGAAGGGGTTGAATATCTTTCCGGAATAAAAAAGAGGTCAACGAAACAATCTATATGCCAGAGGAAACATATAAAGGTAGATCTTTTCAATACCCTATCGCAGCATTAGATATGTTGTATTCAAGAATGAAAATCAAAGGATGATTTCCCGCAGATGATTCCGATTTACGCATATATAATTTGTATTGAGCAGGCAACGTAAAAAGAGGTTGTAATCTTCAGAGGAAGAACCATGCCCCGGAGCCGAGAGGCGGGGAAGGGCCTTAGACCTTTCGATCATACTGTGACCCCTCCAGGGTCAGGGATAGAGCTGATCTACGATTCTAATATATTCAGACCCCACCGGGGTCTTTGGAAATGCGTAAGGAGAAAAGGGATAGCCATTTTACCCACGCATTGTCCCTCACGGGACAGATTTCATATCGTCTAATTTCTCTCAGGTGCGCCCTCCCTATCCTGTGCACATAAAAAACCATATATGGGAAATCCAGCCAGGCAGAAAAGGTGGCCATGGATAGATATGCGTGCCGTAGGTACGCCCCATAGGTAGAAGAATGTTCCACAAAAACAATCCGCGTGCCGTAGGTACGCCCTGTGGGTAGAAGAATGTAAAACGAGAATAATCCGCGTGCCGTAGGTACGCCCTGTGGGTAGAAGAATGTCAAACGAGAATAATCCGCGTGCCAGAGGTACGCCCTATGGGTAAAAAAGGGGTCAACGAGAATAATCCGCGTGCCGTAGGTACGCCCTATGGGTAAAAAAACGTCCCCAATCCTGAAGGGATTGAATCTGCATAGCCCCGTATGAAATGCGGGGCTATCGCATAAAGTTGTAAACAACCCTGAAGGGGTTGAATATCTTTCCGGAATAAGCGATTATTCAATTCCATAATCGTTTGCTACAAATGCTCCCGGCAGGAGGAGAATGTGTGAGCCTACATTTGGATTTCATCCCCCTGTAAGGGTATCGAATGTTAGCTGAAAAATATCTTCTATGTTTTTCGTTCCAGAATACTATACAATGTCTGTATTTATTGCCTGGTGGGCAAAACACTAAGATGTTATGGTAGAGGTCGCAGATATTTTTATATAAATCAATGCGGTGTCCCGGGAAGATAACTGGTCCCGGTTTTTATCGGGATTACTGAACCCCAATCCCGTATGCACATATCCGCGGGACGGGAAAATGAACATACAGATCATGACCTGGTCCTGCATACTTGCAGGATGAATTTAGTAGATAAGGCACGAATACTCACCAAAAATCAAAATAGGTTAATTCCTACCGTTTAATTTGGTAATTTCCATGAAAATACAGAAAAGTAAGTATTCAAATAAAAAAATATTTGTTAAAATAATAATTATTACGTACATTAGACGTATCAGATAATTACTACCTGATTTTTTCTATTCAGATGCTACTAAAATTAGATTAAATTACAAACCCGGATACCTTCGATGGGTGGGCTGCGTGTTTTAATCAATTCAATTAGTAAAAAGAATTAAATTTTTTTTTACAAGTAATTTATTGGTCTTTGCTTTTCAACTTTTGTACGAAAGCAGGTTTGAGACCAGGGTAAAACCAGAGTAGATATGAACTGGAAAAAAGGAATAGACGTAGGTACAGTATGTATCCTGATTGCCGTATTCGGGTATACCGGGGTGGCCAAGACCTGGGGATACGAATCCTCTCTGGATGCTTTTCTCAATCAACCATTTCCCAATGAATGGGGGAAATACCTTTCGATAGCGGTACCGGCTACCGAGCTTATAACAGTGTTTTTCCTTCTTTTCCGGATTACCCGGATGGCGGGCCTGGTACTGGGACTGGTACTGATGACTGCATTTACCACATATACGGGGCTGGTATGGATAGGCGCTTTTGATCGCATACCCTGCTCATGCGGAGGCATTTTTTCCCGCATGGGATGGGAAGCTCATACAGCCGTCAATGCCGCCATCACAATACTGATCGGCCTTACCTTGTGGGTACGGTCCGAAGATATACATCAGCCATATAGTAGTATCTGGGTCGAAAGACCCGGTAAGTAGGGGCGGCACCCCATAACATAAAAGGCTGATGTAGCACTGGGGTGCCGCCCATTTTTTTAGAGAAAAAACCGATTTCGCTGACGTCCCAAAACCCGAAAAGAGCACGTGATTCCCGAAAACCGGCCATCCGTCGACGGATGATTTTTGTACGTAATTATTTTTTATAACCTGTGGTCGCATCCACAGCGGTTACCGGTATGGGCCCATATACCGTACCGGGTGCGACTACGTAAATTTAAATGTCATGAAACATTTGAAAATTAGTAATTCGAAATGGACAGTCAAACACCTGCCCGCATTGGCCGCCGCTGTGGCCGTTACACTCGCACTGGCGTTTACGCCGAGGACGGTGGATGATGGATTTGCACAAGATCCGGATACTGGAGATTGGATTCCTCTAGCTCCTTACACCATTGGGGAGGATTATGAGTGCGTAGATGAAGGTAATTGTAAATATGAATTACCTGATACGACATCCGAAGTTCTTGATGAAGGAACCTTCCGCTGGAAATAATAATTCCATATTTTATATGAATTATTTAATTAGCAACAGGCCGGTGCTGTAGAAATAGCACCGGTTTTTTTTATCGCTCGTTCTGTATCAATTCATTATTATGTATTTCATTATTCGGTATGGGAAAGACATACCTTGGGTCATTGGGTAATAGTTCATAAGTTTGGTCATTGACGGTTCTGAAAAGTGTACGGGCAAAGCGCGGATCGGTGTTCAGCCGCCGCAGGTCCATCCAGTTGATCCCACGATATACTAAGCTTTTACGTCGTTCCTCCAATACGATACGTAGGGCTACATCTTCTTTATCTACTTCATAAGGTATAAATGCTCCTTCTACCCAGCGGCTAACCAATAGTTCATTTAATACTCGCAGTCCTTTATCAATGTTACCGGTTCGGATCTCGCATTCAGCCACGTTCAGCATTACTTCATCCAGGGCCAACCCTGTAAACTTCTGGGCTTTACCCGTGTATTGCCCTCTGAATATCGGTCCGTACCCAGCATCCCGAAAATATAACGAATATCGCAAATCTCCATCACCATACAATGCAAGTAAATTCGTATCGATCAATGTCCGATCACTGTTGACAAAAGTGTAGCTATTAAATTCCGTATGAAGCAATACTTCTGTATTATACCTGGGGAATGGGTATTTACTTGCAGAGTCCAATTCATGATAATCCAGTAACTCAAAAGGACCTTCCAACGCTTTTTGCCCCCACTCCAGTGCAGAGGAATATTCTTCCATATACAAATACACTCTCGACAGTAACGCATGAGCCGAATATTTCGACGGCCGGCTTTTGTACTTGGAAGTTTCCGGCAACTTTTCAATGGATCTTTTCAAATCTTCAATAATGAATTCATAACATTCTTCCAGGGGTGCCCGGGAAGGACGCTCATCGACCCGTACTGTACGCTTAAGAGGTATCCCTAGTTTCCCTTCATTCTGTCCTTGTTCATACGGTGGAGCAAACAATTGCAATAATTGAAAATTGGCATGGGCACGATAAAAATAAGCGCTTCCGCGTAGACTTTCTACTTCCCCGGTATCTTCCTTTCCCGATAATTCATCCAAAACTATTCCGCTGTAGAAAATCTGCTCATAGGTATTGTTCCAATCTAAAAATGATTCCCCTTCATAAATCTCCTTCGCCCAAATATAAGCATTCCGTAATTTTGCATTGTAATACCGGGCGTATTCATCATCAGTTACAAAAATATCATCTGAGGAAAATAATCCATAGGCCGGAGTCCTATTCATTGTTGATGAATTCTCAAATAATGCTTGTAAATCCTCGATCGATTCCGGCACGACGATGGATTTATCCGGCCGTTCGTCCAGGAAATCGATGTCTCCGTTACAGGCGGAGAGAAGAATGAGGGTGAGTGTGTGTAGTATGTATTTTTTCATGGTTATGGTTTTGACCCCCTCTAGCTCCCCCTTAAAATGGGGAGGACGGAGTGATTTTAGAATTCAATTATGTGATGATATTCCGTTACGTTTTGTATATACTATTGTCCTTTTTTGAGGAATCGGCCCCAACGGGAATCCATCCTCAGTTGGTAAAACTATGGCAGAAGCCCGTCGGCGCAGGTACTCTTGCGAAGATCAGGGATTGGTAAGCCCGATATTTATTATTTCTTTCGGGAATCAACGCTGTCAGGTCTACCGACGCCGACAGGTTATTCCCTTCTTCTTTCTTTACATTTCTTCCGGTAAGTCGGTATTTCATGTTTTTCATGGTCATGATTTCAAGGGATCGTCCCCAAGGGATCACTTTGTGGCCAAGCCGCGCACATGCATGGAGCAGAGGCAGGTTTGGGGAGCCTGTCTGCCGGGCCTATTAACTTCAATCGCAGCCAGGCAGGCCCATCTGCCAGATCGAATTACCTTTTAATAGTAGCCAGGCAGACCGGGATTATTTGAATATATTTTGATTTTTATTAATACTTCAGGCTTACCAATCCCGGCTTATGCTCTATCCATACCCACGGCTTAGTAATCCTTTCCGTACTTTTCAAAACTCCACCCGCACCCCCACCGCTACACTTCGCCTCGGCCGGCTGCTCCGGAAGTCCGGGTCCAGGGGATCATCGCTCGCCTTCCACAGGATACCGATATTGTTCACATAGCAATAGAACTCGGCGTGTTGCATCGGTAATCGCGGCACCTTCCTCCGGTCCAGCGCATAGCTCAACCGCACATCCTGCAACCGGATGTGGTCGCCTTTCTCCACCAGGATCTCGGAATAGCGGTAGAGATTGTCCCGGTTCGAATTCACACCGGAAGGTAAAGAAGGAACATTCGCATGCGCTTCATCACCCGGAACCTGCCATCGGTCAGCATAATCCCCATGGCTCATTCTTCCGGTTAATACCAAATTGTATAACACAGAGGCCCTGCGGTAATAGTATCCCATACGGTAACTGATATTGGCCGATAATCCCCACCCCTTCCACTGAAGTTCATTCCGCACCGCGCCGAATACCATAGGGCGACCGGAACCATGGTATACCAAATCATTGATCGTAGTCCCATTAATAATCCCCGAAGAATGAGTGCTCAATTCTCCATCTAAGTATCCTCTCGGATTTCCTGTCTGGGGATCCAGTCCACCCCACCGGTAGCTATACACCGGGAAGAGGGGCTTGCCTTTTACCGGTAGTATCCCTACGCCGCCATCCCGGACGGCAGCCACATAATCCCCCGGGGCTGCATCCAACAGATATTCCGTGACCCGGGTCCGGTTCCAGCTGGCAAAGAAATGCGTCTTCCATAGAATCGATCCACCGGTATTGCGACTATCGACTTCTATATCCAGTCCCCTGCCTTTGGTATCCGCATAATTACTCCGGAATACGGTCAGGCCTCCGGAAGGCGGTATCGGACTGTCCCCGATCAGGTCTTTCCCGTTCTTGTGATAATACTCAAAGCGGCCCTGTAGACGGTTCCCCTTCGTGGCAAAATCAAGACCGATATTAATATTTTGGATCTTCTCCCACCGTAATTCCGGATTGGGAGGATTGATGATCCGGGCATACGATTCATTTGAATTCAAATTACTCGTGTTCCCTGCAATAATGGTGGCTGTGGTTTCCGCTGTCAGCCGCTTATCGATATTTCCATTGTAGCCGTAGGTCGCCCGTAACTTCAGATACGGGAGGAAGGACCAACGGTAAAACGATTCGTCGCTCACATTCCAGCTCATTCCCGCAGACCAAAGGGGTACCCCCCGTTGATTCGCCTCTACTCCGAACAGGTTCGACAAATCCTTGCGACCGCTCAGCGTCAAGCCATATCGTCCCTTATAGAAATAGGAGGCATTCCCGTAATACGAAATAAAACGGTCGGTCAATAAATCGTGACCGCTAAAATCGTTGATACTCTGTGGTACCCATTCATTATCGTACTGGGGATATTCTTCCCGGAAGTTTACTGCCTGGCTAAGGGCACGGTCGGGATCATATCCATAATACCGGTTCATACGGCCCTCCGTCCCCAGGTCCCGGATCTCATATCCGGCCAGGGCCGATACCCGGTGGTTTCCCGAAGACGTATTATTGTATTGCAATTGTCCCCGACCGTAATGGCTTTGGGATGCATTCGATGTCCGGTCCAGTATCGCCCCATAGGGAATCGGTCGTATCAAACGTCCATCCCCGTCCACCTGGGTGAATCGGTTGACCATATCCCGGACAAAATAGCTTTCTTTCGAATATAGTTGTTCAAGCACACCGTCCGATTTCCAATACTGATACTGAAGTTGCGCAGTGAGCCCGGATAATATCTCATAGGATACCGTAGGAGCGATCCGCCATTCAGGACTTTGGTCCCTGGTAACAGTCCTTCCGATCTCTTCCAAAGGAGAATAACTCCAATCCAACAATCCCACTTCTTCCGCTTTTTCGATAAACGGTACCCTGTGGTCCCGGACCATCGTCACCGGATTCCCAGCCCCATCTGACAACTGCGCATAGGGATAGGCTCCGTAGTTTCGGTAATAATTGATACTGCCCGGTCCCTCATTTTTCCGCTCCGTATTCCGTTGCACAAAATTGGACCGGATTCCCATTTTCCACCGGCCGTCCCTACTTTGCCACTGATGGTCCCAGTTGAGGGTCAGACGTTGGGTGTGATTTCCTACCAGGGCCTGACGATTCGCATCATACCCTGCCGATACCGCATACCGGTGCTGTTCACCCCCTCCCCGTAGGGACAGTGCATATTGTTGACTTATGGCCGGTTGGTATAAGTATTCTTCATAGTCTTCCCGCACATCCCGGGTCCTCCACTCTGCCAACCGGGATTCCAGTTCCCCCTGGCTAATCATCCCGTCCCGGTGCGCAACCAGGGACTCCACAACGGGGGTTAGCGGTTTATTGTCAAAGGAATTTTCCCAGCTTCTGTAGTACCCATCTTCATACAGCATCTGCTCCACTTCTATAAAATCCCTTGTACTCATCCTCGGGACATAGAACTGGTCCGGTGACTCCGTCATCCGCATATTACTATTGAACGATATTTTCACCGGTTCACTGTATTCTCCCTGTTTAGTGGTGATAACAATCACCCCATTCCCGGCCCGTGCCCCCCAGATGGAGGCGGCAGCCGCATCCCGCAGCACGGTAATGTTCTCCACATCATTGGGATTAATCGATGCCAGGTCTCCCTCATAGGGGAAGCCGTCCACTACGATCAGCGGACGGGCATTCGCATAAATCGTGTTCCGGCCGCGAATGGAAAAAGGATCTTGCGAAGAAGCATTCCGATTGCGGATCAGGCCCGGCACCACATCTTCCAGTCTTGCTTCCAGGTTCGTCGTCACCCTTCGCTGCACCAGTTCTTCATCCACCGTAGCGAAGGAGCCCGTCGCCCGCTCCCGCGGCAGCTCCTGGTAGCCCGTAGATACGATCTCCACTTCCCCGAGTGAGATACCCGAAGGGGCCAGGTTCACATGAATGGAGTCGGCACCTGGTATGTGCGTAAGTAGTTGCTTTGGTCTATACCCCAGGTACCGAACTTCCAATGTATAGGTTCCTTCGGTGAGCGATAGGGTGAAACGACCCGATCCATCCGTTACCGAACCTATGTTTTCTTCCCCCATCACCTGCACGGCAGCCCCCTCCAATACGTGTTGCGTCAAGGAGTCCCATACAGTACCCTGCAGGGTGTATACGGCCTGTTGGGCTTGTAACCAGGATGCACTCATCAATATAAGTAGTAGTGTGATACGTTGTGTTGTTTTCATAGGTTGTTTTTGAGGGATCGCTAAGCCGCGCATCAGCCTGTGTGATAGCGAGGATTGGTGAGCCCGGGTTCCGTATTTTTTTTTCATTACATTTCGTGTAGCTTCTCCAAATTCAGTTCTGTCATGGTTTTACCTTGCTTTTAATTTCCAGATTATCTTTACTTTTCATTGGCATCTTCATATTTCGGTTTGTATTTTTTCCCTTCCTTTTTTGCGGAAAAAAGGAAGCAAAAAGGACTTTTCTTCATGTTTCAGTTCGTGTAGCCTCGGGGCGGAGCCCTCGGTTCCCTCACCAGAGGTAGATCTACTACCTCTGATCCGTCCGATGGACGGATTTCGCTTAGTCACCCCCGTATTTTGACTTACCTCTCCCGCAGCCGAGCATTTATTTCAAATTGTTCTGTAATTTTTCCATTCATTTTCTCTTTAATTTCTTTCTAATCCAGTTCCATCATCGAAGCGTCTTTTCTCTCTCATAACCAAAAGTTTTTCTTTATCAATCCAGGCTCCTTCAAAATAATCCTTTCTTTTCCTGATAAAAACAGGGGCAGCCCCTACCGGCTCCGGAAGTGTTATGGCGAATTGCAATGTACTGACAGAAGGAATCCAATAACACTGCTCCGGAAATCCAGTCGTACGTATCGGGTCCTTTTCAAACATTCTCAACTTGATCTAATTAATTAAAAAATATTCACCCGCCGCGCACCTGGGGCTGTCCAACCTGTCAATCATTGTCCGGTCGCCCTCCGGCCACCGGGACTCTCCCTCCGGTCCTTTGACCGGAGAACTCCGCTTTGACCTGCCATCACCGGTCCGAACGCGACTCAGCAAACACAGGTCATAAGCATGGCATGAGTTCTTTACCCCGGGGTCTTTACTCCAACCTTGAAGTATACCCTTCGGGGTCTCTGATTTGACCCCGCGAAGCTTTCTCTGAATTGTATCACTCCTTATAGTCCCTACAAGCTAGACCTTCAAGGTTTCTATCCAAGCACACAGCCCGTCGCAACGCGTAGCTCACAGATCGAAACTTCCTCAACCTCTCAATCCAATTTTCTCTTGATCACTTCAATCATCTCCTCCGCATCCCGCGGCACAGCCGAACCCGTCATCCGTCCTTCCCGGTCGACCAGGAGGACGGTCGGGTACCCAAGGATCCCATACGCCTTCAGGAAGGGATGGTCCCGACCCTTTATATGCACATTGATCGCAGCATCCGAAGTATACTGGCCGGAGGCCACGCTCTTCAGCCAGGTATCCCGGCTCCGGTCCACCGATACGGAGAGCACGGCAAAATCTTCTTCATCCGCGAAATGAGCTTTCACTTTCGAGAGACTGGTCTTGTGGAACCACACGCAGGGCTTGCAGCCCGTGAACCAGAAATCCAGGAGGACTACCTTCCCTTCCAGGTCCCGGATATCTACCGTACGACCTTCGGTATCAGGCAGGGAAAGAGGCTCTACTTTCTGGTCCACCCAATGGTGCAACCATTCTTCCAGGTGCATCCGGCAATACGGATCTTCAATGGAGAGCAGAACCTCCTTAGTCCACTCATACATCCCCTCCCTCCCTGCAAAATTCTCAATTAGGTACTTCGCAGTCAGCACATCCCGGATACGGGGTACTTGCAACTTGCTCAAGTAGTCGATGCTCTTACCTCCTTCTTTGAAAGCCAGGCACTGGGCACGGCTTTCCAGGCTCCTTCGGTATTCCCGTGAATGAAGAATCACTTCATCCTGTAGAAACCGTTCATCATATCCGGACAATTTTTCTCCGAACAACCGGTCCAATTCGTCCATCGTTTCACTATCCTCTTTCATCCGCGCATACCGATATTCTGTGATGAATTTGGAATAAGCACTCAGTAATAGATCGCCCAGAATATCCGCCCGAAGGATATCCCAGGTTGCCGGATCGATCTTTCCTGCATAATCCGCCAGAATATCCATCCGGTGCGGGAATTCCTCCTTCCAGATTCTATCAATCCGGTTTTGAAGAGCTTTTATTCCTTCCCGGCCATATGGTTCCAGCAACATCTTACGCCGCCCCGGTATCCGACTGTCTTCATAAAGCCTGAGAATCTTCTCCGTGCTATGAACGAACTGTGCCGAATCTTCCACTTTCATAATGGAATTTCGTGCATACATGCTGTTATACATTGCCAGTTGCAGTTCATACTGACAGCGGAACAGGTCTCCATTCGCCCCTCCGAAAAGCGTATGGCCCCGTGTATAGTCTATCTTCATCCATATCGTGTCCCCGGGACGTATCAGGTAATAGTCTAGTATCGGATCCTTCACACCCAATTTCAGTTTTACATAACTCGGGCCCCTGAGTCCGGATAGACGAATATCGAATACCCGTTCGTGACCGGGTCCCGCCCCTTCCATCAGGTTCCCGGCCCGCACTTCACATACGCCTTCCTGGTAATCATTCCCCTCCGGATAATACCACAGTGGCCCGGTGTAGCACCGGTACCGGATGCTGTCATGATGGGGTGCTTCATACGAATTGATCATCCCATATATCACTGCCGTGCCCGTATCGCTAAAATGGTCAGTAAGATACTCCTGTGCATACACCTCTCCCCATACTCCTGCCAGGAGTAGGATCCATAAATATTTACTCATCTTTGTTTGTTTAGTAAATCCGAAAAAATAATAGAGTCGCCGGCTGCAAAACAGTCCTTAGCAGCCGGTCATATCGTAGGAAAAGGCCGGGAGTAGCTATACAGGCTTGCGGGGTTTCAACCGATATATCAATTCATACAACGATAGCTGCCCAAACGAAGACCTACCCCGCTCCCACCCCGTCGCACTGGAATCACCCGGCGCCCGGCTTCCGGCTCGGTAGTACTTCATCTGATCGGTTGGTTGCTTCGCTCGCATCTTTTATTCATTGTCGAGCCTCGTGTGTAGTCAAAAGAAAGGAAAAACAATAGAAGGGGCCCTAACTTTTGCCGCTAACAAGGTACTAGCACATACCCCAAACACAACAATCGATAAGAGCCCACTTCTATAGTCTTTGTGAAAATACACAAATATATAACAAGTGGGCATTCCCGATCTCCTCGTGTTTGGTCTGAAAGTGCTAGTTTCTGTCAACGAGGCATATGGAAATCATCCCATTTATTTACAAATAATTGCTTCGTTATGCAATTGTTTCATAAGCAAATATAGCAATACAATCTAAAAAAACAAACTATTAGGTATTTTTTTACATTGTTTTTGTGCTTTCATTTGTTTGATGGATCCCGTTCAGCAAACAAAAGACAAAATTGGCCAACATATTGAGTATTTGTACCTTTCAATTGGAATTAATAAAGAACAATTTGTAAATGCTATTAATAATGGGGTTTCAAAAAATACTGTTGCTAATATAGTCTCTGGTCGAAACAAGTATGCAATAGATTATCTAATCAAATGTGGGTTCTTCTTCGGAATGACTTTATCTGAGTTAGTAAGTACGAATACAAAGTTTTCATCTAATTCCAGAGAATTACTAATTAATTACCATAAATCTTTAGATTCCTCAGCCTATATTGTTTTAGAACAACAACCATCCATTAAATATGTTATTAATCAGATCCTGGAAACAGAATTGCTTAATGATTATGTCAAGGTAAAAGATATTGTTATTAAGATTGAAAATATATTGGGATACCGTTATAGCAGCTCTTCTTTATCTACCGTGCTATCGTCGAAAGATTACGCAGATATATTACTTCGGCGAAGAGACCCGTACAATCAATCACACTACCAATATAAGAAAGCTCAAATAACGGCTCCCTCAATTCAAAAGCCAGCTAATATTCCTTCATATATTAAGTTACAATCCATTGTCAATGCTAAAGGGTTTGATGATTTGTACTTTATGTTCGAATTACTCTCTATAGCAGATAAAGACAACTTTCAAACAGCTGAAATTATGAATAGAATAGGTGTCAAATCCACTGCTCAAAACCATTCCAAATACATCAACCCATTGATTAACAATAATTTGATAATAGTTCAAGGAAAAACCACTAAAAAACAGTGGATACAGATTACTGAAAAGGGCAGAGAAATTATATTATAAATGACTACTGATACAAAAGTTTTCAGCAGAATTGCAATCTAATATATTTAATTTATTTGGCAATATTTATTGTTATATAGTTTTAAAATTGATCATTTGATAATTTTTGGTGGAAAACTTCCTGACCGATGGTCAGTTTTCGAATTTAATTTTTTACATTAGGGGGTGTATTTGTTAACCCTAAATGAAGCAATGAAAATGTATTTACGTTCGCCACCCGTTATTTTTTGTAAAATCCAATACGATACGGAAATTTATAAATAGGTATGAGATGTTCCTCATACTGATGTCTTCAGTCTTGGGGATTTTATTTGATTTTTATGATATATGTTCAAAATATAAAAATACCTAAAGGTGTATATATACGACAATAGACGGAAATATAATTTACTTTTGGTGCATATATAAGCAAGTTGTGCTTCATGCAAAAAAAGCTAGCGTACAAGCAACTTTATTTGGTTTGCTTAGATATAAAGTTAACACTAGGAAACCGAAAGCATCTGGCCATTGCCAACGCTCGACAAGAATGGTGGTATTTTTGGAAACCAATTATAAGGACAAATAAAAAATGACGATAGTGACTAAGAATGAAAGGAAGAAATCTATAGAAGAAACCCTTTGGTAAATCTAACTCAAAAACTATGTGATGTCGCAGAAGTATAAATATCAACTAATTATTCTCGGAGACCCAGGATCAGTTGCTGATGAAATTACCAAGCTCTTTTTTTCTTCAGTTGAGGACCTGAAGATGCCTCCGGATTCTTTTGAGGTGATAACACGCTCAGACTTTTCACAAGCATATTCCGGCAATCAACCAGGTTTTGTTGTATATTTTGGAAACAAGCAAGGCCATCATAAAGATTTATCGGAAATTGATAGCCTGATTTCTGAGGGAGCAATTATACTTCCCGTGTTTTATGACTCCTTCAAGTTGGAAATTCCAAAATCTCTGAAAAATCAGAATGGATTGAAGTATGATGATAGCCAGAAACAAAAGATAGTGAACCTCGCGTTGGAGTCCTATGGCAAACTGCGAAGCAGTCGA
This sequence comes from Membranihabitans maritimus, assembly GCF_021729145.1. Taxonomy (GTDB): domain Bacteria; phylum Bacteroidota; class Bacteroidia; order Chitinophagales; family Saprospiraceae; genus Membranihabitans; species Membranihabitans maritimus. The sequence continues at coordinate 21,567 of NZ_JAJSLW010000005.1, read as the reverse complement.
AAAGTTTTTATAAGCTATAAGCGAAATGAATCCACTTCTGTGGCTATTCAACTATATGAAGCGTTAGAAAAAAGTAATTTTGATGTATTTCTGGATACCCATTCAATTAAACAAGGCGAACCATTCCAAGAGGAGCTATGGCATCGGATGTCTGACAGTGATGTAATAGTGATTCTGAATACACCTGGGTTCCTGGATAGTGAATGGTGTAAGGAAGAAATTGCAGAAGCAAATGCTAAGCAAATTGGGGTGATACAACTGATTTGGCCAGGGCATAAAATGGAGGATACTAATGAAGTGTGTATACCTTATCAACTTAGAGCATCGGATTTTGAGGATGGTATTTTTCAAGATAAGGACCATTCGAGATTGCAAGAATACATTGTACGGGGAATTTCAAGTGGTGTTGAGTCCTTGAGGGCGAGAAACTTAGCTTCGAGGCAAGACAGTCTTATTACCGAATTCCTAATAGCAGCAAATAAAGCTGGAAAAAGCCTGCAACTTCAACCGGAGAGAATAATCACTGAAGATCTTGGCTCGAATCGAAGGAGGTTGTTTGTTCCAAGCGTGGGTGTCCCACAATCCATGGATTGTAACCAATCAGAGGAAATTAAAAAGGAAATTGCAGACTATGAAGTTGACCAGATCCACCTTATCTACGATGACCTAAGGATTAGAGATAAGTGGTTAAAACACCTAGACTGGCTCAATCAGTACTTGGAGATAAAGACTATTAAAAAACAAGAGTTTGACTTATGGCTAAAGCAGAACTAAAGAACATTTTCCTTTCGGCAAGCATTCCTTTGCCAGAGCGGGATCCAAAGTATTTTGAGACGGCAGATGTAATAGCTATCAGAGATTCGGTGACTGCATTGGCAAGCACTGTGCTGCCACAATATAGATTGATTTGGGGTGGTCATCCATCCATTACTCCAATCATCAATTATGTTATTCAAAGACGAGGTCTGCAAGTCCAAGATAGAGTTACAATCTATCAGTCTAAATTTTTTGAACATAGATTTCCTCCAGATAACAATGAGTTTAAGAACGTCCATTTGGTAGAGAGTACTGGTGATAGAGAGAGTAGTCTCCTGGAAATGAGAAGGGTTATGTTTAGCTCACATCACTTCTACGCTGCCATCTTCATAGGTGGAATGGAGGGAGTGGAAAGGGAATATGAACTATTCCGTGAATTTCATCCAAAGGCGAGAATATTACCAATAGCAAGCACAGGGGCCGCAGCAAAATTGGTTTATTCGGTCGTAAATGTCAAAGAGAAGCGATTTGAAACAGATTATGCCTATTCGTCACTATTCAAAGATTTTTTACTTCAATAGCTATGGCAAGAAATATTTTCATCTCCTACAAGTATGGTGATACCTTGGTTCCTGATCTAAACAAGACCGAATTGCAATTCATTGGTGGTCGATTTCAATATGTAAAGCGACAGACAAGAGTACGCGATTATGTTGATGAACTACAAGAACACCTAAAAAAGGACAGCCATATCAATCTGGGCGAGAAGGATGGGGAAAGCTTAGAGGATTTTGCGGATGAAACTATCCGAACACAACTCAAAGAAAAAATTCGGGGAAGCAGTATTACCTTGGTGATCCTTTCTAAAGGAATGAGAGACACAAATCAACCTGAAAAAAAGCAATGGGTGCCTTGGGAAGTTTCGTACTCTTTACGAACCACTACAGTACAGAATAGAAAAAGTCAAAAGAATGCTGTTTTAGGGATTGTCTTACCTGATGAAAATAGTACCTATGATTGGTACTATACAGAAAACCCTGCTTGTAATTCCATAACTCACAACACTGGGGCCCTCTTCAGAATCCTTAACAAAAATATGTTCAATCGTAAGGAGTCGTTGACTCGAGAGTGTAATGGGACGATAATTCATAAAGGTGAATGTTCTTACATAAAGACTGTAAAATGGAGCGATTTTAAAATTTCAAGTGAACACTACATAGAAAAGGCAATAGAAATCAGAGATAATGCCGATGATTATGAGGTCATAATTAATTTGGATTGAAACCAATGGAATACGACACTTCAAAATATGCCGAAGGGTAAAATTAATTTGACATAAGGTAAATTTGAAAGCTGAAAACCACACACGTTGCCAAGTAACCTAGGCCAGAAATGCGCATCAAAGCTTGGCAAGGATTGTGTCTCAGAAATTGCGCGACAGAAAAAAGTAAAAAGCACGAAAGCACAATCGAGAAGACGGCTCCTTCACTAAATAGCAAGGGAGTGCGCTTCTTGCCGCGAAAATCCCGTTGACGACTCATCGGCGCACGGCTTTGGATGTTTTCCTTATTTACCGGGATCATTTCGGTCTGGATTTTCATCCCCGGAATATGGTCCGGGTATTGAATTTTTATACGAATAAAAAGAGCGGAGTGCCGAAGCTGGATAAGGATGGGAGGTATGAGTTTGGGAGGAGGGAGTATGAAATAATCTTATAATATTAAAACATGGGAAGATATTCGCCAACAGAAAGAGCTGGAGTAAATGCTGTAAATCAACAATGAAATCAAAGGAAATATTAACTAAGTGCAGGAAATAAATTGGAACATATTTAAAGCGAAATTTGCAGGTAAAGAGCAGAATACTTTTGAAAATCTTACCTATCAATTATTTTGCAGTGAACATGGAAATAATATCGGAATCTTTAGATTTAAAAACCAAACAGGAATTGAAACGGAACCTATCAAGTGTGATCAGGACTGTGTAGGCTTTCAAGCAAAATTTTTTTCCTCAAAACTATCAGACAATAAAGGCAAAATAATTGATTCTATCAAGAAGGCCAAAAGGGAAAATAGTAATCTAACTAAAATACTATTCTATTTAAACGATTCATTTTCAGAAAGTAATATTCATGGTAAAAAAGATCCTAAATATAAAATAGCAATTGAAGAAGAAGCAAGTGGACTTAACCTAAAAATTGACTGGAGAGTGCCCAGCCATATCGCGAGACAACTTGCACTACCTGAAAATCAATATCTGGCTGATTTCTATTTTTCTCAAAGGAAAAACATTATAGATTTTTTAATAGAAATAAAAGAACACACTGAAAATTTATTGTATTCGATCCATACTGATATCATTTATGGTAAACACTCAATAAAAATCGATCGTACTAAAGAGATAGAAAATCTTAAAAATCAAATCAATGAAGTAAATGCCCTGATAGTAAGTGGTCAAGGAGGATGTGGGAAAACTGCTATTATTAAAGAACTCTATAGGCAAATAAAGGAGGAAATACCGTTTTATGGGTTTAAGGCGACAGAGTTTAATGTTCAAAGTATAGATACCTTAATTGGTAGTGATGGGAACTTTTCATTAAATGATTTCATCAAAGCACATGCTGAGGAACCAAATAAAATTGTGCTTATTGATTCGGCAGAAAAAATATCAGATTTAGATAATCAAGAGCCCTTCAAAGAATTTCTTTCAGAGCTTTTAAAAAACTCATGGACAATAATCTTCACAACAAGGCTCAGCTTTCTCAACGATCTTCGCTATCAATTTCTTAGTATTCTCAGAATAAATTTTGATGAAATTCAAATTAATATCTTAACATTAAATGAACTTGAATCAATTGCAAATCAATACTCTTTCGAACTACCATCTAATACCAAACTTAAAAAGCTAATTCGTAATCCGTTTTATTTGGACGAATATTTACGTCTCTATACAACTGATAGAGATCTTTCTTCCTATTCTCAATTCAAAGAAAGAATTTGGTTGAGAAAGATTCAAAATTCTTCTTATACTCGAAACAACACAAATATTTTAAGAGAAAATTGTTTTTTGAGTATTGTAAAAAGAAAGACAGAGCAAGGAATCTTCTATATTTCTCCTATGGATTATTCTAATGAGATTCTGGCGTTATTACTGCGTGATGAAATAATCGGCTTTGATAGTAAATCAGGCGGATATTTTATTACACATGATATTTACGAAGAATGGGGGCAAGAAATATTAATTAAACGAGCATTTAAAAACTCACCCGAGTATATTGATTTTTTAACGGCAATTGGTAGTTCTTTATCCATTAGACGTGCATTTAGAAATTGGTTATCTGAGATGTTATCAGATAACCTTGATGAGATAAAACCATTTATTGAGGATGGTTTAGTGAGTCAAAATATTGCTCTTTTCTGGAAAGATGAAATATTAACGTCCATTCTGCTTTCTAATTATTCTCAATATTTTTTCAGCAATTTCGAAGAATTTATCCTAGAAAATAATCATCAAATTCTACGTAAAATAATTTTTCAGCTTAGGATCTCGTGCAAAGAAGTTGATACTAGCATAACATCTTTCCTTGACAATTCTGAAGAATTTAATTTAAATAACATTTTCACCAAACCAACGGGACCTGGATGGCAGAGCACTATTAATTTCATTTTTGAAAATGCAGATAAATTTAACACTGCTTCATTAAATTATATTCTACCTCTTTTATTAGAGTCGAGCTCTTATAATGACAATGGACAAACGACAAAACAAGTCGGACTTATAGCTCTTAAATTTTTCACAGAGTTAGAAGGATTAGGAAATAACATATTTCAAAGAAATTCTAACCCCAACACTTTAATAGATATAATCTTAAATTCATCCGGTGAGATTAAAACTGAATTGTCTCAAATATTTGAAGGGATTATAAAAAATGGACATATTGATAGAAAAGATAAGTTCTATAATCTATGTGAAACTTTGATTAGTTCTGATCTCAAAATTTTACCTATAGTTAGAGAATTACCTGATTATGTTTTACGTATTGCTGAATTATTCTGGTATAATCAACCCCATGACTCTCATAGATTTGTCAGCGGCGTGGAACCTCATTATAATATATCATCAAGACCAAATTACTTTCCACCAAGTGCTCTTCAAACACCAATATATTATCTTCTCCATTCTTCATACTCCAAAACCATTGATTTCATCATTAATTTTACTAATCGATCAATTCAGGCATATGTGGATTCAGGTTTCGATGATAGTATTGAAGAAGTAAAAGTGATTTTTCCATCAGGTAAATCTATCAAACAATATCTCTCTCATAGTTTATGGAATATGTATAGAGGAATAGGATCACCTTTAACCCCCTACCTCCTTCAATCTATTCATATGGCCTTGGAAAAATTCCTTTTAAAGGAAGCTGAAAATGAATATACTGAAACCATGAGAGATAAACTCTTATACTTGATTGAAAAATCAATATCCAGCTCTATTTCAGCAGTTGTAACAAGTGTCGTGCTAGCATATCCTAATAAGTTTTTCGATATTGCTAAAACATTGTTTAGCAGTATCCAATATATTCATTTTGATGGTCATAGAAGTACTTTTGGGGAAGGTGAAGCAATGAGTATTAATTCCTTAGGGTTTGATCTCCAGAGAGACAAACATTTTAAGATAGAGAGAGCAGAAACTTTTAAACAGCCGCATAGAAAGCACTCTTTAGAAAGTTTAATAGTTTACTATCAATATTTTAGAGATGAAAGTACTACTGCAAAAGAAGTTAAAGATAGACAGAAGGAAATTTGGGAAATAATTGATTATCACAAAAAGAATCAACAAGAATTGAATCAACCCACCCAAAATAAAAACAACCTATTATTACTATCTAGAATTGACAGTAGAAAAATGGATCCTACAATTGAAAAAGGAGAGAAAGGAGTCATCATTAATTTTAATCCACAAGTTGATCCTGAATTAAAAAAACATAGTGAAAAGGTCCAAAAAGCATTTAAGGAAAGAAAAAAATACCTATCTCTTGAACTTTGGGCAAAATCAAAATTTGAAGGAAGAAAAAGAAATATAAATCATAAAAGATATGATGATAATCCCACTTTGGTTTTAAAAGAAACTAAAGAAATATTGAAAGGGTTAAAAGGAGACTGTGATTTTGATTTTTATATAAATAATTATTCGATACCTGCCTTCAGTTGCGCTATATTAATTGGTGATTTCTTTTCTGAGCTTCCTGCAGAAGAGCAGATCTTCTGTAAAGATGTTATTCTCCATTATGCAAACGCCCCACTAAGACACGGGTATCAATACCAAATATCAGATGGCGTGGAGTCAGCAATCAATACTATTCCATTGTTAATGGAACAGTTCTCTACTTTTGATACTGAATTTGTATTACCGTTATACTTGATTTTATTTGATAATTATCCAATCGGGCATTATAAACGAATTTGCGATTATTCCATTGAGTCTATACAAAATAAGCTCCCTGAAAATAAAACAAAAAATATCATATTTACATTCATCAAGTTCAAATTGGATTTCAATCAATTACTTAATGAAAACAAAAAGAAATTTTTGAGAGAAAATAGATCATACAATTACGTACAGGTTGAAACTATTACCGATTTTCTTAAAAATTATGATGAAGCTGTAATTAATAATCTAAGTTCTTCACCTGATCAACAAGATTGGGTCATTTCAGACTATCCACTGGAAGATCTGGAAATTATTTTCAGATTAATTCCTAGTGATACTTCTGACAAAGAGTTGTTAAATCTTTCATTAGAATTGATCTTAATATTTTCAAAGCGACTTTTCTACAAGGATGACACTATTGAACACAATCTGCGGCTTAGAATATTTAGAAAATATTCTAACTTCATCCTTTCCAGAGAAAAGGATGAAGTTAAGAAATTTGTCAAACCATTTGTTGAAGAATTTAGGTTTACAGAGGAAGCTGCATGGTTTTTTGGAGAAATTATTAGAGCTGAAAACGAAGAGAAGACATACGAACAATTTTGGTACGTATGGAAAAGCTTTTATCCCAAGATAATAGACAATTTACAATATGATGATTATATTACTAGCCATGTTATTCATAACTATTTATTAGCATGGAACTATTGGAGTAAAAATATTAGTAGTTGGCCAAGTCTTAGAGAAAGAGAAAAGAAGTTCTACAGAGATATCGTTAAAGATATAGGCCACTTTCCATCAGTTCTTGATTCTGTAGCTAAATTATTAAATCAAATAGGTAGTGACTTTCTAAATGATGGTATGTTTTGGATTGCTCATCTTGTAGAGAAAAATACAAGTAAAAGTTTGGAAAAAAATACAATCTACTATATTGAGAAACTTGTTAGAAAATATATCTATTTAAATAGATCCAAGGTGAAAAAAGAAATAAAAGTTAAAGGGCCAATAATTAAAATACTTGATTTCTTAGTTCAAAATGGTTCAGTAAATGGCTATCTCTTAAGAGAAGATGTATTATAGCTCTATATTTCTGAATGAATAACTGTTGCGATTAAAATATTAAAGAGAAATGAAAATACACTTGAGAGCAGATACCCCATTGGAAATGATTGAAGAAAGCTTTATAGAAATATTATTTACAATAAGAAGTTGTTTATGTTATAGTAAAGACAATAATGAAGACAACCTGTTTTGGCAAAGAGTAAATCCAGAAAACACAAATGGGGTTCTGGGGTTTCCTGCATGTATTCTTATGTTATCTTTAGTAGACGCTTTAGGTAGTTTCTTTGAGGAGAATGATGATCTTAAAATTCAATTTACTGGAGAACAAGAATTTGTTCGCATTAGCCTTAACAAAAATAAAACACATTTTTATATTTTTAATTCCTTTCTTTTTGATCAAAACCTTTCTCGTGAAAAAATTGATCGTTTATGGGACTTGAGAAACAGTTTACTCCATAATAATGTTTTGACTAACAATATACGGTTAGTCAATTCGGATAAAGAGCCATTTATGGACAAAGTCAAAGGGCAATCAGGTGAAGGAATATTCTTTGAGCTAAGATTACTTTCATTTTATAAAATATGTGAAGAAGCGGTCAGAAATTTTTTAGTTTCTACTGATTTAGTAGACGATCATTTAAATTCTGTTATGACAAAATTAAAAAATAGGGAATCATTTTTCAATAAGTCTGTCTCAAATCAAAGAGATTTAGATCCATCATCTGACTTGGATATATTTCCATCGACTTAATGAATAGATCGATTCAAATAATGGGAAAGGTACTCAAAGGTGATTCGGATTTTGGTTTGATTTGTGCCTGTCAAGCCAAAAGAGTGGTCACTTGAAGGAAGCGTACGGAAAAAAGATGCCCTATCATACAGAAAGATAATAGGATTACTCCTAAAAAAAGGAGAAATGTTAATAACAATCCGGTCCGTTGACCCCATTGTTCATATCCTGTAAGGTTACGTGGCTGAAACCCTGTCAATACTGTCTCGCTTCTTGGCCCCACCCTAGTATCTATAAAGTTCAGCAAATCCTGGTCCACTCCTATCCGAAAAAACCAGATAGTCCGGAGATATAAAAAAAGAAATAGAGTAGTCACTATGAATTAAGGAGAAGGTTATAACAGGTCAATTCCTCACCTTTAAAATCGCCCTATCCTATTTGGCATAATCCTACTAATAACGAATGTTCAATACCTCTATTTAGATAAATCTGATGAAAAATTTCTGAATGAAGGTCAGTTTTTGAATATAATTTTATACATTAGAGAGTGTATTTGTAAGCCCTAATGAAGTGATGACAATGTATTTACTCTCGTCGCCCTTTTTTAAAATACAATGTTGTAGAAAAATTTATTAAGATGTATGAGATAATTACTAGGCTGATATCATCAGTTTGGGGGACTTTCTTTGATTTTGATGACGTGAGTACAGAATAAAAAATACCAAAAGGTATACATATTCCTACCATTCGGGGTATATGTGTACTTTTAGTGAATGTATAAATAAGTTGGTGCCTCATACTGAACAAAACTATAAGCTGAATGGGAAGAAAGAAAATTCACGATAAAGTTCCAACATACGACAAAATGTTAATTCCAACTTTGGAAGCATTAAAACGACTTGGTGGTTCAGGTTCAATAGACGAAATCAATGAAAAAGTTTATGAAGTTACAGGTTACGACGAAGAAATTCTGGAAATACCACACGATGAAAATGGAGTGCAAACAAAAGTTGAATATCGTTTAGCTTGGGCGAGAACTTATCTTAAAAAATATGGACTTTTGGAAAACTCTTCTCGTGGAATTTGGGCGTTAGTTGACAATGAAATTGATACTTCGAAACTCAATTCAGACGAAATTGTTCGATATGTGCGAGAGAAAACTCGAAAACCCAAAACGGACAAACCAAAAAATCCCAAACTTCAAAACGAAGAGGTTGAAGATGAAATTGAAGACCAAATTGATTGGAAAGAAAATTTAATTTCGGTTCTCTTAAAAATTGACCCTTCTGCATTTGAACGATTATGTCAAAGAATTTTAAGAGAAAGTGGATTTATACAAGTTGAAGTAACAGGGAAATCAGGTGACGGTGGAATTGACGGAAAAGGAATCGTAAGAATAAATGGATTTTTAAGTTTTCACGTTTTCTTTCAATGCAAGAGGTATAAAGGATCTGTTTCTTCCGGAGACGTGAGAGATTTTAGAGGTGCAATGCAAGGGCGAGCTGATAAAGGACTTTTCATTACAACGAGCAACTTTACGAGAGAAGCTATTAAAGAGGCTTCGAGAGATGGTGCACCACCAATTGACTTAATAGATGGTGAACAACTTTGTAACAAATTGAAAGAATTTAATCTTGGAGTAAAAACCGAATTAATTGAAGACATAAGTATCAATCCAGAATGGTTTGACAAAATATAAAAAGTACGAAGGCACAACATCTGCTATAGCTAATGCTAGCTAAAGTGTTAAAATGATAGAAATTATACAAAATAAACGTATTGCCAAAAGGAAAGTGTCTTGAAATCCCGCACTGAATTCTACAAAAAAATGAAAACCAAAATATAAATATATGGAAATCATATTTACTATAATTGTTATAGCAATCATATTCCAATTATTAAGTGGAAAGTCAAATTCTACAAAGAGACCTAACAGACCTCAACAAAAAAAACTGAAGTGTCACCATTGTCATAAATGTGGTCATCAAGTATTCGATTATAATGATGTATCACCAATGGTTTGCCCTTCTTGCAAAGAGTGGGGTACATTTTCTAAACTATATTAATTCATTATGGGATACCCCAAAAAGTATCTAAATACTAATTTATTATAATCATGAGCCAAATCATTCACCAAACCAAACTTCCGTCTCCCAGGCAAGGTGGCAGGTATGTCGCTTGAATTCTCGGAAACCATGGAAATCACAGTAATAAAAAACAGGACTTCTGCTTTATATCTGCATACTTCTTAGGGAAGTCTACAATCGGAATTAATTCTTGGGTGAGGTGCTAATTTTAAACAATTTAATTAACTTAATCCTAGCTAATAAGCTTACAGATTTAGGATAGAAAATGTATACGTTAAAAAATGCTTTACAATATCACTTTAGTTTCATCATTTCATAAAAATCTTGGAAAATGCAATCCCGATGAATTATACAAGATCATCGAGAAAATACAACCAGAAATAATATTTGAAGAACTATCCCCTGATACTTTTTCTTATGTATATGCTAATGGTTATATTCCTAGCACAATAGAAGCAATAGCAGTCAAGAGATATTTAAGAAATTACCCTATAAAGCATTTCCCCGTCGACAATTACCCAATAAATAAAAGTGACCTTTTTAATGGGGCAAATGAAATTGAAAAAAGGAGTATTAAATACTCCAAACTATGGAATGAACAAATATCAATGATCAAACAATATGGCTACGATTTTCTCAATAGTAGCGCCTGCATGAAACTTTTAGATAAAATACGGGAAGAGGAAGAGACCGTTTTGTTAGAAATAAATGATATAAAATTATCTCTTGAGTATAAATCAGAAAATAAGCTTAATAATAATCGTGAATATGAAATGCTGAGAAATATTTACAATTTCAGTAAACAATACCCTTATAACAGAGCAATATTTATTTGCGGAGCAGAACACAGAGAGCCGTTTATGAAAAAAATACAAGAATATGAAACAAAAGAAAAATTAATACTGAATTGGACATATTACGGATCTGCCTTATAATCATAAGAACACAAACAACATTTCTAGTAAGGAAAATAGGAGGGTCTCTAAAATCTATTCCTTACCAAATAAATTCTTAAGTGATATTAATTCAATTGTCCCAATTATGACTTCCTGCAATTTATTTTGTAAATTAGGGTAATAACAATAACTAATTTCAACCCTAAAAAAGATACAAAATGGAAGCAACCCCTATTGTCGCTCAACGTATATCGTATAGCCATTTCCGTACCGAAGACAAACACTACTTCGGCGGATACCTCAACCTGGCTCAGCAAAATATAGATTCAGTCACAGAGGTTTTGGCTGAGCGGTTTCATTATAATGTTCCAAGATCCGGATTATCCGGACTGCTCGATACAATACTTAGTCAAAACCTATCCGTCCCGGACTATCAACGAAGGATTGATTTTCTCGGACAATATTTACCGGTTGTCCGATACCTTGACCTATCACCGAATGATGAACGGTTTGCCGCATACCACGGGACCGACAAAGAAGACAAAAGGCGGGAATACCTAGTAGAAAACATCAAAATATTGCTCAGAGTAGGTAATACCTTACGCAATTATTATACCCACCATTACCATAAACCCATCTCGTTGGATAATCCGGAGTTATATAATTTATTGGATGAACTATTTGTTAAAGTGACCAAACATGTCCGGAAACAAAAAATGAAAAATGATTCGACCAGGGAGTTGCTGAAAAAGAACCTGGAGGAAGACCTGGAAATTTTGTCTCAACATAAAAAAGATGAACTAAAAACAAAGAAAGCCCAGGGAAAGAAAGTGTCCCTGGATGATGAAAGTATCCGGAATGGCATACTAAATGATGCCTTCCACCACCTCATCTACAAGGAAGGGAAGAGTGAAAAAGTATCTGCAAGGTATAAGTCCTATCATATCCCTACCGATAAATATGAGTTGCCAGTCACGATTTCTGAAAGCGGATTATTATTCCTCACAGGACTATTCCTCAGCCGGAGGGAAAGTGAAGGTATGCGCAGCCGGGTCAAAGGCTATAAAGCCCGGATCATCCGGGATCCGGATAAACCTATCACCCGGGAAAATAACGGGCTGAAATATATGGCTACCCACTGGATATTCGGGCATCTCGGATATACGGGGATCAAAACACGGCTGCAGACGGGGTACGACCGTACCACCCTGTTGATTCAAATCGCAGACGAACTCAGTAAAGTACCTGACGAGGTATATGAAGTATTGTCGAAAAAAAATCAGGCTACCTTCGTAGAAGACATTAATGAATATCTCTCAGAAGGGGCCCAATCTGCATCGGAAAAAGGAGCCCTGGTGGTCCATCCGGTCATACGGAAGCGCTATGAAGATAAGTTCCACTATTTCGTATTGCGGTATCTCGATGAATTCGTCGATTTTCCCACCCTCACATTCCAGGTCCATATCGGAAATTATATCCATGACCGGCGAACCAAATCCATAGAAGGGACAACATACCAGACAGACCGCCGGGTCAAAGAAAAAGTCAATGTATTTGGAAAACTATCCACCGTGAGCAAACTAAAAGCAAAATACTGGACCGAAAATGGCCCCTCTCCTTCCGATACGGGTTGGGAAGAATTTCCCCATCCATCTTACAATACTGTCGGAAATAATATCCCTGTTTTCATTAATCTTAAAAAAAGTACAGTGACCGGCTCCAGTCAACTATATGGGAACATACTAAAATACCGACGTGAAATCGATAATAAATCTCGAAATGCCGGAAAATCCACCAAGGAAGAGATGGTACAATTAATTCACGAAGAAATCGATGATAATAAACTTAATAGTGTATACAACCTCGCTCCCACTGCTTTACTTTCCTTGAATGAACTGCCGGCCCTGATACATGAACTCCTGGTCCGAAAGAAAACACCCGAAGAAATAGAGGAAAAATTAATCCGTAAGCTCAAAGAACACTTTGAACGTATTGAAAACTATAACCCAGATTCCGGGGGAGAATCACCTTCCCGGCTGTCTAGGAATTTGCTAAAAAGCGGTTCAGGCAAAAAATTACGCGTAAAAAAATTAAAGAATGCAATACGATCTGAAATCAAAGTCAGCACGAAAAAACTGAAACAACTGGAAGAAAATCGCAGGGAAGCAGAATCAAAGCGTTCCACACGCAAATATACCTATACGGGATGGGAAATGGGACGCGAAGCCACCTGGCTGGCCGATGACCTGAAACGGTTTATGCCAAAGGAAGTACGGGAACAATGGAGAGGACATCACCACAGTCAACTTCAGGAGTCCCTGGCTTTCTACAGACACCGGCCTGATGAGGCAAAGAATCTATTAGGAGCATTTTGGAATTGGAAAGAGGATGAGTATCCCTGGAACGATTTTATCCGAAAATCATTCCAGAAGAAAAATTTTGCAGCCTTTTACAGGCTGTATCACCTGGGAAGGAAAAAATATTATAAATCCCTGCTCCAGGGAATCAAGCAAAATCAAGAGGCTAAAGAATCATTAAAAAGATTCTTCGAACAAGAGCAAATATGGAATCTATTCCATCAGCGTCTTTATTTCAGAGACGATACGGAATCCCAAAAAATAAAATTACTCGCTCAGCCGCTGGTCTTTCCCCGGGGGATTTTTGACGATAAGCCTACATTCATTCCCGGAAAGAAAATGAAAGATGATCCTGGCTTATTTGCCGATTGGTTTCAATATGCATACCGGGACGACCATAAGTACCAACAATTCTACGATTTACCACGCGAGTACAAAGCAAAGTATAAAGAAGTCCGCGAGGAACATCCGGGAATGATAGAAAATCGTCAGGAACTATCACCCAAACAGCAACTCGACTGGTTCCGAATGAAAACAGATCTGGGCATTAAAAAGATCAAAACTCAAGATCTATTCCTGAATCTGATCACCAGGGATTTGTATAAAAAAACCTTTGGGCAGGATATTGAATTATTCTTATCGGACTTTTATCTGTCCCAGGAAGAACGGATGGAAAAAGATCGAAGGGCCAGGGAGCAGAGTGAGAGGGTTTTCGGGGATGATTCGGAAAACATCATCAATGACAAGTACCTATGGGGACGTACGGTACTTTACCGCTATAAAAACCTGCTGGAGCCCGCTGTCAAACTCAAAGACATCGGAAAATTCAAAAGATTCCTGACTGACGAAAAAGTGGACATTCTCTTCCAGTATGATACCGAACAGAAATGGACCAAGCGAGAGATGGAAGAGGAACTTGAAATCGGACCGGATTCCTACGAAGTCATTCGCCGGGAAGAAGTACTAAAAAGCATCCAATCCCTGGAATCGGATATCCTGAAAGACTGGGAATTTGACGGGGAGCAGGAGCCTCCTGAGTTTTTACAAGGGGAAAAGCAAAATCCCAATTTCAAGTTATACCTCGTTCATGGCATTTTGGAAAAATACGATTTAGTCGATGAAGGTGATATCGAATGGTTTCATTCTTTGGGAGACAGCAATTTTGAAAAAGTTCCTTTGGAGGAATTAAGTCATAAAACTGAGCAGGTTTATAAAGCATACCTCCTGGTGCTCCTTCGGAATAAATTTGCCCACAACCAATTGCCCCATCCCCGATATTTTCAATTTATGCAGAAAAGAATTCTTCTGAAAAAATCAAGGGGAGAAACGTATTGCCGATATCTCAGCCGCGTAGTGGAGGCCCTTATTTCCGAATTCAAAAATTTAATGTCTGCAGAATAAAATGTAATTTGGCAATTTATGGAATTAATAGAATCAAAAAAAAGCTCTTTGAAATTAGGATCCGGTATATCATGGTTGGTTTTTTACATGCTAACTCTTGTAGTATTCCTTTATATATCAAGGAATTAATTGGGGGATAGTTGTAACAGCCCTGTATTTGAAGGGTAGTCGCAACGGTGCGGGAATTATACACCCGAATGCGCTGGTTGTAACAGCCCTGTATTTGAAGGGTAGTCGCAACTCTACGATCTCTATAAACATACCGTTCTCCGTTGTAACAGCCCTGTATTTGAAGGGTAGTCGCAACCAATTCCCTCCGGTCCAATACACTCATCACGTTGTAACAGCCCTGTATTTGAAGGGTAGTCGCAACTTCGAATCTCAAAGGCTCCGGCTCATGGGGTTGTAACAGCCCTGTATTTGAAGGGTAGTCGCAACATCATAGTATATCATTTAAGTGTTTTATTCGTTGTAACAGCCCTGTATTTGAAGGGTAGTCGCAACTGGTTCCGATACGTGTAGCCAACTTTCTTTGTTGTAACAGCCCTGTATTTGAAGGGTAGTCGCAACATATTCTGGGGAATATCAAATTCCCGGTGCGTTGTAACAGCCCTGTATTTGAAGGGTAGTCGCAACTAATGTAATGAGCAACGGCTTCTCTAGCCGGTTGTAACAGCCCTGTATTTGAAGGGTAGTCGCAACTGGTTCCGATACGTGTAGCCAACTTTCTTTGTTGTAACAGCCCTGTATTTGATGGGTAATCACAACATGTGCTTCCGGGTTTAACAATTTACGTATGTTGTAACTGCCCTGTATTTGATGGGTAGTCACAACCGCTTGTCAATCATCTCTTGAATTGTCATCGTTGTAACAGTCCTGTATTTGATGAGTAGTCACAAC
>NZ_JAJSLW010000005.1:0-5845 GCF_021729145.1 Membranihabitans maritimus | reverse complement strand
GTAGTCACAACCGCTTGTCAATCATCTCTTGAATTGTCATCGTTGTAACAGTCCTGTATTTGATGAGTAGTCACAACACTTTAATTTGAGGGTATTGTTTAGTCGTACTGCCCCCGACAATCCGGCCCCGTTTGCTAACGGGATACCCCCCCAAGCGGGAGAAAATGATAAATAGTAATCTGATCCCGTTTGTTATGGGGATACCCTCTATTTTTTACGCTATCAATAAATGGGACCATACGAAAAAACAACCCAATTCATGGTTTAAAGCAAAGACCATTTCACCAAATCCGGATTTTTCATTATTTTACAGACAAGGATAAATATTATTGCCATTATGTTCCACGAACGGAAACTATTCTCATCACGATCAAAATCCACTTCCAGATGGTGGCATATGATATTACTCATCGGATTTGTTGGTACAATCGGAGCTATCCTAATTGGTTGTGAAAAAGAAAAGAACAAAGTCGCAGATGAATACTATGTAAAGTATGAGGTGAATAGTTCTACGATATACATTGGTGGAAAGCTTGATGTTACCATAAATACTGAAATGGATAATCCAGAGTATAGCCTGTCCCGGACTCGCTTCGGGATTGACCCCCTGAATCCGGGATGTTGACCCCCTATGTGGAAAACGTAGAAAAAACTGACGATATAATATCGACTACAACATTATAAACTTACTACTTACTTGCCATTTCAACGATTGTTAAATATATTGGACAGGAATTTTCGATCTGTAGTAGTATATAATTTGTAATTTTCATCGATAACTGTGATTTAAGGTTGACAGAGGAAAAGCCCGACTGAATAAATGGATCAACACGAACTTGACGAAAATCAAACTACAAGATGAATAGGGCTTTAAAAAGATTAAACCCATGAAAAACGAAATAGTACTATATCAATCTGATGAATTGCCCGAGCGAATAGAGGTAAGATTGGAAGATGAAACCGTATGGTTGTCACAACAGCAGATGGCTACACTATTTAATCAAACCAAACAGAATATCAGTTTACATATTAACAACTGTTATAGGGAGAAGGAATTGGAAAGAAATGCAACCGTCAAGGAATCCTTGACAGTTCGAAAAGAAGGTAAGAGAATGGTCAATCGCAAGATCGAATATTATAATCTTGATGTTATCATCTCAGTCGGTTACCGGGTAAAATCCAAACAAGGCACCCAATTTAGAATTTGGGCAACCAATGTATTGCGGGACTATCTATTAAAAGGGTATGCCTTGAATCAAAGAATGAACAGAATCGAAAATAATGTCGAAAACCTTACTGAAAAGGTTGATACGATCGCTTTGCAAATTCAATCTAATCAACTACCTAAACAAGGAGTGTTCTACAATGGACAGGTGTTTGATGCTTACAATTTTATATCCGATTTGATAAGAAAAGCTAAAACATCCATCATTGTGATTGATAATTACATCGACGATTCTGCGCTGACCCTGCTCAGCAAAAGAAAGAGCAAGGTTTCCGCCACCATCTACACCAAAACCATCAGCAAGCAGCTACGGCTCGACCTGAAGAAGCACAATAGCCAATACCCGGAAATTAAAGTAATAGACTTTAAGGACGCCCACGACCGCTTTATCATCCTCGACGAAAAAGAGCTCTACCACTTGGGAGCTTCCCTGAAAGACATGGGTAAGAAGTGGTTTGCGTTTTCGAAAATGGACAGCCTGACCAAAGATGTATTACAGAAATTGAAAAAAGGAAGGAATGATGAGTGATACATTGAGCCGTTCGAAATGTGGAGAAGCCGTCGTACTGACCCCGTCAATCCGGTTCCGAAAGCTTTCAGACATCCCTCTATTAAAATAAAATACCCAGCCACTTCTCACCGCGGGCCCATAAACCGGTCTCCATTGAAATGGATCATATGATCCGGAAAATCAACGATCCATACTTCCGTCTCCCAGGCAAGGCGGTCCGTATGCCGCTTGAACTCCCTGAAATCCTGAAATGCCGTAACATATACTTTACCAGCACTACATGAAGCCATCATTTCTTCCATTTCTATTATACGCTTGGGAGATACCGGGCCGTGCGAGGTAACGGCTTCGACCAGGAAGAGCCAGTTTCTCTCCCGGTCATAGAGCACTACATCCGGTAGTTTACTATGTTGATCAATGGGGATGCTCAGCGCTTCAAGCCCCGAAACATCGAGATACAGATCTTTCTTCGCGGTGTCCCCGACGTACAGTAAAGAACTTCCCGGAGCAAACCGGGGTGCAAATTCCCGGATAATCGCGATTTGTACTTCATTGTGTTTCCCCGGAGAGAAAGCAATTTCCGAACCGTCCGGAAGCCGCAAGGGGATCTTTCGCATATCCCTCTTCTTTCGGTATTTGTCCTTTAGGGTCCCGAGTTTGTCGAGAAATTCACCGAGCTCTTTCTCCCATGATTCAGTATTATAAGCGCGGACTACCCTGGCTGCTTCCGGGGATAACTTATAGTGATTGTCTTTACTATTCGTGGGTAGATCGGGATTTTCAGGATTGTGGTTGACGATTCCCGCCTGTACAAATTGGTGAAGCGTTTGTCGACGAAAAGTTTCCCTGGAGTTCTCTGCATACGGGCGGTCGTAATGCTCTTCTATAAATCTCATGATCCCTTCATATTTGGCGTTCTTTTTATTGCCCATGACCGCCATACTCACCGGATTGGATGAAGACCAGGGATCATTTTCCCGCAACTGGCACAGGGCCAGAAGGGTAAGGGCCGAACGTTCATTCTGTTGCCTTTTTGGCAAGCCCAGGGCCTGTAGAATGATTTGGGCTTCTTCTATTTTATTCATTGACTAATAACGGGTTGAAAATATTCCTTGACAATTCGATCCGCGTTTTCTACCGATTCATTACCGGATCGGCTTATTTCATTTCCTATGGAATGTATGATTTCCAGGGGTGGCAAAGGCATTGCCCTTAGTTCCGTAGCACTGACATTGACATTCCCATTGAAGATCCTGAAAAAGGTATCAAATAATTGACTATTGAGCAGAGCACATAATCCCAGGACTTCATTTCGCTCCAGGTGCCCCGAAGGACGATAGATATAATTGACCTTGTTTTCCACTCCGATGTATCCATTACCAGTTACTTCCTGATCATTCGGAAGCGGAGGAAAATACGGAGCAGCCACCAGCCGGTGCTGGTCATCTTTACTGCTGAATCTACGAAGGAAGATGTAATTTTTATCCGGGATCAGCAGGGGACCGGATTTCTCTCCGACCTCCATATACTGGCCTTTCCCCGGTTTCGGAACCGGCCATTGCAATTCCATTCTTTGTACGTTGTGCAACCAATACAACGGGGCAATACCCGGGACTCCGGTCAATACTTCTACGGCATTCTCAGGTACCACAACAGAAGTGTTTTCCGGAACTTCATGAATAAATTCACGCGCCCGGAAGGACACGACCCTTCCTGTAGATATCTGAATCCCATAATCTTTCATCGTGGAATTCCAATCCCGGAATATTTCCAATACGGCCTCTTCATAGTCCGATGTAGGTAAATAAAATATTTTTTCCGCCGTATACAGATCCACAATATTCCAATACGGAAATATCTTTTCACCGGCCTCTTTCAAATCCCCTATACCCCCCGATGAAGTAATCCGTATGGGTGCTTCCGGTGCAATTGAGGATTTCTCTCCCCGGATAATCACCGTCTCCTGAAGCACCTTGTCCCTACCGAATGTCTCCTTACGAGAAACAAATAAATGGGCATCCGTGAGCTGTATTTTCCGGAAAAAATATTCCCTGAACCGGGTAAAATATCCTCCCGAAGCATAACTCCGGGGAGTGATAAAGATCAACTCCCCTCCTTCCCGTACCAATGCCGCCGAAACAGCCATGAACAGGGAGTAAATATTAGGATGGCCTTTCACTACGAGGCGGGCCGCCTGTACACGGGGATCCCGGATCGGGAGTTTGAAATACGGTGGATTGGAAATAATAATATCAAATTGCTGAATAGATTTTTTAAAAAGCTCCCGGTCTTCCTGTAAGGAAAAAGCATGGGCCAGTATAAAATCACCCTCACACAACCGGTAAGATGCTGTAATGTTCCGCTCCTCCAACCATCGTACCAGGTATTCCAGGGTTTGCCGGGCTACAGGTACCATAGCCGGATCCGTTTCATAAGCCGTAAATTCCATCATTCCCGTGGAAGGAGATACCTTAGCCAGATGCTCTGCCAGGGCACAGGTAAGTATACCTGCACCGCAACCCGGATCCAGTATTCTCACCACTCTTCCTTTTATCCGTGAGAGGGAAGCCATGTGTTCAGCGATCTCCACGGGCGTAAAGAATTGTCCGTTTTTTTTCTTATGATCCTGGGATACGGCAGAAGCATGAACCAGGCCGAGTCGTTCGGCATACCCTATCGGGCTTTCCTGAGGATCGGGCATTATATTTTTAACCGGGTATATGTTCATTTTCTGGTATAATACTTTAATTTTTCTTCAGCTACCTTCAGCGCGTCTTCCGCCCATTCTTCATTCGTCAGTTCATCGATAACCTTATCACTCAGGTACTGAATAATCAACTCTTTTTCATCAACCCCGAATATCCGGGCTATGGCGCAAACTTGCTGCCTGTTGGCCTGTCGATGTCCCCTCTCGATCTTACTAAGTATGGATGTATCGATGTCCAGTTCTGCGGCTACTTTGCGAAGGGGTAATCCATGTGCTTCCCTGAGCGCACGGATCTGTTGACCGACCGAAACTATATTTTGGACACTTTCCATTTGGACTAAATTTGTCCAAAAATACGCTTCTTTTATTTACTCTCCACTTTTTTGATCAACTTTTTTTAAGATTTTCACTATCTCTTTTGTCAATTACATCTTTAATTAGATACAAATCGCCAAAACAATCGACCTGAAAATCTTCGTTGGTTAACCAAGTTGGAGAACATTTTGAATAACCCTATCACGGTAAAAAAATAATGATACTGCATCCAGAGGGGGTTCATTGGACGAATGGATATTTCAAGATAATCGTAGCGCTTCCCCAACTCAAGAAGTACCGGAAATTGTACCTTCCCTAACGCCTAATGCTGTCCAAAAGGACTGGAAAACACCCAGCGAGTTTCCATATTGTCCGCAACTAAGCACCAATAGTCCCATTGCTACTTATGGTGTAAATCTCAAGATTGGAGCAATATTTTCACGAAATCAATATTCTACCACCATTATTATTGATTTTACTACATCTAAAGACGAAGATACCTTGTGGGTCTTGTGCAAAAATAGCGATGAAAATTCCCTAAAACCCTGATCCTTAACGCAAGTAACCTATGAAGATAAATTGTATGTCCACAAAAGCCTGGGTAGTTTTTTCAAGAGAGATAGCATAGAAAAACAATTTACACTTGCACAAGAGATGGAATGGACAGGTGGAGATACTTTTGACGATTTAATTTCTTAATATTTAACCCGAATTCCCAAACACCTCCACCTCCGCATTCGATTCAAACATCCGGATGGAAAATTGATCGCCCCGGACGGTCTCCAGGAAATAGCGGATATTCCCTCCTCTTAGATCACAAAGGTCATATATCAAATAGGTGGTATCTTCTTTTACCTTTATCCAATGAATAAGATGTCCTACGCGGCACAATTGCCCGGTATAGGGGATCTCGTGGAACTGATTCTCCCACAGGTATTCATAGAGGAAATCGTTTTCGTTGAATATCACCGTCTCATTAAGTTCCAGTAATTCGTCGACGATATAGATCCCCGTATAATTATACCCGCCCGGTAAAAAGGCGGTGATGTCTTTGTTCTGATATAAGGATACGGATTTCATAGGTATT
>NZ_JAJSLW010000059.1 GCF_021729145.1 Membranihabitans maritimus | reverse complement strand
ATGTACCGTCACCGGAAGATCACGAGCCATTGGTGATTATCCCGTGTAGTACAATCAATACACGGAGTAGTTCAACCCCTTATTCCGTGAAGGCACAGCCGGATTGGGTAGAGGTGATCCATTGCAATGAAGCCAGTGATACGTCGGAGATTATTTATCGTACGTGGGAGGTATTCAATAAAGGGGGTGAATTGTTTACGCTGACGGATACGATTGTCGTATTGCGATTGCCGATGATGACGGCGGAGTCGTTTGTAGGGTATATGGAAGATACGGTGTATTGCGAGATCGAGCCATTGGAAGAAGAAGGGGAGAGCGTGAAAAGATATGCAGCGTGGAAGCAGCCGTTGGGTATCCACGATTACGAAGAAGCGAATAGCAAATTAGGCGGTGTGGCGTATCAATTGCCTGCATCCGTTATAGCTGCGGGGTTGATCAATGCCTATGCACAGGGAGAGAATGTATGGGAAGAATACCTGGAGTGTGTGATATTGAAGAAGGTAGACGGTACAGAGATAACGATAGGTGATATTGTAGGCGAGTTTGGAGGTAGTCCGTTTGATACGGATTACTTTGAGTATTTAGCAGATAATACGAATAGCAGTCAGTTAGGATATGGCTTTTTGCATGGGATATATGAATTGGGCGAAGACCCTATCAATCTAGCGATTGGTGTATTGCCTCCGTTGAGCTATTTCCCTTACCTGTTGTTGGAGAAAGGCGACTGGGTATTGAGTGAAAACGGTTTTTACGAGCAAGTAACGGAAGACTGGTTCTATCACTCGTCAGAGGGATCCCCTGGGGATAATGGTAATGCCAACAGCCCTTATTGGTTTGCAGGCGGCTGGCCATCTATCTATGGAAGTGGAGACTGTGTGCGTTACTGTGACGTGGCCGAAGGGGAATTCGGAAGTTGTGCTGTACGAATGTTAGTACC
>NZ_JAJSLW010000058.1 GCF_021729145.1 Membranihabitans maritimus | reverse complement strand
GGAGCTGTATTCCTGTCCGGTGTTAGTTGCCACGATGCCGCATACGCAGCATAGTTTTGCGATCGCATTGTCCAGTCAAAAAGTGGCGGATTTTGTGTACGGTTTGAATCAGGCCTTGCTGTTTTTTGGTCGCTTGCCTAAGGTGATTTTATGCGATAATTTGAAATCCTATGTGACCCGGGCCGATAAATATGAGCCGGATTTTAATGCCTTGTGTGTGCAATTGGCGACCTATTATCAAATCGATTTGCAAGCTACCCGGGTTCGTAAACCCAAAGATAAGGCCAGTGTGGAAAATCTGGTATCCACTATTTATAACCGCATATATGGTCCGCTTCGCAATGAAGTTTTCCATAGCCCTTCGGCGTTAAATGCGGGTATTCTTCAATCGCTCAAAGACCACAATAACCGGCCGTATCAACAAAAACCCGGCTGCCGGTCTTCCGAGTTCCAGTCGGTTGAATGGCCTGAGATGAAGGCCTTGCCCCCGGACTTGTTTGAGATCAAAAAAACGACCCGTTCCAAGGTCCGCCGGGACTATCATGTTTTTATCGGAGAAGAAAAGAACTACTACTCCGTTCCTTTTCAATATGTAGGCCGGGAATCTACAATTGTGTATACTTCCCGGAACGTAGAAGTGTTTATCGGGCCCCAACGGGTAGCCACACATACCCGTTTGCTGTATCGCAATCTCTACCGGTATCAAACCGACCCGGCCCACATGCCCCGTTCCCACACAGAATGGAAAAAAGCCCGGGGCTTTAACGCCGCTTACTATATCGACAAGGCGGCCCAAATCGGTCCGTCCACCCGCTGGGCGATCGAAAGCGTCATCCGTTCGGTGGGACATCCCCCGCAAAGCTTTAACATCTGTAGGGGGATCTTCCGCCTGGTAGATACCTACTCTGCACAGCGATTGGAACAAGCTTGTAGGCGCTGTCAAAAAGTCGACA
>NZ_JAJSLW010000057.1 GCF_021729145.1 Membranihabitans maritimus | reverse complement strand
TTGTAGCCTTCCCTAAAAATGAGACAGTTTAAAAATGAAAAAAAAATCATAAATTAAACTGCAGAATGAAAAAGACAAGATTTACAGAAAGCCAAATTATAAAGGCGCTAAAAGAGAATGAACAAGGACGTAAGGCTGAAGATATCTGCCGCGAATTGGGGATACATAAAGGAACTTTTTACAATTGGCGAAAGAAATACGGAGGTATGGAATCCAGTCAATTGAAAGAATTAAAGGAATTACAAGCAGAGAACCGTCGGCTGAAACAAATGTATGCGGATATCAGTCTGGATATGGAGATGTTAAAAGATGTGTTGTCAAAAAAGGTCTAAAGCCTTGTGCCAAAAAGGCGCATGCGAAGTATTTGCAAAAGCGATATAAAGTGAGCGTGAAACGTTCTTGCGAAGTGCTGGAGTTGAGTCGATCACAATGGTATTATCAAAGCAAGAAAGATGATACAGCGGTGATAGAAGTACTTTCTCGACTGGCAGAACAACTGCCCACTCGGGGTTTTGATGAATATTTTGGAAGAATTCGGCAACAAGGCTATAAATGGAATCGCAAACGGGTATTAAGAGTATATCGAATCATGAAATTAGGATTGCGTAGAAAACATAAGAAACGACTTCCCAATCGCCACAAAGAGGCCTTACGAGTCCCTCAACAGTATGGTCACACATGGAGCATGGATTTTATGAGCGATGCATTGATTGATCAGCGTAGGGTACGAATACTAAACATCATCGATGATTTTAATCGGGAAGCTCTTGCCGTAGAGGCGGGAATCGGATTTCCAGCCAATCGGGTCATTCGGGTTTTATCCCAACTCGAAGAAGAAAAAGGACTCCCTCAATACATCCGCGTAGATAATGGACCTGAATTTACTTCCCATACTTTTCAACAATGGTGTCGGGAAAAGAAGATCTCCATTAAATACATACAACCTGGAAAACCTACTCAAAATGCTTTTATAGAAAGATTTAACCGACATTTTAGAGAAGATGTCCTGGACGCCTATTGGTTTGAAGACCTGGAACAATTGCGATTGATTATGGAAAAGTGGAGGTGTGATTACAATGATCATCATCCCCATAAATCTTTAGATCATTTATCGCCTATCCAGTACCATTTAAGGCACATTAATACCAATATTCTAAACAAAAAGTTGAATTTAAACCTGTCCTAATTTAGGGAAGGCTACA
>NZ_JAJSLW010000056.1 GCF_021729145.1 Membranihabitans maritimus | reverse complement strand
GGCAGTATCTCACGAAGTGTGTAAATGCTAAAAAAGGGTTGGGCAGCGCGCTGCCCAACCCTTTTAATTTTATTAATTTTAAATTTACACACGATGAAAAAAGAAGATTATTTAAGCGATGAATTTCTCCAGCAATTTGAAAGCGGAGAAGAATTGAATGCTTTTCTCAAGCAAATTCAAAAACGGGGTATTGAAAAATTACTGGAAGGCGAACTCGATGCTCATTTAGGATACACAAAAAACCAGAAAAAAAACACCACCAATTCACGTAATGGCTTTGGGCAAAAGACCATTAAAACCTCTTTGGGGGAATCCCAAATCCAAGTACCCAGAGACCGGGACGCGAGTTTTACTCCTGTGGTCGTTCCCAAACGAGGGAGTATGGTCGACGGAATTGAAAATGTCATTATTTCATTGTATGCCAAAGGAATGAGCAATAGTGATATTGAAGAGCAAATTAGGGAAGTATATAACTTCGAGGTCTCTTCTTCCACTATTTCCCGCATCACGGACCGAATCTCCAATGACATTGTGGCCTGGCAAAACCGGCCGCTAGAACCCCTTTATTTGATTGTCTGGATGGATGGCATTGTTTTTAAAGTACGGGAAAACTCCAAGGTTATTAATAAAACCATTTACATCGCTGTGGGTCTGCGTAAAGACGGTTTGAAAGAAGTGCTTGGCCTTTGGTTAGGCAAAAATGAATCCGCTTCTTTTTGGATGAGCGTATTGACCGATATCAAAGCCCGGGGCGTGGAAGATATCCTCATTACGGCTACCGACAATCTCAATGGTTTTACCGATACCATTCGCAATGTGTTCCCGCAATCCAAAACCCAAATTTGTGTCATCCATCAAATTCGAAATGCCTCTAAATACGTGGTTTGGAAGGATAAAAAAGAATTTGCCAATGACCAAAAGGCCATCTATGCCGCTCCCACCAGACAAGCCGCTGAGGCCGCTTTAGTAGACTTTCAACATAAATGGTCCGACAAATATAAATATGCCGTACGTAGCTGGGAAAACAATTGGGAAGACTTATCTGTATTTTTTGATTTCCCCATTGAAATCCGTAAAATCATTTATACCACGAACCTCATTGAAAATCTCAATGGAAAAATTAGAAAATATACCAAAAACAAACTCTCTTTCCCGACCAATGAGGCCGTCATGAAGTCTGTCTTCCTTGCCGTAAGAGAAACCACTAAAAAATGGACCCAACCCATTCGAAACTGGGGGATTGTTTTAAATCAATTTTTGACTATATTTGATGATAGGCTCAAACTTTAAACTTCTTCCCAACCCTTTTTAATTTACACACTTTACGGGACAGTGTC
>NZ_JAJSLW010000055.1 GCF_021729145.1 Membranihabitans maritimus | reverse complement strand
CAGCAATTTCTACTGAAAGGATTTAGTGAGGGAGTTATTCAATTTGGACAAAAAATTCTTTGGCGACCACCCGATGCATTTCGTGGTAAGAGTTGACGGGTCGAAACATAAAAACAGCCCGGACCAGTTCCCAGACGTAGCTTCTGGATTTGAGTTTTTTGCAGAGTTTATCGAACAGGAGGCTGCAAGCCTGAAAGATTTGGTCGGTGGTAAAGGCAATGACCATCATATAAGCCATTACAGTGGCCAGATTTTTATTGCCATGGCCATAATTGTGCGCAAAGTTGTAGCCCTGGTTCTTTAGCGTGTTAAATGTTTCGTTTTCAATTTTCCACCGGGAACGGCCAATGCACATGATTTTGAACACATGACTTTTGTTGATTTTAATATTGGTTATCCAGGAAAATTCCTTTCGCTCTCCATTCTTTTGGATTTCGGTGCATGTCAACATATGGCAACGGATGTGCGATTGTTGCTGGTTCAAAGGCATGTCCCCGCTCCATTCAAAAATGTGTTTACACCCGGTGTGGGGATCGATTTGTGTATGTGTCCGGACAGCCTTACCGGCTTTTCTGGAATCAAACAAGTCAAATAACGTTTTATGAGAGCCGGGTTTTACCCCAATAATATAAGCCCATCCTTGCTCTACGATTTGTTCGATATGCGGGCCATTCGCATAAAGGGCATCTTCTACGACCAACCATTTTTGATCCGTATACATCCCGCTCATCCATTCGATCATCCGTTTGGCCGCATTGCGTTCGCAATCGTTTTTTTGGCTGCCATCCTGTTTGAGAATGGGTTCCATAGCAATCGGAAAAACTTCCCTGTGATCCGGGTGGACAATCGCCCCACATAGCATTGAATGGCTATAGGTCTTCGTCCCATCACGATGCTGCTTTTCCAGACAGTTTTCACAGTGGATCTCCTGTGAACTGTAATGATGAACCCCATCGATTGAACAAATCAAATACTCCTTGAATACCTCATAGCCCCGCAATACACCCAGTCGGTGGCATTCCGTGTGTAAACTTTTTAATAAAACGCGTACGGGATGTGGGTTTACAAAATCCAGAACTTTGCGCAATTGGGCATCGCTACACACTTTCTCAATACCAAAAAGGGTCATCAAATTAGTCCGTTGGGTATCTCCCTGTTGCTCGAAACGCAATAATGAAGGGTACTTCAACAAAAAAAGCGCATACACCGACATGATGAGATCCTGAAAACTATACGACACGATTTTCTTGCGGGGATCTTCTACCCGCATCAGTCCCTGACGGACCACTTCTATAAGCCGGTCCATTGTCAGAGTAGTTTGCAGTTCTTTGTATGAGATTCTCATAACAACAAACATATACAATATTTTTATAATGTGAAAGCGCCTCGCTAATTTTCAGTAGAAATTGCTG
>NZ_JAJSLW010000053.1 GCF_021729145.1 Membranihabitans maritimus | reverse complement strand
GGGATATTCAGTAGTAAGGTACAAATGAGTAAGATAATGGAAGAAGTTTTCTTTGGCCCTTCATTACAGATACCCTTTTCACAAACATCGATTAAGGGGAGCCGATATAGATGAAATTTTGTTGCAATTGGGGTCATTTTCTGCGAGGCAGGCACAGGTATCCCCTGCAATGGTGGAAGGGAACTTATTCAGGCTGCGCTTAGAGACTTTTCGCTGGACATTCGTCTACCGATCTGTAGGGCATTAGCCGTGTGGATGCCAAAGAAAATCCAGAGTGTTTCGGTGGCCTTTGTTCGGGCTTTGATCCTTTTGAGGCCATAGTGTTCCTTGTCATTTCCGAAGCTCCCCTCCAGGCGGCTTGCCCTTTCGGTGGTGATGGCTGCGGCCATTTTCTTTCTATGCTTTTCATGCTTGCCCGCTCTACCCTTTCTTTTGAAGTCGGTTCGGATTCCGTATTGGGTGGCAAACCGGCGGTTGGCGTTGGTAGCATATATGGCATCGGCACCCGCTACTTTCACTTTCGTTCTTGTCAGTCCCTGGGCCTTGAATACCGTGGTCTTAAATCGATTGCCTTCGTGGAAGGCATCAAAGGACAGGTGCTCGATAAAACCGATCCCGTCGATTTGAAACTTATGTACCTTGGCTCCAAATTCTACCAATTTGGTTTCCTTGCCCCTTACAATAGGTCTGACATACGGCCTGTCAAGGCTTACAATTCGATCCCTGGGTTTCTCCCCATGGTGGAACAAGGCATACTGCTGGGCATGTACTTTTCGGGCAGCAGCCCATCTGACGTATTGTTTTACCGTACATCCCAGTTCAACAATCCCATCCAGGCGTTCCAGTTCCGATAGAAACTTCTCCGTCAGTAGTAACAAAGCCCGGGTCAATGCTCTGCGTTTCTTCTTGCTCTTTCGCTTCATCTTGCTGTACGAAGAATACCGCCGCTTCCATTTCAGGTACCTGCTGCGGGGCATACCCATGCCCTGTCCCCGGCATACCTCCTTCAACAGGGCGTGTAACCAATCGGTACATTCCCACAGAAGCTTTACATTCGTCGAATGCCGCATATGGCTCTCATAGCACGTTGCGTCCATGACGATACTGTTTTTCTCGCCCATTTGCACAGACCAATGGGCAAAAAGTACCTTTTGTACCTCCTCCATGTCTAGTTTACCCGCAAGTTCGCAGCGGATCTCGCTTATCATCTTGTAATTGGTAAGCCGATCCGTACCCAGATAAACCCCACTGAAAAACTGGAAGTCCAGGTTCCCATTGAGTAGCTCCAACAGCTTCCGGTCCGAACAGTCCATGTAGTGCTTTAGAAACATAAGAGCTATCTTGCCCCGTGGAGGAAAAATGGCTCTAGGGCCTTTATTCGCTTCTTTCAGGTCGAAAGTTTTAACTAAGTCATCCCACGGAATGGCCTGGTAGATCTTGCCCAGATCCGATTCGAGGAAACGGGCGTGGAAAACACTCAATTGCTCTTGTTGTGAACGGAAGGAAAAACAGTGCTGGAATTCCGATATTCTTTGTATTTTACCCATACTAATTATGATAATTACCCCGTTTTTTGAGCTACACACTCATTTTCGGGGTTTTATTTTATCTAAAATACAAATTAACATCCTGATAACCAAGTATTTGAAATACTTCTGAATACCCCT
>NZ_JAJSLW010000052.1 GCF_021729145.1 Membranihabitans maritimus | reverse complement strand
TTAGGGATATTCAGTAGTAAGGTACTAATGGGTTAGATAATTGAAGAAGTTTTCTTTGGCCATTCATTAAATACACCCATTTCACAAACATTGATTAAGGGAGACGATAGAGATGAAATTTTGTTTGAATTGGGGTCATTTTTTTGCTAGGCAGGCACAGGTATCCCGCGCAATTGTGGAAGGGAACATTTTCAAGCCGCCCTTAGAGACTTTTCGGTGGACATTCGCCTACCGATCTGTAAGGCATTAGCCGTGTGGATACCAAAGAAAATCCAGAGAATTTCGGTGGCCTTTGTTCGGGCCTTGATCCTTTTGAGGCCATAGTGTTCCTTATCATTTCCGAAGCTTCCTTCCAAGCGGCTTGCCCTTTCAGTGGTGATGGCCCCGGCCATTTTCTTTCTGTGCTTTTCATGCTTTCCGGCTCTGCCTTTTCTCTTGAAGTCGGTCCGGATTCCGTGTTTGGTAGCGAACCGGCGGTTGGCATTGGTCGCATATAGGGCATCGGCACCAGCCACTTTCACTTTCGTTCGGGTCAGTCCCTGGGCTTTAAAGACGGTGGTCTTGAACCGATTGCCTTCGTGGAAGGCATCAAAGGACAGGTGTTCGATAAAGCCTATACCGTCAATCTGGAACTTGTGTACCTTGGCTCCAAACTCTACCGATTTGGTCTCCTTCCCCCTTACTATGGGCCTGATATACGGCCTGTCAAGGCTTACGATTCGATCCCGGGGTTTTTCCCCAGCGTGGAACAGTGCATGCTGCTGGACATGTACTTTTCGGGCCACAGACCACCTGACGTACTGTAGAGCTGTAATTCTCAGAGCAAAAGTCTTCTCCAGACGTTCCAGTTCCGAAAGAAACTTTTCCGTCAAAAGCAACAATGCTCTGGTCAATGCACGCCGTTTCTTCCTGTTCTTGCGCTTCATCTTACTATAGGAACCATATCGTCGCTTCCATTTCAGGTACTTGCTACGCGGCATAGCTATGCCTTGGTCTCGACATACCCCCTTTAAAAGCGAGTGTAGCCATTGGGTACATTCCCACAGAAGTTTTACATCCGTAGAATGACGAATATGACTCTCATAACAGGTAGCGTCCATGACAATGCTGTTCTTTCCTTCCATATGCGCAGACCAGTGTGCGAAAAGTTCCTTTTGCACCCGCTCTATGTCCAGTTTACCCGCAAGTTCACAGCGGATTTCGCTTATTAGCTTATAGTTGGTAAGTCGATCGGTGCCTAAGTAGATACCACAGAAGAACTGGAAGTCCAGGTTCCCATTTAGCAGCTCCAACAACTTGCGGTCCGAACAGCTCATATAGTGCTTTAGAAACATGAGGGCAATCTTACCCTGTGGTGAAAAGATCGCCCGGGGTCCTTTGCCAGACTCCTTCAGATCGAATGCATCAACCATAGCTTCCCAAGGAACACCCCGATAGATTTTGCCCAGGTCCGATTCGAGAAATCGCCGAAGAAAAATAGTAAATTGTTCTTGTTGTGAAGAAAAGGAAAAGCTATACTGGAATTCCGATATTCTTTGTATTTTACCCATACTTTATAGATAACAACCCCGCTTTTTGAGCTAGAGACTCATTTTCGGGGTTTTATTTTATCTAAAATACAAATTAATATCCTGATAACCAAGTATTTGAGTTACTTCTGAATATCCC
>NZ_JAJSLW010000051.1 GCF_021729145.1 Membranihabitans maritimus | reverse complement strand
ACACTCCACGATGAGGTGCTGTCTTCCCCTACGTGCATGGTCACCGCCACCGCCCGCTCCCTACGCTCTTCCGGGTCCGACGGGTCCCAGTCCGCCCGGTAGCGCAGGCTGCGCAGGAATGCTTTGACCCGGTCTTCATCGTCCCCGTAGGGATTGGTCCACTCCCATCGTGAAGCAGAGGTCTGACGCAGTTGTTCTTCGTAGCCTTCCGAGTAGATCTCTTCTTCCGGCAACCGGGGCTGGTCGTAGTATTTCAGCCGGAAGGAGATCCTATCTACCTCCGCCCCGCAGGTGGAGATCTCAATGTCTTCTGCCATTAGCGGCGCTTCTTTTATACAGGTCGTCAGGGTATCGTAGTAACCGGCCGTGATATGGCCTGTAGAGTTGTCTGCATCCAGGTCAATGCGTAAGGGGGATTGACGAAAGTCCGTGGGGGTGGCTATTCCAAAGAATACCGACGGATAGCTCAATGCCGGACAAATTTCTTCAATAATTCCCGATTCTACGTCGATTTCCACCGGCTTAAAAATTCCCGGATCCGATTCTTTTAGTTTCCTGAAATTTATCATTCGTAAAGGGCTACATGTCGGTACATCTAAGGCTGAAATAAAATACGTAAAGTCACCCAAATTAACTACATTGATTAATTCTGTCTCCTTCGTTACCGGATCCCATATTCCTCCAAAGGATTCACTATCTTTCTGGGCAGTGCTTAGAAAAAAACGCTTCCCTATAATTCCAGATATGGCATTAGCAGCATAAATTCCAACATCATCAATTTCATTTATAAGAGTCCGATTCCTTAGGTCATAGTCATATATGCCCGAATCATCTGTTCCACCACTAATTACAAAACGCCCTTCTTCCGATGCGGCCAGAAAATAATTATCCGTACCTCCTTTAATTAGGTTTCCGATGGATATAGTATCCGTTACCTCTCCTGTTGACACATTATATCTTAGTAACCGGTATTGGGTAGTCAGGTACAGATGCCCGTCGGGATGAAAGGTCATATCAAAAATACCTAGTTCGGGACTTATCAGTAAATCATCAAAATCATCAACCAGGTTCTTTATACAGTTTTTTGCGTCTAATTTTTCAACCGAAGAAGAAATTATTTGGGGCTTATAATATATCTCCTGGCCATTCATCTTGTAAAAACACAAATGAAAAAAAATAAAAATTAATCTCTTCATCATCTATACTTTTTCTATATAAAAAAGAGCACACATAAGAAAAGAGTGCATCCTTTCGAATACACTCTTTTTTTCTTAGTTTACTCCAAATATTAATATGGACAGTCAAAACTACTAATAGCTGGCGTTGACACATCATCTCCAGGAGTTCGACCGTAATAATAATAACTCAGTGCAACTGCATCCGGTCGGACAATACGCAAAGAATAATCCTCGGACCCAGAAGTGCCGTTATCAGCCTGAGAAACAAAAGTATAACTTTTTGTTTCATCAATGTCATAATATTTATACTGCGAAGGACTTCCAGTAAAATTTAAAATTTCTATTACATCGGTTCCGTCTTCTATTACAACTACTGTATATGATGTTGCCGTACCCGAAAGTTGCCTTATATTGGCTGCTGCTTCGCAGGTGCCATTCGTTGGTGCCGGACACTCAAAGTTATAATCCTCTACCAGATGGGGCCCTGTCCCTGAGAAAAACTCGAGGTCATCGCTTCCCCAGTGCGGTTCCAGTTCTATATACCCGGAAATGCTCGCGGAAGGGTTATCAGGATCTTCGATTTTAAAATCATAGTCCTCCCCGCCATTGATCGTCATGGT
>NZ_JAJSLW010000050.1 GCF_021729145.1 Membranihabitans maritimus | reverse complement strand
TATTGAGTGTCACGAAACGATGCAGATTATGAATAGTTGATAAGCAGCATTGTGGCTGCACAATTGATGAGGGTAGGCCCCTCGGAGTCGGCATGCAGGTGCAGGCTCCAAACCGCCTCCAAGCTGCTTGGGTTAAATGTCCTGGTAGTGAGCGTTGGGGGAAAAGGCTCTTTAGAAGAGTCAGGTAAGTAATAAAGAAGACGAATAGGAATTAAATTGTAAACTGCCGCAGAGGCGTCGAAAGGGTTAAATGATGTCAAAACTAAAATCCAGTAGCATTTTTAGGAAGAGTAGCGAAGCTACCTGTTTACTGTCGCTATGGCATCCGGCGTATAGGCAGCGTGATCTTATTACAGGCGATTGTGTGGAACGTGAGAACCTGTCGTCACGATGCAAAGAGAAAACCTCAAGTAAAAGACACTACGAGAGGGAAAGTATCGAAGCGTGTCACGGGGGCGGAACTTTCCGTAGTAGTGAGGAAACTTCTGTAATGGGAGTGGAGCGAAGGGGAAGTATTACTGGGCTTTCTATATCACGAAGGAAACTGATTGCTAACAGGGTAATACAGGAGGTACGGAAGTGATGAAAGCAAAACCGTTCGAGATATCGAGATACTTATTGTGGAACGCCTTCAAACGGGTACGCTCCAACAAAGGGAGTGGGGGTGTAGATGGAGTAAGTCTTGGGGAATACAGCAAAGACTGCCAGAATAACCTCTACAAACTATGGAACCAAATGAGTTCAGGGAGCTATATACCTCCGGCAGTTAAGCTGAAGGAGATCAAGAAGAAGGATGGAGGAATTCGTCCACTGTGTATTCCAACGGTATCAGACCGAATTGCCCAAACAGTAGTAAAAATCTACTTGGAATCGGAATTAGAATCGATATATCACGAGGATTCGTACGGCTATCGTCCAAAGAAATCGGCAGCAGACGCTATAGCGCAAGCGCGCAGACGCTGCTGGAAACAAGATTGGGTGATAGACCTGGATATCAAAGGGTTCTTTGACAATATTCCGCATGAATTGTTGATGAAGGCGGTGCGTAAGCACTGTAAGGTAAAGTGGATGCTACTATACATTGAGAGATGGCTGGTAGCACCACTGGAGAAGGAGGATGGCACGCTAGTAGAACGTAAGAAAGGCGTTCCGCAAGGCTCGGTTATAGGACCGATATTGGCCAACCTCTACCTACATTACGGCATGGATATGTGGCTGGAGAAGCACTACCCCGAATGTAAGTTCGAGCGGTATGCGGACGATGCGATCATCCACTGTAGTAGTGAAAGACAAGCAAGAGAAGTAAGAGCACGACTGGAGGGAAGGCTTCAAACCTGCGGCCTTGAACTTCATCCACTCAAGACGAAGATCGTGTATTGTAAAGACAGCAACAGGAGTGGTAAATCGGAACATATATCGTTTGACTTTCTGGGCTATACGTTCAAACCAAGAATGGCGAAGAATAGAATAAGGGGAGTATGGTTTACCAACTTTTTACCTGCGGTAAGCAAGAAAGCGATGAAAACGATGAATGAGAAGATGAAGGGCTGGAAGGTGTTGAGAACCAGCAGTTGTACACTTACCTATCTTGCGCAGAGCATCAAACCTGTTATCCAAGGATGGATCAACTACTATGGAAAATTTTACAAAACAAAATTGATAAATTTTATGCACAATTTAAATGTAAAGATTGCCAAATGGGCAAGACGGAAGTACAAGCGACTCCGAATCAGTGATGAAAAGGCGATGAATTGGCTGGGCAACATCAGCCGGACAAGCCCGAAGTTGTTTGCTCACTGGGCGATCGGAGCGAAACCAAGTATTAACGGAAGAGTAATAAGAGCCGTATGACGGGAGACTGTCACGTACGGTTCTGTGAGAATCTCGGGCTGAGATGCCCGGGTTTACTCGAC
>NZ_JAJSLW010000004.1 GCF_021729145.1 Membranihabitans maritimus | reverse complement strand
TGTCTTTTTCATTCTGCAGTTTAATTTATGATTTTTTTTTCATTTTTAAACTGTCTCATTTTTAGGGAAGGCTACAACATAGTGATCCCTACTCCCAATGCTAAGGCTTTAATTGCACGCTGGAGGGAGAATCCTGGATCCCTTAGGTAGCTTTTGCTCAGGCTTCAAGATTCGTATAGTCTTGGGGAATGATTCCCGAGCCCTATGAATTGAGTTCCCTTTTCCCCAATTTTTCGATGACATCCAAATAGTATTGAATGATGATCTGTTCATCAAACTTTTCCAGGGCCATTTGCCGGCTGAAGGCGCCCATGGGTCATTTTTGGGATGCTGAGGATCCCCGCGATTTTGGGGTTAGGGTTTGAAGAAAGCTTGGTAAACCGATTCAAATCTCTTCCCAAACCAATTCATTACCTTCCCATGTATCGGAACTCGGGCCTTCATCAAGATGAAAATTTACCTTTTTACTGATTTTAGTGGCAGTGACTCTATGTTCTATTGCGGGTTCACCTTTTGTAGGAAGCGCTATTTTATATAAAAGATCGGCATGCATTGGTAATCCCGGAGTAGTAATATAGACTTTTTCATCTTTGGGAATTAATTCACCAGTTGTACTCAAAGGAGTGGCTTTTACGATAATTGGTATGGTGCTGTCCTCATCATTATTTATTTTAGTAATATGGCTTGCTAGAAAAACGGCGATTCCCACATACTTGTTTGTTCCTATTTTCAGCGATTTACAATGCCTTTTGCAGAATGAATCGTCAATGGCATATTTTCGTCGTAACAAAGAAACATCCCTTCTTTCCGGAGGTGGTAAAAAAGCTTCTCTTTTTACAGTGCCCTTGGAATTTGAATAAAACATGGGGTGAACTATACCTCTGAGAAGATTTTCTTCTTCACTGATGTTTCTGGGTACAGTCCGATCCATAATTCTCTGTCCTTATTTTTGCAATTGTTTAAATCCTTGAACAACATTATTGGATAATTTGTATCGGTTAACAGGTTCCTGATTTACCTTTAAAATTATTTTGCCAGCGGATTCAAAAAAATATCCAAGTCTACGGTTACCTATTTCCACAGAGAATACATCATCTTGATTTTCGAAATCAAGAACTATGGTGCCGTACGGAGTACAAACGATATTTTCTTCATCTAAGAAAGCGACAGTCGAATCAGGCAACAAGTCTATAAAATTAAGAGCATTGGAAATGGTAGACTCAGAAGGAGGTTGAGCCCCTTGTCCGTCCCAATTATCACATAGTTCTTTACATTCTAATATTTTATTCTGAATAGCAAAAGTAGGGTAGGCATAAACAGGATCGTCATGTATTTCACTACCTATTTGTCCAGAGCCACTATCCGATCCGAAAACCGAGAAAAGTGGTTTCATAGAAATGGGTTGTGTAATTGCCGCGTTCATTTTTTTGTGTTTTGTGTTAGACCAATGAGCGATTGTACTTCTTCTTGTAATATACTATTTAATAATTCTTTGTTATATGAATGCATATCTTCTATTTTTTGTTCGAAATCAGATTGAAATAATTGATCCAATAGAATTTCTTCGTCAAGATCTTCAGTGACATTATGACTTATGACCAAAGAAGGTATTATTGTTGGATTTACCCTAATCTCCAGCCTGTCAAAGTAAATGGCATCCTGTATTTGCTTTTCTGATACGATGCTGAAAGAAGGATTT
The DNA here is from genome assembly GCF_021729145.1 of Membranihabitans maritimus. Classification (GTDB taxonomy): domain Bacteria; phylum Bacteroidota; class Bacteroidia; order Chitinophagales; family Saprospiraceae; genus Membranihabitans; species Membranihabitans maritimus. The sequence goes on along the minus strand of NZ_JAJSLW010000004.1, from coordinate 368,753 downwards.
TCAGATTTGAAAAAGTCTCCTGGAATTTTTTCCCGATTTCCTTTGAGTAGTAAAGTCAGGTCTATTGGACAATCATCATCTATCCATATCAATTCGTCAATATAATGCAGACTAAATGCTTTAATAAATATATCGGATTGAATATCAGAGAGGAGTGTGATATTCTTTTTATAGTCTTCATAAAAGGAGTTCCATCGCTCGTAGTCCAGATTGTGGTACGAAATAAAAGTTCGATGCGTTTCATTAATTCCCTGTAACAACCTATTAACCTGCCCGTTCTTGAATGAAATGAACTTGAATCCTGCATTTTGTTCGTGTTTGAGTGAAGCACTTTTTCCTCCTTCAGTTTTTTTCTGAAACTGCACTTGAAACTGGGAAATGCGATCAAATTGTTGGAAACTATCCTTATATCCGGATGATATCAATTTCTCAAATCGTTCGGGTTTCAAGATCGGATTCTGTAAGAATAGACTAATCACTACTTCTTTTATTGAGTGGTTCTTTTTTACAGGTTGTACTTTGTGTTCTAATCTCATACCCCAGGCAGGTGACTTAAAAATACATTTTCGCCTAATTCAAATATAGTAATTAATTATCCTTTCCCCAATTCCCCAATCACATTCAGGTAATACTGAATAATAATTTGGCGGCTGTGTTGTTCCATAGACTTTAATTTTTCTTCGAGAATTATTGCCATTTTATCATCTCCATTGGCAGTTCCTATGAGCCTTGAATGGGAGAAATCTCTGTTTATAACGTGAGTTCGACAGCGAAAAAAAAGCTCTGAAGTGCCTGTCCCGACATGAAATCGGAGGGAAGCGAAATATAATTAACCCCGGGTGCCAACCCAGGGGGGAATCAGGGTAAAACCTGGATTCTGGCATTGATATCCACAAAGTCCCATAGGGATGACTTTGCCAGATGCCTTGGGCATAAGCAGGAAGGGATTGTCCGGCCCTGGGCCGGACAGATGATGTTACTACATATGGAAAATATAGTATTCTGAATACTAAACATATATGTTTAGTAAAATGAAGTTTTATTTTGTGAAAAATGTTTCTGATAAATATAAATAAGGTACTGAAATCCGGAAGATGTGAAAGAATCCTTTCGTCCACATAGTGATCCCTACTCCCAATGCTAAGGCTTTAATTGCACGTTGGAGGGAGAATCCTGGATCCCTTTTTATGGCTTTTGCACAGGCTTTAAGATCCGTATAGTCTTGGGGAATGATTCCCGAGCCCTATGAATTGCGTTCCCTTTTTCCCAATTTCTCGATGACATCCAAATAGTATTGAATGATGATCTGTTCATCAAATTTTTCCAGGGCCATTTGCCGGCTGAAGGCACCCATGGATTTTAACTCTTCTCCGGGAAGCATGGCTAATTGAGTCATCTTTTCAGCAAGGTCTTTCGGATTCTGTACCTCGCAGAGGTACCCATTCTTTCCGTCGATAACGGTTTCACGGCATCCGGGTACATCTGTGACTATGAGGGGACGTGCCATACTCATGGCTTCCAGACATCCCCGGGGAAGTCCTTCACGGTAAGAGGGAAGGACCAGGGCATCGCAATTGCGGATAAAGGGGCGCGGATCTTCTACCTGTCCGTGGTATCGGATATACGGTTTTTGGGTCCATTCTTCCAATTCTTTACCGGACATAGCGGCTGGATTGTCCCGGTCAATGGATCCGACTACGTCGAGTGAAAAAGGTATATTTTTTGTGTGTAGGATTTCAGTGGCCTGTCGAAGTTCCCGGATTCCTTTGTCATTCAGCAGGCGACCGACAAAGAGGAAGCGGAAAGGGTGGCTGGGAGAATTATTTGATTTTTCACCCGGTGCAAAATAGGATGTATTTATCCCACTTCCTGGAACCACTTCCATATTCCTGGGATTTCCGATTTTAAGGGAATTAAACAAAGCCAGGTCATCAGAATTTTGAAAATAGATCTGACTGGCATTATTAAATGATTTCTTATAGAGTTTTCGCACAAGTTTATTGATCCATCCTTTTTTGATAAAGGAATAACCTAATCCGGTGACAGTACAAACGGTTTTTACATCTTTTGGAGCAGCAAGGATTCCATAAATATTTGGTTTTATGGTATAAAGCAGAGCAATATCGATTTGATGTTTCTTGTAAAGATTTTTGAGTTCAAAGATTAGTGATAAATCTTTTAAAGGGTTTGTACCTTTACGTTGGATGTTATTGACTGGTACAAAATGGGCGCCCCATTTTTCGAATTCGGGACTGAAATCATCAGTAGGGGCCATGCAAAATACAGAATGACCGTCTTTGATAAGGCGCTGGACCAACCCCTTTCTGAAATTGTAAATATTCCATGAGGTATTGATGACAATAGCGATGTTTTTACTTGAACTTGAAAGAACTGTACTCAAATCGATTTGTTTTGTGAAGAAGATATTGGATGATTGTATCTACTATTTCTATAATGAATAAAACCAAAAATTAAAGTCAGTAAAAAAAGGAATACCATGGTTTTTTGACGGATGAACAGGCCGAAAACACTGAATCCATTGCATAAGACCATTGTGCCAATCAGCGAATAAATTAAAGCGAATTTCAAGAAAATAGATTGTTTTGATATCCATTGAAAAAATGGAAGTCTCAAGAAGTTTAGACTAAGAATTAAGAAGAATAAATTTTCAGCACTGTACTCCAAAAGCAAGACATTTGGAGAATCAATAAACAAAGGTCGATAGAGAAAGGTAAACATTTTGAGTATCAGTGGATACGAAGTCATATCTACAAAAGTAGTAGCATCATCCACGTTACCAGTATTGACTTCAATCATTAATTGAATGGCTGTTAACGAAAATTCTTCAATACGAAAAAACGCTATTACATATGGTATGGATGCTATTCCCAATACTAAAGAAAAAATAAATAATATTGATTTTTGAATGACATTCCATTCACTGGAAATAAGAAAACTGACTACCAGGGAAGCCAGAAATACAATGGCTATGTGAGGTCTGATTATGAGAAGGATCAATAATCCCATAAACAGATATATTTTTTTTATCCCAGCATAGGTAAGGCTATATCCACATAAAGCTATACCCAGGAGGACCAGTGGGTCCTTCCCTATCATGACTGTGTACATATGTAAGCTTGGATAAAGAAGTATCCATGGGAAAATATTAATGCCCAATATTTTTACTTTATCCGTATATCGGGTAATTCGATGGCCAATTAAATAGAATAGTAAAATTCCAAGGTATCCCAAAAAAGTAAATAGAAAAAACATATCAACAATTTCGAGCCCTAGATAATACACGAATGGACGTATTAAATGTGGTAATGCATGTGAACCAAAACTAAAACTAAAATCTAGATTTTCAGATTGTGCGGCTAAATAGTAATAGCCCCAATCCCCAGGAATAAATTTTTGATAAATAAAAAGTAAAGGAATTCTATAGAGAAATGCTATCACCAAGAAGGTTATATTGCTGTGCGGAAACCTATACTTTACATACCGGAAAATGCTAATCAGTAATGTAAATAGAATTAAATAAAATAGTATTCTAATAATAGGTTCCAAATGAGTGAATTTATCAGGAGTTATATGATTTAATTACTAATAGGAGCCTTGTAAATAACCCCATTTTTATGCAGGGAAAATAAATATGGAAAATTAAGGGATTTTATTCCATGCCTTGAAGTCTTGACTTCAATAACTGCTCCATTTTTATTATTTATATTTATAACTTTCGCTTGGTTGATATGCTCTTTAAAAAAACTTGTGTCCGCAGAATTCAAGGAGACCATATTTGATTTTTTAGGTATTTGTATTTTAGCTGAATTTAGGTCTTCTGGAATCCTGAAATAAAAATAAGTAGGGGTGTCCAGGTATTTATTGTATAGTGGTTTTGTAAAAGCAAAAGGGAAGTTTGGCCCCTTGAGAAATAGTTCGGACCCTGGAGTTTTTATGTCAACTTTATAAAATCTATTTTTCTCGAGGGAAATTTCGTAGTCTTGCCACTGATTATTCATTGGTAAATTCGTATCGGCTACAAAATCATTTTCTAATGTTCTAAAAATTATTGTACCGCTGCCATTGCTGTTTAATTTTTTAAGTCGCGCTCTAAATTTGACTATTCCATTGCCTTTATTTCCGATATATAAAATCCCCTTTGTTGTCCGGACAGGTATGGACGGAAGATCATTAATATTTTCTAAATAATAATCTGGGTTTGTCACATGCCATTCCTGGGGTGTTTTTCGTCGAAGGGCAACCTGAATATTGCCGGTATCGAAAGAGAGAATATTTTTATTTTCAGACCTGATAAATTCCTGGTTAAAGTTTGTTTCTCTTTTTAGTAGCCGATACAAACTCCACGGATGTAACAACCTCCCTGCTGGCTCCGTACGAATTTTGTCCATTAGATTTTGGACGTTTTCCTCATTTTTTACTTTTTCGAATTTTTTGAATAAATAAATGTATTCTATGTAAAATCTCAAATCAGAAAGCCGTTTATGAATTATCGAATGATTATGTAGTTTGGCTTTGTGTTGAAGCGCTGTAATTCTCTGTAATGCATCGTTTAGGTTTACTAAATTTAAACCCCTCAGGTTTTCATAAATGATTTGTATTTCACTTTGATATCCGGGAAAAAGTCTTTCGAAAAATTTATGCCATTCCTCACTTTCATTGATATTATTCCAACTTTCCCTGGAAAGCAGATGGAATTGTATACCTGTTGCCATAAATGATGCTGTTGTCTCAATATTGAATCCCAGGTAGTTATTTTCTTTTAAATGTTTAATTATACCTAAAGTATTCCCATTCGGGGAAAACGAGGGTAAATCTTTAGCCCAAATGGGTGCCGCAAGGTAATCCCGCAAATAAAGAGTAGCCCCCGTTTTTTCCCATAAGGCCATCATCTTTTCAGGACTCCCCACACTTTGAAAAGCAGAAGGAACAATCCCTATTATGACATTCTTATGTAATTGAAAATTAGGAGGAGCCGCGTGCTCATTGTAGGCATAGAGGGAAACAAAAGCATTGGTATCTATGTTAAATATGTGTCGGGCTACTTGATCTGCCAGGTGATAAACCTGATCGCTAACGGAGTTTGAACATCTATCACATTGACAATAACCGTCACCATCCGGGGGCTCCATATTTAAAATATAGGGAGGACGGGAGATCCTTTTTTCTCTTGATAGCCTTTTTTCCGCATCCTCTTTATATTTTTGAATTACCTCATGATTGGAATAACATAATTTCATATCCTGGTTCCACTTTCGACGATTTGTTTTCTCTAGGCTGCGCCATTCAGGATGAGTACTAATTTCTGTTTTATATTTTCTGTTGAAAGTATTCCCATAATGTCCAGATGGAATTTCGTATAAATTAACCATACGCAATCTCTTTGACCAACGGGTAAAGAGATTTCTGGTTGTATCCAATGCTTTATTTGATTTTGGACCAAATCCATAGGAAACGGATAGTCTGCGAAGATTGAATGCAGAATGAATTACAGTGTCAATTTCTCGATTGATGTCTATCTCGGGAATATAATTCCAGTGATCTTCAGGTCCATAAAAACAGTATCCCAGAAGATCCAGGTAACTATACAAAGCTGTAGATTTGTTTTTCTGATTTCCAATTGAAATATAAACTTTTTCAGGATTTAATGTTTGAATTTTAATTGAATCATGGAGGGATTCATTGAAGAAGAAAACAAAATTAATTTTTCCAGTGGCTTTAGATTTTTGTAAACCTTTTGCTAATAATTGTTTTACATCTCTTACGGATTCTAGTGGAAGGTTTTCCTGAGAAATGGGAATGCCCTTGTTGTTGAAGCTGCTAATAGAATTAGCGTCCTGTGGACTTTTGTGGCTTTTACAAGATATGAAAAGTATGACTACTAGAGAAGATAAGAAAGCAAATGAGGTTTGCATATTTATTCAATATTTTTCTTGTCGATAATTTATTTGTCAAACCTTTTGATGAACGTAGATATTTCCCTGAGTAGTCTCTTTTGATCTCAATTACTTGAGAAATTAAGTTAGAAAACTATTGGAAATATCTTGTTATGGCTTTATTGAATATTGATAATGAGGGTTTTAAAAAGGGATGGTTGAAATTTTGAAAGTACCAGAATATAGTAAAGTATGATAAATTGTTTTTTAAAAAACCATACCACTGAAACTGGAATTCTTTTTCTATTAGGTGTGAATCAAAATCTTTTTTTATTTGGCCCCATAATTTATTGGACCATTCTAACAGCAAGGTTAATTCAGAAACGGAAGTAACTTTTTGTCGAAGGCAAAATTTAGAATGAAGATTTAATTCCTGTTCGGTGTATTGAATACCGATATCTGAAAATATGTGTTTTTTAATCTTTTTATCAATTTGCTTTTTACCATCATGATACTTTCCCTGAGAAATGGTAGGTGTAAATGTTCTGTAATCCAGGAGAACTTCGTCAATATTGAAAATTTCGGTATGTTTACTTAGGGTATAAAACAGATGGTAATCCTCTGCGGGAACATATTCTGGTGAATAGTGAATACTATACTTTTCTAGAATATCTTTACGAACCATAACCGAAGGATGTGTGCAACAAGTGTGGAAAAGTAACCTGAGTTTATTTTCTTCTGGATTTTTGGGCCTGTATTTTGTGCCTTTTGAATGTCCAATCAACTTATGGGCAGTACCTATTACCCCGAAATTAGGATTTTCTTTAAAGCACTTAATTTGTTTTTCAAATCTTTTAAGATGCGAAACATCATCGGCATCCATTCTGGCAATATATTCACCTTTTGCTATTTTAATTCCCTTGTTTAATGATTTTGAGATTTTTAAATTTTCTGAGTTAGTAATAATGCGAAGGCGTGGATCCGAATATGTAGCTAGGATAGTACTCGTGTTATCGGTAGAACAGTCATTTACCACTATTAATTCAAAATCATTATATGTCTGATACAATATACTGTCGATAGCATCTTTCAAATATTTTTCGCCATTGTAGACCGGGAGTATAACACTAATTGTTGGAGGGTGATTTAACATTATTTGCGCTTATTTATATTCTGGGTCATTTTGACGATAATATCGATGAGATTATGAATAGATTAAGTTTGGAATTCCCTTTAAAATGCGGAATTCTACTATTAAGGGCAAGGAGCTTTTTTAGAAGGTATTCTTGCCTGGTATTTATAATATTGCTTGAAAGCAAAGTGTCTAAATATAAATGACAATTGGTAAGACTTTTATTAGAAATTTTCTTTGATTGTTTTATCAAAACAGTTAAGCTTTCGCTAAGACCCATAATGATATCTTTTTTGTAAATGGTTTCCCGAAAAATAGGGAAATGCTTCTGGTAAAAATATAAGTATGAATTAGTTAGTTTATTAACCCATTCTTGATTTGCTCTTTTATCAGATAAATGGCCGATCCTGTAATATACATCAGCATCCTGATATTGATATTTAAGATTTAAATGATTGTTTCCTAAAGCCCGAATGTACAAATCAGGATCTTGAAATCTTTGGAGTTTTTCGTCAAAACCGTTGAGTTCACATACAAAACATTTTTGCCAAGTTCCGGAGGTAGTATGCCACGGTAAGTCAAATTGCAAAAAATGAGCTAGGAAGTCAGTTTGTTGAGGAAATACTGTATTAAAATACTTTTTTATTTTTTGATTATTGATTATTTGATAGGTTCCAGTAATTAGTAAGTTAGTATCGTCATTTGAAAGGTGAAAAATTCGATTCTCAAGACAATTTTTATCAAGAAGATCATCACTGTCCAGGAATATTACATAATCCCCTGATGCATGCTCAATACCAATATTCCTGCACGTGTTAGCGCCTTTAGGGATGCGGTTTCGTTCATAATATCGAAATTTACCATTATTTTTTCCGTATGCCTTTAGAATTTCAAGTGTTCTATCTGTTGAACCGTCATCAACAATAATACATTCCCATTCTTTATAGGATTGATTTAATACTGAATTTAATGTATCCCTAATATATTTTTCTCTATTAAAAGTTGGGATAATAATACTTACGAGCTTTGGCTTCATAGAGTAGTTTTCCTATAAATATTTTATTTCAACAAGGTTTTTAGAAGTAATTGAATTGATTGAATAATTGTTTTTCCATTAAGTCTAATCCGATGAAAATGATACAAAATAAAACCCGAAATACTAACAAAAAAGTAAGTGATGTTTCTTGGAGAGTATTGCAAAATATATCCCCATTTTTTAAACAGATGGCCTGCATAATAATTGAATAAGATATGTTTGTACTTTGGCCAATCTTTGCTTCGACTATTAGGAGTAAAAGTATCATTTTTTTCTACTTCTTTTTTCCAGGTTGGACTAGTTGAATTTCCTGTAAATGTAGAAGAACCAATTACACCCATATTTTTTGCTTGATCAAAAGGATAATTTTCTACAGGAAGGTCCAGAAATTTTAACAGATCAGTGATTTCGGAATTAAAGTTAGTTAGAAGGTTTTCATATTTTACAACGTGGAATTTATCATTAGAAACAGATTCTAAAAATAACTGCATTTTTTTAGCGTGTTGTGTTACTCTTACAAGAGTGCCCATAAATGAGGTGTCAAATGACCTGCTATAGGATTCAATGATATTTCTGCCGTCTCTAACTAGAAATATTATCTTGTAGTCCTCAAATAGGACTGGAATGTTAATTATCCCGTCTGTGAGTGGAGTTTTAAGAATTGCATATTTACTTTTTTTTACAGAAGATAGGAAATATTCTCTTAAAGCATTCCCGAGGTTTTTTTCTAAATCTTTTGTGCTATTTCCCCACCTTGATGGTTGATTTTTCCCGACAGTTGTAGCATAATTTATTAATAGATTTGAGTGATTAATTGTCCGGTCTTCTCCTTTAATGTTTGATTGATTTATATCCGGATGTAATATGAGTTGTCGATACAAAAAATTAGTTCCACTTCTTGGAGAAATTCCTATTAAAAAAAGGAGATTGCAATTTTTAGGTTCATTCAATTTCTCAAGTATTTAATTGAAAAATACATTTAGTGATTTTATATCAAGTACTCAAACAACATGTTCGAAAAGATTATTTTATTCCTTAAGAAAACTTTTATTTCAATAAAGTTGAAATCGGTCTTAAGTCATTAACATTCAGCGTGACTGAATGAATTTTTACTATTATCGAAATGAGTCTATTTTTTCTTCGGATTTAGGAAGTTTATAAAGGTTTAAATAGTTTTCGACAATAGTATTGATATCATATTGTTTTGCTTGATTTATCCCTTCAATTGAGATGTGATTGTATAGACTTTGTGAATTAATTAATTGCTTTATTTTGTTTGCTAAATCAATTTCATTCCCTGGTTCAAAAACTATTCCGCCCTTTCCTACTACATTTACTAAACCAGGTACATTTGAAACTATTGTTGGAATTCCCAAAGCCATACTTTCTACGGCAGCCAATCCAAATCCTTCGTAATGTGAGGATAGTACTGCAATATCCATTTTAATAAGTAAACTATTTACATCCTCCACAAAACCGAGAAAGTGTATTCTTTGGTCCAACCCTTCTGTTATTGATAACTTTTTACAGTCTTTTTCCCTAATTCCTGAACCGGCAAAAAATATCTCTATTCTAGATGGTAGATGTTTAAGTGCTTTTATGATAGTCTCTTGATCTTTTGGATATTCGAATCGCCCTATCATTATTAATTTAATTGTTTTTTTAGTTTTGTTTAATACGATGGGTATCGCATTGGAAGGTAGAAATATACCGTTTGAAATAATTTTGATTTTGGACTCATCAACCCAATATAGAAACTTAATTAAATTTGATTTGGTTGCTTGACTGATACATGTGATACTATTATATTGACCGTATGCTATAGCATCAAGTAAGCGAAATAGGAATAAGTTTCTTCTTTTGTTCGATGTACTATGCTCAGTAAAAATAAACCTGCAATTAAAAAATATTGATAAAAGTGCTCCATAGTACAAACTTGGGAACAGATGAACATGTACTACGTCAAAGTTATTTTTTCTTATCAGTCGAATAAGGCTTAATATGGTCTTTACGGAGTATTTTTTCTTTCCTAATATTGTTACATTTATACCTTGATCTATTAGCTTTTTAGAGTACCTATCGCCTTTGTTATTTAGCAGTGCAACCTCAATTTGGGTTTTATTATTCAAAAGTTTTACCAAATCATATACTAGCTTTTCAGCACCACCACCATTTAAGTTATTTATAAGTTGAAGAATTTTCATGTTAGAATTGCCTGATATGTTAAATTAACTTTCTTATAATTATGGGCTTTTGGATTAACTTTGTTACGAATTTAATAATTACCAAAAATCGGCGGTAATACTTAGACTCTGTTCCTGTATAAAAATGCTTACAATATTCAAAGTAAAAGCGTCTATTTATTGACTTAGGCCAGTTACTTGAAATCATTTTATTGAACCATTTTGAATAGAGTTGGTGGCGGTACAAAGATGCTCTTCTTTTGTTAAGAATTCTATTCTCTTGATGAATTCCTCTCATAGCGATTGGTTTTGTTACTTCACCCTCTTTAAGGCAGCATTTTTCAGCTACTCTTCTTAACCAATCGGTATCTTGTGCTTGCAATAACGATTCATCGAAGTAGATTTTATTTAGAATGGAATTACGTTTAACAGTAAATCCATTTAAGTGAATCCATCCTGACCTTCCAACAAGAAGTTCCTCAAATACATTCTCAGATCGAATACCTGGTTTTAAAGTTGTTAAATTTGACCGGTTTAACTTTTTAAAATTAACTTTAGCCGCTTGCGAATAAAAGTTCGTTCCAATGCATTCATAAACTGCTTCAACTTTTTTATTAAGGGAAAAAACTTCTTTAGTTTTTACAAATCGATTTTTCAAGTAAAAATCGTCGGCGTCTAGAAATGAAATAAAATCACAAGAAGCCTTATCTATTCCTAAATTCCTAGATGCACCAGCACCTCGATTCTCTCCATTGGTATGACGGTAAAGTTTTACTCTATCGTTTTTTTTACTCCAGCTACTGCAAATTTCAAATGCATGATCTGGGGAACCATCTTCTATTAGAATTATTTCTTTTACTTCGGGTTGAGACAATCCCGATTCAATTGCTCTTTCTATAAATTTTTCAGCATTGTATACAGGAATAATAACTGATACCTCAAATTTGTTCATATTAACCTTGTCGTTGAAGCTTTAGCTATTTGATTGAGAGAATTAATGGCTACTATTTCTTTCAAGGCTTTTTTTTATTTGGAATATAATAGGAAACTTTGTTTTAATTATAGCCCGGGTAATATGGTAAAGTAATTGAAAAAAAGTTCGCCATTTAAATTGTCCTAGGCTATCTATTATGTTAATAATAATTTTTGCCATTTGAGCTTCCTTGATTTCATTTTTATTTATGCTTTGAAAATACATTGCTTTCCAATACTTTGTCGTTATATTAGAAATGAGTTTCTCTTGCTTTTGAACCAATGACCACATTCCCCCTTCGTGGACGCGATATGCCGCCGGCTTGATTTCCGGCATATACTTGTAATGACCGAATTGTCCAAGGTAAGAGAATAGGAAGGAATCTGCATTTAACACTCTCATGAAATGTGGTGGAATATCCTCGATTACGTTTCGAAAACATGCGGAAAGAGTCAAGATAAACACCCCTATTTGGAGATCCTCTGAATGAAAGTCTCGTTTATTAGAATCCGGTAATTTTGATTCCTGAACCGTACCTTTTTCATCAAATATAAAAGCGTCGTGACCACATATGACATAATCGGGATGGGATTCCAGGAAATCCACTTGCTTTTGCAATTTCAGGGGGTCGGTCCAGTAATCATCCCCTTCACAGATGGCTATATATTTCCCGCGTGCGGAAAACAAATTGTATGTGAAGTTAAACCGGCCGGTGGGGCGGTCCGATACGGATATGTTATTTTCCCGGTGATGCAGGAATAGCCGGATTTTGTCCGGATACTTTTTAGCATATTCCGTGCATATATCACGTGTGCCATCTACTGAATTATCTTCACCGAGAAGTATCTCAATATCAAAAGTAGTCTCCTGCATCAGGATCCCGTCCAGGCATTGGCGGATAAAATCTTGGTGCTGGTAGGTCTGCACACAAACAGAAACCATAGGTGTCGTACCTACCTCGTGATTATATTCCCGAACCGGTACTTTCTGATATTTTTCCAAAAATTCCTCACGGTTCATATAAGCTTATTTTTTATCGATTTGCGAATCATGATGAAACCTTGAAGATTTATTTGCCTTTCCAAATATCAATTTGTCAATATATAGGGGGTACATTTCCTATTGAATTTTGTGAAACCTTCAAGGCTCTCGACGATTCATATTGTGTTCGCGAGTTATTAATAGTTTATTAAGTCAAGAAACCATGAAGGTTTTCAACGAATCGTAAAGAGTTCTTGAGGTGCTATTTATTAAGCAAACTGATAAACCATGAAGGTTTAAATATCTTAAAGTTGTGATCCTGAATTAGCTTAACGTTTTTTTCAAATATAATTCAGCAACCTTCAAGGTCTTGTAATTATTTATTCTCATTAATAAATTTCAGAATATCATCGATTGTATCGAGGTTCTCGATCTCCGTATCCGGGATTTCAACACCAAAGTGATCTTCAATTTCCAAAAATACAGATGATTTATCCAGTGAATCTACCCCGAATTCAGTAATGGATTCATCATCTTTTATTTCTTGGATGTTTACTCGCTTGTCTACTTCTGCTCTAAATATTTTTCTGATATCCTCTTTAATATTGCTCATATTGAAATAATTATAATTTGTTTAAAATAGTGCTCGACCAGGATAATCCAACGCCAAAACCACTGATTAGTATATTTTTCATCCCATCTTTTTCGATATAGTCTTTTAGCATTATAGGAATGGAAGAGCTTACCGTATTCCCGTATGTAGCGGCATGAAACTGTGATTTTTCCGGGTCAATTCCCAGTTTCCGGGTGATCGTATCTGCTATAAACTTGCTACCCTGGTGAAAAAGGAATACATCAACTTCCCCGATTTCCAGGTTATTTTTTTCCAAAATAGCATAGACATCTTTCGGAACATATCGCGCAGCAAAATTGAAAATGCCCCGGCCATTCATCGATAGGTTGCTATCGTGGCAGATCAACTCTTTATAACGTTTGCCGATCGTCCCAAAATTAAATTTACCTGATTCAAAAACCGGTTTTGAGCTGATTAATGTGGCGGCTGCCCCGTCACCGAAAAGGAGTCGGGTATTCTTATCGTCAGGGTGGATAATGTCTGAATAAGGGTCTGATGTGACCAATATTCCTGTTTCCAGTCCATTGTCTTTCATAAAAGCCTCAATCACGGAAAGGCCATATACAAATCCGGAACATCCCAGGGAAATGTCGAAACAGGCACATTCCTCTTTGCATTCAAATTGCCCGTGAATCCTTGCGGAAATATGGGGAATATTAGTATCTGGGTTTTGGGTGACAGCAATCAGGCAATCTATATTCCGGATATCCAGCCCCGTTCGGAAAAGTAAATCTTCTATTGCTTTACATCCCAGGTCTGATGACTTTTTACCTTTTTCCTTGCGAGTCGTTTCACGAACCCCTATTTTATTTTCGATAAAGTGTTCATCTATATCGAAATGATCCATCAAGTCGTAATTACTTGTTTTTCGTTCGGGTAAATACGTCCCTATATTTTCGATTCCAATCATGATAATGAAAAATATATATTTCCTAATCGGTTCCCATCTGCATAAACCAGGCTGTCAGTTAATTTGAAGCCCAGGTTTTTGCGGAACTTAATCGTGAATTTGTATTCCTTGTTAAGCCACTTATCGAGATCAATCCCCCGCAGTTTGATTTTTGTAAAATACCATTTACCCGGGGCTTCCGGAAAAAGGTTTTTTAATAATTCTTTATTCATGGCCACGGCTTGTTCAATAAGGGAATAGCCAGTGGGCTTTTTAATTTCTATGGATTTATCCGGTAAGTTGAGATGAGAAGCCTCAATTATATCCTCTTCCCGGTATGGGACGGTACAGGTTATTGGACGGTGGTCTTGTACCAAGACATAAGACAAGTCTTGTTCACCCGACCTCAAAGATATAGTCGATTTCAAATTTTCCTGATCCACGGTATCAGATAAATCTTGGTCTGCAATAAGATTGAGGTTTTTACTTGCAATCCCATGGAATGTCATTTCAACTGAAATTTTATTAAGATGTTGAAGTTCTGATGCAATGTGCTCCAGACTTTTATCGAAAATATCGGTTCCATGAACATATGTACGCTTCCCTTTGAAACAAAAATCAAGCTTTATCATTTTCTTATCCTTGCGTAGTTTTTCAAATTCTTTTTATGGTCCAGTGCAAAATTCCCGGACACGTCGCTGTTTTCTGAAATGTTATTGGATACCACGCTTCCTAGTCTTATTCTTGTAAAATTTCCAATTTTAATTGCATCTGAAATAGTGACTGAGGGGCCCATTTTAACATAATTCCCTATTTGTACATTTCCGGAAAGGGTGCCATTACCGGCGATCCGGTTGTAATTACCGATTATGCTTCCGTGGCCTATGCTCGTTTTGACACTAATTCGATTTTGCCGGCCTATTTTGGTATTGTAGGCGTGGTATGGTTTTTGGATAATTGCATGTGAAAGGATTTCGCAGTTTTCTCCGATTTCCACACCGCCCATAAATTCCAGGTTGAATATATCTCCATCGACATATATATTTTGCATACCGCGGGCCCCGATCTCACAAAAGGAGCCAATACTGGTCCCTTTGCAGATAACCGTATTTTTGCGAATGATTGTATAGGCGGATATTTCAACTCCGTCCTCTATTATTACCCGGTCTTCTATGATAGCTGTCGGATGAATTTGTGCATGGGGTGAAATTTTCCCATCAGAGATCAATTTCATTTTCCCCATCCGGGCCAATTGATTATGTAGATTGTAATAATCCTTTTGAGGGCTATCACTGAGAAAAATCCCTTTTTCTTTAGTGAATAAAGGAATGAATTGTTCCGGGGTAATGACCGCCGATATGTTGAGGTTGTCGTTGATGAGATCAATGAATTCTTCATTCAGTATGTAGCAGATTGATTTAGGGGTTGAAGATTTTGGGTACATAGTCCATTCCACCTCTGCATTCCTCAATACTTTCTCTTTATTTACCAATTGTGTTAATAGCATTTCTATTTTTTCTGGTTAAAATTTCATGAATCCAAAATATAAAGAGTTTCTGTTGAGGTAGATTTGATTTGTGGTTCGGATTATAGTTGAGAATGATAAATCTAATTTTTAACTGATAACATGAAAAGGTTATAAAATCAATTTACCTATCATTCCAAAGTTATGTTTCAACTTTTTTAAAACTAAATAAACAGCTGTAATAGTATGATATATGCGAAATTAATGACCAGGTGTTACTTCTTTTTAAAAAGTGATTCAATTTTGTAATAAATACCTGGAGATAGTTTGTAAATTAACACTTTGCTAAGATGGAAGAATATAGTTAAAAAGTCCTTAACCCTTGCATCTTTTAATGTCCAAATTAATTTATCAATTATTTCAGTTGTATAGTAATTTGATAGGTTTGTTTGATTAATGGATTTAAAATAATTCCCCATCCACAACAGTGACGATACCCTTGTTATAAGTTGTGTTTCAGAATCAACTAAGGACCAAATGCCTCCTTTATGCACCCGGTATGCGGCAGACTTAATCTCAGGTATATATTTATAATTTCCAAACTGGCCTAGGTATGCATAGAGAAAAGAATCCGCATTAATAATTTTCATGAAGTGCGGGGGAATGTCTTTAATTATATTTCGAAAGCAAATGGTCATAAACAAAATCGAAACACCTCTCTTGAGGTTCGTTGCTGAATAATCTCGTTTATGGTTGTCCAAGAGTTTGGAATTGCTGATTATTCCGTTTTCATCGAATACGAACGCATCGTGCCCACACATAACGTAATCTGGATTAGCATCAAGAAAATCCACTTGCTTTTGCAGTTTCAGGGGGTCGGTCCAGTAGTCATCCCCTTCACATATAGCTATATATTTCCCGCGTGCAGAAAACAAATTGTACAAAAAGTTGAACCGGCCGGTGGGGCGGTCCAATACAGAAATATTATTTTCCCGGTGATGAAGGAATAGCCGGATTTTGTCCGGATACTTTTCAGCATATTTAATGCATATATCGCGTGTACCGTCCGAAGAATTATCTTCACCGAGGAGTATCTCAATTGCAAAATTGGTCTCCTGCATCAGGATACCCTCCAGGCACTGGCTGATAAAATCTTGGTGCTGGTAGGTCTGAACACAAATAGATAAAATTGGTTTTTCGGGAACAATATTATTATATTCCGAAACTATTTTTGATTGATATATCCTTTTAAAATCATCAAAATTCATTCCTTTCCTTAGTTGTTTAGATTTGAAACTTATATCCAATTAAATATCTTGTTGAGAGATTTAAAATTTGGATCATTTTGGATATCCTCAATTATATATTTTGGCAACCCTTTTTCCCAGCTATCATCTTTGAGTTTAATTTTATTCGTTGAATATGGATCATTGTCTTGATTTGACGTTGATTTATTGATATATGATTTTACCTCTTTTGAATAATTTAGGTTGGCAAATTCGAATAAGTTTTTTGTAATTTCGAATGGATCTGAAATTAATTGGTTATACGAACAGATTGTAAAATTGTTGGGGAAATCAATACTTAATTTGAGCATATTGAAACAAGTTTCTTTCCATGCTGCATATCCAAAGTAGTTTTTATTATCAAGCCCATTTTTTGATGGTGCATTTTTCCATTCTTTTTTAATTGACCAATTCGGATCAAATTCTTTAGGTGCTTGCAACCACGAATTAATTATCCCTAAAGGACTCCTGATTAAGCCTATTATTTTTATATTGCTTTGAGTCATTAAGTTCTCCATGATATTCAAATAATGGACTTCTTTCCAAACTAATAATTTGGGGGTTGAATTCGTATCGAAATTTTTATTCTTTTTCCCACTAATGGATAATTCTCCATTTACAAAGGGATCTTTGCAAGAGAGTAAATGAGAATGAAAATTATAAATTTCTTTTTTTGTGCTATTGGGTGTCAGATTATAAGGAAAGCTATAAGCAAAATTAGGTTGGAATTTAAAATTCACTTCGTTTGAACTATTAAATATATTTCCTAACCAGGAGGAGCCAGACCTTGGCACTGAAAAAATAGCTAGTGTTTTCATATCTAAATAATTTTAACAATTCTCGATAAATCTTCAGGTCTATATCTTTGGTCTATTGGAAGGTGAAGAAGATTTGAGGAGTAGTCGTACTCTATTGTATTTTTATTTGCCCATCTTGTAACATTTGGCCAGTATTTAGGAGTATAAATTTTTTTATCAAGTAATTTTTGATGAATTTTCTTACTTTTAATGTAAATAGGATAACTCAGCGGAACTTGAATAGAATCCCATAAGTCCGGAAAATCATTATATTTAAAAAGATTTTCATGAAGATATTCAAAGTTCTCTCTTCTCTTCTTTTTTACAGAATTGTAATTTATAGAATTGAGGATTCTTTTGGTAAAGTCAGACATTTTCCTTACTGGTAATTTATCGAAATATTCTTCACTTCTTATAAATTCAGGATATGCCGTTTCAGGTGAGATGTCAATACGTTTTAATAAATGAATCATCTTATCGTACACAACTTGTTTCTCCAAATATCCCATATCATTTTTTTTAATACCATATAGATATCCACCATCTGGTACGCCAAAAAATTTTCGTGGAGAATAAAAAGCTGGAGTTTTTGCAGAAGTGCACCTAGAAAAAAATGATTGTGCATTGTCAATAATAAGATTACAGTCCAATTTATTTTTTAAATATTCAATCGTTTTATCCTTTAATCCCATATAATTATTGTAGACAAATAAATCATGAAAATCTAATTTTTCAAAATCGAAATTAGGATCAAGATTACTATCAATTTTATAAAATTCATATTCAATATTGAGATCTACTAGTGGATTGATAACTGCATCACAAGTGAAAAGAGGTAAATAAACTTTATTGGGTTTTTTAACATTTAAAAATTGCCAAAAACAATTTCTTGCTGAATTCAACCTTATTGCATGTTTATGGAATTCTTTCTTAATTGGGAGTTCCAATTCAAAAAAACCGCCTATTGGTTTCATATCAAATCATAATTAGTAAGGTACGATTGAACTTGTTTTTTTTCATTAAACATCAATATGTCAATTATACTTAGTCCTGAAATAAATTCGCTTCCGAATTGGGTATATTTAGGACCTTTAGATTTTAAAAAATATAGCGTAATATTTTTTTGTCTAAAATATTCTTTTTCATAAAGTTCTTGACCTCCAATTGGGTTGATGTAAATATTTGCGCTGTTTAATTCACAAATAGAAATTAATCTTTCTTCTTTTTCATACCCTAAGGATTGATTATATTTTTCTGAAGACAATTCAAATTTGGTCTTTAATTCTAAGAATTCGGATATTAAATTAGTACTGTTTGCACATAAATTAGAAATCGTATCAGGTTTCTGGTCAAAAGATTGCTCTACAATTTCCATTGTCCTCTCATAATACGGAGCTTTTTTATAGCTTTGTTTTAGTGTTTTTATAAATTTTTTTAGCAATTTACTTGACCAGTCAATTTGTGTATTTGCAATTGAGTTATTAGAGCTAATATTTTTTACAGGGATCGTAAATTGGAATTTTTGACCGTTTACCAAAATATTATTCCTGTTTACCCACCCTTGTTTTATAAAATCTACGTCATCATAAAATACAAATTTGTCTACTGAGTTAATCAATTGAAAATATCCAATGTAAGGGAAGATATATGGCTGCATGACAGCTATTCGCATAAGTATTAATTGTTTTGAGTCCTCAAAATTATCCGGACAATCATGTCAATTTCTTCTTTGCTAATGTCGTAGAATAAAGGTAAACACAATACCTTTTGACAAATTTTATCGGTTATTTTCAATTTAATCCGGTCAAGAAATGGCAGTGAAGAAGACAATGCCGGAAAAAAATACCTTCTCGGGTAGATTTTAGCTGCTTCGAGGGCTTTAATACACAAATGCATCAGGGTCGGATCATCAAAGACAACAGGATAATAAGCGCCGGTGTATGTGGCTTCAGGATGCCAGACCGGTCGCCTTACCTTTGCTTTTGTTAATTTGGAGTTGTAATATTGACAGAGTTCAATTCTTTTTTGAATGATCTTATCTATATCCGGTAGAACACAAAGCCCCATAGCTGCATGGAATTCTGAGTTTTTACCATTGATACCCAGTTCGGCGAACGCTTCCGGACCGGCAAAACCAAAATTTCGCATATAAGCCATTTTTTTGAGTAAGGCAGGATCTTTAGTGACTACCATACCACCTTCCACGGTGTGGAATAGTTTGGTGGCGTGAAAACTGCAGGTAGATATATCCCCGTATTCAAAAATGGAGCTACCCTTGTATTGTACACCAAAGCAATGGGCCGCATCGTAAATAACTTTGAGATTATGTCGGTCGGCAATGTCTTGTATGGCTTCTATATCACAAGGATTCCCATAGACATGGGTAGCCAATATGGCTGAAGTCCGATCTGAAATGGCAGCTTCTATTTTTCCGGGGTCTATATTGAGCGTTTGTTCCTCAATGTCTACAAAGACCGGCTTACAACCCTCCCAGACGATACTACTGGTGGTCGCGATAAAAGAAAAAGGAGTCGTAATGATCTCTCCTGACAATTCAAGTGCTTTGATAGCCAATTGAAGTGCGATCGTACCATTGCTTACAAAAAGGAGATGTTTTAATTGCTCCCTGTTCTTTAGCTCCAGTTCCAGTTCATTAACCAATGGGCCATTATTCGTCAACCAATTTCGTTGGTAGATCTGATCAATGTAGGACTTGTATTTATCTTTGTCCGGTAAGTAGGGACGCGTGACTGGGATCATGTATTTGTACTTGATTTGTATAACAGTAAGAAAACGAAGATAAAGTTTTTTCAGTATGTTAAACCTTCAAGGTTTTTGAGTCGTGTTGAGTAGACGAAATGAAGGGATTTTACTACTAGTAATTGAAGTCTTCTAAACCTTGAAGGTTTCTATCTAGGTTTACCTCGTTGGGATTTCTGAGATGGTTTGTACGGTGAGTTTAAATTTATTCGTTGCGGGCCTTTTAGACCTTCAAAGTTTGTGAGGTGTGTTAAGCAGGTGAAATGCAGAGAATCCATAGTACGGGAATTAAAGTTATTTAAACTTTGAAAGTTACCACCGAGATTACAATTATAGGACTATTTGCATTTTTATATATCGATTTCCATTTTAATATAGTCAAACCTTGAAGGTTTAAATATTTGTAAATCAAAGTAATGCGTGTAATCTAATTCTGTTTCAAAAGTTAAATCAGAAACCTTCAAGGTTTTTATGTCGTATAAAAATTTTCATAATTAATGTTTATATCTTGGTGCGCTTTTACTAGAAAATTTTTCCCTCCAAACCATTTTAAGACCTCCTCCTTGTAGACAATATCTTCCTTGTCATATGCATAGGCATACCAGGAACTGTATGCCCAATCATCTATACTTTTGACTAAGTGGTGATGAACTGGATTACTGTGGATATATAAAATGATTTTTGTAAAGTATTCTTCCGTATCTATTAGTTTTCTCTTAAATCGTGGGATAAATAAACTTCCTTTTCTTTTGTACAGTCGATTATAGGATTTGGTATATGAATTTAGTAAATTACTAAATTTTTGGCGCATGTGTTGGTTTACATTTGATTCTTCAAAAGAAATGTTTTTTATATTATGATTCATCTCCTTAAGCGACTTTGTCTTGATTAGTAAATGAAAATGATTGGGTAGTAGACAATAACCAAAAGTATGAGCAATTGGGCCAATAAATTTCCAATACTTATCCTTAAAAAAATTATAATTTTTGACTTCTCGAAATAAATTTTCAGTCCCATTGGCGTGAGACCAAATATGGTAAATAGAATCCGAATAAAATGTGTCGTCGAAATTCATTTTTTATTAATGTCTTAAACCTTCAAGGTTTCTGATGTAGCTTGAGTGACAAGGTATAAAATTATTCGTTGCTTGAAACGGGAGTCATTTAAACCTTGAAGGTTTCTATGCCATTCAAATTCTGTTTTGATTTAAATAATCAGAATTTATCATCAAATGTGTTATTGTCAAACCTCGAAAGGTATACTTCAAGGTTTCTGAGTTTTTTTACGTAAAGAAATTACTTGCCTGAAATAAGATTTATTTAAACCTTCAAGGTTTCTGAGTTGGTTTGTGTATCAAATTTAAGATGGTAAACTAATCGCAATTAAAGGTCATCTAAACCTTGAAGTTTTCTATGATTTATCTAATTTGAATTCGTCAATAATTGAGTTATTGGTAAACCTTCAAGGTTTCCAACTTTTTGTGTAAAGAAAATAATTGGTTGAAATAGAATTCATTAAAACCTTTGAAGGTTAGTCCCGTTTTGGATGCCTTATTAATTTCTGACTTCCACTTCAGTGGTCTTATTCTTCCACGGAAAGTTATCCCGGGTCTTTTTTACACCTATAAAGCGGCAAAACCGGCTGTAGGCGTTTTCTTTTTTTAAGTTCAGGACCATAAAATTGTCGCGATCTCCAAAGTGGTTTTTTACTTCCCGGTTGTGCTTTAGATACTGTTGCAGCAGGATCTCCTTATTATAGGGATCATCTTCGGGTGTCTTATAGTGGGCCCTGTTGACCTTCCACATCCAACCGGGGCGTATATATTTTGCTTTTTTCAGATCCTTTGCAGTAGGAATTTCTCCTTTTCCGAATAGCTTAGCGTGAAACCGGGTAATAGACCGGTACCATTGTTCGGGGCTATCACGCACGGTCAGAATAAACAAGCTGTCCGGGTAGGCTGCATCCAGGTATTTATAGGTTTCCGGCCAGGAAAAAGGAGCATCCTGGAAAACCTGGGCAGACCGGCAGTAACGGATAATTGGATCAAATTCCTTTTCGACATAGTGGTCAACCATCTTTTCCGCACGGCGTTGGTTCCCAACTATAAAGCCGTGTTTTCTGAACTCTGCGGCCAGGGAGGTCGTTCCTGTTTTATTCCTGCCAATGCAAAATATCTTCCGCTTGTTATAAACCCGGATGGGATTAATAATTTGTTCCTTTAAAGTTTGTTTTACACCTAAAATTTCCATCTACCTTTAATTATTTAGTAAGTGGGGCTTAGAAAGTTTGCAAACTTGAACAAAAGAATAAACGTCCGATTTTCAAATGTATTGAAGTGACCAAAGGTCTTAACATTTGTCTCGTTGTCAAATGCAATGGTCCATAGATTCTTTTCCTTTTCTCCCGATACTGAAATTCACCGATTCTGGATTACGATACACTTAAACCTTGAAGGTTTCTGAGTGGTATTAACCAGAGCAAATGAAGTTGATACCCTACTATCAGAAATAAAAATGATCTAAACCTTCAAGGTTTTCACATCTGTTAAAATTACGGATTAAACAAGATACCCATATTTTTATTTTGGCAATTGTAAAGGAACAACGTGAACACCTGAAGATTCCTGCTGTTTCCAAATGCTTATAATTTCTCCATAAACTTCTCGTAGACAATTCCCTGACGTTCGAGAATTCGATAAATGATCTTTTCTTTCTTATTGATCCTTTCAATGATCTCCGGGGTCAGTAGCTGACTGCGGTCAGGGGACTTCCTTTTGGATACATTCACCTTTTTTTGTCCGTCTATTACACTCAATTCCTGTTCCGTAAAATTCATTTGGGAAAGAAATTCTTTTAAATCAGTATTGAGGTTTTCCTGGCGGAGAAAATGAATTCCAGCAAAGTCATCAAAGACCTTTTCGGAGTTAATGTATTCATCAGAAAGGTTTCGAATAACCTCGTCGGGGTTTTTGAAAAACATTTGTATAAATTGGATACTTAGGATCCCTATATCCGTATTTCTGACTTCATGGCCTACGAAATAAGGGACGGCCATATCGACCAAATGGAGGTATTCGGTGAAAGTCAAGTCCGGGTAATGGGAAAACGCATTTTTGATGATTTCCATGGGGCAGGGTGGATTCCTCACCCAGCTTTCCCAGTCATATCGGGAAAGATAGGCACTGACCGGATTGCGGACAATAGAGAATATTTTTTTTTGTTTATGTTCATTTGGAATTTGTTCATAGGTGCCGTGCTGGTCAATAACCCCTTTATTACCAACATTGGTTTTTACCTTGATGTTTTCTACTAAGTAATCCTGGAAAAGAGGCGGCTTTGAATTTGTCCAAATTGAAATTTTATGTTTTAAGGGTAATTTTTTAAATCTTTTACTATAAATGTCTTTTATACATTTTCGAGCATAGGTACTACCCGTTTTGGGCAAATTGAGCATGACAAATTGGTCTGTGATTATCATTTTACGTAAATTTCCTTTTAATTACCAATTGATGAAATTCGTGCATAGGGGTATTACTTTGCAATAAATTCAACCCGATATATTGTAACGTATAAATTGAACCCAATACTATTAATTGGACAAAATCATTGAATTGAGTAAAGTCAAATATCACATATCCAATTAAATAGGTAGTAAAACCCACTATAAACGCCCGGAGTATTACCGGTATGATATCTTTTATCTGATCGATGGTGTTATAGTTAATGAATTTACCACTGTAATAGCTGTTTATTACAAAAGCAAATATAGAATTGAGGACCTGAAAATATAACAAAGCAAATATCCCCATTGGAATGGCAATGATGATACTGATAATGTTGATACTTTTTTTGATGAGTGACAAACGAAGCATTAGATCCGAACGTCCTTTAACCTTCAAAATATTGAGATTATATAAATGGATAGGGTATAGGATCCCAAGGGCACATAATATCTGAAAATAAGGAACGGCCGGAACCCATTTTTCGGTGAGTAAAAATCGAAACATCGGTTCCGCTAACACAAATGCAATAGTGAGTGCAGGGGTGATCCAAAACAGGACTTGTTGCATTAATTTTTTATAAACTATTTTGAGTTTGGCATCATCGTCCTGAATACTGGCAAACATCGGATATGTTACTTTATTAAGAGCAGTGGATAGCGTTCGCACTGGATATTTTTGCATGGTGTCTGCCCTGGTATAAAACCCTACCTGCGAAGCTGTAAAATATTTTCCGATAACAATCGGGTAGACATTATTAAAAATGGCACTTAATAGCCCGGTAATAGTCAATTTATATCCGAAATTAAAATGCTCTGTAAGCCTTTTTTTATCAATTACCCAACTTGGTCGCCAACCCGTATATATCCAATATTGCACCGTGGAAACAAGGGCCTGAACAAGGTTCATATAGACTAATGACCATACACCCCATCCCATTACCGCCAATACGATACCCACAATGCCGCTTATGACCAGCGAAGGGATCTGTATAATCATTTGTATCCTAAAATTCATTTCTTTGGTCATCCGCGTGATCTGAATACTGGAAAAAGACCGGATGATGATCGAAATAGTATAAACCCGGATAATATCGGGTGTCAGGATTTCTTTGTCGTAAAAACTGACAATCAAAGGTGCTGTGGCATATAATAGACCGTAGACAAAGAATGATACCACTATATTAATGAAAAAGACTGAAGAAAAGTCTTTTTGGTCAGGATTGGGTGTGCGGATCAGTGACTGGGTCATCCCCGCATCGACCAGCATATTCCCAATAGCCATAAATACAGCGATCATCCCAATAACCCCAAATTCTTCAGGTAGTAGTATCCGAGCCAGGATAATAGATACCACAAACCCGATCCCCCGTGAACTAAACTGTTCTGCAAAGGTCCAGAAAAGACCGGAGAGCGTTTTTTCTTTCAGTGACATATATATCGGCTAATGTAGAATTTTTTTAGAATATTTTCTGTAGTCAGCAGGCCTCGCAAATAGTTGGGGTGTGGCCGGGGTTGGCTCGATCCAAAGGATTCTCTGGGGATGGGATCCCTTTGAGACGATTTGTTGTGCAGAGGATTGCTAACCCGCGTAAGTGGATGGCGCATGGACAGGGTTGGTGAGCCGTGTATTTTGGAGGACCATTAGGGCTCACCAAACCCGGTCTTTGCTCGAAAGCCTGATCGCGGCTTAGCGATCCCTTTATGGACGAGCGGGAGGGAAGCCTGGTGAGCCATATAGCTATATACCATCATAATCTCTTTTAAATAAATCATGTACTTTAAAAAATTCCGGTTCTCCATTTTTTGTGTTTTGTGTTTCCAACAGTGAAAAAACATCTTGCCACGCTACCCTTTGCTTTCTGGCAATGTAGTCATTATATGAAGAATATTTCCAGTCAGCATACTCTGAGACCAATCCATGGTGAATAGGATTATGGTGTACATAACAAAGTTTATTTATTGTATCCTCTTCCGAAGTGACAACCAATCTTTTCGTTCTCTCAAGGAATAGAGAGCCTTTAATCTGGTATTTTCTATTTAAATACAGTGAGATAGAGCTAAAAAATCGACGCATTTGATCTTGCAGGAGTTTATTTACGGAGGATTGATTATTCAAAAAAAGCTCTGCCTGCTTCGTTTGTTCAAATTTCAATATATTTCTGTCTATGTTATTGATTTTTCGCACTTTAAATAGAAAGTGGAAATGATTCGGTATTAGACAATAGGCGTAAAGCAAAATATAGGGGCCGAAGTAGTCGAGAAATTTAGTTAAAAATCTTTGGTAGTCATTATGTTCTTTGAATAGGAGCCGGCCGGATATGGTTTTATTGTATATGTGATATATACCCCCATGTTCGAATTTATGCCAGTAGTCAATTTTCATTATTTGTTTGTTTTCATTTGGTTCGTGTAGAAGGCATCCCTGCAGGGCCAGACCTGGCTTCCCCAGGATTTTTTGCGATCTAGCCACTAAGTGATCCCTTTGAGACGATCTGTTGTGCTGAGGATCGCTAACCCGCGCATGCGGATGGAGCGTAGCCAGGGTTGGTGAGCCGTGTAGCTCGAAAGCCTGATCGCGGCTTAGCGATCCCTTTATGGACGAGCGGGAGGGAAGCCTGGTGAGCCATATAGCCTGTGGAACCTGCACAATTCACTCAAACCACTCCGGATGGTTCAGTATCATTTCCAATTTGCGAATGATAATATCCACCTGGTTCATCTGGTCTTCGATCTTTTGGAAAAAGATACTTACATCCCGATCTTTCCAACTTTCGGATATAACACGGGAACCAAGGCTTATACGTATATACCCACTAATGGTGCCATTGGAATGAGTGGATTTTACCGGTTGACCTATGTGGCATACCTGGGCGGAAAGACGTTTACTGTCATCGGATTGATTGGTCAATAACGGAGTGAGATTTTTATTTAGCAATTGATATACCTTCTTCACTTCGTCCAGTGAAAGAATACGATTACCTGTTTTTACAAAAAATGGAAATATAGTCCTTCTGCTGCCAGTATTTTCGACTGTGTTCTTTTCGTCCTGGTTTGTATTGTACTCGTTTATTAGTTCCAGAAAACCGGCTTGCGAAATGCTTTCTTTTACGTGTTCGCAAAACATTTCAATACCGAGGTGCCTCAGCGTTACAGGAGTTTGGAAATACCGTTCCATTTCCACAATAGAGGCATACCACCTCAGGTACATTCCAAAATTGATTCCCCGGGGGAATTCCGAATTAATCTTCCAGGTTTCTGGCCATTCATTTACATGGGCGTATTCAAAAAGTCCTTCGGGAAGATTGATTTGCTGTTTTCCCCATTTTTCATTTAATTTTTTGGGTATGATAAGTGCTCCGCTAAAGGGGGGACCGGTAAAAAACTTTGATCCCGTAATCGTCATAAGTATTTCCCTTTCAAGGTACCACTTTAATTCTTCATGGTCCATTCGTAATTGGGAATTGTCAACAACCATCAATACGTTGTTTCCAAATTCCTTCTGGATATTTTGAATGCTTTTTTTTCCGGGGGCAGAAAAACCTAATTTGGATTGGTCCATTATATGCAGGACCGGTTGCCGGCCACCTTCCAAAACTTCTTTAATGGTATGGCTTATTTCTATGTCGATTACCTCGGGATCTTTGAGACTACCCGCTTCATCTCGTAGAGTTATTGTATGGACATCTGTTTTTCTAAAGCCATCTACCCATTCCCCTCTTTTTACATCATAACCACAAGCAGTTGTATCTGAGAAATGTTGACCGGCGAGAGCAAGTGGCACACCGCTTCCCGTTTCATCTGAAGCTACAAGGATATGTACGACTTCATTAGCGAAAACGGATTGACACATACCGGCGATACGCAATGAAATATCTGTGCCGGATGGTGCCATGATTAGCCCGGAGGATGATGGTATTGATAGTACTTTTTTTAATTTGCTTTTGACTTCGGCAGGGAATGAAACAATGGTGTTTTGAATATCTTTTTTCAGGCTGTTTCTAATAAGTACTTCCCTTTTTATTTCAGTATGGTTGAAAGCAACATTTGATACAGACGTAGCAGTAGAAGAGGCAAAAGTGTATGCTTCCGGCCGGGGGAATGGCCTGCATCCGTAGACGTTTAACAGGGCTTCCGGGTCTACATTCATTCTTAGGTCGCCACCAGACATTAACAGTGACTCTGAAGGCTTGGCCAGATAAAATAATACATCGACCAGGTCCGGATCCAAATCGTATTCTGGATAGGGCCGATTGTGTAATTGACCTAAAATCTCAAAGTCACTTTTCTCAAGGGAAGGAATAAAATGATCGTTGAATTTTAAAATGATATTCACAATATCTGGAGGTAATTGGTCAATTACCTTTTTGTCTTCCTTGGGCGTTAATTCGTAAAATTTTGCTGCAACCCTACATGCTGCCAGGTCACAGATCCGGACATCCATTTTGTCTTTTGGTAGTCTTTTATACCAAATTTGCCATTCTATCCCATATCTCAGACAAAAGAGCGTAGCTATGGGGCTAGAGAGAAGGTTGACCCCAATGTTGATGGATTGCCCGGGATTGATAAAGAATATGTCTGGCCTGGAGTGAACAGATCGAATATGTATATTACTTATTTTAGGTAATGTACTGGAACGACTTAGAATTCTTATTAGCTGTATCCTTTCTCGAACACTTTCTGCAGAGTTATTTAGCAAAATTTGCTCCATAGGAGGACTTTGCCCAAATAGTTGATCAGATGTGGTTCGGTCTTGTTCCATTTCTTATGTGATTACTGGCAATTTTTGCCTTTTTTAGCTTCCCATTCTTCCAAAAAACACAAAGTTAAAAACTTTTGTTTATTGAACGTAAGTATTGGCTCTGAAGCACCTCTGCCTGAAGAGATATCCGTAAGTCTTCCGAACTTGGAAGATACGGCGCCGGGATCCGCTCTTCAAGATGTTTATTCAGGCTCCCCGATTCATAAATTTAAATATTTTCGAAGGATCGGCCCCAACGGGATGCCTATGGCATAAGCTTGAGAAGATTGCCGAGCCTGATTAAAATAGTTTTGGCTCAGAAATCCGCTTTTCACAATGCTCTCTCAGGCTCACTGATCCGTAATTTTGGAATGGATGCCGAGTCCTAAAATTAATGATTTCAGATCTGTATTTAATCCCCTCTCTCAAAAGGATGCCTGCTCAGAGGTTCTTCCGATAGTGGATGGTGATTCCCGGAAAGGGGAGATACTGCATTATTACGAATGGTATGTGCCAGTTCTATAGCCGGTCGAACTTCATTAATCCCAAAGCCTTTCCCCTGTAAAATGGTTTCATAGCTCTTGTCATGAAGGTCAGTGAATCCCCCGCTGAATTCAAACTCCCTGTCATTGAGGGTAAGGGAACGATAGGTCCGTGCTCCGGTTCGCTTTATGTTTTCTGGAATGAGATTATAATTGATGCTTAAAAACCATCTTACTCTTGCCTTTTGAAGACGGAGGTATCCAGCTGCCCGGTCGTGAGAATTTATATGAACTTCAATTTCAAC
The DNA here is from genome assembly GCF_021729145.1 of Membranihabitans maritimus. Taxonomy (GTDB): domain Bacteria; phylum Bacteroidota; class Bacteroidia; order Chitinophagales; family Saprospiraceae; genus Membranihabitans; species Membranihabitans maritimus. Next base: position 339,697 of record NZ_JAJSLW010000004.1, on the reverse strand, counting down.
CGGGGGCCCAAATATCCATAGTAACATATCAAAAAAATGAATGCCAATATTGGTAGCGATTCCTCCCGATTTTGAAGAGTCACCCTTCCAGCTTGCATAATACCATTTACCCCGTGAAGTGAGATAGGTAAGGTCGATATCAAAAACCTTGCTTTCGGGTGAATGGTCTACGGTATCTTTTAATTTGATTACTTCGGGATGAAGTCGCAATTGAAGTATGTTGAATATTCTTTGCCCCGTTTCATTTTCTACATGTTCCAGAGCATCTACATTCCAGGGGTTGAGAACCAATGGTTTTTCACAAATCACATTCGCACCGATCCGCAAGCCAAACCGTATATGAGCGTCGTGTAAATAATTAGGCGAACATATGACTAAATAATCGATAGAGATATCATTACGGATTAATTTATCCAAATGCCTATCAAATCTTTCAAATTCTGTGAAAAAATCTGCTTCAGGAAAGAAGGAGTCTATGACACCTACGGAATCACAGGGGTCCAGTGCCGCGACGAGGTTGCCACCTGATTCTTTGATAGCCTTCATATGTCGAGGGGCAATATATCCGGCAGCTCCGAGTAAAGCGTAATTTTTCATGCTGGATCCAATTGGTTTTTTGAAAAATGAGATTACATATCGGAATTAACCGGTCGTACTTCATTATTGGTTAAAATATACCAGTCTTTGCCTTCCGGGCATTGAAATCGGTTATCATTGTTAAATTTCATTCGATGACCAAATTTAGACATCCAACCAATATGTTTGGCAGGGTTCCCTACCCATAATTCATAAGGCTTAATGTTTTTGGTAATGACGGCACCGGCTCCAATAAAAGCGAACTCCCCAATCTCGACACCACATACAATAGTTGCATTAGCCCCAATGCTGGCACCTTTTTTCACTACAGTAGATGCATATTTGTCACGCCGTACAACATGGCTTCTCGGATTTACGATATTAGTAAATACCATTGACGGTCCCAGGAATACATCATCTTCACAAATAACACCGGAATATATAGAAACATTGTTTTGAACTTTTACATTGTTGCCCAGGGTTACATTGGGCGAAACAACTACATTTTGACCAATATTGCACTTCTCCCCGATATGGGATTCTGGCATTATGTGAGAAAAATGCCAAATTTTTGTGTCCTTACCAATTGTGCTACCCGGATCTATCACCGCTGTGTCATGTGCAAAGTAGCTTTTACTATTTTTTTTCATTATTAATGATAATCATTTTTTAGCTTAATTACGGAGTCCTATTTTAGCATAATATGTCTTGCATATTTCAATAAACTCCGGTGATATTTTAAAATAAAATAGACCGGTGAAGACCAAAACGGAAATAATTACTGGCTTACCTATAATATTTATGTAGACCTGTCCAAAATCAATAAAATAGAGGGTGAGGAATGTTACTGCCCCTAACAATATCAAGTGCATTAATGGAAGTGAAAATGGGCTTAACTTGTATTTCACCAACAGGTATATGAATTTCAAAGTATTGAATAAGAGATACGCTATAAATGTGGAATAGGCAGCACCCAATATGTCAAAACGCTGAATCAAAAAGTAATTTAATACGATATTCGTTGAACCCAATAATAGTATAAATATAAAATTAACTTTGTAAGAGGGAGAATAGCCCAGGATAGCGTTATTTATTCCGGTTGCCAAATCAATTAATTTCCCTAATCCAAGAACCAAAAACAGGATTTTTCCACCTTCAAAAGATTGCGGGTTGGAGGATATACTGATTAAGTCGTCGTATATAAACCATAATACAAGGAACAGGTAGATTCCGCCTGCCAACATATTTACAGATGCGTTTTGATAAAATTTTTTAATGAGTTCGGTATTGTTTTGGGACCACGCATTTGAAATAGCAGGTGATAGGGTCTTGTTTAATACTCTACCGGGAATTTCAATAACATTTGAAAGAATTAAGATCTTTGAATATAACGCCGTTCCTGTCAGGCTTATTAACGTTCCAACCATAATTACATCAATCCTGAATGCTATAATGGAGCTTATGCTGCCTAAACTGGAAAAAAGCATAAAAGCAAGAATTTCCCGGGAAAAATCAATTTTAAGACTCTTTTGGGGAAGGGAAAATGTAATGAATTTTTGATGAATAGAATACGCTAGGAGTGTGATGAATACCCCAATGGTAAAAAACAACAACGCCTTTGCTCCAAATTCCAGGGGAACCCATCCAAAGTAAAATAGTAGTACGGTGACGGGGAGAACTAACTTGTATCCCAGGTCACGAATAAGTGAAGGGGTGGCAATGCGATTAAAATGGCTTAAAAACGAGATTAATATTCCAGACTGGACCATAACAAAGCCAGTAAAAAAAATAATTTTTTCATTGGATTGTAACAATGCAATGTCGAAATCCAATTTGTCAAGGTTGTGGTAAATATATTTTTTGAAGGATAAAAATAGAAGGACAAAAATCAAGGTCGTGATAAAAGAGTATATAACCATTTTGATCAGGAATCTATTTTTATCTTCCTGAACCTCATAGGGTATAAACTTTAACAGAGCAACAGGGATTCCCATGCCGAGTATGGGGATGAGAAGATTCCCGGAACTGTATAGAAATTGCATATAACCGAAAATCTCATCACCTAATGGATAAATAAATAATAAACTGAAAAATCCGATAAATATCCCCAGCCCTTCTACTATGAATGTTTTAAGACTTTGTCTCTTGATGGAGTTCATGAAGATCTTTCAATTCAATTTTTTCAGGTAATAGGCAGCGGCATCTCCTTCTCTCCGATTATTCAGTTTTTTCGCCCGTTTTCGAAATTCTTTAACTTGTGACTTTGTGAATATGCTTCCCGAATTATTTTTTTCGGAAATGAGTGGTATCCCTTGCTTGAAAAGTTCACTTCCGATAAATTGCTTTTCGGTGCTATTGTATAAAACAGATTTGATTGTATATCCGAATTTTTCTACAAAATCGACCATTCCTTTTTCGGAAAAAATATGTAGATGGCGAGGCGGGTCCATTGCTATCCAATTAGCTCCGTATTCTTTTTCAGCATAGGAATCTGCTACGGGCATGGCAATAATAAGGGTACCCTGTTCATTCAATAACCTAGATAACCCAATAAGTGTTTCACCGGGGTTTTCTACGTGTTCAAAAACATGATTAAGGATAATTACATCATACGTTCCATCGTGTTCTTCAACAGATCTTTTGTATACTCTTATCCCATTTTCAAAGAATAGGTCTTTGTCAATAAAGGGTTCAATACCTTCGAGATTTTTAAAGCCATGTCTGTGTAAATATTGCAATTTCGCACCATTTCCACAACCTACATCCAGAATTTTGGAGTCAAATGTGATGCCCGGAAATTGAAATTGCCTTAAAAAGTTTGCTTTATAAACCTGTTCTAATAATCCGTGGAACAGGCTGCCCTTTTTCGTCCCCAGGTATAGATGAGCATATGTACCTTTCAAAGAATTGATGAACTTCGATGCCTGCACTTTCGCATTATCGTTATAGGAATAGTAATGAGCAGGATAATACTTCCCCAGGTTTTCCGGAATCTTTTGAATTTGTAAAGAACCGCAGTGTTGGCACTTTTCATACATAAAGACTTCTCTGGTCCCAAACATCATCTCTTTAGTCTCAATTTCCAGGAGATCGCTGGCAGAACAAATCCTACAATTCATCTTTCATCAAATTTAGTAACTCGCTCCTGGACTGTATAAAGTTTTTATAATAAAAGATTCTTCGTTTTGCTTTGTTCCTCAGAACTGTTTTGGTGCTTGAAGATTCTTTGTGGTACAAAATGACATCTGGGAAATAAATAGTTTTTAATTGGTCTCTATTTGAAATATAGTGGAGTATGGACTCTTCTCCATACATAAAAGTACGATCGTATAAACCTTCATATTTTTCAAGATATAGAGGCGAAAATATTATGGCACAACCATTAATTTTTACATCTTCTATTTCTTGTGAGGGATGATATGCAACCTCCCCGGAGGAAGGTAGCCATGAATTCCTAAATATTTTTTTCTTTATTTTTATGAAAGTGGTATCAAGGTTGATGCTTGCGAGTGCTTTCATTTTTTTGTAGTGGTCAATTCTGGCCTGAAGTATTTTTACGTTTTCAGCTAATGATTTTTGCCTATTCCAATCTTTATTTGTTCTGGGGCTTTGGTCAGATCCATCAATGGATGAAATCACCCTGGGGCCTAAAATATGAAAAGGAGAGTGTTTGTATTTATTGATAATTTTGGTCACAAAAAGGGCATCGTCAATAAATGTATCATTATTTATAAGAGCTATAAAATCCGAATGTAATGTATGTTTAGCATAATAAAAACCAATATTGTTTCCCCTGGCAAATCCTACATTAGTCTGGCTGGGAAGAAAGTGTACCCTGGGATTATTTGAAAATTTGTGTTTGAGTAGATCTCCACTTCTATTGGGAGAGCCATTGTCAATAATAACAATTTCCACATTTGGATAATCGACGATTGACAAGCTATTTACACAATCTAATGTATCGCTGTATGTTTGGTAATGTAAGATGACAAATGCAAATTTCATCAGTTATAATTTGGGGTTACAAAGAATCAACGTTGGTAAACGGGTTGTCTTTTTTCTTACAATGAATGTAAATTTCCTAAATATTCATTGGTGACCCGGTCCAAAGCCTGGCAAATGCAAGTGTTAAATTATAAAAAATTTTAATATGTAGTTACTTTTTTCTTAAAATATTTCGATGTTAATGACAATCCCTCATTTAAAGAATTGTTGGGTTGCCAGTTTAATAATTTTCTGGCTTTAGATATATCTGGTTTTCTTCGTTTGGGGTCGTCTTCGGGAAGGGGGTGAAAGCTTATTTTTACATTGGAATTCCCTACCGTTTGAATTATTTTATTCGCCAGTTGCAAAATGGTGATTTCTTCCGGATTCCCCAGGTTAACGGGTGCTGAATATGTATGTTTTAATAGTCTGACTATTCCTTCAACCAGGTCATCAATAAAGCAAAATGATCTTGTTTGGCTACCGTCCCCATATACGGTGAGGGTACGGCCCTGAACGGCTTGCGTGAAAAATGTGGGTAATGCCCTTCCATCTTTTGTACGCATCCGGGGTCCATATGTATTGAATATTCTTGCGATTCGTGTATCAATTCCATGAACCTGGTGATAGGCCATAGTCATTGACTCCTGAAATCTTTTGGCCTCATCATATACCCCTCTGGGGCCAATAGGGTTTACATTTCCCCAATATTCCTCGGGTTGGGGATGGACAAGGGGATCACCATAAACTTCCGATGTGGAAGCGATCATGAAAACGGCTTTTTTCGCTTTTGCCAGTCCTAGCAAATTATGTGTGCCCAGGGACCCGACCTTCAACGTTTGGATAGGCATTTCCAAATAATCTACAGGGCTTGCCGGAGAGGCGAAGTGTAAAATATAATCCAGTTTTCCTGAAACATGTACAAACTTCGATACATCATGTTTGTAAAATTCGAAAGTTCCTAGTGGAAATAGGTGTTCTATATTTTGTAAATCGCCGGTGATTAAGTTATCCATCCCTACGACATGGTAATTATCTTGGATAAAACGGTCGCACAAATGGGATCCGATAAAACCTGCGGCTCCAGTAATTAATATTCTTTTTTTTCGGTTGTTCATCCCTTGGGAATGATAGATATTACATGTATCATCTTCATGTCTTTCAGATTAATTTATGTTTATCGCCCTATGCTCTCGTAATAGAAATCCTGATCTTTCATAAAGTCCATCTCGTATAAGTTTCTTCCGTCAAAAATTACAGGAGCTTTCATCAATTCTTTCATTACGGAAAAACTTGGTGTCCGGAATACACTCCATTCTGTAATTATTGCCAGTGCATCGACATCAATTAAAGCTTCGTATTGGTCATCGCACAATTGTACTTTTTCTCCGAATAATCTATTGATATTCTCCATTGCTTCCGGGTCATATGCTTTTATTCGAGCCCCATGTTCCAGAAGCTCCTGAATGATATATACGGCTGGAGCCTCTCTTATGTCGTCAGTATTAGGTTTGAAAGATAACCCCCAGATTCCAAAAGTTTTCCCGGCTATATCGTTGTCGAAATATCTCAATATTTTTTGAACAATTACTTTGCGTTGCCGGTCATTGACATCCATTACTGCATTCAGGATTTGGAAATCATAGTTGTTTTGGTTGGCCGTTCTGGCCAGAGCCTGTACATCCTTGGGAAAGCAGGACCCCCCATAGCCTACTCCCGGGAACAGGAATCTTTTTCCAATTCGCGAATCCGACCCGACGCCGATGCGAACATGGTCTACATTGGCTCCTACGATTTCGCACAGGTTGGCAATTTCATTCATAAATGAAATTTTAGTCGCCAGAAAACTATTGGCTGCATACTTGGTCATTTCTGCTGATTTCTCATCCATAAAATATATAGGATTCCCTTGCCGGACAAAAGGCTTGTACAACCTTTCCATCAGACTTTTTGCTTTGTCCGATTGTGTTCCTATCACGACTCGTTCTGGTTTGAGGAAGTCATCAACAGCTACGCCTTCCCTGAGGAATTCCGGGTTGGATACTACATCGAACAAGCTTTCGTCGAGGTGTTTTGCAAGGGTGTTATGTACTTTGTCCGCAGTACCTACCGGCACTGTACTCTTATCAACTATCACCGTATATCGAGTAATAATTTTTGATAACTGTTCAGCTACGCCCAATATATATGTTAGGTCTGCTGATCCATCTTCACCCGGTGGAGTGGGTAAGGCGAGGAATATGGCCTCAGCCTTCTGTATTCCTGCTTTGAGGTCAGTAGTGAAACTCAGTCTTTTTTGCCGGGTATTTCGTTCGAACAAAGCTTCCAGCCCCGGTTCATAAATAGGGACTTCTCCCTGTTTCATCCTTTCTACTTTATCTTCATCAATGTCCACACATACCACTTGATTACCTGTTTCCGCAAAACAAGTTCCCGTTACCAAGCCTACATATCCTGTACCTATAACCGTTATATTCATATTGTCAAATTATTATCGTTATCTGTTTATTTTTAATTAAAAGTGACGTTGGCATCGTTTGTATTCAAAACCCAAATTTTGGTTAAAAAACCCTTTGGTCAAATAAAAACGGCTCTTCATCAATAATCTTAATGTATTTAAAAGAATGGTGAAATGGATTGATCAAAAAATTAAAATCACCTTTTACCACGGCCGAAGGGACTTTCAAAATTCCATACCGATTTTCCGAAATTAAGCGGTCTCCGAAAAACTGGGTTCCCGGGGTGTAGGGAAAACGGTTCCATCCATTTGGTAATTCCTCAGGCGAAGCTGATCGAATGGGGGTAGTATCCGGAACATAAATTACAAGCATATAATAATCATTAGCTAAGGTCTCAGCACTAATATGAACGACTACCTCTGCCATTGCCAATGCCCTGCTGGAAGCAGTATAAATGAGTTCTGTTCCCTGGCTATTCCATCTTGCTCCATACCTGGAGGCCCCTTTCCCCGATAAAGTTGATTTATACTTTGTTTTACTAAGGCGGAAAACTTCCATAAGGTGTTTTATGCAAAAATTCCGTACTCTATGTTGTTTAGCTCTCTGATAACCAATTCTCTTCCAAAGGAATCTTTGAGCAAATCCATGGGCTTCTGAGACCCTAGCGCAAAAGAGGGAGTCTCTAGCCAATGGTGGAACTTCTCTCTATTCTCAAAGACATCCTGACCTGTCGCAAATACTTCTGCCAGTTGCAATATCTTTTCGGAATAAGATGGTCTAAAGGTCTTTTGGTCCTGTTCATATCGCTGGATCGTTTTATGGGAAATTCCCATTAATTTTGCCCATAATTGTGTGTTGAGTGAACTGGCCGAACAAATTCGATCAAATAGGCTATAAGGAATACCTTCCCTGACAATAGATCTCATCAATAATTTGTCTTTAAAAATATTTTCATCCAATGGTTCCTGTCTGATGGCAGATGATTTCCCGGACCGGAGATACGTAAGCAGGGGCTCCTTAACAACATTTTTCATAGCTTGACATTTGTATAAAAAAACAAGACATTTGTTTTATAACTGCCTATTATCTTTTTTAGTTCACGATTCTCAACTTTTTTTAAAGTACTCAACCGTTTTTTCCAATCCTTCCCGGACTTTTATATTTGGTGAATAGTCCAATAGGGATTTTGCTTTGGAAATGTCTGCCAAGCTGTGCGGGATGTCACCCTGGCGCTCCGGGCCGTGAATAGGGGAAATATTTTTTCCGGTAATTTCATTTAGTAATTTCCAAATTTCAGATAATGTAGTCCGATAACCACAAGCTATATTGTATACCTGGTTAATGGATTCCGGACGGGTGGTGAAGAGTGCTTTGATATTGGCTTGTACAGCATTGTCCACATAGGTAAAATCCCGGCTAAAAGACCCATCGCCGTTTATTGTAGCAGGCTCATTATTCAACAATGCCTGAATAAATAAAGGCAATACGGCTGCATACGGTCCATCAGGACTTTGATTCGGTCCAAAAATATTGAAATAACGCAATCCAATCATTTCCATTCCGTAAAGGGATCCAAAATTATCGGCATATAACTCTGCTGCTTTTTTAGTCACAGCGTATGGTGACAGAGGGCGTCCCACACGTTGTTCAACTTTCGGCATTGTTTCTTCATCCCCATAAACCGAAGAACTGGAGGCATAAACAACCCTTTTAATGCCCTGGTCCCGGGCTGCGGTAAAAATATTTAAGGTTCCCTGAATATTGTGGTCATTGGTGGATATAGGATCTTTTACAGATCTGGGAACAGAACCTAAGGCCGCCTGGTGACAAACAGCATCTGATTTTTTACACAATTCCTGGCACAAATCGATGTCCCGGATATCCCCATTGGCAAAGTGTACTTTTTTGTGATGTCGGAATTCCTCAATATTTTTTTTATAGCCCGTTGATAGATTGTCCAGGATTATAATGGAGTCAATATCACTATTGTCGATTAGGGTACGGGTTAAATTTGAACCAATAAAGCCGCAACCGCCTGTCAAAAGTAGTTTCATAGATGTAATAAAGTTATATTTTCAATTTGATGAAGTTTTATCACCAATTATATAGGGTGAAGGGACTGAGCTTTAAATGAAATTGGTTTAATCAGTTAAAGTGCCCCTTTACCTTTAATTGATTTATTTCTTTATTCAAGGGAAGGATTCTGCTTTTACAATCTTGCCGGAACATTGGCTTTGTCCCAAAAACCTTTCACATCATAGAGCACTGCTTCTTTTTTGGCTTTTGAGATATTAATAGTGGCAAATTCCCTATGGGCTACACACAATATTATGGCTTTATAATGTCCGAGATCAGGTTGTGCATTGAGCATTTCTACCCCAAGAACATTTTTTACTTCTGATGGTGAAGCCCAGGGGTCGTAGATATCTATATCGAGTTCATAGTCCTCTAATTCGCGATAAATATCAATAGCGCGTGTATTCCTGATATCCGGGCAATTTTCTTTAAATGTAATGCCCAGCATCAATACTTTAGCTTTTTTTAGAGAAAAATCTCTACTTATCATTAGCTTAATAACTTCTTGCGCAACAAACCCGCCCATTCCGTCATTTATCCGTCTACCGGCCAATATCATTTCCGGATGATAACCGACTTCCTGCGCTTTTTGCGCCAGATAATAAGGGTCTACCCCTATGCAATGCCCTCCAACCAAACCTGGTCGGAAAGGTAAAAAGTTCCATTTGGTTCCGGCTGCTTCAAGTACTTCAAGGGTATCTATATGAATGCGATTGAATATTTTTGCCAGTTCGTTTACAAAGGCAATATTGATATCGCGTTGGCAATTTTCAATCACTTTAGCAGCCTCTGCTACCTTTATACAGGTTGCCTTATGTGTTCCTGCAGTAATAATGGTTTTATAAAGAGCATCAATTTTTTCTGCTGCTTCCGGTGTTGAACCGGAAGTAACTTTTACGATTTTCGTTAATGTATGGTTTTTGTCACCCGGATTTATTCTTTCGGGGCTATATCCTACATAAAAATCTTTATTAAAAATTAAGCCTGATTCTTTTTCCAGTATTGGGACGCATATCTCCTCAGTTGCCCCCGGATACACTGTTGATTCGTAAACTACGATATCCTCTTTTTTGAGATGTCTGGCAAGCATGGAGGAGGCAGATACCAGTGGAGTAAAATCCGGTTTATGGTGTTTGTCTACGGGTGTAGGAACCGTAATTATGAAAAAATTACATTTTTTTAGGTTGGTTTCATCATGGGTAAGGGTGAGTCCCTTTTCACCCTGGTTTTGTACGGATTGTAAGTCTGTGTCTTCTACCTCCAGGGTTGAATCATGGCCGCTTTGTAATTCTTTTATTCTATTCCCGTTAATATCAAATCCCAGGACAGAATATTTTTTGGCAAATTCAACAGCCAGGGGAAGGCCTACGTATCCGAGGCCAATAACTCCGATTTTTGTCATAAATTTTAATTTTTGATCACGCGGGGGATACAGGGGTGTATTTGTCTAGCACAAAATGATCAGCAAATATTTCGACTTCTTCTTTAAGTGACTGGTATATCCAATCTTCATTTTTGAGATTGGAGTCCAGTATTTCCAGACTTGGTACTTTTTGCCCCTGGTTAACGTATATATATTCAAGACTAGGGATTATAGACTGGAGGATACTCCTTATATCATTTATACTCATATTGAATTGGACCATATTGTGAATATTGAATCCTTTTCCGGTATGTGTATGCAGAAACTGAATGAGTGCCCGGGTCAGATCTTCAAGCCGCATGAAGGGTCTTTTTTGTTCGCCGTCTCCAAATATTTTTATTTTTCCGTAGCAAAGGGCTTCAAAAATAAACCTATTGATGACAGAGTCTAACCGGACGGTCCGATTGTACCCATAAATATTGCCAACCCTGAAAACTTCTACTTTTATTTTGCCGGATAACAGTTGTATAAACTTTTCCGCTTCCCTTTTTGACTTTCCGTATGCATTCATAGGATTGGGTTCCATTAACTCATTTTCTATATTGTTGAAACCATATACCGAAGCGGTACTGAGAAAAATAAATTTTTTAACCCGGGTATTGTTTTCAAGGCACTGAACCAGGTTGGCAGTACCCCATAAATTGATTTGTTCGTATTTTAGACTGTCTTCGTGGCTAAATGGTGATTTTACGACCCCGGCCAAATGGTACACAACATCAATTTCTTTCAGGACTCTCGACAATTCAATATGATTGAGAATATCTCCCTGAATAAAATGTACTTTATTTAATTTAACACCATTAAAAAAGAATCGGATATTATTGTGTGAACGATTGTCATAAACGATAATTTTGTCGACATCGGGATGTTGATTTAGTTGGTCTACCAGCGAAGTTCCCAGGTATCCAGCCCCTCCTGTTACCAATATATTCATAGTGGTTGAAAATTATTTGTACGAATATACATTATTAGATGAATACAAAATAGCAATTCAATTAGTAAGCATGATTATATAACCGCTGTTTACATGTCAGGAAAGGTCGGTATGTAACCCACATTCTGTTTTGGTTTGTCCTTGCCATCTTCCTTGTCTTCCCAGCTCGTCAACCCACGAAACAGTGCAGGGTACACATCCTATGGATTTGTAGCCGACATCGTGTAGTGGGTGCTTAGGTAAATCAAATGCATTAATATAATCGTAAATCATTTTATTGGACCAGTATAGCATAGGGTGATATCGGATAATTCCATTATTTGTTTCCATTACCGGTTCGAAACCAGCCCGAACTTTCGATTGGTCCGCCCGTACCCCATTGATCCATACATCGTATTCTTTAAGCACTCGATCCATAGGAATGACTTTATTGAGATGGCAACAATAGTCCGTATTAGAATTATAGTAAAAAAGACCGTTTTCGTCCATTTGCTGCGAGTGTGGAATATCTGACCGTTCCACCCGTACATTAATACCCAGGGTCTCAACTAATTCTTCCCTAAATGCTTTAGTCTCCGGAAAAAGAAAGCCCGTATCTAAAAAGACAACCTCAATATTTTTATCAAATTCCGAAAGTATATGCAATAATGGTACAGACTGAGTCTGAAAAGAAGAACTGCTTACCATTGTCATATGGTGAGCTTGAAATGAAGCTAACTTCGTGTGAATGGATTCAATATGTTCGCGGAATTCTTCCTGTTTCTTTTTCATTCTGTATTTCCTTCAATTACCAAGGTAATCAAATCCTCTCAAAAATGTTCACGGGCCTTATCATGTATCTTCGTACATAAGGTCATTGTAAGTTTTGGACAAAAATAATATGATCGAAATTAAAAAGACCCCTATTACGGATCCTAATATTATACTGATCAAAAGGCTTTTCCTATCTGTTCTAAGTGGCAACATTGGTGTATCAATGATCGTGAAAACGGGACGAATATTGTCGAGTCCAAACCGCGCCGTTTCCAAATTCTTTACGACTTCAAAATACATTGTACGGATAATTTGAACATCCATACTGAGGTCTCTTTTTTCTACATTGTCCTTTTGGTAAATAGTCCCGAGACTCCGGTCGTTTTCGACAGCAAGGTTGATTTGCCTTCGTTTTAGAATTCTTTCCAGGCTATCCCTTCTTGCTGTTAATTGGTCTACCGTCTCCTGCGACTTGGATATAGATTGCAGAATGTAAAAGTTGCTGAGTATTTCATAAATTTTTTCTGCTAATAGAATTGAAAGTGCGTTTTCCGGGGTCGTGGTCTGCATGGAGAGTATTTGGGAAGTTTCATCAAAAGTAAGTGAAAATACCGGGTCGGATCCCGATGAAATCATCCCGTACAACCTCTTGAGCATTGCTTTTTGCTGAAGGGGTAGTTTGGCGGCAATATTCGAATCAAAATGTATGGATTCCCCTTCATTCCATTCCTCTTCCAGGTTAAATGCTCTGATTATATGGTGGGCGAGCAAGTCTTTTTGGTCTTTATAGGATACGGAGTCCAGAAGAACATCAAATAGTATCTTTTGTGATTTACTAAGCTGAATGATTTTCTGGTAATTAAAACCGCCTCCGGAACCGGAAGAAAGCCCAAAGCTGGCAAGGGCTGAAGAAATGCCCCCTCCGCTTTTCCCCTGGTCTTCATTAACTACAAAAGTAAGATCTGCTATGTAGTTAATTTTTTGATTGAAAATAACAATACCTCCGATCATCCCACCGACAATAATACCAAAAACCACCCAAATCCACTTTCGGCCCAAATACCGAAAGTAGTCTCTCGTCTTGAGGATTACATCGCGAAGTGTCACCTCATTTTCGGGGAATTGGTTATAGTTTGAAGGTCCTCTTTCAGTCATCTAAATTATTTATCATTAATCCTATCCAGTAATAAAATTGCAGTCAAGGTACTGGTCAATAACGCTGTGGTGGCAGAAACCGTTCTAATAACCTCGTTCCAGTCTACTTCCTTCTTCGGTTCAGGGGCAGGTTCTTCTTCCTGTTGAACCTCGGGAGGTTGCATTGAAATCAGAACTTTACTACCCTCTAATACCTGGGGATAATTCCTGAAGAACAAAAAGCTTTTGGTTCCTTTGATACGGCCATTGGGGTATACGACTTTTACTGATTTGCGGTTTGCATCTTCAGCAAATCCCCCGGCATAATTTTTGACATACCACCCGGCTGATTTTCTTCCGTCAAAGTTTACATTTATAGCATTGTTTTCAATCAGCGTGTCTTGAAGAAATTCCCGTGCCCTTGTTCCAGTGGTGCGAATAGAAACCAGGCTTTCGAGCCGAGGAATGCTGATTATATCCCCTTCTCTCAGGACCATATTTGTTTTATGATTTTCTTTTTTCAATGCCTTGTCGAGTGAAATTACGACTATTCCATTAATATCTCCCTGTGATCGAACCAGGGTAGCACCACTGGGGAATGCATCCGGACTCAATCCACCAGCTCTCTCTACTATATCTGTGAGTTTTTCAGGTTTTTCCATAAGAACATATGGCCCAGGGTATTTGACCCTCCCATTAATTTGAACGACTTCTTGTAACCTGTAATCAGGAATAGTCCTGACGATAATAATATCAAAAGGCTCGAGTTGGAAGTTTTGATCCGTAGCATCGATCATGCTTCCCTGAGGATCCAACTCAATGGAACGAATAATGGTACGGGGAGTGCCGTTATCGGCAAACTCTATACGATAAACGTCTACCCGTTTGGGGTCGGCATCAAGTTGTAGGCCACCACCCATCAAAAGGGCGTCTTTGACAGAAAGTGTAGAATCATATACAAAGGTATTGGGTGTATTGACCGCACCTAGAATAGAAATTTCAAACTGATTGATGAAGGTCTCCTGATTGTATATTCGGAATTCATCACCCGGTTTGATTTCGATGGTTTCTTTCCCGTTCATCAAAGCCTGGACATCAATCATCCTGTATTCTCTTTTTTTCCGATTGATGGTATCCTTCCTGATCAGCATACCATATCGATTAGCCTGAGGCGTCAATCCTCCGGCATCCATGACCATGTCCCTGAAGTTGAGACTTGAGTCATAAATAAATGTCTGTGGGTTGCGAACCAAACCTGCGAGCTCAACGGTATATTGCTCTTCAAAATATTCCACATTGTACGCAAATATACTATCTCCGGGGGAAAGGGAAATGTTGTAATTCGATTCCGGGTTGTTGACGGCTTGTTCTAAGTTTACGGTAATAAATTCCCTTTTGTTGTTATTGGATAAATTTTTTCGAGTTAAAATACCTTTGCCTGTTGCGTTTGGTTGTAAGCCACCAGCCATTTCTACCATGTCAGAGAGTTTGACTTCGGCTTCCGGTTTGAAAAGTTCTTTCACTTTCTGCCGTACAGCCCCTGCAATTACCAAATTCCTGTTTTGGTTAACAAACTTTCTTTTATTATAAATCGTAATGCGATCCCTGGGTTGAAGTGAAATATCAGTTTCTGACCCTTCGAGAATCGCCTGTGGATTTGTCTTCAATAATTCAACCGAGCCATCATTGTTGGTTCTAATAATGTAGGCAAGGTCTGTCCTTGCTTCTTCGCGAAAGCGAGCTTTTCGCAATACCTGCGACAGGGATTGATTTTCCTTGGTGGAATAATTGCCTGGAAATACAACCGCTCCTGAAACAGATACAAAAGACTTAAATTCATCGGGGATGGTACTAATGGTGATAATATCGCCATTTTGGATTTTAAAATTACTGTTGCCGCTAAGTATTTCATCTAAATTAACTTCGAGTAATTCCCTTTCATTCGCACCCTGGCGGTTGATCCTTATAAGTTCAGTTCGGGCATTACTGCTAAGCCCCCCTGCAAACTTGACTAATTCTTTTAAATTCTCTCCCTCTTTTAGCTCATACATCATCGGTCTTTTAACCGCTCCTCTTATGGTTACTACTTTTTGACTAAATGGGACATAAATCATGTCGTTGTTGTCAAGTGCAAAGTCAAATCTTACTGTCGGATTAGTCAGAAATTCATAGACATCAAGTTCCTTTACTTCATTGTTGTCTTTCATTAATTTAATGTTCCGCACTGATCCATTGGCCGTAGGACCTTTACAGGCTACCATGGCATTAAAGGCCGTGTTCAGCGCAGAAATGGTATATGACCCGGGTTGTGCCACCTGACCAAAAATATTGACGGTAATGGTTCGGGCTGTATTCAAAACGACAGAGAACTGTTCTTCAAGGAAAGTATACCGCAAACTAAATCTTTTGATTAATAATTTTCGCGCCTGTTCTATGGAAAGTCCCTTAAGGAAAATTTTAGGCATTTGCTCGGGGTTAATGGAGCCATCTTGAAGTATGGTGTAATTGAAGTCAGCTTGTGACCTGCCAAAAATAGATACTCTCAGTTGATCTCCCGCACCCAGTATGTAATTAGATGGAGCGGGAATGTCATCAGCACTTCTGTATAAGGATAATTCGGAGCCAGTGAATACAGAGTGCCCGTATATATTTGTGAGGTTTACCTTTTCTTCTTCAATAACCTCAGAAGTGGTCTCAGATAACGCTTCCTTGACAGAAGCTCCTTCCGTTACTTTATTTTGTATTTCCTCACTCTTTTGCTCAATGGCCTCCTGGGTAGTTTGCCCTGTTTCTTCGACTACGGAATCCTGGTTGGCTTTTTCCTTTTCCATTTCTGCCACAATCTCTTCCAGTGCTGTTTCCAATTCCGGTAATTGTTCGGGGGTTATATTATCCAGGTCGAACCCACGGGCTTCAAGACGATTTTTGACCTCTTCTTCATCGAGTCCCCGGGCCCGGATTTCCTGTTCTGCCAGATTTTCTGTTTGTTCAGGGATATCCTGGGCAAATGTATAATTTACGGACGCAAATCCCATAACCAGGTATATAATCAAATATCTAAAAGACATATTTATACTTCTTTATATTGCTGTTGGTAATATTCCTGATAACTTCCATCAATGACATTGCTGAGCCACTCATCGTTGGATAAATACCAGTCAATGGTTTTTTCAATACCTTCTTCGAATTGAAGAGAGGGTACCCAACCCAATTCAGTTTCTATTTTAGTGGCGTCGATAGCATACCTCAAGTCATGTCCGGCCCGATCTTTCACATAGGTAATCAATGCCCTCGAAGTTCCTTTTTTTCTTCCCAGTTTCTCATCCATGGTATCACATAAAACCTTAATAAGGTCGATATTGGACCATTCATTATGTCCACCAATATTATAAGTTTCCCCTAATTCACCTCTGTGAAATACCGTATCAATTGCTTTGGCATGGTCTATAACATATAACCAATCGCGTACGTTTTCACCTTTACCATATACCGGTAGTGGTTTTTGGGTTTTAATGTTATTTATAAATAATGGAATTAACTTTTCGGGAAACTGATTGGGCCCATAATTATTTGAACAGTTGGAGAGAACAACGGGCATCCGATAAGTATGATGCCAGGCTCTAACCAAATGGTCAGCACTTGCTTTCGAAGCTGAGTAAGGACTCTTCGGATCATAAGCAGTGGATTCTTCAAATAAGCCCTTGCCCAGCTCTAATGAGCCATATACCTCATCTGTAGAGACCTGATAGAATAAGTGACTATCAGTGTTGGATTTTTCCCATGTTTCCTTAGCCACCTGTAACAATGTGGCAGTACCCAAAACATTTGATTTTATGAAGACTAAAGGATCTGAAATGGAACGGTCTACGTGAGATTCCGCTGCGAGATGAATAACATGGGAAATGTTTTTCATGTTGAAAATTTCTCTCATTTTTCCCAAATCAGTTATATCAGCGTGGATAAATTCATAATTCGGAGCACTTTCCAGGTCAGCTACATTATGTAAATTCCCGGCATAGGTAAGAGCGTCAAGGTTGTACACCATGTACTGGGGATATTTGTTGACAAATTGCCGTACAACATGCGAACCTATAAATCCTGCTCCTCCGGTAATCAAGATATTTTTCTCCATTAAGATTAAATTTTAATAGTAACGCTTTATTTTAAAATTGATTATAGTTTTACAATTCGATTAGACAGGAGAAAATTAATTTTATCCCATTTTCTAAATACTCGAAATTCGAATTTGTAGCTATGTCTAAAGGGCATGATTGCTTAAAGGTCTAATAAATAATGATACCTGGGTACTCTTTATTAAAAAGCTTCCCCAATTCGCTGCAAGTACTTCCCATAACCACTTTTTAATAGTGGCTTGGCTAATTCCAATAGTTGATCTTTATCAATGAATCCCATTCTATATGCAACTTCTTCAATACAACCGATCTTGAAATCTTGCCGATGTTCAATAACCCTGACAAATTCGGAGGCATCATGAAGGGATTCAAAAGTACCTGTATCCAGCCAGGCTGTCCCCCTGTTCATAACAGCTACACTCAATTCATTTCTTTCAAGGTAAGCTTTATTGACATCTGTGATCTCATATTCCCCCCTTGCAGAAGGTTTTAAATGTTTAGCGATTTCAATTACCCGGTTATCATAAAAATAAAGTCCGGGTACCGCAAAATTAGATTTTGGGTTTTTGGGTTTTTCCTCAATTGATTTTACTTTATGATTTTCATCAAAGTCTACGACTCCGTATCGTTGGGGATCTTTTACTGAATAGGCAAAAACGTACGCTCCTTCTACATCATTACAAGATTGTAATAATTTGCTCAATCCGCTGCCGTAAAAAATATTATCGCCGAGGACTAAAGCAACTTTATCCTCTCCTACAAATTCTTCGCCAATTACAAAGGCCTGAGCAAGTCCGTTAGGAACTTCTTGAACGGCGTACTGGAAATGGCACCCGAGACTTTCACCTGACCCCAATAAATTTTTAAAAGCGTTATGGTCTTCTGGTGTCGTTATAATTAATATGTCTTTTATCCCTGCCAACATCAATATAGATAAGGGATAGTATATCATTGGTTTATCATAAATAGGCATCAACTGTTTAGAAATGGCTTTGGTAATGGGGTAAAGTCGGGTTCCCGAACCTCCGGCTAAGATAATCCCTTTCATTTTCAAATTCTTTTTTGGTGATCAAACATGGCTCCGCCGTCCATATGTCGAATCAACTTATGGAAAGTTATAAATAATAAATTTTTCAAAACACTTTGATTAATAATAAATTGTGTTTTGCTTTTGCAAAATCTAAAATATTGACTTTGCGATATCTTATTATATTTTGAATTTAGTAATTCAAAATATTTAGATCGTTTAATTACCCTTCGCAGCACCTTATTTACTATGCTTTTTAAGCAACTCAAGGTAATAATTTCAAATCAAGATTGACCGAATTTGTTACTACAAACAAATTTATGAACGCAAATGAATTGTGAAAATTTCTGCAACTATAAGTTTTAATTCATTTGGTTATTTCTGTTCCTTTTGAAGGAATGTTCTCTGGGCGGGAAGCATAAAATAATATGGTTGTAAAAATGACCATTGTTCCGATAAGGATGGCCAAAAGAAAATTAATATTAAGATTTTGGAGTGATAACACCATATATATAATTAGGGCATTAAATGCTGTAAGAATTACCGAAGATACCATATGGGTAAATCCTGCGTCAACCATCATATGGTGAATATGTTGCCGGTCAGCAGTAAAAGGGGAGCGCCCTTTAAGAATTCGAATAGAAAATACTCTTAAAGTGTCAAAAACGGGGATAGCGAGAATACCGATTGCTACCACCGGGGCAGAATGTATGGCAAATCTGGATTCATCAATAACGTTGTTTACTTCAATAAATTGAATGCTCAAAATGGAACATATCAACCCGATGAACAGGGCACCTGTATCTCCCATAAATATTTTGGCCGGTGTCATATTATAATACAAAAAAGCGATGCAGGCACCTGCGGTGCTAAATGCTATTAGTGATAAGGCAAGGTGGTCAACCAGAAAAAACCAGGCGGACATAAAGCTTGTAATCAAAACAGTAATGCAGCCCGTCAATCCATTTATTCCGTCAATTAAATTAAATGCATTAATAATTAATAATATCGTGACCATACTAACAATAAAACTAAACCAAAACGGTATTTCGTAGATTCCGAAAAGGCCGTGAAAACTGGTTAACCTGATGTTGGACTTGGTGACTAAAATGATGGCAGCAAAAATTTCCCCTGCAAACTTTTTTTTCGGACTTATAGGTACAATATCGTCTTTTACCCCAATCAGAAATATTATGGTAAAGGCACAAAGTATATATTGCAAGTCTCCAAATAAATTAAAAGGGGTCCAGAGAACAATAGAAAATAACACCCCCGCAAAAATAGCAATGCCTCCGAGGGATGGAGTTATCTCGTCATGACTTCGACGTTCTCCCGGCATATCTACAAGTTGCTTTATTTTGGCAACTTTAATAATAGAGGGAATGGCGTAGAAAGTGACAACTAAGGCTGTTATAAAACTCAATATGATGTCATACATATTTTCTCGGTTGGGCTCAAAATTTTTAATTTGTGGTACCAATTCTCAATATCTAAAAAAACCTCTTTTAACCACAATAATGAAGTAGATTTTATTTACAAAACATTAGAACTGAAATTAAACGGTCTTATTTTGTTTTTGACCTTTATTAAGACAACTTACAGGTAAAAGAAAAATATTACAATAGAGATGACCAGGTCTGTTTTTTCCCGAAGGTAATTTTTAATAAAGGCATTAGACTTGACGATTTGAGCACGTACCGTATTTACGGATATTCCCAATCTTTGGGCTATGTCTCTATTCTTGAGGCCGTCGATTCTACTCAAAGTATACACCTCTTTACATCTTTCAGGCAATTGATCTACCGCTTCCTTGGCAATTGAAAAATATTCGTTGAATATGATGTCATTTAACGAGGAAGGATTGGCCTGATACAGGTCTTCCTCGACGAATATCTTTTTGATTTTGTATTGGTTGCCGGCAGACTTAAGGTGGTTAATGCATTTATTCCTGGCTATGGTATATATATAATTATCTATATTTTTATTTTCGTTGAGTAATTTTCTGTTCTGCCAGACTTTTATAAATACGTCCTGAGACAGTTCCTCTGCTTCCTCTTTTGATTTACAAAATGAGTAACAAAATGAGATTAACCGATTGGCATACATGTCTATCAGACGATTGAACATGACGTAGTTTCCGGCCTTTATCCCCAATATGATATCGCGTTGTAGTTTATTCTTCATCATAGTTGGTGATTTCATTTCGAATGAAAAAACAGCTATTGATCTTTTAAAAATTTAGTGTATAAGATTTTTGAATCATAATCAGTATAGTGAATATAAGATTTGTTTTGCATCCATAATAGTATAGTAGGGTCATTTTTATCTTTGTATTTAGGAACAAAAGGCCTTACGTTATCGAATTCCGAATTTCTGGTAACAGGGGTGAAAGACCAATTTTTCCCAAAATTATAAGTTTCCCCTCTGGATATTTCAAATATCCCGTCGACAACGTGCGAAAAGTAAATGATGTTGGGTTGAGAAGGATCAATTGTCAATCCCCCTGAATAGTTTAATTCCCGTTGTCTTTCGCCATGTACGTCTTCCGGAAACCAGGGACCCGAATAAATGATTTTGTGATCTTCCCACTCAGCCCCGGTATATACGGCGTAGTGATAATCGTGTTGTTTGACCCTGGGATAACGGGAATAAGCTATTACGGGCCTTCCTGTATCGTCTACTGTGATATCAAATATCCATGCTCTTCCTGTTTTTTCTGTGGCTTTGTATACCATTGAAGCATCTTCTGGATGAAAAGGGAGTTCTTCAACCGTGCAGATCTTATCTCCATTGGCTTTCCAAAAAGCCCCCTTTTCATAGTAACAATAGTAAACAGAGTTTAATGGTTCTACGGCCGGGTGGCCATCGGTAAAAATCAAGTGTATTTTTGATCCCCCGTCTGAGTAGTACTTTACGTAAGGTCTATTGTTGGTGTCCAGATTTTTGGAAGTAATCACTACCTGGGGATCAGACCATGTAGTGCCGTTATCAGTAGAAGTAATCATATTAGGTTTGTATCCTATCCACCTGCCAAAAGCGTACAAGGTATTGTTTTCTTGAGATAACCGGAAAGGATTAGCATAGGTATACGTTTCACGTACATATTTTTTTACGAGTTCGTCAGTGCGGGGTTTGAAGATTATATTATTTCCGAATGAATTTATATCCAGTGGCTTAGTAGTAGTATTTCTAATAACACCATTATTCCCTCCATGCCAGGTATACATGGTCAGAATCCTGTGGTCGGGTAATTCGATGAATGCCGGATTGTCGTGGTCATCGACCTGTAATTCCGGGTATAAAATTTTTGAATCTGTCTGATCGGAATTAAGATCAATACTGGCTACCTCGATATCTCCTTCTGCAGTGACCCAACCGGTAATGATCTTTTCGTGTTCCGGACCTGCATAAATAGCTCTGGGGTCACTAAACCAGCACCAGGCACCATTTTCAGTGAGTGTTTGAATCTTTTGGCTTTGCCCGGAGACAGATATTAGTAAAAAAAATAATAAAGTGTATACGTTTACATTGACCATCTTATTAAGAGAATTAGTGTTTAATAAATTGTGAAACTAATATAAAAAATAGATCGGTAACGTTACCGAGTTTTGATTAAATTTTTAATTTTATTGAAAATTGAATTATGGCGATGCATCTACGGATTTTTTTGGGGGGAATATTTTTCCTTTTATGTGTTCCTGCTGGAAAATGCCAGCAGTCATCTAGCTTGTCAAAAAAGGAAATCTGGAAAGAGATTGACACTTACTTTATTCCTCCGGAAAAATTGAAAAGCGAATTTGGGGATTTCAGGTCTCCGCTTCAATTTTACGATGGGGAAAGTGTGGGGACCGCGAAAGAATGGGGGGATAGAAGACGTGAAATTAAGGAGCAATGGATGGAAATGATGGGAGAGTGGCCGCCTTTTATCAAAGATCAGGAATTTACAATTACCGAAAGTCAACGCAGGGAAAATTTTATTCAACATACAGTTACATTCAAATGGACACCAAATGAAACCACAAAAGGGTATTTATTGATTCCCGATGGTAAAGGAAAGCGACCTGCAGTGATTACTGTATATTACGAACCGGAAACAGCCATTGGAGAAGGTAAGAGTCCACACAGGGATTTTGCTTATCAATTGGCAAAAAGAGGTTTTGTGACTCTTTCGTTAGGAACAAGTGAAGCTTCTGAAGCCAAAACGTATTCCCTCTACTATCCCAACATAAAAAATGCGGAAGTGGAACCGCTGTCGATGCTGGGATATGCTGCTGCAAATGCCTGGTATGCCTTGTCCAAAAGACCTGAAGTAGATTCTGATAGGATTGGTATAATGGGGCATTCTTTTGGCGGGAAATGGGCAATGTTTGCGTCGTGTTTATTTGATAAATTTGCATGTAGTGCCTGGTCGGACCCCGGAATAGTTTTTCAAAACGATCGACCGAGTATCAATTATTGGGAGCCCTGGTATCTTGGATATCATCCAAAACCATGGCGTGAAAGGGGCCTTATTACCAAAGAAAATCCGGCAGAAGGTTTGTACCCTAAGCTCATCCGGGAAGGATACAATCTCCAGGAATTGCATGCTTTATCGGCACCACGGCCATTTTTGGTATCGGGTGGTTCTGAAGATCCTGTAGAGCAGTGGATTCCTTTGAACCATACCCGGAAGGTAAATGAATTATTAGGATATGAAAATCGCGTGGCAATGACCAATCGTCCTGATCACTCTCCGAATGAACAGTCGAATTCGGTTATATATTTGTTTTTTGAGTATTTTTTAAAATAGAAATTATGTATTATATATTTGAATGGTTGTAAATTTCATTGTATTTAAAGTTGAAAAAATAATATGAGGGAGATCGCTCTTTTTTTAATTTTCCTACCTTTTATAAGTTTTTTTTCCTGTAAACCTGAAACGGGAAATAATACGGACTGGTCTCATTATTTAGGGAGCCCTTTGAGGGATCACTATTCTCCATTGTCTGAAATCGATACAAGTAATGTTACAAAGCTCAAGAGGGCCTGGGAATACCATACCCTGGATTCTGGAGAAATTCAATGCAATCCAATAATCGTTGATGGTGTGTTGTTCGGGACTACAGCCACATGTGAGGTTTTTGCCCTGGATGCGGAAACGGGGACGGAACGATGGAAATTTTCCCCTTCTGATGAAAAGAGTTATTTGAGAAGCCGGGGGGTAAGCCATTGGAAAGAAGGAAAGGATTCTCGAATATTATATACATATGATGAGTGGTTATATGCTTTGGATGCCAAAACGGGTACCCCCATTGCATCCTTCGGTCAGGCCGGACGCATTAGTCTGAAAAGTGGCTTGGGGCAAAATATTGAAGATAAATACGTGAATTCAAGAACACCAGGTACCATTTTCAAAGATTTGATTGTTATGCCTATTGTTGTAAGTGAGAGGGGAAAATCTGCATCGGGGTTTATCCAGGCATTTAATGTAAAAACGGGGGCTTTGGCGTGGGTTTTCAGGACGATCCCACTTCCGGGAGAAGATGGACATGAAACCTGGCCGGAAGAAGCCTATAAGCATGATTTGATCGGAGGAGCTAATAATTGGTCTGGTATGTCTGTCGATAAAGTTCGGGAAATTATTTATGTGCCTACGGGGTCGGCAGCTTTCGATTTTTATGGGGGGAACCGACACGGGGAAAATCTGTTTGCGAATACATTATTGGCCCTGGATGCCAATACAGGTGAAAAGATTTGGCATTATCAAATTGTTCATCATGATTTGTGGGATCGCGACCTGCCTGCCCCACCCAATTTATTGACTATTGAAAGGAATGGAGAAAAAATTGACGTAGTAGCCCAAATAACTAAAACCGGATACGTGTATGTATTTGACAGGGAAACTGGAGAGCCGGTTTACCCGATTGATGAAATACCTGTTCCTAAATCGGAAATTGAAGGTGAAGCTGCCTGGCCTACTCAGCCCATACCACAACGCCCCCGACCATTTAGTCGTCAAACACTGACATCCAAAGATCTGAATTCATATTCAGAAGATTACGATTCCCTGTTGGCTGTATTTAATAGTGCCAATAATGGACCTTTTATACCTTTAAGCGAACAGCCTACAATACTGTTTCCTGGTTGTGACGGAGGGGCTGAATGGGGAGGGGCCGCAGTTGATAAGGAGGGTGTAATGTACGTGAATTCAAATGAAATGGCCTGGCTTTTTACATTGAGTAGAACTGAAGATAGTGAAAAATATGTGGGGCGTAGTCCGGGGGAGCAAGTATATAAGCTGAATTGTAGCTCTTGCCATTTGGAAGATCGTTCTGGTAATCCCGATAGTGGGTATCCATCCCTGGAAAATTTAAGTTCCAGGATGGGAAGAGAAAAAGTAACTAATATTATATCCAAAGGACAGGGCATGATGCCTGGATTTCCCCAAATTAGAGGTCTTGAAAAGCAGGCGTTGATTTCATTTTTACTAGACGAAGAAAAAGTAGAGGGGCCCATTATCGACAATGAGTTAGCACTTGAAGAAAAGCTTCCCTGGAAGTTTGATGGTTATAATAAATTTCTGGATAGTAAAGGAATGCCCGCCATCGCCCCTCCCTGGGGACAGCTTACGGCTATTGATCTGAACACAGGTGAACATCAGTGGCAAATACCCCTGGGTAATTTCGAAGGTTTGTCTGGAGAAAACAGTGCTCATACTGGCACAGAAAACTACGGAGGGCCGGTAGTGACAGCAGGAGGTTTGCTGTTTATTGCTGCAACCAGGGATAATAAATTCAGGGCTTACAAAAAGCGGTCCGGGGAATTACTATGGGAAACAAAATTACCGGCTTCCGGATTTGCGACCCCCAGTACCTACAGTGTCAATGGGAAGCAATTTGTAGTAATCGCCTGTGGGGGAACAAAGTTGGGCACAAATAAAGGTGACTCATATGTGGCTTATACATTACCATAGCACTTAGTGTATTATCGAAGGGTGTTCGTCGAAAAAAAGTAATTGTTTATCTAAAAATTTAAACAGTTTGTAAAATACTTGATCGATCGACGTTTATTATAGTACGATCTATTTCGTAAAATAATCAATTTGTTTTATTTTGGAAATATGATACCGTATTAGATCAGATTTATTTAGCAATATATTTAAACAAGTACTTAAAAACAGATTCATGTATTTTAATCATTTTGTTTACTTCCTATTGATACTTCCCATAGGTTTATTCGCCCAAAGCGACAAAAGTGGTCAGATAACTGGAAAACTTGTAAAATCAGAGGATGACACCCCTTTAGATTTTGCGACTGTATCGGTGTACAATTCAGCAGATACTTCGTTAATTAATTATACTCTGACAGAGGATGATGGGAGTTTTGAAATTGATCGACTGCCTTTGGGAACCGAATTACGTCTCATTATTTCTTATCTAGGCTATAAACCTGTGAAGGAGGATTTTATCTTACATGAAGATACTTCCCATAAAGAGTGGTCTAAAATCGGAATGGAAATTAGTGCCCAGCATTTAGAAGAGGTTCTTGTGGAAGCTGAGCGGCCTCCGATCATTGTAAAAAATGATACCCTGGAATTTAATGCAGCTTCTTTTACTACCCGCGATGGAGCAGTAGTGGAAGATCTGGTAAAGCAGTTGCCTGGAGTTTTTGTTGACAATGAAGGTAAAGTTTTTTTTAATGGCAAGGAAGTGAAAAAAGTACGGGTTGACGGGAATGATTTCTTTGGAGGAGACCCTCGAGTAGCGTTGAGAAATTTGACTGCTGATATGATCGATAAAGTCCAAATAGCTGATGATCGCGAAGAAGATCCTGAGAATCTATTGACAGAAGACGAAGTAGAAAAAGTCATAAACCTGAAATTAAAGAAGGAAGCAAAAATTAAGGCTTTTGGGAAGGTCTATGCTGGAGGTGGGACCCGGGATCGGTTTGAATTGGGAGGAATTGTGAACTCGTTCAGAGACACATTACAAGTGAGTCTTTTGGGATATTTTAATAACCTAAAGAAAACAAACCTCTCCATGGAAGAGGTGATGAGTTTAGGAGGTTTTGGCAGAAGAACTTCAATGCGTGTATCCCCGGACGGTGCATTTGGTATCAACGGGATCGATTTTGGTTCCTATGGAAATGGGTTACCAAAAGGGTTACTCGGGGGGACGAATATTAATTATACCCTGGGAAAAGCAAAACTGGATTTGCAATATTTCTATTCAGAAAATGAATTGGTTGGAGAGAAGAAGACGAACAAAGAACAGATTTTGAACAATGATTCTACTTTTTACTATGATGCCCTGAATAATACCCGTTCAAGAAGTATAAACCACAATTTGGGTGCAGGGATAAGATGGGAAATTGATACTATGACCCGATTTAATCTTAATATAGATTATAAAGTCTCCAATTCTGATAATCCGAGTACCAACAGCGAATTGACATACAATGGAGTGCAAGATTTACTCCAGAGCAATATAACTGAAGAGCGGCCACAAAGTGATAATAATTCCCTGAGTTCTTATATATATTTTAGTAGAAAGATGAATAATAAAGGGAGGTTGGTTTCTTTTAGAACATCATACAGAGAGAATAGAAATGTAGGAATGGTCTTTTCGGACTTTCAACGCATATTCTATGCAAACCCCGTTGATTCAATGTACCAATTTTTACAACAGAGAAATCAGGATCAATCAAGCCAGTATTTTAATAGTCATTTAAATTTTACAGAGCCTCTGATTGACAACTGGACGTTGAGTATTTCGGGATCTGTAAATTTACAAAATCAGCGGAATGATATTCTTACCAGCCAAAGATCGGAATCAATGGATCCCTGGATGGAAGTAGATGATTTGGGTAATTCGTTTAGGAGGAATGAAAAAATTTATGCAGCTGGGGCTAACCTACGGTATAGAAAAGATAAATTGCAGTTCTCCGCGGGGATAAATCATAACTGGTTGTCTTATAAAAATATTTTTTCAAATGATCTGGATAATATTAATGCTGAATTTGCCTATTGGTCTCCTTCTATGAATATCAGTTACGGTGGGTGGCGATTAAGCTATTATTATCAAATGAGAACTCCGCAGGTTAGTGAATTACATCCGGCCATCGATAATACCAACCCGCTTTATATACGCAGAGGCAACCCCGATCTGGATCCCTTTGAAACTCATTCTGTGTATATGAGTAATCATTCTTTTAAAGGGAAGTGGAGGTATACAACCTATCTTAACGGGCAACTTTCGGAAAACCCAGTTGTCTGGAGGACTAGTGTTGATAACCAGGGTGTTACAACCAGTGCACCTATTAATTTTGGTACTTCTAAAAGTTTGTATGGAAACTTTAGCCTGATTCGAAACGTCTCAATGGAAAATAGTAAAATAAACTTTAACCCCAGCGTATATTTAAATGGTAGATCAAGCCCTTTTATCATTAATAATAAGGAGGGGATAACGAATTCATTCAATGTGGGCCTTACAGCTAAAATAGGATATTCGTATAAAAACCTTTTTGATTTTTCTCCTAACTATCGTTTGAATTTTAACACTACGAATTACATAGATTTGGATTACAGGAATGTAAAATATCACAGTCATCAGGCAGGGGCTGAAATGACTCTTCATTTACCCTGGGGTATGAGCTTTGAGAATGATCTTTCCTACGTCTACAATCCGCAGGTTGGACCTGGTTTTGATAAAAGCCAATGGATCTGGCATGCAGCTATCAACAAAAAGATTTTAAAAAGCAATCGGGGCACATTGCGTATAAGCGCCTTCGATGTCTTGAATCAAAACACAGCCATTAGGCGGTTTGTATCTTTTAATACTATCACAGACCAGCAGGAACTTACCCTACAGCAATATTTTATTATGACTTTTATTTATGATTTCAGAGGTAAAAAGGAAGAACCAAAAGAAAAGGGAAGTAGTTGGTGGGATTTTTGGTAAAAAAAACCTCTTTGAAAAGAAATTCAAAGAGGTATCTCATTAAATTGTATTATTTGAAGTACTATTCTTGAACTACTTCGAAAGCAATATTTCCCTGTGCTTCCTTATGGAATTTAATCAATGCTGTATAACTTCCCAATGTCTTTACTTCTTCAGGCAATTCAATTTTTTTACGGGGAATTTCCGTATCCAATTGATCTTTTAATGCCTGGGCAATTTGAAGGGTCGTTACACTTCCAAATATTTTACCTTCAGCGCCGGCTTTTGCACCGATTTTCAGTATTTTTCCGTCAAAAGAATCCAAAACAGCCTGGTATTCAGAAAGTTTTTCCAATTCTTTTTGTTCTTCTCTTCTCTGAAGGTGTCCTAGCGTTTTTAAGTTCGATTTACTGGCAATAATAGCCAGTTCATTCGGAATTAAGTAATTTCTTGCATACCCTGGTTTTACAGAAACCACTTCGTGTTTGTCTCCTACTTTATCTACGTCTTTTAATAAAATGATATTCATGATTCGTAAATTTTAATACGTAAGTGATTATTTTAATAAGTCTGTAACATATGGTAATAACGCAAGATGCCTGGCTCTTTTTACCGCAACCGACAATTGACGTTGATACTTAAGTGAATTTCCAGTAATTCTTCTGGGAAGAATCTTGCCCTGCTCATTTAAAAACTTCTTTAAAAATTCCGGGTCTTTGTAATCAATATGCTTAATGCCATATTTTTTAAATCGGCAGTATTTTTTTCGTTGTTTCCCTATATTGGGGTTTGATAAAAACTTTATATCGTCTCTATTTGCCATTTTTTTTTAATTTTGAGTTTTTTAAATTACGCTACCTTATTTACTGTCTTTTGACGATTCATTGGAAGCACTTTTTTCCTTTTCCGATTTTTTCCCAATTAGACCTTTTCTTTTGTCATCGTTGTATTTGATGGCAAATTTGTCCATTTTCAAAACCAGATGACGGATAACGCGCTCATCGCGTTTAAGTGCCAATTCAAGTTTTTTAATAATTTCACCGTCTTCGGATTGAAATTCGATACTGTAATAAACTCCGGTAGACCGCTGTGCAATGGGGTATGCTAACTGCTTTAATCCCATATCTTCAACGTCGACTACCTTGCAGTTTTGACTTTTTAAGTGTTCTGCGTAGTTCTCAGATGTAGCTTTTATCTCATCATTTGACAAGACTGGATCTACAATAAATGTAACTTCGTATGTCCGCATGGATATCAATAAAAATTTGTAGCCCACATTATGCTCTTTTTTTCCATATGTGAACGCGGTTAATTAATTGGAGCGCAAAGATATAAATAATTTTTCAAGAAAAAAGGGACTCTCTTGTTATTTTACCAGTAAAGGTAATGCTAAAAGGTATTTGATAAGATTTTTTAGCCTCATCTTCTGGTATATCCAAGTAGGTGTAGCTCCTGTATTTTCAAATTATTCGCAACTAACAGTTCTATAGCTTCTTTTATTCCCGGACCCAACTAACGGGTAAATCGGGCTGGTAACTTCCGGCCAGTACAGGGTTTTGTTCCTTGCCGGTATAATTACTGACTTCAACTTTGATATAGTCATATAATTCCTGTATGGATACAATTTGGTCTCGATCGAAATCAGCTTCGCCCTGCAAACCTTTGATTAAGTAATGAGAAAAAATACCTTGTCTTAGCCCACTTGATTCCTTACTGAATTCTTCTTTTTTGGAAGATAGAAGGAATGCTGTGCTTCCTTCCCCTTGTCCCAATTTGTTATAAAAATGGTCCAGTGCGGAAATATCCA
Source organism: Membranihabitans maritimus (assembly GCF_021729145.1). Taxonomy (GTDB): domain Bacteria; phylum Bacteroidota; class Bacteroidia; order Chitinophagales; family Saprospiraceae; genus Membranihabitans; species Membranihabitans maritimus. Next base: position 309,474 of record NZ_JAJSLW010000004.1, on the reverse strand, counting down.
GGGTTCTGGATGCTAATAGACTGCCGCTGTAACAGGCATCAGCCATAAATAATTTTTGTTTAGCTTTGGAAGTTTCTAATTGTTGTTTGATAGAATAATAGGAGATCTTGTGCCGATATCCATCCGAATCTACAGGGAGATAATATCCATCAAGTCCATGTCCGGCAAAGTAACAGATAATAACATCATTTTCATCTGCTTTTTCTGTAATCTCATCAAGGGCGTTTTGGATGTTTTCTTTATTAGCACTTTCATCAATGAGAATTCGAATGTTCTTATCCGGGATGGCTCCGCCTTCCGGGCTTTTGAAAAAAGCATATATACGGTAAGCGTCATCATCAGAGTATTTGAGTGTTTTAAATTTTTCATAACGGGAAACACCCACAATGACTGCATAAATTTCTACATTGCCTGACGAAGGAGGTTGTGAAGGAATTTGCTCTTCTTGGGTGGGCGTTAATTTACCTTCAATCCAATTTCCGGAAACAATTTTTCCGTCTGATTTGGTTAAGACACCATATCCGTTAGGTCTATCATTTTTAAATATCCCCTGAAATTTATCGCCATTCGAAAAGTAGTAGATCCCTGAACCGTGCATGTAGTTGTTGAGGAATTCCCCATTATACCGTGCACCATTATCATATTTGATTTCACCCTCTCCAGATTTTTTCCCATGTTTCCATTCACCTTTATATACATTCCCATTGGAATAAACATACTTTCCTTTGCCATGGGGTTTCTCCTTAAAAAAATATCCCTGGTATATAGAACCATTTTCAAATTTGTATGCTCCTAATCCGGACTTGCAATCTCCTTGTATACATTGACCAATAGTAATAGCCGGCAACAGAATTGCCAGTGTAAAAAAGTATCCTCTCATAGTTTAATTTGATTAAAGTCAATGTCATTCCATAGTTTGAGGGTGTGTTCGTGTCAAAAAAATATAACCAAAGGCTGAGTTGCTATATATAACATGGTGGGGATGTGCTATAGTATTAGTGCAATGTTAAAAGGTGACTTGAATATGGAATAAAATATTATTTGAACAGATCTTTTAATCACCAAAGCAGTTTGGTTCTTGAAAAACCTGGAAAATACCAGTGTTCAGGAACTTATATTTTTAGTATTTTTATTGGAAAAATAAGATTTATGAAATGGATAATGGGTATGGTTGGAATTATTATGATGATGGGATGCCATCCAAAGGTTGGTGAAAATAAAGATGGAAATAAGGAAGTTTTTGGCGATGGTTTACACGGAACAACAAGAATGAGTTTTGCACAGGTGGAGAAGAGATTGGAGAAATCCGATACTATCGAGGCCAGGGTATCCGGAATTGTAAATGAAGTGTGTCAAATGAAGGGGTGTTGGATGACATTGAACGCAAATATTACAGGCGGTAGCCAAATTACTGTTCGATTTAAAGACTATGGTTTTTTCGTTCCAAAGGATATAAGTGGGGAGAAAGTGGTAATTGAGGGAAAGGTTTACAAAGAACTCACCTCGGTGGAGGACCTAAAGCATTATGCTATTGATGCCGGGTTGCCAGAAAATGAAATTGAAATGATTGATAAGCCCAGAATAGATTATGTCTTTTTAGCCAGTGGTGTGGAACTCTATAGAAATTAATCAATGTATTTTAAATGGAAAATCAATAAGGGAAATGGAAAAAGTGCAGCCCTCGATGTTGATTTAATAGGATTTTACTAACTCTCTGATTGTGAAAAGATCAATTATGTGAAGATGAACATAAGGGCTGCATCTAACTGGAAATAAATATAGGGAATATCTTACGAAAAAACCTTGTTTTACGCGAATTTTAAGAGAATTTAGAAAAAATTAAGATTTTTTTTAAGATTAAAGCAGCGAATCATATTTTCGAGGCGTTTTCAGACTGAAGATTTCGATGTGATTAACTTTTTTGATGATTTACTACACTTCTGTTAAACTGTGAAAAGAGCAATTTTGTGAAAATGAATTTAAGGGCATTTTTTTACTTCCCGGAAAGCAAAGGATTTTTTGAACCTGAAAAATTCATCAAACAATATTACGAAGTAAGTGTGAAAAAGCTGTGTTGAGAAAAAATGCAGCCCTCGATGTTGATTTAATAGGATTTTACTAACTCTCTGATTGTGAAAAGATCAATTATGTGAAGATGAAATTAAGGGCTGCATCTTAATAATTATACGGTAATATAACACATATTCAGGACAATTCATTGTATTTTCTGTTTTTTTTAGAAAATATTAAGATTTATTTTTAATAATTCTAGGTCGATATTTTCTTTTATTAGTTCAATAGCCCGTTTAATTTTCCAGGGGGTTCTAAGATTAATTTTTACTTCAATTTTTGATATTTTTAAAACAGTGCCCAACGTATCGAGTTCTGTTCGGATCAAAGGTATTTTATTTTCCAGTATGTATCTTTTCCCTTTCTGGGTAAGTGAACCCTCTCCTGTGGCTACCACTCCGGAAAGCGGGCAATTGACAGTGGGGTTTGCAAGGGACCATTCCTCGAATTTGTATAATACTTCATCTACCTTATCGGCAGAAACTACCAGTAATTGATTCTGTTGGTCCCTGAGTTTACTCATTTCCATTACCGATCCAGAAATAATATCTTCTACTTTATTGTAGACATTTTCCTCATTGTATGTTACTTTTCCTCCAATAGAATCTACGACGCTCTTGATAATAGGAAAAGCCATGGTTTTGTCATACGGAAGGTAGCCGAGGACCGGTAGGTTCATTTCTTCTAATTTTTTAGAGGTGTAATACCGGATTTTATCGATTTTTTCCGGAAGGACTTTATTTACTATAACGCCAATAATAGGTACATTTTGTTCTCTAAAAAGGGCAACACTCATATTTAGCCTGTCAATGGTGCGACCAATACCACCTTCTACTATCATTACTACACCGAGGTCGAGCATTTTAGCCACATCAGCATTTGACAGGTTTACAATACTGCCTACTCCAGGATGACCAGTTCCTTCATAGATGACGATATCGTGTTCTTCCTGCAGGTTTTTGGCGGCATTGTATACATGCTCCTTAAATCTATATTTTTCTGGATTATCCAGGTAGGAAGCAGTGGCTCCACTGCCCAGTATGACTGGAGAATGGTAGTCTGGTTCCAGATTAAACCCGAGTAAATCTGCAAAAAGGAGAGTGTCCTTATCTACTCGCAGGTCGTCCAGATCCAGGAAATGTTGACCTACCGGTTTGCAATAGCCTACGTTGACATCCATCGCCCTGAATATGGCTGCTAAACCCAGAGTTGAAGTTGTTTTGCCTACGTGTTGATTGGTTGCTGCTACGTAAAATCCTCTCATTAGTATTGATGATTAATGCTCAGGTCAAAAGATAGTTATTTGGAATCATTGTGCCAAAATACTTTCATTTCTCGGTGTAATTGAAGTTTTTTATTCTCCGGTTGGAGGTTTAAATTCAATTGGTTATTGGGAGTATTCCTGTGGGTAGGTTTTATAATGTGATAAGTGCCCTGTGGTCAATTACGCATGGATTCTTTTCCGGTGTACTGTAGTAAACTTCGAATACAGACTTTATTTGATAATTTCATCCATTGTCAAATGGGTCATTTTAGATTATTTGATTGGACAATGGGTAGAAATAAAAAAACCTGATTGGAAAGTAACCCCAATCAGGTTTTTGTTTTATGGCTGTGAGAGCAGGATTCGAACCTGCACAGAGCGGTTAGCCAAGATACAATTTTAAGTGGTCAACCCCAGACTTCATTCTATGTCCATCTGAGACAGACAAAGAGAAGCCATTATATCTGGTTTATCCCTTGTTCTCCACCCCCGAGACAAGAGGGCACGGCTGCCTATTTCGTCACCTCACAATATTTTAAACAACCATCTTTTTGATTGCATTAGCAAATATACAACAAAGTTGATCTATTTATACAAATTTTTAATAAAAAAAATAATAAAAATATCATATTGATAATGAAGTGTTGAATTTTTTATCAATTTTATAATATTGAATCTGGTATTAAAGTCAAAATTAGTTTTTTTGTAATAAATAAGCTATTATTAGTGTAAAAATATTGAGATTGAAAGGTTTTTTATATTCTATAATTTGCTTCTTTTTGATTTTAAGCTGTCATTTTACTCCAAAATCAAGTAAATATGTTGAAAAAAGAAACTCTGAGTGGATTAAGGGAATTACTTTGGTAGCACCGCCGGATGAGTTTTCGACGGATCCAATGCATCCACTGAAAGCGATTAATTCGGAATGGGTAGCTGTTGTCCCTTATGCATTTTCACCCCAACATTCTACTAAGATATATTATGGTGAGGGTAAACAATGGTGGGGAGAGACAAAGGAAGGAATCATTGAATCCATAGAATTGGCGCATCAGTCGGGCATGAAAGTTTTGCTTAAGCCACATCTTTGGTTACGGGGAACCTGGACGGGAGATATGACCTTTGAAACAAGCGAAGAATGGAGCCAATGGGAGCGAGAATATCGCCATTATATTTTAGAAATGGCAAATCTTGCAGATTCCATGAATGTGGAGATGTTTTGTATTGGCAATGAATTCAAAACTTTTGTAGTGACCCGCGCCCAGTTTTGGAAGGAATTGATAGATGCCGTTAGATCATCTTACGATGGAAGTTTGACCTACGGTTCAAATTGGGATGAATTTGAAATGGTGCCGTTTTGGGAGTATCTTGACTTTATAGGTATTAATGCGTATTTCCCCCTGGTAGATGCAAAGAGACCTGAATTTAGTGATCTATTGAAAGCGTGGGAACCTGTAAAAGAGAGGATAAGCCGTGTGCAGGAAAAGGTCGATAAACCTGTGGTCTTTACCGAATATGGATATTTAAGCACTGAATTTAATACACATAATACGTGGGATAGGGAAAAAATGTTACACGAACTGGAACCAAGTGAAGAGGCACAAAGTGTGGCTATAGATGCTTTGTTTTTTACTTTCTATCAGGAAGATTGGTGGTACGGAGGGTTTTTGTGGAAATGGTATCCCTTTGAATATAGAATTAGGAACAGGGAAAAGGACTATACTCCACAGGGAAAAGTAGCTGAAAGCACACTTAATAATTGGTTTTTAAAATAACTATGTATGCATTTTTTAAGGACGGAACAAGGAGTGAAGGATCACCTGGCTAAAATTAAGGAGAAAAAAATAGGTTTTGTCCCTACTATGGGCGCATTACATGAAGGTCATAGATCTCTTATTGAGATGGCTGCAAACCAGGATAATTATACGGTCGTTAGCATCTTCGTCAATCCCACTCAATTTAATGATCCGGCAGATCTGGAAAAATATCCGAGAACGCTGGCTGCAGATATTGAATTTTTAAAAAATAGCCATTGTGATTTGCTCTTCTGTCCCGATGAGAATGAAATCTACAAAACGGGAGAAGCACCTGTTCCGGAAATAAACCTGGGGCATTTGGACCGCACACTTGAAGCTGAGTTCCGTCCGGGACACTTTAAAGGAGTTATGCAAGTAGTTGCCCGGTTGTTGAAAATTGTCAAACCTCACGATCTTTATATGGGGCAAAAGGATCTGCAGCAGTTCGTAGTACTTCGTACTATGATTGAACAACTACACATTTCCACAAACATAATTCCGTGTCCTATAATCAGAGAGGAAAATGGATTGGCAAAAAGTAGTAGAAACCGCCGAATAGGTGAAGCATTTTTGAGAAATTCTGATATTTTATATAGGTCTTTAGTCCATTGCAGGGATTATTTTCAAAAATCCGAAATAGATTATCTTAGGTCGTATGTCCAGTCTGTCTTTAGGAGTTCGGATTTTCAATTGGAATACTTTGAATTTTTAGACGCTGATACCTTTGAAGTTATAAATAGAAAGGGGAAAGTGAATAATATCATTGCTGTTATTGCTGCCTGGGCAGGAGACGTAAGGCTTATTGATAATATGATAATGTCCGGGGAGCTTTCATCGCATTAGGTTCCTCTTTGTCTATAGATTAATTTTTGACCGCTTATTATCTTTTCGCATTGGATTATTTGGTTCTTTGGACTAATCATTTTTTATTTTAGAATAAAATTTTAACATGGTGTCTAAATAAAAAATTTTTAAAAAAAATGGACTACGTGAACTTGAAACAATTTAGGCCTTCAATTGTAATAATGAATGAAAATTGGGTGAAATAATTTTCATGTTTAGGTGTACCTCGGCATCGAGTCTAAAGAGTTTTGTGGTTGGATAGAATGAAAATTCTTTTGCCGGGCACTATTAAAACCCTATTATTGGTGGAAATTTAAGAAAAAAGTAAAAAGAGATAAAGTTGCCGAAAGACTCTATACGTGGTTTTTTTAATATCCACATAAAAGAAATTGATTTTCAAAGCAAAAAACGATAATATTTATAAATTTGCGATGTTATGCTGATTCAGAGATTTAAGTCAAAAATTCATAGGGCTACTGTAACCGAAGCCAATTTGAATTATGTTGGTAGCATAACCATCGACGAAGATTTGATGGAGGCTGCCAAAATACAGGAGGGGGAAAGGGTTCAGATTGTGAATAATAACAATGGGGAGCGATTGGAAACCTATGTTATTCCCGGTGAACGCGGTTCCGGAGTTATTTGCCTTAATGGTGCAGCTGCACGCAAAGTAGAAGTAGGCGATGTTGTAATTATTATTTCATATGCTTTAATGACTCCCGAGGAAGCCAAAGAATTTATCCCTACTACCATTTATCCACAAATTGGCAATTCAATAGACTAGTAGAAGTTGAATAAAAATTTAGGTAATATAATAAGGCTTATTGTTTTCCTTTCTATAGGCTCTGCGATTTTGTATTTTGTATATAAAGAACAATCAGCTCAGTATATTTCCTATTGCACGGGTCAGGGAAATGCAAGAGAAGATTGTAATTTAATATCAAAGATAATATCAGATATAAAGTCAGCTGATATTATTTGGATAATCCTTACAATTATTACGTATCTACTTAGTAATGTTTCCAGGGCTATTCGATGGAAGTTGTTGATTAATTCTGATAGTGAAAACGTAAGGACCGGCAATGCTTTTTTTGCTACTATGATTGGTTATCTTGCGAACTTGGCAATTCCCCGCCTGGGAGAGTTTGTAAGAGCGGGTGTAATTTCAAGATACGAGAAAATCGATTCTGCAAAAGTTATGGGAACAGTGGTGACGGATCGCCTACTTGATTTATTATGTTTTGGAATAGCTTTTGGGTTGGGATTAGTTTTAGCTTCAGGACAAATCATAGGATATATAAATGAGAATGCATCGATGCCATCAATATCTACATCCTTTTTCCTGGGTATGTCCGCTGGTCTGATTTTGTTATGTATTGTTGTTGGGTTACTATTTATTAAATTCAAGGAGCACAATATTGTAAAGAAAGTTGTAGAAAAAATTCGTCAGTTTGTTGCTGGTATTCTTAGTATAAGAAAGGTCAAAAACCTTGGAGGATTGATATTTCACAGCATCAATATTTGGGTTATGTATTATTTGATGACCTTCCTTCCCTTTTATAGTTTCGAAGCAACTTCGGAATTGGGTCCGGTCGCAGGGTTGTTGGTATTTATTTTTGGTGGATTAGGCATGATCTTACCGGCGCCAGGTGGTATTGGTACTTATCATGCGATGGTAATAGCCGGATTAAGTATCTATGGAATTTCAGGACCTGATGCCTTTTCATTTGCTATGATAATTTTTATAGCGATTAATATTTTAGTAAATTTATTGATGGGGTTATTGTCACTTATTATCCTGCCATTATATAACAAAAACTATAAATCAGTTAATGCTGAAATTCCCGAATAAAAAGTTTTTAAATGCTGATAATTTTCAAGATGTATTGTCAGGTCGGAAACAGCCATTGATTTGGACCAATGGTTGCTTTGATATCGTACATCGCGGCCATATAGAATATTTATCCGCTTGCAAAAACATTGGCGGGCAATTGATAGTAGGTATAAATAGTGATGAATCGGTAAAACGGTTAAAAGGTGCGCAAAGACCTTTAGTGCCGGAAGAAGATCGGATGATTCATATAGCTGCTTTTGAATTTGTTGATTTTGTAGTGATGTTTGAAGAAGATACTCCTTTAAATTGGATAAAAAAGGTACGACCGGATTATCTGGTGAAGGGAGGAGATTACAAACCCGGGGAAATCGTGGGTAATTCATTTGTGAAGAGTTACGGAGGCCAGGTAATGACGATCCCATTGACACCGGGAAGAAGTACATCTTCGATAATTGATAAAATATTGCAAGATAGATGACAAAAATTAAGACGGTGACTGGTTTTCTGGAGAATATTGCCCCACTTGAATTGCAGGAATCATATGATAATTCAGGTTTATTAGTGGGAGATGACGAAAAAGAAGTAACGGGTGTCTTGTGTGCCCTTGACGCTACTCCTGATATAATCCAGGAAGCGGTCGATAAAGGACTGAACCTAGTAATAGCACATCACCCCATTATTTTTTCAGGTTTGAAAAAGCTAACCGGCCGCAATTACATAGAAAAAGCTGTGTTAAAAGCTATAAAAAATGATATCGCTATATATGCTATCCATACAAATCTGGATAATATATTAAATGATGGGGTAAATGGCAAAATAGCCCAGAAATTGGGATTGCAAAGTATTGAGATCCTCCGGCCTCATGCAGATAATCCCCAATTGGGATCGGGAGTGATTGGTCAATTGGTCAGGGAATTGCCCCCCAATGAATTCCTGAAATATTTGAAAAATTCTTTTGAGTTATCTGTCTTCAAATTCACTGATTTTAGGCCTGATTCCAACATCCGAACAGTAGCTGCCTGCGGAGGGTCAGGTAGTTTTTTATTGCAAGATGCAATTGATGCTGGCGCGGATGTATTCATCACTTCGGACTGGAAGTACCATCAGTTTTTTGATGCGGAAAACAAGATAACTATTATTGATATTGGGCACTACGAAAGTGAAAAATATACAATTCAACTGCTTAATGATCTAATTAACAATAATTTTCGTAATTTTGCGGCGCATTGTACGGAACGGAATACCAATCCCGTGAATTATTATTTTTAAAATAATTATATAAACCTATGGCTAAAAAGAAAGAGTTAACAGTTGAGGAAAAGTTGACGGAATTATATAATCTCCAGGAAATTGACTCTGAGCTTGATAAAATAGAGATTCTTAAGGGAGAACTTCCCGAAGAAGTAAAGGATCTTGAGGACGAAATTGAGGGGTTGAATAAAAGGATAGAGAGATTAGAAGGTAACGTTAAGGAACTTGAAGGAGAGATGAGTAATCAGGATGCCAATATTAAAGAGTCGAACGCTTTAATTGAAAGGTATAATTCTCAGTTAGATGATGTAAAAAATAACCGTGAGTACGAAGCACTTACAAAAGAACTCGAACTTCAGAAGTTGGAAATAGAGTTGTCTGAGAAACGAAAAAGAGATACTCAAACAAAAATAGATAGTAAAAAAGAGGTCCTTGACGGCACCAATGCTCGTTTAAATGACAAGAAAGAAGCACTTGATGCAAAGAAAGGCGAATTGGAAAAAATAATATCCAAGACAGATAAAGAGGAGAAGAAGCTTCATAAAGATTCTGAGAAACAAAGAGAAAAGATTGAACCTCGATTATTAAAGGCATACGATAAAATTAGATCTACTTATCGCAATGGCCTTTCAGTTGTTACAGTTCAAAGAAATTCGTGTGGAGGATGTTTTAATAAAATTCCCCCTCAAACGCAATTAGAAATCTCCCTGATGAATAAATTGATTATTTGCGAGCATTGCGGACGGATTCTTGTAGATCATAGTATTACCGGGGAAGTGGTAGAATAGTTCAATGTGAAGTGAAAGTAGTACAAATTTCCATAGATACTTTTTGGATAATTTAAAAGTAAATATATATTTGCGAATTCTTTAGAAAGGCGTGGTAGCTCAGCTGGTTAGAGCGCAGGATTCATAATCCTGAGGTCGAGAGTTCAAGTCTCTCTCACGCTACAGAAAATGAAGGAGTTATGATTGTTTTCATAGCTCCTTTTTCTTTATGAATTCTCCCTGAAATTGACCTTCTATAATATTACCAGTGTGCATTTTTATTATGTCCTATATAGTCTTAAAGGTCATATTGTATAAAGGGGTATTGCAGGATATAGGTCAACGATTTATCCATCATAATAGCGCTGGGGTAAACGGTTTACATGATATCTAGTATCCCCGGGTGTTGTGTATCCAATGACAATTGAAACAAGCAAAGAGGCAATAAAGTAGTAAGGAATACAAAGACGATGGAAGGGATAGTATTTACAGATTAAAATAGGAGAGGGTTAAAGTTGATAGATATGGACTGTCAATTTCTAATACGGGAGAATTCTGAGTGCTCTATGATACTTAGTGGAAAGATGATAGTAAATCTTAAAAGGATAGAAAAAAGATATGTGGATGATAGTATTCAACGGCAAATAGCGCCCGTACAGGAGATAGGGCGTTCAAGTCACTTCCACGATACCAAAAGATCAGGGAGTTATGTAGTTGTTGGTTGTAATTCCTTTTTGTTTTTTCGAATTGGGTACCTTCCCGATCTTCTTCCATGGCGCTTTTTTCTCCCTAACCATATTTTTAAACCGGTAATTGGTAGACTGGCGGCGATCAGACTGGCAAAGAAAGCGATAATTTTACCGGGTAAACCCAAAATAGCCCCAACATGTATGTTATAATTGGCCTCCTGGAGTTTTTCACCCGTATTTTTTTCTTTCCACAGGTTTGAATCCAACACCTCACCAGTATATTGACTTATCTGGTATGTATTGTGTTTATTGTAAATTTTTCCTTTGGCATTATTCAGTGTGAGCGAATAATTTGAAGTAGAATCATAGGGATACTCAATGTAGTATGACATTAGAGCCGGACTGTTATATACCAAACTTAAAAGTGTTTGATCAACATCTGGTTTTTGTTTAGGGATGTGAGAATCAGGAAGGGAAAAAGTTGTTTTCAAAGGTTCTTCCGGCACTTCTCCGCCCGTGGCAAGCCAGTAAATACTCTTATCCACCCATTCATAGGACCAGACTAATCCTGAAATGGCTATAAAAATGGCGATCCAGGTCATGTAGAATCCAAATACATTGTGCAGATCATAATTGAGCCGTTTGGGAGATGCAGTCCATTTTACCTTAAAACGCTGTCTGAATCCCCTTTTGCTTTTTGGAAACCAAAGATATATCCCGCTAAACATTAAAGCAACAAAGATCAGAGTACTAATAGATACAATGTGATGTCCGATTTTAGGAATAAGTAAGGAAGTATGTAATGATAAAACGATCGACCAAAAAGTTTTTCGATAGGAAAAGGTGTCTATAATGTTTCCGGTGTAAGGATTGACAATATAAGCCCTGTAATTCCTCGTTGAGTCACGAAGCCAGACGATAGAGGCTCTATCGCCCGAAGGATATACCGAAGCATTCATGTATGTGACTTCCCTGTCAAATGCATTTTCCACCTTTCTCTGAAGGGTTAAAGGGGAAATAAACTCTTCTTTTTGGGGTTCTATTTTTCGAAAGACCCCTGATTCAAGCAGTAAACAGACCTCTTCCTGAAAAACGTACAGGCAGCCTGTTATGCTTACAATAAAGACCACCAGCCCGGATGTTAATCCGAGCCAGAGGTGTATTTTCCCGATTAGCTTTTTAACACGCATAAAAGTCGCGGTAACTATTCGGTTGGGTGTTTGACTACAGAATATCCTGTGACACCATCTCCGTCAATTGTTTTTCCAATGGTATAATCATCGGCATTACCATTATAGTCGATGAGGAGTACATTAGTCGTATTGTTTGCTGCACTTTTGTGAAATGCAATAAAATTTCCCTCACTAATCAGTGGTTTTCTGGACAATCGGATATCTGCTTTTGGCATATTGTATCTGGTAATACTTTGGTTAGCCAAATCTACTTTAGCATAGTAATAGTGGTCATTGTCCAGATTGGAATATTCACCTATATCGTTTGGATTGAATAACATACCCATGGCCCAATTCCCCTCAAGAGCATCTAATTGCATAACTTGGGTAGGTTCTCCCGTTTCAGCTGACAAATCGAAGAAATATGAATCATCAAAATCCGTCTCACCTGCATTGATACGCAAAATATATCCATTCACGTCGTCATCAGTTGGCGTTCCATAGAAACCTCTCAAATAGCCGATGTATAAGTCTCCATTATCTGTGTGAGCTAATAAGTTGTTGATATATGCGTTTTCACCTGTGGAAATGTCAGATTCTATTAAAGTCTCGTTATCCATAGAGGGATAATCCAATACAACCGATCTTGTGCCCGGAGCGTAATTCCCATCAAAATCGTAATACACCGTAGGCATGACTAATTTGTTTCCATGGACAACTGCAGTACCTAAATTGGCTTTCCAGTTTTCCCCATTATCTTTTGCAATAGTTGGAATACTATATACACCGCTGTTGGAAACCTCAAATTCGGGTATTTTGATGGTAACCCATTTTATTTCCGGCTCTCCCCATTGGATAGGGTCCATAACCAAAATGGTATTCTCATCAATTAGGTTTCTTGAATAAGCTCTGTCCGTAATATATTCTGAAACTAAAAGAGATGCTGTTTCAGTAACAGATCCATCAGCGTGCATTTCATATTGAAAAAACTTTTTCTCTCCACGACTAAAGAAATAAAAGTAGTTTCCTGATTGAATAAATTCATTTCCAGGAATCTCTACACCATTCCCTACAGGGCTTATGTTTCCTGTCATTAGATCATCTGTTGAAAGGGAATAGCTTGCACCATCCGGGATTTGGACCCCCAGTGAATAATACTCAGCTTCTTCTTCTGATGTTGTAGGGTCATCAATTGATTCATCCTTACTACAGGAAAACATTAAAGCAAAACATACTATAAAAAATAAATTATACACATTAGCTGTACTATTCATAATCACAATTAAATTTGTTGAATAAAATATCTGAATTTTAAATAAAAAGATCTTCCTGGCTTTTGTAGTAAATAGTTGTCATATACTTGTCTGTCAAATACATTTTGACAACCAAAGCTAAAATTATATATTCCTGAGTTCAGGCTATAGGATACGCCTGTACTATGAGTCAGTTGAGTGGGGATATTGGCTTTATTCTGATTTCCTAAGCTTGGCCACCTGAGATAAAACTCATGGACGTATTGAACATCCCAATAAAACGTAAATCGACTGTCATCTAATAACAAATTATTTTTATTCAAATACACTCCCCCATTCGACATAAAACAAGGTGTATTAGGAAGTAAATCCTTGTAGGTCAGATTTTTACTTGCTCCGGAATACTCATTCCAATCCTTCAACTGTTGATAGGTTGCATTTCCTTTCAAACGAAGAAAATCATTGTAATCGTAAGTGAAATCTAAGGATCCTCCCCAACCTCTTACCTTGCTTATATTGGCATGAGATCCACCACCTAGATTACCACTTACAGCATATTGAATCTTATTTCCCATGTTTCTAAAAAAGACAGAAGGCTCCAAAGAAATAGTACTTTTTTGACCAGTAGGCAGATGATTGAGCAACCAACCAATATTAAAGTTTAAACTTTTTTCAGGTTTAAGGTTTGGGCTAGGCCGAGTCAATAAACCATCTCCTAATACTTCATTTGCATCAGGCAATCTATAAGATCTTTCCATGGAAAATTTAAAGATATTGTGGTCATTGACATTCCATTTTAAGGCGTACCCGTAACCTATATTATTTATAGTACTTTCAACAGGATACGTTTCTGGTCTATAACCTAAGGAGTCTGTTATATATCTTTCATCTACCGTCTCTACGGAATAATTATAGTTCTTTACCCAAAAAGAATTTTGTAATTTGCTGTCAAACAAAGACAACTCATAGGATAGGCTGCTTACCTGTTTTCTGAGGTGTTGGGGCTTCACAAAAGAAGCTGTTCTATTGGATAGAAGTGGATCAGAGCCATCTCTTATGGTATGGTCAAATGTATAGATTGCATTGATTACCTGGTTTTTACCAATTGGATAGCTCAGGTTGGCTTGTTGAAACCAATTTTTATTGTTCAAATTCAAAAGTGATTTACCATTTCGTCCTCTCCCCAATTCACTATTAGTGGGTTGTTCATCCACTATTTCTCCCAACCAATTGTATGCCCTTGATGATGTATCAATAACCATACTATTTTGAAAACTCACCGAACTATGAATACTTAAATTTAATTTAGTATCAAAAATTTTCTCCTTATTGTAAAATAAAGATGGAGAATAAGATCGATCTTCTCGCATAGCCTCTCCATAAACATGCGCCATTGTTGCACCATGTTGAATCTCATTATTATTTCCAGCCATAACGAAAGTAAAATTCAATTGATCAGCCCATGGTTTATTAATAAAACCAATTCCAAGTTTACCTGAGGCCGACCGGTACTGATCGTGAAATCGTTTGGTTCGTATATTTCGCGCTCTCCCCGTTTGTGGATCAGCCACTTCTACCCCTTGTCCCCACACTTCATAGTCATTATCGGAATAATTGAAAAAGCTTTGCAAATCGACATAAAATTCATTGTCTTCAGACGTCCAGCGTGTACTAAGAGCAGCACGATGCGTATTAAAAGAACCAATACTATAAGACGCATCAATATATTTATGACTTTTATTTTTAGTGACAAGATTAATTACACCACCCAGGGCATCGCTACCAAATTTGGGCGGTACGACACCTTTAAAAATTTCTACACGCTCAACTAGATTTACAGGGAAATTATTAATTGAATATCCTCCTCCAAATCTATCCAATGGTACCCCATCGATAAAAAAACGCACAGATCTTCCCGACATCCCATCTAATGAGTAATGAAAGGAAGAACCCAGACCCCCGGATTCCCGCACTCGTATTCCAGCAGTCCTGGAAGCAAGCTGGTTGATATTAACTTCCTGATTTTGTAAACTTTTGGTTTCAATAGCATTTACAGAATATCCAGTTTCTCGTAGTTTTTGAGACTCTGACTTTCCTACAACTGTCAATCCCTCCAGGTTTACTTGATCATCTTTGAGTATAATCTCAAGAAATATTTCTGATCCTACAACAACATTTATTGGTTGTGTATGCGTCACAAATCCTATCCCTGAAACAACCAAATTATAATTTCCCGGTCCTGTTTTAAATTGAAAATATCCATTTTCATCTGTCGCATTACCTGTTGATGTCCCTTCCAATATTACCGTTATTCCAATTAAAGAGTTGGAGTCCTGATCCAGCACCATTCCTTTTACATCAACCACTTGTCCATTAACCATTTTGAACATACATAAGACAATACACACTATATGGGAAAATCTGAAAATTTTCATTTAATTAGACTTAATCTTAATTACTGAAGGGCAAACGTACTGATTAAACCTCAATTTACCAAGTCAAGGATAAACAAATTGGAAGTTAAAATCTAAGTGTTTACAGGGATTCAGAATGGACTATAAATTGATTATTTCAAAGGAATCATAAAATGTCGTCTGCAGTGTAAGGTCCATTTGTATAGATGGAGGGACAGTGGATTATTACTGATTTATAGATAACTAAATATTCTCTTACGAACATTTGTTCAACATTTTTATTTCGATAGTCAATCGCAGGAGAGCTGTTTTAGAGATATGTTTTTGGTATCTACTCAATGTTGTTGACTTTATTGTTCAGGCATAATCCCATCGCTCAGTGGCGTGGAATCTAATAAACTTTTTTATTTGCGAAAGACAGATCGTAATTGGTGAAAGCTTCAATGTCTTTTACACATTTGTACATCATTTCAACATTAAAAGAATTTTACCCAAAATCATAAATCCATAGTGGTCCTAATTAATTTCGGTATTTTGTCTTTAAGCAGAGAAAATAAGGCTTAATTAAGGATGTGAAAAATAGTTCTACCAAAGGGAAAGGATACAAGGAATGGATCTATACTTCAATAAATCAATAATGTCTATGCGGCAATTTACCTTTTTACTTATTCTGGGCTAATACAAGTAATCCCAAGATACTTGTTTTCAATGTTTTAGGGGAGTCGGTAATTTGGCATAAAATTGGAGGCTATGGGTTTGGTTTTTTTAACACCGGAGCACTATTTATGGAATGGAGTAATGAGTGTAGCCTTGTAATAAATGCGTTCAATGGATCTTGATTGGAAAAAGTATAGAAACCCTGAGAAATAATTACCTAATACCCTGGACTTGAAGAATGATTATATCCTCATATCTGGAGGATGATCACTGAATGAACTTAACCCCGCATTGTCCATAGGGTTTTTCGGAATTCCTCAAGCCATTGAAGCATATTCATATGGGTGAAATGGGGGCGACTCTGTATGCTTTTATTGGAAAAAGAAAGGAGAGGGAAGGTTGAATTTACGCATTCCCTCTCCTCTAACTTGTGTAGTATATATTGTTTTAAAAATTCTTTGATCCTTTAAAACAGCGATTCTCTTCTCAATATGGGTACATGATAATCCACCATATTTGAACCCTTCGCAGTGTGATTTTGCGATTTTCTGGTTGTCTGAATCCAAAATATCCATTTGTTCTGATAATAAAATTCAGCCAACATGAAGTTTTCAATTATCTAATTTCGATAATGCCAACTGCCAGCAACAATGTGGTCAAGGAGCCCATTAATCTTTAGCCTGCGTTGACCTTTAAATGCTCATTGAAAAAATTTTCCAGTTTATCAAACGGAATCATATCCAATTGGTCATATAAATCGGTGTGCACCCCACCGGGAATTATCATTAGCTCTTTGGGTTCTGATGCTGCCTTGTAAGCATCTTCACTGAAGTAACGAGAGTGAGCATTTTCCCCGGCAATGAGTAACATGGGTCTTGGAGATATCTCTTTGATATAGGTCAAAATCGGCATGTTCATCAAAGAGACAGGCGTAGTGACTGTCCAGGAACCATTTGAGTTGATGGAGCGCTCGTGAAATCCCCTATCTGTTTTGTAGTAATCAAAGTATTCCTGGACGAATGGTGGTTCATCACCTTTTATTTCGCTGGGCAAACCCTGCGGAGCTTGCTTTGGAGTTCCGTTTTGAGCATCTTCCCAGCGTTGTTGACTCATTTGCTCAAGTAATTCGGTCCGTTGTTCAGGTGTCGTGGAATCAAAATAACCTTTTGCATTTACGCGTGACATATCGTACATACTGGTCGTGGCAACGGCTTTTACACGTTTGTCAACAGCTACGGCGTTCAAGGCAAAACCTCCAAAGCCGCAAATACCGATGATGCCCAATTTTTTTCGGTCAATATAATCCTGTAATCCTAGAAAATCTATAGCGGCGCTGAAATCTTCTGTGTTGATATCAGGGGAAGCTATATTCCTTGGCTGACCTCCACTTTCTCCTGTATAAGAAGGATCAAATGCTAGTACAGCAAACCCGCGTTTGGCCATTTCGTTGGCGTATAAACCGGAGGCCTGCTCTTTTACCGCTCCGAAAGGACCACTAATCGCTAATCCCGGAAGGTTGGTACCTCCCTTTTTCGGAAGGTATAAATCGCCGGTAAGTTCAATTCCGTATCGGTTTTTGAAGGTTACTTTTTTGCGGGATACCTCATCATTCAACTCGAATGTGTATTGTCCCGCTTGTTTAGGATTATCCATATTACTTAGATTTTGCTGATTTGTAATGTTATTTTGACCCTGTGACAGTCCTGCCATTATTAGGGCCACCATGAGAATTATCATCTTTTTCGATCTTGTTATTTTTTTATGCATGTTGTTTAAATTTTCGGATTAATTTTCACTGTAGCTTCTTTGGCACGATTGCTTACCATTGGGTTCAAATAAGGACTATTCCTGTATTTGGTTTTATAAGCTTCATCAATTCTTGTCAGGAGATCTTCATTGTACTCCACAGGCTCAAAGATTACGTCTTTTACCATCCCTGCCGCATATATGCAACCGGCTTTCTGTTGAATGGCCGATCGATACCAACGTCCGTTTTTACCGTGAAAGGCACGAACGTATAAATCGCCATCAACAATCACTTCCCAGATCCAGGTCGGCGTGCCATAGGTCTTTCCATCGGCTCGGAAAGGTGCAATTTTCAAATCGTCAGCTTCGTCGATGTGTTGCAATTCATCCGACGTAAAATTTGTATATTCTGAAATCATTTTTTGTTAATTTAAAAATCCAATTAAGACCATATTAAAATATCTTTTACTAGAGGTTTTAATTGGTTATTAGTTTCTTACAGTTTGTGACAAAACTTCTCTCGAGGTCTCTGCTTGATCTTTTCCGATATGTTTTTCTATCAAGTCAAAAGTTTCCTGTATTTGATGTATCGTAATACCGGTGTTCATTCCCATTCCGATATGTGCCTGTAATTGAGGAGCCACTCCGTTCATACTTGCCAAAGCGGCAATCGTAACTAATTCACGTTGCTGGAAGCTAAGAACATCACTGTTGAAAATGTCTGCAAATAAATGTTCTTTCAGAAAAACATCAATACGCGGAGCAAATTCCCCAAATCCCGGGGCTGGTTTAGATTGGGGTGTTTGGGTTAAATACTCCAGGACATTCCTACCTTGTTCATATTTGTCAACCGTTTTGTTTTCGACTTCAATTTCTTTTCCCAAATTGTCTTTCTTTCCTTTAGCATGTCTTTCATCCAATACTTTGCGGAATATATTGATGCCATTCAAACTTCTTGGGAAGCCACAATAGGCATACAGTTGAACCATTGCTTCCTTGATTTCATTTATGGTAAGTCCTGAATCCAGCGCCGTGTTTAATTGTAGCTTCAGGTTATCCAAATCACCTGTAGCCGTTAGTGCGGAAATCAATATAATCCCCTGGTCCTTTGGACCTATTGTTTTGATTGTTTGCCCATTCATGGTATTAATACTTAGCGTTATAGGTAAAAAGAATGTCCATAGTAAAGAGTGGAATTTCATAATCATTATTTATTGTAAGGCTTCTGTATAATCATGATTACTGACTGGCTCTAACCAGGTGTTTGTATTTGTCTGCGGATTGCATTGTATAGCGATGTGCGAAAACCAACTGTCCGGGACAGCTCCATGCCAATGTTCTTTCCCGGCTGCAATTTCTACTACATCGCCTGGTTTCATACATACAGCTTTTTTGCCTCTTTCCTGGTAATATCCCACCCCACCTACTGCAATGAGGATTTGTCCACCCGAATGGCTGTGCCAGTTGTTGCGGCAACCTGGTTCAAAGGTGACATTGAACATGGGGACGTTCAGGTCCTTGTTGTTGGTTAAGGGGGCAAGCCAGGATTTTCCTGAAAAAAACTGCGCAAAACCTGTGTTTTCTTCTCCGACTTCAAACGTACTGATTTTTGGTACCGAAGGATTCATAATATATTGATTTATAATTTTAAAATTTATTTTTGAGAACAATACTGTTAAAAGGATTGCAGTAATAAACCTGACAAGTGTGAGCCTCCATTTTTCAATTTATTTTTCCCTTTCAATTTTTACGGTCACTGAACCTTTTACGGCAAAATTTTCCATTCCACTGGTTATTTTCCCAAGAGAAATCAATCCTTTGGAATAGTCGAAATCCTTATAGAACAAGGCTATATTGCCCCAGGGTGCGTAATAGGTCAGGTCTCCAATGGATGGATTAAAACCAACGGGAGCATCTTTGGTAGAGAGCTTTTTGGAAAGGGATGCGATTTTTTCGGTGTGGGCATAGTCTTCCAATTGAAGCGTCAATGGCAACAATGAAGCAAAATCCCTGCTTGAAGGTGTATCGTATAGGATTGCACTACTTGTTTTTTCCCCTATTGTTAATCTAAGTTTCATATGTTCCTGTTTTGGTACTGATGTATAACCCGAAAAAATGGTTACTATAAATAAGAGGGTCACAGTGTATTCCATAATTTATATAGATTTAAGAATTTTCGCTGGAATCCCACCAACGATCGTGTTGTCGGGAACATCTTTTGAAACCACTGCACCTGCAGCAACAACTGAATTTTCACCAATGGTTACCCCTTGTAAAATCGTTGCATTTGCTCCAATCCATGCGTTCTTTTTGATATGAATGTGGCCAGGAACAAGTGAATGTCGGGATTCCGGAGATATTGGATGTCCTTCGGAAAGTAAACTAACTTTTGGCGCAATTAGGACATGGTCTTCGATGGTAATTCCTCCTAAATCTAGAAAAACACAATTAAAATTGATAAAGACATTTTTCCCTATTTTGGTATTTTTCCCATAATTGAGGTATAATGGTGGAAATACAGCCGTGCTTTCATCGATGTCAAAACCTGTGATTTGGCTCAATAGTTCCCTGATTTTAATAGGGTCAGAAGAACTGTTCATTTTGACAAGTAACTTTCTTGTGGCATCTGATGCTTTACGCATTTCTCCTGCTTGCGGATCCCCTGAAAAGATAGTTTCTCCGTTTGCTAATCGCTTGAAAATATCCGAATTATTCATACCTTCTATAATTGTTCTATGCAAATATACAGGGATTCATATCTCTTATGTTACACATTATTCGTCTATAATGTCAAATATTACGTATTTTTGTCCCAAAATATCAGAATAAAGAATGAGGGAAGAAAAGGATCCCCGTGTTGTTATGTTAGAAGTCACTAATGGAGTTGAGTTTTTGGTAGATTTCCGTAAATTCTTTCACGGCTATTTTCATACTCATTTACTCTGTCATGAGGGAAGCATTGAGTTCTTATTCAATGATAAGCCTATGAAGTGTATGGCTGGGGAGTTCTTATTTTGGTTCGCTGACAGTAAATTGTCTGACTTACATTGCACCCAAAATTTTAAAGCCAGTGTATTGCTCGTGGAAAAAGATTTTTTGATGGATAATATTCCGGATCAAAATTGGTCCATTGATGCTATTCTATATTCCAAAGAGCATCCTGTTAAAACCATTAGCAAAGTGGATGAACAAAAAATTATTGCGAACTACCAAAATTTACACAACAGGTTTTTAGAATTTGATCATCTTTTTTATGAAGAAGCACTAAAGCTCCAGATGCAAATATTCATTCTTGAAATGTGGCATACATTTGCCAATGCATATGAACGCCATAAACGCAGCTTGCAATCCGGTACTTTATATGAAAGGTTTTTGCAATTGGTGCAAGACCATTGTATGAAAGAGAGGGAAGTACAGTTTTACGCCGGGGAGCTTTATATTACGCCGAAGCATTTGAATTTTGTATGCAAACAAAATACCGGTGTTTCAGCATCCGAATGGATCCGACGGTATACAAAAGAAAGAATACTGGTATTATTACAAAACAAAAATCTAAACGTTGCCGAAATTGCTGATCAGATGGAATTCTCCAGTCGCTCCTTTTTTACACGGTATGTAAAAAAGGTATTAGGTGTTACTCCTAGTGATTATCGACAACGAATGGACTAAACAAATATGCAATCAAGATTTTGGGAGGAACCTTTCTTCTTGAATTTATAGACTTTTTAGAATTGTATACCCTGGAAGTTATGTATAAATGCGAAAAGACGTCTGTTAAATAAGAGTACATTTCTTCTAACCTTATTGCAATGGTAGTGGAGATTTTATCTTTTGAGACAGGTAAATTATGCAAAAAGAATTTGCCGTTACACGTTTATAAAATTGGTTTTAATCGATTTTATGCGTTTCTTTTAAATCTGATTTAAAGGGTTGCAGCATTTGATCAGTAAATCTTTCTGGGAATTTTTCATCTCCGCTAAATCCCAATTCAATATCACGTCCGTCGTAAGGAATGTATGCCGTCCTGAATAAATAATCCCAAATACTAAGGGAAAGTCCGAAGTTTGCACCGTATTTGTGATCTTCAGGCAATTCCTTTGCGTGATGCCAAATGTGCATTTTGGGATTGTTAAAAATATATTTTAATGGACCGTAATCCAGATTCAAGTTGCTGTGATTTAGGTGCCCTATCGCCAGTGTAAATACATGGACAATAAAAAAGTCCTGTATCCCAAATCCTATCATGGCCAAAGGAATGTATTGAATAGTTTTATAAATAATTGTTTCCATCCAATGGAATCGCAAATGGGCAGCAAATCCCATCTCTTTTACGGAATGATGTAGTTTGTGAAACTCCCAGAGGAAAGGAAATCTGTGGAGAGATAAATGGACACACCACTGAATAAAGTCTGCTATTAGAAATAGTGTCAACCACTGTGCCCATGTAGGCCAGGATTGGATCTCAAAAGCAACAATATTAGTTATTCCAAACATCCCTAAAAAATCATTAAATAGTTCGACGCCTACATTTGAAATAGCATTGTATCCAATAAGGGAAAAAAGAAAAAAATTGAAAAACATATAAAAGGAATCTAACCAAAAATCTTTCCTAAAGATGGGTTGATTTTTACGCCAGGGAATTATTATTTCCATACTCCAAATCAAAAGGGATAAACCGATTAGCCAGTAAAGATAGTTGTGCCAGGAAAAATTTGATAGTTCAAAAATCAAATAATTCCAATAGCCTGTAAAGGAATCAATAATAATTTTAAAATATCTTTCAACCATTTTTAAAGAATAATATTTTTCAAATGTAAAGATCCTTTGATTGGAAACGTGTAATAAATATCACATTTAATTTCACATCCGTAACAAATATTTTTAAACTTATTATCAGTCAATTCGTTCACCAAATAAAAAATAAATGCAAAAATCATCTATTCAAACAGATTTTGCCAGCCTGGTTCTCAGGGTTATTTTTGGTCTATTTATGCTTTTTGGACACGGCTGGATGAAAGTAATGAAAGTCATTAACGGGGATTGGAAGTTTGCATCGGTTCTGGGTATGGGAGAGGAAGTCTCTCTTTTATCGGCAGTATTTGCAGAAGCTATATGCTCTATTCTATTAATCATAGGTTTTAAAACCAGAATTGCTGCCACTATTTTATTGGTTACTATGCTCATTGCCGGATTTGTGATTCATTCCGAGGCTCCTTTGTTTATTGCTAACGCCGAAGGTGGGGGAAGTAAAGAATTGGCATTGATGTATGGTTCCGTTTTTTTGACATTGATATTCTTAGGTGGTAGAAAATTTTCGATAGATGGGATATTGAAGTCTTAGCAAATCGAACTAATAACAATATTCGCTGGCAAATCAAACATTCTTAAGACGTTTTCGTATGATACACTGAAAGGTTGAATGCTCTTTCTTTTATAAACCTAACTTCTTCGCTCGGTTTTATGAACAAAAAAAATGTAACACATAAAAAAATTATTCCTAAAAAGATATATAGGGAGACCACAATTGCGCTATCGTATTACCCGGAATTGTCAGATGTTCGTATAGAGTTTAAATTTAAAGACAATATTACCAAGTCTTTTATGCAGGCTCAACCGGGTTTTGTCTCTTTATTAGGTCCCAAAAAAAATCGGAAATATTTTGTTTTTGTCAGTACAAAATTCAATATAGAAAATGCTGAGTTTACAGTCGAAGATGTACCATCCGATGTGCTTATAGGTTGGTTGGGACATGAATTGGGACACATTATGGATTATTTAAATCGAAGTAGTATCAACCTTATATTTTTTGGCATTAAATATTTGTTATTACACGAACACGTTAAATCTGCCGAACGAACAGCAGATACTTATGCAATAGCCAACGGAATGAGTAATTATATCATTGAAACAAAAAAATTTATTTTAAATCACACTAGCCTCTCACAAACCTATAAACAAAAAATCCAGCGATTGTATCTTGCCCCTGAAGAAATCGTCAAAATTGCCAACAAGTTGAAAGATTCTATTCCCGAGAAATTTCATTGATTTTTCATGGCTAAATATTCTCAAAGTTCTGGACAAATTTTTCCCACTCTTTAAATTTATCTTCATCCATTACTTTTTCCATTTTAACCTGACCTCCTTTTTTCTTATTTTTCGATTGCCATTCATTAAATATTTTGGTTGGGACTACTTTCACAATTATCCCTTCAAGTGACTTACTTCTAGCAACACCGTAATTTTTATTTGCTTTTTTAAAGTATGTATCTAATTGATCAGCTAATTCACTTCCCTTTACATGACAATGGTCACATCCCAAATACCATTTATGAAAAAATTTTCCATCCAATCGAATGGCGGCAAGGGTAAACTCAGGAATTGAAATGTCGAACTTTTTTTCCAGGTGTTTCATCCCATCATTCATTTTGTTGACCGACAACTGGGACCCAACTACATTCATAAAAAATTTCGTTCTTCCCGTTATTTTGATTTCTGCTCTTTCTACATCCGTAAATTCAATGGTATCACCAATACTGTACCTCCATAAACCCGACACCGTACTGATGATTAATATGTATTCTTTCCCGGCTACTACTTCACCTAATCCTAAAGAAGGGGCATTCTGTACAACCGACCCATCAACATTAATATATTGTGATTCAAATGGTATAAATTCAAAGTAGATACCATTATCGGTAATAAGTTTCATAGATTCGGTTTCCGGTCGCTCCTGGTAGGCTAAAAACCCTTCAGATGCCAAATAAGTATCAATGATCGTAATGGGGTGCTCAAGAAGGGAATTAAAACTCTTTTCGTACGGTGAAAAAGCTACGCCCCCGGAAGCAAAAACTTTCAGATTGGGCCAAATTTCATGAATATTCTTCAGGCCATTATATTCAATTACCCGTCTCATCATCAACTCCATCCAACTGGGAATACCACTCAATGCGCCAATATCCCATTTTCTGGCATTTTTAGCAATTTCCTCCACCCTTTCATCCCAATCGTTAATGCCAGCTATTTTTTCACCGGGTTTGTAAAAACGTCTGAACCAAAAGGGAATATTACTGGCACTTATCCCGCTTATTTCGCCCTCCAAATGACCTTTCCTTTCTTCCAGATCTGTAGAACTACCCAGCATCATTATCTCTTTTTCGAAAAATTCAGGTGAGAGGTCAAAGTTGGAGAGCGCGCTAATTTGTTTGATACCTGCTTTTCGTATGGCATCAAGCATTTCATCTGTAACAGGTATACGCTTGCTTCCATTCCCGGTAGTTCCAGAACTCAATGCAAAGTAAGAAGGTTGTCCCGGCCAGGTGAGATTATTTACTCCCTTTTCAAAATCTTTCCACCATTCACTATGCATTTTATTATAATCAAAGTAAGGAATAGATTTTTTGAAATCAGAAACTACAGAGTTACTTTGACCTATGGCAGTAAAGTTGTATGCTTCCCCAAATGAACTTCTTTCTGCTTTCTTCAAAAGTTCTCTTAATACCCCTTCCTGTTCTTTTAGGGGATTTGATTCAGGTGTTAGAGAATCTTTAACTTCAATAAGACTTTTTATAACGGATCCAAGTATTGGCATGTTTTTACTATAAATTTGGTTTTATTCGGAATTCAAGTACTATAATAATTCTTATAAGTAGAAAATGTTTTGTAATAGTAGTGTTTGCGCAAACATATATTCATAATCGGCATATTGGATTGAATTACAAGGTGTTGAATTCTATAATCAGGTGTCTACAATTCATTAAGAAAACTTTACGGCAAAAACTATGGGGTTTTTCTTGGAAAAGAAGAATATATTAATCAAATTAATCCCTGATAAAGTAACAATTTTATCAAATCAACTTCTAACACTATTAAAATAAATTAAAATGCGAATCAGGAATTGGGACGAATATCAGGAGTCCTATAAATTAAGCGTCGAACAGCCAGAAAAATTTTGGGATAATATTGCTAAGACCTTTAAATGGAAAAAACCATACGATAAAGTTTTGGACTGGAACTTTGAAAAACCAGATGTCAAGTGGTTTGAAAATGGTAAATTGAACATAACAGAAAATTGCCTGGATCGACACGTAGAAACCCAACCCGATAAAACGGCTATAATTTGGGAGCCTAATGATCCGAATGACGAAGGTATTAAATGGACATATCGTGAATTGCACGAACAAGTTTGTAAGTTCGCTAACGTGCTTAAAAACAACAATGTAAAAAAAGGAGACAGAGTGTGTCTCTATATGCCAATGGTCCCGCAATTAGCAGTTGCTGTTTTGGCATGTGCCAGAATTGGAGCAATCCACTCAGTTGTTTTTGCCGGATTTTCAGCACAATCTCTTGCGGATCGTATCAATGACGCCAAGTGCAAAGTAGTAGTTACATCAGATGGTGCCTTCCGTGGCCAAAAAGAAATCCCCATTAAAGATATTGTTGATGAGGGGGTTTCAAAGTGCGAGTGCGTAGAAAAAGTCATAGTGTATAAAAGAACAGAGCAGTTCATTAGACTTGAAAATGATCGCGATGTGTGGTGGCATGATGAAATGGAAAAAGTTGATGCCGATTGTCCGGCGGAAGAAATGGATTCTGAGGACATGTTATTCATTCTATATACCTCAGGGAGTACCGGGAAACCCAAAGGAGTAGTGCATACTTGCGGAGGATATATGGTGTACACTTACTATTCATTTGTAAATGTATTTCAATATGAAGAGAATGATGTATATTGGTGTACAGCGGATATAGGGTGGATCACCGGGCATTCTTATATTGTCTATGGACCTTTATTGGCAGGGGCCACGACCTTGATGTTTGAAGGAGTACCTACCTGGCCTGATGCGGGTAGGTTTTGGGATATTTGTGACAAATATCAGGTGAATCAATTTTATACAGCGCCTACGGCTATTCGATCATTGATGAGCAAGGGACTTGAGCCGGTAGCTCGCTACTCTCTCAACTCACTTAAAGTGATCGGTTCGGTTGGAGAGCCTATTAATGAGGAGGCCTGGAGATGGTATAATACGTACATTGGGAAAGAAAAATGCCCACTTGTAGATACCTGGTGGCAAACTGAAACCGGAGGAATTTTGATAAGTCCAATACCAGATGTGACAGAACTTCGTCCTACATATGCTACCTATCCTTTACCCGGTGTACAACCGGTATTGCTCGATAAGGATGGAAATGAAATAAAAGAAAATAATGTAGAAGGTCTATTGTGCATGAAATATCCATGGCCTTCTATTTTAAGAACACTTTACGGTGATCACGAGAGATGCCGTACAGTTTATTTTTCAACCTTTAAGAACCATTACTTTACTGGGGACGGAGCCCGCAGGGATGCGAAAGGTAGGTACCGTATTATTGGAAGGGTAGACGACGTAATCAATGTCTCAGGACATAGAATGGGAACAGCTGAAGTGGAAAACGCTATAAATGAACATCCCTGGGTGGTGGAATCTGCAGTGGTTGGTTTCCCGCACGATATTAAAGGGCAGGGAATTTATGCCTATATTATTTGTGACAGGCATGTGCATAGTGAACAAGCTTTTAAGGACGAAATAAATGAAACGGTACGAAAAGAAATCGGGCCTATCGCCAAGCCGGATATTATTCAGGTCGTAAGTGGTTTGCCAAAAACCCGAAGTGGTAAGATTATGAGAAGAATTCTCAGAAAAGTTGCCAGTGGTGATATCTCCAATCTCGGTGATACTTCTACACTGCTCAACCCGGACGTTGTAGAAGAAATTATTGAAAATTCTCCGATGGTTAAAAAATAATGTAACATCAATATTTTGTCTAAGGCAATAACTTTATCATTTACATAAAGCTATTGCCTTTTTTATTATAGTTTATTGTAAAATATCGTAAATTGTAAGAACAACAAACGCCTGCTAAGAGCCTGTCACAATGATTTTCCTACAAACGATAATTACCTTTCTCAAAGATAAAGAATACAGAAGTTTACTATTTACATCTGTACTTATTCTCGCTATTGGTAGTATTACATATCATTGGATAGAAGGATGGAGCTGGATTGACTCTCTTTATTTTTCTGTCATTACCTTAACGACCATAGGATACGGAGACTTTTCTCCCCAGACCAGCGTTGGTAAATTATTTACTATATTTTATATTTTAATGGGGTTAGGTATGATTTTAAGTTTTATTCATACGGTATATAATCACTACAACGAAATAAAACGAAAAGCAAAATCCAAGGGAGAATAAAAATTTATTATCGTAGGAGGCCAGGCTAATTAATCCACATGATAGACGGCAATACACTTATTGAAATGGGATACCAACCAGGCCCGTGGTTTGGAAAGGCAATCTCATTTGCTAATAAATACGATTTGCGAGGAGAAGATTTGAAAAGATATTTAATGGAGGTGAGTCCACCCCCTCCCATAGATCCACATTGTAAGCCCTTACGGTATTTTAAAAATATTTCTGCAGTAAGTGCCAATGAAAAGAGCAATCTTGCCAAGGTAATTCGGACTATGGATGCAGTAATGAGGACCCCTACTGTGGTTACCGGAGCTATTATGCCTGATGCTTGTCCTGCCGGACCAGTAGGTCAAATTCCTGTAGGCGGAATTGTCGTTACGGACAATGCTATTCATCCATCCATGCATGGAGCTGATATTTGTTGTTCTGTCGCTATTTCTATAGTTGAAAATGTTACGCCTAAATGTATATTGGATAGTGCCCAAAGAATCACTCATTTCGGCCCGGGTGGCAGAAAAGTTAATACCCGGAAATTGTTACCCCGAGATATATCGGATCAAATAAAAAATAATAAATTCCTTAAAGATCCGAAATCCAGTGAACTGGCAGAAACCCATCTCATGACACAGGGAGATGGTAATCATTTTCTCTTTGTTGGCCAATCCAAAAATACGGGGAAAACCTGTATGGTAACCCATCATGGAAGCCGTGGCCTTGGTGCCAGGCTATTCAAATCAGGAATGCAGGTGGCAGAAAAGTTTCGTAAAAGGATTTCACCCCGTTGTCCAAAATTAAATGCCTGGATTCCTTTTGATACACAGGAGGGAAAAGAATATTGGGAGGCTCTTATGACAATACGTGAATGGACAAGATTGAACCATTTACTTATTCATGAGGAAGTAGCAAAAAATGTAGGTGTAGACATAGTAGATTGGTTTTGGAATGAACACAATTTTGTTTTTAAAAAGGACAACCTGTTCTATCATGCAAAAGGTGCCACTCCTTTATGTGATGAACTCATAATTGATTCTACAACGGATTTCAGAATTATTCCTCTTAATATGGGACAACCCATTTTGATAGTTAGTGGGAAAGCAACTGAAAATAATCTTGGTTTTGCTCCTCATGGCGCTGGGAGGAACATGAGCAGGTCACAACATAAAAGAGATAATAGTAATCGAAGTGCTGAGGAAATTTTATTTGAAGAGATCAGGGACCTGGACGTTCGATTTTATTCCGGGCAGATAGATATCTCTGAACTTCCAAGTGCTTATAAAAATGCAGAAATTGTTAAAGATCAAATCCAGCAATTCAAATTAGGTACGATTGAGGATGAAATTATACCCTATGGTTGCATAATGGCAGGGGATTGGTGGAAAAGCACCAAATGGCAAAATTGAAATAAAATCAAACCCGCCTAAGTTCTGGCAACGCTATCATCGAGGAAAAATTGAGATATAATCGTTGTATTTTATTGATATCTTACAATGCAAATTGTAGGAATATAGGGAATACTATATTTCAAACCCTTTAATTGAGATATGGCCTTAACCATTACACTTATAATAATTTTTATAGCAATCTTTTTATTTGTAAAAGATTATTTTTCTATTGATACCACTTCTATCCTAATCATGGCATTGTTTATAACGACCGGTGTACTCAGCCCTGAAGAGGGTTTTGCGGGTTTTAATCATCCTGCCACTATTACTCTAGGTTGTATGTTCGTAGTAAGTTCTGCAATCTTCAAAACCGGTTTAATTGATTCCCTTAGTGATCGAATAATCCGAATTGCAAAAATACATTACCTTGCGGCTCTTGTAGTTTTTTGTTCCATTGCGGTTTTTTTCTCTGCCTTTATAAATGACTCGGCTGTAGTAGCCTTGTTGATCCCAATGGCGTTGTTAGTATGTAGGGAAACGGGAATATATCCTTCAAAGCTTCTTATCCCCATATCTTTTTCTGCTTTATTTGGAGGGACTTGTACTTTAATAGGGACATCTACCAATATTCTAGTGAGTGCTTATGCGGAAAAAAGTGGACTTCAGCCTTTTGGTGTTTTTGAATTCTCCATGCCAGCCCTTTGTCTTTTGGCGATAGGTATAGCTTATTTGTTTTTTATTGCCCCGACACTACTTCCAAGAAGAAAGATTGATTCAGATGACCCTTTATCCAAGGAGTCTGAAAGATATATAGCTGAAATTACCATTAACGAGAATTGTCCCGATAATGGGAAAAAGGCTTTACAGTCAAGATTGGTCACTGAATACGGAGCCGAAATATTAAGTATAACCCGTATAGGAAGTAAGATTAGGAATATTTCGGACGCCACTCTATTAAAAGAAAAGGACATTGTGAAAGTAATAATCAATCCAACTGGATTGACTAAGGTAGAAGAAGCAAAGGGGTATGCATTTAAATGGGATAGCCCTATACAGGAAAACGAAAGTGAAGATCGTAAAATTTATGAGGTGATAATTCCATTTGGTTCGGATTTAGTAGCAAATACCTTGCGAAAACTGAACTTTAAAAACACCTACCAATCCGTAGTTTTGGCAATACGACATCGAAATGAAAGTATTACAAAAGATTTGTCAAATGTGGAACTAAAGGAAGGAGATATGATGCTGATTTATGCTTCGGAATCGAATATTTCACCCCTTATTAATCAAAAAAGCCTGGTTATACTTTCCGAATATAAAAAGAGAAAGATTAATTATAAGAAAGCTATTCCTGCTTTACTTATAGCAATTGGAGTAATTCTGGCTGCTGCCTTGAACATAGTATCAATATTGACGAGTAGTATGATTGGGTGTTTGTTGTTAGTTACTACTTCCATTTTAAAGCCAAAAGAAGCATATGAAGCCATTGAATGGAAAGTCATTTTTATGATGGCCGGGGTATTATCAATGGGCAAAGCACTTGAAAAGACAGGAGGGTCGGATATTATTTCGGGATACATATTCGATACATTGGGTAATATGGACCCCAGAATCACTTTAAGCCTGATTTTTCTTATCACATTTCTTTCTACCAATGTATTATCCAGTAAAGCAGCTGCAGCCTTAATGGCACCCATTGTCATAAGTTTGGCAGATACTATGGGGATTAGTGAACGGCCATTCTTATTAGCTGTAATGTTTGCCTGTTCCTTAACGTTTATGACTCCTATCAGTTATCCTACGAACACAATGGTATACGCTCCAGGCAATTATAAATTTAATGATTTTCTCAAAGTAGGTACCCCTCTCAATATTATTATCTGGATTGCTGCATCTTTCATTATTCCCATGTTTTTTCCATTTTAAATTTTTTTTCACTATTCCACTTTCAAACTATTATTATACACGCCATGTTCTAAAAACGACAAATCAATATTATAAAACCGATCCAAAACTGTTTCTGCGACTCTAATCCGCGACGTAATAAGCAAGTCATGATGGAAATCTGACTCTTTGGGATCTATTAAAATGACGAGTTCTTTTCGAATCAACTTTCCGGGGATAAGGTTACTATGATTCTGAACCGGTTGATAGGTCTGACCGTTATTTACAAAATTTATGGAGCTATGAGTAAAAACGGAATCGTAAAACCTTCCTTGATTGATTTCTATTTCAACCTTTAAAGATTCCTTGCTCAGATGATCATTATTTATGAAAATATCGTGAATAGCTGTTACCCACAAAAACTCCTTCTGAAATTCAATCGTCGTCACAAAAATGTTCCACTTCTTACATTCGACTTTTTTGATCTCCAAGTTACTTTTGATAGTCTGCTCACCACCGAACTCCATCTTTCTTTTCGCAGTAATATACATTATTTGCTCTAAAAAACGCTGAGCTATCTCTCCAATTCCGGTGAATTTCTACCTAAGTAACAAATATTAACAAAAAACAACTACAAGATGTAACCTATATAGGTTTTTAAATCTCAATCAATTTGATTATTTTATAGGAAGTTTATACCTCCATTCCAAATAACTGTTCAAGAAACTACCCCACCATATCTATGGAATCTTGATCCTAATAAAAAAAGGTGGTCGATTCAGGTGGCAGCAGGAGTCAGTTTGGTTGTCTTTTAAATGTGTCGGTGAAAAATAGATTAAATCATGGAGAATCAAGTAGAGGGGACATAACGTGTTAAACCAAGCACCTGACGCGGGTACTGCGAGAGTGCCTTTTTTATTGATTAAAATACTTAAAAGCTCATTTGTTTAAGGCGCTTTTAAATCCAACAAAGTAAGAAGCCATTAACTCAAATGTATAAAAAAAGGAGCTATAAACTGCTTTATAACTCCTTGTAAATTAAGTGGTCCCACATGGGCTCTACCGATAGCTATCGGTAATGGCCCCCTGCCCCGAAAACTTTCGGGGGAGTCAGGTACTCTAACTATATCTGTCATGCAATTTTCGTATTATTTCGGGATATTTCTTCAAATTCCGAATATATTGAGCACTTTTCATCCGCTTAATATGAAGCTCAATTTTTCGGGCTTGAGAGATAGATGAGCAAGAAATTTCTATAAACAATTCCCAGTCTTTGACCTTTGATGTAAACCGATATCTACCATATGAAGCGTTATTATGCCTTGAAACTCGATCATTTACATCTCCTTGACAAATTCCGGTATAAATACGGTCAAGTTCACTACTAAATATAATGTAACAAGAAGCCATTAACTCAAATGTATAAAAAAAGGAGCTATAAACTGCTTTATAACTCCTTGTAAATTAAGTGGTCCCACATGGGCTCGAACCATGGACCCCCTGATTATGAGTTATAATATATATTTTATTAGTATATATTTTTTATATCTCTTATCTTTGTATTTCAACACTTTATACACTTATATATTTTGTTTTATTTATATTTGTTGTATGCAAATATAGTATTTCTGTATGCAAATTGTATGCAAATCGATTTTAAGCCAAAATCTTAGAAATGATAAGAGAATATCACATAACCATCGTACTGGACAAACGGCGAAAAAAAGCAAATGGGAAATATCCAGTAAAATTGAGAGTATTTACCCCGGAACCCCGAAAACAAAAACTATTGGCTACCAAATTTGAATATTCCAAGGAGGAATTTAAAAGCATTTGGGAAACAACAAAGCCAAGGAAAAAGTACAAAGATGAAAGACTTAAACTTCAAGCCCTGGAAAATAAAGCGTATGAAGTAGCGAACCAGATGGAGTATTTTACTTTTGAAGCATTTGAACGCATCCTATACGGCGGTCGTAAATCAATACGAAATCGCAACGTAATTAGTTATTATGAAAATCTGATTGAGGAATACAAAGCAAATGGTCAAATCGGGACTGCTGATAGTTATGGATTAAGCCTAAAATCTCTTTTGAATTACCACAATAAAAATCAATTGTCATTTGCTCAAATAGATAAAAAATGGTTGGAAGGGTACGAACGCTATATGACTGAAACAAAAGGATGCACGGCCACAACCGTAGGTATCTATTTGCGTCCACTAAGAAGGGTTTTTAATTTGGCCATAGAAGACAAAATTATTCCTCATGAGCGATATCCATTTGGTAGAGGAAAATATCAAATACCACGCCCAAAAGGCGCAAAAAAAGCTTTGACCCTTAAACAACTTTCCACCTTATTTCACGCTGAACCCGAAAACCCCCAGCAGGAAAAAGCCAAAGACTTCTGGTTTTTCTCATATAATTGTAATGGGATGAACATTAAAGATATTGCGCTTCTACAATACAAAAACATACAGGGAGATGTGTTGATTTTCCATAGAGCCAAAACATCCAAAACCAAAAAAGACAGCGAGCCCGTCCAGGTCTTTCTTACTCCTTTTGCAAAATCAATTATCGAAAAGTATGGAGATAAGGACCAATTTCCGAATAATTATATTTTCCCAATTATTGATCAAAGCTTATCGGCTGCCAAACAGCGGAACCAGATCAAGAATTTTGTCCGCTTTATTAATCAACATATCGTAAGACTTGCGGATAGCGTAGGTATAAAAGAAAGGGTATCCACATACTGGGCAAGACATTCTTTTGCCACCAATGCCATAAGAAACGGTGCTAGTATGGAATTTGTCAAAGATGCCCTTAATCACAGCAGTATGAACACTACGACTTCCTATTTTGCCGGATTCTTACCGGAAACACAAAAAGAGATCACTAATAAATTAATGGATTTGTAAAAACCTAATTTTTACATTCTTAAAGAAGTATCTAATGAAAAGACAATCCACCATTTATGGAAATAGCATTGAGGCAGTAAAGTTTTGCGGTAAAAATATAGGCTATCAAGTAGAAACATCGGGAAGACTTGAACCCCCTTATGAAATTTCGCCAATTTCAGGTAAAATACACAATTATGAAAAATGTGAAGGTTGTCAACAGAGACTTAAATCTCTTACTGAAAATCTAACAGATTTATACATAGGTAAGAAAAGGCGAAAAGCATTTCCAAATTGTTGCTCTTTCCACTCGAACCTTAAAAACCTAAAAGAATTTGACGTGTCACTATATAATTCCGCCCCAAAACAAACTGCTCAAAAAATAATCTTTACGAACCAGCATATTATTAATAACCACGAAGACAAAAACTGGTATAAACTCATTACTGACTATATTGAGTGGGCCATTGATAGTTTTGGTAAAATGCCAAAGGGATGTGGACTACCCTTATTTATAAATACCTATTTTGATTTAGTTCCAAAATATATTAAAAACAATAATTCTCTATCGGAGGATAAACGTATAAAAATTATAGACTTCATTGAATCATTTAAAATCCCAATTGAAGAATCTAGTCATAATAATAATCCACCCAGTGATTTTAATATTTTAGTTAGGACTTATGAAAAGTGGTTCAAAATATTTCCTTTCGAACTCAATAGTTATTTTGGAGAACTAAAACCATATTTTGAGAAAAACATTCCCTTAGCTAATGGGAAGCCAGAAAGAAATATTTACTCAGGTATTTTGAAATTTAAACCCCACACTAAGGACTCATTAATAGATCATCTCGTCGAAACAACAAAAAATCTTGTTACAAAGGTCAACGCGCTCAATCTATATGAACAAGGATTAATTTCCGACGCGAAACAAATCCAATTAGAATTATTGCTTGAAAACCGGAGACTAAAGTTGAACGAAGGTTATGAAAACAATTCCAAAGATGAAGGCCAACGTTACCGAAAGATACTAAAGGAGTGGCTTAAAGATGAAAAAGAGTTTATGAATAACCTACTACCTTTAATAAACAACATCAAACCGCGCCAAACAAAAGTTGAAAAACTATACGAATCATTATTGGAACATGGATTTTTCGAGCTTCAAAAGGTCAAAACTCTTAGAAAAACAGACCAAGAAGAATTAGTGAGAAAGATTTCAACAACAGGAATACCCTATATGGTAGCAATGTTTGATCATCTCGGCTATTTTACTTATCTGATGGATAATCATTTCGATTCTCAACGAAATATGATACAAAAGATTTCAGAATGGATTAATCAGGGAAAACCAAGTAGAGCTATTAAGGGAAACATAAATGTATTGAACCCGAAGTCTAGTGAAAACAGAAATAGGTACACGGCTCACCATTACATAGATAAAGTAAAAAACGATTATAAAAACTTAAATTAGGGAGTACGCCCATCTTGTTGCCCCTAAATGCCCCAGTTATCATTGCAAAGTAATTACTAATAAAAATTAATTGTAATGATAAAAGAAAAGTTATCCTTCGACGAACTACCCGACCGGGTACATCAATTATTAAAAAAAGTTGAAAACATTGAACGACTGCTTGAAAGCAGGGACGCAGCAGCAGCACCGCAAAGTGACAAACTTTTATCTGTGAAAGAAGCCGCTGAATTTCTCAATCTTTCAGTTCCGACCATATACAGTAAAGTAAGTAGAAATGAATTACCAGTAATGAAGCGTTCCAAGCGCTTGTATTTTTCCAGGGTTGAATTAACCGAATATCTCAGGAAAGGACGAAGGAAAACACTATCTGAAATTGAAGATGAAGCAGAAGAGTATTTAATCAATAAAAAAGGGTTGAACAATGGAAGGTAACCAAAAGAACAACCCGGATTTATTTCAACAACAAGGTACGGAAAAAGACTCGGAATCATCAAGTTTCAATGATCATAATTTATTGTCGAAGGGTACTGAAATTGGGAAAAGTGAAAACATCAACCCTAATTTTGACGATCTGGGGCCAATTAACGGGGAAAGTTTGGATAAGGCAGAAACTATTATAAATCACTTTAACAAACACCTGAGAAACTTTGAGACTAAAAAGAAACAAAAGGAGAATCCGTTTCCAGTAGAAATATTTCCGGCACGCGTACAGAGAATAATTATAGCCACTAACGAGAGTTTGAACTATCCGATCGACTTTATAGGGGCCTCATTACTGTATGCTGCTTCAGTTGCAATAGGAAATACTCATTGGGTTGAAATAAAGAACGGGTTTAGACAAAACGCTGTAATGTATCTTGCGCTTGTAGGCCGACCGGGGACAAATAAAAGTCATCCTCTTAGCTTTGCACTTGATCCAATTACACAACGAGGGGACCTGAAATATCAGGAGTACGAGAGAAAAAAACAAGAATACCATCGTATATCAAGTCTTGAAGCAGCAGTAAAATCACAATACGATAAACCCGAAAAGCCGATCCTGGAACAATATTTAGTCTCCGATTTTACACCTGAAGCCCTTGCCGATGTTCATCAGCATAACAAAAGGGGGCTCGGTGTTTATTCGGACGAATTAGCCAGCTGGGTTAATAATTTTGGAAGATACAATAAAGGGAGTGAAGAACAATTTTGGTTAAGTGCCTGGAGTGGAAAATCTATAATAATTAACAGAAAACAGAATGAACCCATTTACATATCTGTACCGTTCATTTCAGTTGGCGGGACTATACAACCGGGAGTTCTTGATGAGTTAGCCAAAAAAAGGACACAAAATGGTTTCTTGGACCGGATACTGTTTGTGGTGCCGGACGACCTCAAAAAAGTGTATTGGAGTGAAACAGAGCTAAAAACAGAAGTTAAGGAGGATTGGAACACCATCGTATCAAAGATTTTAGACGTGTCAATTGACTACGATGAGACCCTTAATCCACAACCTGAAATATTGAGTTTCTCACCTGAAGCTAAACAATTTATATCTGATTGGCAGAGGGGAATAACAGATTTAAGTAATGAAGCAGCAGACGACACAATAAGCGGTATATATGCTAAGATGGAGTTGTATGCGTTACGCTTGGCCTTGTGTCTTGAAATTATGCAATGGGCTGCCGGTAATGGCCAAAAACAGTTTATCGGGGTTGAAGCAACAAGAGGCGCCATTAAATTGGTTGAGTACTTCATAAAATCAGCGCTTAAAGTTCATACTATCATATCAAATGACGATCCGGTATCTAAATTACCCGGAGACAAACAAAATCTTTACGAAGCCTTGCCGAACACTTTTACAACAAGTGATGGTATTGAGATTGCTGAAGGAATGAATGTATCTAAACGGACTTTTCAATATTTCATAAAAAATAAGGATTTATTCAGTAAGCCTAAAAGAGGTAAATATGAAAAACGGATTTAAAAATAAACACCTTGCACTTTTTGCATTATTAGCACTACCCAGTAATGATAAGGGATACAGGGGCAAAAACCATTGCATAAGCTTTGCACTTATTGTACATATTTTTTTCAACAATGCAATTTGTGCAAACAAAGTGCAATAAAAATGAACCCCACAGTCCCCACCAATAAAGGAAAGCGCAACTAATGCAACATGTGAATAATACAAAATAAAAAATCAGATAATGAATATTGATTTGCAGTACGAATTTGACAGAAGCAGTAAAAAATTCCGGTGTCCGGGATGCAATAAAAAGCGGTTTGTCCGATATATTGATAAACGATCAGGAAATTACTTACCGGAGCAATACGGAAAGTGCGACCGTGAAGATAACTGTGGTTATTTTCTTGATCCTTACAGTAATGGGTATGCTAAAACAATCCTTGATCAAGAAAAAGGATTGAGCATTGATAACTGGAAAGGATTACACCAAGAAACGGGAAGAAAACCAAAACTAAAGACAACCCCCGTTTATATTCCCGCTGAAATTTTCAAACGAACATTACTGGGGTACGATAAGAATATCTTTGTCCAAAACTTATTATACCACATACCATTCCCTTTTCAAAAGAAAGACATTGAGAAAGTTATTTCAATTTATTTTCTGGGGACCGTTCCCAAAACCGGGGCCACCTGTTTTCCCTTCATTGATAAAAATGCGAACGTAAGAGCTATTCAGGAAAAAATATTCAATGCTACAAATCATACGGACAAAAGCAAAAAATATCATACGAGCTGGATACATTCCCGGCTAAAACACACCGAATTTAGAAATGAGCCCATGCCGGATTGGTTAAATGCCTACACAGAGCAAGATAAACGCGTTTCCTGCTTGTTTGGAGAGCATTTATTGAGTAAATACCCCAACAACCACGTGGCGTTAGTAGAAGCGCCGAAAACGGCTATTTATGGATCGTTATATTTTGGGCTACCGGAAAGAACAACAGGTTCTGAAGATGTCATAAAAAATCAAGTTCTTATTTGGTTGGCAGTGTTCAACAAAAGCAGTTTTAAATTTGATAAGATTAAAGTATTGCGAGGCCGGAATGTAATTGTATTTCCTGATTTATCCAAAGAGGGTAACACCTTCGACGAATGGAACACTAAAGCCCAGGACTTTGAAAAGCGACTGCCCGGCACCCGGTTCAACGTATCCAACTTATTGGAGCAGTTGGCGCCACAATCTGATAAAAACGATGGTAATGATATTGCAGATTATTTGATCCGATTGGATTGGCGAGAATTTAGAAAACCATCAAAAACAGAATTAAGACAATGTAATGAATCACCAAAAAATGAGCAGTCCGATGAATCGAAAAATTTGGCAAAAATTAACAAAAACGCGAAAACTAAAACAGTAAAATCCAATGAAGCTATTGATTTTAATGTATATCGGGAAGCTGAAAGCCAAAAGCCCATCGACGCTCTGATCAACATCACGGCATACACCGACAAAGCTGGAAAACTTTACATTCCAACGCCATTATCCGACACCTATACCGTTTACCCGAATATTGAAAGTTATAACCGTCGAAAATGCTTGCCGAAATTTATCCGGGATTCCGAAATAAATCGGGATGATTTTCAATCCGTATTCATCGATTTGAAGACCCTAACCATTAATAAAAATGACTAAATATTGCCCACACCTTAAAAATCATTATAAATCATTGATAATAAATTTTTTATATTATAAATCGGAGTATTTACGACAAAATTAACCTTCGATATTCCCTAATTATTTAGGTTTCAATTTGTAATAGTTATGGCAAAGTTACCCACGCATCCAATAATTTTAGACGATACTTATCAAATCCATTTGGCGAATTTGAAAAAGTGGGGTTATATCGAAAATGGAAAAGTACTTAAAGGAACATATCAATGGAAAATAAAAGGTGAAGTCAAAAGCAGTGTTTCGTTTGTGGTAGATATGAGCGCTGAACGCCCATACATGAATCTGGCCTACATTTACCGTAAGACTAGAAAGGAATATAAAATATATTTCATGGCTATACCATCGAACCTGGGAATTGGTTCTGTTCTATATTTTGTATGTCCATTTACCTTGAAACGATGTCGAAAATTATATCTGATCGATGGTTATTTTGGCCATCGGACTATTGCTAAAAATACAATGTACGAATGTCAAACCCATAGCAAATACTATCGAATGTTAGACCACACTTTCGGAAGTGAATTTAAAATTGAAGAAATGTATAACAAGATTTACGGTAAACATTTCAAAAAGTACTACAAAGGTAAAATCACTCGACGTTATCAATATCTACTTGACCAAATAGACAAATATGAATATCGGTCCCTGAGTTCAACCATTCAACTAAAAGACCTAGATTATTGACTTCTGTAATCCAATAGACTTTGTTTATATTTGGCAGAATCCTTAATCCAATATCAAAAAAGAATGTCAGAAGAACAGAAGAAGCAACTCGAAACCCAACTATGGAATATAGCCAATGAATTGCGGGGCAAAATGGATGCAGATGAGTTTCGGGACTATATCCTGGGATTTATTTTCTATAAATACCTATCCGAGAAACAATACTTATTCGCCAACCAGCTTTTGGAAACAGAAGCCGTAAAAGATTACGCCAAATTAACGGATGAAGAAGACCTGGAAGCCATCCGGGAAGAATCACAAATTGAACTGGGGTATTATCTCCGACCGGATGAATTATTCGGCGCCGTAGCCCGAAAAGGAAGCGCCAATACAGAAGCAGAAAGTAATTTTATCCTGGAAGATTTGCAAAGCATCCTTAATAACATCGAACAAAGCACGATGGGCACCGAAAGCGAGGACGACTTCAATAAACTGTTCGAAGACCTGGACTTGAGTAGCACCAAGTTGGGAAGGTCCCCCAATGCCCGGAATGAATTAATAGCAAAAGTGCTTTCCCACTTAGACAAGATCGACTTCGAATTGCAAAATGACGATGGTGATGTTTTGGGTGATGCGTACGAATATTTGATATCACAGTTTGCCAGTGGTGCCGGAAAGAAAGCCGGGGAATTTTACACCCCGCAGCAGGTGTCCAAAATATTAGCTAAAATTGTGACAACGGGTAAATCCCGGCTCAAAAGTGTATATGATCCCACGTGCGGATCGGGTTCACTTTTATTGCGAGTAGCCAAAGAAGCACGGATCGAAGAGTTTTACGGCCAGGAATTGAATCGTACCACGTATAACCTGGCACGGATGAATATGATCTTACACGATGTTCATTATCGGCAATTTGATTTGACCCAAGAAGACACATTGGAAAACCCGCAACACCTGGACCATCGATTCGAAGCGATCGTCGCTAATCCACCCTTTTCGGCTAAATGGAAGGGTAAGAAAAATCCACTGAATGACACCGACGAGCGCTTTAGTCAATACGGAAGACTGGCACCCTCTTCAAAGGCTGATTTTGCCTTTGTGCAACACATGATATACCAATTGGCAGAAAACGGAACTATGGCTTGCGTATTGCCCCACGGGGTGCTGTTCCGAGGTAATGCTGAAGGGACGATTCGTCAATACCTGATCGAGAAACTCAACTACCTGGATGCCGTCATCGGCCTTCCGGCCAATATTTTTTATGGTACTGGCATACCAACCTGTATTTTAGTGATCAGCAAATGTCGCAAAGACAGCGAAAATATTCTATTCATTGACGCATCAGAAGAGTACGAAAAAGACGGGAATAAAAACCGATTGCGGAAAGAACACATCCAGAAAATAGTTGACACGTATCGAAATCGGAAAACCATCGACAAATTCAGCTATCTCGCCCCCATGGAAGAAATCCGGGAAAATGACTACAATCTCAATATTCCAAGATATGTGGACACCTTCGAAGAGGAAGAACCGATCGATATCGAAGCCGTGGCAGAGGAGTTACAAGTATTGGACCGGGAAATCGAAGAAGTGGATGAAGTCATTGCTGGGTATTGCAAAGAATTGAATATTAAAAGCCCTTTTTGAATCTATGGAACGAAAGGATTTATTACCAGAATTAAGATTCGTCAATTTTTCTGACTCCTGGCATATGAGTAATATTGATTCAATATTACATGAATATAGACTAGGTGGAAATTATAAAAACTCTAACAAGAAGACACCATTCCCATTAATAAAAATGGGGAATATAAATAGAGGCAATATTTCCCTGGAAAAATTAGAATACATAAGTGAAGGTGAAACTATTGACAACAATCATAAAATAAATTATGGAGATTTATTTTTCAATACCAGGAATACACTTGAATTAGTCGGCAAAGTTGCCATTTGGAGAAATGAATTACCAATAGCATATTATAATTCAAATCTGTTATATATAAAGTTTGATAATAATTTCTTTATCAATTATTTATTAAACTCATTTAGGTGTCTAAAAGAACTTAGAAGAGTTGCAACAGGAACAACTAGTGTAGCTGCCATTTATACAAGAGATTTTTTAAAGATAAAAATATATACCCCCTCTTTACCCGAACAACAAAAAATCGCATCTTTCCTTTCCTCCGTAGACCGCAAAATCGAACTCCTGAAAAAGAAAAAAGCCCGGCTGGAAGAATATAAAAAAGGGGTGATGCAGAAGCTATTCCCTTCGACAAGCTCAGGGCCAAGCCCGAAGGATTCCAACCCTAATCCCGAATGGCGGTTTAAAGATGAAAATGGGAATGATTACCCGGATTGGGAAGTGAAGAAGTTGGGGGAGATAGGTGAGTTTAAAACAAGTAGTGTAAATAAGAAGATAAATGATGATGAAGAATTAGTTTTCTTGGTCAATTACATGAACGTTTATAATCACGAGTCAATTACAAGTAAAAACATAGAAAATTTGATGAAGGTTTCGGCAAGTCAAAGCCAAATCAAAACAAATAATCTAAAAAAAGGAGATATATTATTTACTCCATCTTCTGAAACTCCGGAAGACATCGGTCATTCCGTTGTTATTTTTGAGGATTTAAAAAACACACTTTACAGTTACCATTTAATGAGATTTAGACCAATCATTGAAATGGATATACTCTATTCACATTACTTTTGTAATACACCAGATATACTAAGGCAAATTAGTCGTTTTGCCACAGGTAGTACTAGGTTTACAATATCAGTTGATTCATTTTCAAAAATCAAGGTTCATCTTCCTGATACTAGAGAACAACAAAAAATCGCCAATTTCCTCACTTCCATAGACAGTAAGATCGAAAAGATCAATACCCAAATCGAAGCCACAAAACAATTCAAAAAAGGACTGCTTCAGAAAATGTTTGTGTAATGACCACCCAATCCGAATACATACTGGAAGAAAGCTTAGTCGATCAGCTCAAGGAATTGGGGTACGAGAAAGTTGCCATCCGGGATGAAAAAGACCTGATACAGAACCTCAAGACACAACTCGAAAAGCATAATAAAACACAACTGACTGAATACGAATTTAGCCAGGTACTTAA
Source organism: Membranihabitans maritimus (assembly GCF_021729145.1). Lineage (GTDB taxonomy): Bacteria > Bacteroidota > Bacteroidia > Chitinophagales > Saprospiraceae > Membranihabitans > Membranihabitans maritimus. The sequence continues at coordinate 266,396 of NZ_JAJSLW010000004.1, read as the reverse complement.
CGCATTGGCGAAAGGCAATATCTTCCAAAAAGCAAAAATTCTTCGGGACAAAGTGGAATATATCAAGGAAGACGGAGAAACGGGGTACCTGGAATTGATCAATCAAATTCACTGGTGTAAGAACGAATATCAGGTCACACACCAAATTTCGATGGAGGGCAAATACAAAAACCGATACGATGTAACCCTATTGGTCAATGGTCTTCCCCTTGCTCAAATCGAACTCAAAAGAAGAGGGCTGGAACTCAAAGAAGCATTCAACCAGACCAACCGATATGAACGGCATTCTTTCCAGGCCGGGAAAGGACTGTTCCAGTACATTCAAATCTTTGTGATCAGCAACGGCGTAAATACGAAATATTACGCTAACAATAGTATCAAAGCCCGAAGCTTCAAACAAACATTTTTCTGGGCTGATATCGACAATGCTATTGTTACCCAGTTGAGCGAATTTGCCAAGGTGTTTTTGGAACCTTGCCACTTATCAAAGATGATCACCAAGTACATTGTACTGAATGAATCCCACAAGATATTAATGGTGCTTCGCCCCTATCAGTATTACGCCACGGAAGCCATTGTCGAACGAGTGAAGAACTCCAATAAGTTTGGATATATTTGGCATACGACGGGATCGGGAAAAACACTGACTTCATTCAAAACCAGTCAAATCCTGACTCAATTGCCCGATGTCGCTAAAGTCGTTTTTGTCGTAGACCGGAAAGACCTGGATTATCAGACCATCAAAGAATTTAATAGTTTCAGCGAAAATAGTATCGATGGTACGAATAATACAAATTCACTGGTTAAACAATTTTCAGACGATACCAAATTAATCGTCACTACCATCCAAAAGCTCAATACAGCAATACGAAAAGAACGCTATCTGAAAAGAATGGAGCGATTCCGGGAAGAAAAAATCGTCTTTATTTTTGACGAATGCCATCGGTCGCAGTTTGGGGAAACCCACCAGCGTATCCGGGATTTTTTCGAAAGTGCCCAAATGTTTGGATTTACCGGAACACCGATATTTGCTGACAATGCGGTAAAGAATGAATTGGGGAAAAGAACCACAAAAGAACTCTTTGGTGACTGCCTTCACAAGTATGTTATAACGGATGCGATCCGGGACCAAAATGTTTTAAAATTCTCAATTGAATACATCCGAACGTTTCGGGAAAAAGATCACATAGTAGACATTGAAGTCGACGGCATTGACAAAGCCGAGGTAATGGAAGCCCCGGAAAGATTGGAGAAAGTTGTAAACTATATAATAACCCATTACAATCGCAAAAGTCATAATAAAGCCTATACCTCCATTTTTTGTGTTCCGAATGTGGATACTCTTATCCGGTATTACGAGATATTTAAACGCAAAAAAGAAGAAGGCCAACACGATTTGATGGTAGCGACTATTTTTTCTTATCAGGCCAATGAAGAGGATGCAGATGCCAATGGTTTTATACCGGATGAAGGATTTGGAGAAGATAGTGAATCTACCCTGCTAAAAGCTGCCGACCCGAAAGTAGAATACAAATCCAAACACAGCCGGGAAAAACTGGATGAATTTATCGATGACTATAACCAGGCATTCAATTCCAATTATTCTACCAACGACTTTTATGGATATTACAAGGATATAGGAAAGAGGGTACGGAATAAACAGGTAGACATTTTACTAGTGGTCAATATGTTTCTTACCGGATTCGATAGTAAAAAACTCAATACCATATATGTTGACAAAAATCTAAGGTACCATGGTTTAATTCAGGCCTTTTCCCGAACCAATCGGATACTGGACGAAAAGAAATCACAGGGTAATGTTGTATGTTTTCGCAATCTCAAAAAGAACACAGACGATGCCATTACATTGTTCTCAAACAAGGACGCCATCGAAGAAATTATCCTTGCTCCTTATGAAAGCTATATTGATGAATTTGCCAAAGCCGTCGAAAAGTTATTGATTATTGTCCCTACCGTGGATAGTGTAAATCATTTACAGACTGAAGACGATATCCTGGAATTTGTAAAAGCTTTCCGGGAATTAATGCGCATCAAAAATGTATTGACCACATTCACGGAATTTGATTACTCCGACCTTCCTATTGATGAACAAACCCTGGAAGACTATCAAAGTAAATACCTGGATATTCGGGATCGGGTGCAAGACGACAAAGAAAAAGTGTCGGTTCTGAATGATATTGATTTTGAAGTGGAATTGATACACCGGGATGAAATCAATGTCCAGTACATATTGCAACTTTTAATACAAATCAAAGACAAAAAGCCCCAGGACCAGGAAGATCAGATGCGGACAATATCCAATATCCTGGCAACCGAAACGCAGTTGCGAAGCAAAAAGGAATTGATCGAACGGTTTATCGAAGAAAGTTTGCCGGAAATCCAGGATACGGATGATATCCCGGAAGCATTCGAAGCATTCTGGACAGAGGAAAAGACCAAGGCTTTGCAATCCCTGAGTAATGAAGAAAACCTCAATGCGGCCAAACTCAATACCGTTATTAGCAATTATCTTTTCACTAAAAAAGAACCCCTCCGTGAAGAATTAATCGAGGTGATGAACACCCGACCCAAACTCAAGGAACGCAAAAAGGCATCCAATCGGGTATTGGATAGGATCAAAAAGTTTGTAGAGACATTTATTGAAGGGATGGGGTGAAAATTTCTTTCTTATAGTTCAAAATGAATTAATCCTTCTGATTCACTATAAACGACTTTTTCAAATCCAAAAAATTCCTTCAAGCCATCAATTTCCGAGTTACCTATTTTAACAACCAAAAATTTTTCAACAGACAAAGAATCTAATCTAATTATAAATTTTGTAACACCTTTTTTGAGTTGTACTATTATTAGTTGTGCCAGTTCCTTATAAATCATTATTTGATCAGAATTTAAGGAATAATATAGACCTTGATTCCTAGAGTCGAATAATTTGTGTAATGAAAGACTATCCTTTTCGAGGTTATCTCCCTTTTGAACAAATTCATTAATATTTATCATAATTAAATTTTTACGCAATATATTTTCAATTTCATATCAATCAAAATCTTAAAACATACTATACCACATACTCAATTTGATTTTGAATCTACATATTGAATATCAGAAATTTACGATGAATTTATTTATCTTTAAAGGTGGTCAAATGAAGCATTCATGTCTAAATTTTCCAACTTTCCGACCTTGATAGATCAGATGCGTACGCTGGAAATTTCCGTATTGAAAAAGGAAGGTCTCTTAAAACCGAACACTTTCAGTGCGGTTTACATAAATTGGCGACGCAACGGCCAAAAGATAGCCCGTATTCATGTATTGATTGATACTGTTGACGCTATGCCTTATATAAAACTGAATTATTACTATGGCAAGGAACACCGTCAATACAAGGTTAAATTAGTTTCACAACCATCGAATCTGGGCAAAGGCAAAGTTTGGTATTTTCTATGCCCACATACTTCAAAAAGGTGTCGCAAACTCTATAATAAAGACGGATACTTCTTTCACAGAGATGCTTTCGACAATTGTATATACGAAAGCCAAGCACGCAGCAAAAAAATGAGAAAGATTGAAAAGCGGTTCGGTTCTTACTTCGACCGGGATAAAATTTTTGAAGAAAGACTCAAAAAGTATTTCAAGACGCACTACGATGGTAAACCCACGAAAAGGTTTTTGCGATTACAAAAGAAAATTGATGAAATCGACCAGATCAGCCATGAGGAGTTTGTGGCGTTGCTGGTGAGTTGAATAACTGTTAAGAAAATATAAACTTACTACCTTCTGTATCTATCTTTGTAAAACCGAAATAAGTTTTTATTTCTTCCAAAAGCTTTGAATTTAAAAATCCTGTGTCCACATCTGCATCGTCCCTTAATAAATCATCACTTTTAAGAACAAAATACCTACTACCTCTTGCAAGGGTAAAGGCTACTTCCTGAATAAAGAACAAGAAAAATAATTTTTGATTTTCATCTAGGCCCTCCCAAATAGGATTAGTTCTGCAAAAATTTTCTGTGACCCATAATGCTTTGTATTTAGCTTCCCGGCCATGTTCGAGAACTTCTTTAACTAGATTATCCATTTTTAAATGCTTTTAACTAAAGATACATTTTTTATTACAAACCACACCTTTTATATGCAAATTGTATGCAAATAAAAAAAGAGCTATAACGACAAACGCTATAACTCTTTGATTTACAAGTGGTCCCACATGGGCTCGAACCATGGACCCCCTGATTATGAGTCAGGTGCTCTAACCAGCTGAGCTATGGGACCTGAAAAAACGGACTGCAAATTTATAAGAAATTGCTGTCTAAAAGAAAACTTTTTGCGATAATTATTTTGAAATTATTCTCCCGGGGTTGTTTTTGAGAAAATCATTCCAATTTCCCCCTTTGCTGGAAGGGATCCTATTCTCTTCTCCCATAGCCATGCAGACTGCGGCCGCCAATGCATCAGTAGCATCTAAAGTTGATTGATCAAGGTTTTTTTTGAGAATAATGGCAAGCATTCCAGCGACTTTCTCTTTGCTGGCATTCCCGTTTCCTGTCACTGATTGTTTAATACGCTTTGGAGAAAATTCCTGAATTTCCAAATCCATAGCAGAAGCAGCTGCAATAGCCACTCCTTGCGCTCTGCCTAATTTCAACATTGATTGGGGGTTTTTCCCATAAAAAGGGGCTTCAATAGCCATTTGCTCCGGCCCATACCTTTCAATGACATCCTGTATACGTAAGAAAATCTCTTTCAATTTGGTTTGGTGGTTATCAAATTTTGCAAGCTTTATGATACCCATTGACAATACGGTAATATTCCCTTTATTGGTTTCGATAATTGCATAGCCCGTTATTGTACTTCCCGGATCAACACCTAATATTCGCATTCATTATTTTTTGTCATACCAATTTACAACTACTATTTAACATTTTTTTGTGTCCCTAGAGTGTATTTCAATCGTTCATTATGAGAACGGTTCAATTTTAACTAAATTTTCGTGTGAAGTTCTAATTACTGTTTTGTGTTTTTGTTCCTTTTTAATGTTAGTCTATTAGAAATTAGTTTCTATCGGAAAATGATTATTTAAATAATCAAAATGAATTGAATCACGTTACCATTGTTAGCGATGTAATAAATTGAAAAGAATTAATGAACTCCATACCCAAATATTTTCTATCTCTATTTGTTTTTATCATTTTCCCAGGAAGTGACCCGGAAAAGAAAAAAACTGGTACGGAACCTGATAACCCCGCTCCGATAACTGTTACCAATGACTATTGCAGGACTGACAATAATACATTTAGTGACAATGAAACACTTACGTATAAAATCTATTACAATGTAAATTTTATTTGGATCGGTGCCGGAACGGTAACTTTCAATATAGATAAAAGGGGCAGTAACTATTTTGCAGAAGCAGTCGGCAAAACGTATGGTGGATACGATTGGATTTTTAAGGTACGGGATACATTTCAATCCGTTCTGGATCAAAATACTTTGTTGCCAATTGAATCGACGCGTGTAGTAAATGAAGGAAATTATACGAAGTATGATCATGTACAGTATATGAGAAATAGTCGACTGGCTAGATCAGCAATGGGCAAATCACGTCTAAATGCTGAAACAAAAATTATAACTGTGGATCAATGCGTTCACGATGTTTTATCCACTCTTTATGCTTTTAGAAACACTTCTGTTCAGAGTCTTGCCAATGACAAAAGATATTCGTTGGATATGCTGTTAGACCGAAAAAAATATCCCGTTTCAATGAAGTTTGGTGGAGAAGAAAAAAAGAAAATAAAAGGAATAGGTCCATTGGATTCTTACCTTATAGAACCGAAAGTAGTAGTCGGCAATATTTTTAGTGAGGAAGACGGAATGAAGATATGGGTGTCAAAAGACCAAAATAAAGTTCCCTTATTGATCGAATCACCAATAGCTGTTGGTAAGATTAAGGCTGTATTATCCGGGCACAAAGGGCTGAAATACCCAACAAATGGATATTAAATGAAAAAAGTAAGAAATTCAATACTATTACTAATCATCTTACTTCTCATAGCAGGTGGACTAGGGGGCTATTTCTGGGTAAAGAATCTGGAATATAAACGGGTAATTACACAAAGCGATATTCTCCTCACACAAATAGAAAATGTAAAAAAATTAATTGCAGTTGAGGGTTATTTCACGGAAATTTACACCCATAAAGATTATTACAAATTCGATGTAGCCCCCCTGCGAAAAAAGGCACTGATACGAGTCAAGGCAAAAGCTTCCGTGGGGTTTGACTTAAGCAATCTTCAGGCACGTACTGATGGCGAAACAAAAACACTATACCTGTCTTCATTTCCACCGCCCGAACTACTTTCTTTAGATCACAATCTTGACTATTATGATATTTCAGAAGGCACTTTTAATTTCTTTACCACTACCGATTACAATGTAATCAACAACAATGCTAAGGTATTTATTGAAGACAAAGTGGAATCCAGTGAACTGATGACGCAGGCGGTCAAACAGGAGGAGCAAATCATGGAAACCATTAAGGACCTGGTAAAAGGAATGGGATGGAGATTGGAAATAGTCGAAAGTCCGTAAAAAGGGAGCCTTCCTATCAGGTCTCTTCCTGTAAGCTCAAATAAATGAAATTTTGATTATTCACTGAGGGTGATTATCTTACTTTCAATTTTTCCGATAAAAAGGCATTTTTTTAGGGAAAATTCTGAAATGATTGCTTACAAAATTTAACTATGGCAGAAACCAATACTACTAACCGTAAAAGAACAGAGTTGTTAGGCCATCCGGTAGGATTATTCATACTATTTTTCACGGAGCTTTGGGAACGATTTAGCTACTATGGGATGCGGGCCTTGTTGGTACTGTATATGACAGCTATTTCAACCGGCGATAATCCGGGGTTCGGATGGTCCAATGAGGATGCACTCCAATTATATGGCTGGTACACTATGTTGGTTTATATTTCCAGTATACCGGGAGGATGGATTGCGGACAAAATATTAGGTCAAAAGAAAACGGTAATGTTAGGTGGTGCTTTACTTTGTGCCGGTCATGGTGTTCTGGCCATTGACAGTATTTCTGCCTTTTATGCTGGATTAGGACTTATCATAGCAGGTGTGGGTTGCCTGAAACCAAACATTTCCACGATGGTAGGTGGGTTGTATGGCGCTAAAGATGAAAGAAGAGATGTAGGTTTTACGATATTTTACATAGGAATAAATATCGGTGCACTCTTAGCTCCGTTACTTTGTGGTTACCTTGGCGAAAAATACGGATGGCACCTTGGTTTTGGTCTGGCAGCTATCGGGATGTTTTTTGGACAGATTGTGTATATCTGGGGGCAAAAATATTTAAAAGGCGTTGGAGATTTTATTGGGAACGATGACAACCCTCACAAAGAATTTCAGGATAAGCCCCTCACATCCCAGGAAAAAGACCGGGTTAAAGTTCTATTCATTTCTTTTCTGTTAGTAATTTTATTTTGGGGGGCTTTTGAACAAGCTGGTGGTTTACTTAATCTGTGGGCAGATCAAAAAACAGACCGGATGTTTTTGGGGTGGGAAATTCCGGCCTCCTGGTTTCAATCCGTTAATTCCTTTTTCATAATCACCTTAGGGAGTCTTATCGCAGGTTTTTGGTACCGTCGGAAAATGAAAGGAAAAGAAGCTTCTTCATTGTTTAAAATGCCAGTAGGACTTATCATTCAGGGAGTTGGCTTTTTCTTTATGGCCTATTCGGCATTGGAGTTTGCAGGTAATGGTTCTACTTCCTTTGTGTGGTTGATTCTTTTTTATCTTTTTTCTACCATAGGAGAGCTGTGTTTATCACCGGTAGCATTATCCTTTATTACTAAGTTGGCACCAGTGAAATATGCCTCTTTAATGATGGGGGCTTTTTGGGCGGCTACCGGCCTTGGAAATAAATTGGCCGGACTATTAGGTGAGTACTCCCAGAGCGCCGGTGAATTTGAAATCTTTACGGGAATTGCTATTTTTAGCATAGCTATTGGAGGGTTAGTACTATTGATATTAAAACCACTAAAACGGTTAACACACGGTGCTGAAGATTTAGCCGTACAACCAGCTCATTAGAAGGATTTTGCAATTTAAATACTAAGATTTTAACACCTAATTTGTAAAAAAGTAGAAAAGAAATGGCTGACGAGAACAAATCGTACATTCCGGCATATGTCAAATTGCCTGAGACAACTGTTAAAGCTTTTATTTTAGGGGCAATTTTATCAATGGTCCTTGCTTCTGCGAATGCGTACTTGGGTTTATTCGCAGGGATGACTGTCTCTGCAAGTATTCCTGCTGCTGTATTGTCTATGGCTATCCTTAAACTTTTCAAAAATAGCAATATACTTGAAAATAATATTGTACAGACTGCTGCCTCAGGTGGTGAATCCTTAGCCGCCGGTGTAATATTTACTTTCCCTGCGCTTGTAATAATGGGATACTGGACTGATTTTGATTACCTGGAAACCATGCTTATTGCCCTTTGTGGAGGTATTCTTGGCGTATTTTTTACAATTCCACTGAGGAGTGCACTAATAGAAAAGCAAAAACTTCAATTCCCGGAGGGAGTAGCCACTTCGGAAGTACTGAAATCCGGAGAAAAGGGAGGTGATTCCGTAAAGTTTTTAATTTGGGGTAGTTTAATAGGTGCCGGGGTGAAATTAGCTGAATCCGGGTTAAAACTTTGGAATGGGGTATCTGAGGGCGCAGCACTGGTAGGTAACAAGCTATACGCTTATTTCGGTATGAATCTCTCGCCGGCGTTAATTGCAGTAGGATATATTGTTGGACTTAAAATTGCAATATTGGTATTTCTGGGTGGTGTCATTAGTTGGTGGGTTGCTATTCCCATTCTTATGTGGTCGCAGGGAATTCCGGAAGGTATGGGTATGGTAGATGCGGGATATGCTATGTGGAGTGCAAAAATAAGGTATATCGGAGTCGGGGCCATGGTGGTTGGAGGGCTTTGGGCATTAATAGACCTGAGGGGCTCAATCGTGTTTGCAGCAAAAAGTGGGTTGGCAGCATTGCGTAGAAAAATTGATTCCAATGAAGTATTGAGAACTAACTATGATACTCCAATGTCCTGGGTAATTATTGGGATCGGTGTGTTGATTATTCCGATTTATATAATTTACCAACGAATGATTGGTGATGTGGGAATATCCATTTTTATGGCTATTATCATGGTGATTGCTGGTTTTTTATTTGCGGCTGTAGCTGGATATATGGCTGGTTTGGTAGGTAGTTCGAACAATCCAATATCCGGTGTTACTATTGCTACTATTCTTTCATCAGCCTTAATCCTTCTCGCTCTTATGGGCTCAGGTGCCGAAAGGGGACCGGCAGCAGCTATAATGATTGGAGCTGTTGTTTGTTGTGCTGCTGCCATAGCGGGTGACAATATGCAAGATCTCAAAGCAGGTAATATCTTAGGGGCCACCCCCTTCAGACAACAAATAATGCAAATGGTGGGTGTGGTTGCTGCAGCTATCGTGCTTCCTCTGGTTTTACAACTTTTACACACTGCCTATGGGTTTGGACCGGCTACACCGGACAACCCGGAAGCCCTCGCTGCGCCGCAAGCAACATTAATGGAAAGTGTTGCTAACGGAGTCTTTAGTGGAGACCTACCCTGGGATATGGTGTATATTGGTATGGCAATCGGCGCTATAATAATAATTGTTGATCAATTGCTAAAGAAAAGAAATTCTTCATTCCGCGTGCCTGTTCTCGCTGTTGCTGTAGGTATTTATTTACCCTTTGAATTAGATAGCGCTATTATGCTGGGAGGACTAGTAGCCTGGGGTGTAGAAAGGTTTTTGCGTACCAAAAAGGATCAGGATGTTGAAGAGTATGAAGAAAAAGCTAAAAACAGTGAACAAGCGGGATTGTTAATAGCATCGGGCTTAATTACAGGTGAAGCTCTAATTGGTATTTTATTGGCTATCCCCGTAGCTATTTATGGAAGGACCGACATTATGGCAATAATTGACCAACCATTTTCATCTTTAATCGGAGTGATTATTATTATTGGGCTTTGCTACTTCATTATTTACAATGCACGAAAAGCCTTTACATTGAATAAACAAAATAAAAATTAATTAATCAGTTCTAAAAATGGGTCTTCCGTTTTTTGAAAATCCGTAAAATCATCACCTGACTTTATATTTGATAGTGTCAAATCTTTGGATCCGATGGTATGCTTAGGAGCGATCATTGCACCTGATTCGAGTTTTTTCCATCTTTCCCAGGTAGCTAATACTCCGGGTTCTGAAATAACAGATACATACATCTCAAAAGATGTCGGTAAGTAATTTTGATCAAAATTCCAAAGATAATAATCGCCGGGTGTTACACCGCCAGAAGTATATTCTACCTTTAACCGAAGAGTATCTTCTCGGGTAACCAAAGATCGTTTAGTGCCGGGGTCAAATAATTTTGCCGGAGCATTCAGCCAGAATGCATCGTTGCAAAAATTACTCCAGGCCTTATCCAAAATGGACCTAAGGTCCTCTTCAAATAGCAAAGTATCATTACTATATGCAAGACCTTTTTTAGTGTTCAGGTCCATCACTACCCGGTAGTGATCCCAGTCTGTTTCGAGATAATTGCGTTCCCGGTCCCATAAATAATTCCTCGGCCCCGGAAAAGTCCATTGAATCCACTTTGTACGATCCCATTTTTCTTTGTTGATGGCTACTTCAATGTTTCGTGCTACCTGGTCAGCATTGTTTCCGGATAAATCCGTATTTGATTCAATACAGCTAAAAAATAGTAGAAAGAATAAAACCCCAAATATGGAAATCTCTGAAAGCCGATAGGAATGCATAATTAAACTATTAATTAAAATCAAAGAAGTAGCATCTTGTATTGAGTTGTAACTATTATAATAAACAAAATGTTTTGACTTTGCCAAAAATCCGGTTAGAGCATAATTTGTTCTGCACTTTTAAGAAATCAAGCGCTCAGGGATGAGGGTGCGAATTCATTGGATGAATTGCTACAACAACACTGCTACCTCTAATCACCGGAGAGAGATCTATGGATACAATACCTCGGTTTAGATATTGCTTGATGGTAGCTATGCTTCAAAAGGTTGTGAAAAATAGTACGGCGGGATTGGTACTGGTACTCTCTATAGAGACGGTCAGACGCATTGAATATTAGTCCTTATCATAAAACTAAAAAAGCGAAGACTCAATTTGGCCTTCGCTTCTTTTTCTTTGAAATTAAAATCTTCGTAAGTTTTAATTTAGAATATAACGAGCCGCCAATCCACCGGATTCAGCCCCAAAACCTACTCCACCCGTAAGTCCGAGTCTGGGTATCCAGTCGATACTTAAATTTAATGGAATATCTTCAAAAGCATAGTCTAGACCCAGGTTTCCTGCGATTCCTACAATGGTAGCAGTACCTGTGTAACCACTTCCATAGAAACCCAGATAAGCTCCACCTCCAAAATACCAGGAAAGTCCAGATAGGTCTGGAATCGCACTGTGTTTTTGGGCTAAACCAGTTACGGTAAAATAACTGTAAAGTCCTGAGTAGTTTCTAAAATTCACAATACCTTCTCCAGCCAGATCATCTGAGAAAAAATGTTTGTAGGATCCTGCAAATCCCCAACCAAGACGCGCACCGATGGCACTTTCGTAGCTCTGGGCTTCAACCTTACTAAAACCGGAAAGGATAAAAAGGAACAATAGCGGTAAAAATAATTTTTTCATAGAAATAGATTTTTTCATAAAAATAACACATTAATATCAAATATACTGGAGTTCAATTACAACTTAAATAGTTTTTCAATAATAGTGATTAATATTTAAATATCTTCAAAGTTTGAAGATAACAAATCAAACCACCCAAAGTGGTATCATTTTTTTTAAAGTGGGTTTTTTCTCGTAAATTAGCCTATGACGGTTTCCCCGATGAACAATAAATATGAAACCACTTTGCAATAAAATTTTTTAGAAAATATTCAATAATAACGAGGTTTATGACATAAGTTGCTTTGATTCATGGTATATATTCCATGAAATAACGGTAAATCTATGCACCGGAAGAAGCATTTTAGGGCATAATATAATAATGGGTAGTCTTCAATAACAAATCATTGATTCATTAAAAATTACAACGATGCTAAGAATCCACTTGTACAATATTCATGGACTTATCAAAAGTGATGGTCTGGAAATAGGCAAGGATGCCGATAATGGGGGACAAATAATATATGTATACGAACTGGCTCGGCATCTTTCCCAACAACCCGATGTGGAATTTGTACACATATTTACCAGATTAATTGATGATCCTGATGAGTCGCCCGCATATAGCCAGCATATTGAGAAAATTAATGACAAGTGTGACATAAGGAGAATTCCATTTGCGGGAAATAAATATATGAGAAAGGAGCGATTGTGGGATCATCTTGATGAATATGTGGAAAACGCTAAGAAATATATCAAGGAAAATGATATTCGTCCCAATTGGATCCATAGCCATTACGGTGATGCAGGATATGTAGCTAGGGAGCTTTCCATCCATTTTAATATTCCTTTTGCCCATACGGGACATTCATTAGGCCGGCCGAAGAGGAACAAAATGAAGGACCTTGGTATGACAGCAGAAGAGGCAGAAGAGACTTTTAATTTCGAGAAAAGAATAGCTGCAGAAGAATCCTGCCTTACGCTTGCCGAATTTGTTATTACCTCGACGTATCAGGAAATCAGCCACTGGGAAGGATATGAAAATTTTCCAAAGGCTACATTTCACGTTCTACCCCCGGGAATTGATACGGATAAGTTTTTCCCATACTACCAATATCAATTAGAAAACGAAGAACTTCAACAACAAGTAGCACAGAGAAAGTATTGGGTGAGCCAGTCAATTGAGAAATTTCTTGTAAATCCTTCCAAACCGGCTATCCTGGCACTGGCCAGACCCGACAGAAAGAAGAATTTACATACCCTAATTGATGCTTATGGAAGTGATAAAGAAATGCAATCTTTAGCGAATCTGGTGATCTTTGCGGGGATAAGAAAGGATATTTCTAATATGAAGGGGGCTGAAAAAGAAGTGCTTACAGAGATGCTCCTGTTAATGGATAAGTATGATCTTTATGGGAAATTAGCTATCCCAAAGAAACACGATATTGAAAATGAGGTAAGCCTGATTTATCAATATTGTGCTGAAAAAAGAGGAGTGTTTATTAATCTAGCCCTCCATGAAAATTTTGGACTGACTACTATAGAAGCAGCTGCTACCGGTCTTCCGGTGGTAGTCACCAAGAATGGTGGACCTTCTGAAATTATCCCAAAATGTAAAAATGGGTATTTAGTTGATCCTTTGGATAAATATGAAGTGAGGGAAGCCATAAAATCTGTACTTACGGATGAAGGAAAATGGCGTAGGTTCTCAAACCAGGGAATAATTGCCTCCAAAAAATACTACAGTTGGGATTCCCATACTAATATATACGTTGGTTGGATCCAGGAAACGCTTGCACCCAAGCAACCAAGGAAGCCTAAAGAACTAAAAATTCCTAAAGCAAAAGCCGAAAGGTTTAAAAATGCCAGGAATTTATTGATCACAGATATTGATGGTACGCTGATAGCCTCCGAGGAATCTTTTCCTGGTTTAGACAAATTGAAAAAATTTATTGAAAGTCAAAGGGAAGATTTTTGTATTGCTGTTGCTTCGGGGCGATCTATTGAACTTATCCGTAAAGTCATGAAAAAAGTGGATCTGGATGTCGATATGATAGTTAGTTCAGTAGGAGCCCGAATACATTACGACCTAAATGAGGAAGCTAATGATGAAGATTGGATGGATTATCTTGATTTCAAGTGGAACCGTGATCGCATTTTGAAAAAACTTTCGACCATTCATTGGCTTGAACTACAAGAAGAGGATGCACAGGATATTTATAAATTGTCATATTATTACAATCTTGCAGATTTTGACGAAGATATTATTCGTTCCAAGTTGGGAAAGGATTTTTACCAGATTACTATGGTGAACTCCCATCAAAAGTACATAGACATTTTACCAGTCAATGCTTCCAAGGGTAATGCTATCCGTTACTTATGCCAGAAGTGGTCAATCCCATTGAGAAATGTTATTGCTTGTGGTGATTCAGGTAACGATATGGACATGTTCCGTAAACCAATTAAGGGAATTATTGTCGGAAATAGATCGCGTGAACTCAACTATCTGAAAGAAGATGAATATCTTTATCTGGCAGAAGGAAAAGCCGCTGAAGGCATTATTGAAGGGCTAAACCACTATGGTTTTAAAATTGACAATTAGGAATGTATACAGGAAGTGGATATAGAGATTGGGAAATTGGAGATATTGAAGTTATCAAAGACGGTGATATGTATCACCTCTTTCATCTGATTATACCCAATCACGATTATATAGCACATGCCGTTTCAACGGATGGCATTAATTGGAGAAGGGTGAAACACGCCTTATTTGTGGGGCATCCAGGAGAATGGGATGATGATATGGTGTGGACCATGGATGTTTCGCGTACTGAGTATGGATACGAAATGCATTATACAGGTTTGCAATTGGCTGATAAAGGTGTAATTCAAAAAATAGGAAGGGCGGTTTCGCAAAATCTTTACGATTGGAAAAAGGAAAATAACTATAACCTTCCCCTGGCTTCTGAAGGACCTCATTATGAGGATCCTGAAAATAATCCAAGGACCTGGTTAAGTTTCAGGGACCCCTTCAGGTTTGTTGAAAACGGGGAAAAGTATTTACTTGTTTGTGCCAGAAGTAATCACGGCCCTATTAGTAGAAGGGGGTGTGTGGGGCTGGCAAAACTGGTAGATAATCAGTATGTTTTGCAGCGACCATTGCTTCACCCTTTAGCATATGATGATATCGAATGTCCCTGCCTCATTATCAAAAACGGAAGGTATTACTTACTGGGGTCAATTCGCGAAGATATAAAAGTCAGGTATTGGTATTCCGAACAGTTTGGCGGTCCTTATAAAAGTTACCATTCCGATGTTTTGATGCCACAAGGAAATTATGCAGCCCGGATAATTAGGGATGGAGAGCGTATTCTTGTATATAACTTTTACTTTCTCAACAGGGAAATTAATTTTAAAAGGGTTTTACCACCCCCTAAAGAGCTTGATACAGATAAGAAAGGAAGGTTATACTTGAAGAGCTATGACGGGTGGGACAATATGATAAGTAAAACCATTTTACAAAATGATTTTGCTGAAGTATTGCCCAATTTGCAGAATAGTTCAGCATCAATGTTTGTCGAGGAAAGCAAATTTACTTTCCGATCCGTATCCGGGTATGAAGTTTTTACGTTCAATAAGCCCTCCAAAAATATTATATGGACGGGAACACTTCATCTTGAAGGTATGGGAAAAAGTGGATTAGTCATAAATGCGGACAGGCACGGTAACGGCTACTTTATCGCATTGGATTTTGTTAATGGGTATGTACAGATTCGAAAATGGGGCTTTAATCCGCACGACAATCACAATAATTTTATTTTCAATAATTTGCAAAGCGGATTATTCCAGCCGCCTGAAGATCGAAAGATCAATTTCAAGATGATAGTATACGGGAATTATCTGGAGCTTTCTATTGAGGACAGGGTTATTCTGACATTAATTGATTACCAATACTCGGATGATGGAATTGGTTTGTATTCCGCTTCATCAGTTATTTCGTTAATTGATAGCAAAATTCATATTCTGGAGGATCCGGAAACACAATATGCAGCGGAGGAAGATTTTGACAATATGGTACAAATTCCCGGGCCTATTTAACCGAATTTTTTGAGCGTGCGTTTATTCGCAGCCAGGCTAATTCTCGATTAATTTTGGATACTTCATTCGCGGGGTAACCAAAATAGGTTTTATCGGAAGGTAAATTTTTGGTTACTCCAGACTTAGCCAGAATTTTCACATTTTCCCCAATAGATAGATTTTGTGCAATTCCCACCTGACCCAGAATGACCGCGTTTTTGCCAATAGTGCACTTTCCTGCAATACCTACTTGTGCAGCGATCAAGGCATTCGGACCAATGATTACACCGTGGCCTACATGTACCTGGGCGTCGAGTTTAGAGCCTTTCCCAACTGTGGTATCCGATGTCACTCCGCGGTTAATGGTGCAGCCTGGTCCGAGAAAAACATTATCTTCAATGATGACCCTGCCGACAGTATGCCATGATGTATATTCATCCCCCTCCTTTTTAAAATAGAATGCATCGTTACCAATCTGATTATTTGACATGATAGTGACCCCTTTCCCTATAGACGTATATGGTCCAAGGTATGAAAATGATTGAATATATGTTTCAGGGCCAATAGTTACATTTTCTCTAATTATTACATTTGGTTCAATACTGGCAGTAGGGTGAATTTTTGCAGTTGGGTGGATCGCTGAATTGGCGGCATGAGTTTGTCTTTCTCCGGTGGCTAATTCACTGAACACCTGAAATGGAGAATTTACCACTAACAAAGTTTTGCCACTGGGGCATGAAACCTCTTTGTCGATTAATATGACGGTAGCTTTGGAATTCAAAGATTTTTCATAGTATTTTTCCACATCTACGAAAGTAATATCTCCTTCTTCGACCCGGTGAATTTCATTTAGTCCGTATACTATATTTTCATTTTCACCTATTAACTTAGCGTTGTATTTATCGGCGATTTTGTTGACCGATATTGGCTCAGAAAACTTCATAGAAAAAAAGTAATTTATA
This sequence comes from Membranihabitans maritimus, assembly GCF_021729145.1. Classification (GTDB taxonomy): domain Bacteria; phylum Bacteroidota; class Bacteroidia; order Chitinophagales; family Saprospiraceae; genus Membranihabitans; species Membranihabitans maritimus. The sequence continues at coordinate 249,608 of NZ_JAJSLW010000004.1, read as the reverse complement.
TATAAACGAATTTTCTCAGTAAAATGTACCTTGATTCACAATAAATTTTAACATGGAAAATAGAATCGTAGGTGTTTACGACAATGAGATCAAGGGACCTTTGGCAATTATTATTGGCGGTGTTCACGGTAACGAAAAGGCAGGCGTAAAGGCCCTGGATTTATTGTTTAAAATGCTGGAAGTAGAGCCTATCACGAATAAACAATTCAAATTTTCTGGAAGGTTGGTAGGAATAAAAGGGAATCTTCAAGCACTTTCGGTTGATCAAAGATATATTAGCGAAGACCTGAACAGGATTTTTCTTCGAGAAAAGATTGAATCAGCTTTGCTCCAGGAACATCCGGTAGATGAAGAGGCTGAGCTGATAGGAATTATTAATGAAATTGACAGACAGATTGAAGAATATCAGCCCAACGAAATTTTTGTACTTGACCTACATACCACTACAGCATCGGGCGGAATATTTACAATTGTCAATGATACTCCTGAATCCATTAAATTAGGATTAAAGCTGGATGCCACGGTAATTGAAGGTTTTATTAAGGACTTACACGGTACGGTACTACATTATTTTAATGAGGAGAACTTAAATAGACCTTGTGTTTCACTCTGCTTTGAATCCGGACAACACGATGACAAACTTTCTGTCAATAGATGTATAGCAGCTTCGGTCAATTTTCTGAGCGCCATTGAATGTGTAGAGAAATTTCATATTGAAACAATCCATGAAGAAATCCTTAATAACTATGCCAATGGACTACCAAAACACTGCAAATTAATTTACACATATAAAATTGACAAAAATGAAAATTTTAGAATGAAGCCTGGCTTCAAAAACTTTGACAGGATAAGAAAAAACCAGATACTGGCAACAAATAAAGATGGATGTATCAAAGCACCTTCAGATGGTATTATGATAATGCCTCATTACCAGGAAAAGGGTAGTGATGGTTTTTTTTTAGTGAAAGATGTTCTTGGGGAAAAGATCCCTAAAAAGAGTTTTTTATAAGCTTCCTTTGTATAAGCCTCCATCCACGAGAATCGTTTGACCGGTCACATATCCACTATGTGGCGAAAGTAACCAAACGGCTAAAGAAGCTAAATCTTCTGGTATTCCCAGGCGTCCTACAGCAGTCTGATTGGCAAAAGTTTTTTCAATCTCATTTTTTTCTTTTTCTGACCCTGCTTGTTTTTCAATTAAATTTTTCAGCCTTTCAGTTTTGTGGTAGCCTGGCCCTATTATATTGAGGGTAATATCTTTTCCGTTAATCTCATTAATTATAGATTTGACCAATCCCACTACGGCCATTCTATAGGCATTGCTCAATACCAGGCCTTCGATGGGTTTCTTTATCGATACACTTTCTATAAAAGTTATTCTACCGTAATTGCGCTCTATCAGAGAAGGTAAAATTTTTAATAACAAATGGGCTTTCCATCTAAATACCATTTCATACCCTTTATCCCAGGTTTCAATAGTTGAACCCAAAAAATTACCTGCAGGAGGGCCACCAGCATTGACAAGAATTCCATGAATCGGAAAATTTTCCACTTCTTGGAGAAGAAAATTAATTCCATCTTCACTCATAATATCCGCCTGAATTGTCTTTGAATTGGGATGTTTTAAATGAAATGAGTTCAATTTTTCTTCAGATCTGGCTACTACGATAGTAAAACCTCCTTCTTCCTGAATTTTTTCAGCAACAGCTAATCCTAACCCACTACTTGCTCCAAGTATCAAAAAATTTTGCTTTCCAATATTAAGATCCATACAGAAATAAACGTTTACATATCAGTTATTAAATAGTCAAATATAATTCCTTCCGTAATAGGATTTTACTCGACCTTTGCCTAATGAGGGAAAATACTAATATTTAACAAAACACATAATGCTTTAATTAATTTAATTACCCCGAAATAAGTTTTCCTGTTGAAAATATTACTAAATTTCCAGTTTTTTCATTGAAACCAAAAGAATGAAAAAGCAGGATGTTCTTATTGTTGGCAGTGGAGTTGCCGGAATGACGTTGGCAATTAATTTAGCTGAACGAAGGCCAGATTTAAAAATTACTGTATTAAATAAAACCAAAAAAGGAGAAAGTAATACGAGTTGGGCTCAGGGAGGTGTTGCATCAGTTTGGAATCGAGAAGTTGATGATTTTCAAAAGCATATAGAGGATACACTTGATGCAGGCGACGGGCTATGTGATCCCGATATTGTTAATTTAGTCATAACTGAAGGGCCTCAAAGAGTAAGAGAGATGATTGAATGGGGAGCTCGGTTTGATAAGGAACCTGATGGAGGTTATGACCTTGGCAGAGAAGGGGGACATTCCGAAAATAGGATATTACACTTTAAAGATAAAACAGGGTGGGAAATTCAAAGGACTATTTTAGATAAGGGGAGTGATTACCAAAATATTACAGTAATCGAAAATGCCTTTGCAATCGACCTTATTACCCAGCACCATCTTGGAAAGGTCATTACCAAAGCTACCCCAGATATTCGTTGTTTTGGAGTCTATGTAATGGAAAAGGAGAACCAGGCAGAAATCGAGCCCTATTTGGCAAAAGTCACCATACTCGCAACAGGGGGGGCAGGTCAGGTTTATCGCAATACTACCAACCCTCTGGTAGCATCGGGGGATGGTATTTCGATGATGTACCGGGCAAAGGGGACCATTAAAGATATGGAGTTTGTTCAATTCCATCCTACTTCCTTGTTTAATCCCACCGGAGAAAAGCCTGATTTCCTAATTTCGGAGGCAGTTCGGGGCTACGGTGCCGAACTAAAGACACTGGATGATAAGCCCTTTATGAAAAAGTATGATGGAAGAGGGTCGTTAGCACCCCGGGACATAGTAGCTCGTGCGATCGACCGGGAGATGAAAATTCATGGTTGGGATTATGTATACCTGGATTGCAGGCACTTGGACAAAGAAGGGTTTATTAATCATTTTCCTACTATTTATGATAAATGTAAAAGCCTGGGCATCGATCCACTTAAAGATTTCATTCCGGTAACACCTGCGTGTCATTATATTTGCGGAGGTATTTTGGTCGATTCTATCGGACAATCATCAATTCAGCGATTATATGCCTGTGGTGAAGTGACCTGCACCGGCTTGCATGGTGCGAATCGGCTCGCTTCCAATAGTTTGCTGGAAGGAATGGTGTTTGGGCACAGGATTGCAGAGCATATTGAATCGAATATTGATGATTATGAGATAATTGATCATATTCGAGACTGGGACGCCCATGGGACAACCCAACCTGATGAAATGGTTCTTATCACTCAAAGCATAAAAGAGCTCAAAGAAATCATGAGTAGCTATGTGGGAATCGTTAGGTCTAACGTTCGTCTCAAAAGGGCGTTGAACCGTTTGAGTACTTTGTACAAAGAAACAGAGGAACTTTACCAGACAACAACACCTTCTCCTCAACTTGGGGAATTAAGAAATTTGATCACAATTGGTTATTTAATTACTAAATCTGCAGCATATCGAAGGGAAAGCAGGGGATTGCACTACAACACAGATTATCCTGAAAAGCTTCCTTACTTAGATCATATTTATTTGTAAAACCTGATTTCTTAACTAATTTAAGCTTCAGGACCGGCAGAAAACAGCGAGATGTCCACTTCTTTCATGTGGAAATGCTATAAAGAAGATATATACACAATATTGATGATTATAAGGGAATCCACAACATCACTTTTCGTGGGGAGAATGGTACCTAACGGTCTGTTGTATTTCACACCTTTATTTGAATTTGTTGCTATTAGCCTGTTTAGATTTTTAGCTATAGGGCAAGTGGTCAAATGGTAAAATGTGAAATTACGCTGGAGGTTTGATTGTTTTTACCAAAATAATCATTCGTGAATTTTAATTCCAATAGAGGTTTTTATTCCAAACTATTCCTCTTCATCAGGATTTTTATGGGGAGTTGAAAAAAGTTCAAAATGCCATTGTTGATTTTCAGTGGGATTATTCTTTTTATCATTTTTTTTTGAACCAGAGGATTCTAATTTTTTCTTCAAATTATTAATAACAACTGTTAGCTCATCTTCTTTGGCATATTGGTGTTGAATTTCTTTTTCTAATGTTGAAATCCTTCTGCCTAGTCTTTCTTTTTCTGCACTTACTTCATCTTCCATTTCTTTGATACGGGCTTCATTATAAAATTTACAAATAAAAAACCCGAGAATGCTAAATCCAATTGCCATGACCACGTATATAAGAATATCTATTCCTAGAGAAGAAGATACCTCTGCTTGCAATGGTAATAAGGTATACATATTTTGAAGCATAGCTGCCATATATTTAATTATTTTCGTTGAAGGAGGATTTCAGCCCTGCGATTTAAATACCTTCCTCCAGCTGTTAAATTGGATGCTATCGGCTCTTGCTCACCCTTAGAAAGGATCGTAATATCTTCCGGGGCTATGCCATTTTGAATTAATTTATCTTGAATGGATTTAGCTCTTTTCATACCCAATCGATAATTTGTTGTTTCTGTAGCTTCGCTATCTGTATGACCGGTGACAATAAATTGATAGTCCTTCCTTCCCCAAATATTTGTTAACGAATCTATTGCATCAGATATTTTAGATGAACCTCTTTCTTCTTCCGAAGCAAAGGGATAGAATACAAAATATCTTTCGTTATTAATAACCTGAAGGGGTTGATCTTTATTAAAAACCTGGATTTCATAATAATGGCTAATCCCTGTTGTATCAATTCCGGAGCTAGGTTGTAATTTAATTCCTGTGGGCAGTAACACATGAGAAGAGTATTTTTTCCTGATTTCCCTTACTAAATCTTCAGACCTTTTTATGCCTAATGTCTCAAAAGAACCACCAGAAAAAGACTCCTCTTCCGTATAGTAAGAAATTATTTGTATTGCTTCATTGGTTTGTAAGTTGGAATAAAGAGAATCAACTTTTGAGGATAGATTTAGGTTATTCGAATCAAAAGTGAATGTAAAGGAGGTAACATTAGACTTCCTGGCAGTATCAGTATGGTTTGAAGAATTTTCAAGATCTATTTCTACCGTTTCATGGGAGACTTTATCAAATTGAATATGCCCTCTTTCATACAAAAACCAATACCCCCAACCAACGAACCAGAGAAAAGCTAAGATCCCGACTATAGTTTTCATATTGGACGAGGGTTTAAAAATTTGTTATCTTCAAATTTAAAAAAATTGAATCATTATTTAACTAATAATAGAGATAATCTCCTCATAATCATATCCCCTTTGAATTAAATACCGGATAAGTTTTTCTCTGTCTATATTGGTTTTGGATTTTTGCCGGGTAAGTTTTATTAAATTAGATTGATACTTCTCTTCATCTATTCCTTTAATTCCTACTTCTATCGTGAGCTCATCGATTTTATGCCGAAACAATCCTTGTATAATTTTATTTCGTCCCCACTTATTTTGATTTACTTTAGACCGTACAAAATTTTCTGTAAACCTTTTATCATCCAGGTAACTATCGTCCAGCAATGTTTGTATTATTTCGTTCTTTTCTCGTTGGGAAAGAGAGGAGTACCTGTATAGCTTTTCACGAACTTTTTGAACTGATCTATCCTGAAGCGAACAATAACGTTGAAGTTTTTTTAGTACTTCATTCTTTTTTACATCCATATAATGTTTTCTATTATAGATGAACTCCATTTTTCGACAGGGATTCTTTAAGGTCCCCCTGGGCAGGGTGGTGAAAGGCATTCCAACCAAAGGTTTGGGCAGCTTTTACATTTTCTTCAAGGTCGTCCAAAAAAAGGACTTCATCCTTGGGTTTATCAATCTTAGAATGGACTTTTTCATAAATTTCGTTTCTGGGCTTCCTGGTTTTGAGGTGGTGGCTGTAAAAGGCATTGTGTAGTATTGACCTTTCGAAATTCTCCAATTTAAATTCTCGTTTCAAGTATCTGTGTACCCACTGAATATGTAAATCGTTGGTATTACTAAGGATATAAATTGAATATTGTTTTCGCAATTCAAGGAGTAAGTCAATCCGCTCTTTGGGTATCCCCAAAAGAATAGCATTCCAAATAGATACGATTTCATTCGCCTGCGTAGGTTTGTTACTTCGCCTTATTAAATCATTCAAAAATGCTTCGGTGGAAATGAGACCCATTTCATACCTTATAAATAAATTCTCTTTATCTGTGAGAAGAGAATTAAGGTCAAAATCCAATAGCGTTGATAATTTTGAAAATGTTTTGCTCATATCAATGTCTATTATAACATTCCCAAAATCAAATATTAAGACGGAAACATTCTTTTGCATACCTTTGCTTTTTTGTAAAAATAAAACGAAGATGCGAATAGCCATAAACGGAAGGCTATTGATTAGAAATAAATTGGAGGGAATTGGGTATTTTACCTATGAAGTAATTAAAAACCTAGTTACACACTATCCTGAAAATGACTATCTTATTCTATTTGATCAACAACCAGATAAAAAGTTTTTGATCCCGGGGATAGAATATAAAGTTATTCCTTTACCAGCTCGCAGACCATTTTTATACACTCTATGGTTTGAAGTTTTGATTCCATTCTACCTTAGAAATTGGGATGCTGAATTGTTTTTATCATTCGATGGATTTTGTTCTCTTAGAAGTAAGGTCCCCACATTGCTGTGTGTGCATGACCTTGCTTATATTCATTATCCTGATTATATACCCAAAAGGGAATTAAATTTTTATCAGAAATATCAGAAAAAGTTTGCGTTAAGGGCTGATTCTTTAATAACGGTCTCCGATTTTTCCAGAAATGATATTTCCAGACAGTACAATATCCCTTCCGATAAAATTGAAGTAGTGTACAACGGGTCCCGTTTTGAAAATACAGCTATTTCCTCCGACTCAGAACCATTGGGTTTTCAATTAGTAAAGGGGAAATATTTTCTATATACAGGAAGCCTCCATCCCCGAAAGAATATTGTACAACTTATTAATGCTTTCGATCAATATAAAGATTCTACAGGAAGTGATTATAAACTTGTTTTGGTAGGCAGAGTAGCCTGGAAGTCAGAAGCCATTCTATTGTCAGCCAGGGAAAGTAAGTATACCGATGAGATTATTTTTACCGGATATCTGGATGACCATACAGTTTGGCGAATTCTTTCTAATGCTTCTGCATTGTGTTATATTTCAAAATGGGAAGGGTTTGGGGTACCGATACTGGACGCAATGCATGCAGGAATCCCAATTATATCTGCTCATTCTTCCTCTCTTCCTGAAGTAGGTGGAAATGCAGTAATATATATTGATCCTTTTAGTAGTGATGATATTGCAAAAGCGATGGAAAGTATAGTGACCAATGAAAACTTAAAAAGAAGGCTTTTGAACGAAGCCCTTGTACAAAGAAAGAAGTTTTCCTGGGTAAAAACCTCTGAAGTAATTTACCGTAATTGTGTAGAAATATTTAAAAATTTCAAAAGAATATAAACGCCAAATTGAATAGAGATAGCGGGCATTCAGATACAATTATTTCTCGTTTAATGAGTTAAGTACATACCCTATATGTAATCAATGGTAAGAATAGTTAAGAAATGCAGCGTTTTGTTGGGACTATGCAGTTTGGTTATCTCCTGTTATTCACAAAGTGGAGTTACATTATATGCAGGCCCGACTTTTACAAATTTTGACCTTAGTAACAATTATCTGAATCCTACTTTCCAAATGGGATATAGGACTGGTTTGGATGTGAGGATTGGAGACGATACCTTTTGGATGTTATTTGGTGGTAGTTATAATGAAACTTATTTTGGGGACCATACCTATTTCAGGAATATATTTTCCGATACCCAGGATAAAATTCAATTTGCTGGTGTCAAATTTAATTTGGAGAAAAGATTTTTCCCCAATGGCAATATTAGACCTATGATTGCTGGAGGGGTACTTGCCGATTATCTTTTGGATTTCGGGAAGAATGTTACCCGTGAATTGGGAACAATCAATACATTAACGGCTTATTGGAATGCATCAGCCGGCGTTCAACTTCAATCCTTATTCGTTAGGTTTTCCTATGAAAGAGGGATAAAAGAGTATTTTGAAGATCATAAAAACACTCATCCTGCCAGGATAGTATGCACCCTTGGATTCTTTTTTTAAATCCGGATTTGAAGATTGGATAGGACTCAAGCTGGTTGAAAATATTATATATCAACTTCAAGGTGAGCCATTTCGCTACCTTGTATAGATAGAAAATCTAGGCTTTCAAGGAATTGGGGAATCATGAGATCTAATCATTCTTCCTCTCCTTTATTTTTTTTCAAATGAGAAAAATCCCGGTCAGGGCTCAACGGTGTAATTCTTGTCTCGTTGGAAGATGAATCGCTTGCAGCTATTATCTGGTTTCGTAATCTAATGTCCAATTGATCGTATGCTAACTCTATGTTGTGAACTCTCGACTGATGAATAACTGCAGAGCGTAATTCAGATTGTAGAAATGGCAGCGGCATGAACTTACTCGTCCAGAAAAACAACTTAAAATTAAAAGTAGATGCCGAGATTTCACTAAAAGCTACCTTCGGTTGCGGGTAAGGCAGAACATCATCGTGATTCGAGGCTACATCTATTAATATCTTTTCAAATAATTCAAGATCTGTATCATAGGCGACACCAAATTCGACGGCAAAACGGGCTTTGCCGTCCATATGACTCCAATTGGTGATTTTACCATTTACCAATTTAGAATTAGGAACAATTAGCATAATGTTGTCTCGATTACGTACAATTGAAGTCCGCAATCCGATTTTTTCCACTTCACCTACTGTATCGTCCAGGTCAATGATATCGCCAATTTCAATGGATCTTTCAAAAAGTAACAATATACCGCTAAAAAAATCATTAAATGTCTGTTGTAATCCAATACCAACACCCACTAGAAGAGCGGCTAAACCACCAAATATTATAGTTGTATTGTATCCTAGTGATCGAATAGCTACCAGGACGGCAGCAATATAAATAAAGTAGGAAAGTAATTGATTAAATGAATATTGACGGCCAACATCAATGCCCTGGGAACGATATACTCTTCTGAGGAATACATTTGTGATTACGGATATTACTAATCGGGCAGATAAAATTATTAATATTATGCGTATTAATTTACTCAGTTTAAATGGATCCTGATCAGAAGATTCCGGGAATGTTATAAGGTCAAAATCCAGTCCGAAAGAATTGATCATAATTAATACGGCAAGTCCGTAGACCAAATATTGAACAGTCAAATTTGTTTTTTTCTGCGCTTCTTCCTGAGTAATGTAACGCTTAATTTTATTTTGATTCCGTTTTTGTTCACTAATTCGATTATGTAAAAAGCGCGTAATCAACCAATCCAATAATCTGGCCAATTGAATTATAATCAACCCATAAAGAATATAACCCAATCGAAAAATTCGCATGCCATCCTGAGAGATATCCCAGTCGATATCAAATTGGTTAACAATCCATTCCAGTATTGAAAAATTAGTGATTCTAAAAGAGGCAAAAATCAAAAATATAGAGGCAAACAACCACAAATACCACAAAATATTTTTGATTTTTTTCTCATAGATGTCTCCTTTGTCTACACTTACAAACTTCAAGCCCAGTTTCAGAAAAAGCCTATATAGGAAATATGCCAACCCTAATCCTAAAATTGTAAAGACAATTCGCAGAACGTCAATGGTCAATTCTGAGGTGATTTGAAATTCTTGTTGTAATAGGTCCTCCATTTCCTATAATTGAACGTAAATTAATTTTTTTTCGCTGAAATACTCTTCGTTAAAATACTTTGTAATTGGGGTAACTTCACAATAAGTTCCCTGGGCTAGCTCTGCAATTTCTTGCTTCAAATCTCCTCCTTTTAATGCCAACAATCCATTAGGAATGGGATTTACACCCTCGCGTGAAATTAAGGGACCAGACCAATTTACAAGTTTTTGTAAGGAAGCAACGGCCCGCGAAACCACAAAATCATATTTACCTTTCAATTCCTCCGCCCGTACTTGTGTCGCTAATACATTGTCTAGCCCAAGTTCGTTGGCAATTTCATTTACTACTTTTATTTTCTTCTTTGTTCCATCAATCAAATGAAAATAAGAATCAGGAAATCGAATAGCCAGGGGAATTCCGGGAAATCCTCCACCAGTTCCTAAATCCAATATTTTGGTCCCTTTGGAAAAGGTAGTAAATTCTGAAATACTTAAGGAATGGATAACATGGTGAAGGTATATTTGGTCAATATCCTTTCGGGAGATAACATTAATTTTATTATTCCATTCCTTATATAAAACCTCTAATCTTTTGATTTTTTCCATTTGATCATCACTAAACCTTTTTAGTGATTTTTCTGAATAATATTTTTCAATTACATCCATTTTACCACTTTCTTTTTGTTTTGAAGAAAATATATGGCGACATAAAGACCAAATATAAAGAGTGAAACCATTCGTATGCCAACCAATCCGTTAATGAAGATATCATTCCTATACTGGATTTTAGTTTGTTGATGGGGTAAATTAGAAAAAGAGCTTTGCAAAGAATAAATATAATAGCTAATACAGGGGAAGAAAATATTAAAATTAATAGTAAAAGTTTTTCTAATGCTAAAGAAAAATTGAAAATCGAGATTCTTATTTGCGTTTTGAGTGTATAAAATTTACCTGCACTTAAATGCCTTGATTTTTGTCCATACCATTCCGACCAGGTTATAGGAGGGGCAGAATAGGTCATGGCTTCTGTATCAGGTAAGATATATATGGGAAATTCTTTGCCGGCCTCATTGACAAGTAAGTCATCATCGCCAAACGGTATATTGCGATGAGAGTCAAATTTATATTTTTCAAATACTTGGCGGTGATAAATTAAATTCCTTCCAACACCCATGTAAGCTTTGCCTTTTTGCGCCCATCCGAGATATTGGATAGCTGTAATAAATGTTTCACCCTGGATCACCTTATTTAATAATCCCGGCTTTTTTTTATAGGGAGAAACACCTAACAAAATCGAAGGATGGTCCGGTATGCTTTTGGAAATTATTTCCAACCAATTGTCACCGGGTTCGCAATCAATATCTGTAAATACTAACCAATTATTGGAAGCATTTTTGATTCCAAATTCAAGTGCTGATTTTTTTCCTATGGTATTTTTTTTATGCTTCAGATATTGAAAACGCTCATCTCCTGATGCCCAATCACTTAATAGGTTATTAGGCTGGCTTACCGGGCCGTCATTAACTATCAATACTTCAAAATTCTCATATGATTGCTGCGATAAATTCTTAATGAGAGTCGGGAGAATCTCTACTTTTTCCCTAAAACTAATTATCACCGATAGGCCAATGTTGGTTGGAGACTTGGAATATTTCTTCTCCAAATTGATGCGTAGAAAAATACCATACCAGTGGTATAACTGAATTGCGTAAACTAATAATAAGCCTGGAGCAATGTAATGTATATAATCTGTAAACATGTAATTTGGAAGATAGTAAAAGCAATGGAAATAAAAACAGGTGTTTTGACAGATTAAATACTTGAAGAAACTTTTTATCAATCGTCAAATCACAATAGTTGTTCAAAATTATTTCGATTTGACGAACTGAAGAGCCGGGAAATAAGGATATGGTGCTTTTCTCTAAGTTAATCCGAGAATGCCTTCAGGTTTTCACTAATTGTTTGATCAAATGCTTTAATTTTTCTTATTCCTGCGATTTCTTTATTTTACTTTTGAAAGGAATAAATCTTTTGATTTAAATGAAAACTAAAATTTGGTATCTTTTTCTGATTAGTATTTTTTTTCAGGTTTCTTGTTCTCAGTCTGAAAAGCGACCTAATATTTTATTTATCATGGCTGACGACCATACTTCTCAAGCATGGGGGATTTACGGTGGAATTCTTAAAGATTTTGTTAAAAATGAAAATATAGAACGAATTGCCAGGAACGGGGCAAAACTTAAAAATGTTTTTTGTACAAATTCAATCTGTGTGCCTAGCCGGGCATCGATAATGTCTGGGCAATACAGTCATAAAAATGGAGTGTATACACTAAGGGACTCATTAGATTCTACCCGGGATAATATTGCGAGGACTTTACAGTCCGCGGGCTATAGAACTGCTTTATTTGGTAAATGGCATTTAAAGTCAAAACCAACTGGTTTTGATGAATTTACGGTATTGCCCGGTCAGGGAAATTATCATAATCCTTATTTCAAAACCTTGGAGAATTGGGAAAAAGGCGAAGAAGGAATGATTCAGAAGCAAGGGTTTTCTTCAGATGTTATTACAGATATGTCACTTGATTGGTTGAGTACCCAAAATTCTGATGAACCTTTTTTTCTTATGTGTCATTTTAAAGCTACACATGAACCATTTGATTTTGCGGATAGATACAGGCACTTGTACGATGGTGTGGAATTTCCTGAGCCAGAATCACTCGATGATTGGGGTGCCGGTACCACCAAAAGATCCTTTCCCGGACACCAAATTGATATTCTGGGTGAAAGGTATGAAAAAGCATCTACTGGAGACTTCTGGACATCTTATCCCGAATTACCTTTTGATACCGATGGTTTGGATTCAATAGAGGCAAGGAAAAAAATTTATCAGAAGTTTATTCGGGATTTTCTTCGAAGTGGGGCGGGGATAGATGATAACATAGGTCGGTTGCTGGACTATTTAGAAGACAATGGACTGGACGAAAATACTGTGGTAATATATACATCGGATCAGGGGTACTTTCTGGGAGAGCACGCTTTTTTTGATAAACGTATGATGTTGGAGGAATCATTGAGAATGCCGTTTATTATTCAATATCCAAAAGAGATTCCCGGAGGTACGGAGTACGATGAAATGATATTAAATATTGATTTCCCAGCTCTTTTTGCTGACTATGCGGAAATTGATAAACCGGACTATATTCAGGGCGAAAGTTTCAGAGATATCCTTTCGGGAGAGGAAGTTGCAGATTGGAGAGACAAAATGTATTATCGATATTGGACGCACAGCCCTACACGTCCAGCACATCTGGGTATACGGACGGGTCGGTACAAGCTTATTTATTATTATGGGAAGTCAATCGACGGCGAAGGTCCTATTGAGGATCTGAAAGAACCTGGATGGGATTTTTATGACCTGGAAGAGGATCCCGCTGAACTCAATAATGCCTATGACCAAAGTAAATACAGGAAAATAATTGCCCGTTTAAAAAGCGACTTACAAAAGTTAAAAGAAGAGACAGGGGATGGGGATGATCCGTTTTAGGCATAATTTGTGACGAGCCATGGTATTATTGGAAGATCACTTCAGTGGCTCCAAATCCGTATTTCGAATGGTATTCATTCACAAATTCTTTTACATGGGGGTTAGATGATAGTTTTTGATGAATTGCTTTTCGCAACCTTCCTTTGCCAACTCCGTGGATGATAAAAACTCTATCAATATTCATTCTCAGGGCGCGGTCTATAAATGTAGCGAATTCTGATAATTGACGTTGATAAATAACTTCCGGGGATACACTTTTAGGATTTTTGAAAATGGCAGATGCATGTAGGTCAAGTTCCCTTCCAAATCCCGCCATTTCGGTAAGGTTTCCCAGGGGAATGTATGCTAAATCATCGGCTTGATAAGAAGGTTTCCGGGTTATCTTGGGAATATTGATTGGATCAGAAGCATCATCTTTAGGTGTCCATAGGGTGTAGGATTTACCGGGCAATCCCCAATTACTCACCAATCTTGCTTTCGCAAAATGTTTGGGTTTGGGTTTTATTTTTAAATCGTATTGGTTTTCGTGTCCCTGAGTAGTAAATTTATCTATTTGAAGCTCAAAATGTGGGTAGTCATTTATACGGTCAAATGGTATTTTTAGAAATTTTTCTTGTTTATTTGATGGGATAAGCAGGGCAATATCTATAGGATCCCCTTCATTAAATGTAATTGTTCCCGTTATGTTGAAATCAAAAGAGGAGAGGTTTTCTACAGCAATAATAATCTCCTGGTTACCGGCACCTATCAACAAAACTAAATTCAAACTCCCCATGATATACATTTAAATGCACTATATCCATTTAGTAAATTCATCTACATTTTTATGACGTCTTTCTTTTAATTCAATGTCGTATTTTCCAATAAAAAACAGTCCCAGGATTTTTTCCCCTTGTTCGAAGCTTGTAAAATTTTTGGCTGCATACATAAGCGGTTTTCCGGAGGACCAATATCCACCCATGTTAAGATGTTGTAAGTATAACCACATGTTTTGCACTGCCATTGCTGTTGCAGCAATTTCTTCCCATTCCGGGATTCTTTCCTTTTGATCCCTTTGAAAGCTAATAATTAGTATGGCTCCTGATTTTTGGATTTTATTGGCCATGCGTTCGGCTTTTGGTGCAAAGTCCGGATGTTCTGCAATAATCTTTTCAGCAAAGCTGGCAAAATTATTTTTACTATTTCCCAGTATTGCTTTAAACCTCCATGGTTCGGTAAGTTTATGGGTGGGTGCATATCGGGCAGCTTCAATGAGCTGTTGAATTTCATCTTTAGATACCAATTCATTATTGAATTGTTCTGGGTAAATTGCTCTGCGCTCCTTTATTGCTTTGAAAATATCGTTTTCCATATATTGATTATTTAAGCCGGGTCCCGTTTGGGGCCGGTTTGTCCGTTGTTGCAATGATAATTCTATTCTCTTGATCCGCAAAGCCGGTCAGTAAAAATTCGCTCATGAAAGGTCCTATTTGTTTGGGAGGAAAGTTGGTTATGCCCAGAATCTGTTTCCCAATCAATTCTTCATGGGAGTATAAGTCTGTTATTTGAGCACTTGTTTTTTTTATGCCCAGTTTTTCACCAAAGTCTACCCATATTTTATACGCTGGATTTCTAGCTTCTTTAAATACCTCCGTTCGTACGACAGTTCCGACTCTGATTTCGAGCTTGGCAAAGTCTTTCCATTCAATAAGATTCGTGTCCATAATAAATTTGTCAAAATGACTTGTTAATTGTGTTTTACGTCCTTGTTTGCGACAAATTGTCTGCATTCTGTGTCAAAATAACTGAATTATTGGTGTTGGCGCCAAATTTGCAAGGAGTATAAGTGAAATTAATTATTAAAAATTAAAAATTCAAAGCTATGAAAACTTTAGCAAAAGTATCAAATGGACACCGACTTCCTGGAGTTTCTAATTGGATTGAAGATTGGTTTGGAAGGGAACTTCCTTCATTTAGTACTGAATTTTTGCCGAGTATAAATAAGCCGGCTACTAATATCAGGGAGTTACCTGATAGCTATGAGTTGGAGGTATCAGCCCCTGGATGGAAGAAATCAGATTTTGAGGTTAATGTCGACAATGGTTTGTTGACTATCAGTGCAGAAGCAAAAAAGGAGGAAGAAATGTCTGAAGATAATTATACGCGAAGAGAGTTCGGGTACTCTTCATTCAAACGGACATTTACACTGCCAGATACTATAGACAGTGATAAAGTGGATGCGAGGTATGAAGATGGCATTTTGTATGTAATACTTCCTAAAGTAGAACATGCACGGCAAAAACCGGTCAGGAGAATAGATATTAAGTAAATTGGATAGAGAGTATCCAGTGAGGTTTGATAGCAGAGTTTTACGACTCTGCTTTTTTTATTTTCTCACTAATTTGTTTTATATAAATTTGTTTTACAGGTTCTTTGTGGATTTGGGATGTTTGGGTATGAAAAGTATGAGATGTAAGGAATGCATGTTGGATTTTATTCCAGGTGATATCTTCTTTATCGATTTTTCCGTAGTGAATAAGCTCTTTTCGAAGTCGATCTCCAATTTTAAAGAAGTCATTGCCACCTAAATAATTAAGATCTGCATCACAAATAATTTTCTCTTCGAAAGTTACTGGGCAATGCGGTAATTTTGTAGCGGTGATTAATTGACAAATACATTCAATTTGTTGATCAGCCAGTTTGTATTTTGAGAGGATTTTTTCAGCAATGAGACAACTTTTTTCTTCGTGCTGATCATAGCTTTCTATAAATCCAACATCGTGAAACAGGGCGGCAATTTTTAAAAGATACATATCCTCCTGGGATACCTGCTCTTCCGTGCACAACCATTCCACTGCTTCAAATACGAGTATAGTATGGTCAATATTATGATAATATAGGTCAGAAGGCAGTTTTTCCATTAATTTGAAAACTTCTTTTTGAAGGGATATTAATATTTTGTTTTGAGTTTCCGACATTTGTTAGAGGGTAAATGAATGTACCTATGCAGGTTCTATGTATGGCATCAATTTATTTTTTATTTCATTTGTTACGATTTGGTCTGTATATTCTTTCCCGATACGTACCATTTTATCATATGACTTCCATTCCAATATCCCGATTTTGTTTATAGGCGGGTGGAGGTGGAGATCAGCTTTTTTAGTTGTTTCTTCATATTTACTATAGCTTGCAAGAACCATAGACTCCATAATTATGGTAGATATAGAAGGAACTTTAAATTTTTTCTTACCCAGGAATTTATCCTTGATATAATCCCATGATTCAGGTACTACATCATATTCAAGATTATACTTTTTGGTGGAGTGGAGCGTAACAGCAATTGTTTTACCGACGGGAAATCCTCCGAGGGATTCAATGGGTAAATTCTCTAAAAGTCCACCGTCTACGTAAAGTGAATTATCATTAACGGCGGGCGGAAAAATTCCGGGTAGGGCTACGCTTGCCCGTATCGCATTATTTATAGGTCCCGATGTAATGATTACTTTTTTCCTTTCGGTAAGGTCGGATGCAACATAGCAACTATTTATCCAGGTATCTTCTATATTAAATGTTCCGAAATATTTCTCGAGAAGGTCGTCCAAATGTTTTCCTTTCATCAGGGAAATTAATGGAGCGATGTTTAAGTTTTTTCTTCTGGTAGGTGCTTTGTTTGCTAATTCGCTACCTTTTTTTACAAGGTCATCACTTGGTAAATCAAGCGCTCCAAGAGCTGTAATGAAAGTACCAATACTGGTTCCGGAGAAGAAGTCGATTGGAATTCCTTTTTCGCGTAAGCTCAGAACGATACCCACGTGAGCTAATCCTTTGGCACCTCCACCCGACAGGGCAATTCCAATGGCGTTTCCACTAATAAATCTGGATATTCTTTCTATATCACTTATTCGATCCATCCGGACGTGATGATGCATCTCCAGGGAACGGTTATGTAAAAATCGGCTCGTGTTTTGTGGGAGGTTATCTCCATTTTCATGGAGCAAAACAAGGTTTTTTTTAGTCAATTTATATTTTAAATGGTTGCTAAAAAGTTTTTGTTCCGTTGTAGTGAGTTTTTCCGATTCCCCAAATTCTTTGAGAATGTAGAAAATATCAGCTTGAGCAATCGCTCTGTTCTTCCATACCTTTTCATCTTCATTCGCTATATATATTACGTAATCCGAAGAATTTTCAATCGCATCCAATTTTTTTTGCAACTCGATATTGAATGAATCTTCACCCTTTGCAGTAGTGAATTCTGACAGCGATACACCCAATTCATTCAAAATAGTTTCCTGGTCCAAAAATGTAATTTTTCCAAATGGGGCAAGTTTAGGTTTTAAGTACTCGAAAAATTGACTTTTCAGGGTTGATCTTTCATTTAGGAGAAAAACTACATTTTTTGGGTGGGGAACTTTTCTTCCTTTCGTGTTTTGATCTGTCCTGCGAATAATGGTTTTAGCTACATTGAGAATGAGCACTGGGAATTGATTTCCTAGTTTATAGAGCATTTCCTTTGATAATCTGATAAGTACCGAGTCTCGTGCCGCAAAAACATGAGCTGTACGGGGTTGATCAGCAATTACTCCGGTTTCTCCTACCGCCTGGCCCGGAATTATATCTCCGAGAATATTCGATTTTCCAAAATTATTTTCATAAATCGCGGTGAGGCGTCCGTAAACGACAAAATAGATGTGATCTGAAGGGGCACCTTGTTTAATTAATTGATTACCTGCTTTTATACGTATCCATTCGAAATAGGAAAACAATTTGTTAAATTGTTCATCTGTAAGTTGTCCAAAAATGTCATTTATAATTTGTCGGATATATTTATGATCTGTAGAAATTTGGGAAATGAGATTATATTGATCCATTTTACAGATTTTATGGTTTCATAAATTTATACTGAGTTATATTTTTCTATATGGGAGAGTAGACTTTTAAGTGCTTTTTCAATTTGTTTAAGTTTTTCCGGGTTTGAGGATGCGTTGTCAAAAATTATTTTTTCAAATACAAATCCATGTCGATTAATTAATAGATATGGGTTTGTGCCAGGATGTTTTACTTTTTTGTATCCTAATAGCTCAAAAACCTCTATCGGGTAATGGATCCCTTTTACCTGGAAAGTTTGGTTAAAGTGTGAAATAAAATCTTGTGAGAGCAGGTTTTTGGTGACAGAGCTAATAAAAATACTTTTGGGGCCGGCAAGGGATTCCAGTCGACTGGCTATATTTACATTTCCACCGATAATAGTATAATCCATTCTGTTTTCGGATCCAAAATTACCGACGGTGCAGTATCCGCTATGAATACCCATTCTTACTTTCAATCCCTGAGGTATTCCTCTTCGAATCCATTGTTGATCAATTTTTTCAATTTTACTTTGCATTTCTAATCCCATTTGACAGCAATCCTGGGCGTGTTTTTGATCACTTGTGTACTCGGGATCCCCAAAAAAGATCATCAGTGCATCCCCAATGAATTTGTCAATAGTTCCACCGTATTTAATGGCGATTTGGGCCATTTCATTTAAATAGCCATTAAGTAGCTCAGACAAAACTTCGGGGTCTGTGCGGTCCGATATTTCCGTAAATCCCACAATGTCTGAAAAAAAGATAGTAAGGAATTTGCGATTATAATTGAGGGAAGCGTTTCCTGTTTTCCCCACAATAAGGTTATATAATTGTGGGGAGAGGTATTTTTTTAATTGTTGGATTAAGGATGAAATTTCCTGGTTTTTCTGTTCCAGTTCATTTTCTATCGTACTGCTGTGTTCGGCTACCGTTTCATACAAAATCTTTAAATCATGTACCTCCCCTAATAGGTCTTCTTTTTCTCTGGACCATTCGCTATTTGGGGTTTCTGGATTATTACCATACTGAGCCATAGGATTTTAAAATATTAAATCTTAATTTCCACTTCGTTCCAGAGCTTTTTAAAATTAGCTATTGATTTTTGCTGCCACGAGATCGATTCATTTCCTAAAACCGTAATTTTTGGATTTCCTTTTTTCTTGCAATTTAGAATAAAGAGACTAAGTGTAGTGATTCCCGAACTATTCAGGAACTGAAGGGGTTGCAAATCCAGGATGAGTGTATCAGTGGATGATTCACTGGAAGTTTTGAGGAATTGTGATACCACATCGTACTCTTTCATGTTTGCCAGGCGCATTGATCCTTCAAAAGTTAATGATGACTCTGACTGATTGTATGTTATTATTGAATCTCCAGCGTTTAATGTATTCATAAGATTATTGTTCAATGTAGTAATATGATTGAATAGTTACTTTATATTGTCCCGTTTCTTCTATGTGTCGAAATTGGGCTCCGATCTTCAAGTTATAATCTTTTACCAATAACAACAAACCAATTCCTGAATCTGATGTAGTATCAGATTTTGCTGCTAACGTTTTTATATAAAGTTCGTCGAGGTCTTTTGCTTCTGTAAGCTCCTTCAGATGCTTACGTAATTTTTGAAAATGGGATTCAGGGGTATAATTTTCAGTTTGAATCTTTAGGACCGTGTTGTACAATTTCATATGTATGCCAACTTCCGCATTTCTTTTCACAGAATACTTAGATGCATTTTCGATCAACTCGTTAAAAATTGTTGAAATAATATTTTCTTGTACACTGGGTTGGTCTTGTGTATACGCATAAAAGGCAGCAGCAAAATCAGCCATAATGCCACATCGTTTCCAATAAGCTATTAGATCTATGGGCCTTACTTTGATCGCTACATCACCTTCAGCTGGAATCGAGTCAGGGATTTTGTCAAATTCTCCAATGGTGTCAATAAGCATATTATATTGTTTTTAAATTTAAATAATATGACCTAATTACTAGGTTAAAATTTCTAGGGGTGTTCATATACTTTTGCGTTTTACAATCATGAGGGATATATCATCCAGGATGTTTTTATCCCCAGTAAATTGATAAATATTGTTATATATATATTCTACTATTTCATGTGATTTTTTACTATTGTGTTTATGTAAAAGTTCAACAACTCGTTCTTCTCCAAAAAATTCACCTTCTATATTTTCGGCTTCCGTTAATCCGTCAGTATAGAGGAGAAGGATATCATTTTCTGAAAATTCAAATTCCAATTCCCCTACATGTGGTTCTATGTCTTCAATCAACCCTACATAGATCCCCAGGTCGTCAGTTGGTATTATCTCTACCTCATTTTTACTGGAATTATATTTTAAAATATTTTCGTGTTGTCCGCATACGGTTATACTATTCTTGTTAAGTCTTGCCAAACACATCGTTAGGTTTCTGAAATCCTGCATACGATTTCGTATGTTTCTATACATGATAGTATTGATACGGTTCATAGCTTTCGTGAGAGTTACATCTCTACTTCCTGTGTCCAGGATGGTACGTATGGTACTTTGGACCATGAGCATTACCAGTCCGGATTGTAACCCGTGATCTGTGACATCACCGATGGCTAGAATTACTGATTCATCTTCCTGGGGTAGTACTTCGTAGAAATCTCCTCCGACTTCTGTCGCCGGGTCCATCCTCGCTGATATTTCAAGGTAATTAAACTGGTTGTAATCTTCTACTTTTGGCAAAAGGGTCATTTGTATTTTGCGTGCTACATCCAGTTCTAGCCCCATGCGCATATTTTCATTTTGAAGTTTATTTTTTTCGCGAGAGGCAATTGAAATTTTGTTAATTACTGCGGGAATCACACTGAGTACCCTGGATATCATATTGGATTCAAAATACACGGCAAGAAAAAGGGTAATCATAAATATAAACCAGACACTAGCAAATAGACCTATAGGAAGAGGGGCTAATTTATGTTCATTTAATTCTTCCAACCTTTTTACAGCATCAGGGTCTCCCTCGGAAAGGGATTCTTTAAACTCCTGCACTTCCTGGTTGGTAAGTAAATGGTATTCAAAGTTCTTTCCAATATTTTGGTATGCAATAAATAGACTGATGGATGAAATAATAAACCAACCTATTGCAGCATTTCTCCCTATTACTGTACCGACAATGAAAATCATTATGACAGAGAATCCAAAATCAACCAGGATACTTGTGGCCGTATTGATATTGGCGTGTACAATGAGCAACGCAAGAATTAGAGAGATGCCGATAGAAGACCAAGCCGTAAATCGGTTCATCCATTGTACGGGTTTAATTCTACCTAACAATACACGGGCATTGTAAAATACGGATATCGAATTGATAATGAGTATTATGGGGTACAGGACAAGGTCTCGAGCCGGATCGGGAAGCCTACCAAATTCAATAAGTTGTATAGTGAGGTGTAAAACAATAGCGGCGATAAACACAAAATTGAATGCTGTCAAAATCCTCCGTTTAGTATTTCTACTAGGTTCGGAAAGCATTTGACTCGCTTCCTGTAAAACATCCATTTTGGGTTTGTCTTCCTGCACGTTGATTATTTCTTTTTAAATATTCTGCTTTGTATTTCTACTGAAAGGGTAGAATTTGTATTAAAGTAATGTTGTTCAGCCGCTTCAAATTGATCCTTGACCTCACTTCTTTGTCCCAAAAAGGAAAACATACCCCATAAAGACCATTTCCCTAACTTGTAGTGTCGTTCATTTAATTCTGCTTTTTGATCAGTTCCTGTGTTATCTACTTTCAGGTCGTCACTTATTACTTGTTCGAATCCTGAATCTTCCGCTAATATGTGGATCGAAGACATAACCATTCGATTCCCTTCATATATTTCATTATGGGCGTCAATGAGATCCCGGATCTTTTTGGGACCATCAAATGTGCTATCATTTACATCCGAAATATAAAGAATCCCCTCCGGTGATAAAATTCTATAAATTTCTTTTAGTGCCAGGAATGGATTAAGGAGGTGGATAAATAGAAAGCTACAAAGAACAATGTCTACAGATTCTGCTTCCAAATGAGTGTTATAAACAGTTCCTACTTTCCAATCCATCTCAGAGTGTGAAAATTTTGCGTAGGTAATTAATTCATCACTAATATCGATTCCCATTAAATTCCGGTCATTAGCTTCTTCAAGTTTTTTTAATTGAGAAAGATAAATACCGGGCCCACATCCAATATCTAAAATATTTTTGTGTTGCGGATAGTCAGCTAACAGTTTTTGCCATATTCCTTTTTGGGATTTATACAACATCCTGGCTTGTGCAGACAAACGCGGCAGTTCATCCTGGAGGGAAAGAGGTTTTAAATAGCGGTTGACCTGATCACCTTTTAAACTCAAATATTCTTTTAGAATTTCGTGCTTCATTATGTGATGGGTCATATCCGGTAATGAAATATTGAGTGTCTCAGACAATTTTATACTTTGAGACCTCAATTGAGTTGCCACCTTATCAATGATGTCCTGGTCGTCCATTATCAAAAGGAAACCATCCCCATCCTCACTGCTGAATTCTTCATATCTATTAAAGCGATAAGAATTGATGTAATAATTTTTTAATCTTTTGTGCGGCCCCATTAATATAGCAAAAATACAATCTGGCTGGAACAGCTCATAAGAGCTGCGCATTGCATGTGCCAGCATCAAAGTAGAATATCCCCGGGAGCGGTATTCAGGTAATTCGACCCTTCTGGAAAATTGTATTAAATAGGGCCTTTTGGAATTAAGTTTTATTTTATTTTTTATAAAATCATTATCATTTTTAAATGGAAAAATACTTACACTTGATACTAAGTATTTTTCCTCAAATAGCCCTAGATGTAATCCTTTTTCATCAGCTGGAGAATCTAATACAAATTCATCCAAACCCTGTTCCTCAATAAAAACAGCTCTGCGAAGGCTTTGTATTTCGCTACGGTAATTTTTATAATCCAACCACTTTAGCGTTAGGTTGTTATTCTTTATGACTTTTCTTTCATATTGCATTCTTGGAGGTATCGTGTTTTGCGTGATCAAAATTAAAAATAATGCCAGTATTACCTTATTTTTAAAGGAAAAAGATTAGGATACTTTGATATTTTAAACAATAGTAACTTATATTTGCGTCCAATTTTAACAGCACATTCTATGCCTAAAGATCAAAGTATTAAGTCTGTCCTTATAATTGGGAGTGGTCCAATCATTATCGGTCAAGCCTGTGAATTCGATTATTCAGGGTCCCAAGCATCTCGTTCATTACGCGAAGAAGGAATTGAAGTAACACTTATTAATTCCAATCCCGCGACGATAATGACCGATCCTGTTACTGCGGATCACATATATCTTCTTCCATTGGAACCGGAAAGTATAGAAAAAATTCTTCAGGAGAGAGACATTGATGCTGTCTTACCCACCATGGGTGGACAGACTGCTCTCAACCTTGCTATCGAAGCGGGAAAACTGGGAATTTGGGATAAATATAATGTCCGGCTCATTGGAGTGGATCTGGAGGCCATTGAGGTTGCAGAGAACAGGGAAGCTTTCAGAAAGCTTATGGTGGAGATCGGAATGGGGGTCGCGAAATCTTTTATTGCAAATAGTTTTTTGGAAGGAAAAGAAGCTGCGCAAAAAATTGGATTTCCCCTCGTAATAAGGCCATCCTACACCCTGGGTGGTACCGGAGGAGGTTTTGTGATGGAAGAAAGTGAATTTGAAGAGGCGCTGAGGAGAGGTTTAGATGCATCTCCTACGCATGAGGTATTAGTTGAAGAGGCTGTTTTGGGATGGAAAGAATACGAGCTTGAATTGCTAAGAGATCGGAATGATAATGTAGTAATTATTTGTACCGTGGAGAATATGGACCCCATGGGAATACACACGGGCGATAGTATCACTGTCGCTCCAGCAATGACGCTGGCAGATAGTACTTTCCAGGAAATGAGGAATATGGGCATTGTAATGATGCGCGCTCTTGGTAATTTTGCAGGAGGATGTAATGTCCAGTTCTCTGTAGATCCTAAAACTGAAACGATTATTGCTATTGAGATAAATCCCCGGGTATCGAGATCATCTGCCCTGGCTTCCAAAGCTACGGGGTATCCTATTGCAAAAATTGCTGCCAAGTTGGCCATTGGATACACACTGGATGAACTGGGTAACCAGATTACCGGGAATACTTCAGCTTTATTCGAACCTACTTTAGATTATGTAATTGTCAAAATGCCCCGGTGGAACTTTGATAAATTTTATGGATCCAGCGATAAGCTTGGTCTTCAAATGAAGTCAGTAGGAGAGGTAATGGCTATTGGAAGATCATTTATTGAAGCGCTACAGAAAGCTTGCCAATCCCAGGAGAACAACCGTATGGGACTTGGTGCAGATAAAAAGGAATGGATAAAAACAGATGATATCCTTCAGCGATTGGAACAACCCTCAGATGATAGGGTGTACCGGATAAAAGATGCTCTTCGTTTGGGAGTGCCCATTAGTACCATACACCGATTAACCGGAATGGATCCTTGGTTTTTGAATGAAATAAAGAAGTTGGTAAAGTTAGAGCAGCGATTAATGCAATATAATGTAGCAGAGGATATTGATGCTGATTTTATGCTTGAACTCAAACAACACGGATATTCAGATGCCCAGATTGCGTGGTTAATGAGAATCGGAGAAGATGAGGTATCTAGTCGACGTAAGAAACTGGAAATTAAGAGAACATACAAACTTGTTGATACTTGTGCAGCAGAATTTGAAGCACAAACTCCTTATTATTATTCCACTTTTGAACAGGAAAATGAAAGTACACCGTCAGACAAGAAAAAAATAATTGTTCTGGGTTCCGGTCCCAATAGAATTGGTCAGGGTATTGAGTTTGATTATTGCTGTGTACACGGTATTCTGGCTATCAAAGAAGCGGGATATGAAGCAATTATGGTCAATTGTAATCCGGAGACAGTGTCGACAGATTTTGATATCGCGGATAAACTTTATTTTGAGCCTGTTTTCTGGGAACACCTTGAAGAAATAATAGAATTAGAACAGCCGGAAGGAGTGATTGTGCAGCTGGGAGGGCAAACAGCTTTGAAGTTGGCAGAGAAGTTCTATGAGAAAAATATACCTGTCATTGGAACAGATTTTAAATCACTGGATTTGGCAGAAGACCGGGGAAGGTTTTCAGATATGCTCAAGGAATTGGGAATACCATATCCCAAATACGGTGTAGCGGATGATGTGGATGAGGCTATTAAAATTGCCAATAAGGTTCAGTACCCTGTTTTGGTCAGACCTTCTTACGTTTTGGGAGGGCAACGGATGCGAATTGTGATTAACGACAGGGATCTGGAACGCCATGTGCTTAGTATTTTCAAGCATTTACCCGATAATAAGGTTTTGATCGATCACTTTTTGGAGCGGGCACGGGAAGCAGAAATTGATGCGATCTGTGATGGTGAAGATGTACATATCATGGGGATTATGGAACATATAGAACCCGCAGGTATTCACTCAGGGGATAGCAGTGCCGTACTACCCACTTATAGTCTCCCAGAAGCAGTAGTTCAAAAGATGGTAGAATATACGGAGAAATTAGCAAAAGCCTTGAATACCAAGGGATTAATTAATATACAATTTGCTATACACAACGATGTAGTATATGTGATAGAGGCCAACCCAAGAGCCAGTAGAACTACTCCGTTTATCGCCAAAGCGTATGGAGTACCGTATATTCAGATCGCTACCCATATAATGATGGGAGATAAAAAGTTGAAAGACTTTAAGATCGAAAAGAATTTGGAAGGATATGCAATCAAGATTCCGGTATTTTCTTTTAATAAGTTCCCGAATGTCGATAAGAGTCTGGGTCCTGAAATGAAGTCAACGGGAGAAAAGATCTATTTTATCAAAGATCTTCAGGATCCGTATTTCAGGGAATTGGACAAAAGACGTTCTATGTACTTGAGTATGTAATGCAAGTGGCCTTCGAGGTGAGCAATAGCCACAGAAATCTATGTATTGTAAATGAAAAACATGAACCTGAAGGCAGAGATTCGTCTGCTGTCGCATGAATTCTTTCTGTTTTGGTATTGGAAAAGTTTATCAACTTCCAATTAATTGTATCAAAATAATTAAATTTGCATTTGAATCAGGTTTATAGGGAATCCGGTGATTTGAAATGTAGTACCTTGTGTTCGTTATTACAAATACATTTTTGCATTTTCAAAAATTCCGGAGCTGTCCCCGCAGCTGTAATTCTTTGAGCTTCGAATGTTTTTTTATAATGTTTTCGAAGCCTTTTGGGCATTGGACCACTGCAATGATTTTTATAGGAAATATCATTTCGGGAAGGTCGTCCAAAATTGAAATAAATCTTCACAGATAAGATCACAAAGAAAAGCCAGAAGACCTGCCTGATTTATTATTTAATTCCAGGCTTTCGGGAGAAAAGCACTGAATTGTATATCCATCGAATCATGATTCAATGGAGTGCATTTCTTGTTTTGTCCTGATGTGAATAAAGTAAATAGTATCAGGCATTTAATTTATATATTATTTTTTTCGTTTTACTTGATCACTTCGATTGATTCCCAGGAAATAGATACTGCTATCGAAATGTCAGTCATAGAGATTGAAGATCAAAATGTCCTTACGCGTCAATACGATTCAGTAGAATTTAATGAAATATTGGAATTCCAGCATTCTCTTTCTGGTGTTTTGCGGAGTAAGTATAATGTGTATTTCAAGGATTACGGTCCAGGAAGTTCATCTACGATAGCCCTCAATGGGGGAAAGGCAAGTGAAGTGGCTTTGGTATGGAATGGAATACGATTGAATAACCCCATGCTTGGGCTTAATGACTTTTCAATGATCCATGCTTCGGATATTAGCTCATTGAAAATGGTAGGTTTGACATCTAATAATATTTATGGAGCAGGGTCCGTGGCAGGAACAGTTCTAATAGATACGGATGCCGGGAAGGGACTATATTCCAGTGGCATTAGCAGTGGTTTTTCTACTTTAAACCAATGGAAAATAAATCTTAAACTGGGCTGGAAAGTCAGTGAGACTAATCATAAAATTTCATTATCTACCTTACAAGCCCAAAATAACTATAAATACGAAGATAGATCCGGTGCTGTAAAGCGTTTGCCTCATGCCAATCATCATTACTATAATGCCAATTATGACTTCAATTATAAGTTAAGGGGAAATGCAAAAATAAAGGCCTCTATCTGGGTGAGAGATCAATTCAGACAAATCCCTCCCATATTAACAAGTACCTATAATGATGCAACACAGGGAGATCAGTTTGTCAGATCAATGGTTCAATATTCAAGTATTTCAACGCATCACTTATGGGATGTCCGTGCATTTTATTCCATTCAAAATCAAAACTATACCGATCCGGCAATAAATTTGGATGCCCATCATCAATTTGATAATTTCCAGTTAAGGATTGACAATCAATGGCTGTTACCCAACTCTTGGTCCCTGCGGTATGGTAGTAATTACAGTTATTTTTCTTCCAGATCTGATAATTATCGCGATCCTTTGAAAGAATCAAGGATGGGTATTTATGGGCAGCTTTCTAAACGTTTAGATAAGATTCCGTTAAATGTTTCATTTTTGATCCGGCCGGAGATAATTTTTGGATATTCGCAAGATTTAGTGGCGGATGGAAGGATAAACTATGAACTTGATAATGGGGGCAATATTGCCGTTTATGGAGGGAGGAATGTAGTCTTACCTACCTTCAATGACAGGTTTTGGGAGCCCGGGGGAAATCCTGAGCTTCTACCGGAGAGAAACTGGATGTATGGAGTACAATATCAATTTGAACTGCCATATCAATTAAACTCCAGGATTGAAATCTTTGGAAGAAGTGCCACGGATTGGATTCAATGGTTGCCCAAAGGAGGGATTTGGAGTCCAGATAATTACCATAAAGCTCGCAATTACGGTGCCAAATTATATTTGGAAAAGAATCTGAATCATTTTAAAGCGCAAGTGGGGTACCAGTGGGTAAGAACATATTTACTAGAGAATAGAAATGAATATAAACAGACTATTTATACTCCGAAGCATTTGGCTTCTGCAAATTTTAGCTATGATTTTGCACGATTTTTTTCGGCCAACGTTGATTTGGAGTATACTTCAAAAAGGTATACACTTTCAGACCACAGTGACTATTTACCGGGGTTTTTCCTTATTCACCCTGCACTTCAATTCAGGTCAGGGAATGGTAAATGGAAAGTTGTAGTGGGCATTCAGAATGTATTAAACCATCAATACCAGGGAATCAAGAATCGCCCCATGCCGGGGACAACATTTCAAATAAATACAAATTATAATTTTAACTTATGAAACATTGCAATCAGATTTTAATTTTAGCAGCTCTGGGAATGGTCTTCCTGACTTCGTGTGAAAAGGATCCGGTAGGGCAGGGGGAACCGGAACCAATAACTTTTGAGGAAGGAATATTCATTAGTTGTGAAGGAGCTTTTGGCCAGGGGAATGCTTCGGTTCGATTTATACATCCTCAGGGATTGGTAAATGGAGATATATACAGTCAGGTTAATTCTGAAGATTTGGGTGATGTATTGCAGTCATTAAGTTTTATAGACGAAAAGGCTTATTTAGTGGTGAATGGTGACAAAAAAATAGTTGTTGTCGATCAAAGTAGTTTTGAGAAGCAAACCGAGATTACCGGTTTTAACTCACCTAGATATTTAGTAGAAAGTGATGGTTTAGGATATGTTACTAATTATTATACCGATTATATCCATGTTGTTGATTTAGGGACAAATGCGATTGTAGATAGTATTGATCTTGGCAAAGGTTCTGATCTTGCTATGAAATCCGGCAATACTTTTTGGACGATTAGCCCTAAAGAATGGATGGGTAGCGATGTAAACCATATTTATAGTGTGAACTTGACGGATTCTACTGTTGATTCGCTAGAAGTAGGATGGAATCCATCTACATGGGCGTGTGATGAAGGTTCAGATATGCTTTATGTATATTGTCAAGGAAAAGAAATTGATAATGGAGATGAAGGTGCCCAAATAGTATCCATTGATTTGATTTCAGGGGAAGTGGTGAATACCCATGACTTGGGATATACAAATAAAACAAGTGTAGTATCATATGATTCTTTCAGGGATCGTGTATTATTTTCCCAGGAAGATGGAATATATTCCTTTGATGTGA
Organism: Membranihabitans maritimus; assembly: GCF_021729145.1. Taxonomy (GTDB): domain Bacteria; phylum Bacteroidota; class Bacteroidia; order Chitinophagales; family Saprospiraceae; genus Membranihabitans; species Membranihabitans maritimus. Next base: position 220,303 of record NZ_JAJSLW010000004.1, on the reverse strand, counting down.
ATACAGCGACAGTTTCTTCGAACCCTTTGATTCCAATTACAGATATTGACTATATCTATTCAATCGCAGCGTTCCCAGCCTCAGGGGAAATATTTGTGGGAGATGCCAATGATTTTTCAAGTGCGGGGGATATCTTCCAATTTGATACGGATGGCCAATTAATTGGACAGGCACAGATAGGAATTGCCCCCAATGGCTTTTACTTCGAATAGATTAAATACTTTGTTATAGAATGTGATAACCCTTGCTATAACCAAGATATAAAATGAGGGCTCGATTATAGAGCCCTCTTTTGTTTTATTTTTTCAGGGCATCCCGTATTTCCAAAAGGACATCCAATTCAGATGGTCCTGCGGGTTCCGGAGCTGCTTCCTCCTCCACTTTTTTCTTTTCATTGATTTTATTCAGGGCCCTGACGATAATCCAGAGAGCGAAGGCTACCAGTATAAATGCAATTAGGGCATTTATAAAATTTCCGTATGCTAACGCTACCCCTCCAGACTCCCTGAATGCATCCAGAGAAGTTATTTCATCTACGGATGTTACTCCTTCGGGAAGCGTAGTAGGAGCCTTTAACCTGATAAACAAGTTTGCAAAATCCGGCATATTAAATGCGGCTGCAATAATAGGAGTTACAATATCGCTGACCAGGGATTTGACAACTGTACCGAAGGCAGCACCAAGTACAATACCAACAGCCATATCTACCATATTCCCCTTTACGGCAAATTCTTTAAAATCTTTTATCATGCCCATATGTAAGAAATTTAATTAGGTAATTATTTTGTGTATATGTGTTTTGTGCTATAATATTACGATGTTTTTATTTTAATAAAAAATTGTTTTTTTGATCTGAGTCATATAGAATATTATAATGCAATTAAAAGTTTTTACGCTTTTAAAAATCAAAAGGAAATAATAAATTGTTCTGTGGAGGAAGCTTCTCTTTTGAAATAGCTATTTTTTTGATAACTTAATGCCCTCAATTACAAACAATACATCATGAATAATAAGACGAGAAGAGATTTTATAAAATCTTCAGGAACATTGGCATTGGGAAGTGCTATTTTGCCAACCGTTGATCTTTCGGGAAAAAGTATGGAGAACAAACCAAACAAAGTATTAAAGGTAGGTTTAGTCGGATGTGGTGGCCGTGGAACCGGAGCTGCTGCCCAGGCAATGAATGCAGACCCTGATGTCGAATTGATAGCTATGGGTGATATTTTCCCCGATAAATTAGAGAATTCGTATATGGCGTTGAAGGAGGAAAATCCTGAAAAGATGAAGGTTGATGCGGATCATAAATTCATAGGATTTGATGCTTATAAGAAAGTAATTGATTCCGGAGTTGATGTAGTTTTGTTAGCTACTCCGCCTTGTTTCCGGCCGGATCATCTAAAGGCAGCCATTGCTGCGGGTAAGCACGCATTTTGTGAAAAACCCGTCGCTGTGGATGCACCCGGTGTGCGAAAGGTAATTGAAGCAGCTAAAGAAGCTGAACAAAAAAGACTTTCCATTTTAAGTGGATTTTGTTACAGATACGATATTTCCAACCGTGCAATATACGATCGCATTTTTAATGGTGATATCGGAGAGATTCGTAGCATTACTACTTTCCGATTTGGTGGGGAGTTGTGGTCAAGACCAAGAAAAGCAGATTGGACCGATATGGAATATCAATTGAGAAACTGGTTGTATTACAATTGGCTATCAGGTGACTTTATCACGGAACAAGCTGTCCATAGTCTTGATCTTATGTCCTGGGCTATGGGTGACGAGGTTCCCCTAAAAGCTATAGGAAACGGTGGACGTCAGAAAAGAACGGATCCTATTTATGGAAATGTGTACGATCACTTTGCTGTAGAGTATGTATATAATGGGGGAATAAAAGCGAGTCATTTTACCCGTCAACAGGCTGGATGTGCAGGAAAAAATACGGTTGATGTTTTTGGTTCAGACGGACATGCTTTTTTCAGACCTGGGCGTGAATGGGAGATTACAGGTAAGAATCCGTGGAAATATGAAGGGGAGCGCAATAATATGTACCAGACAGAACACGATGAATTCTTTGCGGCGATAAGGAATGATAAACCAATGAATGATGGGGTCTGGATGGCCAATAGTTCTATGCTGGCGGTGCTGGGAAGAATGGTTGGTTATAGCGGGCAGGAAATTACCTGGGATGAAGCTATAAATTCCGATGTTAAACTGGGACCTGATATTGAAGATTATGATTGGGACCTTGAATGGCCGGTATCGGATGTTCCTGTTCCGGGCATCACACAGGTTCTGTAAGATGGTAGCTTTTGGATGATATAAAAGTGATTTATCGTAAATTGTGAATGTGGCACTTCGTTTTACTTACATTCACTGTAATTTAAAATAGAAAATGTTTAAGTATCTTTCAGTCCTTTCCGTTGCTCTTCTGACGTTTACGCTTGCGGCCCAAAATCCATTATTTGAATTCGGGGAAGTTATTCCACTGGACCAAGCGCTTCTTACAGAGTCCGGCCGTTCACAAAATCTTATAAAATGGTATAATGTAAACACCGAGGAATCCACCTGGGAAAAGAAGGACGATATTTTGGTGTGCTACGGAAACCCCATTGGCGTTGTAAGAAGTGAACAGCAATTCGAAAACTACATCCTGCATGTAGAATGGAAGCATATGGAGCCGGGTGGTAATTCCGGAATGTTTATGTGGAGTAGAGCCATACCGGGGGACAATCGTTTACCTGATGGTGTGGAGGTTCAAATGTTGGAATTGGATTGGGTAAATTTGAATACCCGGAATGGAGAAAAGCCACCTATAGCCTATGTCCACGGAGAATTATTCGGCGTAGGAGGTGTACAGACAACCCCAGATAACCCGCGGGGCTCCAGGAGTAAATCTATTGAAAACAGATGCAAGCCCAGAGGCGAATGGAATACTTACGATGTAGTGTGCGTCGATGGTGAGATAAAGTTATCCGTTAACGGTAAATTCGTCAATGGAATTAGCAAATCGACACAGAGAAAAGGGTACATGTGCCTGGAATCTGAAGGTGCGGAGATCCATTTTCGAAACCTGAAAGTTATAGAATTACCTGGAGGAATGGCTAAGGGAGAATAGTGCCTGAAGTATTTGAAGTATCTAAAGTACTTCTAAAACTAGAGCTCACGAACTACAACTTTAGGCACTCATAACTTTGAATATTTCAGGCACTTATCCCTTCAACCATTTATCCATCCATGCAAATGCATCTTCCTGCATTTCGGCGTCAAATTTATGCGGACCGGAGTACATTTTTGCTGAAAACGTATCGGAAGATCCGGCTTTTGAATAAACCCCTTTCAGGATTTCTACAGCTTTTTTCATCTCAGGAACAGTATAGAGACTGTCCTCAGAATTATTGAGAACCATGGTAGGCAAGGGAACTCGCATCCCAAGAATTTCTGGGAAATTCATATATTTAGGGAGCACAGGGGTATATGTCATCCAGGTATGGGTATAAGATTTATTGAGCATAAAATCTTTCCAGGTACTCATAAATCCGACGCACACCGCACATTTAATTCTGGAATCAAGTCCCCCAAGATAAACAGTCCTCAGCCCACCCCCTGATAGTCCGGCGCACCCTATTTTGTCGCTGTCCACATCTTCTCTTGCACTCAAAATATCCAGCGCTAACTGATCTTCGTAAAGAAATATTCCCGGCCAGGTATATCCCCCTGAAAATAGGGATTTGGCCATGATGTGTTCATGGTTGCCTGCCCATGTATTATACTTTTCTATATTCTCACTATTTTCGGGATTGGAATCGGTCAATCCATCGGTATTACATTCACCCCAGGGTATATCCGAAATGTCATCATATTGTACTCTACGGGTACCAAATGTAAAGGTGTCGTGGACTAATACAGCATATCCCTTTTTTGCGATTTCGTTGGCCCATGCTTTCCCACTGTAATAATGATCCTGATGATAATCCATAAGTGGATGATTGTCCCCTGTTTTAGTGATTTTTCGGCGACCAAAATACTTATTCCCGCCATGGTCATGGAGCCCCAAAATGGCAGGAAGTGGGCCTTTTGCTCCTATCGGTTTTAAAAACAAGGCTTTTGCAGGCCGACCATAAGGTAAGTCCCAGGAAAGTTCATCAATTTCGAGCCCATCGTATTTGTATTGATGTATTAATTTGGGGTTGGGTGAAAAATCAATTTGGGGAGAGGCAATAAATTCTTCGATCCTTGGAAGTATTTGGGTTTTCCATGATTTTATATCCTTCCACCTGTCATTTCTGAAAGAATATTCGCCAGCATCGTGATGGTTGAGTTTCCATAATTGTGGTCCGTATTGGCCAATTATACTTTTAGGTGATGAAGGATCCGGGCTTTGAGATGGTTTCATGGCAAGTGGTGATAATAGAGTTTGGTATTTTATAAAATTAGGGGTAAGAACTAAACCATAAAGAGCTGAAAATTTATTCCAAAATGTCCTTCGGGTAGGATTTGCTAAAGTGTTTGGCTTTCTATTTTTCATTTTGGCATATTTAATCTTAGATTATCTCCCCCTTTCAACCGTATTCATTTCATTTCCCCGGTCTTTGACGAGGTCTGCATTTAAAAAATCCCGATTATCCATATTTTCAAGGATCACTCCTGAAGCTTTGTCGACTTCAACTTTTAAACGGTTCGTTTCAAAATCCAATATGTGGCCTCCGGACTGCTGATCTTCGGAAAGATAATGAAAATGAAATCCGGGAACATTCATCCTGTCAATGTATTCCGGTAAATAAAAACCTACTGCAACGCCAAGCGTTTCTTCAAATGTAAATTCATGTTGATTGTCAGCCAGATAGTCTACTAAAGGCGGGTAGGGTTTTTGGGCTGGGGCAGGAGCCCGGGTATGCATCCGGGAAAATGGACCCGAAATGCGGATAGCATATAATTCGTTTGAATGCAAATTATTCCCAATCCATTCTTCGAATTGCTCGTAGTTTATTGCATTTCCGCTCCATTCAAAAATGGTGTCGGGTTGAAAGTGTTTGACAAATGCAAGCGGTGTTTGTTCGGAATCATTTACAGGGTGTACCGATCCATCATACCTTATTTTAAAAACTTCTCCATCGTTCATAAATAATTCCCCGTCAATCCTGTTAAAAGTACCTAAACCGAGATTACCTTTCGATTTGATTTCGCCAAAAGTCATCGTTCCGTCATATACACCCGCCAGTAGTGCATCAATGATGGAATATTGATACAGGTAGTCATTGTAATCAGAGTCAACAGGGTGGCTTATTAGTTCTTTATTTTCTGTATTTTCATGTGATCCACATGCCAGGGTAAATAAGCACAACAATGAATATATTTTTGATGTAACAGAGGATTTGAACATAATTTATAAAGCCTTAAATTTTTAGAAATAAAACCACATAGAGCTTGTTTAAACTTGCCTTTTGTAGTCCATTAATAGATTTTTCCTGAAGGATGCCCCTGGCAAAAAAAAACTTTCAATGAATTCCCTTTCCTCCTTTCAACCATCGAGGTATAGAGACTAATTATTTATCAATTTCATTGCACCTTCAGAATATCTTTCCCCTGCGATTGTAATGTTATCAGAAAGATCAGTTATTTTTTCCAACTCTTCTACTGTTAATTTTATATCGACAGCTTCTGCATTTTCACGTAAATATTTTATTTTCTTGGTTCCCGGTATGGGTAAAATATCATTCCCCTGGTGTAGTAACCATGCTATTGCCAATTGTGATGGGGTACAATCTTTATCATGGGCAATCCTTTTTAGTTCATTTACGAGTTTCAGGTTTTGCTCTAAAGACTCTTTTTGAAACCTGGGTAAGTTTACCCTGAAATCATCTTTACTTTCAGGTGCTTCTGTGATATTACCGGTAAGTAATCCCCTGCCTAATGGGCTATATGGAACAATGGATATATTCAGATCTCTACATGTTTGTAAAATTTCGCCTTCAATATCTCGTGTAAAGAGTGAATATTCAGATTGTAATGCTGAAATAGGATGCTCTTTATTGGCTTTTTGTAAAGAGTTGGAAGAAGCTTCGGATAATCCCAGGTACCGAACTTTTCCTTCCCGGACTAGCTCTCCCATTGCCCCGACGGTCTCCTCTATTGGTATATTTGGGTCAACCCGATGACTGTAATACAAATCGATGGTATCAATTCCCAAACGCTTTAGACTTGCTTCACAGGCTTCTTTGGCATATTCGGGATGCCCGTCAAAATAGGTTTTGTACGTTTTCATATCCTTGGGATTAAAGTCTTTATTGTACCGAAAACCGAATTTAGTAGCAATAAAAACTTTTTCCCTGTTCGACCTAATGACTTTTCCAACGAGTTCTTCATTGTGGCCCTGGCCATACATATCAGCCGTATCCCAGAAATTAATTCCCAATTCAAGGGCTTCGTGAAGTACTTTTGTGGAATGTTCGTCGTCCCTGGGCCCGTAAGCAAAACTCATGCCCATGCATCCCAATCCAATGGCTGATAATTTTTCATTTGTGTTAGCGAGATTACGATATTGCATTAAAGCTATTTTTAGTTTTATAATTTAATTATTAGATTTATTACGAATGGTTTTCCCGGAAAACTGAATATATTTAAAAATCTTAATTGAGACTTATATCAATGAAAATTAAGAAAGCTATTTTGTGATTAGTCTCAATAATAGTATTTTTAGCCTTTGGTATAGTTTTTTGCAACTCTATTCGTTAGTAGCATTGTTACAAAAGAAATGGCTAATTCCTGAAATTGCAAAACTTCCCTTCAAAAAACCACAACATAATTATTGAATTTACTTAAATTATTGAATGAAAAAAATACATCGAAGAGATTTTTTGAAAAGTTCTGCTATTTTATCCGGTGGTATTATTACGGGACCCCAGTTGTTCAATCCTGTTGATATTCTCCCGAAAAGACGATTGCAAATTGAAAAGGTATTCTCTACCTTTGAACGAGAGCCGCTGATTCATTCTTATGGTTTTAAAGGAGGGTATATTACACGATTATGGCAGATAGTATCCAAATTAGAAGGCAATGGTCAATCCGGAATAGGTCTCGGGGTGCAAAGCCCGTTGTGGTCAGATTCCAGGGTAGCAGGTAAGTGGGCTGAAGGAGGGAGTAATTCTCTTATGTATAACTTGACGACAAAAGCCATACAGCTTATTGAGGGAAAGTCCTATGCTTCTCCCATAGAAATGGTAGACGACATATTGGATGAGGTATATGAATATGGTGTAAAGATTACCGAGAATAAAGATTTGAGGAAAACCTTTGCACTGAATGCACTGGTGTCAGTAGATAATGCGGCCTGGGTATTATATGCTCGTCAAAACAACTTGAGTTCTTTCGACAAAATGTTACCCAAAGAATATAGTCCGGCACTATCTTATCAGCACAAGAAAGTGGCAAGCATACCTTCAATATCTTACTCAACATCTGAAAATGAAATTAAATCTCTCGTTGAAGACGGCTATTTTTTCATCAAAGTGAAAATTGGTTACCCGGGGGATCAGAAAGAGATGGTAGAAAAAGATATGGAGCGGATGACTTTAATTCACTCCTTGATTGGTGACGCGCGCACCAATAATACCAAGGACGGGAAAATCAGGTATTATCTGGATGCTAACGGAAGGTACGAGTCGAAAGAAGCATTGTTGAAACTTTTGGATCATTGTGAAAAAATTGGAGCAAAGGATCAGGTCGCTATTGTAGAAGAACCGATTAATGAAGATTTGGATATAGATGTTTCGGATATCGATTACAGGATAGCTGCAGATGAAAGTGCTCATACCTATGAAGACGCCTTGAAAAAAATTGAAATGGGGTATACGGCGATTGCCTTAAAACCGATTGCGAAAACCCTTAGTATGACTCTGAAGATTGCTCAATTGGCGTACGAAAAAGAAATTCCGTGTTTGTGTGCAGATCTTACTGTTAATCCGGTTTTAGTGGATTGGAATAAGTCTGTAGCTGCCCGGTTACATCCGCTTCCGGGTGTGGATGTAGGGTTGCTCGAAACCAATGGACACCAAAATTACCGAAATTGGTCTACGATGCAGGGATATCATCCGAAAGGAGACGAATCCTGGACGCACGTAAACAACGGAGTTTTTGAAATAACGGAGGGTTTTTATAATAAAAGCGGTGGAATCCTCAAGGATTCTAAACACTATACAAATCTATTTAAATAATGCATTATGGATCGTAGACAAGCACTTAAGAATACTTCCCGGATTATCGGGGCAGGGGTGTTTGCCCCTGCAATTTCGGTTTTTTTTCAGGGGTGCAATGATTCTGATATTCCTCAAGATGGACTACCTGTGGCATTGAGTTTGTCCCAATTTACAACATTAACCATTTTATCGGATATCATTATTCCCGGCACGAAATCCGCTTCGGCTTCAGATGCCAAAGTGCCGGAGTTTATAGATCTATTAGTGGCAGAAATTTTTGATTCTGAGTTATCAAATCAGGTCCAAAAGGGATTAAAAGAAATCGAAAACTATATTCCGGATAGCGGTCACCATCCTTTTTCTAATCTTTCTGCAGAAGAACAAGTTTTATTTATACAAAAACTGGACAATGCGGCCTATGGAAAAGGGGAAGTTGGTAAGTTTAAAAATGATCTACTGGAAAACTATAAGTCGATAAAAGGCCTCGTCCTTATGGCATATTTTACTTCGGAAAAAGGGGTAACTGAAAACCTCGATTATGCACCAGTACCTGGAGAGTATAAAGCGTGTATAGAGGCACCGGAAGAACCACTTATTACTATAGGAAATCATATGTAAAAATATAAAAATGGCTATAAATACATTCGATGCAATAGTGATTGGTTCTGGAATGACTGGGGGATGGGCAGCAAAAGAATTAACTGAAAAAGGACTTAAAACACTGGTTCTGGAAAGGGGAAGGGAGGTGAAACACCTGGAGGATTATCCCACTACCAATATGGCGCCATGGGAATTCAAGTATCGAAAATACGACGATCCCAAAACCAGGAAAGAATATCCTATCCAAAGCAAAAAATACAATTTTAGCGAAGCGTCAAAACATTTTTTTGTCAAAGATATCGATCACCCATATTCCAATCCGGAAGACAAACCATATTTATGGTTCCGCGGTTACCAAACAGGGGGAAAGTCTTTGTTATGGGGTAGGGGGTCTTATCGATGGAGTGATGTAGATTTTGGAGCAAATAAACGGGATGGAGTAGGAGTGGATTGGCCCATCAGGTACAAAGACATAGCTCCCTGGTATGACTATGTAGAAAAGTTTATTGGTGTAAGTGGCAGCAAAGAAGGAATATACGATTTTCCTGATGGGCAATTTTTGCAGCCCCTGGAAATGAATTGCACCGAAAAGGAAATAAAGAAAAGGATTGAATCTCATTATCCGGATCGGAAAATGATACCTAATCGTGTAGCTCATTTGACAAAAGTAGAGCCCGGACAATTCAAGGGCCGGTCACAATGCCAAAACAGGAATTTATGTCATCGGGGGTGTCCTTTTGGTGCCTATTTTAGTAGTAACAGTTCTACATTGCCTGCAGCTCATGATACAGGAAACATGACATTGCGTCCTCATTCTATAGTAGAATCCATTTTCTACGATAAAGATACTAATAAAGTATCCGGCGTACGAGTCATTGATGCTGTTACCAAAGAAGAGATGGAATTCAAAGCAAAAGTGATTTTTCTTTGTGCTTCGACATTGCCCTCTACAGCATTATTAATGCGATCTACATCTGATCGTTTCCCGGATGGATTGGGCAATTCAAGTGGAGTGTTGGGGCATTATTTAATGGACCATCACAAAAATGTAAGTGGTTCGGGTCATTTTGAAGGTTTTGAAGATAAAACATATCGAGGATTCCGGCCAAGTGGTGTAACTATTCCACGTTTTCGAAATATTCACAAGCAAGAAACTTCTTACCTTAGAGGATTTGGTATATGGGGTGGTGCTTCCAGAGGTGGATTGAATTTTAATCAGGCGGGAATAGGTAAAGAACTCAAGGAGAAAATAGTACAGCAAGGACCCTGGCGATTTGGTCTTTCAGCGTATGGTGAATGTTTGCCTTATCACGACAATAAAGTCGAATTGGACTATAATAATATGGACCAATGGGGCCTACCAACCTTGCGGATTACAGCTGAATTCAAGGAAAATGAATTTGAGATGCGTAAGGATATGAAGGCGCAGATCCAGGAACTCCTTGAAGTGGCTGGTCTCAAAGATATCAGGGTATCTGACGCTACACCTATTCACGGTGATGCCGTACATGAAATGGGTACTGCGCGAATGGGACGTGATCCCAAAACTTCAATGCTTAATGGGTATAATCAAAGCCACGATATACCTAATCTATTTGTCACTGATGGATCTGCTATGCCTTCCTGTGGACACAAAAGTCCTTCGCTTACATATATGGCATTGACAGCGAGGGCATGCGATTATGCAGTGAGGAAATTGAAGAGTGGTGAGATATAAATTCGCCTTTGCGAATCATCTACTCTTTATAATGGGGTTAATTGTGCTTGTATCCTTTGTAAAAAGAACTGTCCCATATCTCCAAAAGCAATAATAGATAGCAGGTAGTTAAACAAGAATTTCTTATAAATTTTTAGTAGTTTATAGCGTATCAAATATTGTACGCTATAAAACAGGCATTCATGAAAAGATCACAGAATTGGACGGAGACTTATACCCGGCTTTCAAAAGTTGATCGCGTGCAGTCTTTGGTGCCTGAGGATCTGGAAATTCTAGCTACATCCGCATACCTGACCGGTAGGGAAGAGGAGTGTATTGATGCAATGAAACGTGCACAAGCTGTTTATTTATCTCAAAATTTAATTCACAAGGCAGTCAGGTGTATTTTTTGGCTTGGGTTTATCCATTTAAACAAGGGGGACAAGGCGCACGGTAGTGGTTGGATTACAAAGGGAAAAAGGCTTCTTGACAAAGAGGATCAAAAAAGTGCAGAATACGGATTGCTCCTTATTCCATTAGCCCGTGGAGCTTTATCCGGTGGGAATGTTGCGAAAGCAATGAAACTCTTTGAACAAGCCGTGTCAATTGGAGAACAATGTAATGATGCCGACTTAAAGGCAATTTCACTATTTGGGTATGGTCTGGCTATGGTTCGCCAGGGAAATGTTAACAAAGGGATTAGCTTACTCGATGAAGCCATGATAGTTGTAGAAAGCGAAGAGGTACATCATATTGCCAGGGGAATTGTATACTGTGGAGCACTTTCAATTTGCAGAAAGGTGTGGGACTTACAAAGAGCAAAGGAATGGACGACTGCCCTAAGCAAATGGTGTAATTCACAGCCTGACCTCGTTCCATTCAGAGGCCAATGCTTGGTTCGTAGGGCGGAAATTTTGCAGCGATTTGGGGATTGGACGGAAGCTATGAAAGAAGCGGAACTGGCATGTATCCGATTTAGAACCTCCCTTCCCTCAGCTACCGGGGAAGCGTATTATTTGCAGGCTGAATTGCATCGGTTATTTGGTGCATTTGAAAATGCGGAAAGCTGTTATAAGAAAGCTGCCAAATGGGGAAGAAACCCTCAACCGGGACTAGCGCTGCTCCGTCTGGTGCAAGGGCGCATTGATGTAGCCGAAACTTCCATAAGAAACAATTTACGGGAACTTAAGGATCCCATGGTTCGGGCCGATCTCCTCCCAGGTGTGGTGCGAATTATGATTGCTGCCGGGCAAAATAGGGAGGCACGTGAGGCAACCGAAGAATTAAACGAAATCGCTTTTGACTTTGATGTGCCCTACCTTTATGCTATGTCATCCTATGCGCTGGGAACCGTTCTTTTTGCCGAGAAAGACTTTACTCAAGCCCTGGAGCACCTGGAAAAGGCACTAGAAATATGGATTAGTATGGACTTGCCTTATGAAACGGCACGGACTCGGGAAGTGAAAGGTCTCATTTATAGAAAAATGGGGGATAAAGAAAGTTCGGATATGGAATTTGTTGGTACAAAATGGACTTATGAGCAGCTTATGGCTAAGCCTGATCTGCAAAGAATAGAGCGATTGGAGAATAAAAGAAAGAACCGGGATGTGTATGGTCTTACTCTTCGCGAGCTCCAGATTTTGCGCCATGTAACTTACGGAAGGACTAATAAATCCGTAGCCTCTGAATTATTTATCAGTGAACGAACCGTAGATCGCCACATGAGTAATATTTTTAATAAACTCAAAGTAAATTCGAGAGTGAAAGCTACCGCTTTCGCTATTAAACACGGAATCTTTGAATAATAAGCCCATTTAATCAGACCTGGAATAAAATATGATTCTTCGTAGCATTTGTGCCACCGGTATAGCTATGGCGACATGCGGTCGAAGAAAGAGGTACGGCCCGCACTTGAAGTGAAAGCGTTAAGAATTTTTGAAACCCAAGGCCTTCGAACCCATAAATTAGAACAATTGTTCAACTTATTTTTAATACAAGGTATGTGCGAAGGCAATCGACAAAATAGGTGGGAGCGGGGGCCTGCTATGAGAAAAAGCAATTATTTTGTCTTGAATTTTCATCCCTTTGTTTCAAGACAAAGGGATAAAAAGGGCAATTGACCACTTCTGAATCTAGATTTGTTTCCATCAACTAACTTTGGATTATTAATTCTCTTTCATTTTCGCCACTTGACCCTACCTATAAGTTGCCGTATTCATTTATTCTCAAAATTATAAATTGGGGGCACGCAAATAGGATGAATGAAATTATGATTTACAATAACTTGCGTAAGGTATACTGAGTCCCACTAAAAAATTATTCACATTAAAAAGCGTGTGGACATATTGCCATAATTTTTGGTATTGGTGAGGTGAAAACCTAAACTATGTCCTCAAAATATGAAAACCTTTAAATTTATGAATGCAAAAATATCCCGGAATTTCTCACACTAGTGTTTGATGCACTAAATTTATGGGTAGAATTACCCATTTTTTACACCGTTAAAAATTGGGTAATCTCACCGATGCGATAAAGCTCCTGTCATTAGTAGGTTTGCCTAAAATAATATTAAGATGAGATATCCATCAGGTTTAGTACAGGGGGCAGTTCTAACTTTTGTCTTATTGGGAATGCAAATAATTGCTCAAACCCCATCATCAGCCACGAACAAGGAAAGGCTCCCTATCATTGATATGCATATGCATACGGGAATGCCTCACGAAGTACCTCCGGGGATACCCGCTATTTGTCGTCCGGTGCCTTGTGAAGGTGAAGGACATGCAACAGTTGATTCTAAGGAGTTGATGAAAAAAACATTGGAGATTATGGACCGCTACAATATAGTCAAGGGGTTTCTCAGCGGTGTGGATCTGTCAGCTGTAGATCAATGGAAAGCTGCTGCTCCTAAACGATTTATTGCTTCACCGTTTATTTTTAAAACTGGAACTCCTGCTTCCGAGGAACTAGAACAAGACATCCTGACCGGACGATTCGGTGGCATAGGTGAGATCGGTGCTCAACTGAATGGTGTTCTTCCAAACGATCCTTCACTGGAACCCTATTTTGCTATTGCTGAAGAGCACGGTCTTCCTGTTCTCATTCACACTTTGGGTATCGGTCCATACATGCCTCATTTCCGTTCTGGTGCAGGCAGTCCTTTACTGCTGGAAGATGTTCTTGTTCGTCATCCGAAGTTAAGGCTCTTTGTTGAAAATGCCGGTTACCCCTTTCGGGATGAGATGATCGCAATGATGTATCAGTATCCCCAACTTTATGCTGATGTATCCACAATTTCCTGGGTCATTCCTCGCACGGCTTTTTATGATTATCTCAAGGCCTTTATCAGGGCTGGTCTCGGGAAACGTATAATGTTTGGTTCGGACCAAATGGTTTGGCCGGAAAAGATTGGGGAAGCGATAGAAGCTATTGAGCAAGCACCTTTTTTGACAGAAAGACAAAAAAGGGATATTTTTTATAATAATGCTGTGTACTTTCTCCGGCTAGAAGATAATTTCCAGAAATAAAACCGAAAATTATTTCGAGTGGGGTTTAATTTCTCTAACAAAATAAAAGATGCCCCAAGCCAGATATCCAGCTTCGGCGCCTTCTACCCAGTGTCGAAGTCCTGATTTCATATTGGCAATGTACTCGGAGCTAATGGTGCTGACCAATTGTTCTTCGTACTTCTCCGTATTTTTCAGTACGGTAGCATAATGGTTTCTCAATTGAATAGTGAGATCTTCATATTTGACCATTTTTAGTCCGTTTTTGGCCCCTTCCGATTCGTAAAATCCGGGAGAGCCAAAGGCTGATAAGTGGATTCTCCTGAGAATATGGTCGAGGACGCCTTCGGGACATTGGTCGGATTGCATCGGGTCTGTAAAGATAAATTTCCCTCCGGGTTTGAGTATTCGAGAGACTTCTTTGATTACCTGTTCCCGGTCAGGGCTATGTAAAAATGCATCCTGAGACCAGGCTATATCAAAAGAATTATCATCGAAAGGGATGTCTTCAAAATAACCATCAATGACTTCAATTGTATTGTCATAACCTTTTTCCTTATTGAGTTGGCGCGCCTTTTTATTTTCTACGTCACTCAGGTTCAAAGCTGTGACACGACAATTGAATAATTTGGCCAAATAGCGCGCCGCTCCACCATATCCCGAACCTAAGTCAATGACTTTGTCGTTGGCTGAAATTTTACCAAGGTGTGAAAGCATTCGCTCTTGTGTCCTTTTACTGGCATCAAATATTTTATCGTTTTCAGTTTCATAAATTCCAACGTGTATATCTTCGCCGCCCCATATTGTAGCATAAAAATTATCTGCGTCCTCACTATTGTAATAATCTTTCGCAACATCAGCAGCCTGAATCTTTGATTCGTTCATCTTTTAGTTTATTATTGAGATAAATACTTTTTTTCCGCTACGTGAATGTAAAAATCGGGTTCTTCCCTTTTCTCTGTTTCCTGAAAATCACCGTAGGTATTTATCCGTTGGAAACCAACTTCTTTCATTAGCCTTTGGGTGTATTTGCACCTTAGTGGAAACATATTAAGGTAATACACAGAATCATCTTCAAAGTGGTAGCGGAACCTTGCCAACCCATCGTCTGTGTACTCTGGTTCAACCTCTACATCGTTTCCACAATAGTAGTACTTGTGTTTGCTGGAATATCCTGAATCCAATATTGCGTCGTAATTTCTTTGGTCGAGGATTAAAATACCATCGTGGCGAAGAACTGAATAAAATTCAGCCAAGGCTTTTCTACGGTCATTCTCAGAAAAGAGGTGAGTAAATGAATTTCCCAGACAGATTACAGCATCAAATTTTTCATGGATTCCCTGATTTAGCCATCTCCAGTCTATTTGTACCGTTTGCAATAAATGTCCCATCTCTTTTCCATTTTCAAAAGCACGATACAGCATTTCAGGGCTGCCATCGGCACTGACTACATCGAATCCTGCTTCCATTAACTGGACTGAATGATATCCAGTACCGGTAGCTACATCCAGTACCCTTTCTACCCCTTTTTTCTTTAGGACATCTATAAAAAAAGTACCTTCACCCCTGGATCGTTCATGCCAATTAATTAGCTCATCCCATTTTTTTGCAAATTTTTCAATGTATTCCAATTGATATTGATCGCTTTCCCTGACTTCAAGGGGGTTGCTTCCATAGTCTTGCTTTTCGAGTTTTCTCACGTGAAAGTTTTTTTAATTTTTGATAATATTTTACCAATCAATGTTCTGCCGAACAAAATGACACCAATATTGAATTACTGAAACAAACCATCAAAATTTATTTAATGGGCAGCTAGTGTCCAAAGGAGATAATATCGCCCGAAAATGATGTCATTTTCGTTCTCCATTCTTATAACCAGAGTTAGATGAATTTTTAAGACCCAGAGCACTTGAGAATAGGTAGATTCGACCCCAAGGGGGCGAATACCTAGTGGACTATTTAGTACTCTTTTTAGGAAGAAGATCACTGTTTTCATGTGATAACTCCATAATACACATTCTCAAGCTTGGATCAAGAAGTCGAATCTACTGTGTTCACTCCCTTTGCTTATCCCGATACAGCTTCAGAAAGCTGCCCTGCATATTTCCCTTCTGATCCCTCTGAACCTATAACTATCATTCGAGCTAAGGTTAAATCAATATCCTTAATAAAAGGATTAATTCCTAAATAACCAAATGAACCTTCTGGAATTAAAGATTTAATAACCAATGAATTGGTGAAAATTACTGGCACTCAGTGAAGAATTAGAAAGACAAAATACTTCTTAACCCGGAATTAAATACAAATAAGATTAGCCCCAATGGGATGCCTATGGCATAAGGCTAAAAGAGTTAACAAAATGAGGTTCTTTTCAGCCCGAGGACTCGGGGGCTCATGACAATTTATGGAAAGATCGTCAGTCAGTCCCGTCACTTAGTGATCCCTTTTGGGGCATTAACTGCGGGATGACGAGAACCGTGATGTGTGGTTTTGTTAGATAGAAATATTGTATTGAGTGCTACTACCCTTGATCAATAAACGTTAAAGGCATGTCAGATCCCGCTATTTTCAGAATGGCAGAATAAATATATTCACACACTTTTTGATGACCTTCAAAATTGATTTTTTCTACTGTATCCTCAGGACGGTGGTATTGGGGATGTCCTCCCGTGTGAAGTCCAATTACAGAAATTTGTTGCCGGTAGAATGATACGTGATCAGATCCACCCACACTTCCCGCGTGGACTATGGGCGTTAAGCCCAGATCTGGAGCATTGTTTTTCATGAGTTCTACCCCTCCCGGAAAGGTGCCTGCCCCGCCCATATAAATATGATTTTGATTATTCAATCGACCGACCATATCCATATTTATCATCAATTTTATTTGTTCTGCAGGTATGGGCGGGTTTTGCGCAAAGTGCTTACTTCCCAGCAGTCCTTGTTCCTCTGCCCCAAAGGCGACAAAAATGATACTTCTTTTTAGTGAGGTATTATTATGTGATAGTTTTTCGGCTATTTCCATCAAAGCAGCTGTTCCACTGGCATTGTCATCGGCCCCGTGATGGATCGCTACGGTGTCTGGTGCTTTGGACGATGGTCCTCCCATCCCAAGGTGGTCATAATGGGCTCCCAATACGATGTACTCATTTTTTAAACGAGGATCATTTCCTTGTATCATACCCACTACGTTCCAGGTCTTTACAGGGGGCATTGATTCCTCCCCTTTTTTGACCCGTATTTTAGCTTTGAAGTCCTGGAAAAAGCCACCTTTCATTTTTTGAAGTCCCGAGCTTTTAAATTCCTTCTTTATATATTTTATGACTTGTTTATTCGCTTTTGTACCTGGGAACCTTCCCATGTTTTCTTCCGAAGCCAAAAATGAAATGTGATCTTTGAGTTCGGTAATAGTAATATCTTCCTGACTAAAGAGGGTAGAAACGGACGTAAATATGATCAATGTATAAGTAGAAATCTTTTTAAAAAAAGAAATAAAAATTGTTTCCATTACAAAGTCTTTAGTTTGCCAAAGATAAGTTTAGTTTCGAGTGTATACAACATAATTCGCAATTACTCCTATTGTCCTATCCAGATTTCACTTTATGAATCTTACAAATATTCAAACCATGCTATCAACATGAATGTATAAGTACTTTGAATACCGTCATTTCCTAAATCGAGAGCAACTTGAATCAGCCACCAAGCTTTCTTCTATCGCCCTTTCGATCCGGAAATGGACCTCATTAAAGTCTATATTGTCCATTATAGTTTCTGGAAGCCTTGTTATATCACAGAAATATTGACATATAGTTGAATCACCCTTCCGGGTGCAAACAGTCAGAAATAATTTAACAACAACCGTGATATAGCTCGCTGTTTTCTCCCGTAACCCCTATTAGCCCACAGGGATAGGTGAAGACAGTAAGTATGACGCCCAAAAATTTTCAATAACTTTAATAGAAATTCTAAGGTATTGGTGCATACACTAGGGTTGTTTTTAGAGATTACATTTACCTGTTTGTGATTATTCAATGAGAAATCGATTCCTTGATTAGCCAAGGTTGATTAAAAAATTGGATAAAAGGGTGATATTTTAGATTGTCGATCCACGTAATAGTAAAATGCAGAATGATGAATCAGGATATATCCACATCGAATGAACGAGAAGTTTTATTTAAGCGATTGTATCGCGAAGTTTTTCCCGAAGTGGCTACATTTATTCAAGCCAGAGGAGGAAATCTGGAAGATGCCCGTGAAATATTCCAGGACGGATTAATTGTATTGTACGAAAAATTGATTAGCAACCATTTTCAGGTGGAAACCAATGAGGTAGTTTATTTGATGGGGGTCGTGAAATATCTTTGGTATGATCGATACCGAAAAAGTCAACGCTATGTGAAAATGGATATTCACGATGTATTGTCAGAAAAGTCCGAGATTAAAAAGGGAGGCTTTTCCAAAGGAAGGATGCTCATTTTGCTTGAACAATCGGGCAAAAAGTGCCTGGAGCTATTAAAATTATATTACTATGATAATGTTGTAGACATGGAAGAACTGGCCCGCAGATTTGGGTTTTCAGGTAAGCGATCAGCTACGGTACAAAAATATAAATGTCTGGAAAAGGTAAGAAATTCGGTAAAGGAAAAAACACTACAATATGAGGACTTCATGGCGTGAAACGCAAAATATCGAAGATTATATTTTTGACAGATTATCCCCGGAAGATCGAATTCTAATAGAAACAAATATTGATGGTTCTGTAGAATTGAAAGAAAAGTTGCAATTGCAAAAGCAATCCTATGAACTGATAAAAGAATACGGTCGAGAAGTACTTCGAAAGGAAATCAATGCTATTGACAGGGAAGTTTTTAGCAGTTATCGGCACAACAAGTTGAGGAAGAGAATCTTGAAGATATTTTCAAACAGCAAGTAAATGTAAAATGAATATTTCAGCACATACCATTCCTATGGTCATTGACAATAGCGATCGAAGTGAACGCGCTTTTGACATTTATAGTTTATTACTGAAAGAGCGTATTGTCTTTCTGGGTTCGGCTATTAATGACCAACTGGCTAATCTTATAGTTGCACAATTATTATACCTTAATAGCCAGGATTCCAAAAAGCAAATTGACCTTTACATCCATAGCCCGGGCGGAAGTGTTTATTCGGGGATGGCTATTTACGATACTATGAAAATGATTTCGGCCCCTGTATCTACTGTCTCCGTAGGCTTTACGGGGTCTATGGCAACGGCGCTGTTGACTTCAGGAGCCAGGGGGAAGCGGTACGCCCTTTCTCATTCTACAATCCATATGCATCCGACCAGTGGTGGGGCAAAAGGATATACGGAGGACGTCCGAATTGCGACAAAAGAACAGGAACGGTTGCAAGTTCAATTGTTTCATATATTGGGAAAAAATACAGGGCATACCTGGCAGGAAATCGAAGAAATGTTTCTTCGGGATAAATTTATGAATGCTCCTGAAGCGTTGGAAATGGGGTTAATTGATGAGGTGTTGGGAGAGACCAATGATATTTTGAGAATTAATATTCCTGAAGTCAAGGTTTCCCTTCAGGATCCTTCGGAGAATTGATTTTTTGTATTTGTATTTTTAGGTATTTGAGATTTCATATCAAAATGCCGATTAAAGAATTCATCACACCATAGACAAATATTCCCTAATTTCATCGCCCTTTCAAAACCTTCATCTGCAGATATTCCGATGCTTTCACCCATGCCGTAAGCATTTCCTTTATTAAGTTTTTGCATGACTTTGGAGGACGAAACCCTTTGGAGTACTTCAGAAATTTTTTCTTTGCGCGCATCGCCCATTGGTTCTACCGTACCCGGGCAACAAGGGTTGATTTTCCAGAGCTGTATAGACAGTTCCTGCATGACACTATTGTCTGTAGAGTCAAGAAAACTAATAGCTCCGGAATGGAGTTTACAAAAATTATAATGTCCATCTTTCTTCCAAATGTTGTTGTCAAAGGCCCGGCCCCGGGCCCAATTGCCTCCCAGCCACATTTCTTCAGTGGAACCGAAAAACCCGTAGGTGCGTGGTAATTCAGAAAACGGTTTTTGAATTTCGGGAGCTCCTTTGTGAAATACTATTCCGTGGTCTTCAAACATTTGTGCCAGTATAGATTTTCTTTCTCCTTTTTTCTTGTGATAACGGTCTATACTGGCGATAGAAAATCGATTGACACCTTTGTCCAATAATATCTGCAGAATAGCCTTTGTAAGCAGATCGCCATTGAATTGTAAAGTAATGAAAGTATTACTTGCGTATTTTTCTCGAAGTTTATCTAAAATGGCATATAGCAGTTTTTTGTCGGCCAAAGGTTCACCACCACTCAGGATTATTTGATCCAATTTCCCCGGTAGGTTGTCAATTATAGCCATACAATCCTTGTGTGAAATTCGTTCTCCCTTTGGACCGCTGCTGTTGTAACAATGATCGCAAAAGTCATTGCATAGTTGGGTGAAGACCCAATAAATACAGTGGTAATTTTCAAAAGGGTTGGCATTGAATTGTTGTTCGCTATTCATTGTGAATCAGCCTTTGATCCCAGCACTCCTTCCATAGCTTCCTCCACTAAATTTTTCCTTTTTTCCAACCCGATTGACAAAGGTAATTGTGCCAGCCCCAAAATCCTGCGTAATATTTCCGCTCCGGTAAATTGCTGCTGTAAAACTATGTCAAATGCGAGTTGGTCTGCGTATTTCCGCAATGCGTATTCAATTACTTCCCGGGGTTGGTCGGCCAGTTTCAAATGGGCGATCATTACCCCAATCTCGTATTCGACGGGACCGAAAAAGCAAAACTCCGGATCGATGATTTTGATCCCATCTGTAGTTTTTAACCAACTGCCAGGGAAATAATCACCGTGAAGGAGATACTCTCCATCTGATAAATATATCTTCCCAACTTCCCGAAGGACAGTTTGCAACCTGGTGTTTCCTTTTACAGCTTCGCCCACTGCTTTCAGGCCCGGTAATATGTTATCCAGATCCAGCCCATTATCTGCTAAGTAGGGATAAATGAAAATATGTTCATGGTTGAGCTTTCGCATTTTTTTATTGGAAATATAAGTGGGAGAATTTTCCCGGGTAATAGAGGAATGTAATTCAACTAAAAATGATGTAAGAACGTCAATTTTACTTTTTGAAAGTTTTCCGGTGTCCCGATATAGATAGGTGAAATCTACTCCGGCACCGAGATCGTCCATCATCAGCACATTATTATTGGGATCTACTTGTAGAAGATTGGGCATCATACTTTTTAAATACTCATTGCTTCCAATAAGCTTATAAAACTCTGCTTCCCTTAGGGCCCGGGTCTCAGGAGCAGAGACAGAAGGATACTTTTCTACGTAATCCCGGCTTTGTTTGATGATAAAGCTTCGGAGGTTAGTCTTGACCCGTAAGGTGAAGTTCATATTCCCATCGCCGGGTTTTTCAAGCCCTTCTATTGTTTCCTTAGGATGTAACCATTTTCTTGCTTTCAGGTATTTTTCTACAAACTCTTTTTCGTGCTTTAAATGTATCATGTACCGGTATTAAATGGTGCTTTATATTGTTTTTTAATCTAAAAAGGTTCTAATCAATTTATCATGGTAGCCTTTCACTACATCATAGCAATACGTGACAGGATATCCCGGACCCTTATCACAGATCAGGTACTGTTTGTACCCCGTAGAATTGTCATTTCCCAGTGTGTCATCAGGGTGAATTTCCAGACGGGCGTTTAAAGAATCAAAAATTATATCGCCGGGGAAAATGATGAAATGGCTGGCCAATACATCAAAAGGGTTGAATCCGGGGGCGCCAAGTTCCTGCCATTGTCGGAGCCAGGGACCAGAAGCCTCAGTGAGCCAGGCATTGGCTGGGCTTCCGTCGTCCAGTTGATCCAGGTCTTTATACGTGATCCATACTTTACTTGATATTTCAAATGGGCAAAGGACTACCGGAACCTCATTTTCAAATAAAATCCGAAAAGCATTATTATCAAGATCAAAATTGAGATCCCTGGCGCGGTTGCCTTGATTGCCAATATTGAAATAATCGGTGGGTTTTCTTCGGCCGGCTACAAGGACAACTTTCTCAATCTGTGACTTGACATCCGGATACGTAAGCAGCAACAAACCGATATTGGTGGCTGGGCCAATAGCCATTATTGTCATTTTTTGCTTATTCAGCGCATCATACAGGGCATCCACTGCTTCATTGGATTCTACGCTAGCCAGGTCAATCGCTTTTTTAGCTCCTTTGTATACAGGGATATTGTTGGAAGCAAATGATCCGGCCATTTTTTGACATAGTCCATATGCATTTTCGATTAACGTATTGCCGAATACGGCACTGATTCCGATAATATCTACTTCCGGGGATTTCATAAGTTGGAGAACAGCATATCCATCATCTACATCACAGTACCCTTCCCGTGTATGCCGTTTCATGCCAACGGATAAATCCGTATCGATCCATATTTTTTGTTTTGTCATATTGAATTGTTTTCTTCTACCGATTCACCGGTTTTGAGCTTATCCCAAAAAAGGATTTCATTCTGAACACCTGTTCCGGGATCATTAATAAATTCTTCTTTTGAATCGTATACTTTCAGATTGCCTTCCTTCATTAAACCAATTTGATCTCCCATCAAAAGTGCTTCTTTTAGGTCGTGTGTTACAAAAATGGAAGTAA
The DNA here is from genome assembly GCF_021729145.1 of Membranihabitans maritimus. Taxonomy (GTDB): domain Bacteria; phylum Bacteroidota; class Bacteroidia; order Chitinophagales; family Saprospiraceae; genus Membranihabitans; species Membranihabitans maritimus. Next base: position 197,608 of record NZ_JAJSLW010000004.1, on the reverse strand, counting down.
TGTTGTATTTCCGGGACAAATTCTTAAACAGTTTTTGCATTTTATTTCGGGTTAAAGAATCCAGACTCCCAAAAGGTTCATCCAAGAGAAGTAATGACGGATTGGAGATAATGGCACGGCCAAATGAAACCCGTTGTCTTTGCCCCCCGGATAACTCGTTGGGCATTTTATGATCCTGACCACTCAGTTCGAGGTTATCAAGCATTGTTTTAACTTTCGTAATTATTACCTTTTCCGGTAATTTGCGAATATGAAGGGCAAAAGCAATATTTTCAAATACATTTAAATGGGGGAATAGCAAGTCTTCCTGGTATAAGTAAATCGTATTTCTTTTTTCAGCCTTTTCCCGGGTAATATTTTTGGCATCGAGGAATATCTCCCCTTCCTCCGAAGACTCCAGGCCGGCTATGATTTTGAGCATTGTGGTTTTTCCGCACCCTGATTTACCCAGAACACTTAACGTTAGGTTGGCGTCCAGGGAAAAATTCAGATTTTTAACCACCTTTTCCTTTTTATAGCTTTTTGATATGTTTTTTATTTCGAGAAACATTATACCCTGTTTTTAAACACGTATTTTTTGTTAATATACAAAAGTAAAACGGGGGGAAATATCAAGAGGCAGCTGCTAATGGCACCATAATAGTAATTTGCCTCCTTAATAAATAGAAATACCTTGATGGTAAGGGTCTGGACTTTCCCCACCCCTATAATTGAAGTGAGTCCATATTCAAACCACGAAATCAGAAAGGTTTGAAAAAAGCATATTAACAGCATGCTTTTTGCCAGTGGGAATAAAACCCTTGAATATTTTTGCCATTGATTCCCACCTAGCGTAGCAACCAAATCTTCGTAGCTTTTTATTTTTTTATTCCAAAAGCTGCTAAAAAAAATCAGAGCATATGGAAAAGCTATCAAAAATTGCGCTATTATAACTCCTGTGATATTTCCAAATATTCCCATTTTCAAAAAAAAGAAACTCAAACAAGCACCAAAAACGACAGGAGCAAGTATGTATGGGAAGTAGGTAAATAGATTTAGCCATTTTCTTTGGGGGTGGTAATACAAGGATCGGCTTATCAGAAAACCGAACAATGTAGATACTATTCCGACAGATAACGATATCAGGAGGGAAATCAAAAAGCTATGTAACAGGCCTGTTTCCGATCGGAGTATGGTTTGCCAATTGTCCGGACCAAAGTATTGGGGGAGGATATTGGGAAATCGCCATTCCGGAGCCATCGATAACAACACCAAAAATATGAATGGGAAGAATATCAAAATGGTCAAAAAAACAAGAAATATATGTTTACTTTTAGGTTTCATGGCTGATCTTTTTCTTTGGTAAAAATAAAATCAAAGCTGCCAGGGAAACCATTATCGTATACATCACAGCAATAGCGTAACCTTCTGATATTTTCGTGAGATCGTATTGCTTGATTTCACGGATTATTAATACAGAAAGCATTTGGGGGTGTTCTTGTCCCAAAATAAGGGGGACCTCATACGATCCGAGTAAGAATATAAAATACAAAACGATAACGATCCAGGTTTTTTTCAGGAGGATGGGGACAATGATCCGACGAATAACCTGAGTAGAATTAGCTCCCAGTGATTTGGCCAGGGATGATAATTGCTCGATATTTTCATTTTTATAAACACTGAGGAAAAGTAATAGAAAGAAAGGTAAAACCAGGGTGATAAAAGCCAATACGATTCCAATGGCATAAGTGTCGTTGACCAGGTCAGGAAATCCGGAGGCACTTTCAATCCATCCTAATCGATGAAAAATCCGAGAAAACAACCCTCCTTTTGATAGGAGTTGGAAAGTAAAAAAAGCAGTTACAATTCCCGGAATCGCCAGTGGCAGATATATTATAAAAGAAAAGAACCTGGATTGGAAATTCCTGGTAAAGTTAATTGCTAACCATAACGCGCCACCAACCGAAAGAATTACAGATACAAGGGCAATAGACATACTATAGCCGAGTGATTTTACAAAATCTCCGGAATGAAACACGGATTTCCAAAAGAGAAATGTGAATCCTTCATTTAGGATACCAACTATCCCAAAACTGTATAGTACAGCATATAGTAGTGCCCCAAAAAAAGGTACCACTCCTATGAGAATAAAAAATACTATTCCTAGTTGGTGCTTGCTAATTTTCAATTACTTTTTTTCTAAAATCGTCATATAATCGTATCATATACTCAGGTGCAGGCTCCGGAAATGCATAATTTTCTAAATCCCTCAGAGCCGGCCCATATTTTCTGCCCGAAGCACTATTGAAGGAATCTTGCCATTCAACCGGCAACCTGTTTATATCAATCACCGGGTTTGCATCCATACCGTCTGCATGCGATTTCTCGAATTGAGCCTCAGGCGAAATCATAAAATTGATGACTTGCATAGCTCCGGCTTTGTTGGGACTGTTGGATAGAATTCCAAGGTAATTAGTATTTTTTATGGTACCGTTGTCCCATGGATAGACCCGGGTCGATTTTGGGTATAATCCGCTTTTTACTTTTTCTTCTATTCCTCCTTCCCCAAAACCGTAGTCAATATACAATTCTCCATTGGCAAAAAGTTGACTGACTTTCGATTGTTCTTTGGGGAAGGTGGTGCCTTTTTTCCAAAAGTATTGTTTATTTGAATTAATATAGTGCCAGAGTTGTGAAGAAAGATCGTTGTATTTTTCAGCGTTGAATGGGCCGTTAAGGCTATTAGTCCCTCCTCCGAGTTCTGCAAGGAAGCTTTTTAGTAAAGTCATTCCGGTAAAATCATTTGATATTGTAAAGGTACCCGGATATTTTCTCACATACGATGCTAATTCCCGGAGATTTGAAGGTGGTGAGACTATTTTAGAGGTATCATAGACCATAGCGAACTGGCCGATACTCCAGGGACATTCCATATAATTTACCGGTTGCTGGAAATCAGTATTGATGTATTGATCCTCAAAGTCAATGTATTGAGCATTGGGAAGTTTATCAACAAATGGTCCCCAAAGGCCTTTAATTTTTCTGAGTTGGAAGAATGTTTCCCCATTTATCCACACCATATCGATTTCTCCATTTGATATACCCGCCTGTTTTTCTCCCATTACTAATTGCACTATTTCAGCGCCCTGACCGCCACTAATTCTAAGATCGATATTAAATCGTTTCCGGACCTCCGGAATAAGATAGTTGTTTATGTAATTATTAATCACAGGACTTCCCTGCCACATCATAAAATTGACTGTCGTCCCTTCAGATTCTTCTGCGATATACTCCCAGTCTTTGCCTAAAAGTTGATTCTGTATATCTGGAGATTCATTACTACAGGAACTTCCCGCTATAATAAATCCAGCGAAAAAGATAAGTAGATAAGTATATTTTAGAGTATTTAAAGATTTATCCATCCGTATATTTTATTTTTCCCACCAACCTTTGGTGTTAATATTATCTCCGCCGATCTTGCTAACTGCCTCCTGGTAATTTTCTGCATTTGTTGCTTGCTCAGACTCAGGATACAAGTATCGAACCGGGTATTGGTCATTGTTGAGATTGTCTGGTCCGGGTTTTACAGAGGGAATTCCTGTTCTCCGGATATTAAACCAGGCTTCATGCCCTATTCCGATCAAAGAAAGCCATTTTTGAGTTAGAATTTTTGTAAGATTTTCGTTCCCGTCCAGGGCTACTGCACTTTGTTCTAAGTAGTCTTCCGGAATTCTTACGCCATAGTATTCAAAACTGGCGCGTATAGCTTCTTTATAGTAATCTTCAGGATTACCCGGAATAAATCCTCTCTCAGCAGCTTCGGCCAATGCAAATTGTACTTCAGAATACTGCATATATTGGGCGTTTATACCGTCTGGTACATCCCTGAAGATTGATCCGAAAAGCGAAATATCACTCAAATTTATGCCTTTGGCACTAATCGTTTCCCGGGTTTGGCCATTTAGGAGTCCTTTGTATTGCGGATTCCCATTTACGACACTTTGTTCGGTTGGTTTGTACAACACCTCTACTCGGGGGTCATTCCACAAACTTAATACCGAATCTACCGTACGTGTCATGCGGTGCTCCTGGTAAAGACCGAGTGCTGCTTCTGACATAGGCCATTGATTGGGTGCAGAACTGAGGTACGGAATTACCGCATTATGGTCATTTGATGAAATGAGTTTTCCGGATTGGGCAAGGTCCTGAATTTCGGAGTAATCCTGAAGACGCTTACTGATCCTTATGAGGTATCGCAGCCTTAGTGAATTAGCAAATCGTACCCAAAGATCCAGGTCGTTGTCGAACATGATGTCCCCATTAATAGAAGATGAAGTGTTTTCCAGTGTATTAGCTGCATTTTCAAGCACTGCTAAAATACCGGTCTCCGGATCCGTATAAATGGCTTCCTGTGTCTCGTACTCGGGAGAGAAGTTTCCATCGATTGCTTGAATAGCTTCGGTATAAGGGACATCACCCCATAGGTCGGTGAGTTGAGAAAATAGATAACTAGCCATTATATCGCCTACAGCCTGGTATGCATCATTAGTGCCTTCGAGTTCTTTGATAGATCGGATGTCAGATAATAGTCTGAAAATATGATCCCAGTAAGCACTATTGCCCCCCATTTCATACCGGTCAATTCTTTCAAATTCCTGACTGGCAGCAAACTGTGCAAGATAATTTGCCAAGCGAAACCCCTGATCATAAGTACTCATGTCTGCAGCTTCGAAAATGACATTGGTCAATAGAAACTGGGGGTGCACTTGCTGAGGGGAATTTGGGTTTTCATTGAGTTCTTCAAACCCGGAGGTGCAAGCATAAATAATAAAAAATAATATAGATAGTTTATAAATATAGATTTTCATGAATTGATTTTTAAAACTGGGTCTTTAAACTGATTCCAAAACTTCGGGTAGATGGATAGGAAATATCTTCAACACCGTAGATTATATTTCGCTCCTGAAAGGCATTAAGTTCGGGGTCAAAATGCGGGTTTTCCGTAAATAATAAAAGATTTGTTCCCACAATCCCCACTCTTATATGCTGAAACCCAATAGCTTTTACGGCATTATCTGGGAGGCTATAAAACAGACTCACCTCTCTGAGTTTTAGATAGGATACATCGTATAATGCACTTGCCTCATTGCCCCGGTCGTAAAAGTTGTTGTAAAATTGACTGGCGCTGACGGAAGTTGTATTAGTCACATATTCAGGACTCTCATCAGTTCCAATATTAACTATGCCTTTACCTACGATTCCTTCTTCCCGGCCCGTTAAGGTCTCTTTGAGCACACCCGAGGTGCTGGCTATTGCTTTTGTCCGGGATACTATGGTGCCTCCTTTTCGGCAATCCAGTAATAGCGAAAGGGTCAAATTTTTATAACTGAACTTATTTTTTAATCCCAATATGAAATCAGGATTATAATTGCCAAGCAATCTCAGATTCCCATCCTGTACAGGAAGGCCGTTGGGTCCGTAAACAATCTGACCTTCAAATTCTTCAAATCCTGTGCCATACATATCACCGACTCTTCCATTTTCACGGGCGATGTAAAAAACGGTATTAGAACCACCTCCACCTCCAAATATTTTTGCAGTAGCCGTTACAAATTGGTCAACTCCTTCCGGGAGTCTGGTAACTACACTATTGAAAGTCATAAAGTTGGCAGATGCTTGCCAGGTAAACATACCGCTTTCGAGAATATTAGCACTCAACATGGCTTCTAATCCTCGTGTGCGAACTTCTCCTCCGTTCACATTGTAATTTTGAAATCCTCCTGCAGAAGAAATTGGCCGGGAAATAATCTGGTCAATACTTACATTTTGATAAATGGACAGATCCGCCTGAATTTTGTCTTCCAGAAACCAGGCCTCTATGCCTGCTTCATAACCATTGAGCCTTTCGGGTTTGAGGTTGGCATTTTTGAGGACGGTTTCATTCGTTACTTTAAAATTACTTCCGTAATTCTGGTTGAAGAGATAATTCTGTGCATTTTGATAAGGCTCTGTGTCATTGCCTACACTGGCAGCACTTAGTCTTAATTTGAGGTATGAAATAGGTGCAGGTAAATTCAACCGATTTGAAATTATATAACTGAGCCCGGCGGAGTAGTAACCAAAAGAATTGTTGTTGGCAGGAAGTGTGCTACTCCAATCGTTTCGGAAAGTCAGGTCAAAATATAATGAGTTTTGCATAGCGATATTTCCGGTAGCGTAAACACTATTAATTCTCTTTTCAAATATTTGGCTATTCCCCTTTAAGGGAGTCCGGGAATTGGAAAGACTGTAAATCCCCGGGATAGCTAATTGAGAAGCTTCCGAGTACTGGTAATTGATTTCCTGGTCAAAGCGGTTTACCCCTCCTGCAAGGGTATATCGCCAGTTCTGGCCCAATTTTGATTGGTACGAAAGATGGGCATTTAGGTTGAGTTCATTAAATTTTACTTTATCCTCCCTATACGATCCCTGTGGATTGGCATTGGTACTTACCGCTCTTCGAAAAGAACGATCGTCATTATATGCGTCCAGCCCGGTTCGAAAAGTGATACTCAGTTTATCTGTAAACTTGTAGGAAGCAGAGCCGTTGGCCAATACCCGGTTTTTATTAAAACTATTAGTGTTTTCAAACAATGTCAGATAGGGGTTGGTAATCCACAAATAATTAAAGTCGTAATGTTGGATACCATCCTGGCCTGCCTGCCAGTAATTTCTAAGAGATTGGATATTAGTTTGTCGACCTGTCCAAATAAAACCATACATGGGGTTTTCATAGCCATAGCCCAGGTTGGGCCGGTTTGTACTTCGGGAATTTATGTAATTTAAAAATGCATTTACACTCAGTTTATCATTTGCATTCTGATCAAGGCTAATGGATAATCCGTCCCTTTTTAGGTCCGTATTGGGCATGATCCCTTTATTCCTTAGATTACTGTAGGCAATTCTGGCGCTACCTTTTTCCCCGGAAGCATTGAGTGCAATATTGTTCTGAAAAGTTAAACCGGTTTCCAGGAAATTTCTAACGTTGTCGGGGCGTGCCACCCATGGAGTTGGTGTGATGGGTGTATACGTTCCATCGGGAAGCGTTCGGGCGATGACGTCCCCTGCACGGACGGGATTGCCTTTGCCATCTACGGAGGGACTGTCGAATTGGGCGATCATTAAATCCTGATCGAGACGGGGGCCAAAACTACTGATTCCACCGTCATTAACCCCTCCACCCTGGCCGTTTTGAAATGAGTATTCCCCATTTGATCCACCGCCATAAGTGTTTTGATAATCGGGGAGGGTGAGTGGTGTTTCAGCCGTAATGGAACTGCTTGTAGTTATTCCCAATCCTTTACTTTTCCGGCCTTTTTTTGTTGAGATAAGAACAACCCCGTTGGCTGCTCTTGCTCCATATAGTGCTGCTGATCCTGCTCCCTTTAGTATGGAAATCGATTCGATATCATCGGGATTAATTTCGGCACCTCCATTTCCGTAATCTACTTCCTGGAGTGCCCCGTCATTAGTTAATTCACTTGTGATCAATTCGTTGCTTACCGGCATACCGTCCACTACAAATAGCGGTTGATTTCCACCACTCAATGAATTCTCCCCTCGAATGACGATGCGGGAAGAAGACCCTACTCCGGAAGAACCGTTGGTGATCTGGACGCCAGCAACCCTGCCGGACAAACTGTTGACCAGGTTAGTGGAAGGTACATTTGTCAATTCTTCCGAATTCAATTCGGAGACGGAAGACACCAGGGATTGTTTTTCTTTTTCGATACCCAGAGCAGTAACTACGATTTCGTCAATGGTTTCAGATGAAAGATTCAATGTAATAACCCCGGGAATATTGCCATTGGTAATAGTTATGTCAATGGTTTCATAACCTACTGAAGAAATACGGAGAGTGAAATCTCTGGAGCCCATGCTTAATTCAAAATATCCGTTCTCATCGGAAATGGTATAGTTCTGGGTGCCAAGTTCATTAATTGTGGCGAAAGGAACTGGATCTTTATTGACGTCTATAAGTTTGGAAGAGTATACCTCCTGGGCGTATGAAACCTCAATTAGAAATAGGAATATAGATAGTAAGATAATTCTCATTACACTAATTATATTATTTAATTTAAGAGTTTTAGAGCCTTTTTAATATTGTTATATACCTGCTAATGGATTTTCCACGAAGCGACATCATTGGTTAAACATGCTCTTATTGGTTACTTACGGAAAATACCCTTGTGCAGATTTATTGAGGGTAGATCTTTATTGAAATGATTTTAATTTGGCTGGAGGAGCCCTGAGAGGAAGGTGGTAGATGTAAAATGCAGACTTAAAACTTTGATATAAATTTGCATGTTGGATCTTCGGTCGAAATAAAAGGTTTTGTAATTTTCTAGCGAAGATTGATTTGGGCTTATGGGCAATAAAACATGTAATATCCTTTTTGGAATCAATATCAGAGTGTGTTTCAAGGCAATAAAATCCGATATTGTGGTCTTTTAATTTTTGTTGGATTGTAGCAAAAAGGTTAGTTTTTAACCACGGTAATTCCTTAAAACCAGAGGGATTGAATAACGCGTTATTGATGCCAATTAAATACACCCCACCGTCTGTTGCCGGCCCCAATACGATACCCTTTTCCTGTACTTGATATGAGGCGTTTATAAGGTCATTTACAGATAAGTCCGGACAATCATTTCCAATGGAAATAACATTCTCGTATCCCATTTCAAAAGCATCCGAAAACGCATTTGTTAATCTTTCGGAGAATCCTTTTCCTCTTTGAACGGATTCATCAAACCACAGGACATCAATGCCACTTTTCATTGCTACTTCCCGCGTACGGGAAATAAGTAAATCGTAAATTTTACTGTTTTTATCCTGATTGCTAAAAAAAGATAGATTCTTTCTCTCCTGTTCTTTTTTGGATGAAAGGGAAAATACCAGTAGGGCGGTATTCATTGTATTTTTTGTATCTTTTTTTACCACGAGCGTAAATGTAAACTATTTTTGATAAAAGGTATCTGCGTTGATTTGTCTTAATTCTGTAAGTATTATCTGATTACCGTCGAGATTTATTTTATTTGAATGCCTTTCAGATTTCAATAAGGATTCCTCAGACCAGTATAATTTCTAGCCCATATTTATTTCTGCCTTCTTCTTGGGAAGGTGTACATCCCTGTTTTATATTTTTCAGACTCCTTTTGATTTCGGCTTGTTGAAAGCCTGTTAAACTATCCCTCTAATTGTTTTTCGAAGTGCTTGAATATTTAATAATTATTTGATAACGCCAGTATCAGTATGCTTTGTAAGCTATTCAATGCAATCTAATTTGAACGCTTTTTGTGCCGTGACTTAATACCTAAGGTATAAAAAATAGAAGAAATTTTATCTATAAAAGCTACTTACCCCACTATTATTTTGAACTAAATGGAACTTTATAGCCAGTTTTATATTTTGAAATCATATTAAATCACTGCATCCTTCCACTGCCAAAGATACCTGCTGGCTGTTGTGCGATATGGGCGCCAGGGTTCAGCTATTTCAAGTAATTTTTTATTTAAAGCCCTTCCTTTTTCTCTTACGCTGTATAATTCGATCATTCCATTTTTAACCACCAGGTCATCTAATGGAAGAACATCGGGACGTTTTAGTGTAAACATTAAAATCATTTCGACTGTCCATTGCCCAACTCCTTTGATTTTCGTTAATTGTTTAATGATCGTTTCATCCGTTTCTTTTTGCCAATCGTGGTTCATCAGGTTTTTATCAATAAAAAAGTGCGCTACGTTCTGGATGTATCCCAGTTTTTGTCTTGAAAGGCCTGCACTTTTCAAGATTTCCTGAGGTGTATCAATAATACTTTTTGGCTCTGGATATTGATTGGGGAATAATTCTAAAAATCGACCGTGAATTGCGGAAGCAGATTTTCCTGAAAGCTGTTGGAAATTGATTGAGCGGAGCAGCGCTTCATAGACCGAGGGCTGTGCGGACCGGGGCTTGAGTTCCGGGGTTTTTGAAATTAGTTCTTGGAGGATGGGGTCTTTGGATAGGTGTTTTAGGATCAATGGATTCATAATAACTGAATGTAAGAATTTATTTAAAATTTAGAGTGCCTAAAATGATTGTTTTTATTTTTCTGATTGTCAGTTAATTATGGATTATATTGCTTTTGTAGATTCTGTAATGAATGTGAAGAAGGGATATATTTAGTTGATTATTAAGTAGTAAGTTGGGATTGAAATTAAAAATTTAATCATGGAACATACATTAACCTGGAACCCTGGTTTCTACAACAACAAGCACGCATTTGTTTTCAATTATGGAAGAGGGCTGATCGATCTATTGCAACCGAAGAAAAACGAGCGTATTCTTGACCTGGGTTGCGGAGCTGGGCAATTGACTGATGCAATTTCAAAATTCACCACAGATGTTGTCGGAATAGATAATTCTCCTGAAATGATCGAGGATGCAAGGAAAAGTTATCCTGATATTGATTTTCGGGTTATGGATGCTTCAAATTTCTCATTAGACAAACCTTTTGATGCCATATTTTCCAATGCGGCGCTGCACTGGGTGAAGAAATACAAGGAAGCAGCAAGATGCATGTATGATAACCTGAATGAAGGCGGCAGGTTGGTTATTGAAATGGGGGGGCACGGCAATGTAGAGACAATAACAAATTCTTTGCAAAAGTTGCTTTCCAAAAAGGGATATCTGGAGCAAAGCCGTTTTTTCCCCTGGTATTTTCCGACTATGGGTGCGTATGCTGCCGTTTTAGAGAATGTGGGATTTAGGGTATTGGTCGCTCAACATTATGACCGCCCTACGGAATTGGCGGATGAAGCGACAGGGATAATGGATTGGCTGAATATGTTTGGGGATGGTTTTTTTGCAGGTGTGGATGAAAAAGATCGCGCTGAAATTATTCACGAAGTACAGGAAGATGTAAAACCCGAATTATTTCACGATAGGAAGTGGTATGCGGATTACAAAAGACTGAGAATATTAGCCCATAAACATTGATGTTTCAAATACTAACATTAAAGCCATGGTCGAAGAAATTTGTCAGCCCAATCCACCTGCTTATAGAGAGATTGCCGAGGCGACAGAAAAATCCGGATTTACCATGCCTTTTCTACTCAAAAAGGGGAATACCGACTACTGAACCTTCCTTTATTTTCTGGCTTCCCAGGTACAGGGGTATTTGGAGTGGTTTGAGAAAAGTAAGGATCTCCTCTAAAGTTCAAATAAGCAGTAATTTAGAAATTTTGCAATCTCTTTATCTTTACTCCTTATCAAAATTAATGCTATATTTCATCTAATGAGATTCTTACTATTTCTTTTTGTCTTGAGTAATTTTGTTGGAAGTACCAAAGCCCAACAAAATTCCAGGTGGTTTGAGCCCAAAACCTTAGATACAATGCTTACCTTTTCGGACACTGTTGAGATCACTTTAAAGAATACAGAGCCGGTTGCTTTTGACGAATATTTTATCGCCCCTGAAATTTTAGATACATTGATCCAATCAAATGCTAATTATTACAGGAGAGCTTTGGCCATTGAAAAACATCAAATGAAAACATATGGTGATATTTTCAAAAAAGACACAAAAGGACTTCATCTCAAGTTAAGTAATGGAGCTTGGATAATTCTTACCCCTCATCCTAAATCAGATAGTGAAAGTTTTACATTTGAATATTTCTTTCGGGACCACGGATATTATTCCGTCCGTGTGCAGTACAGTGAAGGGAATAGATACGACATAGTAAATTATAATACCGGTAAAGTCACACATCTTTTTGGAAGGCCGTATTTCTCCCCGGATGGTCACTACATGATCTCAACAAGTGGGGATATTTCTGCAGGGTATAATTGGAATGGATTTCAATTATTCCAAAACAATAACGGACATTTGGAGCTTTTAGGAAGTTATGAACCCGTTCGGTGGGCTCCCGATGCCGGGAAATGGATAGATGAGAATAAGTTTGTATTGAAATGTAGGACTACTGAAATGAAAGATGGACTGTTTTATTATGTTCCATTTCATGCGGAATTGAAGATAAACTGAATCCTTTATTCTATGGTTTTAATCAAGGCTTCTTTCACTTTATTAACCATCAAGTCCTTTTCCGTTGAAAAAACCACCGTAGGTGTGCGCCCTGTAAGTGTACTTACAGCTTCTTCAATATCATAGGCGGAGCAAGTATTATCCATTAAATCCAGTTTGTTGATCAGGATAATTGCTTTTTGCCTGGGTGCCAACATGAGATTGTGGAATCTCTCTGCTATAATTTTATAATCTTCCGTTATTTCGGCCATCATTATTACGATATCTGACTTGCGGACCTGGTTAATTACCTTGCTTACATTTTCGCTGTATTTACCGCCTTCTTCACGGGGAAGAGAAAGAATACTTTCAATCCGGAATTCTTTTCCTTCAATTGTGAGGGAATGACCGTCTTTGGAAGTATCAAATTTTGAAATCAAACTCTTTTTACCGACATTCTCAGGACCGACTATGGATAAAGTATAGGATTTAATTGCGTTGACCATATTGTATTTATATTCTAAGGTTTTAAAATAGAATAAAGTTTTATTATTTGAAAGGTTAACCGAAAATTAATTATTTGTATTCGATGAAGACCTTACTTTTGTGGTAAATATTTTCGCTATGAAATTGATTATTACCATTGCTTTTTATTTAGGTTTTCAGACGCTGTTTGCCGGCGATATTGAAGTAGCTGTGCATCGTGGTGCTAATCGCCATGCTCCCGAAAATACATTTCCAGCTGCTCATCTCGCTGCCGAATTGGGAGGGGATTTCCTGGAAATAGATGTGCGTCAAAATAAGGATGGTGTTTTCTTTAATTTTCACGATGCCACGATTGATCGGACTACGGACGGAAGTGGACAATTTTATGATTTGTCAGAAGAACAGATAGTGAAACTCGATGCTGGAAGTTGGTATCGTCATTCCTATAAAGGAGAGAGGGTTCCTAAAGTAGAAAAGTTAATTAAAGAAATGAAAGGCAAGATCAAATTTTATTTTGATTTTAAGCATGGGGATATTGAAGTGTTTATTGACTTAATCCGCCAGTGGGGGGTTGCGAAGGATTGCTTCTTTACACTGAAAAAAGAGGACATTCAGGCTGTAAAAGATGCGGGATTAGACTTTAAAGTAAATATTTCAAATATTGAAGAATTAAAGGAGGTAGATGAAAAATGGAGTCCTCCCATCGTAGAGATAAGGGCTCCGGACCTGACGGATGAATTGGTCAGGGAAGCGCATGACCGGGGAATAAAAGTGATGCCGTATGTGCCGGGAGATCAATTTGAATTGTATCGATATTGTCTGAAATTTGACATTGACATGATCAATTTGGACAATCCAGATGTATTTCGCGAAATGGAACGCACCGGAAAGTACCCTGATCCCAGTTGGGTAGCTCATCGTGGTGGCATTGTCTCAGAAGAATATGAAGAATACAATCCCGAAGGAATCAGGAAAACCTTTGAAAATCCGGACTATTCGGGAGTGGAGATTGATATATGGGAAACCATGGATGGAGAATTGGTTGTCCATCACGATAAAGACCTTGAAAAAGTATTTGGCGTGGATGGTACTATAGAAGAATCTACACTAAAGGATTTAAAAAAGCTAGAATCACTTAACGGGGGGTACTCTATTCTTACATTGGAAGAATACCTTGAGCTCGTACCTGAGAATGCTTACCTGATGCCGGATATAAAAACCAGTAATCCCGACGGAGAATTTTACCAAAACCTGGAAAAGATTATCGAAAAGAGGCATAGCATGAGGCAATGTATTTTTCTTGGATCGAAACATAGAGATCGATTCTGGGGGCAAGTGCGATTTAGTGCTGGAGTGGATGACATTCCGGAAATATTTGAAAAATGGAAGTCTGGAGAAGATGTAGCATGTCACTATTTTTTATTTGATATTGCGGCAGACATGTCTCCCAATATGATCCGGTTGGCACAGTCGATGTCAATGGAAGTAATACCGGGGGTGAATACCTTTCGATATAAACGTGAAAATTATCTCTTGAGCGGACTGCGAGATATCCGGTACTTTCGTAAACTAGGGGTGCGGACGTTTCAGATTGATTCGGTGTACGATGGGGTACAGTTTGTGGAGAAATCGGATTGATGATCAGACAAGCCCGGAAAGAAATGGGCCTTACGCAAGGACAGCTTGCCCAAAAAAGCGGAACCACCAAGCACTATATTTCCCGTTTGGAAAACAATCGAACCGGTATTGAACTGGCTACGCTCAAAAGGATTATCGAAGGTGGATTGGAGAAGCATCGCAGGATTAGTATTCTTTAATTATGCGTAAAAAAGAAGTACTGCATGCATAAAACAGAACACCTCCTTGTATGAATATTTGACTTTATGGATCGAGATCTATACAATAGAATTCAATCTCTTCAAGATTAACAGAGTTGACCATTTCCTTATTTTTGAAAAAGAGATTTTTGCCCGTCACTGAATATTAAGAAATATATAAAATTTTACGGAAATTGTTAAAATATAGATGTATTTACAGGCTTTCAAACTCCCACCTCTTTCCACATCTCCAGACACAGCCCCACCTCTTTTATAAAGTGATTGCATTCTTCCTGACTTTCGAGAATGAATGCGTTTTCTTCTAATTTTCCTGTAACTACTTCCATTTCTTCTTTAGATTCGAAAGTTAATGAACGGAATGAGTTGTTGTAATCCTTGGCACGCGATTCATATATGGATTGATTGATCCATTTTTTGGTATCGATACTTTCCTCCAATAGCTCCTGCCATTTTTCCGGATGGCCTTTTAAAGTGATATGAAAAACTTTTTCATAGGCTGCTACAGCATGGATCAATCGGTTTTTAGGATAATTTTTTGCCTCCATTGTGTAGAATTGGTGAATATTATCCCATGTGTTAATTGTTCCGGATATAATATCCTTTTTCAACCTGTTTATGGAAGTCTGAGGGATGAGTTGGCCCCCAATATTTTCCCACTTTTCGAGAGGAAATGAATCACTTAGTGTATTATGTAATTGCTCAATTGATTTTTTATTCTGGATGTTCAAAAAATTCAGTGCAGATACAACGACATTATACCTGATCAATTTTTTAAAAATATGATATGCTTCATATATTTTTCGGATCACCACTGGGCGAGTACTGTTTTCCAGGCCGAATGACAGTACTTCTTGTCCTTGAATAACCTCCGGATGATGAGACAGAATTCTTCTTCCTTCTGCCCTGATGGAATCGATATTTTGAGACTGGTTGCTAAATATTTTTCCTGCCCAATATTCGAAATCCCTTATGGCGCATACCATTTCCGATACACTGTCTGGTTCCAGGAATTGATAGTGAAGCATTTGTCGTTTCTTCAAACGCTGGTCTCTTGCATAAGACTTTTGACAATTTCTCGCCAATGCATACATATTGTGGATAAACCAGTAGGCCGGCATAATTACCAATCGATTATTTTTTTCATCATTGGATACCAGTGAAAACGGAATGGTAATATTGAGTTCGGCTGGGTAATTACCTTTGGCAACGAGAACAAATGAGGCGAAATTGGAATTGTGTTTGAGGCTTACGCACAATCCCGGCCAAAATCCCCTTCCCGCTATGAGTTCTCCATCTGCCGCACGGGAATTGTGGTTGGAGCCGATGGTAGCACCGGCGGCCATGTTACTCTGACCTTTTACCAGTGATGCACACAGGAATGAATTATTGTGATGTTGTTCATGTCCCGGAAAGATCAAAGAATTCAAAACTTCACAGCATGAAATGGTGGCATTGTTTCCGAGAAAGGAATTGATAAGGCGGGCCCCATATTTTAATTGCGAATGAGACGCCATTATAAACCTAACGGCTTTGACGCCATAAAATATCCGACAACCAAAACCGATAATTCCATTGACAAGTTCACACCCTTCACCGATTTGAGAAGGAGCTTCTGCGCTGGAGCGAATGGTTATGTTTTTGATTTTATTGGCCCCCTTAATATAGACACTTGATCCGATTTTAGCATCTTTGATCATTTTTGTGTTCTTTATCACGGTATGAGAACCTATTGTGCCATAATATCCGGGTGTAGGGTCAAATCTTTTATCAGTAAACTCTACTAAACGAGACTGAAGTTTTTTATCAGAGCGGTAACGCGACCATAAATATGCATCTCCAGGTAGAATTCCTTCAAATGGAATGATACTCCGTCCTCCATTTTCGTTGCAGAGTTCAATAAATATTCGCTTGGATTCACCCTCCCCTTTTTTGATCATTCCATTACCAAATTTGGCTGAAGGCGTGGTGACTAATTCATTGATGTTGACTAACATTGCTTCATCCTCTACAATATAGTGGGACATATAGTTTACATTTTCGACAACTATATTATTTCCAAAATCGCAACTGATAATTGTACTGTTGTAGATGCCTACAGGCATAAGTAGATTGTGGTGTTCCAGTGCGTATGGTTCAAGGTTCCCAATACGTACTAGTCCAAAAAAATGGCAATTTACTACCAGGTTGGGATTAAATATTTCAGATACTCTGATATTATTCCAATCGTCTGCTGTATTCCTGTTATGCACGAGTGTTTCTATCTCTTTGGCAGTTAGGTTCCTATAAGAATGGATCCGTTTATTTTGTATATTTCGAATATGGTATTCATCATTTTTTCCATTAGTTCCTTTTTTCTTAACAAAATCATAACCTAATTGATGAATTGGTTTTTTTCGGATCGTATGCATACATGATAAATTTTATTCGACTGTTACAGATTTAGCCAGGTTCCTTGGTTTGTCTACGTCAATTCCTTTTTTAGTGCCCATATAGTAGGCGAGAAATTGCAAAGGGACTACCGTAAGTAAGGGACTGATTACCGGGTCACATTCGGGAATTTCGATGTATTCATCCAATATTTTTTTGGTACGCGAATCTCCTTCTGTAATAATTCCAATTACCTTACCTCTTCTTGCTTTAATTTCCTGGATATTACTCATTATTTTTTCATAGCATTCATCATTTTTCAAGGCAATAAAAATTACCGGAACATTGTCCTCTATCAGAGCAATGGGACCATGCTTCATTTCTGCGGCGGGATACCCTTCGGCGTGTATGTATGAAATTTCTTTTAATTTAAGAGCTCCTTCAAGTGCTATGGGAAATTGGTATCCTCTTCCGAGGTACAGGCAATTCTGAGACTGGCAATATTTTTCAGCAATTGAAGAAATATTGTTGATTTGTGTCTCGAAGATTGTCTCTATCTTTTTCGGGACAGACTGAAGTTGGGATAGCAGTTCTGAGTATTTTTTCTGAGACAGTAATTGTTTTTCTAATCCCACCTTCAAGGCGATCATATATAGAACGGCAAGTTGACCTGTAAATGCCTTTGTACTTGCTACGCCAATTTCTGGTCCGGAGTGCGTATAGGTGCCGGCATGGGTAATCCGGGAAATGGAAGAACCTACGACATTGACAATGCCAAATAAAAATGCATTTTGCTCTTTTGCTTTCTCAAGGGCTACTATAGTATCTGCCGTTTCTCCACTTTGGGAAATGGCAAAAATGATATCATTGGAATCTAGAATTGGGTTTCTATATCTGAACTCCGATGCATAATCCACTTCTACGGGAATGCGGCATAAGTCTTCAAAAATATATTCTGCTACAAGTGAAGCGTGCCATGAAGTACCGCAACCAATCATAATGATTCGGCGGGCAGATACAAATTTATCCAGATGGTCTTCTATTCCCCTAATTTGTATAGAACTGCTTTCTTCAGTAATTCTGCCTCGGAAACAGTCGCGAATTGTGTCGGGTTGCTGATAAATTTCTTTAAGCATAAAATGTTCATACCCTCCCTTTTCAATAGCTGCAATTTCCAGGTCAAGTTTTTCAATTAACGGCGTCTTTCGTTCATTTCCAAGATTTTTTAGGATTAATTCTCCTTCTTCGATAATTACTAGTTCATAATCGTTGATATATACTACATCTCGTGTATGGTCTACTATAGGAAGTGCATCTGAAGCCATAAAATATTCATCATCCCCTATACCTACCACAAGGGGACTTCCTTTGCGTGCTGCTATCAAAGTGTTGGGCCTTTCCTGGTCAATTAGAACAATGACATAAGTACCGACAACCCATTTTAATGCTATTCGCACAGCTTCTTCCAGGTCAAAATGGTTTTCCTGCTTTATACTTTCAATAAATTTCAATAAAACTTCCGTATCTGTTTCGCTTTCCAACGTATACCCTTTTGTAAGCAATTCTTTTCGTATTACGTCGTAGTTTTCAATAATACCGTTGTGTACCATGGCAATTTTCCCGTCTGAACTAATGTGGGGATGGGCATTGATGTCGTTCGGCTCACCATGTGTGGCCCAACGAGTGTGTCCGATGGAAACCTTGCCTGGCATATGAGTGCCCTCAAGAGCTAATTCAAGATCTTTTATTTTCCCTTTACGTTTCAATAATTGTAGGTTTCCATTCAGGACAGCGATTCCTGAGCTATCATATCCTCTGTATTCCAGCCTTTTGAGGCCGTTCAATACTAATGGAGTGGCATCCCGATGGCCGATGTATGCTATAATCCCGCACATGAACTATTTGAATTTGATTTTTGTGAATGATACAATGCAACCGAAAAATACTATTGTGTGATGTTGTTTTATAGTACACACTTCTTAAAACATAAAACTCCAAAAAATATTTTATTATGTAAAATTCTATTTTACAATAAGTCTATACATAATAAAATTTGTTATGTGTAATTAGTGGATTGTGTGGAGTGTTGTTCGTACACACTTTTTTGTGTAAAAAAAACTTAAAGTTTACCGTTGGCCAAATTTCACCGGTCCTAAAAATTAATAGCCTTTTTGTTCCAATTATACTGTTTCAATGGATATGTGAATACGGTATAGAAGGGAATAATGCACCGGATAGAATAAAGATGCATTGGAAATGCCCAACTTTTATTCAAAAAATCTTAATGAAAGTTTTGATAAAAAAAGAGCAGCCATTACATTTGTCTTAAATTTATTAAGACTAATTTTAAATAATAGAAGATGAGATATTTTTTTACCATTTTTTTTTCTGTTTTTTTTGTTTTGTCGACAATGGCCCAATCGGGCAGTATTAGAGGAACAGTATTGCGTAATAACGGTAAGCCGATAGTACAGGCTTCTATTCTCTTAATTGAAGAACAGTCCGGTACAATTTCAGATAACTTTGGAGAATTTAAATTCGATAATATAGAGGCCGGAGAATTCACATTGAAAGTCAGTTATATTGGGATGATGACCGTGGAAAAAAAGGTTATTGTAGAAGCTTCGGGAAATACGGATGTGGATTTTATCCTAGAGCCTACTTCGCTTTCCATAGAGCAAGTTGTGGTAAGAGATAATCGGGGAACTCGTTATAGCAGAGAAGAATCTGATTATGTGGCGAAGATGCCACTGAAAAATATAGAGAACCCACAAGCATATAGTACGGTTACGGAGCAGTTACTGAAAGAACAAAATGTAACTAATTTTGATGATGCTTTAAAAAACGCTCCCGGCGTTTCCAAATTATGGGAGTCAACGGGAAGAGGAGGTGATGGTGCGGGTTATTTTTCTATGCGGGGATTTTCAATCCAACCTACCCTTGTGAATGGACTTCCGGGATTGACAAATGGAAGCTTGGACCCGGCAAATATTGAAAGGATAGAGGTTCTGAAAGGACCATCAGGGACATTGTTTGGAAGTAGTTTGGTTTCGTACGGTGGTTTGATTAATACCGTAACCAAAAAACCGTATAAAGGCTTCGGGGGCGAGGCGAGTTTTACGATGGGGAGTTTTGGACTTAATCGAATCACTGCGGATGTTAATACTCCCTTGGGCGAAAATAAGGAAATAGTACTTAGAGTCAACACCGCTTTTCATTCTGAAACCAGTTTTCAGGATGCGGGCTTTAAGAAATCCTTTTTTGTTGCTCCTACGTTAGCTTACACGGTGAATGAGAAGTTATCATTTCTGGTTAGTGGTGAATTTTTGAGTAGTGAAGGGACGAATCAAACGATGCTTTTCCTGAATCGGTCCAGCCCATTGGAATATGACAACATGGAGGAATTAAATTATAACCCTAAGCTTTCACTGACGAGTAATGAAATATCCATCCGCAATCCCAGATATAATCTAAATGCCAAAATGAGTTACAAATTATCGGACTCCTGGACTTCTCAAACAGTGGTATCCCGGGGTTCTGCCCAGTCTTCAGGCTATTATACCTATTTATGGGATGCCGCTTTGACAACGGGTGATTTCGAATTATATTTA
The DNA here is from genome assembly GCF_021729145.1 of Membranihabitans maritimus. GTDB lineage: Bacteria > Bacteroidota > Bacteroidia > Chitinophagales > Saprospiraceae > Membranihabitans > Membranihabitans maritimus. The sequence continues at coordinate 177,287 of NZ_JAJSLW010000004.1, read as the reverse complement.
AGTGATCAAAATGCCAATACGTTATCTACGGATATCCAGCAGAATTTAATCGGCGATTTTAATATTGGAACTTTTCGAAATCGAATGGTTATTGGACTTGACTATTTTAACCGTAATTCCATTACCAATAGCTCCGGATATGTCTGGGTACATAATGTAACACCGCAGGGAGAGGTCAATTATATAAACTATTATACAGGTGACACCCTGGCACCTCGATACCTTTCGCGACAATCCATTGATGGATTATTAGAAAATGCTTCGAGGAATCTAAGCAATACAAGGGAAGAGATCTACAGTGCATATTTGTCGGATGTGATCAATATTACGCCATCTTTGTCGGTAATGGCAAGTTTACGTGTTGATCATTTCATAAATGAAGGTAGTACAATAACAGCGGGGGATGGTTTTAGCCAAACAGCATTATCCCCTAAGTTTGGTGTTATATACCAACAGGTCTTGAATCAATTATCACTATTCGCTAATTACCAAAACGGGTTTAATAATGTGGCCCCAAGGCAAGTCGCGGATGTAGATGGTAACAATCCCCGGGTCAAAACATTCACCCCGGAACAGGCAAATCAGTGGGAGGTCGGTATGAAAACACATTTATTTGCGGATATTTTAACCTCTACTATTAGTTATTATAACATTAATGTTTTTAATAAAGTGTTGATGGACCCTTCCAACCCTAACAATTCTATCCAGGGAGGTGAAGTTGAAAGTCGTGGATTTGAGGTGGATCTGGTCGCCAATCCCTTCCCGGGGCTTAATTTGATTATGGGCTATGGATACAATCAAAGTGAAGTGATAGAAGGACCAGAGAGCAGTACTTTTGAGGAAGAAGGAAAAAGACCCGGTGAAGCGGGACCCAAAAATTTATTTAATGCCTGGGCTACCTACCGTTTTCAAAATAACGCCCTAAGAAATTTTGGGGTGGGCTTTGGTGCCAATAGTGCCAGTGAGCTGTTGGTAATGGATAGCGAAGCCATAGGCCGTTTTATTGTTCCGTCATATACTGTGCTGAATGCGTCATTGTTTTACAACCACGAAGATTTTGAAGTTACTCTAAAATTAGATAATCTGGCCAATAAGGAATATTACAAAGGGTGGTCAACGATCAATCCACAAATGCCAAGACGGTTTTCGGCGTCTCTCAGATATACGTTATAAAATTTAGTTTTTACGGGTTCGTTCGTACCCGGATAAACGTTTCATGCAATTAAGGCCCTGGTTTGTTTCAGGGCCTTATTTTAACAAAGGGAGTCCTCTCTGAAAAAGTTTATTTATTATTTATTTTCGAAAGTGAGGCATGATCAAAAGTTTGTAGCTTTGTCTTATGGCTAATATATCTTCCAGGGATCTGGGAAGTGAATCAATTGGAAAAGTACTTATTAAGCAAGCAGTACCTGCTTCGATAGGAATACTTGTAATGTCACTGAATATCCTGGTTGATACCATATTTGTTGGTAATTGGATAGGTCCTACTGCCATAGCTGCAATCAATGTTGTCCTTCCGGCTTCTTTTTTTATTTCGGCATTGGGAATGGCTATTGGAATTGGTGGGGCATCTATAATTTCAAGGGCTCTTGGAAAAGGGGACCCGGGGAAGGCTAACATTACCTTTGGAAACCAAATTACCCTTACTTCTTTTATTACTATTGTCGTAGTATTATTAGGTTTGAGTTATGTGGATTTGATTGTTCCCGGGTTTGGTGGAAAAGGTGAAATCTTTGAACCTGCCAAAATATATTTCAAGATTGTCTTATATGGTGTGCCTGTTTTGGCAATGTGCATGATGGGGAATAATGTAATAAGGGCAGAAGGGAAACCTACTTATGGAATGTATGCCATGTTGATCCCTTCCATTGGCAATCTTATTTTGGATGTTGTTTTTATAAACATTCTGGATATGGGAATGTATGGCGCTGCATGGGCGACTACAGGATCATACGTGCTTTGCTTTATGTATATAGTCTGGTTTTTTACTTCGGGAAAATCGGAATTGAAATTAAATTGGAGTTACCTTCGATTGAGTTGGGGTATAGTTAAGGAAATTTCATCCCTGGGTTTTGTGACCCTGGCACGCCAGGCTGTAGTGAGTATAACTTATTTATTCGTCAATAATATACTTTTTAATATTGGTGGAGAGGCTTCAGTGACTATATATGCTATTATTGGAAGGATGTTGATGTTTGCATTATTTCCTGTACTTGGTGTTACCCAGGGGTTTTTGCCTGTAGCGGGATTTAATTACGGTGCGGGTAAATATGGTCGTGTGATCGAAAGTATAAATGTAGCAATCAAATATGCAGCTGTACTGGCTTTAGGTGTTTTTACATTAATAATGATTTTTCCGGAAGCTATTGTAAGTGTATTCACAGAAGATGATTTCGTGGTAAAAGGTACTCCCGGCGCTATGCGTTGGGTCTTTGCGGCAACCCCGGTTATAGCTGTGCAATTAATTGGATCGGCTTATTTCCAGGCTGTAGGCAAAGCGGTACCGGCATTCTTCCTTACATTATCCCGGCAGGGATTTTGTTTTATTCCGTTGGTGTTAATTTTGCCCAGGTTCTATGGTGAGCTTGGTGTGTGGATGTCCTTCCCCATTGCTGATGTACTCTCAACCATAGTGACAGGATACTTTCTCAATAGGGAGGTAAGGAAAAGATTAAAACCGAAAATAGTGCCGGATTTGATGGAATCATAGTAAAAATGGAGATAATTTTCTCGGTTAATGACCGTAAATTCTGAGTGTGTACAATTGGATTTCCAGGACTTGGGAATGTTAGTTTTTAATCTTTTCATTCCATTTCATAATCAGTAAGTTTTGAAGGTAAAGTGTGATCTTATACCCGGTCTACTTCTTCCCCGCTATGCGTTCTCCAAAAGTAAAGTTCTGCATATTTCCCCTTGTATGCATTCATTTTCACAAATTCCATTACTATAAAATTTTCAAACAATGCTCTTATCTCATTGAGATCGGTCAGTTGGGTTATAAACAGGTTGATTTGCGCATTTCAGACACTTGTATCAAGAGAATAATATTTAGTTTTGGTAGTACTTTCTTTTCTGAGATTTCTACTAAAATCTCCGATCCTATTAATGACAAATCTTTTTTCAAGTAAATCGAGATAACGTCCCAAGGTTTTAGCATCTAAATTTACCTGAGTGGCTTATTCATTTAAAGAAACTTCGTTATCAACCTGAAATGCAAGTCATTCTTATAAAATTACTTGTCGCTGTGCTCCCCTGCTATTATCCAGTTTCAAAATATCTTTGAGAAGATATGAATCTGTAAGTTTATTGAGAAGGAAGATTTTCTCATTAGTTGCCTGGTAGTTAAGACTTCGGGGTACGAACCAAAACGTAAGAAATCTTCTTCCTGTTTTTTTAGTTCAAATTTATTATAATGATTCCTCAATCCCATTAGGGAAAGAGGGTAAAGTGTAATAGTTCTTCTTCTGCAGGTCAAGGACTCGCCCAAACCTAGTGATAAGTGGAATGAAAAAGAGTCGGTCGCAATAATGTATTAGTTGGTTTGATGGTCTATTAAAAGTGTCAACCCCATCCAATATTGCCAATCCGTTGAGTTTCATAGATGGTAAGGAGTTTGTACCCCTGAACATATTCTTTCAATCGCTGGTGATCCTGGGAGTCAAACAATAGTCTTGCCGGACCCTATCCCCGCTGCCCAATTACTATTCTAATGAAGTTTCCTGTAAATAATTCGTAGGCCGTGTGGTTTTGTCTACACGTCAGGGACCGTAAATAATCTGGGTTTTTTATGATGTAAGAGTTCCGCAAGTTGATAGATTACGGTTGTAATAAGCCATTTTGTTCAATTATTGGAGTGTGAATCCATAAATTCATTGAATTTTATAGAATTAATACATTCAAATGAGCCATAAATTTGGTGTATATCGTTAATTAAATTTTAAAAATAACAAATGAAATAATGGAACGATTATTGATCGAATATTTTTAGTAATTTTGTATATTTAGAATTTACGATGAAAAATTTATTACATATTATGCTTTTGATTGCAGTATTACTTAGCTCTATGAGCTTTGTACTGGATAAGCATTTTTGTAATGATGAACTCAAATCCGTGTCCTTTTTCCTAAAGGCTGAAAATTGTCATGAACAACAGAAGACAACCTGTCCCATGCATTCCGCTCAAGATAAAGAAGACCGGAAGAACTGCTGTGACAATAAGACTGAACTGATTAAAGTAGATATTGATCAGAATTTTCATCCTGCAGAATACAAGGAACTTAATATCAATGTTCTTGTTTCCATAGTTCTATTCTTTGTAAAGGATCTTGTGACAGTTCAGGTCACACCCGATTTTGTAATAAAAAACTGGAATCCTCCACCCCCTGCTGATGTATATCTTCCTATGCATCAGTCTTTCCTCTGCTAGTCGTATACATGGTATTTCTTAATAACCTTGGTTGAAAGTGTAATCTTTTACCAACGGGTTTTCTAATTGTCAAAGAGAAATTTTGACTATTCTTTATACAATGTATATCTAAACTATGCTCAAAAAATTTATTAATGTCTTTTTGGACAATAAGATAATAGTGGTACTGTTATTTTTTATTTTCGTTGGATGGGGTGTAATTACTTCCCCATTCGATTATAAAATTCCATTTCTTCCTTCGGATCCCGTTCCGGTCGATGCCATTCCCGACCTGGGAGAAAACCAACAAATAGTTTTTACTGAGTGGCCAGGACGGTCACCTCAGGATGTGGAGGATCAAATAACGTATCCCCTGACCAGTGCTTTATTAGGAGTTCCCGGGGTGAAAAGTGTAAGGTCAAGTTCTATGTTTGGCCTTTCATCTATTTATCTCATTTTTGAAGAAGATGTAGAATTTTACTGGTCACGGAGTCGAATACTAGAAAAACTTAATGCATTGCCTGAGGGAGTAATACCGGATGGAGTTTCCCCTGCATTGGGGCCGGATGCTACTGCTCTTGGACAAATTTTTTGGTATACGTTGGAAGGTAGGGACCGAGAAGGGAATCCGACCGGAGGATGGGATTTGCACGAATTAAGGTCTATCCAGGACTTTTATGTAAAATACGGGCTATCAGCAACTCAGGGAGTTGCGGAAGTGGCTTCTGTTGGGGGATTTGTCAAGGAGTACCAGGTAGATATGGATCCTGAAGCAATGAGAATACATGGCGTGTCCATAACAGATATAATGAACGCGCTCAAAAAGACGAATAGTGATGTAGGAGCACAAACCCTGGAAATAAATAATGTCGAGTATTTTATTCGTGGATTGGGGTATGTCAAATCCATTGAAGATATCGAACAGACGGTTCTAAAGGAGACAGAGACCATTCCCGTTACTGTTTCTCAGGTTGCAAAAGTTAACATTGGGCCTGCCACGAGAAGGGGAATCCTGGATAAATCAGGAAGTGAGGCTGTAGGAGGAGTTGTGGTAGCACGCTATGGTTCAAACCCAATGGCTGTAATCGGAAACGTTAAAGAAAAGATTGCGGAGATATCAAATGGCTTGCCGAGTAAGACCCTTGAAGATGGAACGGTTAGTCAGGTGACTGTAGTTCCATTTTATGACCGAAGTGAATTGATCAATGAAACGATAGGGACGCTGGATGAGGCTTTGAGGTTGGAATTGTTGGTATCCGTAATTGTGATAATTCTGCTCCTTTTTAACATCCGCTCATCAATTATCGTATCGCTTAGTATTCCTATCTCGGTATTATTGTGTTTTGTAGCTATGAAGTATTTTGGGGTAGATGCCAATATAGTTGCTTTGTCGGGGATTGCTATTGCTATTGGAACTATGGCGGATATGGGAATAGTCGTAGTCGAGAGTGTAGTAAATCGAAGGGAGGAGTTTGGAGAAAAGGAAGAACTGTTGGACTCCATCCGGCATGCTACTCATGAAGTAGCAGGCGCCATAACTACGGCAATGGCTACTACTATTATAAGCTTTTTACCTGTATTTGCTATGGAAGCTGCTGAAGGGAAGTTGTTCAGGCCTTTGGCCTTTACGAAGACTTTTGCCCTTATGGCATCTATCATTGTTACCCTTGTTATCGTACCCACATTTTCTTATTGGATATATTCTCTTAGGAGTAATTATAAATGGTCGCGGATTATCGTTCCCCTTGGTTTATTTATAATGGGTGCCGGATGTTTTTTCTTCTCCCAGAATATGATCGCCTGGGTTCTCGTTTTAGTTGCTTTTCTCTTATTAATTGTGGAAGTAGGAAGACGTCTTCTCCCGCAAAGGAAGCAGCATTTTTGGAAGATCATACTCAGTGTCGGTTACGGTTTTATTGGAGTATTAGTCTTGGCAAAGTATTGGATCCCGTTGGGAGTGGAGCAGGGACTGTTGGCGAATGTGGTTTTCCTTACCCTAGTCATAGGAGCCCTGGTAGGAGTTCTATATAGTATTATGGTGTACTACGAACGATTGTTGAGATTTGTGTTCAAAGTCAGATGGATTTTTCTGATCGTGGTCGTTGGAATGATCTTTATGGGTGTGCGTATAATGATGAATACGGGTAAAGAGTTTATGCCTTCTTTAGACGAAGGTTCTTTTTTGTTAATGCCTACTTCTATGCCCCACAGCGGAGTGCAAGAAAACTTGAAAAACCTTCAATTACTGGATATGGCTGTGACGTCAATTCCGGAAGTGAAAAGTGTAGTAGGTAAGGCAGGGCGAGTAAATAGTTCTTTGGATCCGGCACCGCTGTCCATGTATGAAAATGTGATCCTCTATGAACCCGAGTACAAGACTAATGAAAAGGGATATCGAATACGCTTTAAAGTTGATGAGCAGCGCCACTTCATTCGTAATACTAAAGATGAACTTATTCCAGACCCCAATGGCCAGTATTATCGGAACTGGAGAGCCCATATTAATAGTCCTGATGATATATGGAATGAAATTGTAGAAGTTACCAAATTGCCAGGGGTGACATCAGCTCCCAAATTGCAGCCAATTGAGACTCGTTTGGTCATGCTTCAGACGGGGATGAGGGCGCCCATGGGTATTAAAGTTAGAGGGAATAAACTCAATGAAATTGAAGATTTCGGAAGAAACCTTGAACCTATTCTAAAGGATGTTGATGGGGTCAAGGAATCCGCTGTTTTTGCAGATCGAATTGTAGGAAAACCTTACCTCCTGATTGATATCAATCGCCAGGCTATCGCTCGTTATGGATTGACAATCTCTGATGTTCAGAATTATATTCAGGCTGGAATAGGGGGTATGAAAATGTCGCAAACGGTGGAAGGAAGAGAGCGATATAATATCAGAGTGCGCCTTCCCAGAAGCTGGAGAAATAGTCCTGAGCAGATCCAGCAGATTCTGATCCGGACGTCTTCAGGTGCTGAAATTCCTTTGAGTGATGTAGCGGATATTAGATATGAACAAGGACCACAATCCATAAAAAGCGAAGATGGTTTTCTAGTAGGCTATGTATTATTTGACAAAGAGGATGGATATGCTGAAGGAGAGGTGGTAGAAAATGCTCAGGCAGCTATCGAAGAGGCTATTGCAAAGGGAAAATTGGAACGTACGGCTGGAATTAGCTATGCTTTTGCGGGGAACTATCAACAACAGATCCGGGCCAATAAGAAACTCACACTCGTATTACCGATTTCACTTTTGGTAATTTTCCTTGTATTATTTTTCCATTTCAGATCGGTTCCGGTGACGGCAATGGTGTTTAGTGGTGTCTTTGTAGCTTTTGCAGGGGGATTTATAATGATTTGGCTGTATGGCCAACCCTGGTTTATGGACTTTGATATGTTCGGAAGTAATATGAGGGACCTATTCCAGATCCATGAAATTAATCTTTCTGTCGCCGTCTGGGTGGGCTTTCTTGCTTTGGCTGGTATTGCTACAGACGATGGGGTACTGATGGGGACTTTTATCCAAAACAGCATACGTCAAAATCAACCTCAAAACTATCAGGATGCAGAAGAATCAGTAATACAGGGGGGACTCCGTAGGGTCCGGCCGGCGATGATGACTACTGCGACAACAATTCTTGCATTATTGCCGGTGTTATCCAGTACAGGAAGAGGTTCTGATATTATGGTGCCTATGGCGATTCCTTCCTTCGGCGGGATGGTATGGCAAATTATTACCATGTTTACTGTTCCCGTCCTGTATAATTTTTATATCCGCTGGTCACTCCGCAATTCCAAACTTGTAAAAGCTTAAAATCGATGGAAATGAAAGTAATTATTAAAATAATATTTTTTAACATTCTGCTTCCCCTTCCAATGTTTTCCCAGCAACTCGATAGTCTTTTGCCAATGTTGGAAGCGAATAATCCGGGATTAGAGGCGATTCGCCAGGACTATGCTTCATCCCAATTTACAGCGGATCAATTTAGTGATCTTCCGGATCCTCAAGTATCAGTTGGTGTATTTCCTTTGCCGGTAGAGACCAGATTAGGGCCCCAGCAGTGGAAAGTAGGAATTACACAAATGTTTCCCTGGAACGGAGTGCTGGAGAATCGGGCGGAAGTAGCAAGAAGGGAGTCGGAGCTGAAAAATTTTGAAAGTAAAATTGCTAGCGAAGATTTGGCGCTACTGTTTAAGAAGCTATACATCCAGGCCTGGCAGTTGAGACGTCAGAAGGAAGTAATTGAAGAGCGATTGCCGCTTTTGGAATCCCGCTACGATCTCACTTTGAGAATGGCAGAACACGGAAAGACAAGTAGCTCGGATATATTTCAGGTACAAATGCTTATTAATGAAATAGAGAATTCAATTGATGTTGTTGAACAACAAAAAGTGCAAATCCAAAATAAACTGAATAAACTCCTGGGACGCGATCTGGGCGATAGTATTTCTATTGTTGGTGATTTTTCTGCAACCGTGGAGGATCATTTGATTGAATCCCACACGGAAGATGATCTGGAGTCTGTCCCAGACTTCATGATTTTTGAACAACAGCGAAAAGTGTCTGAGGCAAAAATTGAAAGAAATAAAAGTGAGAGATATCCCACTCTCGGTTTAGGAATTGATTACGTAGCTATCGGTCGTCGAACAGATGCTGATCCCCAACATAATGGGAGGGATGTAATTATGCCCATGGTATCTGCCAGTATACCGATTTTTAACAAGAACTACGAAGCCAAAGATAATCAGGAACGGGCCAAATTGGTTTCTTTCGATTTGTATGAAGAAAATAAACGAAATGAAGTAAATGAAATCATTTCATCTGCCAAAACAGAAGTATTGGTGCAGAATAAAAATTATAAATTTTACGCTCAACAGATTGAAGTGATAAAACGCACACTCAGAGTGCTGGAGGCCCAATACAGCGCTGAGGGCAATAAATTTGACGAACTAATTCTATACGAAAATAAGATAATCGATTATCAATTGAAGCAAGTAAATGCCATTGCTCTTTCTCAGATTGCAAAATCTGAAATTGAACGGTGGATCAGTAATTAAAAATATTTAACAGATGAAGACGAAATATATAATATTTGGAATTTTATTTATTGCCGGGGGAATACTGGGTTGGGGAATCAGCCATTTCGGAAGATCCGAAAAGGAAACTCATAGCCACTTGGTCTCAGAAGAGGAAACTATATGGACTTGTTCTATGCATCCTCAGATCCGGAGAACAGAACCAGGCAAATGTCCGATTTGCGAAATGGATCTCATTCCTGTGGATGACAGCGGAAATAGTTCAGTGAAGAATAACCCCCTACAGCTTACAATGACTCAATCTGCGGTTGAGCTTGCCAATATTCAAACCACTCAAGTAGGAAGTTCTGTATCCGTTGGTGATGCTGCTGACCCACTATTTTTAAATGGAAGAATACAAGTCGATGAGCGGAAGGTTTTTTCTCAGACCGCTCATTTTCCAGGGCGAATTGAAAAACTGAACGTGAAATTTGCCGGAGAATATGTGGAAAAGGGAAATGTGATTGGCGAGGTATATTCGCCTGAAATTATTACAGCCCAACAAGAATTGCTGGAAGCAAAGAAGCTATTAGAGGTAAATCCTGACCTGATAAAGGTTGCTCGTAATAAGTTGAGATTTTTAAAAGTATCTCAAGAATTTATTAACAATGTAGAAACGAGAGGAGTGGTGATAGAAACCTTACCTATTATTGCCGAAGAAAGTGGGTATGTTTTATCCAAAGATATTGAGGAGGGTGACTATATTTCTTCTTCCCAGGTTTTATTTAAAATATATAACCTGAGTTCGCTTTGGGCTGTATTTGATATATATGAAGAGAACTTGTCTTCGTTTTCTGTTGGGGACAGGATCAGATTCAAAGTACAGGCATTGCCGGGGAAGGAATTTACTACCCGGGTAGACTTTATTGACCCGGTTTTGGATCCGGCAACAAGGGCCGTTAAAGTTCGAGGGCAGGTTATTAATTCCGGAGGATTGTTAAAACCGGAAATGTTGATACGAGGCACTTTACAAAGTTCAAAAAACAAATTGTCCGAAGAATCCTTATATGTTCCCAAAACGGCAGTTCTATGGACCGGTAGATCATCTGTAGTTTATCTCAGGGACAAATCCCAAGCCATCCCCACTTTTGAATACCGGGAAATTGAATTAGGGGATGTGGTAGGTAGTTCATATCAAGTGAAAAACGGATTACAGGCTGGTGATCAGGTGGTGACCAACGGTGTTTTTGCCGTGGATGCCTCTGCACAACTAAATAATCAGAGAAGCATGATTAACCAATCCGTAAAAGTCAAAGGTGATCAAGTTCCGGAAAATATTCATCCTGACTTTTCAGGAGAATTGGATAAAAGCCATCGCGAATCTTTAGATAACGTGATAGATCAATATCTTGATTTTAAAGATAAACTGGTGGCGGATGATAAAGATAATATTCCGGGAACCATAGAGACGATTATATCAGGAATAGACAGGATGCCTGAGGCTGATATTTCCCAGCAGTGGGGAGAAGTTTGGAATGAATTCAGATCCGAATTGGAGGCCAGCGCCAAACGGTTGCCTCAAGTCAATTCGATAGAAGAATGGAGGGCAATACTCAAACCATTGTCCGAAACCCTGATCGCACAAATCAAGACCTTTGGAAACCCGGAAACCGGTACCGTTTATATCCAACATTGTCCAATGGCGGACGATGATCAAGGGGCTAATTGGTTGAGTTTACATCCAGACATAGAAAATCCGTATTTCGGTGAAAAAATGCTGAAATGCGGTTCAACAACCGATAGTCTTTTACCAATTAAAGAATTAAAGCAATAAAAATTTTATTAAACAATTGAAATTTATATTTATGAAAAATGTATTTGTAATGATTTTAGTGCCTGTATTGGCGTTATTTATCGCTTCTTGTAATAGTTCATCGGAAAATCAATCCACGGATAAAGAACATACCGAAATGCATGAAGATCATAGCGGTCACAATCATGAACATACCACAGAAGGAAAGGGTGATAAATCCGGCCCTGAGTATACGTCGGATTATGTATGTCCTATGCATTGTGAAGGAAGTGGTAGTGATAAGCCCGGAAAATGCCCTGTTTGCGGGATGGAGTATAAGAAGAATGAAGGCTGATGTTTGCCCCGTTCTTCGGGGCCGGAAGCCCTTTGCATAAAGCTATGGCATCCGAAGGGGTGACCGAAGCTGCGGGTTGTGGAAAATCAGGTAGTATTTAAAAAGAAAAGCCATGAAGGAATGTTGTAAAACAGGGGACGAGAAACCGGAACCGTGGTGGAAAATTTGGATCAACAAGGTTGTGTTGGGTATAATAATATTATTATTTGTTATTATAATTGCCATACGCACTTGTTGAAATAAATCAACGGTTATTCAAGCTTTCGCTTCAATCCCCTTTTACAGCTTTCGGCCAGGTAGGGATGATTCAGGGCTTTTTCGATGAAGCTTTTATCATTACCATGGTACAATTGCTGAAAGACGGTTTGCAGGTTAATCCGGTAGGAGTCTTTTTGGATAATTTTCAGGGTGTCTCCCGGCTCGACATATCCTGGAGTCAAGACTCGTACGTAGGTGCCAGAGTGTCCAAAGTTGATAAAGTCTTTGATTACTCTTTGATTGCCGAAGCGGACGCCGAGTTTGTAGCAGGGCTGCCTGGGTTCTGAAATCTGGATTTCGGCTTTTCCTACACGGATAATATCACCAATATTGAGGTCAGACTCTTTAAGGCCATCTACGGAAACATTTTCGCCGAACATTCCCCAATTCCAGGGAAGGTCAGGGTATAATTGTTTCCAGTAAGGGTAGTGATCGGTCGAATAGAGATAGCAGGCTTTGTCAATGCCGCCGTGGTGTTTACGGTCTACAACGCTGTCACTTTCTACATCCGTTATTCCAAGGTAGATAGCAGAAGGAGTTGGCATTTTATAGATACCTGTAGATACATTTTTACCACGCCATTCTATTATGGTAGGTTGGCCGGTATTGACAGAACGTACTTTCATTTTTTCAGGTTTAGACCATAAATTTATATAAGTTAAATTGAGGATAATGCAATATACATAATCCCGGCTCGAATTTTACCGGTTTACCATCATTTCATTTAATGAATAAAATAAGCATTCAATTATGGAAAATCATCACCATCATCAAGAAGATCACCAAAACCATTCACATCAAAACCATTCCAATCATCAAAATAATCACGGGGATCACCATGGACACATGATCCGGGATTTTAAAAGACGCTTTTGGATTTCATTGATTATTATGATTCCGATCGTCATTCTGGCGCCCATGATTCAAGAATTACTGGGATATGAATTACGATTTCCCGGGGATCGGTATGTCCAATTTGCCCTTTCATCCATAGTGTTTTTCTATGGTGGATGGCCATTTTTAAAAGGATTGGTAACAGAAGTAAAAGACCGTCAGCCCGGGATGATGACTTTGATTGCCCTGGCTATTTCTGTGGCATACTTTTATAGCTCTGCCGTTGTTTTTGGACTTGAAGGTAAAATATTCTTTTGGGAACTGGCCAGTCTGATTGTTATTATGTTATTAGGCCACTGGATTGAGATGAAATCTGTAATGGGCGCTTCCAATGCTTTGCAGGAATTGGCCAAAATGATGCCCTCAAGTGCCCATCGAATAAATGATGCCGGTGAATCCGAGGAGGTAAAGATATCGGAACTGGAAATCGATGATGTGATTTTAGTCAAACCCGGGGAAAAGATTCCGGCAGATGGCAGGGTATCGGATGGGGAGAGCCAGGTCAATGAAGCTATGCTGACCGGGGAATCTCGTCCTGTGACTAAAAAGGAAGGTGATGAAGTTATCGGGGGATCTGTAAACGACTATGGATCTCTGGAAATTATTGTTTCACGTACGGGAAAGGATTCGTACCTTTCCAAGGTAGTGGGAATGGTAGAGGAAGCCCAGAAAACAAAATCCAGAACACAAAATCTGGCCAATCGAGCTGCTGGGTGGTTATTTTACCTGGCCCTTGGATCAGGTATATTGACCTTGATTGTTTGGCTTTCTTTAGGGGAGGATTTTGAATATTCACTGGAGAGAATGGTGACGGTGATGATCATTTCATGTCCCCATGCTTTGGGTCTTGCTGTTCCGTTGGTAGTAGCTATATCTACGTCGGTATCGGCACAGAAAGGATTGTTGATTCGCAACAGGACAGCTTTTGAAAATGCCCGGAAAATTAGCACTATCATATTCGATAAGACGGGTACACTGACCAAAGGGGTGTTTGGTGTTACCAGGATACAATCGGTTTCAAAAGGGTATAGCGATGATGATATTTTAAGTATAGCTGCTTCAATCGAACGTCATTCCGAGCATCCCATTGCCGGGGGAATAGTAAAAGAAGCTGAGAATAGGCAATTAGAATACAGGGAAATACGAGATTTTAAAAATATTACCGGGGAAGGAATACAGGCACGTATGGGGGAAGACAAAATTGTAGTGGCCGGGCCCGGTTATTTGCATGAGGCTGGAATCGAACTGCCTCAAGATTCTTTCAAAAGTGAAGCGGAAACAGTAGTCTTTCTTTTATTTAATGAAGAATTAATAGGCTTTATCGCCCTGGCGGATGAAATTAGAAAGGAGTCATACGAAGCGGTGAAAACACTCAAAGAAAGGGGGATCAATGTAGTAATGGCTACCGGTGATAATGAAAAAGTTGCTAAAGCGGTCAGTGAAGAATTGGACCTGGATGGATATCATGCAGAGATCCTTCCCGATGGGAAACAATCCATTATAAAAGACTTACAGGAGCATGGGGAGTTTGTCGCTATGACAGGAGATGGTGTTAATGATGCGCCGGCATTGGCACAGGCTGATATTGGAATAGCGGTGGGGTCGGGTACGGATGTCGCAGCGGAAACAGCGGATATTGTTTTGGTAGAAAGTAATCCCCAGGATATTAAAAACCTTATTTTGTTCGGAACGGCTACTCATCGTAAAATGATTCAAAATCTGGTTTGGGCATCAGGTTATAATATTATTGCCATACCATTGGCTGCGGGCGTACTATCTTCCATAGGCGTTGTATTGAGCCCGGCGGTTGGTGCGGTACTAATGAGCTTGAGCACTGTGATCGTAGCAATTAATGCGCAACTTTTGAAAAAGAAGATTTAATTTACACTTTTAGGAAAATATTCTTTTTGTAGAGGTAATATAGAACCAACCATTTAACCATTAAATAGCAAATGGCCATAACGACCAGGCTATACGTTTCCCCGGCCAGTTGTCCCGCCCATTGAAAAAAAGCGTTTGTAGTATACCGCCAGTCAATAAAATGACCGGACATATAAATAAGGATGGAATTCATACCGATTACCCTGAAAAAAAATGCCCATTTTCGGTACCCTTTTACATCAATAATGAAGTAAAACAGGGCGAGTAGTAATAGACTGATTCCTCCAGTAAGGAGAACAAATGAACTGGTCCATAGATTTTTATTAAATGGGAAATCCAAATTCCATAAAAAAGCCAGGACCAGGCTGGCTGTCCCTGCTATAGTGAGCCATTTGGTTTTGTCTAATCCGGAAAAATCTTGTTTTCTGAGAAGTATCCCTGCAAAAATTCCCAGTAATCCCGTAGCTATGGCGGGAATAGTGGAAAAAAGGCCTTCGGGATCGTGAATGTCTTTGTACAACCTTCCCGGCATTATCAACCGATCTATATAGGATGCAAAATTGCCTTCCATGGTAAGATCCCCAGCCGGGAAGCCAGGTGCGGATGTAAATTTGAGGAGTAACCAGTATCCGGCCAATAACCCTCCGAACCATAAATATTGACTTTTACGATTGGCATACAGATAAATAATATTTGCGAACATATAGGCGAGGCCAATGCGTCCCAGTACACTACCAAACCGTATTTCTGACAGCGGTTGTATCTCCAGGCCATTGTTGTAAATAATACCGAAAAGAACCAGGATCATTCCCCGTTTGATAATATGATTGAGTATTTGTTTTTGACTACTTCCCTTGTTCAACCTGTTTTGCACAGAAAAAGGAGTTGATACCCCGGCCATAAATAAAAACAAGGGGAAAATCAGATCGTAAAAATGAAATCCATTCCAATCGGGATGGGTTAGTTGATTAGCTATTCCATTAATGATCGGAGACTCTGTGACTTTGGCTAACCGATGAAAGAAACTGTCAGCACCGATAATCCAAAACATATCAAATCCCCTCAGGGCATCCAGGGAATATAATCTTTTAGCTATAAATTGTTCTTTTGTTGAGGCGGATTGATCTTTTGACATTTTCAATTCGATTGATTGTTATTCAATATTCTTTAATGTCATAAAGGCATTTTCGAAATATGAGATGGCCAAATGTAAAAAATGTTTTTGAAATGTTATTTGCTTTTTTTGCAGAAATAGATTTTTTATTCTGAAAAATGAATATCTCATAGCTGCTGGAGGTATGACTTTTCATTTATTCAACCTTGAGTCTCATTTTAAAATATTATGTGTGCGCACACTATTTATTTTTTTTGCGAAAGGATTTGCATTATATTGAGACTTGAAAAAATTAAGATACTATGAATCGTCCAATTCTTCTCGTTATAGTTTTGTTTTTGGGATTGAGAATGAATGCTCAGAGCCCCAAAAATATTTCGATTATTCCAAATCCTTCTGAAATTGAGGTGAAAGAAGGTAATTTCAAAATCAATGATTTTACTAAAATTGTTCTGAAGGGTGCAGGTGCGGAGAATATAGCCGTTTTATTGAATACTTGTTTACGCGAGCGGTATGATTTGGAATTGGACGTTGTAAATACACTCCCTGAAGAAAATTTTATTCTACTCAATACGGCATTGCGGATGAAACTTCCCGATGAGGGGTATCAACTTTTTTCGGAAGAAAGCGCCATAAGGATTAATGGTGAACCTGATGGGGTTTTTTATGGAGTACAATCCCTCCTTCAGATGATAGAATTCGGGCCGGATGGTTTGACTGTACCTGCTGTTCAGATAAAGGACGAGCCTAATTTCGTTTATAGGGGATTGATGCTGGACGTTGCCCGTCATTATTTCTCCGTGGTAGAAATTAAAAAAATTATTGATGTGATGGCTTCCCTGAAGTTAAATACATTCCATTGGCATCTGACAGATGACCAGGGATGGAGATTGGAGATAAAGAAGTATCCGAAATTAACAGAAATTGGCGCTTACCGGGATTCTACGATAATCGGACAATATCACGATTTTAAGCCTTTTATTCATGATGGAGAACGACACGGGGGATATTATACTCAGGAACAGGCGCGGGAAATAGTGAAGTATGCTTCTGATCGCCATATAACCGTTATCCCTGAAATTGAGTTGCCAGGTCATAGTTCGGCAGCATTGGCAGCTTATCCTGAATTGGGATGCAATACGGGGCCTTATGAAGTACGTGGGGTCTGGGGGGTCCACAAGACTATCTATTGTCCAAGGGAAGAAACCTTCGAATTTTTGGAAAATGTGCTCCATGAAGTAATGGAGATATTCCCCAGTAAATACATCCACATCGGAGGAGACGAGGCGCCAAAAGACGAATGGGAGAAGTCTGCCATAGCACAACAAGTTATGAAAGAAAATAATCTGGAGGATGAGCACCAACTTCAAAGCTGGTTTATAACCCGAATTGAAGAATTTCTCAATGAGCACGGACGGGCGCTGATTGGCTGGGATGAGATTTTGGAAGGCGGACTGGCACCTAATGCCACAGTGATGAGTTGGAGAGGTGAAGAAGGAGGCATTGCAGCAGCGCAAGAAAAGCACGATGTCATTATGACCCCTAATAACTTTATGTATGTAGACTATTACCAGTCTGAATTAAAGGAAAATGAGCCTCTTGCCATTGGTGGGTTTTTGCCGCTGGAAAAAGTATATAACTATCATCCTGTCCCGGAATCTCTTTCAGAAGGTGAAGCGAAATATATTTTGGGTGTTCAGGCTAATATGTGGACGGAATATGTCGCTACAAATAACAAATTAGAATATATGTTGTTTCCCAGGGCTATTGCCATGGCTGAAGTAGGATGGACAAAACCCGAACATAAAGACTTTGCGGGATTTAAAACAGAACGCCTGCCGGTTTTTCTCAGGGGATTGGAAGATGATAACGTATTCTTCAGGATACCGGAAGCGGAAGTAAAAATTAGCAATGATAATGCCACCGGTAGAAGAAAAGTGGAAATCATACCTTCCGTGAAGAATTCGCACATATATTATACTATTGATGATCACAAAGCGGATCGAACCGCAAATGAATATGACCGCCCTTTTTTATTGCCGCATACACAGGATAGAGGGTTGACATTAAAATATATCCAGGTAACTCCCGGAAACAGGGCTAGCCAAGAATTTAGTATTGAGGTGGAGTAGTGCTTTAACCAGATAAAGATTGTCCCATGGGGATGCCTATGGCAGAGATTATCCGACCCCTCCAGGGTCGTTAAAATAATCGTCATTATTTTCTGATATATTTCGACCCCGCTGGGGTCTTTGGTACAATCCCAGCGGGATTGGAGTATGTTAGCCAATATAATTAAGGTTGATCATCGACCCCGGAGGGTGTCGGATTATTTTTTAAAGATATCTCAATTCTTTATCTAGGAGGTGGGTAGTATTACAGGATATAAAGAAGCAAGTCGAAATATAATTTCAAAACCAAATATATATGTTTGGAAATTCCAAAGTAAATATGTTTTACTTTTGCTGCTATTCAAACAATAGATATGTATAACAGCAAAGAGGCATACATCGGCGTAGACCTAGGAGGTACTTCAATCAAATGTGGGGCCATAGAAGTGGCTGGGAATATTTTAATTGACAACAAAAGGCCAACCGAATCCGGTATATCAGCAGAACATATTTTAGGGAATATCACTGCTAGTATTAATGATACGAGAAAGGTCGTGGAAGCCGATGGGTATAAAGTAAAGGCTGTGGGTATTGGTTCTCCCGGCGTAATCGATATTACCACCGGAAAGGTATTGGGAGAGGCAGATAATCTGTCGGAGTGGAATGGATTGAATTTGGCCGAAGCAATTTCGAATACCGTAGATCTTCCCGTTTTCGTCGATAATGATGCGAACCTAATGGGGCTGGGTGAATTTAGATTCGGTGGAGATTACAGCGATACCGGGAATATTGTTTTTCTTACAATAGGGACCGGGATAGGGGGTGCTATTTTCATTAATGGTGAATTATATCGCGGAGCTAATTTCGCAGCTGGGGAATTAGGGGGGCAAATTATACAGTTGGAAGGGGAGACCGGATTCTGGGAAGATTTCGCAAGCACTTCTGCTATGGTACATACATTCAGAAATGAATTGGAAAGGTTGGGCGTAAGTTCCGAAGGGGTGGATGGAAAATATATATACCGCCGGTATGTGGATAAAAATGCCCTGGCCGTTCGAATATTTGAAGAACATACACGAAGAGTAGGAATGGGTATAGCCACACTGGTTAATATTTTCAATCCCGAAGGGGTGATAGTTGGTGGAGGAATTTCGGAATCGGGTGACGAGTATTTTAATTTAATTAGAAAATCCACTTCTCAATATTCTATGCCGGCATGTTTTGCAGGGGTGAAGATCTTACCTGCACGGTTGGGGAATAAAGCCGGGTTTATGGGCGCTGCGCATTATGCATATTTACGCATAAAAAAAGCCCCTGACTTGATAATCAGAGGCTAAAATTCTTAACGTATACTGGATTGTTTATAATTTTTGAATTCTTTGTGTATACTCTCCAATTTTTAAAATATATACACCACTGATCAAAGAAGAAATATCTATTGAAGTATTGATATTTGCATTACTGTCATTTTCTTCTTCGTAAACCAACGATCCCAACATATCATATATTTTGATCGATTCCTGAAGCTTTGCCGCTTTATCCGCTTTAATATTCAGAATACCGTGTGTAGGAACCGGGTATGCTGAAATGTCTGTCAAAGCTTCGCTTAAGGACAATTGTATACTCTTCGTGTACGTTATTTCGCCGTCCAGGTCCGTATGCTTGAGCCTGAAATACCCGGCATTTGTTCCTTCTGGCCATGCTACTGTTTTGTCGTAGCTGGAAGCTGCGCTTCGAGAATTAGTACTTATGGCAGTGACCTGGTCCAATACTGAATAGTCATAACCGTTGGCACTAAATTCGATATCATATACGCCCTGACCTTCATCGACGGCGGTCCACGAAAGGTCAACCGAGCTTTCATCGTTGACGGAAGCCAGAAATTCAAGGAAATTAATGGCTAAGGCTTCACCTTGGGCATCGAAACAACTGGATTCACCTTGTGGAATGGTGCTGCTATTAAGATAGTACGTACTTGGATCATCAACGCTACCATTTACAAAAGTTATGTCAAAACTTGATACCTCTTCAGTATAAAAAGTTACTGTTGCAACGTTTCCGCCACAATTGGTTTGACAGGTGTCGTTTGAAACCGCAACAACACCACCATTGGTATTATGTGTTAAAACAGAGGATCCAAATAAAGAATATCCAGCAATATCCACTCCATTCACTTCTATACTTCCGCCCAGTGGGATTTCAAAAGTGAAGAAGGTTGCGACATCAATAGGTTCACCTGTTACAGAATCCAGGAAAGAATACATTACGGTAGCCATCTCTCCAGAATCTACATCATTAAATTGAAATCCCGCTGGACCACCAGTATTAGCGACAATTAATCCATCCCCAAAGTCACTGCTAGCTGTTGACGCACTTACATTAATCACAGTATCAGATCCAATAGTATCGACTGATGTGTAAAGTATTTCCTCACCAGGTTCACCACTACTTGTATATAAAAAAGTATTCAACTCTGAGGTGTCCTGGCTACAAGGTTCTTGGCTGAACACATTGAGAGATAGAGTCAGTAAAAATAGACATAGGGAGAAAGTTTTCATTGTAGATGATTTTATCGATATAAAAAATTTTTCTTCAAAAGGGCTTGTTCCACGATTATACATTATTGCCTTCATAATATAAAACATATTTTAGATATTAACATATCTTTTTAATACTATTTCTCTATGAGGTTTCAATGCATATAAGTAATAAACGGGAGATATTTTAGAATAATATGTGGTAATATGTTAAGAGTGAGTTTGCTATACGATTTTAACTTTATCGTTCTTTTAATATAGTACGCGTCAAATCTGTATATTCTTGTCATAGAAGAGGGTTGAGATGTATTTAGTATTTTGAAATGTAAATATATTTTTGGATCTAAAAACTGTAAAAATATGAATGCAGCAATTGATTGGATCCGGTGAAATTGGTTCTGGCCCCATTAATGATAGGAAACCTTACATTTAAAACCGGTTGAAAAAAGGGACCTTAATCAATGTATTTCAATTCGTCTTGTAATGTGCGCAGGACAATAGTGAGCAAAAGAAATTCATCTTAATAATCAGCTTTATATTATTAATTTTAGAATTCAAGATTATACTAATCCTGACTTTTAGATTTAAAATTTGATAGAATACTCTGGATTTTTATTTATAATGTGGTGTTAATCTGTGAGGTTTTGTTTCTTGGCCGATTGATGGTTTTATCTTAGTAATGAATAAAAAAGATTCTGATAAATCGCAACGAAGTTTTTTCGACGAAATGTTTACGCAGCATTATCCTGTGCTCTATCGATATGGG
Organism: Membranihabitans maritimus; assembly: GCF_021729145.1. Taxonomy (GTDB): domain Bacteria; phylum Bacteroidota; class Bacteroidia; order Chitinophagales; family Saprospiraceae; genus Membranihabitans; species Membranihabitans maritimus. The sequence goes on along the minus strand of NZ_JAJSLW010000004.1, from coordinate 156,157 downwards.
AAGCGGATAATTGATGATTCAATTCTAGTTGAAGATGCGATTCAAAATGTATTTGTCAGATTATGGGAAAAACGGGATACCCTGGAAATTAATTCTCACTCTGCTTATCTGTTAGCTTCTTTGAGAAGGGAAATTCTTGGATTAATCAATGAAAACAGAAAGGAGACTGATAAGGTCAGTTATAACCCGGACGTTGAAATCCGTTTTGAAGATGATGATTTTCTGGAGAAGAGAGAGGCCAAAAGATTACGTAAGGAAAGAATATCTGCGATCCTGAATAATTTGAGCAGTCGGCAACGGGAGATCATTTACCTTCATTTCTATGAGGGAAAACCCTATAAGGACATTGCCAATATCCTGGATGTCAATTACCAATCTGTTGTGAATAATCTCCATCGAGCCTTTTCCAAAATCCGGAAGGTGGAGAATGAAAAGAAATAGTTATGGAATATATTAATAGGCAAATTGAGAATCAACTGAAGGAGGCAGTAGAACAACTTACAGTTATAGGAATAACGGGGCCGCGACAGTCAGGAAAATCTACACTCCTTAAATTTCTTTTTCCGGAATATGCCTATAAAAATGAAATCGACCTGATTAATTAAAAAGCATCGGAGTCGCATTTAGTCGATTTTAAAGTGCGTAAAAACATAAAAAAGTCGGATGTTCGAACGGTTGATAAATTTTCAATGCCTGATAAAACCATTCATCACCGGCTTGTAAGTTGTTTTGAGCGGGAATTGATGATTTCTCCCACTACGAAGAATATCCCCTGGTGGAAAATTAGGTCGGTTGTATAATCCATAAACCCATTACGGAATAGAAGAGGTAGCAATCTTTGCACGACTGTCCTTTTTTCCCTTTATGGCAGTAAGAAAATCGATATAATTCTCTTATGAATATATTCTCCTTTTAGCTACCTAATATTTTACCGCTGCAACAACATTAAGAGACCACTTTGTGGTGAAGCCATTCTAAATGAACAGACACTTGATTTATTATAAAACCTATAAACTATAGGAGAATTCTTCCCGTCGGATCAGAAGGAAAGATGTGCGAAAGGTATGAGACGGTCTGCAAAATATTTTTATGTAATTTATACATTTTAAATATTAAAATAACTTGAGTTCGACAGAGAAAATAAGAGCTCTGAAGGAGCGAAATATACCTAACCCTGGGTGCCAACCCAGGGCGGTATACAAGTGAAAACATCGTTTCTGGCATTAAATTCCACAAAGTGATGCCTTGGGCATTGCCTTTTTTGCAAAAAAAATGCCAGAAACAATTATTCGTCGAGTTCGTGTTGAAATAATATTTCGATCAACATCTTTTTTTTTAACTTGAAGAAATTATATTGTATGTTTGTATATTTTTTTGGTGTTTAATTTCGACATGTGGATTTTTGTCAATTCTTTATTAATTTTTTTCAAAAAAAAGTAAAACTAAGTGAGTATTAAATTCTGATTTTCCCCTCTATATAGCCAAACGATTCATTTAAACTTACGATATACTTTAAAAAACAGAATCAATAGAAAAAACTATGGAAAAAAATCAGGTTTTAGAATATTTGCTTCAAAATGAGGATTTTCACAATTGGGTGATTAGTGGAGATAATGACACCTATTGGAGTAATTGGCTAAGTGAGAATGCGGATTTTAGAGATGAGTTTGATGAGGCAAGGGAAGTAATACAAAGTTTGGCCTTTGAGAAGAAAGGAATCTCCCGCCAACAAATTGAAGTCGCCCGGGTGAAGTTTTGGGAAGCAGTGGACAGCGATCCGGTTAAATCGGAACCGGCAAAAATATTCCCGATTTTCAGAAGGTGGGTGTCTTATGCAGCTGCTATTGCCTTAGTAGTCTTTTCTACCTGGGGCGTTTATAATTTGCTTCTATCCGGACCATCTGCAGATATAATTTCAGAAGAAATAGTAGACCAGGTTCGGGAAATTGCCCTTCCGGATAGCACTATAGTGACCCTGAATACTAATTCAAAGATTTCATATGATTTTGAAGAGGCCAAGAATTTAAGAGCTGTAATTTTGGAGGGAGAGGCTTTTTTCAATGTTACGAAATTGAATGTAAATAACAAACCGCAAAAGTTTGAAGTCAAGACAAAAGATTTAACAGTTAGCGTATTGGGTACTTCTTTTAATGTGGATGAAGGTCCATTGGGCACAACGGTGGTGCTGGAAGAGGGTTCAATTGAGTTGCGACTGGAAGGTCAGACCACTTCTATATTAATGGAGCCGGGTGATAAAATCGTATACTCTAGAGAAGAAGGTATCATTGATGAGCGGTTGGTCAGTCCTGAAAATTATTCCTCCTGGAAAAATGGGGTGCTTACTTTGGATGGTAAAAATTTGGGAGAGGTATCGAACTGGTTGGAAAGAAGATATAATATTGAAATTGATATAGCGGAAGACCGCAAAAATATAGGTCTTAGCGGGTCGGTATCTACCGAAGAACTAAGTGAGGCAATAAAGGCAATTTCGTTAGCTGCAGGAGTGGAATCTACACAAATTAACAATGAGAAATGGAAATTAAATTGAAAGGATTATAAATTGAATTTTAACTAATTAACAAATAACAATAATGGGATTTTTAAAACGAATTTTTATTCTCACGATAGTGGGAATAGTAGGAGGGGTTTACCCCAGTCAGTCGCAAGAGAGTTTTACGATGTTGTCTGTGAATAACCTGGATCTTCAGAACAAAGCAGAAAAAGTAGAATTAAAACAGGTGATTAAAGAAATTGAGGAAAGGTACAAGGTTAATTTTGCGTATCAATCAGGTTTATTGGATGGAAAGTTTATCATCTTATCCGATAACCAGACAATGCCACTTGGACAGCGCTTAAATTATTACCTAAACCAAAATTCTCTGGATTACCAAAAAATAGGTGAGCGCAACTATGTGATTTATAAGAAGAAGCCCAGGAAAAATATTGAAAAAGGTGTGGCACCATATCTTAAAAAAGACAATTACTACTATATCAAATATTCCTGGGAAGAAAGTGAGCCACCTATTCAAGGAACGGTAGTCGACGAGGAAGGGGAGCCGTTAATCGGTGCAACTGTACAGGTAAAAGAATCTCCCGGTAAAGGTGCAATCACTGATTTTGAAGGAAAGTTCTCCTTCGATGATGTCGATGGTGGTGCTACTTTAATTGTATCTTTCGTAGGGTATGAAACAATAGAGGTGCCGGTAAATAACCAGGGTGAATTAACGATTACATTGGCTCAAAACTCCGAACTATTGGACGAAGTGGTAGTGGTCGGATATGGCGTACAGAAGAAAGTGGATGTGACGGGTGCGGTAGGAACGTTGAAAGGAGAAGATGTCGCCGATCGAAAAGCGGTACAGGTTTCCCAGGCTCTTCAGGGGTCAATGCCGGGGGTGATGGTGACAAGGGGTAATAATGCACCGGGTGCAACTGCGAATATTAAAATTCGTGGAGTTACAACCATTGGAAATAGCAATCCATTAATTATAGTAGATGGTGTTCCGGTCGACAATATAAATGATATTAATCCCAATGATATTGAAGATATATCAGTATTAAAGGATGCGGCTTCGGCTTCAATTTATGGATCCAGGGCGGCAGCTGGGGTTATACTTGTTACGACAAAAAGGGCTGAAGATGGGCAATTTAACTTGAGTTATGATGTAAATTATGGGATAGAACAACCAACAGCTCTTCCGGACTATGTCGGACTGGAACGATATATGGAAATGACTAATGAGCTCAGGTGGAATGATAACGGAAATAATGCTGATGAATTTCCTACATATTCCGAGGACTTAGTAAATAATTACAGGGATCTTAATCAAGAAAACCCCAACCTATATCCTATAACAGATTGGGTGGATTTAATAATGAAGAAGAATGCTCCCAGGCAAAGTCATGTTTTGAGTATGTCAGGAGGTACAAAAGCATTGAAGACGAATGCTTCTATAGCTTATGATTTTGTTGAAGCATTATATGATGGTAGGACATATGACCGTATTACGGCCAGGGTAAACAATGATATTGAAATAAATGATTATTTGAGAGCCAAGGTTGATTTAAATTATAAGCTTACCAATTCAGAGCAGCCAAATATAGATCCGATGTATAATATGCTGATTGCAGCACCTATTTATGCGGCTATGTGGGATGACGGCAGAGTAGCAAGTGGTAAAACCGGGAACAATATATATGGAAGCTTGAAATATGGTGGTTTTAATGATCAATCATATCAAGCAATAGGCGGACGTTTAGCCCTGGATTTCGAGCCCATTAAAAATCTTGTTTTTTCGGGTGTTTTTTCACCGAATATACGCTATGATAAAGGTAAGAATTTTCGAAAACAAGTTCCTTATTATGCTGCTGATGATCCCACTGCTTTAGAAGGATATTTACAATGGAATACAACCACACGGTTAGCAGAATCCAGAAATGAAGGAGAGCGATATACCACTCAGTTTTTGGCTAATTATAATGCTGATATAGGGAAACATTCTTTGGGTTTATTGGGAGGTTATGAGAATTTTTATAGCAGGAATGAAAGCCTTAATGCATCAAGGGATCAATATACACTTACTTCCTTCCCCTATTTGGATCAGGGGCCTTTAGAATTGAGAGACAATGGTGGAGGTGCTTATGAAAGTGCATACCGTTCTTTCTTTGGAAGGATTACTTATAATTATGACAGCAAGTATTTTGTTCAGGCGAATATCAGACGCGATGGATCTTCCCGGTTTCACGAAGACTACCGTTGGGGCTCCTTCCCTTCTATATCTACGGGATGGGTAATATCCAGGGAGCCGTTCCTGGCAAACAATCCTGTACTTTCGTTTTTAAAATTAAGGGCATCCTGGGGTAATCTGGGAAATGAGCGTATTGGTAATTATCCTTACCAGGCCACTATAGCATTTAGTAATGCTTTGTTTTACAGAGGAAATGAGGTGGTTTCTGAATTAACAGCTGCCCAATGGGCATATGCTATTCAAAATATTACCTGGGAAAAAACGGAGTCATATGATGTAGGTGTTGATGTGAATTTTCTGGAAGACAGACTTCAGGTGACAGCAGATTACTTTTACAAGACGACAAAGGACATGTTATTAGCACTGGAAATTCCAGATTATATCGGATTTGACAATCCCGATCAAAACACTGGAGTAATGAAAAGTGTGGGTTGGGAGTTCCAGGCAGCGTGGCAGGATTATATTGGGGATTTTGACTATTCCGTTTCTTTTAATTTATCTGATTTTACTTCTACGATGGGAGATCTTGGTGGAACTGAGTTCCTGGGGGATAAAATTAAAATAAAAGGAAGTGAATTTGATGAGTGGTACGGATACAAAACAGATGGTCTTTTCCAAACACAGGAAGAAGTAGAGAATTCTGCAACGATTAATGCAAACGTAGCCCCGGGAGATGTCAAGTACGTGGATATAAGTGGACCTGACGGGGAACCGGATGGGACTATTTCCCCTGAGTACGACCGTGTCTTATTGGGGGGATCTTTGCCGCAAATGATATTTGGAGGTAATATTAAACTTGGCTATAAGGACATTTCCCTTAGAGTTGCTTTCCAGGGTGTAGGCAAACAAAATGCCCGAATTGACCCAATAATGGTAAGACCTCTTTCGGAAAACTGGGGCAATATCCCGGCTATTTTGGAAGGTAATTACTGGAGCCATTATAATACAGATCAGGAAAATATGCAGGCTAAATATCCAAGACTTACTCGTGTGAATGAGTCTTCAAACTTGACTATGTCTGATTATTGGTTATTTGACGGAGGATACTTTAGAATTAAAAATATAACGCTGGGGTATGACCTTCCAAAAACAATTTTCAAGAGTGTCGGAATAGAAGGGATCAACGCTTTTGCCAGTGCATCTGATTTATTTACGATTAGTAATTATCCCAAAGGTTGGGATCCTGAAGTTTCTAGTACTGGTTATCCGATTACTACGCAGTTGCTGTTTGGACTTTCTGTAAAATTTTAAATTGAAAACAATGAGAAGTTATATAAATATTTACGCAATACTATTAATTGTATTTTCTTCCTTAGTAGCCTGTAATGACCTCAATCTCGATCCTCTTTCACAAGGTTCTTCAAATAATTGGTACAATAATGAAGTGGAGATCAATATGTCGGTAAACGACTTGTACAAAGATGCTTTCTGGGGTTTGGACAATACCGAATGGACTGATGACTGGATTTATCGTGAATCTTTAACGCCTATCACTTCAGCTACTATAAATGGTGAATGGGGAACCATCAATTCTATTTGGGCGAATTCCTATAAAGCTATTACCAGATCTAATACTCTAATACAAAATTTGGAATCCGGAGAAATAAACATACCTGCTGAATTGGTTCAGCAGTATATTGCGGAAGCCAAGTTTGTCAGGGCATCTCAATTCGCAAAACTAGTATCTCACTTTGGCGATGTAGTATATTTTACGAATACGCTAGATTTGGATGAAGCATATTCCTTGGCTAAAACGGATAAAGAAACGGTTTTAGAGGCAATATATGCAGATTATGATGAAGCTATAGAAAGTCTTCCTGTTAGTTATTCGGGGTCTGAAATTAGCAGGGCAACGAAGGGAGCAGCAATGGCTTTTAAAGCAAGAATTGCACTTTACAGTGGCGATTGGGATATCGCACGCGATGCGGCAAAGGAATGTATGGACCTAGAGCAATATTCCTTATACCCTAATTATGAAGAAATATTTTATCCGAGCACAGGTAAGACTGATGAAACGATTTTTTCTATACCGCGATCAGAGGAATTGAATTCTTACAATGGTGATGCAAGAAACTACCTGCCGAGAAATTCCGGCGGTTGGGCTGCAAAAGATCCTTCATGGGACCTACTATGTGCTTATACTTGCACAGATGGTTTGCCCATCGATGAATCTCCATTGTTTGATCCTCAAAACCCTTTTGAAAATAGAGACCCAAGATGCGGATATACCATTGTACCTTTTCAAACACCTATGTTGGGTATAATGTATCAGCCCCACCCCGATTCGACAATGGTGTTAAATGTCAATTCAGGACAGTACCAAACGAATAATGATACAAGGTCAAATCAACAATATGCCTCATTTAATGGCTTAATTTGGAAAAAAGGTATTACGCAAGATTGGTCAGACAATTTCAGGGAAGATTCCGATATTATTTTAATGAGATATGCTGATGTGATGTTAATGTATGCAGAAGCAAAAATTGAATTAGGGGAGATTGATGAAAGTGTACATCAAGCTATTAATTCAATTCGGGCACGAGCGTATAATGTTGATATTACTGATGCAGAATCCTATCCTGCTGTTACTACCCAAGATCAGGATGAATTGCGTCGAATAATCAGATTAGAACGGAGAATGGAGTTTGCATTGGAAGGTTTGCGCTACATGGATCTAATTCGGTGGAGATTAGCTGAAAAAGCATTGAACAGACCTAACTATGGAATGTTGGATGTCGCAGAATTAAAAGAAAAAGTGGTTGATCAAGGGTTGTGGTTTTTTCCTTCCACGCCCGAAATTGATGAAGATGGGATTGCCGATTTTTCTGAAATGGCGGATGCCGGCTTGATAAAACAATTAACTAACCGACAATTTGATGCTTCGCGACAATATTTATGGCCAATCCCTACAAAAGAGGTATTGATAAATGATAACCTTGAGCAAAATCCAGGGTATTAAAAAATAATCAAATTAATTGGAAAAACTGACCGGGCTTTTTTCCCTTCACAACTATGAGGAAAAGTCCGGTCTTTTCGAATCAACGAACATAAAATGTACTATAAATATATATTATTGACTTTTTTCTTTTTTTTGTCGGGTTATAATATTTACGGGCAACACGACAATGTTAGCGGAATATACCCCCATTTGACTATGACTGCTGATCACTATCCACGTACTGAAGCAGGGATAGGAGCGGTAATGCCGTGGGCTAATCGGCTATGGGCAGTAACTTATGTGGCGCATCTCTCCGGTACAGGGAGTGGAACTGGTTTGTATGAAGTGGATGAAAACCTGGAACTGAAGCAACATCCAAAGAGCGTAGTCGGTACTTATGCCAACAGGTTAATTCATACTCCGAGTATGCAATTGGCGATTGGACCTTATTTAATTGACACCCTGGGGGATGTCCGCTTAATTGAGGAATTTAAAAATCATCGACTGGCGGCAACAATGACTCATCTGGCAGATCCGGAAAATAAGTTGTATTACCTGGCCATGGAAGGGGAATTTTTTGAAGTTGATGTGCACACACTGGAAGTAACCCGCTTGTTTCAGTTAATGGATGAATTACAGGAACCGAAAGGATCCAAACCTCATTTTAAGAGTGGATTTACAGCTCAGGGTCGAGTTGTTGTTTGCAATAATAGTTATAATGAAATGGATTACTCAGGGGATTGGAGTGCCGGTCGATTGGCAGAGTGGGACGGCAGTGGTGAATGGAAGATATTGGAAGAGACAGCATTTACGGAAGTTTGGGCTGCAGGATCTTTTGGCCAGCCCATTATTGCCACAGGCTGGGATAAAGCTTCTGCCATTATGCGTGTATTTATTAATGGGAAATGGAAGAGATATAGGCTTCCTAAAGGAAGTCGAACTTTCGACCAGACTAGTTGTACCGAATGGATGCGTGTCCGCGAAGTGGAAACAGAGCGTGCCTTGATGGATTGTCACGGTTTGTTCTATGAAATAGGAATGCATACATATGGTGATGAATTGTGGGCCATAAGACCTGTGTCCAGTCATTTACGGATCATCCCGGACTTTTGTTCATGGAGAGGAATGCTTGTCTTAGCAGGAAATCAAGCTACACCGATGAAATTTGGTCCCCAGGATCGCAATCCTTTAGCCGGTCAACCGCAAGCAGGATTATGGTTTGGGAAAACAGATGACTTGTGGTCTTTTGGCAAACCATCAGGTACTGGAGGGGTTTGGATGAATGATGAAATACAGGCGAATGAGATTTCGGACCCTTATTTAATGTATGGATTTGACCAAAAAGTACTACATGTTAAAAACAATAGTCGTTCGGGGGTAAATTTTGTGCTTCAAGTTGATTTTATCGGGAATGGTGATTTTGTTAATTACAAAACAATATCTGTTGAAGGGAATGAATACGAAGCGGTTACTTTTCCGGAGGGTTTTAGTGCTCATTGGGCGCGGATAAAGGCTGATACGGATTGTAATGCTACTGCTTATTTCATTTATAATTAATTAAATTATTAGATCATAAATTATATGAGAGAAAAAATTTTAAAAAGTATTTATATAGTTATTGGATTAAGTATATTCCTTTCTTGTCAAAACAATAGTGTACAGAAAAAAGAAAAAGCGCCTCGACATATTAGCGGCATTTACCCCCACCTGGCATATTACAATAATGAAGGGGAATGTGGAACAGGTGCTGTTGTTCCCTGGGCAGACCGGTTGTGGGTAATTACATATGGTCCTCACTTACCCTTTGGTTCTTCTGATAAATTGTACGAAATAACGCCTGATCTTGAACAAATTGTAAGAGATGAGAGTATCGGGGGAACACCGGCCAACCGGATGATTCATAAGGAGAGTAATCAACTATTTATCGGTCCTTATGCCATTGACGAAGACCGGAATGTGCGGGCCATACCATATGAAGAAATGCCGGGCAGGCATACAGGACTGGCGCGACACTTGACAAATCCAGCAGAAGAGATTTACTTCGGGACTATGGAAGAGGGATTTTATGAAGTAGATGTCAATACACTTGAACCAATGATGCTTTTTGAAGATGGAAATGTCAATCGGAAAAAAGGTGAAATGGCTCAAGAGGCAGAGTTGTTAAAGGGAGCTCATGGAAAAGGCTTGTATTCGGGACAGGGGGTTTTGGTGTATTCTAATAATGGTGAAACAGGTCAACAGGCATTAAAAGATTTTGATATAGAGTCGGGAGCATTGTATGAGTACGATGGGAGTGATTGGAAATTAATCCGACGGAATCAATTCGTAGAAGTGACAGGCCCTGGGGGAATTCACGGTAATAAAAACCCGGAAACAGACCCTATCTGGGCCACAGGATGGGATCATAAATCTGTGTTGGTAGGTGCGCGATCAAATGGTGAATGGTCTTTTTACCGTTTACCAAAAGCTAGCCACAGCTATGATGGTGCGCATGGATGGAACACCGAATGGCCGAGGATAAGAGATATAGGAACGAAACAAAATCCAGATTATCTGATGACGATGCACGGAATGTTCTGGAAGTTTCCTGGAACTTTCAAACCTGGGGCTAATGCCGGTATTCGTCCGCGGTCTGCTTACCTAAAAGTAATAGGAGATTTTGCCCGTTGGAATGAACGTCTGGTATTCGGTTGTGATGATTCGGCACAGAAAGAATTTTTAAATAAAAGGAAAGCAAAAGGAGATATTGAAGGCCCGGGTCAATCCAACTCCAACCTTTGGTTTACATCCCTTGATGCCCCGGACAAACAAGGGCCTGTAACAGCAGAGGGAGGGGTATGGCTCAAAGAAAGAGTAGTAGGGGGCGAAGTTTCTGAACCCTTTTTGTTTGCCGGATGGGAAGAAAGGTCTGTATGGATTCACAATGGTGGTGATAACGAAGTCACATTTTCCTTTGAATGTGATGTAGAAGGAAATAACAACTGGTCCAAACTTGAAAATTTAACCGTTCCGGCTCAATCGAGTAAAGAATATGTTTTCAATGAAGAGCAATCCGGAGAATGGGTGCGGGTAAGTGTTAATAATTCTACAGAAGCTACAGTGCATTTTACCTATAACGATATTGATGACAGAATCGAATCACCGAACCCGATCTTTAAAGGACTTTCACAAGTCAACGACGAAAAGTCTACTGGAGGTTTGCTATATGGATTGGGGGACAATCGCAGGGCTTTGGGTATTCTCGCAGGGGAATGGAATGGAAATGATTTTTCAGAGAGAGGATATTATGAATTGGACGGAAAATTGAACCTGGTCAGAAAAGCCGATACGGAAACCGCTGATTTTATTCGAAATAAATTTGCTATTCCGGAAAATGTAGTCTCTGTGGATGAAGCTTCTGTTCTAATAATTGACGATAAAGGACGCAGATGGCGGTTGCCGAAGGGCAATGAAAGTTTTACAGACCGTATAAAAAATAATACGTTGCGAATTTGCAGGGAAGTGGCAACAGAAAGAGATTTACTGAGCGTACATGGAAGTTTTTACGAGTTGCCAGCTGAGAATGCAGATGGTTATGCTAAAGTAAGACCTGTAGCTTCACATAATTATAGAATTCATGATTATGCTTCGTATAGAGGCCTATTAGTTATGACCGGAATAACAGAAAATGCTCAAAATGGGGAGCATATTATCCAATCGGAAGATGGGGAAGCTAAAGTATGGGCAGGAACCATAGATGATCTTTGGAAGCTTGGTAAACCTACCGGCAGTGGTGGGCCCTGGAAAAATACCCCGGTAAAGGCTGGTGCACCTTCTGACCCTTACCTTATTGGATTCTATGACGAAAGAGAATTGAAGCTGACCAATCACAGTGAAGGACCCGTAAAATATACCATCCAGGTAGAACCCGTTGGCCATGGACCATGGATGAATTATAGAGAAGTTACATTGGATGCAGGAGCGTCATTTGACTATAAATTTCCAGAGTCTTTCCAATCGCGATGGATTCGCTTTGTGACAGATCGCGATGCGGAGGCTACAGCGTGGCTGGAGTATAAATAATTATATGAAATTAAATCGGAGAAATAGTATCTTGTTTTATGTTTTCCTGGTGATTTTTGTCTGTCCTACCGGGATTGTTATAAGCCAACAATTAGGCAATAAGCCCAACATTCTCTGGATCATCATTGAAGACCTGTCTCCCGATTTAGGATGTTACGGTAATAATTTAGTTAAGACACCTAATATTGATGGATTGGCTGATCAAGGATTACGATTGTCTAATGTTTTTGCAACGGGTGTTGCCTGTTCGCCCAGCCGTACCGCTTTTGTGACCGGGTTTTATCAAAATTACCTGGGGGCACACCATATGCGTTATCCGGATGAACTAAAGCCGGCCCTTCCGGATTCCATTGACCCTATTCATATCCATTTAAAAGAGTTTGGATACCAAACGGCTAACATTAAATCTTTTCCGGGGAATGGAAAGACGGATTGGCTATTCAAATACAATACCGATTCGTACGATTTTGAAAAATGGGAAGAATTGGATTCGGATCAACCCTTCTTTGCCAGGATCAACCTGAGGTTAACGCACCGTCCTTTTGAACAAGATGAGGAATATCCTGTAAATCCGGATGAAGTTATCGTTCCTCCATACTATCCGGATCACGTTGTAGCCAGGAAAGACTTCGCCAATTATTACGAATCTATTCAAGTAATGGATCGCCAGATCGGGAAGATAGTTGAAGATTTAAAGGAGAGTGGCCTGGATAGAAATACACTTATATTTTTCTTTTCAGATCATGGACGGCCAATGACCCGTGCAAAAAATTATCTCTATGATTCAGGGATTCAGGTACCGTTAATAATATCAACTTTAGATGATAATCTTCGGTTAAAACTCGGTCTACAAGGGCAAAATGAATCCTTGTTTAGCTTAATTGATGTTACTGCTACCACTTTGGGCTTGGCCGGGGCGGGTTCTGTCAGAACACAAGGTATTTCTATATTGGATGAACCTGAAGGAAGGGAATTTGTCTGGGCAGCGGCCGATCGGATCGGGGAAATCCATTTTAAGTCCAGGATGATACGCAATGAAAAATACAAATATATACGAAATTATCATCATGATTTTTCTGTGAATTCAACTTCAACTGCCCATCGGAAGGGACGGCATCCTATATACCATTTGTTGAATATAATGAATGAAAAAGGACAATTAAATCCCGACCAAAAAAAGCTTGTTGAACCCATGGTGGCGGAAGAATTATATGATGTTTCTTCTGACCCATTTGAATTACACAACCTGGCAAGGGACCCGGATTTTTCCATTGCACTGGACCGTATGCTTAGAACGCTGAACCATTTTACGAAGGAGATAAAAGATAGGGGGATGGAACGGGATTCGGATGAAATTGTCCAGGTTTTTAAAAAGTACGGAGAAGATTCGAATATGAGAAACGAAGCTCGGATTCTGGAATTAAAGAGAAAAGTATTTCAGCTTGTTGAGGATGATAAGTAAATAATCTGAGATAATATCTGTTGGAGCTGAGGTCAGATTTTTAATTATCCAGTTGAAACAGAAAGAAGTTGTTTAATTGGTGAACGTAAAGACCCGGGTAGGGTCTTAATATGTTAGAAAAAATTATATAAGACAATCGACCCGATAGGGGTCGGATTATCTGTTTCAATATTTTATATTAATTTAATTACCAAAAAAATTATGGCCAACAAGTATTCAAAAATATACCTGCAAATTATTTTTGCCGTAAAGAACCGGAGGGCATTGTTAAGAAAACCTTGGCGTAGTGATGTCTTTGCATATATGGCGGCCGCATTAAATAAGCGAGGGAATTATTCCCTGGCCGTAAACGGTAGTTTTGACCACGTTCATTTGTTTTTTGACTACAAAGGGAAGGAATTGATTAGTGATTTGGTGAGGGAAATCAAAAAATCAAGCAATGAATTTATAAAAAATCGAAAATTAACTCGATTTAAATTTGAATGGCAATCGGGTTATGGAGTGTTTTCTCATGGTTATAGGGAAAAGGAAGCGATATATGCAATATATAATGCAACAGGAAGAACACCATAAAATGGTTAACTTCAGAGATGAATATTTAGTTTTTTTAAAAGAGTATAAAATTGATTTTAATAATGAATACGTATTTGATTTTTTGGATTAGACAGGTAATTAGTGCGACCTCTCTGAGGTCGAAATTATGGGTTACTTTATTGGCTAACATATTCCGACCCCTATGGGGTCTTTGGATATTGGCAAAGAAATCCGGTCGACTCCCAATTTTTAGCATTTTTATTTGTCTGCTGTCGTTTCAGACCGCGGCATTTTCTCAATCCTTTCTAATAGAAGCTGAAAGTTTTGACGGGAAAGGGGGATGGGTAGTTGACCCTCAATTTGTAGAGCAAATGGGGTCTCCGTATTTGCTGGCACACGGACTGGGAGAACCGGTAGAAAACGCACAAATGGAAGTTCAATTTCCAGGTGAGGGGAAATACCACGTATGGGTTCGGACGAAGAACTGGGTACCGGGGGACTGGGAGGCACCCGGTCGATTTCGTGTGAAGGTGGGAGATGAGGTGCTAGACCAGGAATTTGGATTGACACCGGGGTGGTCCTGGGAATATGGCGGAGAGATTGATATTAGAAGTGCCAGGACTAATGTGGAGTTAATAGATCTGACGGGATTTGATGGTCGTTGTGACGCGCTATATTTTAGCAGTGAAAAAGTGGCACCACCGGCACGTGGGGAAGAATTGGCTCAATGGCGAATGGAAGTACTCAACATGAAAAATGCTCCTGAGCTTACAAAAAAATATGATTATGTTGTAGTAGGGGGAGGAATTGCGGGTTGTGCCAATGCCATTGCAGCTGCGGAACAGGGGTTGAAAGTGGCATTGATTCATGATCGACCGGTCCTTGGGGGCAATGCGAGTAGTGAAATCCGGGTACACACGCTGGGTATTTACGGATATTTTGAACGAATTCTGAGAATGCTGGATACGAAGCATTATCCGAATGGTTCACCGGAAGCGTATGCGGAAGATATGAAACGGCACAAGAATGTGGAGAAATACGACAATATAGACCTGTATCTGAACTACCGTGCATACGATGCCAATGCCAAGGACAATACGATTACTTCCGTCGATGCAAGGCATACTTCGGAAGGTAACCGTATACGTTTTGAGGCTCCTCTTTTTGCTGACTGTACCGGTGATGGCTGGATTGGATTTTGGGCCGGAGCGGACTTTATGTACGGACGGGAAAGTGTGGATAAATTTGATGAAGGCTGGGATGAATTTGGTGAATTATGGAGTCCGGAGGAGCCGGATGGTGCGGTGATGGGCTCTTCGGTTTTATGGAGGGTATATAGAGATGATAAGGACTATGAATTTCCTGAAGTTCCGTGGGCTATGGAAGTTGCGGGTGATCATGCGGCAGCACATGGAGAATGGTATTGGGAATATTCGAGTGCGGATGTTCACCAGATCCACGATGCGGAACAAATCCGGGATCATATGCTTCGGGCGATATACGGCTCCTTTGCTAATGAGAAGCAAAAGGAGGGGTCAGAAAGGCTTCGTTTTGAGTGGATATCGTATTTGGTTGGGAAGCGCGAATCGAGGCGATTGGTAGGGGATTATATTTTCACATTCAACGATGCGAAAAGCGGACGTGAATTTGAGGATGCGGTTGTGAAAGAAGTGAGGGAGGTGGATGTCCACTACCAACAGGATCTGAAAGACGCGACGAAACCCGATTTTCTTTCCAAAGCGATGTTTTATAAAACGGACATGTACTATATACCTTATCGCAGCTTATATTCCAAAAACATCAGCAATTTGTTTATGGCAGGCCGCTGTTTTAGTTGTTCCCATGTAGGGTTGGGTGGTCCGCGGGTGATGCGGACGACAGGCCAAATGGGTGCAGCGGTAGGGTTGGCGGCCTCGGTTTGTGAAAAATATGATATTAATCCGCGGGATGTGTATGAAAAGCATTTAGACGAGTATATGGAATTAGTTCGCACAAGTACAATGGCGGAAGACGCCAAGAACTAAACTATTTTGTATTATCGAAACATTGGTAAGATAAGCTGGGTATCTAAATGTTATAATAAAAAAGACAAGGTAATTGTGTCCGTCAATGAAGTTTTTGAATTGCTTGGTAATGGAAGTATTATTTTAGGTCAAGAACAATTCGAGTTGGGCCATAGTGAATTTAAAAGAGATTTTAGATATGATGAATATTCTGAGAAGTAATAATTTATCCGGGAAGTCGGGCTTAGCAATTTCACCGATTCTGCCCGCAGGAGCATCCGCCCGGGAGAACTTACCAATCCCTCAACTATTGCGAAGGATTGCTAAGCCCCGAGGAACTAGGGGATTGGTCCCGTAGGGATGCCATTGGAATAAGCTTGGAATAAAACTTAGAGAAATGCTATCGAAATTATCCATATTGATCTTATTTCTGTTTTGTCGGTTTTACCTTTTCTATAGTGGAGAACCAGAGCACCGCCCGTTGAAAATAGTAGATGGGTGGGATTTATCAGAGGTTTCGTCAGAGGAATCGGCTTTTTCACTAGTAGATGATTCCACACTGATAGAATACAATGTGGTGAGATTGCATGATGAAGAGGAGTTGCCGCAGGCATATATGTCGGAAATTGTAACCCCGGTTTGTGATGATACACTATGCGCATTAATGAATATACGTGTGTACTGGAATTTGTTGGGGAATTATATTGGTTATGATACCATTTCAGGGAAGCCATTGACGAAAAATGATCATATCGAATTTGAGGAGGAGGATTATGTCAAACTGCATAAGCTGTTAGTGGATGATAATTCAATTATCAAGCGGAAAGAAAAAAAGGAGTTGTTTGACCAGGAAAAAACCCGTGTTTCGGAAGTGGTAGATGCTGTGACGGGAGCGACTGCGAAAGAGGTTAAAGAAGCCGTAGTTGACGGCGCTCTGTATTCGTGTTATACTTTATACCATATTGTTCATGGTCCGCTGTCCGATTCCATTCAAAGCGACATGGAAAGCCATTACAATATATCGCTACAAGAGAAATTATTGGGGTCCTTACATTCCGATTATCAATTGTATGCCCTTAAGAGGCTGGATGAAGCTGAATTTATGACCTATCAAAACCGGATTATGGACTTAATTCGAGGGGCTATTCCGCTCAATAGGTTGTATATAATGAAAAAGATGCCAAGTGAAATGTGGGCTGAACGATCGACCCAGGAGACCATATCGGGTTATTATTCCCAGCTGGAAGTTAACAGTCAATCTTATTTTTTGCGCAAGCTGGAGGAATTGGGAGATATAGACGGTAAATGCCTGTTAAATTTATCCGGTAATGTTGAATCGATGAGCCGAAACCAGTTAAAATCTTATATACGGATACTTTCGAATAATGAGGAAAGAATTACACAGGAAGTATTGCAACAAATAAATTTGGCATTGGAGAGTGGGAAACAATATTACGGGTATTTAATGGAAGAGTATTTACATTCCAACGATTTCATACGAAAGAATCAAAATTGATATGGGATTAGTACTTCCCTATAGTGGGTTTTTTATACTATTTCTGTTCGCTGTTTTATTTAATGATAGTAGCCAATCCCCTGAATTTAGAAAGCCGGTTATGGAGTATACTACTATTAAATCCGTGAATGTGACAATAGATATGGTATATTCAAATGATAGTGTGCCCAGGTATTATGCAACTACCCTGGAATCACCGATATGTATGGATGAATTATGTAATCCTATTGCTATTGAAATAGAATGGGATCTGTTAGGTAATTTTAGAAACTACCATGAACTAAAAAGTAGTCCCATTACTAAATTTGACCACGAACCTTTTGAAAAAGAGGATCACGAAAAACTGAAAAAGATATTATCCAACAAGTCTTCGCTATTACAGGATTATAGAATGGAAGATTTGGTTGATACTACTCGGCTTGTATATTCAGAAGAGATTGATGGGATGACGGGAGCAACCAGCAAAACATTTGCCAACGAAGTAGTAGGCGGGGCGATTTATACCTGCTATACATTGTGGCATTTTGTTAATGGGCAACTCGATGAGAAATTACTTCACTATACAGAACAGATTCTGGATGAAACAGTACTCCTGGAGATGTTGCAGTCCGGAAAAGAAGAATATTTACACTATGTGCTTGATAAAAAAAGGGGGATTTTTTCAAGTAAGGTGAATGAGGTTATAGGGGATTTAATTTGGGAAGGGGAGCCTGTGATTGCTGTAAAGGCAGTAAATGTAGTGGAAGAAAATTATTGGGGGGCTGATTCTATAAAGCGAGTTTTAGAAGATAGTTTTTCCGGTTTGGAAACTCCCGTTCAAAACGCAATAATCCAGCAAATGACAAAGGTTTCAATTACGTATAAAACTTTAGAATACTTTGTAGAAGTATTGCCGGAATTAGGGGACAGGAAAAGGAGGTTAGTCTATAAAATTTTCGAGGCACACTCAGATTTATTTGATGTCAATTTGAAAAAAGAGTTGCACAAAATATTTAAAGGAGATCGTTTCCCGATGGGAGGGGAAGAATACAAGTTGTTAAGTGGATTAGGGATTAGTTATTAAAAGAATTAAACAGAAATACGAAACATGAAGAATAGGAGGTCATTTTTAAAATCGGTAGGAATTGGGTCCGGGGCATTGTTTTTTAATCCGGAAATGGGATTTTGCAAGTCTTCTGAATTAGTCAAAGAAGAACTAGAAAATAACGGGGTAGATGTATACCGGGAAAAAGAATACGATGTTGATATAGCTGTTATCGGAGGCGGGATTTCCGGGATTTGCGCTGCGATTGCTGCGGCTCGCAACGGGTCGTCTGTAGTATTAATTCACGATCGTTCTCGCCTGGGAGGCAATGCAAGTAGTGAAATTAGAATGCATGTTTCAGGTTCCAGCGTATTGGAGACCGTATGGAGAGAGGTGGGGATACTGGAAGAAATGATGTTGGATGATTCAGTTACCAATCCACAGAATGCCTACCCCATGTGGGATTTTGTTATGTATAATAAAGTAATATCCGAACCCAATATAACGCTGCTGTTGGATACGATGATGTATGAGGCTGAAGCGGAAAACAATGTCATTTCATCTGTGAAGGCATTTTGTTCGCAAACAGAAGAACTATACACGGTCAAGGCGAACCACTTTGCTGACTGTACAGGAGATGGAACATTGGCTGCATTGGTGGGTGCAGAGTTTATGAGAGGCAGGGAAGCTAAATCAAAGTGGGATGAGTCATTGGGGCAAGACATAGCCGATGAGGTGGGAATGGGGAATAGCCTACTATTTATGGCAGATAAATTCGATGATCCTATGCCTTATACACCGCCGGATTGGGCCAGAAAATACACATTTAAAGACTTTGAACATAGGGGTATTCGCTCTATAGAATACGGGTACTGGTGGTTGGAACTAGCGGGGAAGTATGATATTATTAATGATGGACAAATTTTACGGCACGAATTGTTAGCTGTTCTATTTGGGGTTTGGGACTATATAAAGAATTCGGGAAATCATCCGGAGTCAGAAAACTGGGCATTGACCTGGGTGGGGATGATTCCGGGGAAAAGAGAAAGCAGGCGTATAGTCGGTGATGTGATTATGACTCAACGGGATACGCAAGTACCACAAAATTATCCGGATCGGGTAGCTTACGGTGGGTGGCCATTGGATGATCATCCGGCAGAAGGTATGGATGATACTTCGATCAAACCCAATCGGGCAGTACACCTCAAGGGCCCCTATTCCATACCATTACGATCCTTGTACAGCAAGAATGTCCAAAACCTATGGATGGCAGGAAGGAATATCAGTGTTTCCCACGTTGCCTTATCCTCTTCCCGAGTTATGGCGACTTGTTCAACCTTGGGCCAGGCAGTAGGAACGGCCATGAATTATTGTTTGAAGAGGTCTATTTCGTCTCGAGAACTTGCTACTACAGATACGGTCCTGAAGGATTTTCAACAAAAACTGCTTCGCCAGGACCAATCGATATTAAATGTGGTTAATGAGGATGGAGATGATTTGGCCAGAAAAGCATCACTTTCTTTTTCTTCAGAGACAGAAGAGGGCCCGGCTAAATTTATAATTGATGGGTACAATAGGAAAGTAGAGGATGGGAAGTCTCATCAGTGGCAGGCCGAAATGAACGGCGGTCAACCCTGGGTAGAATTAAGGTGGAATTCTCCGGTGAATTTAAATACGGTTGAATTAACTTTCGATACGGGGCTAAATCGATATTTGAGGATATCGGGTCAAAAAGTTGTAATGGAAAATCAAATAAGGGGAGCTCAGCCGGAGACGGTATCCGATTATAGAATTGAATTTTTTTACAATAAAAAACTTGTATATTCGGATTTTATTTCAAACAATTATTATCGAAAAGTATCCCATGAGTTTAAGGAAATTAAGACAGATGCTTTACGGATAACGATATTCAAAACTCACGGAGATCCTTTGGCAAGGATATTTGAAGTCAGGTGCTACAACGAATCATAATTTTGCGGAGCCCTGGTATTTAATAAATTGAAAAACGGAATAGGATGTATTTGTTTATTGGGTCCCTGGTGATCCTTATATTGGGGTATTTTATTTACGGGCGAATTATTGAGAAGTTATTTGTAGTGGATAGTAATTCTACAACGCCTGCGTATAGCCAAAATGATGGTGTGGATTATATCCCATTACCCTGGTGGAGGGTATTTCTTGTGCAGTTTTTGAATATAGCGGGTCTTGGACCTATTTTTGGAGCAGTGGCTGGCGCCATGTGGGGACCGGTAGCGTTTTTATGGATTGCCCTGGGATGTGTTTTTGCCGGAGCGGTTCACGACTTTTTCTGTGGCATGTTGTCTTTGAGGAACAACGGACTAAGTATTTCAGAGGTAATTGGTAAATACCTGGGATTGGGTATGAAGCAATTTATGCGCGTAATCACAGTGGTTTTACTTATTATGGTAGGTGTTGTTTTTATTATGGGGCCTGCAAAGATATTGGCTGAATTGACCGAAGGATGGGGTAGTATGACCATGTGGGTAGCTGTAATATTTATTTATTACCTGGTTGCTACGCTATTACCTATAGACAAAATTATCGGTAAGTTATACCCGGTATTTGGCTTTGTTCTTTTATTTATGGCTGTAAGTATCCTTGCAAGCATGTGGTATCAAGGAGTGAGAATTCCCGATTGGAATGTGGGGTTGACGAATAATTTTCATAACAACCCTTCCGGATTTCCGATTTTCCCCATGTTATTTGTGACGATAGCGTGTGGCGCCATTTCGGGATTTCATGCCACACAATCTCCCTTAATGTCCAGGTGTCTACAGAATGAGAATCAGGGGAGAAGAGTTTTTTATGGAGCTATGATTGTGGAAGGAATTGTAGCTTTAATATGGGCTGCCGTGAGCATGAGCTTTTTTGGAGGAATAAGTGAATTGAATGAGATAATGATAGCAAATGGCAATAATGCAGGCTTTATTGTCAATGAAATTTCTGTTGGATTATTGGGTACATTTGGGAGTATCCTGGCTGTTCTGGGAGTAGTGGCAGCGCCCATTACCTCTGGTGATACAGCTTTTCGCAGTGCCCGGTTGATAATTAGCGATTTTATGAAGATGGAACAGGGGGCTATAAAAAATCGACTTATCATTTGTCTACCGCTTTTTGCTATTGCCTGGGTTATGACCCAAATAGATTTTGGAATTATTTGGCGGTATTTTGCCTGGTTGAATCAAGTCGTAGCTACAGTGGTACTTTGGGGTGTGTCTGTGTACCTGGTGCAGCAAGCCAAGAATTTTTGGATCACCCTTATTCCCGCTATTTTTATGTCCATGGTTGTATTTACCTATTTCCTTTTTGCAGGAGAAGGGCTTGGATGGTCGTATGAATGGGCATTGGGTATAGGTTCAGTGATCACATTGGCACTTACTGTATATTTTGCCTGGTATACCGTGAAATTGAATAGGAGACGGTCCGGTAGTTTTAAGGCGGTTACGGAATAGTCAAATTGGTTATAATAATGTATATTCATATGTATAATATTTTAAAATGGCAGGAATAGAAAATAATATTGTTAACTATTTAATGTCCAATAAAGCTCGCCTTTTAAAGTAGTATCATTTGACACGGCTAGGGATATTTGGGTCTTTTGCCCGTGGTGAGGCTTCGGACGAAAGTGATATTGATTTGATTGTAGTGTTTGAAGAAAATACCAGGGATTTATATTCTCAAAGAAGAACTTCGCGAAGAATTGAACAAGAAGTTTGGCCGTCTCCTGTAGATATTTGTAGAGAAAAGTATATTAAGCCGATGTTTAAGGAGCAGATACTAGCAGAAGCAATATATGTTTAGTACTTCACATAAAGATTTTAGCTGTTTGTTGAACATAGTTGATTGGAGATAAAAAACCCGGAATGTCCTAAAACACCTCCGGGTTACAATAATTACGGGATAATTCTGTGTTATACCAAATAGACTATAAAATGCTATTTAAATTGAACGTCTTTTCTGCGATAGCCTTCCTGAGGAAGGCAGGCTTCGTTAAAAAGCCTCGTCGTCCCGTAAGCATACGGGATGACTTCGTTTTTTGCCTCACTCTCACAGAAAATCCAAATCAATTTTATGCTACATCCTATGATCTATTTGGTATTATATAAAAATAGGGTTAATCTTCAGGCCAATATTCGTTTATTTTGCCTTTTAGGAATTGAACGCTTCTTTCGAGTTGATCCATGCCATCTACACCGTCTTCGATACTGATCCAACTGTCAAAACCCACTCGTTTTAATTCACTAAAAATGGCGTCGTAGTCATTCAATCCTTTTCCAATTTCACCATGGCTTAGCCTCTTGGCATACCCCAAAGCTCCGCCTTCTTCTTTTCTCAAATCTTCTAATGTCCCTTCTTTTAAATACCGGTCGCTAGCATGCATGGTAACTACACGATCAGAGACTCTTTTTAGCAGTTCCAACGGGTCTTCCGCAGCGAGGTAGGTGTTGCTGGGGTCATAGTTTACTCCAAAGTTTGGATGGTGAATCCTATCTACCAGGGGACAGAATATCTCCATTTTTTGAGCAAATTCCGGATATTCCCAAAAGTCATCTTTGTAGTGGTTTTCAATTATTAGAGTGATCCCTCTTTCTTCGGCAAATGAAAGACAAGCTTCAATAGAATCCACGGCATAATTTATCCCCTCTTCTACGGAGAGTTCGGGACGTTTTTGTCCGGAAAGAACTCTGCAATATGAGCCTCCCAGTTCGTGCGTCATTTCGATCCAGAATTTTTGTTTTTCTATTTCTTTCGCCCGGAATTCGGGATCCGGGTGGGTAAAATCCGGAGAGCAGCACATCATGGGTATTTCTTTACCATGTCCTTCGACTTGTTTGCGAAATTCACTCCAGTTTGACCGGTCTTGCATTTCAATAAATCCGGAGTACCACTCTAGTCCGTCAATATCTAATTGGACAGCTAATTCGATCCATTCGGACAATTTCATAGAACCATCCTTGCAGAGAGCCTGTATAAAAGCTTTGGGAAATGCAGCTAATTTTGGCATATTCGTTTAATTTTCAATTTTTAATACCCATCCCGTAATCATTTGGTACTTGGGGTTTGGGATATTTGAATTGGTTATTAGTTACTTTTTACGTTTTGTATAAATCCTTTCCATTTTAAGGAATCGTTGTTTCATCTTTGGGGGCATTCCTACCCAATAGTGGATATTGCTCCAGTTCAACAGTTTGGCCGCTAATTGGACCACTTTCATCAGATAACCAATAAATAACGGCGGCAGCAATTTCTTCCGGCCAAATAATTCTTCCGGCCGGAGCATACATTTTGGGTAGATCTTCGTACCAGGTATCAGACAAATTGTGACTTTTTTTTCGTTCTATTTCCTTTTCAGTAAGGACCCAGCCGGGATTAATTTGGTTTACGCGGACTCCTACCTCTCTAAAGAGTGCATCACCCAAATTCCGGGTCATGGTCATCATGGCCCCTTTACTCATACTATAAGCCAATAAATTAGGCTCTCCACTCCAGGCATTTACGGAACCAATATTGAGAACGCAGCCTCTGGTTTCTGTTAAATGGGGTAAAGCCGATTGGATCAAAAGGTAAGGTGCAAAAGTATTTACAGAAAATACTTCTTCTAATAATTTTAAATCAGTATTGTGTATATCGGATGCAGGAACCCAGGCAGCATTGTTTACGATGGCATCCAATTGGCCATAGGCTGTTATAGCTGCTTTGACCAGCCTTTCGGCTGATAAGGGGTCTGTTAAATCATCCAGATGCAAAACCCCATTTTCTGGGCCAATTTCTTCTATCACTTTTTCCCCTGCTTCTTTTTCACGGCCATGCACTATTACCCTGGCTCCTTCTTTGACACAGCGAATGGCAATCGCTTTACCAATCCCAGTCGTACTTCCGGTAATAATTATTACTTTGTTTTTTAATCGCATACTACACAGGTTTTAATACACTTTTTACTACTTCTCCTTTGTGCATTTTTTCAAATGCTTCGTGCCAGTCTTCGATACCCCAGACTCCTCCAATTATAGGTTTTACATTTAGGGCACCGCTTGTAAGTAAAGCAATTACTCGTTCCCAAATCGGCCAGTTGTGACTAAAACTTCCCTGCAAAGTAGCATTTTTCTGAACCAGTGGATCCAAAGAAAATCCCAACGGATCTTTTCCCCAACCGACTTTCGAAATGTGACCATTAGGACGAACGAGGTTAATAGCATTTTTGAGCGTTATGCTTACACCGGCAGCATCTATTACCATATCTGCACCAAGACCGTCTCTCTCAAAAGCCCATGAAGTAGCGTCTTTTATAATAGGGGTACATCCATAGCTCTCTTCCGCTATTTTCAATCTCCCTTTATCTGCTTCCAGTCCGACTATAGCGACTTCTGCTCCACATAATCGGGCCATGGCGGCACAAAGTATACCAATAGTGCCTGGTCCGAGAACGACAACTCTGTCTCCGGGTTTAATATGCCCATTTCCAACAACTGCATTGAAAGCTACGCAACAAGGTTCTGTAAGACAAGCTTGTTCGAATGACAATGAATCCGGTACTTTATGTAAGCACCTGGCCGGAACTTTTACATATCGGGTCATGGCTCCATTTACGCCATAGCCGAACCCCTTCCGGGTAGGATCCAAATTATACAAGCCTTGTTTGGTCATGGGGTTTTCTTTGTCGATGACTGCAGCCGTTTCACTAACTACTCGATCCCCTTCTTTCCAACCTTTGACCTGTTTACCCAAAGCAACAATGTGACCTCCAAATTCATGTCCGAGGACTACAGGGTAATTAACGGGCCAACTGTGGTCTGCTGTCCACTGGTGTAAGTCACTTCCACATACCCCTACATTGGCTACTTCCAACAAAACATCCTCGTCTCCTATTTCAGGTCGGGGAATTTCCCGTATTTCTACAGATCCTTTTTCAGGTGCAAAATTTACTACGGCAGCTGAATTCATATTCTCTAGTTTTTAATTTTCTGATTTATATTTTTACATCCCCGTAGGCATGTACTTTTTCGCATATTAATCGAAGTGATCCCTCCAGGTCTCCATCTGCTGTCTTGAATGCGTCAGCGTCTATGGTCAAAGGTGCACCCAAAACCACTAAGGGGGCCCCGTATTCAGGACATTGAATGGCTTGTTCAAGGGAAAGGCCACCCACAGCCTGAACCGGAATATTGACCGCTTCTACTACTTGTTTTAATTGATCAAGAGGACTTGGCATTCTGTTTCCAGCAGCAGCAATTCCTCTTCTTTCATCATAACCTATATGGTGTATAACGTAATCACATCCCAAATCTTCTAATCTTTTAGCACCCGCTACCATATCAGGACAACCAAGGTTGTCACCCATTACCTCTGCTCCAAAATCTTTACCAGCCTGAACAACACATTTTATGGTTTCTTCATGAGCCCGGGCCATCACCACTACGTGAGTAGCACCTGCTTTTGCCATCATTTCTGCTTCCAGGTATCCTCCGTCCATGGTCTTTAAATCTGCTACAATAGGAGTGTCCGGGAATGCTTCTCTCATTTTCCGTACTCCGTGGAGTCCCTCGGCAAGAATGAGAGGTGTACCTACTTCTAGCCAGTCTACACCGGCTTTCATTGCAATTTCTGCGGTTTTCAGGGCTTCATCTATATTGGTCAGGTCAAGTGAAATTTGAACAATTGGTTTCATCTTTTATATTTTTCTTTTTTATAATTCTTACTATTGAAACGAATTATTATTTTAAAAAGACTAGTTGCTTTTTAATAATATTTATTGTTCCGTCAGTTGCGATTTTTGTTTTGAAATATCTTGATTCTAATAAATAGTGTTTTATCACTCTCGAATTATTTGCAAATATCAGAAAATATCTTTCGAAATAACGTTGTAAAATATTTCCATTGATGGTATTATCTTGACTTTTTTGGGATATTCAAAATTTACTTTTTTTTAACGGAACTTATCAAAGTAATTAAGCATTTACTGGCTATAAGTGGCCAGTGGTAATTAGTTAATGGGGACAGTAAAAAAATATAAGAAACAACCGAAGAAAATCTCCCGGATCCAGGACCTGGATTTGTCGGCTATATATAGCTATAGGGATTATCTCAGATGGGAAATTGAGGAACGGCTGGAACTGATCAAAGGGAAGGTGTTTCAAATGGCGGGTCCGAATACATCTCATCAAAGAGTATCAATAAATATCTCTGGCGAATTATTCCAATTTTTGAAGAGAAGGAAATGCGAGGTTTTTGCAGCCCCTTTTGATGTCCGGCTTCCTGTAAATTCGAAAAAAGATAAGGACATTTTTACAGTTGTCCAGCCGGATATATGTGTAGTTTGTGATCCTGAGAAGATAGATTTCAAAGGTGTGATTGGCGCTCCCGATATCGTAATTGAAATCTTGTCTCCCAGCAACAATCAAAAGGAGCTTAAGGATAAATACGAAGTTTATGAGGAAGCCGGAGTCCGTGAATATTGGATTGTGCATCCGGAAGAAAGAACGATTTTTCGATACATTTTGGATGACACCGGGAAATTTCAACCGACCCCACTTTTGACCGTAGGTGATACCGTTTCTTCAGAAGTTTTACCGGGAATAGACCTGGATTTGACCGAGGTTTTTGATTTTCCCGAATACCATTAATTTATTTTCTTTTTTATTTTGACCGACTCTGTGAAGCAGAAATTATTTCTTATGCAGATAATTGACCTGTTCAAATTTTGTCATTGATTATGATTACATCCAAAAATAATATCCTTTGACTAGTCCAATTAATGGTTTCAATCGTTCAAAATATATAGAATTTTAAAGCGAATTGTCTAAAAATCAGCCATACGGATGCGATACCTGGCTAAAAAAGTATTATGAAAAGTCAATTGAGTACGTATGTAAATATTGCTTTAATTGAATTATTTTTAATAATTAGTTTATATATGCGAAAAATACGGGATTAAATTATGTTTCAAATTAAAGAACAGACAAAGAAATACGATGTGTGTATTGTTGGGTCGGGAGCCGGGGGAGGAATGGCTGCAAAAGTGTTGGCTGAGGCAGGGTTGCAAGTAGCTCTTGTAGAGGCCGGACCTGATTTTGATCCGGCCGATCCGGAGACTCAGACACAGATGAAGTGGCCCTGGGAATCCCCGAGGCGTGGTGCCAGTACAGATACCCGTTCCTTTGGGGATTTTGATATGGCGTATGGAGGATGGGAGATAAACGGTGAACCTTACACTCGAAAGGGTGGTACTGAATTTGACTGGTTTCGATCGAGAATGGTTGGAGGTAGAACCAACCATTGGGGAAGGATTTCCCTTAGATTTGGCCCCCTGGATTTTAAGCGGAAGGACTTTGACGGAAAAGGGGATAATTGGCCCATTGGCTATGAAGATGTAGCCCCATATTATGATAAAGTGGATAAGTTGGTAGGGGTATTTGGTACCCGGGAAAATATTCCCAATGAACCCGATGGGTATTTTTTACCTCCGCCCAAACCGAGACTTCACGAACTATATCTAAAAAAAGGATTAGGTAAGATAGGAATTCCGGTTATCCCGGCACGAATGTCGATGCTTACAAAAAAGATTAATAATAAAAGGGGCGTATGTTTTTATTGTCGACAATGCAATCGCTCCTGCAGTGTTTATGGTGATTTTTCGTCTTCTTCTGTGTTAGTACAACCCGCGCTGGAGACAGGAAATGTGGATATGTATGTGGACGCCATGGTGCGGGAAGTTTTGACCGATGATAACGGAAAAGCAACAGGTGTATCCTACATAGATAGACTGGATAAAAAAGAATATTCGGTCAAAGCGAAGACAGTTATTCTAGCTGCAAGTGCATGCAGTACGGCGCGAATTTTACTTAATTCCAAATCGGCTCAACATCCTAATGGTTTGGCTAATTCCAGTGATTTGGTAGGTAAGTATTTACACGATTCCACAGGGGCATCCCGAGGTGCAATCTTACCTGAACTGTTGGACCGGAAACGATATAACGAAGATGGAGTAAGAGGTATGCATGTCTACACACCGTGGTGGTTAAATGATAAAAAAGATTTGGATTTTACCAGGGGGTATCATATAGAATACGGAGGGGGAATGAATATGCCGCTGTACGGTTTTGGATTTGGTATGGAAAACATGAATGGAAAGGTACCTGATAAGGATGGAAAACCGAAGAAAGCGGGTGGTTATGGTTTGTCATTGAAAGATGATGTAAAGCGATTTTTTGGTGCCCGTATAGGGTTTGCAGGACGAGGGGAGTCCGTTCCACAAAAGGATAATTACTGTGAAATTGACCCCAATACCGTAGATCAATACGGCATTCCGGTATTACGGTTTAATTATAATTGGACGGACGATGAAATCAACCAGGCTAAGCATATGCAAGATACTTTTGAAGAGATTATAGACTCATTGGGGGCTGTTCCTCTGGGAGAACGTCCGGGTAAAGAATCCAATCACGGTCTGGAGGCGCCGGGACGGATCATTCATGAAGTAGGTACAACCCGTATGGGTACGAATTCAGGTAATTCTGTTACCAACGAATTCAATCAGACGCATGATGTCAGTAATTTATTTGTAATGGATGGAGGTGTATTCGTTTCCCAGGCGGATAAGAATCCAACGTGGACCATTATGGCACTGGCCTGGAGGGCATCTGAATATTTAATTGATGAACTTAAGAAAAATAACATTTGATATGGATCGACGAAATTCACTGAAATTGTTAATAGGAGGTTCTGCAAGCGCTGGTGTACTTTTGACAGGATGCGAATCCGGAATAAAAAGTAGACCCAAAGGCGACCCCGGAGATAAGTTAGAAAATGACTTGGGATATGGAAGGACCCCGGAAGAATTAAGGCGTGATAAAGAATTACTGTCACAAAAGTATTTTACGGACCGGGAAATGGCAGTTCTTGTAGTTTTGTCCGATATCATTATACCTGCAGATGAAAGTTCTTCTTCAGCGAGCGAAGCTGGGGTGCCTGAATTTATTGAGTTTATGGTCAAAGACCGGCCAATGTATCAAACACCCTTGCGGGGCGGACTTCGTTGGATGGAACATGAGAGTAATAGACGTTTTGGAAAAAACTTTGTTGATATATCCGGTGAAGATCAAATTGCTATAGTGGAGGATATAGCGTATCCTGAAGAAGCTTCCGAGAACATGACCCAGGGAGTCAAATTTTTCTCCACGCTAAGGGATTTAGTGGTGACCGGATATTTTACATCAAAGGATGGAATAGATTACCTGGGTTTCAAAGGGAATACCCCTAATGTCTGGGACGGTGTTCCAGAGGAAGTCCTTGCAAAGCACAACGTGAAATATGATGAGAAAACACTACGGGAATGCATCGATCAATCGACCAGAAATGAAGTGATGGATTGGAGCGATTATAAACTGTAACTTAATATTAAATCCAACTAGATTTTTTATATCGTATAATTTTTCCATATTTATTTTATGGAAATAAAAGCAGTAATATTTGATATGGATGGTGTTATTTCTCACACCAACCCCCATCATAGTAAAGCATTTGAGAAAGTTTTTGCCAAAAGAGGATTGTATCCTACTGAAGAAGAATATGCAGCCCATATGTATGGGAAAAATAATAGATACATTTTTACTCATTTTTTGAATCGTGAAATTTCTGAATCAGAACTGAATAAATTAGAAGAGGAAAAAGAAAGCCTGTTTCGGGAAATATATCAGGATATTGTTGAACCCATAGACGGATTACTTCCTTTTCTAGAAGATATCTACAGGCAAGAAAAGAGAATAGGCGTAGCCACTTCTGCTCCCCGCGCCAATATGGATTTGATTATTGATCGACTGAGTATTCGATCAAAATTTATGTCCCTATTGGCAAGCGAAGATGTCAATACCCATAAACCTGACCCGGAAGTTTATTTACGTACTGCCGATAATTTAAAAGTCAACCCGGAAGATTGTCTTGTTTTTGAAGACTCAGCATCAGGGGTTCAGGCTGCCATTAATGCAAATATGAAAGTAGTAGGTGTACTATCTTCGCATCACCCCACTGAATTACCAACATGTGATTTTTATATTGACAACTATTTGGATCCGCAAATGGATAAAATTGGAGAGATATTGAATATTTGAAATCATACAGTTGTAATCAAATATATAAATTTTTTTTTGCGGAAAGTTAATAATATAAATATGGATCTGGAACAACTATTGATTGATAGGAGCGGAAATCGTTGTGAGATAAGTGGAAAAAATGGGGCTTTGAAAGTATATACTCTTCCGCCGGCGGATGAAGGAAACGAGGAAAATAGCATTTTGATCGATGAAAATTATCTGAACCAAATGCTGGGCAATACAGACATAAATCCAGTGGATTGGCAATGTCTGAATGAAAGCATATGGTCGACAATTCCTGCCATCCAGGTATTATCATGGAGAATGTTACAAAAACTAAGATCTGAAAGCTGGGCTTTGAATTTATTGGATATGGCTTATCTGGATGAAGAAACCCTACAATGGGCTAAGGAGGGGCAGGAAGAAGCGCCAAATGGTTCAGCAAAGCATCTGGATTGCAATGGGGCGGAACTTCAAACGGGCGATACAGTGGTATTAACAAAAGATTTAAATGTTAAAGGGGCTGGATTTACTGCGAAAAGAGGAACCGCTGTCCGGAGAATTTCACTTGTTGCGGATGAACCTACGCAAATAGAGGGAAGGGTTAATGACCAAAAGATTGTTATTTTAACGGAATTTGTGAAAAAATCCAGGTAGAAAATCCGATAATTCGTATCCGAAAGGTGATATTTTTTACCCGATTCATGTGCCTGTGATGGTCTGTGCTCAGAATCTGATTTTATACGATTTTCGTCTAAATTAATATTTGTGTTAAATTAATTTTTTGTGTTTGCATTAGTGTGTATTACATATATGATTTATGCTTATTTGTGTAAAAGTGCTGCAAATCTCGTCTAAATCTCGTCTAAATCTCGTCTAAATCTCGTCTAAATCTCGTCTAGAACCCAATAGCGACTTTTATTAATCGTAATAAGCTTTTCATTTTTCATTTTCTGAAGGAGGTTTTTAATCTTATGTTCTTTCTGGTTTTCGTCTAACACGGCAGGTAATTTATTCATCAATAACTTTTTAAAATCTGATTTTCGTGCTTTTCCAAATTCTTCAAGGTACTTAACAATAAGATCTTTGTAGTAATTTTCATCAAAGCCCTTCCATTTAATATACTCTCCTTTTTCATTAGTGGCCAAAGCTACTTTAGAAGAAATGTGGAAATTGGGTTTCCTGCCTTCAACTAATTTTTTAGATCGTAAAATCTTGATTTCATTTTTAGTCAATTCCTTCTTTTTAGCCACTTTATCCAATAGAATAATTTCATCTAAAATGAGTTCGGGCATTTGGGCTAATTTGCGGGCATAGTTAATATCCAGAATTTTTCCAATAATAGTGACTTGTACTTTATTGTTGGATAAATCGTATTCAGGTAAGGGAAAAAACTTGTGTCTTTGGATATTGAACATGCGTTTTATACCACTTCCTATGGTATCGATCATATTCAAATTGACCATGGCATCTGATAAAAATTTATTGCGATAAGTAGATTCCGGAGCATCGGCTTTAATAACATATTCTACACTTTGTGGAATAAAGGATCCTGCGTTAGAAAATGTTAAGGAAGCATTTTCGCTTTCTACGACAAGTATTTTACCACCCAATGTGTAGTCTTGATGTGCAATGCAATTGTTCAGCGCTTCACGTATTATATATGGGTCATATTGATCTACTTCATCGGGGAAAAGTGATCCATCCTTTATATAGCGGTATTTTAAGTTTCTGATTTTATTGTAAAGTTTCTCCACATTTATTAAAAGTGGACAGAAAAAATGCTCGTAATCCTTTTCAATATTGAAGTTGTCTTTCAATATCCATGATATTTTGGATGTGGAAGGGGTGATAAAATGTTCGGATTCAGGTTTTCCAAGAAGCAAGATTGCGGTAGGAGTTACTTTGCCTTTTATTGTTATTTTTGCTTTGTTCAAGAATACTCTATCTGACCACTCTTTAATTTGTTTTTTTAACTTTGGATTTTTTTGAGCAAATCTTATTCGGGCTTGTCGAATCGCCTCCTTTGATAAATCATCGATATTAGCATTAGGGATAACTCGCGCACTCCAATCCTGCTGGTTTGCTTGTTTTCGGATCGTCATGTATTCATCGTTATTCAAAGGGCCAAGACTTTCTCCATCTCTTCCGTAATTAAACCCCTTCCAGGATACAGGCATACCCTGTGGTGCTGCAGGTATCTCAAAAAGAAGTACTTTATTTCCGTTCTTTATTACTTGATTGATATTTGTGAAATTGGTACGAGGTGAGGTGTGCTGGGCAATTTCTGTTTTGTAATCGTTGAGTTGATTGTCAGTGATCTCTGTACCTATTATAGAACGGTCATCGGCTACACCAAAAACCAACCATGCATGGGATTTGCCCAGTAAATTAGCTTCATTACTTAGAGCGGAAAAATACTTGCCCAATTTATCTTTATTGAATTGATTCCTAGCTTTCTTAAATTCCACAACCTCATTTTCCACCGAAACCGATAATAACGTATCTAAAATAGATTCCATTTAATAATTATTTGTTAATTGAAATTGGGTTTTTGTCTGAAAAATTATCCACTCGTCAATATATTTAATATAGTATTCAGCCCCAATATTATCGTTAAAATAATGATTAGACCGGTTACCATGTTTTGAATTAATGTATTCTTGTTATTACCCAAAATTGCTTTTTTATTTACGGCCCACCAGAGGAATATAGCTATTACCGGAAGTAATAAACCGTTAGCTACCTGGGCGAACTGAATAAGGTCGATCGGACGAATGTCCAGTGAGGAAAATAAAAGACCGATGAATATGATAAACATCCAGACGGACTTAAACTTCCAATTTCTTATTCCGTATTCCCAACCAAAACAACCTTGGGCTACATAGGATGCTGCCAGCGGGGCTGTAATGGAAGAAGTAATCCCTGCTGCGAATAAGCCAATTCCTATCAGGTATTTTGCCCATTGACCAAAAATAGGTTCTAAACCAATCACCATATCCAGGACATTATTTATATCGCTTAATCCACTACCGGCTGAAACAATGATTATAGAAATAGAGATCAGACCTCCGAGCAAAATAGAAACCACAGTGTCGATTCTCGAGGATTTAAGGTCAGAACTTTTTCCCCACTTTTCCTTTACAAGGGACGAATGGAGAAATAAATTGTAGGGAACAATAGTAGTACCAACTAAGCTGATGATCATTAACAATCCACCCTGGGGGATTTGAGGCACAAAAATATTTTGAAATATTTGCGAAAGGGATGGGTGTATGAGGACAGCAGCTAGGATGAAAGAAAGACTCATAAGGATTACAAGACCAATCATGCATTTTTCCAGGACTTTATAACTTCCGATATACAGGAAGGAAAATGCTACAATCCCCGTTAAAAAAGGATAAGGGAGGGTTGGGTTAGGACCTAGAATAGCTTCCAATCCCAGTGAAGCACCGCTTAAATTACCAGCCTCATAAGCTGCGTTTCCTATTACAATAGCAGAAAAAATCAAAATAATTGCTGCTGTTTTGATATACTTGTTTTTTATTTGCTGCTTTACAATTGAGGGGATGTTTTTTTGAGAAATAATGCCAATTCTGGAAGCCATTTCCTGTAACACTATAGTAGCGAAAATAGAAAGCAACATCACCCATAGCAAAGAATATCCAAATTTAGCACCTGCTAATGTACATACCGTCACTGTACCAGGACCTATAAACGCAGCGGCTACCAGTGTGCCGGGATCGATGTTTTTTAAATAGTTTTTCATCAGTCAGAGTGATTGAGTGCGTAAACTGCAAATGAAGCTAACCAATGGGTTCCTTCGTAATTATTATCTACTATGTGTGGCAATGAATAGGAAATATGGGAGTTTGCTAATGTTTTCAGATGCTCAAGGCCTTCCATTTCCTCGGATATATTGTACAGGCACCATGCTCTGCTGAAATTTACTCCGTCAAGGTGTACGAGTTTCCCGTCTGATCGGTCTGAAACAATACCCGGTTGTAATATAAAGTCTGACTGGGATAATTGAGGAAGGAAACTTTGAATCCATTCAGAAAATTCTTCGTTGGACAACACTTTTTTCATGATGTTTGCTTCTTCCAGGCAAGGAGAAAGGAAGTCAAAGCCACTGGGTTCCCAATCAATAGGGCAGGATTGATCGTTAATATAGAAGTCCCGGGCTCTTTGGGAGATTAAGTCTTTTAATGGAGCATGTCCTGTAGTTTGTGCAAAGTCCAAAGCAAAGGACATACCAAACGCTGTGTTAGAATGTTCACCTACTCTTATAGGATAATGAAGTTTAGGTAAGAATTCCAGGTAACGCTGAACGATATAATCTGTTAATGGCTGCAAGTTTTTTTCTAATCCTTTAGCGAAAGGAGATTCCCAGGTATGTAATTCCTCAGCTAGTTTTAGTAACCATGCCCACCCATATGTTCTTTCATAATTAGGGTCTTTTCGAAAATAACTGAGTTCGGATAATATATTTTCTCTTGATATGTTCTGATAAAGTTTTGCTTTTATCGATTTGTGGTCGTCAATATCTGGAAACTCTTTTAGCAGCCGGACAAGCATCCAGTGTCCGTGGACGGATGAGTGCCAGTCAAAACAACCGTAAAATGCGGGGTGCAACTCCCGGGGCGATTTGAGTCCGGTCGAATCCGAAAGAACTTGACTAAGCTTATTGGGATACTCGACCTGCATGCAGTGCAAGGGGAGCCGGGAGAGGCGATTGGCCTCCTCCAGAGTAAGTTTTATTCTCGGTGTTGTACTCACATCAGATTTTTCGTTTTTTGAATGACATCCTATTAGGATAAATGAAATTAGATAGATGCAGTAAATTTTCATGCTGTTTTCTACCAAAATAAGAAAGTTCAGTAATATACCGGCTTATGAGATTAATTCTACCTTCCAATAAACTCAATATCCTTTTCCATATCGTTTCCATTTTCATCTACTATGGTAATTTTGTGCATCCCTTCCGTTGTGATAATTTCCATTTTGTGAATTTGTCGGGTATATCCCAGGTACTCTTCATCAATAAACCAGAATACTTTCGTTCCGGGTTTTCGGTGAGCTAACTCAAATATCGTTGGATTGAGGTACCCATCAAGGTCTTTGGCCAGGAATATTTGCATTTTCTTCGTAGGATAAATGAGTTGCATTTCTGTGTTTTCATTGTTATTGCAGGATTCCATGAAGGGGGGGAGTGATCGATAATCCGGATTGTTGGTTTTGTAATACCATTCCTGTACAGTAGGAAGAACGAACCATTTTTCTTCTTTCATGAGATGGACCGGGTAACATCGACTATTAACTTGATACTGTTTTGTCTCATCTAGATGAA
Source organism: Membranihabitans maritimus (assembly GCF_021729145.1). Lineage (GTDB taxonomy): Bacteria > Bacteroidota > Bacteroidia > Chitinophagales > Saprospiraceae > Membranihabitans > Membranihabitans maritimus. The sequence goes on along the minus strand of NZ_JAJSLW010000004.1, from coordinate 120,413 downwards.
TTTTATGGTGATAAGGACAAGATGGAAATTTCAAACCATTTTTTACCACATTCATTTCTTTTATCCCGGAACAATTTACTGAAGCCCTGTAACCGCTTTTTGAGCAAGTATTTATAGTAGTTAGATCCATTTCAGGAGAATAAAACCATGAAGTAGGAGGTAGAAGATCAAAAGCATCAAATAATATGGGTGCTGCGGTCTGGATACCGGTTAATCCGGGTCTTCCTTCTCCATCTGCATTACCTGCCCAAATTCCTACAATATACTCCGGGGTAATTCCTATGGCCCACGCATCCCTGAATCCAAAACTGGTTCCGGTTTTCCAGGCTATTTTTCTCGAAGAATCAAAGATTTTCCATGCTCCTTCCTGAAATGGCCTGTTTAACCCGGTCAATACTTCAAAGGTTTGGTATATGGACCCTTTGCCAAAATCATTTAGCTTCCTGGTTATTTTTTCGTCTTTATGTGAGTATGTTATCGAGGTTATTGGTTCTTCCCTAAGTTTTTTGGCCATAAAATAATAGGCCAGACAAAGTTCCCAAAGGCTGGATTCGGCGCCTCCCAGTATAAGTGACAGGCCGTAGTGGTCCGGGCCTTTGTCAATTGATTCGAGTCCCAACCTTCGTAATCGATTGTAGAAGGGAGGAATTCCATAGTCTTGCAACATTCTCACAGCAGGAACATTCAGGGAGCGGGTAAGTGCCTGGTCCGCCGGTACAGCTCCACTATAGGTTTGATCAAAATTTTGAGGCGCATATCCGGAAATGCGGGTAGGAATATCTTCTATTAGGGCCTCGGGTAGAAGCATGCCCTCTTCGAGCATAGCTGCAAACAAAAAGGGCTTAAGAGTACTGCCCGTACTACGGGGAGCCGTAATGATATCCACACTGCTGCCACTTCCTTCCTCTTTGCATTGGGTATTACCTATGTAGCCTTTTACAGTGGCATTTTTGACATCGAGTACCAGAATAGCCCCATTGTGAATTTCGTTTTTTGAAAGAGAGGAGTGGTAACGGTCGATTAGTTGAGTAAGTTGGTCCTGCAATCCGGCATCTATTGTAGACGGTATGATTTGCCCATCTTTACCCTCGGCCATTGCTTTATTCAACAAGTGAGGTGTTGCTTGTGGAAGGGGGTGTGGTTTGTCGGGCAATGGTTCGGATTTTGCCAGTTCGTTTTCTTCTTTTGTAAGAATGCCTTTTCCCATTAGCTTGTCCAATAGACGGTTGCGTTTTTCTTCCAGTTGCTTTTGGTTCTTTCCCGGGTAAATTAAGGAAGGGGCATTGGGAAGAACTGCCAGTGTAGCAGTCTCTGCCCAGGACAATAATTCAGGAGACCTTGCGAAGTATCTCCAGGATGCTGCCTGAAGCCCTACAACATTTCCCCCGAAAGGGGCGTGGGAAGCATAGAGCCGAAATATTTCAGCCTTAGAAAAACGCCATTCCAGGCGTGTTGCCAAAATAATCTCCTTGACCTTTTCCAGGTAGCTTCTGGGCTTATTTTTGCGAGAAAGTCTGATTACCTGCATAGTTAAAGTGCTTCCACCGCTTTGAATTTTTTTTGAGGTCAAATTTTGCCAGGCTGCTCTCATTAGTGAGACCGGGTTAATACCCGGGTGGTAGTAAAAATATTCATCTTCGAAATAACGGACAGCTGTTTTGTATTTATAGGGCAGGGAATCCATTTCAGGGAACCTCCATTGGCCATCTTCCGCGATTCGGGCAGAGAGTATTTGTCCTTGTTTATCCTCTAAGACAGTGGAAGTCGGATCGTCAAAAAGCGGAGCAGGAAGTAAGAAAAAACAATACCCTATCAGGAGTGTACCTGATATCAAAAGGGAAAAAACTACCCATTTTCTTTTAAGATTGTTACATGTATATTTCAAAATATCAATTCCTTATTCGATCCCCGGTTGTACGACTTTTACCCATTTACCCGGGGACTTGGCATGAATGGACCGGTCGTACATGGCTTCGCAATATATACCTGGTAAATAAAAGGTGCCGAGGTAACTGGCATTGAGTATAGTCGAAAACGTTTTGCTTCCGTTGGGTTTTAAGTCGAAATATTTATAAACACGGTCATCCCTGATATCCTCGTATTCCGGGGAATCTGAAATAAAATTAGGCGACTGAATATCCATGCGGGTATTGCGAATTTCCCATCCTGAAGGAAAAATTTGTGTAAGCGCCAGTTCTTCGTATGTACCCCTGAGCCCGGGATTTGAAACGGTTACTTCACAAATAAAATCCGTCCCCTGGTCTATAGCTTCCTCTGTTATTTCTTCTCCATTCAAAGTAAGGTAACGTGTAGAAAGATGAAGATCGCTGGTTTGTGCACCTACATCATCTCTCAAAGGGATCCCGGAAGTCTGTACCCGAATGAAGAGGTCTTTTGAACCATTGTTCCGAACCGAAATATTCCCGTTGGAATTAGATATGAAATCCAAATGTTCCTGGTAAATCGGTTTTGTCGATGAGATATCCTTGGATTTTCCATTGATAGTTATTTGGAACTCGGTACCGGAACCCTGGTCTCCATCGATGAACTTGCTAATGGCCAGCAAAGAGTAAGCAGTAGACTGGGTACTTAACCAGCGCTGCGAAGCCAGTTCTTCAGCTACCTGGTCAAAGATTTTTTTACCCCTTACTTTATCATTTAGGAGAGACAGTACTTCAAGTATCATGGCATGGTCTCTCAAATCGCTGCCAAAAGTATGACCCAATTCATGGTATTGTTTAACATCTGTGGAAATGTTGTCTACAATATTTAGGGCCGTTTCTTCTTTTCCGGCCAGGAAATAGGCCCCGGCCAACCTCCATTGGGCTGCAATAGAAATCCGGGAAAGTTCCTTAAGTCGGTTCATAGCTCCCATTTCGGGCTGTCCGGCGAGTGCTAGTGTGTAAAGCCGGTACGCTTGTACTAATTCACCATTGTAATATCCGCTATTCCGACTTTGGGAAGGAGCCCATGTGTTTGCTGAGAGTTTTTGGTACCTCAGCCATTTCTCCATACCATTTTGGGGAATGGAATATCCCTTGCTTTTTGCTTCTAACAAAAAATGCCCGATGTAATTAGTGCCCCATTCTGAAGTTTCACTATAGGCCCCCGGCCAGTAACTAAAACTGCCGTTTCCTATTTGAAAGCCCTTTAGGATATCTATACCCGCAGTAATATTATTTTGAATCTCTTCTTGTTGGGTATTTGTCAGTTCCAGAATCCCGGGAAGGTACAATTGTGGAAATACCGAAGAAGTAATTTGTTCCAGGCATCCGTGTGGATACCGGATCAAGTATTGCATCCTTTGTTCCAAATTTAGAGGAGGAATGGATGATATTTCCACAACACCCTGGTTTGTACCCGGAAGTCCTAATGAACTGTATTCCGTAGAATAGGTAGTTTCCGGGGTTATAACTCCTTCCTCGACATGGGAAATTTCGGCACTGGGCGCCCTTACGGCCAGTTCAATTTCATCCGTGGCGGATTGTCCTCCACTTGTAGCACTAATTTTTACTTTTCCGATTCCAATGGCTTCAGTAACATCCAGGTCAAAATTGATGACTTTTTCTCCTGTCTCATTGAACTTTACGGTTTTAGTGGTCGGCCCATTATTCTCTAGCAATTTATTGGGTTCCACTCTTATGGTAACGTTCTTTATATTGGGATCCATCGCAAAAACAGTGACCGGTAATTTCACCTGCTCTGAAGGCCCCAATACCCGAGGAAGTGTGGCCAGAACCATTAATGGTTTCTTTACAGGCGTTGTTTTTTCGACTGATCCGTAAGCTTGATTTTCTCCGGCTACTACCATAGTTCGCACGGAACCTACATAGTTGGGCATCGTGAAAGTATGGCTTTTTTTCTCCCCTTTTTCCAGAGAGTAAGGTCCAAGAAATTTTACAACGGGTTTGAAGCGGTTGACTTTGTTGGCATCGTTGGGTTTGATAAACTCATCACCTCCCAAAGCCAATAGACCGGCCATTTCACCTGAAAATGCCCCGATAACATATTTGTACATGTCCCAGGTTTTGATGCCCAAAGCTTCTTTTGAATAAAAGTACGACCAGGGAGCCGGGGTACTGAAGCCTGTGAGGTCTAACAAACCTTCGTCTACAACTGCTATCGTGTAGGTCATAGCTTTGTTATTGGCTTCGGAAATTTCAATGGTTACGGGCTTTTCCGGTTCCAGTTCGTCAGGCATTGAAAGTTGGGGATTTAAATGTGTATTGGGGTCTTCTATCTCAATGGATTGAACCCCATACATTCGAATGGGAAGGTCATTTTTCGTGTTTTCATGTGGTTGGATAAGAGATACGTTTACAAAAATATTTGGAGCCATTTCGGGTGTAGCATCGAAGTCAAAGCTATTGTTTTCGTTTGGTGTAACCCAAAATTGATCTATAATTTCTGATCCGGTTTCAATACTAACCAACGCTCTCCCCATTTGAAATTCCGGAAGAGAAATCTCAATATTTTCACCCACATTATACTTTTCTTTATTGCTGCTAAATGTCAACATTTCAGCACCTTCTGGACGATCTCCACTGTTGTCCCACCAACCTTTGTATGTGACATAGAATGTTTGCCCGGTACTGTGCCCAGAAACGGGATCTGTGATTCGAATTAGTTTTCTTCCGTAAAGGTCTTTATTAAAGTTTAATTCATAAAGTGCTTTCCCGTTTAAAGTGTTTACATAATCTGTTTTTATCAGGTTCGCGCTTTTATTGGAAATGTATCGGGATAAATCATCATTTTCAGCACGTTCCCACCACCATTGCCATTTTATATCAAAAATTTCAATTTTTATTCTGTTGCGGTTAACGGGATTTCCATTCTCATCGAGGGATACTATAGGGATAAGGTTGGTTTCATTGGAATATAAAGCGCCATTATATCCATTACCTTTTGGAATTTTAATTCCTACATAACTGTTATAAGGAGAATAGTAAATTGGATGGTTATCCACACTAAAGTCACCACTTTTTTCAAAAACCCTGATTTTGTAATTAGCACGTAGCATACCCGGAACATTTTCTGAAATCTCAATGGAGGGATCAAATATTACATTTCCATTTTGATCCGTTTGTCCTTCAAAGATGATTTTGTCTTCTGTACTAAATTCGATCGAAGGGTCATCAAAATTATAGTCCGGATATTTTTCAAATTTTGTGTCCCCACTCCTAATACTCAATTCAATATCTGTTTTTAAATTCCCGGCTTTTGCCCCATGTAGCCATTGAGAATATAATTGTCCCTTTTGGATGGAACCTTTGGAAATAATGTCAGCTCCAAAATCGATATTTATTTTTAGTCTGTTGGGTTTTACGGTTTCTATTTTGATTGTTTGTGTGAATTCCGAACCACCTACCTTTATTCGTGCCAACCAATTACCTGTGGGGTCTGATGTTGTTGTCCCCGTGCGAAAATCGTAAAATCCATTGAGCGAAGTAGTTAGAACCTCGCGGGTATATAACTGTCGGTCCGGTGTCAATAGCTCAAATATTACGGGATGTGATTCCGGGATTTGCGTGTTGGACTTTTCCAGAACAAATGTAAGATAAAGGGAATCACCCGGTCTCCAAACTCCACGGTCACCATAAAGGAATCCCTTCATCCCCTTTTGAGTTTCTTTGCCCGATACATCAAACATACTCATGGACAGGGAGGATCCATCGTCCAATCGCAAATATCCTTTTTGATTACCTTGTTCGGCAAGAAGGAAAAAGGGTTTATTGGGCAGTGGAATTTCTGCAAAACCTTTAGAATCTGTGTTGACCGAATTGATTAATTGGTTTTGAAAATTGAAAATATTTATTTTGACTCCCCCCTGTGGATCTGTCGTTTGTAGATTGGTTACGGCAAGTTTAAGATTATTTGATGCATCTTTTTTCGCTATAATACCTAAATCGGATGCCAGGATATTTTGGGCTATTGATCTTCCGCTAGACATATAATACGATGGTGTACACGGGTTGTCACGATCCCTCCAATTATAATTTCCATAATCATAGTCGATGTCAAAATCATCCCAATAATATGTGTTTGGGTTGTCAAATAAGGCAGCTTCCGAATCACTAATTTCATCTTCAGTGTTAAAAACGATATCTTCAGTGTTACCGAAAACTGAATCACAAGGGTATAATGATTGGGATGGCTCAAAACTCAGGTGGATCCTGTAGATCGCACCGGGTTCAACTTCTATTAGCCTGGATAAATCAATAGAGAAAGTATTCCAGGTCCCGTAATCTATGGGTTTTTGGCTGCTGAGTTGAATTTTGTCTTTGTAAACAATGCGGCCGACCCGGGATAATTCATTGTATCCGTCAAATTGATTAGTCTGAAAAAATTGAGGGATATTTTCTTCATAGATTTTAATAATCCTCAAGTTGATACCATTTAGATTTACGGCTTTAAAAGGGAAGGTTAAATTTCCTGTTTTTGGAAGTATGACTCCCGAACTGACCAACTCAAGTGCAGGTTTAATCGAAGTGAATGATTCGGTTTTTTCAATTTTATTACTTAACGAGCGACCTACAGTATTTTTTACAGCCTTTTCAACCACAATGGTTTTTTCTCCAACCAGTCTTTTTTCCGGGTAAATATGTATATCGTTTCCTTCCAGGTCAATTCGGATTTTTTCCGAAGGTTGGAAATGTATCAATCCTTCCAGGTTTTGGTTTTCCAGCAAGGGATCTGACATGTGTAGTGTAAGATATTGGTTGGGCTGTTGGTAAACTGAAGTACCTAACAAAGTAAAGTCATTTATGGAGGGAATCTCTATTATTTCTTTCCCGTTGTTTTTCATTTGAATTTTTTCGCCGGTCCAGGAAAGAATAACTCTTGATGGTTCTGTACCCCTTTGAATACTGTCAATTGTCAGATTAAACAGCTTTTGTTCTCCCATTTTTTCCCAGCGAATCGGGCGTTTTTCCCCATTTTGTGTAGCTGTAAATGAAGATTCTAAATGTGTGAAATTAACTATGTCTGCGGTCTGAACTTTTACGTGGTATTGCTGTAAGCTTAGATCATTATTTGTATAAGGTTGCATACCTTTGTTTTGGATGAAAATTCCCTGCGGTATGGTATGAAATTTAAAATTAAAATCTTCCTGTATATTGAGCCATTCCAGTGCTCCAAGGTCTAAAGTAGCTGTGTATGTTTGACCGGAAGATAAAGGTATTTCCGGTATGAATTCCAGTGTTTGATGATTTGTCCATTGGATTGTTCCGGATACTTTTGGTGAAATCATCAAGATATCAGGGTTGAGGGGATTTTCCATGATGGATTCAGGGACTTTTTCTCTCAATTTAATTTTTATGGAGGAATGGCTGGAAATCATACCTGTTGTAAATCCAGAGATATAAGGAGTGAAATCGGTCCTTTCCTCAGAATTCGCCTGCTTTTGACACTGGAAGGACAGTAAAGTAGCGGCAAATATAAAAAAGTGTTTGATGTTCATAGATATGACCTTTTACAAGTTCCATATTATAAACGGAAGTTAGTGAATTTAATGATCAAATTTTTAATCAAAACCATTTTTTTACTTTTGATGAGTTATTATTTATGGTCCCTCAATTTCAGTGTTAAATGTCAGGTATTAAAATATTTTATTTTAAATATTAAATAAAAAATAAATCTTAATTTTAAAAAAAATATTAAATTAAAGCAATTGCAAACTCATTCAAATTTTAGTTATGAAAAAATTGTTTGTTCTATTCGTTTTATTCTTGTCCTTTCAAATGTATGGTCAGGAACAGTTACAGTCCGAGTCCGTAAATTTCCTTCAATTTACATCCAACAAAGTAATACAATTGTCGGAGGCGATACCAGCGGATACATATAATTGGGCGCCAGAGGAAGGAGTTCGTACCTTTGCCCAAATATTTGCCCACATCATTTCTGCCAATTATTTTTTTGGTTCCAAACTAGGTGCAGAGGTTCCATCAGAAATTGATATGCAGTCATTGGAAAAAAACCTTGATACTAAAGAGGAGATACAAAAAGCACTACAGGGGTCATATGATTTTATATTTAACGCAATTAAAGAGACACCATATGAAGTCCTATCAGATAAAGTAGAGTATCCTTTTCCAGGGGAATATACTAATATGTCTTCTATCCTAATTAGTATGTCTCATTCAAATGAACACCTGGGACAGTTAATTGCTTATTCACGTATGAATGGCATAACACCTCCATGGAGCGAATAATGGCAATACGAGAAATTATTCTATTAAAATACTGGCATTGGTACCTTTTTGGAGTACAAATGAATCAAAAAGGTCCCCAGTTGTAGTGTAACATTCAAAAAATAATTTATTTCCATTGATCTTAATTACCTGGTATAATTGTGTGTTTTCCGTACTTTTGGTCATCCATTCTTTTTGATCTCCTACTTCATACATTTTTGGACCACTGACAGATACGACGTACATTGTTCCGGCTTTTACCGGATGTTTTGAGTTTTCGTCCAACATGCCCCGCCCATAGGCATGATCATGTCCTTGAAGGACAAGATCTACACCGTATTTATCCAATAATGGTTTAAGAGCTTTTCGTATTTGAGGATTATCCCGGCTAGCCTTGGTACTATAGAAAGGCTGGTGTAATGTAAGAATGATCCATTTTTTATCGGTTACGGATAATACTTTTTCTAACCATTTTGCCTGGATTTTTCTCAATTTCCGATCATTTTCCAACCTTGTTCCGTCGAGTGAAATAATCCGGACGGCAGGGTAGTCAATGTAATAACAGGCACCATAAAGTTCCTTGATCTCCTCAGGGCCATTCTGCGGTAAAGTAAAGTGGGTTTTCCATAATGGAGAAAGGATCGGGTATTCATACTCATGATTACCTGGAGTCATGACAGAGGGAATCATCCTGTGGATAAAATCACCCGCGCGATAAAAATCTCCCCATTCGCGGTCGTTGTATCCTCTATTAACCAGGTCTCCGGCATAAAGTAAAAATGCAGATTCCGGGGCGGTAGAATAAGCTTGCCTAATGGTTCTTGACCACTGGCTGTGGAGGTCTGATTGTGGATCTCCAAAATAAATAAAACTAAATATGGAATCCGGGCTTGCTTCCGGGAGGTGGAATTGAATCCATTCACTCCATTGATTGGAATTACTTCCTACGCGGTATATGTATTTGGTTCCAGGGGCAAGATTTGTCAATTGCGCCCTAAAACTTTTAAAAATCCCGGTTTTACCCTCATAGGTTACAGTGTCTAATTGAAAAGACGCATTTTGTTGATCAAGTATTGTTTCACTATGTATAGGATGGGGGTCTGCTATTTTCCATTGGATATAATTTTCTTTTACTTCTCTAGGACACCTCCAGGTAATGGATACTCCGGTATGTCCTGATTCAAGAGGGTTGAGTATAATTCTACTCGGTTCGGTTGGGGTTTGAGAAAAAAGTAAAGCGCTAATAAAAATGAATAAAAAGGTAAAAAAGACTTCAGGGCATTTTGAATTGGTTCCGGGTAGCATTTTGATTTTATTTTGATCCTTGCATAAAACCTAAAATCTCACTTCAGGGAATGTGATTTTAATTCAGGCAAATGTATAATATTTTAGATACTGGTTGCTCAATCTATAGATAAAACTTGTAAAATATTTTCCAAGGTTAAATTATGATTAAAACAATTCCAACGATATATTATATCAATGCTTTGAATGCCAAAATAGATTATAAAATATTATAAATTGAAAGACTTTTCTATGAATGCTGTGCTAACAAGACTCGTCGTAGTCCTGTTAAGACAATGTTTTTCGCCACTGTCTCACAATAAATCCAATTCTTTTGTGTGTTTACCAGATGGGCATAGCTGTTTCCATTATCTATTTGGTACAAGTTAGAATCCTGCCGGGTTCACATAGCTCCAGTAAAAGGTCAAAATAATAAATCACTTTCCCCATGGACTCCTGCATATATAGGAATTCGGGGACTGAACAGAAAACTGTTGCTAATATGTTCAATAGCAGATGATTTACCTAAGTCGTTGTTTTGTTGCACACTGGAGTGAGTTGAAATCCTAAATACTAGAGGAAATCAGGTTATCTAAGTATGCAGGATGTGAAAGTTTAATATCTTTGCCGAATTATTGATGGTTTGAATAATTTCTGTAAATAAATATTCTTTATTATTTGTTTTTAACTAACGTCCTAGCGTGTATTGCTTTAATAAATTTTCAAACCCATTTTATAACAGTGAATACCGGATATGTCCTATAGGAAGAAAAATATGAGAATTTCAAAGGGAGGAGTATTTGTCCTTACGGCTGCAGTTCTTTGGGGTGTATCGGGTACTTTTGCACAATTCCTTTTTCAGGAACGGGATATTGAAGCTGAATGGTTGGTTAGTATCCGACTGTTATTTGCTGGTTCTTCTCTTGTATTGTATTCTCTGGTTAAGAATAAAAAAGAAACTTTTCTTGTTTGGAAACAAGCTAAAGATATACGAGAACAAATAATGTTTGGGCTCTTTGGTATGTTAGGGGTCCAGTTGACATATTTTTCTGCCATTAAACATTCAAATGCTGCTACGGCAACTGTCATGCAATATCTGGGTCCCGTACTTATTGCTGCTTATTATTCTCTGGTCAGGAAAAGGTGGCCTTCAAAAAGAGAGGCACTTGCTATTGTTCTTGCAATTTCAGGTACATTTCTCTTAGTGACACATGGTGATATTGGAAAACTCTCGATTACTCCAGTGGCGTTTGTTTGGGGAATATGTGCTGCATTTGCCCTTGCATTTAATTCTATTTTTCCGATAAGATTATTGAAAAGATTTGAATCAACTGCTGTTATTGGTTGGGGAATGCTGATAGGAGGATTATTGTCAGGCATAATAACCCGGCCCTGGATTGTTCCGGGAACCTGGGATATTTATACATTTGCATTTTGTGGTTTTATATTAATTTTGGGAAGTTTGGTTCCTTTCTATCTCTATCTCAATGCAGTGAAAATGATAGGCGCAGAAACTTCATCGCTTATGGCTTCTGTCCAACCTCTTTCGGCTACCCTTTTAGCGGTAATTTGGTTGCAAGTTCCGTTTATTTTCGCGGACTGGCTAGGGGCAATTTTTATTATTGCAACCATCGTTATCCTTGCCAAGAAGACATAGTAAAAATCAGATTGATATTCCTTTTGAAATTACATGCAACTATGTTGCAGTGTGTTTAAAAAATAATTATATTTGCGGATCATAAATGATACAGTTTTGAACTCGTGGCAGAAAAGAATAGAAATATGAGTGCATTAATAAGTAAAAATTCGGATATTTTGGGAGCGAGTTCCAGCGCTTTGTGTATTTTACATTGTTTAATTTCTCCATTGATTTTTGTATTAGCTCCAATAGTAGATTCAGGTCATTCAAACCATTTACATATAAGTGGTGGCGGTTTCTGGGGGTTCCTTGATTTGATTTTTTTAATTTTAGGCTTAATAGCGGTTCAATTTACTTCAGTCAGAAATACTATTATAAAAAAGATTCTCTGGGGAGCTTGGTTGATTTTGGCCCTGGGGTTGGGTATGGATAAAATGGGTGAAGTTTTGGGCCATTTTTTAATGTATACTGGATCTGCAGGACTTGTTGTAACGCATATAATCAATTATTTCCTTAAGAAATAAACCAGCCCTCCTTTTTATAACGATCCCATAGTAAATTGTCCTTTTCAGGAAAATTATTCGGGGGAGTAATGGCGTCTAAGAATTCTAGTACATCAAAACCAAATACTTCCGGGTTGTTTCTTGGTAATAGTCTCCTACTTTCAAGGAAATCGATGTTTTCCCCGCGATACTTTGAATTAATTATATCTAACAAAACCACACTGCTGTTTTCGTTACCTGGCAGGTAATGGTCCTAAAGGGTACCACTATGTAAGGGGACTATCCTGACGATCATTCTTTAAATTGCCAGGTGTGGACTTCCCCCAAGGTGTTGTTTCCGGCCTGTCAGGAACCCTAGTTTTAATTAGCTATTTTAACCCTATGCCATGAGCATCCCACTTTGACTAATATTTATATTTGAATTCAATTTTGGGTTACCTGATTTCTAGTTGATTTTCTACTTGTTGAATTGATTTTTTATGCTTTGTAATGCTTTCTTTTATTCTTTCAATAATTTCCGGATTCTCTGTTGCAACATTGTATTTTTCTGATGGATCTATATTAAGATTGTAAAGCAAGGGAGGATTATGAATCGTTTCCTCGGGGTTGCCATACTCTGCTTTAGTAATGAAATGGGCTTTATAGGCTCCCAGTCTGTATGCGTATACTTTGGTCCCACGATAATATATTACTTCTTGCCTCTTACTAGCTCCCACTCCATTGAGAACATTAGTTAGGTCATAGCCATCATAAATCCTATCTTCGGGCATTTCTATATCGGCTAAGGAACTAAAAGTGGGGAATAAATCCATAGTGGTTCCAGGCTGCATAATTACACCTGGCGAAATGGTTCCCGGCCACCAAAATAAAGTTGGTTCTCGCATACCACCTTCAAAAGTTCCACCTTTTCCGCCACGCAGAAGACCTGCACTTCCTCCTTGCTGGTCAAAAGTAAGCCATGGGCCATTGTCAGAAGTAAAAACAACCAAGGTGTTTTTATCCTGGCCGGTTTCTCTTAATGCATCCAGGATTTTGCCAACGCTCCAATCAATTTCTTCGATCACGTCTCCGTAAAGGCCGCGAAGGCTTTTATCCTCGAAATTTTTGGATCGAAATAAGGGAACATGTGGCATAGAGTGAGCAAGGTAAATAAAATATGGGTGGTTACTCTTATTTTGTATGATCCTGACAGCTTCTTCTGTATATCTTTTGGTTATAGTGGTTTGATCAGCAGGTTGCTCTAATACTTCACTATTTTTCATCAGGGGAACCTGGAAATATTCAATTTTTGAATTGCCAAAAGCTTCATTACGGTCGATGTCTTTGATCCGATCCATGTCATTACTATAAGGTATACCATAGTAATAATCAAATCCATGGGAAGTAGGTAGGAATTCCGGTAAATGCCCCAAATGCCACTTTCCTATGCAGGCCGTATAATAATCTGCTTTTTTCAACTGGCTCGCAGCAGTAATTTCGCTTTGTGGAAGCCCTCCTTTAGAATCGGGAAAAAGAACTCTTCTTTTGTCACTGCACATGCCGGAACGAATGGGCAATCTACCAGTAAGTAGAGCCGCCCTGCTCGGGGTGCATACTGATGCGCCTACATAAAAATTTGTCCATTTTTGACCTTCTTCGGCCATTCGGTCCAAATGAGGGGTTTGTATAGTTGGATGACCAAATGTGCCCAGATCCCCATAGCCCAGATCATCGCAAAAAATGACAATAATATTAGGTTTATCGTTTTGCGAAAAAATCTCAACTGAAGAGAATAAAAAGAGTATAATAATGTACCAAAAACTATTTTTCATACTTTTTTTTTACAATGAATATCCCTTCCGATAGGGCCTGTGGAGGTGTTTATTAGCATCCTGATCTTTGGTGAAAACTTGGCGAATGGGATCCCAGTCTAGTGGCCGGTCCAATTCATACGCTATGTTTCCTATATTACATGTAGTGCAGGTGCTATGACCTATCTCTACGGAAGCGATAGGATCTCTCCTTGTAATGATGGATTCCAGGAAGTCAAGATAATGCGAGGGGCCTTGTATATCCATATCTTCGGGCGGGTTCAGCGACACATCTGAAGCTTTATAATGTCCTCTGGATACTTCGATCCAACCGTCAGTCCCCCAAAATTTACAACCTTTTGTACCCTTTTCATCAAAAGGCTCCTGGGTCATGATTACACCGTTATCATATTGATAGGTTAGGCAATCTGTACCCTCGTGTCCGGGAGGGATGATTTTAACAGGACCATTTCGGTCCATACCTATTGCCCACTGACTGATGTCAAACATATGTGCTCCCCAATCCGTAGTAAGTCCTCCTCCAGTCTCTTTATACCATCTCCAGCCACCCCACATTTCTTCGCTTTGTTCTGGATTCAGAGATATGGGCGGATTGAGTTCTTTGTTATAATGAATATCAGCCGCCAGAGGTCCGAGCCACAGATCCCAGTTCAAATCATCAGGCAAGCTTTCTTTGGGTAGATTAAATGGTTTGGGTGGACCTCCTACATGTGCATTAACTTTTTGGACTGTGCCAATTTTTCCCCTTTGAACCATACGAACTGCATGTTGAAACCGGGTATCAGATCTTTGTTGCGAACCCACAGCCAATACAATTTTGTGTTCCCGAACAGCACTGACTAGTTTTTTACCCTCTTCTACAGTAAAGGTTAATGGTTTTTCAATGTATATATCCTTTTTTGCTTTGCATGCATCTATGGCCATTAACGCATGCCAATGATCCTGTGTAGCAATAACTACCGCATCAATATCTTTGCGTTCCAATAAATCCCGGTAATTTTCATAAATAGTTATTTGGGGGGTCCAACCTTTTGATGAGTAATATTCAGTAAGTATTTTCTTAAATCGATCACATTTGACTCCATATACATCACTTCCCGCTACAATTTCGACATTCCCAAACTTCATAAATCCATTTACCAAATTTACAGATCGGCGTCCTAATCCAATAAAACCCATCCGGATCTTAGACGAAGATGAATATTTTTTTTCTTGAGAACGGAATAGTTTACCCGGACTTATGTAAAAGCCTGCCATCCCTGCAGCAGAAGATTCTATAAAACCTCTTCTGGATACCTTATTACTCATTGAAATGTTTTTTGACAGTGTAATAATATCAAAAAATGAGTGTAAATGGAAATAATATAATATGCAAATACGGTAATATGATATATTTACTGGATATGAGGACTTATTTGTTGATCAAAGGTTGGACCCAGGCTCTTTCTGTTTCACCTTCCTGGTAGGGGTTTTCTTTTAATTTATCGGAAATGATTATCGCCCGTACGTACAAATCATCATCAGTTAATGTATACGAGTTTTCGATTTCGTTGGTTTCTTTTAGCACAATCCCTGTGTCCATAGGGTTACTCTTTTTAGTGCCAATGAACTGAACTTTATAAGTCACTCCTGTTTCGGGCTGAACCTCAAAGGAAAGCGTATTATTTGCTTTTTTGATATAATTAAAATTTACGCCTGAGGTAGCATAAAAGTCACCTTTTTCCAGGGCATTAATTATCGATACCGGGTTCAGGTTTTGGGCATTGACCATGACCCATCCGCGTCCGGTATTGGAATGTCCTACTTTTCTCTCATGGTAGCTGTGGGAATCGTCAGTAGCCAGCCCATATAAAGGTGGTTTATTGTTCAATATGTAAGCAGTGAGTATATCATCCCACATTTCATCCATGCCGGGTCTTGTGTCATCGCCGAAGTTGTGCACTGCGGGATGACCATTATATACTTCAAAAAATTGCTCACCATCCAGTTTTTTAATATCATCTGTCGTAACGGACCACCCAAAATTCGGGTGATTAATATGGGGTATCATAGGTACTCCGGTTTCTTTTCTTTGGGCGTTGACTGCATCAATATTGTTTTGGAGCATTTCGGCAACGGTTTTTCCTCCCCGGGGTTCTATTTTATTTACGATGTTTGTAGCATTAACGTGTATATGTTTGTTCTCGTAACGATCTGTGATCTCTTCTGATTGAATAATGAGAAATTCCTCAGATGCTTCAAAAATACTTCTGTATTCCTGGAGAGTCTTTAGTCGAACCATAGTATTCCCTTCAGAATCTTTCCTGGTATGAATCCAATGGTCCTCAAATTTCTTTTGATATTTCTGCAGGGCTAATTTCTTTGTTTTATTATCATCAATAGTGACCCATTTTTCTCCGGCATTGAGAGTGTTGTGGTCGCTGAGCACTGCAAAATCATAATTGTGATTCTTATACCAATCCATAATCATTTCGGGAAAATCATTCCCGTCACTCCAAAAGGAATGTGCATGGAGATTCCCTTTATACCAGGTTTCAGAAATGCTTTTTTTCTGGGCGGTTGATAAGGACAGAAATGAAAGAAGGATTAGTACGGTAAGATTAAAAGTGTTAGGTTTCATAAATGGTGCATCTTTGCAAAGACATAAATGTATATTACTCCTGAAAATTAATAGTAATCATCCAAAACGAAGAAAAAGGCTGGACAATATTTATTCTTTAGCAGCAAACTTTTACTTTACAAATTGTTTACTAAATAAAATTTAATTCAAGCCGGGTATGAAATATCGTTCTTCATTATTTACGGTTAATCAGTTTTTACTGTTTTTGCTTTTATTATTCACAATGCTGTATTTGGGGCGTTCTTTCCTTATACCCATTGCATTGGGAAGCTTGTTGGCAATGTTATTGGTTCCGATTTGCAAAAAGTTGGAAGACTGGGGACTCTCCAGAGGATTATCGGCTGGCATTAGTGTCCTTTTGACTATCGTAGTAATAGCAGGCGTATTTACGGTTTTGATTAATCAGATTATACTTGTTGGTGAGGATATTGGGTCTTTACAGGATCGATTACCCACCATGTTAAATTCATTTTATGATTATGTTTCAGATTCTTTTGCGCTCTCGCGAGAACAACAAGAAGGGTATTTAAAAGAACAGTTAAAAGCTGCTGCCGGAGAAATTACAAATTTTGCGACTTTGATATTCAGTTCACTGGGATTGTATCTGGTAAATTTTGTGATCGTAATTACCTATGCGGTTTTGCTCCTGTTGTACCGTGATCGATTGAAAAACTTTGTAATACAGGTCGTTCGTAAAAGGAGTTCAGATAATGTGGAGGATGCAGCTGATATCGTCGAAAAGACCACCCGGGTGGCGAGTTCATATATTGCTGGAGTGTTTTTAGTGGTTTTGATTCTGGCAATTACAAATACTATAACCTTATATGCTATTGGTTTAAAACATGCTTTGTTTTTTGGTTTGACAGCGGGAATACTGAACCTGATCCCCTATGTCGGATCATTGTTGGGTAGTTTATTGCCGGTGGTCTATGCACTATTGACTCAGGACTCTTCTTCTGTTGTCGTGATGACCGGAATCTATTTTATAATTATTCAGCACGTAGAAAGTTATGTGCTCACTCCTAATATAGCTGGTGCAAAAGTTGATCTCAGCCCGTTAGCTACGATTTTTGCTCTTCTATTGGGCAGTTTTATTTGGGGTATAGCCGGTATGGTGGTATTTGTACCGATTCTGGGCATCGCGAAGGTGGTATTCGATAATGTAGATGTATTAAAGCCTTATGGGTATTTGATTGCTACACGGTAAACGAATGCTCCTAAAACCATGGTGATTATTCCTTACATATTAGCACTGTATAAAAGATTGAATTTGTGACCGTCAGGGTCGGAAAATACGCAAACGAAATAACCGTTTTCATCATAAAATTTTTTCCGGTCTTTGTTAGAATCAAAAAGAATGGTACCACCTGCCTTTTCTATTTCCTCTATCCACTGGTCAAACTCCTCTTTACTATTTACGGAAAGTGAAAACATAATTTCATTTCCCTGATTTAGGTCAGACAAATTTCCTTCAAGGCTTTCTTTTAACTGCTCTTTTTCAAAGAAGTGGATGATGAACTTATCGTCACTGAAAAAGAAACTTACCAAATTGTTAGCAGGGGATCCATTAAGTTCAAACCCCAGTGCCTGGTAAAATTGTTGTGTCCTTTCGATGTTTTCTATTGCTAAGTTTGCCCAAATCTTCCTTGGTTTCATTTTGTATGGATTTTTTTTCAAATATAGGATCTCTGACACTTATTTCTAAGGTGTAATTGCGACAATATGAAGTGGTAGACACGACAATTTAGATTAATTGTCATGTCCGAAGGATAGAAGTTAAGATTAATATTGTATTATTAAAAATACATATAGAGACTTTAGTCTGGTAATACTTCCAACCGATCTATCCGCGGTATATTTTTCCCCATTTTTTGGAGAGTTATTGTATTATCCCCTTTTTTGAGAAAAACACGGACTGGGGAGGATTTTTCCCAATCCGCCCACGATTTGGTAGGTGTAAATGTCAAATTATGATTTATCACGGCATCATTGACAATAAACTTCATTTGGGAATTCTGACTTCCTTCCTGGGAGTATCTGATGAATAAGATAAAATGACCACTCTTTTCAATCGGTATATCCCAGGTTAGAAATGTAGAGTCTAATTCTTTCTCAAACCAGGCAAATCCATTCTCTGTATATCCTTTGTAGTCAGAATCAATATGGACACCCCGGGATCTATCGGCAATTTCAGCACTGAGTGTTATACCTCCATCCGGAGTCAAGCTGCTAATTTGATTAGATAAAGGAGGTGTGTAAAATAAATTAGGGTATTCGTCGATAATTTGTCCGGATTCATTTACAGCCCGGAGAAATCGTTGATCGCGGTACAAAGAAATGAGTACGGCGTGACGTTCGCGGATAGTAGTGTCCAGATACCAGGTATTGTGTGCATCTTTTGGTTGTTTGAGCTGAGTACCCCAACCACCATCACCAATATATACAGTCCCTTTGGAATGGACAGATCCATTGCGGATCGGGGGCGTACGTTTGTATGAATGGTCGTGATATTCAAAAGCCCAGGGAACATTGTACTTGTCAAATAGGGGACTCCAGTATTTTCTCACTCTTTCGGAAGATCTATTGTCCAGTTCATTGTGGGAAGGATAAGCCGGAACATGATAAACAGGGAAAACATGTGGAATCTCTTTTCGATCTTCCAGGGAGTTTTGCAACCATTTTTCCTGGATCCCATTAATGGGGTTAGTGTGGTCAGTGTCCAGGATGATCAAACTGAGATAATTTCCAATATCCAGTGTTTTGAAACCCGGTTGTCCGGGGAATGCAAGGAGGCTGTAAAAAAATGGGGCGGATTTTTCACGCAAAGCATTGATTTGTTCGTAATCTTTTCCCCAGGAATGGACACTTTTATTTACTTCGTGATTGCCTATAGTAGGGAGGATAGGTATTACTTTACCATCCTTATCTATTAAAGTGTTTTTGATAGCATCGAACCAACCTTCCCAGCGCCAGGACTGGTCCGGTCTACCGTCAGCATATGCCAGGTCCCCGCCCCAGACTATGAATTTTGGTTGGTATTGCATGACTACCCTGTTCATGCGCTCCATCCAAATATGACGTGCCCAGTGGCCACGGTCATAGGTGTCGCCACCAATAGCGAATGATAGTGGTTCGCTGTCAATATTTTCTGGAAGAGTGGTAAATTGATACACCCTTTCGAAGCCGTCAAACTTAAAATGGTAAGTTGTATTCGCTTTTAATCCTGTAAGTTCAATCCTGTTAACAATTCGGTCTGAATTTGGGAAGTCGAAATTATTCCCCTGTTCTTTGCTCCATTCATGTCTATCTTTTTGTCTGTAGTAAATAAATGGTTTTGCATGGTCTTCCGGCAAGGTATGCCAGTCTATAGTCATGGTAGAAGTCGGATCCTTTTGCCAGGTGAGATAAAGACCGGTGGGTTCGGTTTGTGAATAGCTAAATGTGGAAACAAGAATAAAGAGTGGGATGTAGATTGCGTATTCCTTTATCAATTGCGACATGGCTTCATTAAATTTTAGTGCTACAAAGCGGGTACGCAATTTTATATATTTTCTTTGCATTGACATAAAAAAGTGAAAATAGTATGGGATTTTTGATGAATGCTATTATGTGAACTAACTGTATTTCTAAAATTTATATTGGTTGCTGTTTTGCAGCTACTGCGTGCTCTGTCAATTGAAAATCAACAAATTATATCTCATTTGTATTATGATGATTATAAAACGGGAAGAGAAGTGGAAACAAATTACGAAAATACCGAAGGAAAGCCGAAGCCAAATTTCGACCCCCGGTTCTTTTGGGACTTGGATATGGAAAAAATGAGGATATAGACGAGAAAGCGTCCTTTGTGATCGAACGGGTTTTTGAGCGTGGTGATGTGGAAGATATACGTCAGTGCAGGAGATACTATGGGGTAGTCGAATCAAAAATGTATAATTAAATAAGAAGTATTTACCCAGAATCGATTATATCTGGCAAGCGCTGTTATTGACGAACCCGTGAATGTATTCAGATGTTACAAACACAGACAATTAATCCAGAAAGTTTTGCCTTATTGAAAAGACTGAAGAGCCTTTCTGAATTAAGTAATTTCTACTTGTTGGGAGGTACTGCTTTGGCGTTAAAATATGGTCATCGTATTTCGATTGATCTTGATTTATTTGGTGAAAAAGGCTTTGACAAGAGAGTTTGGTCGTGATTTTATGCCTGAAATAAGTAAGGCTAAATGGGCAACTTTCTGCTATATTCAGGATGTAAAAGTTATATAATCAAGTAGGAACATCCCATTATTTCAAAAATAGACAGTATTGGCGATTTTAGAATGTTTGGAGATGAAGACCTGATTGCTATGAAGATTAATGCTATTTTGGGTAGGGGAAGAAAAAAGGATTTTTGGGATATTTATGAATTGGTATACCATTACTCCCTTTCAAATATAATTGGCCTTTTATCACAAAAAATATCCAATGCAAATGCTATTAATTTCTATACCCGTAGCCCTTACATATTTCACGGATACCGAAGAAAGCGTAGAACCGGTCAGCCTAAAGGGGCAAACCTGGGAGGATGTTAAGTCGTTTATTCGGCAAAAAGTAAACGATTATCTAAAATAAACCATTAGTTCGTCAATTATCTGTAACTTCGCGGGCTAAAATTACGTTGGATATCAATGTATAATCCAATTTAAGAGATAAAGAAGGTAATCTTATGGGAATTATGATAGCGCAGTTTGCTTTGAGCCTTTCGCTCTTGATCGTACTGCATGAAATGGGGCACTTTTTTCCGGCAAAGTGGTTCAAGACACGGGTGGAAAAGTTTTATTTGTTTTTCGACCCCTGGTTTTCAATATTCAAAAAGAAATTTGGCGATACAGAATATGGGATCGGATGGTTGCCATTGGGAGGATATGTAAAAATTTCCGGAATGGTAGATGAAAGCATGGATACTGAGGCTTTGAAAGAACCCCCTAAACCCTGGGAGTTCCGTTCCAAACCGGCCTGGCAAAGACTCATAATTATGTTGGGAGGGGTTACCGTGAATTTTATTCTGGGCTTTTTGATATTTGGATTAATGCTCTGGCAGTACGGGTCAGAATATTTGCCAACAAGTGAATTGAAATACGGACTGCAAGTAGACAGTATAGCACAGGAAATGGGATTGCAAAATGGAGATAAGATCCTGTCAATTGGCGATGTCAAATTCGAGAGGTATAACCCCGGGGTGATACGGTCGGAAATAGCCATCAATAATGCCACTACTATGGAAATAGAAAGAGGTGGAGCGCAGCAAACCCTTCAGATAGACCCTCGTTTTACTAAGGTATTGACCAGTTATGAGTACAAAGATGCCTATTTGGTAGCTCCGCGGATGCCGGTAAAAATTGGCAAAATCGTTAAAGGGTCGAATGCAGAAGATGCCGGTCTTAAAGTTGATGATCAAATTACAAAGATAAATGGAGTTGAAACGGCATTCTTTGATCAGTTTTATTCAGAAATACGAGAACACAAAGGAGAAGATATTGAACTTACAGTTTTACGGGAAGGAAATGAAGTGGAAGTGGAGGCCGAAGTAAGTGATGAAGGGACACTAGGATTTCAAAACTATGGAATGGATCATTTTTTTAGTTTTGCAACAGAGAAGTATAGCCTTGGAAAAGCACTTCCAATGGGTGTAGTCCAGGGATGGGATTTCATTATGACTCAGGTAAAAGCCTTTGGACAAATGTTTCGTGGTAAAATCAAAGCCTCTGACAGCCTTGGCGGATTTGCCACGATTTCAAAACTATTTCCCGAGGAATGGAATTGGCAGATTTTCTGGCGAAATACGGCGATACTTTCCCTTATCCTGGGATTTATGAACTTGCTACCTATTCCAGCCTTGGACGGTGGGCACGTAATGTTTCTATTAATAGAGATGGTGACGGGCAGGAAACCGAGTGACAAAGTATTGGAATACGCCACAATAATTGGATTTATCCTGGTGATGGGACTTGTGCTTTTTGCCAACGGACTTGATGTCTGGCGATGGCTCAAGGGATAGATTAGTCTGTTAGTCTATTAGTCTATTAGTCTATTAGTCTGGTAGTTCGTTAGTCTGTTAGTCTGGTGGTCTGGTAGTCTGGTAGTTCGTTAGTCTGTTAGTTGTGGAGTTTTGTAGTAGTTTGGTTTGCAGATCCGATCGGCTGTCAACTCTAATTAGGGATCCGCAACGTAACACTAGTTGTTTACAGCTTGTCCGAAGGACTCATTTGGAGAGACTTACAGCTTTTACAGTACTGACCACCCTTCCATCGGAGAAGGAGACGCAAATCCGATCTTTCGTAATTTTCAGATGTAATGTCTGAGGAGCATTTAATTGATGGGTGAATTGGTATTCATTCCTAAAATTTACAAAAATCCATTATTAAATGGTAATTTCCGAATCATTGTCAACTTGTAATTAAGATTAGCAGGGAATGCGTTTAGAGTTTCTTTGGGGGATTATTTTTTTGTGGATACTTCTTTCTTCGGGATTTACATTTACCCAAGAGCTTTGTAGTGGAATCCTGGGGCAAAACATCTTTGAAGATGGAGATTTTGGTAGTGGGCAGGAAAACATACCCTTAAAAGATCCACAAGTTGCACCAGGATATATATATACTCGAAATGCTCCACCTCCGGATGGATCCTATACTTTGACGAATGATATGCGGAGATGGGGAAATAATTATGGTACCTGGATTTCTATTCCGGATAATTCTTCAGATCCCAACGGTTATATGATGGTCGTCAATGCCTCTTATCAGCCCGGTGTATTTTATGAGGACACTATAACCGGATTGTGTTCAAATACGTTATATGAATTCTCAGCAGATGTGATCAATATAGTTAGCCGGAGTACAGTAGGTCATATTTTACCTGAAGTGGATTTTTTAATTGATGGAGAGGTGAAATATTCAACAGGGAAAATTCCCCAGGATGAGCAATGGAAAAAATACGGATTTACCTTCACATTGCCAGTCGACAAAACTTCTATAAAATTAACCTTGATCAATAGGGCCCCCGGGGGAACGGGGAACGACCTGGCTTTAGATAATATAAGCTTTCAGCCTTGTGGCCCCGAGGGAATCATTGAAATTCAAAATGAACCTCCTCTTATATTTTGTGAAGGGAGACTGGATCCATTGCCATTAAAAGCAATAGTGGATACCTCACAAAATGTGGTACAATGGCAGAAAGCCTCCAACCAAACTAATGAATGGGAAGATGTTGGCGACGAAAATTCCCTGGAGTTTTTTCATAAGGAGTTTACCCCGGGTCAATACACATATCGTTTTATAGCGGCCGGAACAGGGGCTAATTTATCCAATGAAAAGTGCCGGACCATTTCTGAGGAGGTATACCTTGAGGTAGTTCCCCTTCATTATGAAGAAGTCGATACCTTTTGCAGTGGGACTGAATATATGTTCAATAACCGAACTTTAATTTCTCCGGGAATCTATATTGATACCTTTACTTCTCATCTCGGGTGTGATTCTATTGTACAGCTTGAATTAACAGAGGTAGAGAATAGAAATATTGAAGCGGAAATAGCCTTTACGGATCCTTCTTGTTATAATTTTGAAGACGGATCTATTGAAGTTGAATCTATCGCAGGAGGGTATCCACCTTATTCATTTTCCCTAAATACTGAAAGTAAGAATTTTTCCGGTATTTTTAATTCCTTACCGGCAGGTGAATATAATGTATATTATGAAGATCGGTTTGGTTGTAATGATTCTGAACCACTGACCCTTATTAATCCTGAGGAGCTAATAGTAAAGACATCCGGAGATACCATATTGGATCTGGGTGAAGAAATCAATGTAATGGCAACAGTGAACCAGGATATCAAATCCTTGCATTGGGAACCCCCTGAGCAGGTAGCGTGTAAGGACTGTGAGACAACCCAAATTTTACCATTGAACAGTACGGAATTTATAGTGACGGTGGAAAACACCAATGGTTGTATAGCAGAAGATCGTTTTACGATTAGCGTTAATAAAGAAAATTTGCCGATTGCTTTTCCCAATGCCTTTAGTCCCAATCACGATGGGGTAAATGATTCTTTTACCGTGATAGCACCCAAAAACCTGGTGAATTCTATTGAATCATTCAGTGTTTTTGACAAGTGGGGGAATGAATTGTTTCATGCTGGAAATATTACTGGTGGTGGCTCAGAAAATGGATGGAATGGAAGTGCCAATGGTCAGCCAGCCCCTTACGGAGTATATTTGTACCAATGCAGCCTTAGATTATTAGATGGTCAAATTTATCAATATTCGGGGGATGTATTATTAATTCGATAATTATTGCATATTTAGGTCTAAATCGAGTGTAAGAGTCTATGCCCGTATTAAAAGATACGTATAAAATCAATAATACCTTCTTTCGAAATTCCTTTATTTCGTCGGTTTACCCGAATATTTTTCGAAAGGTAAAATTAAAACATCCCGGGGAAATCAGAATACATACTTCCGATGGTGACTTTCTGGATATTGATTTTTACAGTAATGGGGGTTCTTTCGCTGCTATACTGTTACATGGATTCGAAGGGAATGCCCGACGGCCGTATATGAAAGGAATGATTGCCCAGTTATCAAAACAAAATATTGATTGTTTCGCGATGAATTTCAGGGGGTGCAGTGGTATTCCCAATACTACAGATAAGGCATACAACGCAGTCAATAGTGAGGATGTGAATTCGGTGGTAAATTATGTGTGGGGACGAAATCGGTATATTGGAGTTGTTTTAGTAGGATTCAGTCTCGGAGGCAACGTAGTTTTGAATTATTTGGGTCGAAAACAGCCAGAGTTTATAAGTGGAGCTATTGCGATCTCAGTTCCAGTTTACATGCCGGGTTCTGCAAAGGCTATTATGTCCCTTAAAAACCGGATTTACCAGCGGCGGTTTTTGAAGAATTTACGCTCTAAAATGAGGGAAAAACAGGAGGTGTACCCCGGACTCCTGGACTATGAAAAGGTGATTTCTGCCCGTAACCTGGCAGAGGTGGATGAATTTTACACTGCGAAAATTTATGGATACAGGGATGCTGACCATTATTACAGTTCCGCAAGCTCACTACCTTTTTTAGAAAAAATTCAAACACCTACATTGTTAATCAATGCAGAAAATGATAGTTTTTTATCCCCGGAATGTTATCCGGTTGAGGAAGCGAAAAGTTCAGAATATTTGTATTTTATAAAGACAAAGTATGGGGGGCATTGTGGATTTTGGTCCCCGGGAGATGTATATTGGCATGAAAGAAGGGCTATGGAATTTATTGGGGATATCCTTTACTAACTTTAATAATAGATAAGAACAAGTTATAATTTTGGCACGATTTTGCCCTTTTTCAATAGCATATGTATCAAAAAAGCGTTAAGAATTTTCGAAGCCTTGGATTATTGAACGAAATTCTGCCAATCAAAGCAGGATCAAAGAGCATGACTGAATAATGTCTGAACTTGAGAATCAAGTCAGACCAAGGGTGCCAAATGCACGCTTGATGAAGGAACCGAGCAAGGTTTTGCGAAGGTGGGGTGGCACCTTTGGTGAAGTAACCTCGGCTACCATCTCGAGGGTGGGCGTGACTTTTTCGATACGGCTTTTGCCTGGCAAGCAAAAAATGGTCTTGAGAAAAATCGGGATGCCCTTTTGCCGAAGGCATCCCGTTGGAGCTTTTGTTTCGTTTTCTTTGGGCACGCAAAGAAAATGAAAAGTGACAACCAATAATTTGATTTTTAGTTTCTTATGAAAATGTTAGTAGATTCGTCTTAGAGATTATACACGTCAATTAATGAAATATGACGCGAGCAGAAATGGTACAGGCAATAAAAGAACAGGCAAAAGTAATAGGCTTTAGCAGGATCGGTATTGCCCGGGCTGAAGAGCTCACAGAGGAAAAGCAAAGACTGAAATCCTGGTTGGCCAAAGGGTATCACGGAGAAATGAAATACATGGAGAACCATTTTCAAAAAAGGACCGATCCCGGTAAATTGGTTCCTGGTGCTCGTTCCGTCATTGTATTAGCCTATAATTATCACAATCCCAGGAAACAACAAGGTGATAAAATCCCCAAAATAGCTCAATATGCCTATGGAAAGGATTATCATTTTGTGGTGAAAGACAAACTACATGAATTATTCAATTATATCAATGAGGAGATTGCACCTATATCCGGACGAGTATTTACAGATTCTGCTCCGGTTATGGAACGGGATTGGGCACGACGGGCCGGGCTTGGATGGATAGGTAAGAATACATTGCTGATTAGTCCCGGAGAAGGTTCCTACTTCTTTCTTGGAGAGCTCATTATTGATTTGGAATTGGTATATGATCAGGAAATCGGCGATTACTGTGGCCGATGTACCCGCTGCATTGAAGCTTGTCCTACAGATGCCATATATGAAGAAGGGTATGAAATGAATGGGAGCAAGTGCATCTCTTATGCTACTATCGAATTAAAAGGGGATATACCGGAATTTTTTCGTGGGAAAATGGAAAATTGGGTATTTGGATGTGATATCTGCCAGGATGTATGTCCTTGGAACCGGTTTGCTACGCCTCATAATGAAACAGATTTCGAACCCCATCCCGATTTACTGGAAATGAGCAGGGAAGACTGGGAAGCGCTGGATGAAGATACCTTCCGTGAATTGTTCAGGAAATCCGCTGTGAAGCGTACCAAATATGAAGGTTTGAAAAGGAATATGGAATTTTTAAAGGAGTGAAAGGAGTCCAGTTAGAAGATCCTGATTCCAACGAGTTCATTCGATGTCAGTAAGCTGTATTTTCGAAGCGTAAATTATTACTAGGCTTATTATTCTAGCAGCCTTCTAGGATCTTGAAAGAATTGTCCGTGGATTTCAGCGAGTGACTCGGCTGATTTTGTCTAAGCTCTCAGTCAAATTGTCCTCGTAAGAGTTACCTGAGGCACTCGAAGGCAACATTAATAAGAAATAGATTTGACAGTTCTTCAAGAACTGTCAAATCTATTTCTCTACAAAGGACTTTCCATTAAAAGCTATCCAACAGGCTGCCTCCGTTGTTACCTTTATCTTGTTTGGCAAATACTTTCTTCATCATATCAGTGGTACGCATACCTACATTATTCCGAATACCCTGTTCTTCTTTCTCGATCCTTTCAAAAATGGATTTCAATGCCAGTTCGGACACAAATCCGTCAAAGTCTGGATTTACCTTTTCTTTGAACGGTAATTTATTATAGAGGTCTGCAATTTTTCCCCATTCCTTCAAAGCACCTACTTCCTGAAGGCTATTGGATACGATTGGTTTGAATTCGCCCATCAGGGGTTGGTAAGTTTTGTCCTTGAGATAGAGGGTAGCCGCATCTTCCTGACCGCCCATCAGAATATTATAGGCGTCAGCGAAGGTAAGTTCTGTTATTGCTGTTTTGAATATGGGTAGGGAAGCATCAATGGCTTGCGAGGTAGCTACTTCCACTTTATCGGTAAATTTTTTGGTATATTCCTTGACGATAGGTACTGAACTAAGGGTTTTGATAACTTCCAGTGCTTCTGGTGGAATATTGACTGAATTGCCTCCGGTCAAAAAGGAAGGATCCTGGGAAAATTCACGTACGGCTTTTTCCGCACCCTGGTAAAGGGCATCCTTGAGCCCTTGTCCAATTTCTGCGTTGGTCAATCCAGCTGAACCAGCTAATTCCTGCAGCACATCGCATGAGGCCAATTGGAATACTAACACAATCATAAGTAATTTCTTCATCTGATATCTTTTTATTTACTCATTATACGAATTACAACCTGATAAAGTACTTAAAGTTTGCTTAAATTTTTAACAAATTAAATATCGAGTGGCGGGGCTTTTCACATCCAATTCTGTATTTTTGCGGATTCAAGATTCAAATGCTTATGAAGAAGAGAACGAGAATTAATGTCTTATTGGCCGAACAACCTATTGGTGAAACTGTAGTCGTGAAAGGCTGGGTAAAGTCTTTTCGCAATAACCAATTTATATCGCTTAACGACGGAAGTTGTTTTGATAGTTTGCAAATTGTCGTTGACAGAGATGATGTTGAAGAAAAGATCTTGAAGCAAATTACACCGGGAGCTGCTTTAGGAGTAAAGGGAAAGCTAATTGAATCCAGAGGTAAAGGACAATCTGTGGAGATAGATGCTGAGGATGTAATTGTCTATGGCCCGGCTAATCCCGAGACTTATCCGCTTCAACCTAAAAAGCACAGCAAGGAATTTCTTCGGGAGATTGCTCATTTGCGTTTTCGGACCAATACGTTTGGTGCTATCTTCAGAATCCGGCATGCGATATCGTATGCGATCCACCAGTTTTTCAACGAGCAAAAATTTTATTACCTGCATACTCCCATCATTACGGCCTCTGATGCCGAAGGGGCCGGAGAAATGTTTCGGGTGACAACATTGGATTTGGACAATACCCCGAAAACGGAGGATGGAAAAATAGATTTCAAAAAAGACTTTTTTGAGCGGGAAACCCACTTGACGGTTTCGGGACAATTGGAAGCCGAGCTTGGAGCACTGGCACTCGGTCAGGTATATACCTTTGGACCTACTTTCCGTGCGGAGAATAGCAATACCAGCAGGCATCTGGCAGAATTCTGGATGGTAGAACCGGAAGTAGCTTTTGCAGATCTGGAAGAGAATATGGATTTGGCAGAGAAGATGCTGAAATACATTATTACCTATACGTTGGTGAATTGCAGCCAGGATCTCCAGTTTTTGAACGACCAATTGGAAAAAGAAGAAAGTCAAAAGCCGAAAAATGAGCGGTCTGCTATGTCTCTTTTGGACCGTTTGCAGTTTTGTGTAGACTATGATTTTGCTCGCATTACGTATACTGAAGCAATTGATATCTTAAAGAAATCGAAGCCCAATAAAAAGAAAAAGTTCAATTACATTATAGAAGAATGGGGGGCGGACTTACAGTCGGAGCATGAGCGGTATCTGGTAGAAAAGCACTTCAAGAAGCCGGTTATCTTATACGATTATCCGAAGAATATCAAAGCATTTTATATGAAGGTTAATGAGGATGGAAAGACAGTACGTGCCATGGATATCCTTTTCCCGGGAATAGGGGAAATTATCGGCGGTTCACAGCGTGAGGAAAATATAGACATTCTTTTAGACCGTATGAAAGAAATGAATATTCCAGAGGAGGAATTGTATTGGTATCTGGATATCCGTAAATACGGTTCTTGCCCGCACAGTGGGTATGGCCTGGGATTCGAACGGATGGTACAATTTGTGACCGGTATGGGTAATATCCGCGATGTTATCCCATTCCCAAGGACTCCTGGAAATGCAGCGTTTTAGGAGGCTTTGGACAGAAACCCTTTAACTTGTTGCTTACCTTTTGTTTATTTTAAATTTTCCAATACCAATCCCAATATTATTAAATCCGTTATTTGATAAGTGATGGAGAATTTCCGATTCCTTTTGGTAACTCCACAAGATAGTTGCCAGGAAACCATTACCAAAATCCTCATGCCACAAGAGGGTATTATCTGGACCTATCAATTCTGCTTTAAAAGCAAAATTAGGCAATTTTGTTTCTGTATAATTTCCATTTTCGCTTACTTTCCAAAGTTCGTTTTTCAGTACTCAATCACCAACAAAGCTTTTTAGCGGATTTTCTTTTGACTCTGATCCTGCAACCTGGCAGATAGTTTCAGCAGCAAATAAAAACAGGAAAATTAACACCATGATCGCACGGTAAGATTTAGATAGATACTTTTTCATCATCATTGGATTTAATTGTATTGATTTTATGACACACAACTTGTTTATACCCGGACAAAATATCTCATTTACATCCTTTTTTGGCCTATAACCCGGACATTGAACGGTATATTTTTCAAACGCCATCCAAAAAATTTAACATTTGTTAAAGAAACAAATAAATGATACTATTTGATGGGTTTCGCTAATTGGAAATTAGTAGATTTCTTTCAGAAGGGGAAGACAAAGAATGGGAAATAATAATCCACGGTAGTGGATGGATGTAGAAATAATTTATGCTAAATGCCAGAAATCGGTGGCATTTTGATATGGTTAAAGGCCCGGTGCCCGGTGTAGTACTATATCTTTTTCTTCCGGCCGGGGCACTTCCCGCATCTTTTTCCGGACTTTTTATATTTTTTACAGCATTTTTTCTTTTTCCCACAGGCGCACCCCGTTAGTTTGTTGCCACCTACAAGGTCGTAAATACCTTCGGCCTGAAACTGCTGTATAGAAATTAATGTATTCGATTTCATGCGATTACGATTAAACGATCGGCGAATATAATACTTTAATTTTATTTAGACCTATTTTAGATAAATATTTTAAATGAATATATATTATTTTCCTTGAGCATTTTGACCTTTGTCAAGTGACAACAAAACCAAAGAGTTTTGTTACATCATAGACGTACATCAAAACTTTGAATGGGTTTTTAAATATCCTTTTGGGAGTTTTGATACAACAATGGTCTTTAGGTAATGAAATGAATATATTTCTTTATTAATACATTAACGTCAATAGTGGATAAGAAACAAGTTGTACTGTCTGTAGGATTTTGGTCTTTTTCAACAGTATATGTATCGAAAAGCGTTAAGAATTTTCGAAGCCCTGGATTATTGAACGAAATCCCGTTTGATAACGGGATCAAAGAGCATGACTGAATAATGTCTGAACTTGAGAATCAAGTCAGGCCAAGGGTGCCAAATGCACGCTTGATGAAAGAACCGAGCATGGTTTTGCGAGGGTGGGGTGGCACCTTTGGTAAAATAACCTCGGTTACCATGACGAGGGTGGGCTTGACTTTTTCGAGACGGTTTTTGACTAGAAGGAAAAAATGCTCCCGAGAAAAATCGGGATGCCCTTTTGCCGAAGGCATCCCTTTCGGGGCTTTTGTTTCGTTTTCTTTGGGCACGCAAAGAAAATGAAAAACAACATTCAATAATCTGATTTTTAATTATCTATAAAACATAATAGTTTTTTAGTACTAAACATTATTCAGGATACATTAAGTCTTTATTTGATTGTTGCTCATTTGTCTTGAAACAAACGAGCCAAAATTTAAGACAAAATAAATGTTCATTCGCACAGCAGTCACCCGCACCCACTATTTTGTCGCTTCCTTTCCCACTTTTCTTGTGTTGAAGGTAAATTTTGTTAACCTTGGAACTCTTTATAGGTTAGAGAATTTAGTGGTTCTATCATGTATGGAGTTGAGGTTGAAATACAAGTCAAGAGCAGCAAGGTTTTATTTGGTATATAGTAGTTTTACCGGACCTAAGTAAGTAGTATAGACAATATGGATAGGGTATTAGTGCCTACAAACCTTATTTCCAAAGATTGCTATTTTGGTGTATTAGTTTGACAGGAGATAAGTCGGGAATAAAAAAAAGTCCTCCGAGGTAGTTTTGGATAAAATGAGATTAAAAATCCAATTCATATTTCATCGCACTCAGAGGACTACGGTTAACATGGGATTAGTACAAATCTAAATTTATTTTTTTACAAATTAAAAATGTTTCTTCCATATTAACTTTTGATAATATCTTCTATTCTACCACTTTGTCGGTAGATAATGAACTTTTAATAAATTGCCTGTTCAGTCGGGCTATATTGCTTATGCTTATTTCCTTCGGACATTCGACTTCGCAGGCCCCGGTATTTGAACAATTACCAAATCCTTCTTTGTCCATTTGGTTGACCATAAGCTGTGCTCTTCGTTCTCCTTCTACTGCTCCCTGCGGTAATAAACTCAAGTGAGAGACCTTAGCGGAAGTGAAAAGCATAGCACTGGCATTGGGGCAGGCAGCTACGCAAGCACCACATCCAATACACGCTGCCGCATCAAAGGCTTTAGAGGCAATACCCTTTTCGATGGGAATATCATTTCCATCAGGTGCTTGCCCGGTATTGACAGAAATATATCCTCCGGCCTGAATGATCCGGTCAAAAGCAGATCTGTCAACTACCAGATCCTTTACGGCAGGAAATGAATCGGCACGGAAAGGTTCTACCGTTATAGTATCACCGTCTTTGAAATGCCTCATATGGAGTTGGCAGGTAGTTGTAGCTTTTTGGGGACCGTGGGCCCTTCCATTGATGACCATGCTACAAGCCCCACAAATACCCTCGCGACAATCGTGGTCAAAAGCGACAGGATCTTTCTTTTCCTCGATAAGTTGTTGGTTCAATACATCCAACATTTCAAGAAAAGACATTTCTTCCGTTGCTTTCACCTGATATGTTTCCAACCTTCCTTTATCATTTGGGCCTTTCTGCCTCCATATTTTTAATGTTAAATCCATTTTGTCATTTTTGATTGAAAAATTTGATCAACGATGGGTTATTTATAGCTTCTTACCTTGAGTTCTACATTTTCAAACTTCAATGGTTCTTTGTGTAATACGGCTTCGTCGGTTTCATTCCATTCCCAGGCTGCTACGTATGCAAATTCTTCATCATTACGCATTGCTTCTCCTTCTTCTGTTTGATATTCCTCTCGAAAGTGACCACCGGCAGATTCTTCCCGGTTAAGAGCGTCTTTTACCATCATTTCACCCAACTCCATAAAGTCAGCTACCCGAAGTGCTTTTTCGAGTTCGGGATTATATTCATCTTTACTTCCCGGTACAAATACATCTTTCCAGTATTCTTCTCGCAATTCCCTGATAAGGCCCAGGGCTTTTTGCAGTCCTTCAGCATTCCGGGACATTCCACAATATTCCCACATAATCAGCCCAAGCTCTCTGTGGAAAGATTCTACGGATTTGTTTCCATTGACGCTAAAAACCTTATCAATTCTATCTGTTACACTTTTTTCCGCATCTATGAACTCCTGGGTGTCATTGGCTATTTTCGGTGTACGAATTTCATGTGACAAAAATTGCCCGATTGTATAAGGAATTACAAAATATCCATCTGCCAACCCTTGCATAAGTGCTGATGCCCCCAGCCGGTTGGCACCATGATCGGAAAAATTTGCTTCCCCCAGGGAAAATAACCCCGGGATATTGGTTTCCAGGTTGTAATCTACCCAAAGGCCTCCCATGGTATAATGTACTGCCGGATAGATTTTCATCGGTGTCTCATACGGATTGTCACCGGTAATTTTTTCATACATTTCAAACAAATTTCCGTACTTCTGTTCAACTACTTGTTTGCCGTACTTTTCTATTGTTTTTTGATCCGGATTTTCTATTCCATGTTTGTAAGCTTCTGATTTCCCGTATCGCTGGATAGCGCTTCCAAAGTCAAGGAATACGGCAAGTCCGGTTTTATTGACACCGTGTCCTTTATCACAGGCTTGCTTAGCGGCTCTGCTGGCTACATCTCTAGGGACAAGGTTTCCAAATGCCGGGTACCTTCTTTCGAGGTAATAGTCGCGATCTTCTTCATGTATATCATTTGGACTTTTATTGCCATTTCGGATGGCTTCAACATCATCTTTATGTTTGGGGACCCATACCCTTCCATCGTTTCTGAGTGACTCCGACATCAATGTCAATTTGGACTGGTATGAACCCGAAACGGGAATACAGGTCGGGTGAATTTGTGTATAACATGGATTGGCCATGAGTGCCCCTCTTTTTACGGCACGCCAGGCTGCGGAAACATTTGACCCCATGGCATTGGTAGAGAGGTAAAATACATTACCATAACCTCCTGATGCCAGTACTACACAGTGAGCTGCATGCCGCTCCAATTCCCCGGTTATGAGATTTCGGGCAATAATTCCCCGGGCTTTCCCATCAACTTTTACTACGTCCAGCATTTCATGGCGGCTATATAGTTCCACTTGTCCGGAAGCTACCTGACGTGATAAGGCAGAATAAGCACCTATTAATAATTGCTGTCCGGTTTGTCCACGGGCATAAAAAGTCCGGGATACTTGAACACCACCGAAGGACCGATTCGCTAAAAGACCCCCATATTCACGTGCAAAAGGGACTCCTTGTGCCACACATTGGTCAATAATATTGGCACTAACCTCTGCCAACCTATACACATTGGCTTCGCGCGAACGGTAATCCCCGCCTTTTATCGTATCGTAAAACAACCGGTAAACGCTATCACCATCATTTTGGTAGTTTTTAGCTGCATTAATTCCTCCCTGAGCTGCAATACTGTGTGCTCTTCTGGGAGAATCATGGAAAGTAAAAACCTTTACTTTATAGCCCAGTTCTCCGAGCGTTGCTGCTGCAGATGCTCCGGCCAGGCCTGTTCCCACGATAATAATTTCGATATTTCTTTTATTATTGGGCGCGACCAAATTCATGGTGCCCTTATAATTTGTCCATTTTTCCGCTAAAGGACCTTTCGGAATTTTTGGATCTAATTTTATCATTGTATCGAATTGTTATTTTACAAAATAAATATAGAGTGGTATCAGTGCAAATCCAAGGGGAATAATAATTGAATAAATTATTCCGATTCCTTTGATAATTGGTGTGTATTTGGGATGGTTCCAACCCAGTGTCTGAAAAGCACTGGCGAATCCGTGTTTTAAATGGAAATAAAGTGCTATTTGACCTATTATGTATACCAATACAATCCACCATACGTTAAAAGCAGTATAAACGCGCGAATACAGGTCATTGACAGGTACATCAAAACCTTCGTATTTTACCATGTCGAGGTGTCCCAGTTTCATCTTTAACCAAAAATCCCCCATGTGCATAAACAAAAAGGCTAAAATCAATATTCCCAAAATGGCCATATTCCTCGCAGCCCAGCTAGTGATCTGGGTATTGGCAACGGCATAGCGGCTCCTCCGAGCTTTCCTGTTTGCAATTGTTATGACAATTCCCTGGATAGCGTGTAGGATTATGAAAAAATATAATCCTATAGAGACCGTTTTTATCAAACCATTATGCGTCATAAAATAGGCATATGTATTGAACGAAAAACCTTCGTCGTCGTTGAGCAACTGCAGGTTACCTATTAAATGGATAACTAAAAATAAAATAAGGAATAAACCGGTTAGGCCCATGATGAGTTTGCGCCCAATTGATGATACAAAGAATCGTGAAAACCAGCTCATATTGTTTAATTAATTTAATTATTATTACATCAGCAATAAAGCTAAAAAATAAGAATAGGCATATGTTAAGAAATTAAAAAATTATCAATTATTTAGAACGCATCTAAATTTCTTTCGGTTTATTCTGTTAATTTTAATCATTCAAAATCAAATTCTTAAATGGCAAATCCATCGAAAGCAAAAAAATTTAATACATATTTACAACTATTCAATCCCATCGAATTTCCTTTCACACTGCATTCCGACGCTCACCACGATTTTAGCAAAAGTAATAAAAGCATTCATCCCGATTTGATCAAAGATTATATTACGCCATATATTGGAAAAAATGAGGATGAATACACGGAATATATTCCGTGTTTTTTGTTGGATGAGCAAAAAAATTATATTGCAGTTGTTGTTTGGAAAGCAGGGTTAAAGGAATATGAATATTATGTACTGACTTATAACAATGCTGGAGACGTCATTCATCATCAGGTGATTGGAGGAATGAAGTCAGATGGGGAGAAGGTAATCTCCAGAATTGCAATTATTGATGACGAAAAAAGTATCCATATGGTCGAAGGAGAATTAAAAGATCAGGAAACTGACTATGACCCTTTGAAGACTAAGGAGTACAGTTTTGTACTTAATGAGGAAGGATATTTAAGTCTGGAACACTAAGAAGAAAAATATGACAAAAAAAAGTATAAAGAAAAAACCAAAGAAATTATCATCAGGAGTTTTACAAGAGCGTTTGAAAACACGTTTTTATAAAAATCCGACAAAATCTTACAGCGCTAAACAACTTATAAAATCCGAGAGGATATCCAATAACGCTGACTCAGTGAATCATGCCCTCTCACAATTGTCGAATGAAGGATTTCTCGTTAAAGTGAAAGATGCCAAGTACCAGTTTAATAAAAATAGTGTTAAAGCTACTCGCATTTTTGAAGGAATCGTAGATATGACCAAATATGGGTCTGCTTACATCATTACGGATGACCTGGAATCGGATATATTCGTTCCGAAAAAAAGGGTGAAAGGTGCTATGAATAATGACCGGGTGGAAGTTATGGTTGTTAGCAAACACAAGGAAAAGTATACCGGAGAAATACTTAAAGTAGTAGAAAGAAATACCACTCATTTTGTAGGGATTTATCAACCGAGCAAATCATTTGGCTTTGTCCTGCCGAAAGATCCGAATGTGACATTTGATGTTTATATCCATCAAAAAGATTCATTGGATGCCAAATCCGGAGACCAGGTTTTGGTCAAAGTTGATAAGTGGCCGTCAAGTAAACGAAAAAGCCCTATAGGGCATATTGAGCGTATTCTCACGGAAGAGGATATGAATGAAGTCCGGATGCAATCAATTCTTGCCGAGCAGGGCTTTAGTGAAATATTCCCGCCTGAAGTGGAAAGTGAAGTAGCCAATTTAAAATTTGAACTTGATAAGCAGGAGCTTTCCCGCAGGAAGGATTGCAGAAATGTCACAACTTTTACTATTGACCCTTTTGATGCAAAAGATTTTGACGATGCCCTTTCTTACCAAAAACTGGAAAATGGAAATGTTGAAATAGGGATACATATAGCAGACGTAACGCATTATGTCCACCCGAATACGGAACTGGACAAAGAAGCTTATCTCCGGTCCACCTCTGTATATTTAGCGGACCGGGTAGCCCCAATGTTACCCGAAAAATTATCCAACGAATTGTGTTCGTTGAGGCCCAATGAGGACAGTATGACCTTTTCAGCTATTTTTGAGTTGGATAAGGATAAAGGGGTAGTTAAGAAGTGGTTTGGTAAAACCGTTATACACTCGGATTTTAGGTTTTCGTATGAAGAGGCTCAGGATGTAATTGATGGCACCATGCAAAGTGATTTTGCAGAGGTCCTGGTTGACCTGAATAGCACAGCAAAAGTACTAAGGGAAAGAAGACTTAAAGAAGGTTCTATAGAATTTGAGTCGGATGAAGTGAAAATTATTCTTGATGAGAATAACAACCCTATTGATATCCAGATTAAGGAAAGGCTGGATACCCATTTGTTGGTGGAAGAATACATGTTGTTAGCAAATAGACATACAGGAGAGTTTATGGCCAGGAGAGCCAAACCCGAAGTGCCGTTTATTTACAGAATTCACGATTTGCCGGACGAGGACCGAATGATGGATTTTGCCATATTATTGAAGGAAATGGGATTCCAATTTAATACGGAAAATCCCAGGGCTATCAAAAATTCGATCAAGAATCTAAATCAAAAGGCACAAACAGATGAATCGTTGAAAATGGTCCAGCCAATGGCCATTCGGATGATGGCCAAAGCCGTTTATTCGCCGGATAATATTGGGCATTTTGGATTGGGATTTGATTATTACAGCCACTTTACATCTCCTATTAGAAGGTATTCCGATGTTATTGCCCACAGGATTTTATTCGATAATCTTGATCAGGTAAAGCGCTATGATAAATCAGAGTTAGAAATTCAATGCAAGCATATTTCCAACCAGGAAAAAAAGGCCATGGATGCCGAAAGGGATTCGATCAAATATAAGAAATCAGAGTTCTTGAAAAATCATATTGGGGAGGTATTCGATGGTATTATTTCCGGGTTTATAGATAAAGGTGTATTTGTGGAAATCAAATCCAATCGCTGTGAAGGCCTGGTACAATTTGATAAATTCGAAGAACCGTATACGGTAGCCACTAACAGACTGGAAGCCCGGGCAAAACATTCGGGGGAAGTAATTAAAATTGGCCAGCCAATCAGGATAGAAGTGATCGATGTGGATGTTGACCGCGCGGAGGTAGATATGGATTTGGCTTAGGTTTTTTAACTAATATGTATGCTTTTGATTCCATAGAGTATTTTGTAATAAATGGTATTAGTAGGAGATTAATATGTTGTTGCATTGCTTTAAATTATTCTCCATCTGTTAATAGTCTATCCGAAAATTAATTATATTGGGGTTCTTTATTTTTGAACGGGAAAAAATGGGACTTCAAAAAAGCCAAAATAAGCAATATAATGCCGGTAATCAGTCAAAATCTGTTTCCAAACGGTTAGATTCTTTGGATGCGTTGAGAGGGTTTGATATGTTTCTGATTATTGGCGGTACCTATTTGATTTCTACTTTTATAGATGCGATGAACTGGACTTCACTCGGTTGGTTGACAGCACAATTCAAACACGTTCCCTGGCACGGTCTTACATTTGAGGATGTTATATTTCCCCTGTTTTTATTCATGGTCGGTGTTTCGATGGTATATTCAATAGCATCTTCCAGAAAAAAAGGGTTGAGCGATCAGGATATTTATATTAAAGCATTCAAACGGATGCTTCTGTTAAGTGTGCTGGGAATCATTTACAAGAACAGGCCATTGCATTTTGATTTGGAGGAAATCCGGTTCGTGAGTGTGCTTGGACGGATTGGTGTGACTGGATTCATCGGAACCCTCATCGTAATGAATACTAATATCCGCGGTCAAATATATTGGCTGGCTGGGTTATTGATATTTTACTGGTTGTCTATGTTGTTTATTCCTGTTCCAGGGTATGGTGCCGGAGATTTGAGCCAGGAAGGAAATTTAGCGGGATTTATTGATCGGATTATTGTGCCGGGAAGGTTAAAGGATGGAAATTTTGATGAGTTGGGGTATTTTGAGCATATTCCTTCAATCGGATTGGTACTTATGGGTGCTTTAGCTGCCCATATATTAAGAAAGGAAATCATTGATATTAAAAAGGTTACATATTTAGGCATTATAGGGGCCGGATGTATACTTGGAGGAATAATCTGGAATTTTCACTTTCCAATAAACAAACACCTTTGGTCCAGTTCCTTTATTATGGTGACCGGGGGAATTAGCTTTTTGTTTCTGGCACTGTTTTATCAGATAATAGATGTTTGGGGATTCAAAAAATGGTCTTTTGTATTTAAAATCATTGGTTTGAATTCTATTTTTATTTACCTGGCTTCTGCCTTGATTGATTTTCGGTATACTTCAAATTATTTATTTAATGGATTTTTTGAAATGGCGGGTGAAGACGGTAAACGATTTTTGTTGCAACTATCTGTTTTGCTATTGGAAGTCGGATTATTATATTTCCTTTACAAAAAGAGAATATTTTTTAAAGTTTAAAAATTATAATTTACAAATAAAAATAGCATAATAATGAATCAGGATCGTGATAAAGGGCAATTAAATAAAATACAAAATGGCTCTTCTCGAAGGAATTTTATGAAGACAGGTGCAACGGCACTGGCAGGTTTTTCCTTGGTCCCTAGGCATGTGCTGGGAGGCCCTGGATTTGTAGCACCTAGTGACAAACTCAATATAGCGGGTATTGGTGCAGGTGGAAAAGGACATAGTGATTTGAACAGTTCTTACGATAGTGGAAAAGCCAATATCGCATTTTTGTGTGATGTAGATGATCGGCAGGCTCAAAGAACAAGGGAGAAATACCCGAAGGCCAAATACTATAAGGACTTCAGAGAAATGTTGGATAAAGAGCATAAAAATATAGATGCAGTTACCGTATCTACTCCAGACCACAATCATGCCATCCAGGCATTGGCTGCAATGGAATTAGGGAAACACGTGTATGTCCAAAAACCCCTGACCCACGATATTTACGAAGCTCGTATGTTGACCGAAGCTGCTGAGAAGTATAAAGTGGTTACTCAAATGGGAAATCAAGGTTCATCAGGAGATGGCGTCCGCAAAATGATGGAATGGTACAATGCCGGGTTGATTGGTGAAGCACATACTGTATATTGCTGGACTAATCGTCCCGTTTGGCCCCAGGGAATCCCCTGGCCGGAAGAAAAAGCAACAATCCCCTCCGAATTGGATTGGGACTTATGGTTAGGAACTGCACCCCAAAAAGAGTATGTAGATACCCTGGTCCCTTTCAACTGGCGAGGTTGGTGGGACTATGGAACCGGAGCATTGGGAGATATGGCATGTCATATAATGGAGCCACCTTTCCGTGTATTAGGTCTGGGATACCCTAAAACAGCCCAGTGTAGCGTAGGAAGCGTATATGTTGGTAATTTTGGTAGAGGGTATTTTCCTGAGAGTTGTCCGCCATCATCTCACATTACATTGCGATTTGATACGCCTGAAATGAATGATTTGGAATTCCATTGGATGGACGGAGGAATCCAGCCTTCCCGGCCGGAAGAGCTAGGCCCGAATGAAATAATGGGTGATGGTGGAAATGGAGTAATTATAGAGGGTACAAGGGGTAAGATGATGTGTTCTACTTACGGACGTGATCCCAAATTGCTACCTACATCTCTAACCGATGCAATCAATGTGCCGGAATCAATACCCAGAGTAGAAGGAGGCTCCGGTGGACACCAGGCTCAATGGGTGGAAGCTTGTGTGGCAGGATATGGTAGTGATGAATTCAAAGCGTTGAGCTCTCCTTTCTCTATTGCCGGTCCTTTGACCGAGTCCGTATTGATGGGGAATTTAGCTATCCGAAGCTTTGATTACCGAGAAGCCAAGAGCGACGGCGAAGGATATAACTATCCCGGAAGAGGAATTACCCTGGAATGGGACGGACCAAATATGCAAGTGACTAATTTTGATCCTGCGAACGAATTTGTAAAAAGAGAATATAGAAAAGGGTGGTAGAATAATTTATAATATATACAATTGATCCCCGTGTTGATAAGTTCAGTGCGGGGATTTTTGTTTTATGGTAGTGGTTGTAGGTATGGCATTGAACTCTTATAGAAGGACATACGTTGCAAATTGCATATATTGGTAGTATAAAATGTAAAAGATGTCAACACCGGTAGTAAAAAGATTGATCAGTACAGAAGACTATAATAAAATGGCGGAAATAGGCATGTTGAAGCCGGACGAGCGCTTGGAATTAATCAACGGAGAAATATATACTAAGCGTCCTATTTTAAGTAGACATGCGGCTATTGTTAATCAAGTGAATAGAATACTGGGGAGAATAATGACCAATGAGTACATAGTTAGTATTCAGAATCCGGTTCATTTGGACGAACTGAATCAGCTGGAACCAGATATTTCTGTTTTGAAATTTCAAGACGATCTTTACGTCCATTCACACCCAAATTCTAACGATGTACGTGTTGTCATGGAAGTATCCGATTCTACCTATGAATTTGATCGATATGTAAAGTTACCAATATATGCCAACAACGGTGTTCCAGAATATTGGTTGATTAATTTGAAAGAAAAGTGCATCGAAGTGTATGAAGACCCTGTACTAAACAAATATAGGATAAATAATTGTTATTTATTGGGGGATGAGATTCCGGTTTTGGATGAAATGATATCCGTGTCGCAGGTGTTGGTAATAGAGGAGTAAGAATTTTTATTTTTATTCAATTTGGAATGGGGCCCAGATGTGAAGAGTCAGATTATCAATTGTCTAGTTTCCTGCGAAATAGAGTAAACACAAAATCAAGATAGTATTGTATTCGGTCAAATGCATTCTCAGATGCTTAAGTGCTTTGGTGAGGTGGTTTTCTACCGTTTTTTTGGAAATATGTAGTTGGTCGGCGATTTCCTGATTGGGGATATGCTCTTGTCTGCTCATCCTGTAGACTAATTGACATTTCGGGGGAAGTGTAGAAAGACTATTCTCTATTAGGTTTTTTAAGTCTGATAAATTTTGAAGGTTTTCGGCTTGGGAAGGTGCATAGTTTTGCGCAAATGAACCGAAGTCCTTTGCATATTTGGCCCGGACTTTTTTAGACCGCATTATATTCAACATTTTGTACTTAACGGAGCTGTACAAATAAGATGATAGTGAGGTTTTGATTTTAAGGTTGTAACGATTTTCCCATAGTGATAAAAAAACTTCTTGCAGGGCTTCTTCACTACTTTCCCGATCATGCATTCGATTATATACATACGCAAACAAACGTTCCCAGTACAATTCATATATGCGTTTAAAAGCATTTCGATCTCCACGGTTTAATGCCTTAACCAATTTTAAATCATCATGTATATTACGTGTATCAGACATGTTTATAAGTACCTATTAAAAAACATTAAATGTTGGAAGTAAGATGATTAAAAGCTAAAGTTATAAAAATAGATTCAAAATTAATAATTATTTAAAGCATAAGAGTTTGATAGGACATCTTATTACAAAAAAAGTAATGGATGAATTTTAAAAGGTATGATTGACCCCTTGATAGCATATAAATTAATTTTTTCAAAAAAACTCCCATTCTTATTGGGTGCGATGACTTTTTGAAGTGACTTAATGAGTAGAAAGGGGAAACACCTCATTTGTTTATTTAATATTGTGCAATGTAAACATTCGATACTATTCAATTAGAATGAAATTCATATTCATTGGAGGTATGAAATTTTAATAAAATTTTTGTAATTAAACTGTTTTAAACAGTTTGATTACAGGGTGTTTTAGTATGAAATATGTGATCGAGCAGAGGAAAAGTTAGATAGTGTAAAAGTTGAAGAACTAGTTTTGAATTTATAGAAGGAGGGAAAAAGACGATTATTGACTGAAAGCATAGTATGAATAGTAATTTTTAAGGAGATAAAAAAACAGGAATGGGCCAACATTCCTGTTTGATTCCCATATGGGAGTTAATTGTTTTAAACAAACAATAGAAAACATTTAAATATATGAAAATTTATTTTTCTGGATTGCCGGTATTGTATAAAATTATGAAGATTACAGTGGGGCAATTCATTTTAATGACCATTTTTTCAAGTTTTTCTTATGGAGGAGTTTCCGAAGTTCAGGTTTTGGACCAGGAAGTAAGTGTGAAATGGGATTCTATATCGATTGAAAATGCATTAGTCATGCTTGAGTCTCAAGCCAATGTGAAGTTTGTGTATAGTGAAAGCAAACTTCAGTTGCAGAAAAAGGTGAATTATTTGGGAGAGAAGAAGAAGCTTGGAGAAGTATTGGATCGAATTTTATTGCCCAACTCTATTGTTTATGTAGTTAAGAATAATAATTACATAATTTTAAAGAAAAGGCAAAAAGGAGTTGCTCCTAAATTATATAGATCCTCACAATTGATAAAATTTCCGAGGCTGGAAACAACAGAAATAGCGGTTTCTGGAACAATAGTAGATAAAGAAGAAGGCCAACCCCTGATTGGCGTCAATGTTCTTGTAAAAGGGACGGAAAAAGGGACTACTACCGATTTGGATGGAAATTTTAGATTGGAAAATGTGAAGGAGAATGCCACTTTAACCTTATCCTATATTGGGTATCGGACTCAAGAGGTAAACATCAATGGTAGAAGTAATTTGAACATAACCATGGAAGAAGATGCGCAAACCCTCGATGAAGTGGTGGTTGTAGCATTTGGAAGTCAAAAGAAAAAAACGGTTACCGGGGCTGTATCATCTATTGAGACCAAGGAACTACTGCAATCTTCTCAAGCCAATATTAGTAATGCGATGGTAGGCAGGATGCCTGGTTTGCTTACCAAACAAACGAGCGGGGAGCCTGGATTTGACCAGGCAGAAATTAGGATTCGAGGTGCGAGTACATTTACGGGTTCTTTAAGTCCGCTTATACTTATCGACGGAGTGGAAAGCGACAATTTCAATAATCTGGATCCTAATTCAATTGAAAATATAACTATTCTTAAGGATGCTTCTGCTACTGCTGTATATGGAGTTCGCGGTGCAAATGGCGTTATCCTGATAACTACAAAGCGAGGTGAAATCGGAGCACCCCAAATAAGTTATACCGTGGATGCTACTGTGACCAAATTTATCGACATAAGACAAAACATGAATAGCTTTGACCATGCTACTACCATAAACAAAACTCTTCAGTATGACTCCTATTTTAGAGGAGGGTACAATCCACCTTATTCAGACTTTGACATTGCATTGTATGAGACGGGACAGGATCCGGTTTTTTATCCGGATATGGACTGGCACA
Organism: Membranihabitans maritimus; assembly: GCF_021729145.1. GTDB lineage: Bacteria > Bacteroidota > Bacteroidia > Chitinophagales > Saprospiraceae > Membranihabitans > Membranihabitans maritimus. Next base: position 76,377 of record NZ_JAJSLW010000004.1, on the reverse strand, counting down.
ATGAGCTCCTAAAACCTTTTACAACTCAAATGCAACACAATTTGAATATCCAGGGAGGCACAGAGCGGGTTAAATATTTTGCCAGTGTCGGGTATTTTGACCAGGGAGGGTTGCTCAATAATACAAACGCCATTGATTTATTCGATGCTCAGATTAATTACCGTCGGTATAATTTTCGCTCCAATCTCGATTTTAAGGTGACCAATGACCTCACTGTCTCTGTAGACTTGTCCACCACAAATGAAAATAGAAGAGGGAAAGGAGCGGGTTCCTCCATACCATCATTAATGCTCGCTATCAACAATGCAAGCCCAAGCGGGACTCCTGGAGTGGTGGATGGCAAACTAATCGACATAGGAGTTCCAAGGACGATAAATCCTTATTCAAGTTTATTCAATTACGGGTATGCTCGGGAATATCGCAATTACCTAAAGGGCAGGGTGAAAGTAACCCAGTTATTGGACTTTGTGACGGAAGGACTATCAATACACGGTGTATTATCCCATCAGTCCTTTAATAGTCAGCAAAACACAATAAGTAAGGCGTTGAATATTTATTTGGCTGTGAAAGACCGGGCTGAAAATACGATTTTTGTTCCCCAAAGAGTCGACGCCCCTTTCAATACCGGGCAAAGTTTTGGAAAAAACAGGATGTTATACGCAGAGTTGGGGCTGAATTATGCCCGGGATTTTGGAGATCATAGTATTACGGGCTTGTTATTATACAATCAGAGTAAACGCCACGATCCCAACCTGGCATTTCTGGTTCCTTCTGGATATCAGGGAGCTGTGGGAAGGGTGACTTATAATTATCAGGGCAAATACCTGGCTGAATTCAATGCGGGATTTAACGGGACCGAAAATTTCGCAGAAGGCAAACGGTTTGGTTTTTTCCCGGCGTATTCCGTGGGATGGGTGTTGTCCGAAGAGTCATTCTTTCCGGATAATGATATAATTTCCTTTTTAAAGATCAGGGCTTCATATGGAGAGGTAGGCAATGACAAAATAGGCGGAGAACGGTTCTTGTATCGCCCCTCAGCATATGAGTATTCAGGGGGATATTACTTCGGAGAGGTGGGAAGTAATTATAATTATTATCCCGCTTCACAGGAAAGTAAAATAGGAAATCCTGACCTCACCTGGGAACGGGCTGTCAAAAGGGATATCGGGATTGAAATGACCTTATGGGAAGATAAACTAAGGGTAAATGTGGATTATTTTGATGAAAAAAGAAATAATATCCTTGCCGATATAAGTACGGTCCCCAGTATAGTAGGGGCTGATCTTCCTGCTTATAATCTTGGCCGGATGCAAAACCGGGGGATTGATGGAGAAATTACATTTAATGACAGAATTGGGGATGTTAGCTATTGGTTAAAGGGTATTTATACATTTGCACGTAACAAAATCCTCTTCCAGGATGAAGTACCGAATCAATATCCTTATCAAGATAAAACGGGGCAGATGCTGGGACAATATTTCGGTCTTATAGCCGACGGAGTCTACAATACCTGGGAAGAAGTGAACGAAGCCCGCCGGCCGGGATCCGATATGAATTTTTTGCAGCCCGGTGATCTAAAATACCGGGATGTTAATGGGGACGGATTGATCAACGGGTATGATTATGTACCTATTGGTTATTCGAATTTTCCAGGGAAAATATTTGGATTTTCTCTAGGTGGAGAATTTAAAGGATTTGATTTGTCCATATTGTTTCAAGGCGCTGCAGATGTATCGTACAGGTACTATAGTTCAGCTATTAAAGTTCTTTCACAAGAGCGATCTATACCTCAATACCTGGACAAAAGCTGGACACAAGAGCGGTTTGAAAGCGGTGGAGAAATTTTGTTCCCGAGATTATCCCTCGATAACCGCAATTATACCACTTCATCTTTTTTGATAGTAGACGCGAGTTATTTGAGGTTGAAAAATGCAGAAATCGGGTATCGGTTTTCCAATAAATTATTTGAGCGATTGAATATTGAATCAGGAAGAGTTTTTATTAATGGGGATAACCTGTTGACCTGGTCCGGATTGTTGCCCGGAATTGATCCTGAACAGGGAGCCTCTTCCGGGGACACGGAGCCATACCCTATGACACAGAATTTTAATTTGGGAGTTAACATAAAATTTTAAGAGTAAAATGAAGATAATTGTTAATACCATTGGAGTTTATTTATTGATAATGATCCTGGGTTCTTGTGACAAAGGAATTGGTGACTTCCTGGACAAAGCTCCCGGGGTGGATATCACCGAAGATGTGGTTTTTTCATCCCAGCAAGAACTTTTGTCTTTTGTTTCGGGAATCTATTTTGACGGAATTCCTGCGGGTTACCCGTATAAGGGGTTTAATGATATCAGTGGTAATGTATTGAATACAGGAGGAGCTACGGAGGAGGCAGATTTGGATCGAAGTTGGTACCCGAGCAATGACTGGAATGGAGGATCTATTGGTCCTGGTTCCATTATATGGCATGAGGACGCGATATACAATAAAAGATGGGAAGTAATTCGGAGAATAAATACGGTTCTGGAGCGAATTAACGACGTTCCGGATTTGACAGAGGAAGAAAAAAATCAATTCATTGGGGAGGTGTTGTTTATTCGTGCGCTTACAAATTTTGAAATACTAAAAAGATACGGTGGTTTTCCCATTGTGAAAGAAAGATTTGATCTGACGGATGATCTAATGATCCCGAGAAGTACTGTAGAAGAATGTGTAAATTTTATTGTAGAGGATTGTGATAGAGCAGCTGAATTTCTTCCGGATGCCAATATGGGAATTATGAGAGGACGGGCGACCAAGGGAGCCGCACTTATGGTGAAGTCACGAACTTTATTATATGCCGCAAGTCCTTTGCTTAATACCGGGGATCCTTATCTGGATTTTGGAGAAAATAACGAACTCATATGCTATGGAAGTACTGACGTGCAAAGATGGCAATTGGCTGCTGATGCTGCCAGGGCTGTTATTGATTGGGCGCCACAGGGACAATGTCACTTAATCGAAGACCAAGGAGAGGATAAAAACTACAAATATGTGTGGGAACAAACCGATAATTCGGAAATCATTCTGGCAGATAAACCCATATCTGAGCAAAATGCCTGGAGTATGATGCCGTGGGGTAATTACGTGCCTGCTACCATATATAATGGGCAAGTGGGGGCGTCGGTGCCGATGAACCACGTAATGAAATACGAAAAAAGGGATGGAACTCCCCAATCCTGGAATATGGAAGACGGAGGTGATGATTTGAATCAAAAATATGAGGAACTCGACTATCGGTTCAAACAATCCGTAGCATACAATGGGGCTTATTGGAATGAAGATTATCCCGTTGTTGAGACCTATGAGGGGGGCGCCCACATCAGCCAGTGTCTAGGAGGTGCATGGTTGAGAAAGGGGATACCGACCGCTTTGACGCGATCAAACCCGGTCATCGTAAATTGGATTGTATTCAGATTGGCAGAAGCCTATTTGAATTATGCTGAGGCCTTGAATGAGGCTAACGGAGGACCTACACCTGAAGCGTATGAGGCTGTTAATAAAATACGTAATCGTTCCGGTATGCCTGATTTGCCGGAAGGGCTGATCCAGGAAGAATTTCGCCAGCGAGTAAGAAATGAAAGGGCCGTTGAATTGTTTTTCGAAGATCATCGATTTTGGGATATCCGACGTTGGCTTATTGCCGAAGAAGAAGGTGTGATGCAAGGGGACTTTTACGGATTGAAAATCAACCCTGTCGGAAGCGGGGAGGTAACTGAAGATACTGAATTCAGATATGACTTTTATGTCTTTGAAACCCGGACTTTTCACAAAAAAATGTACTTGCACCCGTATCCATTGGAAGAAGTCAACAAGGGGTACATTGTTGAAAATCCGGGATATATCAGATAGCGGAGTATAAAATGATAAAATTAAAAATGATGGTGCATCAATACAAGCAGTATATAATTATTTCCTTAGTGGTGTTTACCTGTAGTAAGGGTTTTGCACAAACAAATGGGGATCTTGATTCCATAGGGGCAAATGCGGAAGAAAAGATAAATATAGCATTCGATACTCAGACACCAGAAGAGATTTCAAGTTCCGTATCGGTGGTTCGCGGAGAAGAACTGAGAAAGACATTTGCTCCTAATCTGGCAAATACATTGTATGGCAGGCTCGGAGGGCTGATGATTGAACAACGGGGTAATGAGCCGGGAAATGATTCGCCGGGATTGTATGTCAGGGGAGTGAATTCTTTTGGTGGAGCTGGTACCGCTCCTATTATTGTGGTTGACGGTATTGAAAGTTCTTTTGAGCAGCTTGTCTCTTACGAAATCGAGTCGATAACTTTACTCAAGGACGCATCGGCTACGGCGATCTTTGGAAACCGGGGAGCTAATGGGGTATTATTGGTGACTACCAAACGTGGATCCACAGGTGAATTACAGGTCAATTTTACCGCACAGGCCGGGGTTCAGCAGGCGATGCGATTGCCTGAATTTCTGAATTCCTACGAATACGCCAATTTATATAATGAAGGGTTGGAAAATGATGGTATTGCCCCGGCATTTTCAGAAGAAGAGCTTCAAAAATACCGATCGGGCAGTGATCCTTATTTGTACCCGGATGTGAATTGGTATGACCAGGTTTTGAGAAGTAATGCACCGGTAGCCAATTACAATTTGAATTTTGGTGGAGGAGATGATAACGTCACGTACTTTGCTTCTCTGAATGCTTTATCTAATGGTGGATTATATAAAAAAACAGGCGATCGATCAGAGAATAGCCTAAATGCCAATTATGAAAGATATAATATTCGTACCAATGTAGATATACAACTCGCCAAACGGATTTCAGCTTCGATCGGACTAGGCGGTTCGGTAGAGGAAAAAAGCACTCCAGCTGCCAATACGACCAATGACATTTTTAATAGTATGAGTATACTGCCTCCGAATTCTTTTCCGGTCTATAATGAAGACGGATCTTACGGTGGAAATTCTTTGTTTACCAATCCTTTGGGGGATATTTTGGAATCCGGCTTTTTTACATCCAGCGGAAGAACATTGCAGTCTTCATTTCGACTGAATGGCGATTTGGACCAGATTACACCGGGATTAGAAATGACTACGGCCCTTTCTTATCACACCTCCTTTGTCAGCTATTCTAATAAGACCAGAGAGTACGAGCGATTTCATGTTTCACAGAATAATTCCGGGGAAACTGTTTATACCAGATTTGGGCAAAACACGCAATTGGAGGGAGATGAGGATGAATCAGATCAATGGCAAAACCTGACTTTTCAGACTTTTTTCAATTATATGAAAAATATTGGTGATTATAACCTGGATGCTATGGTGAAGTTGCATTACAAAAATTTTACCATTATCGGTCCGTCTGAGTACTACCCCAATGACGGGAGTGTGTTCCCCTATGAAAATGCCGGTGTCAGTGGTCGCTTTACCAATACATTTAGAGAGAAGTATATCGGAGAAATAACTATCGGCTATCACGGTTCGGAAAATTTTGCAAAAAAGAACAGGTTTGGCATTTTCCCGGCTGTTTCATTGGGCTGGATTTTATCTGAAGAAGATTTCTTTAAGGGAGGAAGTGCAGTTGACTTTCTAAAGCTGAGAGGATCATTTGGAATCGTGGGCAATGAAAATGTAGGAGGTGAGCGATTTATGTTTGAACCTACTTTCCCGGGGTCTTCGGGATATTATTTTGGGGGTTCTAATACATATGATGGTGGAATTGTGCAGGGAAGACCGGCGAATCCGGGCTTTACCTGGGAAAAAGACAGGCAGATTAATTTTGGTCTGGAAGCAACCCTTTTTAATAAACTTGATATTGTGGTTGATTATTTTAATCGCAACAGGTTCGATATACTTGTGCCGGCGTATTCCGAAATACCTGCATTTATCGGTCAGGAATATCCTTTTCTCAATGTAGGAGAGTCAAAGAGCTATGGTGTCGATGCTTCCGTAGAAATTAAATCTAATCCGACAAACAGGTTTGGGTATTTTGTCAAAACGAATTTTTGGTTTGCCAGAAATGAAATAAAATACAATGCGGAATTGCCTCAAAGGGAAAGTTATTTATATAGGAGCGGACAGCCTGTTAATCAACCATACCTGTTGGAGACCCTGGGCTTTTTCACGGATGAAGATGATATAGCCAATAGTCCCGAACAAGTCTTTACCGAAGTGCAGCCCGGTGATATCAAGTACAAGGATCAAAACGACGATGGAGTGATAGATAATGCTGATTTCTACCCGTCGGGAAAGCGGAATATTCCCGAATTTAATTTGGGTGTCAATGCCGGCATTTCCTATCAGGGCTTTTACCTGGATTGCTTTATTCAGGCAGTGACCGGTCGTTCGGTGTATTTGGGTGGTAGCTATTACCATGCATACCAGAATGATGCGAAAGTATCTTCGATAGCCCTGGGAAGGTGGCGTCCGGAAAATAGTAATAGTGCTACATATCCCCGGCTTTCTTCCTCCAATAACGAAAATAATTTTCAACCGTCTACCTTTTGGCAGAGGGATGGAAGTTTTATAAAGCTGAGAAGCATAGAACTGGGATACCAATTACCTGCGCGAATTACCCAAGAATTGAGAATGAAGGATGTTCACTTTTTTATTAACGGGTCCAATTTATTTTCCCTGGATCATTTGGAGTACAGTGATCCTGAAACTTTATCGGGATATCCGGCTGTAAGAACCATTAGCGCGGGGACAAGTATTCAATTTTGATACGGCTCTATAAAAAGATAAGAGATGAGAATTAAAACATATTCACTTTTAATAGTTTTAGTGGCCATACTAAATGCCTGTATAGATTTGGACAGGGAAGTTGTCACCACTCTGCAAGAAGACCAGGTAACAGAGAGTTTTGAATTTACAAAAAACAGAATCAATGCGGTTTATGAAGGATTGCAGTCTGGATTCAATCCCATAGGGGACGCTATGTCTTCCAGTGCTACGGATGATGCGGAATTTACAATCGAATCTTCTTCGGTGCAAAGGTTTAATACTGGAAATTGGAATGCATTGAGTAATCCGGATGATAAGTGGTATCATTACTATAGGGCGATATTCAATGCCAACCGATTTTTGGAGACGTCGGATAATGTTGATTTGGATGTGTATCGGTTGGACCCGAGTCCTTCGGCACAGAAGGTCTTTGCCAACCGGTTGATTGAAATTGAGAGATGGAAAGCTGAAGCAATTTTTCTCAGGGCTTATTTTTATTTTGAATTAGTCAAGAGATACGGTGGGGTGCCAATATTGACCCGTACGTATGAAGCTGCTGAAGACTATAAAGATATCCAACGAGCTACCCTGGACGAATGTATATCTTTCATTACGGCCCAATGTGATATTGCGGCGAGTAGGTTGCCTGGAGAGGGTGATTATTCATTGTCGCAATTGGGAAGGGCTACCAGTGGTGCTGCGCTGGCTTTGAAGAGCAGGGTTTTGTTATATGCAGCCAGTGACTTGTTTAATGACCCATCGTGGTCGACCGGCTTCGTAAGACCGGATTTGATAGCCAGCCAGAACGGGCAAAGAAGGGAAAAATGGAGGGCAGCAGCTGATGCGGCAAAGGAAGTGATTGACCTTTCGGAATATTCGTTGGATTCTGATTATGAAGAGCTCTTCCACACCTTTAATTCATCGGAAATTATTCTGGCCCGAAGGGAAGGTAGTAGCAATTACTTTGAAAGAATAAATTATCCGATCGGGTACGACCTGGGACGAAGCGGGAATACACCTTCTCAGAATTTGGTGGATGTATATGAAATGGCCGATGGTTCGTCATTTGACTGGGGCAACCCTGATCATGCATTGAACCCTTATGAGAACAGGGATCCCAGACTTCAGTATACTGTTGTCACTAATGGCGAGGTGTTCAGGGAAAGGCCGGTAGAACTTTGGACGGGAGGAAGAGACGGCCAGGGAACGGAAAGAGCTTCCCGTACCGGTTACTATCTCCAAAAGTATGTAAATGGAGACCTGAACCTGCTTCAGGATGAAACCAGTGTGCATACGTGGATCCTTATCCGGTTGGGTGAGATTTATCTTAATTATGCCGAAGCTTTAAATGAATGTGACCCGGGAAATCCGGATATAAAAGAATACGTGGATGCGGTCCGGGGCCGATCCGGAGTAGAAATGCCCCCTTTACCCGAAGGTTTGTCCCAGGAACAGATGCGGGAAAGGATCAGAAATGAAAGAAGAGTTGAGCTGGCATTTGAAGGGTACCGTTTCTGGGATGTCCGTCGGTGGATGAAAGGAGCGGAATATTTCGGAAACCCTCTTCAGGGAGTTGAGGTGATTCGACGCGATAGTGCTGTATATGATTATACCCCTTTAGTAGTAGAAGACAGGGTTTGGAATCAAGGAATGTACTTATACCCTATACCCGAATCAGAGATATTACAAATGTCCGGTTGGGAACAAAATCCCGGATGGTGAATATAATTGAGGACGATATGGCAAAGTTTAAAAAAAATAGGTTATGAAAAATATTGGGATATACCCGTGCCGGTTTGGAGTGGTTTTGATGTTGGTTTGGATTTCGATATCATGCGAATACCGCGAGTATGCTGATGCAGAGTATATAGGACAGAAAATATATATGCCTGCAGCCAATTACAATGTTTATGAAATAAGGGAGGAATCCAAAAAGCCCAGTGTTCATCCCACTGAAGGAAACCGGTCAAGGTACAAAATAGATGAAACTGACGACCGATTTATCATCCCATTGGGAGTGTATCGATCAGGAATAGACAGAAGGGGAAGCTTTGATGTGGATATTGAAATTAATAATGATACTATTTCAGACCTGATGACTTTAGGAACGTTGGATTCTAATGTCTTGATCCTACCGGATGAGCAGTTTTCACTGCCGGAACAAATTTCGCTCGCAGATGGAGATAATTTTTCGGGGTTTGACCTGGAAATAGATTTAAAATTTTTGCAGGAAATGAATGCAAATAGTCCAGATATCAAATATGCTGTGGGGGTGGAAATATCCAGTGAAGCCCGGCCTGTGACAAAAGAACTTAAGACCACAATGATATTGATTGATACTGACGTGGCAGTACCGTAGGGTTTATGTCTATTAGTGATACAACAAATTTATTATTTAAATCAAATAACATTATAATTCAATGACGAGGATTATTTCATTCTGTACTTTTGTTGCGTTTATTTTTATTATTTCCAGTTGTGACAAGGAGGATCCGGTACCTTCCGGACCAGAAGTTTCTGTAAATGCTCCGGGGTATACGATAAACAGTGGGTCGTTTAACATTGGGGTTACAAAAGATTCAACGGTAATTTTGATATATTCAGTGGATGCTCCTGGAATTATTGAGGAGTTAAACCAAACCGTCGACGGTGTAAATGAATCCATTACCGGTGCGCTAGGTGAAACCAGTTACTCCAAGCAATTGGTAGTTGATCTTCCCTATGAAGATAAGACTATTGATGTGGAAATTGAAGTTGTTGACGAGCATGACCAATCTTCCTCCGCTTCGGTTTCTATTGTAGTTGAGGCTATCGTGCCACCGGCTATTCCTTTGACTGAAAACCAACTGATTACTATGGGCGGATCATCCAGTCCGTCTCATTTTAGCAGGTGGGATCTGGACCGCCCCAAAGGGTATGGGTATTGGGATTTGGAAGGAGATAACGCCGGTCAAATTCTTACAATGGATAGCTATTATACTACGCTGTCTCTTGGAGATAGTGATCTGGGACAGGAGCAGTTTGTAGAATCCGGGGCTAAATTTGTGATTACGGATTTTACTGCGGAAGAATATCATAATATGGAAAATGATTTGCTTTTACAGGATCTCGAAATAGAGGAAAACTATCTACAGAATATTGAAGTTGGCCAGGTCATAGCCTTTATAACCAATTTAGACAAACTTGGGGTCTTATACATTAAGGAATATTACGATGGAACGGATGATATTGATGTGGAGATTAAACTCCAGGAAAAATAATGCATATGAATTTTAGAATGCAATTAATACGATACTGTTTGGCATTTTTGTGGTTGGGTGGTGCCATACCGCTAAGTGCTCAGTATTCGGATACACAGCATCGTTCGTTAAAGGAAGGGGAGATACCTGTAAGTGAACCGGGATATTATGGGGCGCCTGGGGCTACCTACGTGCTGGTGAATGATATAAAATCCAACATGAGCCCTATTTTTTTGGGAAATAATGTAACTCTGGATCTTAATGGGTATGAAATAGTGTATGCCGATGGTGATTATGAGCATGTACCCAATTATGGTTTTGAAGATGGTTTGTCTTCTTGGGATTTGTCCGATGCTCCAGAGGCACAACTGGTCGATAACAAGGTTCAGGTGTTTATTGGGGATAGTGCGTTGAGCCTGGTCCAGGGAGAGGAAATCACCTCTAAATTTGTACAACTACCGGTTGCTGACCGCTCATACTTTGCCATGTGCGGGGTAGCAAGTAATACGATGAAAGTAAGCGTATTTGTTGAAAATGAAAAAGGGGAAATTGTATATAGTAATAATCCATATGGAAACGATATAATGCAGGGATGCCCGGTAGAAAATAAACATCCACAGCTGGGTGGTGGCTTTGTATATGCTCATTTCCAGGGTAAGTCCACAGGGAAATATAGAGTTCGAATAAGAGCAGAAACTGACGCTATAGTTGATCAAATAGATATCCGGCCGGCACTGGATGTGGGCGTAGGTATTGTAGAGCGGACTTTTACCAATACCCATACCGATCATATGTATGCAGGATGGTACGATCCTGCCTTTTATGATTACACGGAGGACTTTGGAGATGGGAATCCAATAGAAGGTGTTCCGGTTGTGCAGCGCGGCGAAGAAGGTACGATAATCATAAAGAATGGAACTATTCGAAGTGGAGCCAGAGGAATTTTATCCTGGGGGATCCAATCAACTGCTACTAAAATAGATTTGAATATTGATAATGTAAAAATTGTCTCTTCTGGCATCAATACCAATGCAATTGAAGTCATCGCAGCAAATATATCCAATTGTTATTTTGATGTCGAGACTCCTTTTATTATCAATCGACACAACAGTGGTAATTACGCCGTTGACTTAAGGGGAACACAATCTTCTGAAGTGTCACATTCGGAGTTTTATGGTGGACAAGGTTGTTTATCATACCGGGGAAACGGGAGTAAAATTCATGATAATTTGTTTGTCAACCGGCAAACCGTCACCAATCACTATAGTATTGGAACTGGAGGTAGGTTTTCAGAGATATATCGCAATGTATTTAAGCCAGAGTTGGGCTCAGGAATCGGGGTAGGTGGAAGAGATATCAAAATTTATGACAACGAAATTCATATTGAAGCAGCTCCACCCACTTGTGAATACGGGCACGAAGATTATAGTGTGAATGGTATACGTCTGGCAGATTACAATGCGCCTCCCGGTGATCCGGACGGTTGTTATGATAACCAAATTTACGACAATAAATTTTTTATTACGGGAAAAGACTATCCGGAATACCCTGATTATATACCCGTTGCTACCGCCATTTTTTACAGTGCCAGTGGAGGGGATAACTTTATTTATGACAATGAAGTTTTAGTCGATGCTCTGGATCCTGATTCAAAAGCGAGGACCAGTGCTTTTTATGTTGGTGGTGGTACCATTGGAGGTATTTTTGAAAACAATACGATAGAAACAAATGTACCTGCATTTTGGCTGGGGTCTCCATATGGAGACGCAGCACAGACAAAGATAATTGAAAATACGATCGTTCAAACTCCAAATGCGCTGGATAATTATGCTCCGGTAAGACTGGGGAGCGGGGGAAATTTGGCAACGGATATTGAGTTTATTAGTAATAATATTGAAGGTAGGGATAGCATCCTCAATTTTGATGCAACCCGGAGACAGCATACCTATTCCGTACTTTGGAGTCTGGAAATATCAACAAAGGATACTGAAGGACTTCCCATTTTCGGCCAGAGAATTAAAATATATGACAACGAAGACAACCTGGTAGTAGATTCCACAACGGGAAACAGTGGTGTATTGAAAGTTGTGTTGAAAGAATATGAATATTACAACAGGCTTGTTCACAACAAACATCCTTACAGGGTTGTAGTCGGTGGACAGGAAAGCAATATTCGGCTGAAAAGGGACAGACAATTGATTGTTTTGCTCGATGAAATATCAGGGAGCAAAGAGCAGTATTTAACAGAGTTCTCTTACGGTCCCAATCCGGCAGACTCGGCCTTGAATTTGAATTTTTCAAATACCATCGAGAGGAGGATAAAATTATTGGACAGTAATAATAAAACCTGTTTGCAGAAGGTGGTCCGTGGAAATAAAGTAAAGTTGGATATTTCTTCTTTTCCTTCGGGGAGCTACTTTTTACAAGTTGTTGAAGGGGAGAAAATTATTACGGAAAAGATCCTGATACATTAGAATTACTATATAAATTATTTGTTAATTTTTAAATACATAAATAATATATTATGAGTACTTTATTGAAATTATTGTCCGTCTTATTGATGGCGGGTTTGTTTATTACAATTACGAGCTGTGACAAGGAAGATCCAATTCCTGAAGGGCCTCAAGTTTCTATAACTTCTCCGGGATTGACGGTGTCAAATGGCCTACTTGAGGTAGGGGTTACCCAGGATTCAATGGTAATAATTAGTTATACAGTTGATGCTCCAGGTGGAATTATGACCTTGGAACAAAGTGTTGAAGGAGTATCAGAATCTGTATCTGCAGCAGTAGGACAAGATGCATACACTAGACAGATCATAGTTGACGTGCCGTACGAAGACAAAGAAATTCCTGTAGAGGTAAACGTGACTGACGATCATGGTCAATCTTCTTCTGCGTCTCTTTCTATAGCCGTAGAGGCAATAGTTCCTCCAGCGACTCCTCTTACTGATAACCAACTAATTACTATGGGAGGAAATAGTAGTCCAAGCGAATTTAGTAGATGGGACTTCGATATTCCGGTTGGATACTCTGGCTGGGCATTACGCAATACGGATCAGGATAAAGTGGAATCTATTGATATTTTCTATACAAACCTTTCATTTAGAGATAACGATGACAATGGTATGTTTGGAGAAGACGGAACAGGAGGTGTTTTTCTAAAAACTGATTTCACTGAAGAAGAATTTAGAAATATGGAAGACGATGCCTTATTTTCAGATATGGAAATAGATAAAACGTATGTAGACTTTGAAATAGGTGATGTTGTTATTTTTGAAACGGATATGGGCCGTAAGGGAATATTGTTCGCAAAAGAATATTATGAAGGAACGGATGATATTGATATTGAAATAAAATTACAGGAAAATTAATAGAATCTCGTTTTTTTAATTGAAGGTGCAAAAAGACCGAGGAGCTGGAATCGTATGTGAAATTATTTCATTGAAGTACATAGGTTTGACAAACTACATCACGACCTGCCTTTCTCCAAAATTTGTCGTATGTGGGACAAATTGGAATAATAGGCAACTTTTTTTAAAGTTTGTCAAACCTTTCTCAGTATCTAAAACGGATCAATAGAAATAGAAAAAAAATTATTGATGAGAGTAATAAGTTCTTCCTGGCGAGTTGTATTCTTTTTTGCACTAGTGTTTGTAAATTGTTGGCCTGGATATGGACAGTATACGGAAACAATTCACAGGGAACTTGAAGCAGGTGAGATACCGATTAGTAAACCGGGGTATTACGGTAAGCCCGGAGCAACATATGTTTTGGTGAATGATATCCGAAGTAGTAGAAGTGGTTTGTTCCTGGGGAAAGATGTAACCCTGGACCTAAATGGATATGAAATTGTTTATGCTAACGGTGATTACCATCATTTACCAAATTACAGCTTTGAAGAAGGAAAAGTGGGGTGGGATTTTTCAAATGCACTCAATTCCAAAATTTTAGGTCGAGTGGAGCAGGTTTTTATTGGGGACAAAGTTTTGCGGTTAGATGCTGGAGAGGAGATTACCTCTGACTATATAGAATTGCCGGATTCGGGACGGTCCTATTTTGCTATATGTGGAGTTGCAAAAAACACCATGCGTGTAAGCGTTTATATTGAAGATTCTGAAGGTGAAATCGTCAAATGTATCAACCGTTATGGTAATACAGAACTACAGGGAAGTCCGGTAGAAAATAAACATCCACAATTGGGAGGTGGATTTGTATACGCACATATGTATGGAAAACCATCCGGCAGATACCGAGTACGAATTCGGGCGGAGACCGAGGCTATTATCGACCATGTTGATCTAAGGCCGGCTATGGATGTGGGTGTCGGGGTTATCGAAAGGACGTATACCAATGCACACAGTGACGATTTGTATGATGGTTGGCACCATCCCGCATTTTATGACTATACATCCAATTTTGGAAATGGGGTTCCACTGGATAGTATCCCCGTGACTAAGACTGGGGCTGAAGGCAGTATCACGATTAAGAACGGGGTTATTAGGAGTGGTGTTAGGGGTATCTTGTCCTGGGGGATACAATCTACAGCTGAGTCGATGGATTTTACTATCGACAATGTGAAAGTAGTTTCTTCCGGAATTAATACCAATGCCGTCGAGGTGCCACAGGCTACCATTAAAAATTGTTATTTTGATATAGAAAGCCCTTTTATTATTAACAGACATGGCTCTCACTACTACGCTGTAGATTTACGTGGGGACCAACCTTCGGAAGTTTCCTATTCTGAGTTCTATGGTGGACAAGGTTGTCTAAATTTTCAGGGCAAGGACTCTGATATCCACCACAATTTTTTTGCCAATCGACAAATGGTGACCAATCACTATAGTATTATGGCTGGGGGTAATCAATCCAGGATTTACGAAAATGTATTTATGCCGGAAACCGGTTCAGGTATAGAAATTTACAGAAGAAATGGTATTTCAATTTATAATAATGAAATATACATCGAGGCTTCACCTCCTACTTGTGAATATGGAAATGAGGATTACAGCGTAAATGGGGTCAGATTAGCTGACTATAATGCCAAACCCGGTGCTTCAAATGGATGTTATAATAATAGCATTTTTAATAACAATTTCTATATTACAGGAAAGGATTACCCGGAATTTCCCAATTATATTCCTGTTGCTACGGCAATATTTTACAGTGCAAGTGGAGGGGATAATTTTGTATACAATAATAAGGTTATTGTGGATGCAAGAGATCCTAAGTCAAAAGCTATTACATGTGGATTTTACGTGGGGGGAGGAACAATCGGAGGTGTCTTTGAAAATAATACTGTAAAAACAAATGTCCCTGCATTTTGGTTGGCCACTCCGTATGGTGATGCTGAAAAGGTGATAATAAAGGGTAACACAATCATTGAATCTCAAGAGTCGATTGAGAATTATGCTCCTATTAAATTGGGGCATGGGAATAATTTGGCTACAGAAATCCGATTTGTGTCTAATTTAATACAAGGCGGAAATAGGAGATTGGAATTTATTAGGACACGTAGGGAACATACCTATTCTGTATTCTGGCAACTTCAAGCAACCTTGGTTGATCAACAAAACTATTACGGTAATAGACACAGGTTAACTATTTCAGATATAAATGGCATTGTAGCAAATGATACGTTGATTTCGACAAATGATACCTTTCATACAATTCTTAAAGAATATTCGTATTACAATCGGCTTCGTCATGAAGAGCACCCTTATAAATTAAAAGTCGGAGAACACGAAGAGGATATATCTTTGGATAAAGATACTTTAATCACTTTTACACTGGATGAATTATCAAGTATTATAAATGTATTTGAAAACAAATATTCAGCTAGTCCCAATCCTGTAAGGTCAAGATTGTATATTAGTACTCAAGATATTGGAAAATACCAGGTGAAAATTTTGGATCTTCATGGTAAAGTCTATTTTGAAAATAATATTTATTCAAGGAGTTTGCAATTGGACACTTCTTTTTTACCAACAGGAGTCTATATCCTGATGGTTGAAGACGGGAAAGGAGTTTATACAAAAAGGATTCTAAAGCATTGAGGCAGAGTTGTGGATGTATTTATTTGTGATGATAAATTTTAAAATATTTGCAGTGTAACTAGGTGTAGTTGAATTGAAAAGTGACTTATTAATAAAATAGCAATTAGCTATAAAAACTTAATTTCGGAATTAATGAAGGAAGAGCGATTTAGTGAATTAATAAAAAAATATCAGGAAGGAAAGGCTTCTTCTGCTGAAATTGAATTAATCGAAGCTTGGTTGGATTCACGGAAGGATTTTGAAACATATGGAAAACTATCTGATATAGAAGTTCAGAAAATAAAAAAAAGTATCAAGTCTGGTGTTGACAATCGTATTGAAAGTAAGACCTACGATAAGGTGAAATTAGGTAGGGGATTTAATATTATTAGGAGAGCAGCAGCAATTCTGATAGTTGTTGTTGCTGGATTTTTATTGTGGGAGATGATTGGCAATTTTGCAGAAAAGACTCAAATCCAAATTGCACAATCCTCAGGAGAAGTTAAAAAAGTGATTTTGAATGATGGAAGTATTGTTTGGTTAAAAGGGAATAGTTCCTTGACCTATCCTGAAGAATTTACTGGTGAACAGAGACTTGTAGAACTCGATGGAGAGGCTCTATTTGAAATAACCAAAGCATATACAGAACCGGGGTTATGGGGTCGAATAATAGGCGAAAAGAGTGTACGTAAAAGTTTTATTGTAAAAAGCGGTTCTTTAAAAACCCGTGTTATGGGAACAAGTTTTAATATAAAGACTAAACCTGGAGAGACGGAAGTGTATGTATTAACTGGAAAAGTTGAAGTCCTGTTGGATGAAGAAAAGGGTCTGGAATTATTACCTAATGAAAGGAGTGTCTTTGAGCATGATTTGCAAAAATTGACAAAAATTAACCAGGAAAGTCTCTCGATGGATTCAATTCGAAAAGCTCCGACCTTTGGAGAATATACTCAGGGTACTGAATACGATATGTACTTTGAAAATATTGAATTAAATGAAGTTGCTAAAAGAATTACAGAAAAGTTCGATGTTGAAATAGCCGTTGAAGAATCAATGAAGAATTGTTTAATTCGTGCGGATTTTACAGACCAATCATTGGAAAATACGCTGGAATTGATTGTGGAAACTTTAAACGGAAATTATAAAATTGAAAAGGAAATGGTATACCTGAGTGGTAGGGGGTGTTATTAATATTTTACATCCGATTTGGGTAAAATGAAATTGTAATAGGAGTACAGAGTTTTGGGAGTGGGCCAACATTCCTGGATGATGTTTTAAATAAATAATAGAAAACAAATGGAGATGAAAAATTATTTTTCTAGGGTGCCGCTTATTTATAAAGTGATGAAATTTTCGGCAGGACAGTTATTATTGATGATATTATTTACCGGTTTCACTTTAGCAAATGAAACGGATGCCCAGATATTGGATGAAAAGGTAACCATTGAATGGGAGTCTGTCAATATTATCCGGGCATTGGAGCTTTTAGAGGAACAAACAGATGTGAAATTTGTATACAGTGAAAGTCGTTTGAAGCTTGAAGGAAGTATTACGTACAGGGGGAGAAATCTTGAACTAAAGCGTGTTTTGGATGCTATATTTGCTCCACGTTCTATTGGTTATTTAGTAAACGGCAACTTCATTATATTAAAAGAAAAGCCCGTAAATGTATTACCCGAAAGATTGCCAACAATAGGAAGACGAGAGGTTTTCAGTACTGTGCGGAAGGTTTCAACAATTACAGGTGTGGTGACGGATGATAGTGGTGAACCCCTTATAGGTGTTAATGTTCTAGTAAAGGGTACTGACCATGGAACGGCAACAAATTACAATGGAGGATTTTCTTTAGAGAGTGTTGAGGAAAATGCTACTTTAGTTTTTTCATATATAGGTTACAATACCAAAGAAGTTCCACTAGATGGAAATGATTATGTTGAAGTGGTAATGAGTGAAAATATACAGCAATTATCACAGGTAGTTGTTACAGGACTCGGTATTGAAAGAGAAAAAAAAGCATTGGGATATGCAGCACAGGAACTGGGATCCAGAGATCTTGAAGCCGCCCGCGAAGTAAATGTTGCCGATTATCTCGCGGGCAAAGTAGCAGGTGTTCAAATTTCTAAATTGGCAGGTGGCGTTGGGAGTTCATCATCAGTGGTGATTAGAGGCAACAGTTCCCTAAGTGGAAACAACCAACCCTTGTATGTAGTCGATGGGGTCCCTATAGTGAATGATGGACACAGCAGTGGGGTATTTGAATCTAGGGATTATGGCGATGGCATAGGTGGTATTAATCCGCAGGATATTGAATCAATTTCTGTTTTGAAAGGACCCAATTCCTCTGCACTGTATGGTTCAAGAGGAGCTAATGGAGTGATTTTAATTACCACAAAATCCGGAAAAGGATCTAAAGGTCTTGGCGTAGAAATTAATTCGAGTCTGGGACTTGACTTTTTAAACCTGATCCCGACATACCAAAATAAATACGGTTCTGGTTATGATGGGACAGGTGTTGCCAACTATGGAAAGAATGAGGTCAATGGTGAGAACTATTTTTATCCAGAATGGGGAAATCTCGATAGTTGGGGTGGTCCCCTGGATGGTAGCATATCTATTATTGATGTATATCGAATGCCTGATGACGATGGTCCTCCACGGACAATGCCTTATGTTTCCCAACCGGAAGACAATGTGCGCGATCTCTTTTATAAGACAGGAATTACCAATACTCAGAACGTGGCTATTACAGGGAGCAATGAAAATTCTTCTTTTCGTTTGTCCTTAGGTAATACCAATGCAAAGGGTGTTATTCCCAACCATGAAATTACAAGGTCAAACGTAGCTATAAAAGCTAATAGCCAGGTCAGTGAAAAAATTAGCATTGATGCCAGTGCAAATTATATCCGTTCAGGTGGAAATCAACGACCCACTCTTGGATATTCTGAACAGAATCCAATTTATAATTTAGCTATTTTATCGAGGTTTACACCGTTGGACTTTATAAAAAGATATTATGAAGAAACGGGAAGTTATGCTCGGTTCCCAGGCATGAATTACAATCCATGGTATATTGTCAATGAATTGAAAAATGAAGATAAAAAAGACCGTCTTTTGGGATATGTTTCTGCTAATATTGAATTTACCAGTTGGTTGAATTTAATGGGTAGGATTAGTACTGATATTTTTACGGAACTTAGAGAGGAAAGGTGGCCAGTCGGTGCCCGCGGTAGCAGCAATCAACCCGGCCGAATGACACAGACTAATCGGCACAGGAAAGATGTTAATGGTGATTTATTACTTACGGCTGAAAAAGACTTTTCAGGTCCTTTAGCAGGTTATTTGACTTTGGGAGGTAGTTATTTGTCACAGCGCTATGATCAAATGTTTTGGGATGCGCGTGATTTTAAGGCAGAAGATATTTTTCATATAAGTAATGCCAATGATGTAAGAGCAGATGGAAATTTGTGGGAAAGAGAAATGCAATCTGTATTTTTCAATAGTCAATTGAGTTATCGGGATATGCTGTATCTGGATATTACAGGACGGAATGATTGGTCTTCTACATTGGGGGCTGATAACAATTCCTATTTCTATCCATCTGTGAGTACCAGTTTTATATTTTCAGAATTACTGTCTGCAAGCAGTTTTGTAACATTCGGCAAAGTGAGGGCTTCCTGGGCGCAGGTTGGAAATGATTCAGATCCTTATTTGACACATGTTGGATATTCTTTGTATAATACGGGGTTTGATGGACTTAATTTTGCTTCTAAAAGTGGAACAATTCCACCCGTAAACCTTAAGAATGAGCTTACTGAATCCTGGGAAATTGGAACGGACCTGAGATTCATGCAAAACCGGTTGGGGCTTGATATTACCTACTATAATGGAAGAACCTATAATCAGATTTTGAACGTACCTGTATCCAATGCCAGTGGTTACAGTCAGGCGATCGTTAATGCAGGTGAAATCCAAAATAAGGGATTGGAAGTCATGTTGAATTACGACATTTTTGATCCGGCAACGAATGCGTTTGGATGGAGTATTACAGCCAATTATGCAAAAAACAATTCTACTATAGTTGAATTAGCACCTGATATTGATGTTTATACCTTAATAAGCACTTCTATGAATAATATAGAGGCAAGAGAGGGACAGCCATACGGGAATATTGTAGGATATGCTTACAAAAGGGCACCCTCAGGAGAGCGGATAGTCAATGAATCTGGAGGTTATGTGCGCGAGGAAGAAGTCAGTGTTTTGGGGAATATTACGCCGGATTGGATCGGGGGATTAATGAATACTTTTAGATACAAGCGCTTTTCAATGAGCGTTTTGTTGGATTTTGTCCAGGGAGGAGAAATATCTTCGCATACCCGGGAAAGAATGACTGCTAAGGGAACAGGTAAGTTTACTGAGGAAGGAAGACGACCCAAAGATGTAGATGAAAACGGGAATCAACTACCCTATGTTGGAGTTCTTGATGGTGTAATGGAAGTGACAGATAGTGAAGGGAATGTAGTGGGGTATGAAAAAAATACAAAAGCAGTACCTGGTCAAACCTATTGGGCTAATAGAGCCTGGTCACAAATTGGAGAAGAATTTGTATTGGATGCGAGTTATATAAGTTTGAGAGAAGTAATGTTGAGGTATAGCTTTAGTCCAAAATTTCTCGAACGAACTCCTTTTCAAAAATTGAATCTAAGTTTAGTAGGAAGAAATTTAATGTATTTGGAAGAGCATATGGACGATATGGGGATTTCCCCTGAATCTGCGCCCAATAATTCTGCCGCCGCCGCAGGATTGGAAACCTTGGCAATGCCCACTACCAGGACCTTTACTTTGAATGTAAACCTTTCCTTCTAACAAGAAAATTAATATAATGAAAATCTATATAAGAATTATACCAATTGTTTTGTCAGCTTTATTTTTTTCTACATCCTGTACGAAAGATTTCGAAGAGATCAATACTCCAAGAGATTTATTGCTCGAGGATAAAGTTGACGTGAATTTGATGTTAACAAGAGTAATGACGTATGCCATAATCAGGGACGGAGAAAGTGGGTTCGGGACCATTGGCAATTATTCGGGAATGTCAGTTTCTGGAGCAAATAGGCCTTTTCAAGAGGGTGAAAGTTCTGGATTGTGGAATGATACCTATGACAATTATGGGCGTAATTTGGCCGATATTATTGATATTTGTGAAAGGAGGGATTTGGAAGATGGAGAGCAATCGCGAACTAACAAAATTGCAATAGCACGTATTTTAAAAGCATGGGCTTTTTCTAGATGTACAGATGTATATGGAGATATTCCATATTTCGAATCCAATTTGCCAATCGAGGATGCCGTTTTTAAACCCAAGTACGATGATCAAAAGTCAATCTATGAAGACCTTTTTAAAGAATTAAGGGAAGCGGCCAATCAATTGGATCCGGACAAGGAGTCTTTTGATGAAGCTGATATCATGTATGAAGGAGATGTCGTGAAATGGAGAAAATTTGCTAATTCACTCCGATTGCGTCTCGCTTTGAGATTGAGATACGTTGATGAGGGTATGGCTAGTGAGAACATGAGCGATCTTTCACTTGACGATGTAATTACTGAAAGAGAAGACGATGCAGTTGTATATACTATAACAGATTATCCGGAGCATACGAATCCCGAGTATGTGGATTTGGTTTCCCGGGGCTTTATCGTGGTAAAAAATGCAATGGCAAAGACCTTCCTTGACATCCTGGCTAATAACGATGACCCGCGAACCAAAGTGTTTGCAGATACTGCAAAGGCTGAATGGCCGGGTGACCCAGATTATCCCCAGTACGACTATTTCGGTTATAGGGGCCTGCCATTACTGGGAATGTCCCCGCCCGAATACGGTTACCCTTATGCTGATGAATCGGTATCCCGTTGGTCCGACCTTTTGTGGGTCCCGAATATTGAACGAGCTCTTTTTAAAGCTTCGGAAACCTATTTTGCTTTGTCGGAAGCGGCGTTGTTTGGCATAAAGGGATCTCCTGAAGATGCACAGGGATATTACGAAAAAGGCTTGGAATTAGCGATGGAACATACGCTGGAATTTTACCAGCGGAGCGAACCACAATTGGCTGATGTCATCCAGTTATTCGATCCTGAAGCTACTTCAAATGAAATAGCGCAAAGGATAGCCGGTAAAAAAATCACCCAGGAAGAAATTGATGCTTTTTTGGCAGAATCTCCTGTAGTAGAACTATCCGGTACAAGTGAAGAAAAACTGGAACAAATTATTAATCAAAAGATGATAGCTTTATTTCCCCAGGAACAGGAAGCCTGGTCCGAATACCGAAGAACGGGCTACCCTAGAATTCTCGTCGGGCCGGACAATGATCATCTTATGGGGCAAATTCCGAGAAGGTTTCCCTATCCGACCAATGAACAAAATATAAATGGAGAACAATATCAGATTGCCTTGCAGAATATAGGTGGGCAGGACAACCGGTTGGTGCGTATTTGGTGGGACGCTAATCCAGAACCTATTAAAGAGCATCCGGAAGAAGTACAATGGATGGCCAAACCCTACAGGTGATAACAAAATTCAAATGCTTATCTTTAACATGAATCAAAATAAATAATAAACAATGTTAAGGTTTGCCATACTATTTTTAAGCGTAAAATTATTTATTTTATCTGCTGCGAGCGGACAAGATCTCAAAGTGATTAGTAGTCTTGAAGGGTTTGAATTTTATGAAGGTAATCGACCGATATTGACCTATATTGTCAAAGCCAATGATGAACACAAGCCCTATGACCGACCGCATTATATTCATCCACTATACGGACTTGATGGCAGCGTGCTCACAGAAGATGTTCCAGAAGATCATCCCCATCATCACGGAGTTTTTACGGCTTGGCACCAGTTATTATACAAAGGTGAACAGATAGGGGATACCTGGTTATGTGAGAATACAGAGTGGGAAGTAGAAAGTACTTCAATTGATGAGATGGAAGATCAAATAGTATTGCATTCTGCAGTAGATTGGATGTCAAAATTGGATAGTAGTTCTTCAAAAGAAGCCGTAGTAAGGGAAGAAATGGAATTGAGTATACACAAATCAGTTGAAGGATATAGAGCCATTGATTTTGAATTTATATTGATTCCTTTAGTGTCAGATATTGCTATAGGTGGATCAGATAATGAAAAGGGATATGGAGGTTTCAATGTTCGTTTGAAAAGTCCTGAGAATTTGATTTTTAATTCGGAAGGCGAGGTCAATCCAGAGAATACGGCAGTTCAGACGAAACCGTGGATGGATTTTATAATGAAAAATGAAAACGCTGGAGTGGTAGTCATGGTTCATCCGGAAAATCCTGGTGAACACGATAAATGGATTCTACGTAATAGCAAAAGTATGCAAAATCCGGTTTTTCCGGGTAGAGAGCCTGTCGTATTACCGTCAGAAGGAATAACACTAAAATACAGGGTAATTGTATATGATAATACATTTGATTCTTCAAGAATACCATATTTGTACGATGGCTACAAAAAATAGTAAGATTTAATTTGGGTTACAATAATTACTTTACATTGATTAATTACTTACGGAATATATTAATTGTATCGGTTTTGGGAATAGCGGCATGTACAGCTAATGCAAAACCCGTTTACATAGTCGATTCAATGCATTTTAGTGATGTATTTGGTGAATACAGACATTACCGGATCTTTTTACCTTCTGAGTATTATGAAAGGCCAAATAACTACCCCGTGGTATATTTTTATCACGGATGGTCGCAGCGGTATTTTGGTAGTTTGATAAGAGATGAAAATAATACGAAAAATCCTTCTGAAGAAGAGTTGATTTCAGAAGTGGTGGATAGGTATCAGTTGATTGTAGTTAAACCCGATGGTTACAATGCTGATCCAGAAGATCCGTATTACTTGAGACCTTATAATGTGGGTCCGGTAGAAACCCATAGACAATTTGCATTATACTTTCCAGAGTTGGTAGGTTTTGTGGATAAAAACTATAGAACTAAACCAGAGCGGAAGTACAGAGGGATTACGGGATATTCAATGGGTGGTTTTATGTCTTTTTGGTTAGCAGGGAAATATCCACACCTAGTATCAGCGGCGGGTAGCTTTTGCGGGTCTCCGGAATTTGTAATAGGTCCCAAAAATTTTCCAGTTGAGTATTATCATGGAGATGTACATCAAAATTACAAAGGAGTTCGATTGCGATTAAATTATGGAATAGAGGACTTTATCCGTGCTTACCATCGCGATTTGAACGAAATATTTGAAAATAGATTAGAGTATTATGAGGTGAGTGATTACCCGGGAGGACATGCTTTGTCCGGATTTGATGATATGTTTGATTTTTTCAATCGTTCATTTGAAAGTCCTTTGCCTTTAGTTCGTAGCTGGAATCACATTGATGTATATCCTCATTTTGAGGTTTGGGATTACCGTGTGACCTCAGATAGGAACATTCCGGGATTTACAATCCTTGAGAATGTATGTCACAATGGATTTCGAAGTAGTATTAGACCGTTTTTACCGAATGGAAAACCTATGGAGAGGTTTATGGTAAGGGTTGGTACTTCCCCAAGATACGAAAGAAACACTGATTATGTAGTTGCAATCTACGATTTAAAAGACCTAAATTATAAGGAACTTACTATAAAGTCTGATGACGATGGAAGATTGGAAATAAATTTGAACGGCAGTTTGAATGAAGTAGCCATTTTTCATCCTGATAGTGCAAGAGCCTTACCAATAATTCATTCTGTGGAAAGGAAATCAAATTCACAGCAGGAAGAAAGGAGAGAAAGGTTCTTTGTTAAGATATTGAACAAGGGCACAGAGGATTTTAAAGATGCTAAAATGGAAATTTTTTCTTTTAGAGATAAAGTGAAGCTTGGAGAAGTCAGCGTTTCCAAACTAAGAGGAGGAAAGTTAGTAGAAATTGAAGTGGAAATACAGCGACTGGAAACAAATCATACGTTGGAAGTTGAAAAATATATAGCTGTTTTTTCCAACGAAAAGGGAAAACGCTGGGAGGATACTTTTGAGTTGCGTATCCCGGAACGCAAAACCCTTGAAAAAAATTATATAATTGCAGACGGTGGTGAATATACATACTTGTCTAGAGGTAGTGACACGATTACCGCTGTTTTGGGAACTGGAAATGGCGACGGCGTGCTTAATCCAGGAGAGTCGTTTGCTATTTTAGTTGAAGATAATGGATTGCATAGATTGACGCAAATAAAGTCTAATTCAGAATTTTTGAATCTGGAATCGAAATATTCAAGAAAATCTGATAATTGGGTCCCGTTTGATCATGTTGGTGGATCATTTAAGTACACTATCCCAACGGTATCTTCAAATATCCTTGACGGAGAATTCATTGATTTGGCTATCGAATATTGGATGCCCAATTATCCGGACCATTTCATAAAAAAAAGCAGGATACGCGTGCCTGTAGAGGGTGAAGATTTTACAGCTCCTGTGGTAAATGATATTACATTGAATGGTGATAATGTTTTGCAGATATCTATATCTGATGGTGCAAGTATAGAGGTAGCCAAACTTTTAGTAAAAGGGGAAGAAGATACTGGTTCAATTACAGAATATGAATTGAATGATGATGGCGTGGGTGATGATATTGTTCCTAATGATGGAGTCATTACTCAGAAGATTAGTGTGCCTTATTTCGGAGAGTATAACCTTTCATTGTACCTTGAAGATGAATTGGGAAATTCAGGAGTTGTTACGCCTCAAGAAACGTATTTGTTTTATGGGAATAATTTGAAATAGGTATAATACTTGATAAACACTGATCAAACATATAATAATGGAATACAATTAAGAAATATAGATGAATCCGATTTGGGATTTTGCGGAGAATTGGTAAAGCAAGCAGGATGGAATCAAAATGAAAATGATTGGAGGAGAATGTTAAGGTTGGACCCGGAAGGATGTTTCCTGGGAGAGATAAAGGGGCGTAAAGTAGCTTCTGCTGTATTTACGCGATTTGAGAATGTGGTATGGATATCAATGGTTCTTGTTCACAAAGATTATCGCCGACAGGGAATAGGACGTAAAATGTTTGAGAGGATAATGGGGAAGTTGAAATCGATAGGTGTCAAAACGGTGAGGCTGGATGCGACCGAGATGGGCGTGAATTTATATAAGAAATTTGGTTTTAGAGAGGAGTATAATTTGACGAGGTTTGTACGTGAGCCAATAGTGCCAAAAAAAGCTTTAAGTAAAAGATTGTATGAATTGTCAGATTTGAAAGAAATAAGAGAATGTACTGTTATTGATGAAAAAATTACAGCGACTAATCGTGAAAATTTATTTCAAATACTTTGCGAGGATAGGTCAGCAAAATATTGTGGTAATTTTTCATCAAATGGTAAAATGGAAGGATATGTGGTTATACGAGATGGCCGAAATGGCGTACAAATAGGACCCTGTGTAGCATTGAGCAGTAAAGGTGAAATTCTTTTGGATACGGCAATGAATGCCGTAGGAGATAGAAAAATAATTGTTGATATCCCTGAAAAGCATCCTCAGGCTGTGAATTGGGCACTTAATAATGGATTTGAGAAAAAAAGAAGTTTTATTAGGATGTATGTCGGTGAGAAATTAAGAGATAGTCCAGAAAATATTTGGGCGAGTTTCGGACCGGAAAAGGGATAAACAAGAAATAAAATAAGAGAAGATGTTTAACTAGTGTCAAAAATCAAAGAGTGAATTTTTGAACAGAGGTTGTGTGTCAAAACCAAAACAAAATGAAATATTGCAATACTGTTAGTGTGTTATTTTTATTGTTGTTCATTTGTAGGGTAAATGGATTGGATGGCAGATGTGTTAGCCTAGATAAAAATTTGTCTGAAATCATAACAGAAATAGAAGACGAAAAGACCTATATTATCCATGCACCAATAAATGATATAAATGAGTTTAGAGAATTGGCAGAACAAGTTTCTGTCTTAAAATCATTTGGTAGAGTGTTAGTAAATATAAGTACTCTAGCAGATAAATCTTTCCACGAAATACCGGATGGAAGAAACCATTGGTATGAATATGCTAGTTATAACCCAACACCATTCAAGTTTTTCCCAGATGAAAAAATAAAACCTTTTATTCCTCAGTCTTTTGTCGAGAAAAATAAGATTCTTATAAAAGCCAAAGCAGAAATACTTAGGGAATATGGCTTAAAGGCGGCATTCTGGTCTTATGAGCCTAATTTTTTGCCTTATGAATTTTTCGATCAATACCCACAAATGTTGGGCCCCAGAGTGGATCACCCCAGGAGAAGTAATGAGCCTGCATTCGCACCTTGTATTTCTGTTAAAGCCACACGCGATATGTACCGTAGAATGGTTAGTATTCTTTTAAAGGAGGTTCCGGAAATCGAGGCATTCTTTTTTAAGACTAATGATGCAGGGTCGGGAATCTGCTGGTCAGATTGGCAATATACGGGGCCAAATGGACCTCTGCATTGTAAAGATGTTAAAATGGGAAGTAGGGTGCAAAAGCTAATGAATACCTTTAAAGAAGGAGCTAATGATGTAGGTAAGGATATTGAAATATATTTGACCGGGTCGATGTTTTCCGATGAAGAGAAAGCTGAAATTTATGAAAACCTTCCTTCAAATTGTTTTTTTCAGAGCCATAATTCTGATAAAGTCAGTGGACTCAAAAGCGGGATCGTAAGCAAGTATCCGATACGAGGATTTATAGATCCTATAAGTACAATAGAAGATGTAGTATCGACGATTCAGGATAACCCCCAAACTATATTTATCAGCTTTCGAGCGTCCTACGACCGGGGATATGAAAATAAAGAGGGACGACAGTTTTTACTTGATATGGTAACAACTGCCTTGCGCCGGAAAGAAGCGCTGAAAACAGAAGAATTATTTAAGGAGTTTTTGAAAGACCGCGGTGTCAAAAAACTTGGTGAGGAATTTTATCAAATTTGTAAAGAAATTAACAAAGCCGAAGAATACAGGAGTGATTCGGTAAAAGGACTGAGTAATATTTATTGGACCATTTCTACTCGTCATATTTTGCGTCCTTTGGTGTTTAACCCCCTTCTATTAAATTCGGAAGAAGAAAGATATTTTTTGCCTGAAGTATTCAATACGTCACAGGACGAAGCTCGATTGGACTATGCAGATATCCATGGAGGAAGATGGAGTTTGCCCTATAATCAAGGATTGATATACGCCTTGAAACTAGATAGTGTAGCGAATGACTTAATTGCTCTTTTTGAGAAAAGTAAATCTTTAGACTTTGTGAAAGACTGGAGTAGATCCATTCGTATCCAAAGTAGTTTGGCCAGAACGGCAGTCCACTTTGCAGAAGCCCAGAAAATAAGGGACCAAAATAGAATAGAAATAGAGAAAGGACCTCATGGTCCGGGTAAAGAATCTACATGGTCCGGTGATGAAGATTTATTAAAATTTAATGAGATAATGCGACAGGAGTTTGATAATACTCAGAATCTTATTGAGCTTTTGGAAAATGAGGGGATGGATCTTATTTGCCATGCAGTGAAATCTGTTTATGAGGATACATTTTTACTGGGACCGGATTTAATAGATCAATTAAAATTGAAGAGGAAAATAATGATGAAGCATTGGACGGATATCGAAAAATACTTGACTACTCCATTGAAATAATATAATAAAAAAAATGAAGACATTTTTGAAAATACTATTTGGAATTGGTGCTGTTCTATTATTAATCAATATAGCGGGATTATTTAAAACTATGAGAAATCCTGAATTGTATGAAGAGAATCGCACAGGTAGACTCAACGACATAACTATAGAGTATCCTGAAATAAATGAAATGTTATTAAAAAAACCGGATGAATCCAATCGAGAATTTGCCATTCGATTGAATAAAATAGTTAGCAAAGGGATGATTCATTATTGGAGGGATCCAGCTATTGATAAATATCATTTAAGAGTTCCGATATGGGAGAATTATATGCTATTTGCAGCTTCATATATTAAGCCAGATCGATATCTGAAATATGAATTCACCAATTATAGGAAGAATCTTGAACGAGGTCTGGGGGTGTGTTCTACGCATTCTACCGTAGTCAAGGGTGTGTTGAATGAACATGGAATTGAAGCTGAGCTTTGGGACATTGCCGGGCATGTTGTTGTTACAGCACAGGTTTCAGAAAATGAATCCATTATTTTGGATCCTGACTACGGTATTTTTGTGCCCTACGATATTGAGGCTATCGAATCGGACCCCGAGATTACAAGGGCTTCTTATGCGAGCATGCATGAACTTTATAAGCCCGAATATGACGATCCATATACCACTGATATTGTGGTTGATTTATATGGCAAGGAAGGTAATCACACCTATGTTATAGATCATTGGTTTGAACATTTTTCATATGTGGCTATCTGGGTTCTTCCTTTCCTTTTTATGCTACCGGGAATATTCTTATTTAATAAAAAGTAATAATACAAGTTATTATGATAAAATATAATGCTTTTAAAGCCGATAAAATGTTAGAATTGGTGGATTTGTTAGGCCTACGAAATAGGAGCTGGGTGGTATTGGGTTTATTAATATTTGGAGGCTTGTATACTGCAAGTGCACAGTACAAAACTGTTCCTCATCGACACGTCCAACCCGGTGAAATTGCAATTGATAAGCCGGGATTTTATGGAGAACAAGGAGCGACCTATGTTCTTACGGATAATATTGTAAGTCAGAAAAGTGGAATTTTTTTAGGAAAAGATGTTACACTAGATCTCAATGGGTACGCTTTGACTTTTGCAACCGGATACTATGATCATATTCCCAATTCCGGATTTGAAGATGGAGAGATACACTGGGATCTGAGTGAGGCTCCCGGGGCCAAGGTGAAAAACACCAGGGACGTACATATTTTTATTGGGGATAAGCTGCTGAGCCTGGAAAAAGGTGATGAGGTAGTGTCAGGTTATGTAAATCTTCCGGAAGCGAACCGTTCGTATTATGCTATGTGTGGAATTACAGGCCGCCATTCCCGGGATTTGAATTCCGATTTGTCGAATGAGATGAAGATTAGTCTATATGTGGAAGATGAGCACGGAGAACAGGTGGAAGTTACTACGGAGTATCAGGATGGTAAAAAGGTAAGTTGTCCTGTGGAAAATCGATCTCCCCGACTGGGGGGTGGATTTATTATTGCACATTTACAGGGACTTCCGGCTGGTAAGTACCGGGTTAGAGTGAAGGCCGAAACTGATTGCTTGATCGATGAAGTGGATATCCGTCCCGCAATGGATGTCGGAATTGGAATTGTGGAGAATACGGATCCGTATGGGCATTTTGATCATTTATACGATATCAGGCACAGTGCTTTTTTCGACTATACTGCTGATATTTCCAGTGGGCGCCCGTTGGATGGTATCCCCATTGCTGAGGGAAGAGGTACTGTGACCATTAAAAATGGGGTCATCAGATCGGGAACAAAGGGGGTACAGTCATGGGGTGTGCAATCTACAGCTAATGAAACCAAAATTATATTGGATAATGTAAAAGTCATTAACCAGGGGATCAATTCAATAGCGGTTGATGTGCCGCAGGCCTTGATTACCGGGTGTACTTTTGAAGTGGATAATCCTTTTGTCATCAACCGCCATGGTTCACAGTTTTATGCAGTGGACATCCGGGGAGAGGCACCTTCTGAAGTCTCGTTTTCGGAATTTAATGGGGGACAGGGATGTTTGGTATTCAAGGGGAACAATTCCAGTATTCACAACAATTATTTTGCAAATGAGCAAATGGTTACCAATCACTATAGTATTATGGCTATCGGAGATAGCTCTGAAATTTTTGAAAACCGGATAGAGCCCAAAACAGGATCGGGCATTGAGATCTACCGGCACAAAGGCATCGAAATATTCAACAATTTCATAAAAGTGGAATCTTCACCTCCTACTTGTGAGTATGGTGCTGAAGAGTACAGTGTGGCAGCAATAAGGATTGCCGATTACAATGCAGAACCTGATTCCAAAGGAGGTGCCGCAAATAACAAAGTTTATAACAATAAAATATACGTTACAGGTCGTGCATTTCCTGAATATGAAAAATACACACCCATGGTCTGGGCATTTTTCTACAGTGCAAGTGGAGGGCAAAATTATATTTTTGGGAATGAGATCTTTGTAGATCATAAAGAACCGAATGCCAAAGCCGAAGCTTCGGCCTTTTACATTTGTGGAGGTCTGGAAGGCTATGGTGGAAAATTTTACAATAACCGGATCCTTACCAATGTTCCCGCAGCCTGGATTGCATCCCGCTATGGGGGTACTGTGAATACGGAGGTATATAACAATACCATAATGCGGTCTCCCACTGCATCTGAAGATCTGCAACCTTTCAGAATGGGGTGGAAGTACGGCAAAACAAGCTATGCTCGTGATGTTAAGTTTTATTCTAACCGTTTTGAGGGGATGGAGTTTGGGATTGACCGTACAAACCAGGACCACAGTTATGAAGTGTACTGGACATTAGAAGTACGGGCCGAGGGATTAGTTAATAAAAGGGTAGTCGTTGAGAATTCAGAGGGTACAGTGGTAGATGAAGGTAGGATCAATTCCAAAGGTGTCTGGACAACGGAATTGTTAGATTTTTCATATGCAAAGGGAAATAAAACGTCAAATAATACCTACAAAGTCGTTTGTGGAAATTTTGATAAAAGAGTAATTCTGAATAAAAATCAAATTGTAACAATTAAATAAATGGATAATGAAAAAAATATTTATTACCCTGCTTGTTTTGGCAATTTACAGTGTGCCGGGATTTTCCGGGGAAAATGTGTTTTCAGTGGAAGGGAACCGTACCCTTCTAAACGGGGAGGAATTTCAGGTCATTGGTCTTCGATGTTCAAATTCTCTGTATTCTGAAGAAACCACGGATGACCTTATCGATCACCTGGATGCTTATATGTCATACGGGATAAATACCATAAGCGTATTTCTTATGGGATCCCGTTTTGGGGATATAAAAGGATATAATGAAGATGCATCTTTGAATAAGACCTATGCGAATCGCCTCAAAAGGATCATTGAAGAATGTGATAAGAGGCAAATGGTGGTATTAGTGGGCTGTTTGTATTGGAGCGATAATAACGGCTCTCGAGCTAAATGGGAGAGTTGGGGACAGGAAGAAGCAAATAATGCAATAGCTAATACAGTCCGGTTTTTGTCTGAAAATGAATTTCAAAATGTATTTATCGATCCGGACAACGAAGGTATGGCCAATCGGTCGGCCGGGTTTAATATCAGTCAGATGATCACTGCCGGAAAAACTGTTGACCCCTCTTATGTCATTGGGTATAACAATTGGGGGTTTGCTCCGCGAAGTGCAGATATGGCTTTACACTTTTCAAACAAAACCAAAATCATTCCCTATATAGAAACCGAAGGGACGATGACTGATTACTGGGGACCGTATAGCAAGGAAAACGGAACGTATCATTATATCAATGTGGGTATTTATACAGAGGGAAAAAAAGCTCAACAGTTGAGGCTGACAAAGGAACATTTGGACAATGGATACGGCTATATTTTTGCTTCAACCTGGTTACAAAATATCCCTATAAATCACAATCCCGGTGGACATGGAACACACTGCGATCCTGGTATTAAATGGTGGTTGAATTATATAAAGGAGAATTACGGAGCCTACAGCCCGAAGTAATAGTAATAAATTAATAAAATACACTTAGTGATATGAAAAACAATTATAATGAAACCTTCCTGAAATTGTGGAAGAAATACATCACATTGTGTCCTTCAGCTTTGAAGATTCACGATTTGTTATCAAAAAATAGCGTTATTCCAAACGACCATATTGCATTCAGGACATTTAATGATCCTCGAGTGGATAAAAGAGTGTTAGCGAGTCATTTTGAAAATTTAGGATATACTATTGAAGGCGATTATTATTTCGAGGAGAAAAAGCTTAATGCTATTCATATGGAACATTCAGACCCAGAGGCGCCCAAAGTTTTTATTAGTGAATTGATTATATCAGAATTTTCTTCAGGTCTACAGGATTTGGTGAAAAAGCTTATTGAAGAAATTCCTATTACTATGTATGGCAACCCTCAGCTTATATTTCAGGGACGGTTGTGGGAAACCCCAACTTACAGTGTTTATGAAAAATTGAGAGAGGAAAGTGAATATGCAGCCTGGATGTATATCTATGGTTTTTGCGCTAATCATTTTACCATTTTAGTAAATCATTTGGATGGATTTGATGGCCTGAATGAATTAAATGAATATTTAGTGCAAAATGATTTCAAAATGAATTTCAGCGGGGGGATTATCAAAGGTGGACCTAATGTGTGGCTTGAACAGAGTAGTATTATGGCAGATAGTATAGATGTGAGGTTTAAGGAAAAAATTTATACGGTTCCCGGATGTTACTATGAATTTGCTTACAGGTATGAAAAGGATGGAGCATTATTCAATGGATTTGTAACCCAGTCAGCAAATAAAATTTTTGAAAGCACGGATAAAAAGTAAAGATAATGAAGAAAATTATAATTGTTGGAGCAGGGGGGATTGGCAAAGCCTGTGGACTAATATTATTAGAACATTTTTCAAAAGGAGAGGTCAAAGTGGAGCTTGCTGATATTTCCGTTTCACAATGTGAGCGCGCACGCAGATGGATTTATAATGGACTTGGAAAAAAACAAGAAATCGAAATATTGGAAATCAAAGATTTAGCCTCATGGAACCCCACTGGAGATATACTTTTGGATTGTACTCCGGGGAGGTATTCAGTAGATGTTGCTAAAGTAGCATTGAAAAATAATATGCATTATGCCAATCTCACCGAACATGTTTCCGAGACCAAAGAAATAATCTCTATAACAAGAGGCAGTGAAAACGGATTTATACTCCAAACAGGCCTTGCGCCAGGATTTATAAATGTATTTACCAATTGCCTCGTGGACCTTTTCGAGAAAAGTCACCCAGAAATTCAAATAGAACATGTGAAAATGAGGGTGGGAGCCCTTAGTCCCTATGTGACGTCTCCTTCCTATTATGCCTTTACCTGGAGTCCGGTTGGGGTAAGTACCGAGTATTTAAATGATGCGGAGGTACTTAAAAAAGGTAAGGTGCAAATGGAACCTTCCCTTTCTCAACGAGAAGATTTAATTATTAATGGTGAGTTGTTTGAAGCAGACCTTACTTCAGGAGGAGCCAGTGACTTACCTGATTATTACAAAAATAAAATTGAAAACCTGGAATATAAAACACTCAGGTATCCCGGACATTATTCGAGGGTCGATCAACTAAAGGAAATGTTGGGGAATGATTTAAATCCGGAAACCTTAAAAGCAAAAATGCTCGATGAAACTTCATTTCAAGAAGACGATCGCGTATTGATTTATTCCAGTGTAGCCGGGAGAAATGAAGCAGGGTATTGGATGGAAAAGAACAAACATTTGGAAGTTAGGCCGGTAAATTTCAATGGTATTGTATTAACAGGTATCCAAAGAACGACAGCATCTGCATTGTGTCAATCAGCTCTTTTGCTGATGGCAGGGAACCTGAAAGGTCCAGTACTGCAAAGTCAAATTCCTACAAAACCATTTCTTTCCGGTCTATTTATTGAGCAGCACTATGGAAATTTTTACGAAGACTTTAAATAACAAAATATGACAAAGAATATATTCGAGGCATTGGGAATTAGAGAGAAAAATGGGGGAACGATTATTGGGTTGCGTGAAAGTTTTGACAACAAAAAAATAAAAGAAATATCCTCTTTCTCTCCGGCAAATAATCGCAAACTAGCGGATGTAACTATTACATCACGAGAGGAATTCAATCAGACCATTTTTGAAGCAAGGAAAGCATTTAAAGAATGGAGGAAAGTACCGCCGCCGCAAAGAGGTGATATTATTCGTCAATACGGGGATATTTTACGAAAGCATAAATCCGAGTTGGGGCAACTTGTTTCCAGAGAAATGGGTAAAAGTTTGCAGGAAGGGAAAGGAGAGGTTCAGGAAATGATAGATATATGTGATTATGCAGTAGGCTTATCCAGACAATTGTATGGAAAAACAATAGCCTCGGAAAGACCAAATCATCATATGTTGGAAAGATGGCATCCACTTGGTATAGTAGGCATTATTTCAGCATTTAATTTTCCTGTAGCGGTTTGGTCTTGGAATGCAATGATTGCACTAGTATGTGGAAATGTATGTGTTTGGAAGCCTTCAGAGAAAACGCCTCTGTGTGCCATTGCCTGTCAAAATCTTTTAGTTCGGATACTTCGTGAAAATGGGATTAATACAGCCATTTCAAGTGTGATCAATGGAGATCGGACCGTTGGGAATTGGATGACAAGTGACCCTGCAGTTAACCTGGTATCAGCCACTGGAAGTATTCGAATGGGCAGGGAAGTAGCAGTGGAAGTAGGAAAAAGACTGGGAAAACTTATTCTGGAACTTGGAGGCAATAACGCCATGATTATAAGCCCACAGGCTAATATGGATTTGGCTTTGAATGCT
Organism: Membranihabitans maritimus; assembly: GCF_021729145.1. GTDB lineage: Bacteria > Bacteroidota > Bacteroidia > Chitinophagales > Saprospiraceae > Membranihabitans > Membranihabitans maritimus. The sequence goes on along the minus strand of NZ_JAJSLW010000004.1, from coordinate 40,823 downwards.
TCTGTATTTGGAGCAATTGGGACTGCCGGACAACGGTGTACATCAACCAGAAGATTGATAATTCACGATTCCATTTACGATGACTTTGTAGATAAATTAAAGAATGCATACAAACAAATTAATGTTGGAGATCCCCTGGATGAAGATAATCACATGGGACCTTTGATCGACCAAGACGCCGTGGACAATTATTTATCAGCATTAAATCAAATTAGAAAAGAAGGGGGAAAATTCATTGTTGAGGGGGGATTATATACCGAAAAAAAGCTTGAGAGCAATTTTTATGTAAAACCCTGTGTTGCGGAGATAAGTCCGGATGCCAATATTGTCCGTGAAGAAACCTTTGCTCCCATTCTTTATGTTTTACGGTACAATACTTTTGAGGAGGCTCTCACTATCCAAAACAGTACTTCCCAGGGATTGTCTAGTTCTATTATTACAGAGAATGTGCGAGAGGCTGAATACTTTATTTCTAGTGAAGGTTCGGATTGTGGGATTGCAAATGTAAATATTGGAACCAGCGGAGCTGAAATTGGTGGTGCTTTCGGAGGAGAAAAGGACACGGGGGGCGGACGCGAAAGTGGTTCCGATGCCTGGAAGGTTTATATGAGGCGCCAAACAATTACCATTAATTTTGGAAGTGATATACCTCTGGCTCAGGGCATATCTTTTGATTTTTAATGCGGTTACAAAACATCGAAAATGAAGGGATTCCACATATTGATTTTTTTGAGTTTAGTCCAATTTGGATATTCTCAGCAAGATATGAGTCACTACAGTGAAGTTTTCGGAAGAGACAAGCCGTATCGTATTTTCCTCCCGGAAAGTTATCAAGATACCGAAAGATCATACCCAGTTATTTATTACTTTCACGGGAACAAAGGGAGTCATAAATTAACAATGGATGGAGTCGCTGAATGGGTAAATGCTAATGACATTATTATTGTGGCGTGGAATGGGAAATCAGTTCCTGAAGACATCCGGCCTTACAATATTGGATTTCACTCAAACATCAATTATGAAGAACAGTTTAAGGATTATTTCCTTGAATTAGTGGAGCACATTGATACTAACTACAGAACCCAGGATCGACGAGAATCAAGAGGTGTAATAGGACATAGTATGGGAGGGATAATGTCTTTTTTTCTGGCCGGAAAATATCCACACATGATCAGTGCTTCGGCAAATTCAAAAGGGTCCCCTGAATTTTTTATTGGATATCCCGATAATCATACTTTGTACAGCGTGCGTTATTTATTTAAGAATTTATTGGGCGTACGTTTAAAGTTCTACAATAGTACCGAAGGTGAATTGGTTCACTTGAATAAAGAGGTACATAACGGGGCAATCCGGGAAAAAGAACTGAAATATGAATACGAGATAGCAGAAGGTGGTCATCAACTGCAACCGGAATTATTTAATGATGCACTGAATTTTATTGCAAGTTCTTTTAAACAACCTTTGTCAAAGCCAGAAAGGTGGCATCATGCTGATCTATATGCTGACTTTGATGTGTGGGGGTATTCTGTACGGAGTAATAAAAAGACCCCTGGATTTATCGAGCTAAGCGATGTAACTCAAGGAGGGTTTGAAATAGCTACGCGCGGATGGTTGCCATTGGGAGACCCTTTGGAGAATGTTGAGTTATCCATAGCTACAGCTGGAATTTATACACCTGATACTGAGTACAATCTTCTGGATTATAATAAATCAAACGAATCCGGGAAAGTTCGTACAATTAAAAGCGATCATTTGGGAAAGATCAATCTGGATGTTGATTATAAAAACAGGGTTTTTGGTATATTTCAGGAAGGAGGACCGGCTGAAATTGTGTCTGTAGATTACCTCGTAAATGGCGAAGGGCATTTTCTCCAGCACAATGAAGTGAGCCAATTGAAATTGAAACTTCTTAATAGAGGAGGATCCGATGCCGAAAATGTAAAGGTTACTTTAAGTACCGAAAATGAGGATGTGAAAATCAAGAATAAAGTTGTTAATTTAAAGGGTTTGGAGTCGACTGAAACGGAGTGGATAGATGCAGATTTTTTAATTACTGCAGAGAATAAACCCGTAATCGATGGTTCTCCGTTTAGAGTTCTGTTTAATATAAGAATGGAAGACGAAAATGGTAATACCTGGACGGATGAAATTGATATTCCTGTATTTTATGATGTACCTGTATTTACCAATATCGGTATTGATGACGGAGATAGTGAAATATTTGGAAGTGGTAATGGAAATAATATTGCTGAACCCGGAGAGAGAATTATGATTTACGAAGTAAGCCACAGGTCTAGATTGTATTACGACGATCCATATGTTAAAAAAGAAACATTACACATCGATTTGCAACCCGATAAATGGGGAGACGGGTACGCCGCTTCATCATTATTGAGGATATCCGAAGATTGTCCGCCAGGGCATCAAATCCGATTTTTGGCAAATTATGAAGAAAAGGAGTGGAAAACGATAAGAAGGAATGTGTATTGGGGAACATTTACCATTACAGTAGGTGCAAATGAATAATATTTTATTTGAGATAAAAGAATAACAAGGATTACATGAAAAAATTAGAGGCAGTTATTGGTTTTATATTTGTATTCCTGGTTGGGAGTGCATCCGCACAAGTCATTAGCAAGACTTTTGAAATGCGCCAGTTTACAAACGATCCGTCTGCCAATGGTGAAACTGATTTCAAAGGTGAAACCGAATGGATGGATACCGAAGGTCGAGTAAAATTTCTGAATCATTATGCGGATTTTTCTTCTCGTTATTTTAAAGATCAGAACCTGGATCGGAAGGTGGTGAAAGAGGAAGCAATAGATTCATTATTGAACAGTATTAAGCCACAACCGTTGCCGGATATCAGGAAAGAATGGGACCTTGAGAAATGGAAATCATTTGGTTACCGGGAAGGCCAGGAAAAAGAAAGCAGACAGTCTCATGGATTTTGGAGTGGTTTTCCCGGTGTAGAATTAGAAAACGGGGTGTTGATTTTGTCGGATGCTTTGATTGAGAAAGAATTTGAGCCCATGGACTGGAGGTTTAAGTTAGCGACAAAATTGAAGGCGAATCCGGAAAGTAATATAGTGTTTTCAATGTGCGATGGTAAGGAAGAAGTGGTTGTTCTGAAAATAAATGGAAATGGCGTGGTATCAGATGACCAGGGGAACGAAAGCAAGTTACCTGAAAGCCTGGAAGGCTGGATTGATTTAACGGTAGAAGGAGATATTGTAGAAGGAAGATTTAATTTACTAATTCATGGAGAAAAAGTCTTTGATTTTATTCCGTTTGTAAATGATAACCCTGAGAAGATCAATCGCATTACATTTCAAGTGGAGGGAAAAGTATCAATAAATGACATCTTACTCATGAATTATCGGAAGAAGGATAATGAACGTATACCTTATGTCCCAGAGGTGATCCTGGACGAAGAGTTTAGATTAAAATATAATCCCATTGGGTGGAATTCTTTGGATTTTGATGATAGTAATTGGGATGAAGTTCGTTTGCCAGCGGTTCATGGAGGGATTTTAGAGGAAGGTGAAGCGCTTTACCTTCGCAAGGAATTGGACCTGGATGAATTTGAAAGAGGGACATTGGAAATAGAGTCGCTGACTCCAGGTGGAGAAATTTGGATTAATGGGGATGCTGTAGCGGTGATAGATGCTAGGCATCCGAACGTCTTAGATGTCACCCCATACTTACGAAAGAATACGAAAAATATAATTGCGGTAAAAGTACGACCGTATCGATCAAATAATCCTATGACCCATTCACCTGCTGACCGAAATATAGGTTGGTTTCTGGATGAAACAAAATTGGTGTTAAGCAGTCAATGTATGATTAAAGGTGTGGATGCCTATACCAAAGAATTGGGGGAAGTGGCTCTTCAATCAAACAAGATCAGGATTGAATATCCAAGAAGTCAATATTTTGAGGGAAGCATTACAGTGAATTATTATCCCTGGTTTCCGGAAGAGGGGGGTGTTGTATCTTCAATGACAAGACGGGTAAGTATCAAACCTCGTGTATTAAATACGATTGCTATAGATTTACCTATAGAAAAACCTGAATTATGGCATCCCGGTCATCCGTATTTGTATAAAGTAGAAGTGATTTTGAAAGATAAAGATGGGAATGCTATAGACGATAAAGTAATCACTACAGGGATACGGACAGTAAGTCAGAGAGGAGGACACCTATATATTAATCAAAAAGTGGAAATGCTAAATGGTGTGCAGATCATGGGATTTAGGACTCCGGTTGAAGACTTGGCAAAATACAATCGTTGCCCCCCTGATGAAACCGTAGCGGAAGAAATGTTGATGGTCCGTAAAATGGATGCGAATTTACTTCGAATTCATGTTCACTCCGAAAAAGATACGGCGGATGGCATTAATGATGTCCGGTATGCGCGTATGGCTGATCAAATGGGTGTTTTTCTCATTTGGTCGACGGCAGGGTTTATCCGCGAAGGGGAGGCCTGGAATGTGGATTTTGAGGGATATCCCCAATATATGTCAAGGGTGATAAATCATCCTTCAATAGTAATGTGGGAAGCATCCAATCATCCGAACCGGTTTAAAGATCATGATATATCAGATTCTCATGAATACATAAGTAGGATTTATAATACAATTTACAGCAGGGATGCCAGTCGCCTGATTTCGCCTACGTCATTTTGGCAACATACGCACTACGGAAATTATCAAGGGGATACGACCTATACCGGACTGCCAATGAATCCGGTTCCGGAATATCATGCACCTTTGATGACCAGAGGGAGCCAGGATGCATATACGGGGTATGGGGCTGAATGGACAAAATTACGGAAAGCACCCAATGAGTGGGCTGCTTCTTGTCTTGTTGCCGGAGAAAAGGCATACTTTAATTTTGAGCACGAAGAATCGGCCGGACAACCCAACTGGGAATTGTCCAAAGGGAAGCCCTGGTATAAGGTTCAATCGTATGAATGGTCTTATGAAGAAGGTAGTATCGGTAGAAAATTGCAGGCAAGTGAATGGAGAGCCAGTCAGGCGTGGCAGGCTTTTTCAGCCTGGGAATCGATGAAAAAGCAAATGTTGCTGGGGTACGATGGATTTTCATGGTGTTCATTAAGAGGAGGGGCGAATTCCGGTACATATCAAAAGCCTTTAATTGATAACCTTGGATATCCCAAACTGGCATTTTATACAAATAAGATGGTTTTTCAAAGAACCTGGGCTGGAAGTGATAATGTGGATGTGGTATATGGACCAACAGATGAAATCCGACCTGTTATCCATCATTTGGGAAACTCGGAAAAGGTTAATCTTCATGTAAAACTTGTAGACGAAAATAATACAACGATAGAACAAAAGGAATTCAAAAATATTGATCTGAAAGAAGGACGGGATGTTGTTAAAATGGCTCCTTTCCGATTTAAAAATATGAAGAACGGTTTCGGGTATATTATATACGAGATTTTTTAATCGTTTATTTGAAATACAATCCTCTTATACCCTGTTAATGCTGGGTTACCACTATCCAATACTTCCAAAATGAGGTGAATCTCCTTTCCCGAAAAATCTTCGGGTATGGTAAATTGACAATTTTGACCATCGCTAGTAATCTTTCCGGTAAAAGGGATGTTCCCACTAATTTCTTCGTAGATAAACCAATTGAAAATAAGTCTATCCCCATCTGGATCCCGGCTTTCAGAAGCGTCCAGAGAGACGGTTTTACCCGGTTGGATAGATAGTATCATTGGCGTGGGATCTTGATGGCCATTTACCGAAACAATGGGATTGTGGTTTGCATATTCAGGTTCTTTAATGCACCAATCCAGTCGGGCCATAAAGTCTTTTTGAAATGTGGGGCGCCACCTCGATACGGTGTGTCTTTCATTGAGCTCGCCATTCAAAAAATCCTGTGCATCAATATAAAGGCAGTTCTTTAGCAACCGGAACCGGCCACCCCACCCTCCCCATTCCGGGCGGTCTGGGTCGTGCAGGCCGTTGGAAATGAGTCCGAGAAATGAAGGGGAATCGCCTTCTTTCATTCCATTGGTGCCATGACCGGATAAGGGGTAGGTGTTACTCAAAGCTCCATGATTGTGGACATTTTCTCTTACCCAATCAGCATTTTGCAGACTTTGGTCACCGGTCATATACATACCGCGAAATGCAGATATTTCGCGTATACCGAACTGCCCAAAAAAGGCAAAGGCATCAGCTATAAATCCTATGTGCGGAAAATTACTTAAGATATAATCCCTGTGTTTATCCTGGTCACCGATAGAATGTACCCGAATCTTTTGACAGAAAGCTTTGACTTCATCTGGTGAGTGATCTTGCTCATACTTCCACAATGCCTGGGCTAATTCTCTCAATCCACCCCAGACCGGGATGTTAATTATAGCTTTGGATTTATCTACTATATTTATAATTGCATTGGAAGCTTCCGTATCGAATCCTTCTCCTATATCGTGTTGATTGCCCTGGCCTTCTTTGATGATTGATAATAAGTAGCCGGAGGTGGGGAATTCCGGAGAATGTTTAATTAAATTCGGATAGGTTTTGCCATAAGCTTTGATTTGGTTTTCAAGAATTTCAGGTTTTATATCTTGACCATGTCCCAATCTGCTGGTTACGCAGATCGCCTGAAGGTCAAGTTCATTGGAATAGAGCAGTAAACGTACCATGCTTTGTTCATCATCCGGATCTCCCCCTATATCGGTGAGTACAATGACTTTGGGTTTTTCCTGACTAATGTCGTGTGTAAATGAGATTGTTATGTTTATTGTCAGGAATACGATTAGTGTTGTGTGTAAATTCTTCATGATTTAGTTATTCGGATGATATTTTGTGCTGATTGTTATTTTCTATATTACATTTGCAATTGATTATTATGACCTGATAGAATTAATTGAACAAGAATCGCAGCTTATGTTTAAGAAAGGCAAATTTAATTTTTTAATTTTTCTTCTAATATGTTCGGGAGCTTTGTTTTCGCAAAATAATGGGCCCAATGTAGTGATCATTTTTGCCGATGATATGGGATATGGTGATGTTTCAGGATTAAATCCCGAAGCGCGGACTGAGACGCCTAATATTGATTACCTTATTGAAAATGGAATTACTTTCTCGGAAGCCCATGCAAGTGCTTCGGTGTGTACGCCATCTCGCTATGGGTTATTGACTGGCAGGTATGCTTTTCGGGGTGCGGCGCGCCGGGTGGTAAATGGATTTGGTGGGCCTGTAATCAATAGAGATAGAAAAACCCTGGGGAATATATTCAAAGAATCGGGGTACGTAACAGCCTGTATCGGGAAATGGCATTTGGGAGTGGAATGGCAGACAAAAAATGGAAGGAAGCCTGAGTATCTTCAAGAATCCGGGAAGTCCAATGTAGATTATTCCAGACCTATATTAACCGGTCCTAATGATTTTGGATTTGACTATTCTTTTGTTCATACTGCTTCTTTGGATATGCCTCCGTATTTGTTTATAGAGGATCATCAAGTGGTGGACAATCAAATAGTATTGACTTCGGATGTTTATGAGTCTGAAAAAGATAATACTGAATATGCCTGGGACAAAAAACATACGAGGGAAGGGGATGTGTATTGGCGTAAGGGAGTTTGGTGGCGAAAAGGTGAGATGTCTGAATCGTTCCGAATAGAAAATTGTTTGTCTGAAATTCTGGATAATGGAATTGAATATATTACTAGACGTAAATCTTCACCGTTTTTCCTCTACCTTCCGTTGACGGGGCCCCATACCCCCTGGATGCCTACGGATGAATTCCAAGGTAAATCACCCATTGGGGATTACGGAGACTTTATTTTGAATATTGACCATGTGGTGGGAGAAGTAATCAAAGCACTTAAGAATACCGGGGAATTTGATAATACCATTATTGTATTTTCCAGCGACAACGGAGCTTATTGGCCGGAAGAAGAAATAAGATTGCAGGGTCACGATTCGAATTGGGGAAGGCGCGGTCAAAAAGGAGATGTATGGGATGGCGGTCATCGTGTTCCATTAGTGGTTCATTGGCCTGATGAGATTAGAGAATCTTTTGAATACGATGGGTTAACGAGTCTTACGGATTGGTATGCGACATTTGCGGATTTCTTAGATTATGATTTGGGTAGGGAAGAAGGAGAAGACAGTTATAGCTTTTTGCCCGTTATAAAAGGAAATAAAGAACACCATAGGAATACCATGATCCACCAGGGATCTAATGGAATGTATGCCTATCGCAAAGGAGATTGGAAATATATTGACGGTCTCGGTTCCGGAGGGTTCACGGCTCCTTCGAGGTTAGAGCCAAGTGATAATGGGGTTCAGGGGCAGCTGTATAACATGTCAGATAATGTAAAAGAATCCCAGAATAGATATGATACTCAAAGGGAAATGGTTCAAGGGATGAAAACTGAAATGGAGGAACAAATTGAAATGGGAAGGAGCAATAAAAATTAAATGATGATAAGTCCTTTAAAGGAAATGTGTTTTTGGCAATATTGCAGTTTGTTTCTTGGAGCAATTAATATAATTAGCTGCCAATCCTCATCTAAGGAAGAAGGCATGATTCCTCCCAATGTCATTGTGATTTTGTCCGATGACCAGGGATGGGGAGATTTGAGTATTACAGGCAATACAACATTGCAGACGCCCAATATTGACCGTATTGGAAAAGAAGGAGCGTTGCTTAGCCGGTTTTATGTGAGCCCGGTTTGTTCTCCTACCCGTGCAGAGTTTTTGACGGGGCGTTATCATACTCGAATGGGGGTTTATAGTACATCTGCCGGGGGTGAAATGATGGATTTGGATGAAAAGACAATTGCGCAGGTATTTCAGGAAGCCGGATACGCTACTGCTGCATTTGGAAAATGGCACAATGGTATGCAATTTCCCTATCACCCCAATGCCAGGGGGTTCGAGGAATATTATGGGTTTTGTTCAGGGCACTGGGGAGATTATTTCAGCCCACCATTGGACCACAACGGGGAATTGGTAAAGGGAAACGGTTATTTAACGAATGATTTTACCGACCATGCCCTCGACTTTATGGCAGATAATAAGGATCAACCTTTTTTCATGTATGTGGCATACAACACCCCCCATGCACCTATGCAGGTGCCCGATCGATGGTGGAAAGATATGGTTTCTCGAAATCTCAACCAGTATACGGATGACCGGTTTGAAGAGGACACCCTGTTTACGAAAGCGGCTTTGGCCATGTGTGAGAATATTGACTGGAATGTGGGACGGATTCTGGATCAATTGGATGAAAGCAAACTGGCTGAGAATACTATTATTCTTTACTTTTCGGATAACGGCCCCAATAGTTATCGATATAATGCTGGGTTTAAAGGGCGGAAGGGGTCGATAGACGAAGGGGGTGTCAGGTCTCCTTTTTTGATCAGATATCCCGGGAATATTCCTGAAGGGATTGAGGTTTCGGCATTGTCCGGGGCGATTGACTTGCTCCCTACTTTGGCTGATTTTTCGGGAATTGAAGTAAGTACTGAAAAGAAGTTGGATGGTGTTTCGCTAAAGTCCGTATTGACAAATAGTGCATCGCCTGAAGATCGCTATTTGTATTCCTATTGGAAAGGAAAAGCGGGAGTGCGTACCCAAAAGTATTTGTATACGCATCAAGATGAATTATATGACATTGAAGAAGATCCCGGGCAAAGAAATAATATTACGGAAGATGATGCTTTAAAAGGGGAAATGGAAGGACTATTGACAGCATGGGTTAACAAAGTAGAAAGTGAACAAAATATAGAGGAACGACCTTTCCCACTGGGACATCCCGCCGCCGAAATTACTCAGATGCCGGCTCGAGATGGCATAGCACATGGTGGAATACAGCGATCGAACAAATACCCCAATTGTTCATTTTTTACTAATTGGAAGAAATTGGAAGATAGGGTTACCTGGGATGTCAATGTGTGGGAAAGCGGTATTTTCGAGGTTGAATTGTATTACACTTGCCCGTCGGAAGATACCGGAGCCACTGTCCAATTGTCTATAGGGGAGCAGTCTTTGAAATATCAGGTTGAGGAAGCTCATGACCCCCCACTTCGTGGGATGGAAAATGACCGTGTTCAAAGGCCTGAATCTTATGTAAAGGACTTTAAGAAAGTGAGCATGGGAACTATTCAATTAGATGGGGGACGCGGTGTTTTGGAATTGAAAGCCATGGATATACCGGGAGAGTCCGTAATGGATTTTCGGTTATTGGTTTTTAGAAAGATATAAACATTAAGATGTTGAGAGCTTAATTGTACTTAAATTAGCTATAGTAATGGATAAAAGCAAGTTGTAATTCTTGCACGGTTTTTCTCTTTTTCAACAGCATATGTAGCGAAAAAACGTTAAGAATTTTCGAAGCCTTGGAGAAAATTTAGCTTTTTTGATACGGTTTTTGCTTGGAAAGCAAAAAATGCCTTTGAAAAAGTGCCCTTTCTTTTGTTTCGTTTTCTTTGGGCACGCAAAGAAAATGAATAAAATTCTGAAGTATAACAACTTGTGAATATTGTTCGTCGTATTGCTTAAACATTATTTACCTTAACTAAGAGGTTACCTTAACTAAGAGGGGGAGATAATCTATTTCTTACTTTTTTTACATAGTCAGACGATACTTCCAGGACTTTACAAATAATATCGTCATTGAATCCTTCCCGGATCATATTTTCTACTGCTGTAAATTCTTTTCGTTCGATACCTTGTTCGATGCCTTCACGGCGAAGTTGATCTGCAAAACTCATCATTTCGCCTTTTATTGAAGTCGGTAATTCTTTTATCTTTTTCATAACATCCGATTTTTTCGTTTTTATAATCCTAAAATCTTCACTCCCTGCTCAAAAACCACATCCACAGGTATTCCTTGGGCATTGACCCGGTCCAGGGCTTTTTGCAGGCTCGTGCCCATTTGACCTTTTTCTTCCATTAGTTGGGTGATTTTTTCATAATCCCCATTGCCTTGTATGGTGAGTATCAGTTCACTCAGGCTTTTCATTGCTTCCTGCATGGCTTCAAAATCTACCGAATAATGCCCCGTTGATTCGTCATAACTAAAAGCACCTTTTTCTTCGAAGTAGTTAAACCGCAACATATTAGCCCTGCCGTGGGCACTACTGGCACCAAACCGGGAACTGCGAAATATGCTGGCCAGGAAAGTGACATAATTGTCCATAAGTTGTTCTTCGGGAAACTCTCCTATTTCAGCCATTTTAGTGATCATATATAGCCCCAGTATATCTGCTTTACCTTCTTCGAGCGCACCGGCCTGTTCTTTTAATGCTTCTCGTACGGTTCCTTTTCCATTAATCGTATTTTTTATACCCAACCCGTGGGCTACTTCATGGAACATAGTATTTCCAAAGAAAGCGTCAAAAGTGATATGTTCTCGCTGTTCGGGAATTATAAGTTCTTTGGAAATAGGAACCAGTATTTTATCGAATTTGGCTTGCATAGCATTTTTCAACTGAAGGCGGCGCGTCCCTTTTTCCAATTGAACTTTTTCGTCGTTGGGGAGGTTAATGGCAATGGTTTTGCTGCCGGCATTACAATCGCCGGCATAGTAAATGGCATCATAGGCATTTAGATCACTATCTGTGCCCGGAACTTCCTTTTTGTATTCTTCGGATACGGGTAGTCCTTTCTGCAGTTGAGGGAGAAGTTTGGCATATTTGGACAATCTTTTGCTCCACGTTTTATCCTTTATTAGTACATACGCTTCAAAAGCTGCTTTTGCCCCCAATAGCTGATCTTCATAAGTTTCTATAGGACCTACGACAAAATCGATGTCGTTCTCTTTCATATCCATCCAGGCCATATCACTTGCCAGGTAATCATCGGATAGCAAGGCTTTTGCTCTTAATTGCAGGTATTTTTTGAACCCCGGATCCTCAGCTAAATTCGCTGCTTGTTGTAATTTTGAAGTGGCAATGGTCAGTTGATCACCGAAAAATTCGCTATAGGGAATTGCTTCCAAGGTTCCTTTTTCATCTCTGCGGACCATGGAATACAGTCCAGTATAATCTTCTCCGGCATTTTCTAAATCTTCTTTGGTTATGTCTTTTGGGTAAAGGTTTGCCCCGGCAGGCTTGGGCCCTATGTTCTCTATGAAAGGGGTATTCCCATTGAGTCTATCCCAGGGACCGTAGTTAATTTTTGTATACTTTATTAAATTAGAGTCCTCGATTTTTGATAGTAATTCATTTTTGTCACCATAGGCCTGAATCCAGAAAAGGTCATCCATTATTGTCGCTGTTTCGATCAGCAATGGGATCATTTTCTTTTGATTTTCTGATAAGTGGGACAGGTCCGATGTTAAGGTGAAAGAGGTATAATTGTTTATAAGGCTGTCGGAAGTGGGTACTATAGTTGATGAAGGAGATTTATTGTCTTGGTCCTGGCAGCTCAAGAATAAGACGGGAAGAAGTAAAATTAGGATTGATCTCATAACAGAGTTTTACTTAAAAATACAATTAAATTAGAAGTTATGAATTTCAGTTAGTCAATTAAAAATTCTTGTAACACCTGTTTTGTTTCCAAAATTTTCTCATTTGGTAATATCCCAGCTCTGCCTTTAATTCTTTTTTTGTCTACTGTTCTTATTTGATCAAGACAAATTTGGGCATGTTTATTTAAAAAAATAAAATTGATTCTGCTTTTATAGCTTTTGTTCGACGAGGTTAATGGTGCAACAATGATTGTTCGCAAAAAACGATTGGCCTCATCTGGGGAGATAATCAGACAGGGGCGGATTTTATTAATTTCGCTTCCAATAGTGGGATTGAGGTTGACCCAATATATTTCATATCTTTTTACCATGTCCAGTCCTCAAAATCTTCATCTTCGAATACATCAGGTATGAGCAACTCGTCGTCACCATTTTCATGCATCTTCTTAAAAGACTCCTCCCAACCTTCCCTTGGTTTTTTCTTTTTTGAAGGTCGCACGATCAGTTTTTCATTTTCCATCTCCAGTTGTACGGAATCCTCCAACCCTAATAATTTAATGATATTGGCCGGAATAATGATGCCTTTTGAATTACCTATCTTTATGATATTTGCTTCCATATTTCTATCTATTGAAGGACATTAAAACAATGTTATAACTTTTTTAATATCCAAAAAGTTTCATGTTGGATAGACAGATTCCAAATTCTATGAAATTTTTATCATGAGAATTTTTGTCCTATCTTAACCGGATGATTTGCATGAAGCAACTTCGAAATCCATTACACGATGAATAGACGAACAGTACTCAAACAGTTAGCTGTCATGACCGGGGGCATGGTTTTGGTCCCGTCTTGTGATTTTTCCAGAAACGATATACTATCGGCCTACGACCAACTAAAAGTGACGCAGGGAGAGGTGAATATTCTTGCGAAACTGTGCGAGACGATAATTCCTTCCGGCGAAGCTATAAAAGGTGCGGATGACCTTCATATCAAAGATTTTGTATTGGTTATGATGAATGATTGTTATTCTAAAGATGATCAGATGGCCTTTACAAAAGGATTGAAAAACTTTAATACTTTTACCAGGTCGGTAAGCGGTAAATCTTTTGAAGATATGGATAAGGATGAATCGAAAGAGCTGGTTCTTAAAGTATTGAACAAGGATATAGATACATCTAAGTTTGAAAACAATGAAGAGTACACCATGGAAGACATTAATTCCTTTGTAAATCGGACCAAGCAATTAACAGTGCAGGGTTTTATGGCTTCTGAGTATATAATGACGGGGATTATGCCATATCAGCTGGTGCCCGGCGGATTTAGTGGAAAAGTAAAAATTAAAGAAGGAGAAAAAGTAAATGTTAATGGCTAATTTGAATATAGATAGTAGGAAAGAAAGGACCTTCGATGCTATTGTGATTGGTTCCGGAATGAGTGGGGGATGGGCTGCAAAGGAATTTACGGAGAAGGGATTAAAGACCCTTGTATTGGAAAGGGGGCGTGAAGTCAAACATCTGCAAGATTATCCTACTACCAATTTACAACCGTATGAATTGGAGCACCGCGGAAAAGTAAAGCAAAAAATCAGGGAAGATAATCCGGTAGTAGCCCGGTGCTATGCTTTTCGGGAAGACACGCAACATTTCTTCGTAAAAGATCAGGAGCACCCATATGTCCAGGAAGAGCCATTTGATTGGATACGTGGTTACCAGACCGGAGGGAAATCATTGCTCTGGGCACGTCAGGTCCAGCGATGGAGTGATTATGACTTTGAAGGACCAGACCGGGATGGTTTTGTTGTGGATTGGCCGATTCGGTACAAAGATTTGGCTCCGTGGTATAGTCACGTGGAAAAATTTGTTGGTGTTTCGGGAAATAAAGACGGATTAGATAATCTGCCGGATGGAGAGTTTTTACCACCTATGGAATTAACTGCGGTAGAGCAATATTTTAAAAACCACATAGCTGAAAAATACGACGACCGGAGCATAATTATAGGCCGTTGCGCTCATATTACCGGAAACTTTGAATATTACGCCAAGCAGGGACGAGGAGGTTGCCAACATAGAAATTTGTGCCAACGCGGGTGCCCATTCGGGGGCTATTTTAGCAGCAATTCTTCCACTTTGCCCTGGGCGGAAAAAACAGGCAACCTGACGATGCGTCATCATTCCGTAGTAGAATCTATTATTTACGATGAGAAAAAAGGTAAAGCTACCGGTGTCAGGGTAATCGATGCCAATACAAAAGAAGCTGTGGAATATTATGCAAAGGTCATCTTTGTCAATGCCAGTGCGTTGAATACCAATTTGATTTTGTTGAATTCTACTTCAGATAGATTCCCGGAAGGGTTGGGGAATGACAATGGGCTTTTGGGTAAATACGTAGCGTTTCACAATTATCGCGCACGGATTTCCGGTGAATACGATGGTTTGTTAGAGTATAGGACCGAAGGACGTAGGCCAAACGGTGGATATATTCCACGGTTTCGCAATGTAAGGAGGCAGGAGACGGATTTCCTGAGAGGATATGCCGCCGGTTTTAGTGGGTTCAGAAAAATCCATACGGATCATAGTGGTGTAGGAGAAGAGCTGAAAAATCAGTTATTAAACCCTGAATACGGTCCCTGGAGAGTAGGGTCGCACATGATGGGCGAAACAATTCCCAAAGAGTCTAATTATGTCAATTTAGATCCGGAACAAAAAGATGAATGGGGCATTCCACTTTTGAATGTTTCTGTAAAGTATGATGATAATGATGAGGCAATGATCAAGGATTACCTGGAGCAATTAACCGAAATGTTTGAAAGTGCCGGGTTTACCAATATAAGTGTCAGAGATGACCACAGGGTTCCAGGACTGGATATTCATGAAATGGGAGGAGTCCGGATGGGAAAGGAGCCCGAGACATCTCTGTTGAATAAGTGGAATCAATTGCATGCCTGTCCCAATGTATATGTAACGGATGGGGCATGCATGACATCTACAAGTACTCAGAATCCATCTTTAACCTACATGGCATTTGCTGCCCGTTCAGCGAACCATGCTGTTGACGAATTAAAGAAAATGAATTTGTAAATACTTATGATTTATCGGGACAATCTCAATAAATGGAAAATAGTCTCACCATTTTCATCCGGTAAATGAAATAGGAATCTGTCGTCGGCCATACGTGTAATATAACCCACCATTTCTTTAGGGATATGATCTCCCGGGTCACTTAATGTAACTATAAGTTGATATTCTGCTTCGCGGTTGTGGTGATGGTGAGCGGAAATATGGTGCATTTCCCAGGATCCCCAGGAATTATAGTTCGCAGACAAGTTCTTATATTGGGCCCGGGAATTATAATGCAGGTCCAATATCATTTCCCCTGTTGATTGAGTTATGTCTTTTTGTTGTAGGTTCCCGTATTCTTTGTAATATATTTTTTCTGCTTTCCAGGACCCTGTTACCCGGTCTTCTTTCAATCTAATTCCTTCTTCAGGAATGCATGCCAATGACAATACCATCATTAGCGAAATGATAATATACCCTTTCATGTAATCGTATTTTATATATTCTACAGGACTCCAATAAATGAGAGTCCTTAACCTACAAAGATAGCAATTTTAAAATTATTTCTATACTTTCCACCGATTGGTTCGATATCTTCCCGGTGGTACGTTGAATCTACGTTTGAATAACCTTGAAAAATAGTGAATATTTGAAACTCCACACATTTCTGCAATGTGGGAAATTGGGATATCAGTAGTAGTCAATAATAATTGAGCCCTTTCCAGCCGCTTATTGTTGATATAGTCGATAGGGCTGATTCCCATAATTTTTTTGAACATTCGGGAAAAATGATCGGGAGATAAATGGTTGTCCGCTGCGAGCTGGTTTACGGTTAGTTTTTGATTTAAATTTCTATTAATAAATCGCAAGGTAGGTGTGATTCTGTGTATGGAGTGCTTGTTTTTTGTATTGGTATTGGATGTGAAATCATTGATAAATCTTGAAAATAATTGCTGAAGAATCCCCTGGCTTTCAAGTTGGATACTTGTATTACGATTAGAATTTAATTGGTTAAAACTAAGAAGGTCGGGACGGTTGTCGTATGCTTTTGGATCGTATTCAGCAATGGCTTTGTGGGGATTGATTTCTAATAGTCTGGAAAATATTTGATTGTCAATTTCCGTGGCCTTTTTTTCGTAATTAAAATCCGCAACATCATAGATGGAAAACCCTTCATCCGTTTCTTCAAGAAAACTTATATAGTATTGATCCATAAAGGTATCACAGTGATAATGGCTGTATGTAAAACTGGGGATTAAATACAGATATCCGGCATTTAAATTGTATTTTCTTTCATTGTGAAATACCCATCCTGTACCTTTCGTAATGAGGTATAACCTTGAGAAAGGACTTATCACGTTTTTATATTGCCAACTATCATCCAGCTGTGCATATCCAACGTGTAAAAGACCTAATTTTAAACTCTTAAGAATATTGTGCATAGTATCAAAATATCGGATTTGTGTAAAAGATACTCAAAATCCTGTAATATAAAGTAGAAAGGTAATTCTTATATTTAGCTTTATTATTTTGAATATATAGGTGACGAAATAATATTCATTATATGAAAGTACTAAATCGGAAATATTTATTTGTAGATATATTTTTTTATGGGCTTCTGATAGCCACGGGATTTCAAAGTTGCACTGAAGGCAAGCCGGAGGTATATTCAGAATTAGAAGCTCAATTACCTGAAAAAATCGATTATAATCTTCACGTAAAACCCATTCTTTCGGATAAATGTTTTTTTTGCCATGGTCCTGATAAGAACAGTCAGAAAGCGGGGTTGGATTTATCGAACCCGGAAAGCGCTTTTGCTTCATTGGAAAGCTCAAGGAATAAACATGCTGTTGTCCCGGGGAAATGGTCCCAAAGCGAATTGGTACATCGTATTATCTCGGATGACCATGAACGGCTTATGCCACCACTGGAATCCAATCGGGAATTATCGGAGAAAGAAAAAGCTATACTAATCAAGTGGATCGATCAGGGAGCTGAGTATAAACCTCACTGGGCATTTATTCCACCGGAAAATGTAGTTCTACCCGGCGTAAAAAATACTGCATGGATAAAGAACGGAATAGACCATTTTGTTCTGAAAAAGTTGGAAGATAAAGGGATGGAACCGTCACCTGAAGCGTCTAAGGAAACGCTGATCCGAAGAGTGACATTGGACTTGATCGGTTTGCCTCCTACACTTGAAGAAATTGATGCTTTTTTGAAAGATGACACACCCGGTGCTTATGAAAAAGTAGTAGATCGGCTTCTGCGATCAAAAAGATACGGGGAAAAAATGGCAGTATCCTGGATGGATTTATCTCGTTTTGCAGATACCCATGGATACACGGTGGATCGATATAGACCTATGTGGCCCTGGCGGGACTGGGTGATCGAAGCCTTTAATGGGAATATGCCGTATGATGAATTCGTGACCTGGCAGTTGGCGGGTGATTTGCTTCCGGATGCTACCAAAGAGCAGCGTTTGGCTACAGCATTTAATCGCAATCATTCACAAAATATGGAAGGGGGAATCGTCAATGAAGAATTCCGGGTAGAATATGTTGCTGACAGGACCAACACTTTGGGTACAGCGTTCTTGGGTGTGACTATGGAGTGTGCCCGGTGCCACGATCATAAATATGACCCCATATCCCAAAAAGATTACTACAGCGTTTTTGGTTTTTTTAATAACATTGATGAAGTAGGACAAATTTCCTGGGACAATGCTATGCCGGTTCCTACCATGATGTTGACAGATGAAAAAAAGGATAGCATAATAACCTTTTTAGATTCTGAAATTGAGCAAGCAAGAGCGGAATTGGATGGTATTAAAAATCGGAATAAAAGCAAATTCAATGAGTGGGCCGGAAATGAATCGGAGAACTATAATTTTGAAAAAGAAGCTGGTTTAGTCGCTCATTTCACTTTTGATAAATTTGATAAAGGCGTTACCAAAGATAAATTGAACCCTGATATTCAAGGAGAGGTTTTAGATCCTAAAGTAGTGAAAGGTAGAGTGGGAAATGCATTTCAATCCAATGGAGATGATATTCTTAATCTAGGGCCGACAGGCGTTTTTGGGCGTGGAGATCCGTTTTCAATCGGACTCTGGATAAATATCCCGGAAGACCTGACCAAGGGAGTAGTTTTTCATAAAGGTAACGGGGA
The DNA here is from genome assembly GCF_021729145.1 of Membranihabitans maritimus. Classification (GTDB taxonomy): domain Bacteria; phylum Bacteroidota; class Bacteroidia; order Chitinophagales; family Saprospiraceae; genus Membranihabitans; species Membranihabitans maritimus. The sequence continues at coordinate 22,131 of NZ_JAJSLW010000004.1, read as the reverse complement.
TATCCTGTATAATTTTAGAGGTTACTTTTTAAATATTAAAGGAAACAAGGCCGAAATACTGATGGCTCACACCTGGCCATATAATAGTATTGTAAAAGTTAGTCAAAATGAACTCCCGAAAAACGAATGGATCCATGTTTTGATGACATATGATGGTTCTGGTAAAGCAGAAGGGATTCGTTTTTATCTCAACGGTGAAGAGAAGGATTTGGTTACCGAAAATGACAATTTATATAAAGGGATACTCTTTAACAACGGAGGATTGATGAAGGGAGAACAGCCGGGGCTTCAATTAGGAGCCGATTGGAGAGGAAAAGGATTTACAGATGGATTGATGGACGACTTGTTAGTTTATGATCGGGAATTGACATCTATAGAAGTTTTGCAATTGTGGAATTTATATCAAGGCAGAAGTGGTAGTGAAAATATTGACTCACAGGACCCGGATATGTATGCTGAATTATATTTTAATCGGTTTTCTGAGGAGTACAAACAGCAAAAGGACGAACTCCGTAAGGCCCGTAAGAAAAAATTTGATTTTGTAGAAAATATCCCCGAAATAATGGTCATGGATGAAATGGAAGATCCGCGTACAACCTATGTATTGGAACGAGGGGAATACGATGCTCACGGGGAAGAAGTGCAGCCCGATGTTCCTGACCATATTATGCCTTTCCCGGATTCATTGCCTGAAAACAGGCTGGGACTCGCCAAATGGTTGTTTCATCCGGACCACCCACTTACATCGAGGGTCGCAGTAAATCGATTCTGGCAATCGTTTTTTGGGCGGGGAATTCATAAAAATATCGATGACTTTGGAAACCAGGGAGGACTTCCGTCCAATCTCCCATTACTGGATTGGTTGGCTAATGAATTTGTATCATCGGGATGGGACATAAAAGCTATGCAAAAATTGATCGTAATGTCTGCTACGTACCGTCAATCCTCACTAGCTACAGAAAAGTTGATGGGGGAAGATCCCGAGAATGTTCTACTGGCACGTGGCCCTTCTTCTCGTTTATCCGCTGAACTGATCAGGGACGGAGCATTGGCGGCCAGTGGATTGATGTCTGGGGAAATCGGTGGGCCAAGTGTGAAACCCTATCAGCCCGAAGGAGTTTGGGAAGTAGTGAGTGCAAACTACAATGAAGGAACAGGGGACGAACTTTATCGTCGCAGTTTATATACTTTTTGGCGGCGAACGGTACCACCGCCTTCCATGAATACTTTTGATGCTCCTTCGAGAAGTTATTGTACGGTGCGCAGGCAAGAAACGAATACACCCCTGCAGGCATTAGTGTTGTTAAATGATCCCCAATTTTTGGAAGCTTCCAAAGTTGTTTCGGAAAAAGCTTTAAAAGCTGCTTCAGAAGCAGAGGAACAAATTGTGTATATGTTTAGACTGTTAACTGCCCGCAAACCCGTAGAAAAGGAATTGAAGATAATGGTGGATCTTTACAATAAGCAATATGAAAAATTTCAAAAGAATTCTTCCGGGGCGGAAAGTTGGGTTAACATTGGACAATATCGGACAGACCCAAAGTCGGATCCGGCGGCATTGGCAGCCGGTACAGTGGTGGCTAATACTATTATGAATTCAGACGCTTATATTACTAAACGATAAATTTCTAGTCATGAACGACAGGGAGAAATTACAATGGATGGACCGTATCAACCGAAGGGCTTTTATATCCAAAACGTCTATGGGATTGGGAGGCCTGGCATTAGGTTCCCTGATCAATCCGGGAATAGGCAAAGCCAATTCGATAGGAGGAGGTGTATTGAAAAAGCCTCATTTTATACCCAGGGCTAAAAGGGTAGTATTTTTATTTCAAAGTGGCGGACCGTCGCAATTTGAGCTTTTTGATTACAAACCATTATTGCAAAAACGACACGGAGAAGACTTGCCTTCATCTGTAAGACAAGGGCAACGACTTACCGGGATGAGTGCCAGCCAATCCCAGTTACCCCTGGTGGGAACGCCTTATAATTTTGCTCAATACGGGGATAGTGGTGCATGGGTAAGTGATTTAATGCCTTATACAAGTGAAATTGTAGATGACCTCTGTTTTATAAAATCTATGCACACAGAACAAATCAACCACGATCCTGCTTTGACTTTTTTTCAGACCGGGCATCAACTACCGGGGAGGCCAAGTATAGGTTCCTGGATCAATTATGGGCTGGGATCGGATAATGAAAATTTGCCTGCTTTTATAGTTCTTGTCTCCAATAATGCGCCTAAGGATCAGCCGCTCTATGCCCGACTTTGGGGCAATGGATTTTTACCCTCCCGGCACCAGGGAGTTCAATTCAGGGCGGGAAAAGATCCGGTTCTTTACCTTAATGATCCCAATGGATACCACAGAAGTGATCGAAGAGAAATGTTGAATGCGCTTAAAGAATTGAATTTAGTGCAAAAGGAGATGGTTGGAGATGCATCTATAAGTGATCGGATTGCCCAATATGAAATGGCTTACAGGATGCAGGTGTCAGTTCCGGAAGTGCGCGATCTGGAAGATGAGCCGGATAGTGTATTTGAATTGTATGGAGAGGATGCCCGTACTCCGGGGACCTATGCAGCAAATTGTCTTCTTGCACGGAGATTATTGGAAAAAGATGTCAAATTTGTACAATTATATCACCAGGGATGGGATAATCACGGTAATTTACCGTCCAACATAACCAGACAATGTAAGGCGACAGACCAGGCTTCTGCTGCCCTTGTCAAAGATCTCAAACAACGAGGACTGTTAGAGGACACTTTAGTCATTTGGGGGGGAGAATTTGGCCGTACGAATTATTCGCAGGGAAAATTGACAAAAGATAATTTCGGTCGGGATCACCATCCCCGGTGTTTTACCATGTGGATGGCCGGAGGAGGGGTAAAACCCGGAATGACCTATGGAGCCACTGATGAATTTGGGTACAATATTAGCGAAAACCCGGTTCATGTTCACGATTTCCAGGCTACCCTTATGTATTTATTGGGGATTGATCATGAAAAATTGACCTATGAATACCAGGGTAGGAGGTTCCGGTTGACCGACGTCTCCGGAGAAGTAGTTGAAGGGATTTTGGCTTAGCCCGGAATTGAATATAAATATAATTAGTTCCAAAGGGATGCCTTCTGTATAAGGCTAAAAGGGCTAAAAAGAATGTAAAAATAGCCATCCCCCCATTGGGATTCCTCAATGTAATTAAGTAAGAGATAAAACGAATTAGATTGCAAATATTTCCCGCTGATCTACGCGGATTATCGCAGATAATCATTCCGTTTCTGCGAAAACCTGCCCCCCCGTCAGGTCTACCGTTAGGACAGATCTAAAATTAACAATATAAACCTGCCAGGAGCAGAGAGGCTCTAAGAAGTAGATAAAATCCACCCCCGCCCCGCATGGTTGTGGGAGGGATATTTCCGTACAAACCAAAGAACTAATTATTAAAATATGGGAATATGGTAAGAATTTCAGGCGAATTTTTTCCGAGAATTACATTTCTATCCCCCGCTGGCGGGGGCTTGGGGGTGGATAAAGTCTATTATATCTTATTTTTACGATGTGTACCAACAACAGGTCAGGCGGGTCTGCGATATCTGCCCTACGGACCACTTTGTGGCGGGCTGTAATCCGGTAACAATTCTTAGCTTCTAAGACCATTGTGGGATTCTCCTAGGAGTCTCGGGACCTGTGGGAGAATTCACAAAATATTCGAAAAGTGATTTATTCTTGCCCATCTGACGTCGGCAGGTATTCGTGGCGCTTGAAAGCCTGAATGTTCAGTGGCTTCATTTTAGTTAGATAGAAAAATGTACCACATTTTCCAGGGGCCACTAATTCACGAATAACCGCTACGCGACGCGAAAATTTGTGAGTTGTCCGCTTTGGCGGACAACCATTCGTGCGTTCATGGCTCGTAAGATCAGTTAGTCAGGTTCCTGATTTTTACATTTCTTAGTATTTTAATCTGAAAGGAGGAACAATATCATTATTTTTATAAATTCTTGACATCTGATCACTGATTTTACTATTTTAGGAGTTTTTAAAATAAAAGCTTTAACAGAAATATTTAATAATCTACTTGACAATTACACTAATGAAATTTGGTTTTTCCTGTTTGCAAACCTTTGGTTGTAAAACGTATTTATTCTTTTGCGTGATTTTCTTTTTGCCGGGATTAATACATTCCCAACAAGGCGATGCAAATAATAACAAAGTAAATGGGTACAAGGGAATATGGTTTACGCTGGGGCAGTTTGGAGAATATGGTGATAAATATTCGGGTGGATTGGGAACGTATACGGCCAAGCATGTACCCCTTGCCATATATGCTCCCGAAGTGGATAAAACATTTTTTGTGTATGGTGGGACTACCGGAGAACACGATCGATATCTTTTGTGTATGATTGGTTGTTTTGACCATGAATCCGGAATGGTTTCGAGGCCTACGGTAGTATATGACAAAAAGGGAGTGGATGATCCACATGACAATCCCAGTTTGGCTATTGATGAAGAAGGGTATATTTGGGTTTTTGTAAGTGGTAGGGGAAGAAACCGCCCGGGGTTCAAGTATCGCAGTTCCGAACCTTACTCAATCGCTCAATTTGACCAGGTAACCGAGGAAGAAATGACCTATCCGCAACCAAAATATATCAATGGCAAAGGCTTCCTTAATCTATTTACAAAATATACCGGTGTTCGGGAGTTGTATTTTGAGACCTCTGCGGATGGTAAGGACTGGACAGATGATGTTAAATTGTCGAGTATCAAAAGAGAGGGGGATGAAAGAAGCGGGCATTATCAAATGAGCAGTGTCCGGGAAGGAAAAGTGGGTACTTTTTTTAATTGGCACCCCAATGGGAATGTTGATAGGCGAACAAATCTTTATTATCTGGAGACTACTGATTATGGAAAAACCTGGACGGATATTAATGGAAAAGAGATGAAACTACCACTTCGCGATTTAGATGTTTCAGCCCGAGCTATGGATTATTACACTTTGAGCAAGAATGTCTATTTGAAAGATATGGAATTTGATAGGAATGGCCACCCTGCAGGCCTCTATATTACCAGTGGAGGGCATGAAGCCGGTCCTGAAAATGGTGCACGAGAGTGGCACTTGATCCGGTGGAATGGCGATGATTGGGAGGATCAGGTAATTTGTACTTCAGACCATAACTATGATATGGGCAGTTTAATGATCAATGGGGAAGAGTGGAGAATTATTGTACCGGGAGGGAATAGCCCGCAAGAACACGGAGGGGGAGGAGAAATAGAAATTTGGAGCAGTAAGGATAGTGGAAGTAACTGGGAGTTAACAAAGAATGTTACGAAAAATAGTATTCGGAACCATAATTACGTCCGCAAAGTCATCAACGGAACAGATCCTTTCTTGTATTTCTGGGCGGATGGTAATCCGGACCGTTTTAGCCCATCAATTATGTATTTTGGCGACAGCGAAGGGAATGTCTGGCAATTACCTTATGATATGTCATCTGATAACCAGGTTCCGGTAAGGGTAAAGTTTTATTAGAAAAGATCTAGCTTTTTAAATTTTACCGGGTGGTGAAAATGACCGTAAGTATTGACCAGGAGTCATCACACCAATTTTGCTATTTTTGAAATCTTTGGTGTTTCGGCTGCATTTTCTGATTAGGGTTGACGATCATAGAAAAAATCGAGAAGGACATCGGTATCAATTAATATTTTATTCATCTAAATATTTTTTGCTTTTTCTATAACTTTTTTTTCCACTGTTAGTGTCAATTTCGCATTCATCGTTTTGATAATATAATACCGCTATTAATAGTTTGTAATATTTGATGCACGTGTGAAATATATGGCGATAACACGTGATATTTACAATTGGTTTCTTTTTTACAAAATTATTATCTTGAAGGATTCAAACTACTGATGTATGATCAAGAGTGTAATGCTGATTCTTTTTCCAACTTTACTTTTCTTGTTAAAAGAGCATTTTTTCCTGAATGATTCAAACAAAAGAGGCAGTAAAAAAATGGAGTTGGTTTGGTGGGATGAATTTGACTACTCCGGATTTCCAGACAAGGAAAAGTGGAACTATGAAGTGGGGTTTATACGCAATAATGAGCCGCAGTATTATACTGAAAGGAGATTGAAAAATGCACGCGTAGAGGATGGACATCTAGTTATTACGGCGATTAAAGAAGCGTTTCAGGACGCTGAATATACCTCAGCGAGCATCAATACGAGGGACAAATTTGAGTTTACGGAGGGACGCATTGAAGTGCGAGCAAAATTGCCAAAGGGAAAAGGTGTCTGGCCGGCGATTTGGACCTTAGGAAATAACATAGGGGAGGTAGGGTGGCCGGATTGTGGTGAAATTGATATTATGGAATACTGGGGACACAATCCTGCATCCATTCATGCAAATGTCCATACAGGTGATTACAATCATGCCAAAGGAACGGGAAGAGGAGGTAAAATAGAGGTAGAAGTTCCCTGGGAAGAATTTCATGTTTTTGCGGTGGAGTGGTATCCCGACCGCATGGATTTTTACCTGGATGAAACCATGTATTATTCATGTCTACGGTTGAACGAAGGAATGGGTGAATGGCCTTTTACCAAACCACAATATTTGCTATTAAATCTGGCATTGGTTAATCCTGAGCAGTGGAACACTGAAATTGACGACTCCATTTTTCCTGTTGAATATAAAATCGATTATGTAAGAATATTTACCTGGAAGAAAAATAGGGGACAATAATTTACAAAAAATTATCCTTTGTTTCGTTTCGAATATTTTACCTTGAAGCGGAATTAATTTTTCAATACTAAGTGCTATCAGATAATGAAAATTGAACATTTTGCAATAAATGTACCGGAGCCACAGGCAATGGCGGATTGGTATGTCAGGAATCTTGGAATGAATATCGTAAAGCAGATGCATGACGCTCCATTTATGACTTTTTTAGCAGACAATAGCGGGAAAGTTATGTTGGAGATTTATAGGAATGATAAGGCCCCGGTTCCAAATTACACGGATCAACATCCTTTGGTTGTCCACCTGGCATTTGTATCTGAGGATCCCGGTAAAGATAAAATTCGTTTGCTGGAAGCAGGGGCGAAAGAGGTAAGTGATGATATATTGAGTGATGGTTCCCATCTGGTAATGTTGAAAGACCCCTGGGGGATATCTGTACAACTTTGTAAAAGGTCCAGCCCCATGATTTGAATTAAAATTCCTGTTTAAGTAGAGATAGTATCGGTAATCGGCCAAATATTATTATTGAATATTTGTTAACTTGTTTACATTTATTGCATTGGAATTAATGTGTATATTAAAATCTTTGACTGAACCAACCACGGTATGCAAGATAGCCGTAAAGAGGATTTATTAAAACAGTTATATTATAAAAATTACCCAATTATGCTTCGGTATGGATTGAAGCTTGTGGGAGACAGGGCGCTAGTATTGGATGTAATACAAGGTTTATTTCTTAGGTTTTATGAAAAGGGTTTGAATCTTGAAATGCACCCGGCACCTAACGCGTATGTCGTTAAGTCATTTCGAAGGGAACTTATCAAGGTTGAAAAAAAATATTATGGCACGGAAAACAAGCTTCAAACTGATTCTGTACAATACTCATATGAGGATATTTTAATCCAAAAAGAGAATTCCTTTGAGCAGAATACCAAGTTAGTTAAGCTTTTGAATTCTTTGACGGATAGACAGAGAGAAATAATCTGGCTCCATTACTTTGAAGGTAAATCGTATTCCGAGGTTGCTGAAATACTGGATGTTAATTATCAATCCATTTTAAATAATCTTCAGCGAAGTTTTCGAAAGATTAGAAATGAATTTCCCAAAGGTGTCGAATCCTTATAAGTGTATAGCTTTCAACGGTAAATTTCTTCTGTAAGTCAAAATTCAAAATTTATTTTAATTTATTTTTCAAAAGTGAGTATATCTGACTATTGATATTACTTATATAAGTGTATAGATTACAATATGGATAAAAATACATTATTAGACAGTCTTTTAAATGATCCGAAATTTAGGGACTGGGTTGAAAAAGATAAAAATGCTGAGTATTGGGATCACTGGAAAAAAAACCATCCCGAGAACATTGAAATATTGGAAGATGCCAGGGCTATTATCCTGGGGTTACCGGTAAATTTACATCAGGTTGATAATGCTGAAATTGATAAGCATTTTGATGCATTGAAAGAAAAAAGAAACCAAGGAAAAGAGCGAAAGATAAGAAGTATTTCAAGAGGATGGTTTAAATATGCTGCAGCTGCTGCAATCCTTTTGTTCGTGGGGTTGTATTTCTTGAATGATTTTACATCTTCAGATGCTGAAAATGTACAACTGGCCGAAAGTACAGCACCCGGACAAATAAAAAGTATCGCTTTACCTGATTCGTCCATGGTGGTGATGAATGGCAATACAAAAATGCAATTTTCGTCAAACGCAGATCGAAGGAATCTTAGCCTGGACGGTGAAGCACATTTTACAGTTAAAAAAGTAAAAGGGCAATCCGGATTAAAGAAATTTGTGATTGAAACTCCAGATCTGGCAGTTGAGGTTTTGGGTACTGTTTTTAGTGTAAGTAATGATAGCATTTGGACCACTGTCGTCCTGGAAGAAGGGAAGGTTATGTTGCGCGGAAAAACAAGTGAAGATGATTCTTATATCATGCGTCCCGGGGAAAAGGTAGTGTTTAATAAATTGGATCATTCCTTTGCAGTAGAAGAAATAGATGCAGTTGGCTATAATTCCTGGACCTCTAAAAAGCTTTCTTTGGTCAATCGTTCAGTCCGGGAATTGGTGCGATGGTTTGACCATAATTATTCGATAAAACTGCATATCCCGGAGGAATATTCTGACAGGGAATTAACTGGAACTGTGGACTTAAATAATAGTGAAACTGCTGTCAAAATGATCGCGGTTGCATTAGGGCTTCAACCGGAAAGAAAATCTGAGAATATATGGTATTTTAATTAATAAATATAAATCAATAATGAAGAGTAGGTATTTTTTAGGAATACTGACTTGGCTGGCAATTTCTATTGCGAGTCTATACAGTCAGGAAGGGATAGCTTATGTCAATACTGAGCCATCCTGGAGTCAACAAAAGGAAACAAAGGTTCCTTTGGCTACAATTTTGCAGAAACTTGAAAAGCAATTTGGAGTACATATATTAGTTCAGTCGGAATTGCTATATGATAAATTGCTTTCCGGTGAGATTGATAGCTATAACAATATAGAACATGCTTTAAATCAGGTGTTATCACCAATTCAGCTGGGGTTTAAGAAAATTGATGCCCAAAATTATGTAGTAATTCCGGTGGTTGAAAAAGATCAGAAGCAAGTGATAGGAGGAATTGATCATGATTTTGCTTCTGAAGTGACTGAAGAAGAGTTAATTAATATTTCAGGCGTAGTTACAGATGAAGAAGGAGAGAAGCTCATTGGGGTGAATGTACTGGTCAAGGGTACTGGAAAGGGTACTTCAACGGATTTTGATGGCGAGTTTACTTTGGAGCAGGTAGAAGAAGATGCGATAATTGTTTTTTCATATATAGGATACCAGACACAGGAAATTTCGCTGGAAGAAAAGGGTGTCGGTAATGTAGTTTTAATTAGAGATTCCAAAACCCTGGATGAAGTGGTAGTTACTGCTTTAGGTATAAAAAGAGAGGAAAGATCTCTTGGATATTCTGTAGGGAGTGTGGATGGAAGTCAGGTAAATGAGACTACACAAGGCAATTTTTTAAGTGTTTTATCCGGTAAAGTGTCTGGTGTCCAAATTTCCCAAATGGATGGTATGATGGGGTCTTCCATGAATGTAGTCATTCGCGGAGCTACTTCATTGAATAATGACAATCAACCGCTTTTCGTAATCGACGGTGTTCCGGTAGATAATTCCTTGAATAATATCTACAATGGTGCGGATATGGGGAATCCCATATCAGATATTAATCAAAGTGATATCGCTGACATTTCAATACTAAAAGGTGCAAGTGCAGCCGCTTTATATGGATCCCGCGCAGGAAATGGGGTAGTCTTGATTACTACTAAATCCGGGGCTAACCGGGAGAAAGGACTTGGAGTTTCCTATAACACTTCATACATTTTTGACCAGCCTTTCAATTATGTGGATGTGCAGAATAAATTTGCATCTGGTAAGACCGGAACCCATGTCTTGGAAGAGAGTCAAAATGAAAACTGGGGCCCGGCTTTGGATGCGGGAGAGAATTGGGTACAATGGAATAGTGATGGACAAGCTGTGCCATTGGTTTCATACCCCAACCGATTTGAAGATTTTTTCCAAACCGGATCATCCTTTACCAACAATGTAGCTATCAATGGAAACTATGACAAAGGGAATTTCCGGCTTTCATTAGGGAATGCTAATAATACAGGTGTGGTTCCTAATACTGATTTTCGAAGGACAACATTCAATTTAAATTCACAATATAGAGTGAACGATAAATTGTCGATCACGGCAAATGTGAATATTACCGGTTCGGGATCTGATAGCAGACCCAATATTGATGGAGGAAGGAACTCTCCGGTTCGTAGTCTATACGAGTGGGGTTCAAATATAAATGTCATGGATCTTAGAGATTATTGGGAACCTGGACAAGAAGGTCTCCAGCAATTGAAATATAAATTCAAACAAAATAATCCCTGGTTTTTGGCGTACGAAAACACGATCGGATTTAAAAGGGATCGAAATGTGGCAAAATTTCAGGTAGACTATAGTCTTACGGACGAATTAAGCATTATGGCCCGATATACAAGGGACGGATATACCCAGGAGAATGAGGCCAAGAAAGCATTTAGTACGTATGACTATTTCAATGGTGGGTATAATATTGTCAATATGTATCGCAAGGAAGATAACATGGATTTTATCTTATCCTATGACAAGCGATTTAATGATGACTTTAGTTTTAATGCATTTACAGGATTTAATCGCCTGGAGCAATATAGCAGGGACATAGAAAACAATGCAAATGAATTGGTGGTGCCTCAGTTATATTCGATTTCCAATGGGGTCCCGGGTACCGTTCAATACGATAGCAGAATTTACAGAAAATATATATATGGTGTTTATGGAAGTGCTTCTTTGGGTTTCAGGGATGTTGTTTATCTGGAACTTACGGCCAGGAATGATTGGTCCAGTACTTTGCCTGTAGATAATAATTCTTTCTTCTACCCGTCGGCTTCATTAAGTGTCCTGCTTTCAGAGATGGTTGCAATGCCCAACTGGATAACCATGTTGAAATTGAGAGGAGGTATAGCTCAGGTAGGTAATGACGTGAGCCCTTACAGCCTGGCACAGTATTTTTCAGTAGCGACAGATTGGGGTGAAACCAAAAGGATGTTTATGGGAGGGACACTGAGAAATGCTAATCTTAAACCGGAAATCTCCACATCAAATGAAGTTGGATTTGACTTGAGAATGTTTAACAGCAGGTTGGGGATAGAAGCTACGGTGTATCAAGTGCAAAATGAAAACCAGGTTCTTAATATTAGTTTGCCGGTTGAATCCGGTGCTACCAGTAAATTGATCAACGCGGGTTTAATTGAAAGTACGGGGTTTGAATTAGCTCTGAAGACTACGCCAGTTCAAACTGAAGATTTCAAATGGGATATGAATTTTACTTTGACGAGGAACCGAACAAAAATCAAGGAGCTGGCGGAAGGGATAGAATATTTTAATTTTGGTTCTGTCCAGGGAACAGAATTCCGTACTTATGTTGGTGGAACACTGGGGGATATTTATGAGCGCCCAATGCTTACAGTCAAAGATCCCAATTCAGAATATTTTGGCTATCCATTATTGACAGGTTCCGGGAGATACCAAAGAGATAATGATGTCAATAATTTAGTGAAAATAGGAAATTATAACCACGACTTTATATTGGGAGTTCAGCCTTCAATTTCTTTTAAGAATTTCTCACTTTACGCTAATATAGAGTGGCGACAAGGCGGAGAATTTTATTCTGAATCATTGATGTTTATGGCCAATAACGGGCAAACCGAAGCATCCCTTTCTGGTGTGTCCTATGATCAAAATCGAAGTATAGAAGAACAAATTTTGGAAAATCCGGATTATTTCTTTGGAAATTGGGTCGGGGGAAGAAATGCGGAATACGGTGGATTCGAGTGGCCTGAAAACAATCCCGGTGGTCATGATGCCAGTTTCAATCCGGGTGTTCGACAAGAGACGGATGCCAATGGGAATATTGTATATGTTGAGAATTTCGGGGGTGAAGGTACTAAATGGTTGAATCCGTACGAAGCCCATAGGTATGCAGTGCGGGAATTTCCTTCCAGGAATATTTACGATGCTACCTATGTCAAGCTTAGGGAGATATCATTATCATACAAGTTTGACCGTTCATTAATTGAGAAGATTAAACTACAGAATTTGTCAATATCCCTGGTAGGTAATAATGTATTGCAATGGGTAGCTGCCGGGATTGATATTGATCCGGAGCGGGCTTATAAAGTCAATGGAAGTCAGTGGGTACAAGGATACGAATACTACAATATCGTTCCCTGGACCCGTTCGATTGGAGCGAAATTAAATATTGAATTTTAATCTGAAAATCATGAAGTTATTATATTATATATTAATCCCGATTTTACTTTTGACAAGTGCTTGTGAGGATTTTGAAGAAATCAACACCAGTCCGAATAACCCTGAAGAAGTATCTTCTAATTTTATCCTGACATATGTACTGTCAGAAACTGCCAAGTTATACGAAAGTCAGGGAAGGTATGACTACAATATTAGTGGAGCGATGCAATATACGCAGCGAGGGACTGAATTCAATAGTACCGGTCCCAATTTTTACGGTTGGGATAATGAATCCTGGTCCGGTTATTATAATGTTTTGAGAAATAACCAGATTATTTATGATAATGCAGTTGAGGAAAACAATCCTTCATTTCAGGGGGTGGCCCTGGTGATGAAGTCACTGGTATTTGGTTTGTTAACCGATCTCTATGGAGATATTCCATATTCTCAGAGCCTGGAGGCATCAAATGATGTTTTTTTCCCATCGTATGACGATCAGAAATCTGTATATATTGGCATTTTAAATGACCTCAGGGAAGCTGATCAGATTTTGTCAGATTCTCAAACGGCGGATTATCCTATAAATGCTTCATCGGATATTTACTATGGAGGTAACGTTGACCAATGGAGAAAATTTGCTAATTCATTGCGGATGAGATATGCGATGAGATTGTATAATAAAAAGTCGGAAGTTTCGGAAATTGATCTAGCCTCTGAATTTCAATCTGCCAGTGCCCATACTTTTGAAAGTAATGATGACAATGCAGTAATGGAATATGTAGGGACTACGGAAGACAATTCTGCACCGGGCGGATCTTTGCGTTCTGCAAATCCTAATTTTTCTGTAAAAGCATCCCTGACTTTAATTGAAACTCTCAGGAATATAAATGATCCTAGGTTGGAAAGATGGGTTTCCCCGGCACTCAAAAAGTGGGATTCCAACGTGAATACAATCAGGGACACGGTGGTCACAAATATTTATGGTGAACAATATACAGTAACATTAATGCCACCGGATGGAGAAGGTTTAGATACTTCTATTTACGTTGGTTTGCCGATAGGATTACCTTCTATCGAGGCTATTAACTATAATATTGGTGAAGACGAAGAATTCTTTGATCCGGAGAAAAATCCGCATATTTCATTTTTGCACGATCGCTATCGCTTAAATAAAGAGGAATTGGTGGATGTTAAGTTGATCACCTACAGTGAAGTGAACTTTTTATTGGCAGAAGCTGTGCTTAAAGGTGATATGGGAATCTCCGGCGATGCAGAAACATATTATCGGGAGGGTATAGAAGCATCCATGGAAGACTGGAAGGTATTCCGCGATGCAATTGGTTTCAATTTCGATAATTATTATGCTAGTGAAAATGTTGACCTGTCATTGGCAGAAGATAAATTGGAAAGAGTAATGGAACAAAAATGGATTGCCGGATGGTTGCAACCCGAATCCTGGTTTGATTGGCGAAGGACTGGCTTCCCTGAATTGGAAACAGGTGAAATCACACAATTTGGAGATGCAATACCCATCCGTTACATATACCCGACCCCTAACTTAGATCCCAATTACCTGGTTAATTACGAATCGGCCATTGAGAAATTAGAAGCAACGGGCTTTGTGCCTGTAGGTCAGAGCAAAGACCATCACTATTCCCGAATGTGGTTGTTGCAAGGAACGGGAAAACCGTGGTAAAATAGAAGGAAAAAATTAGAAGTTGTTAACTCCTGCTCCCGTTTCTCTATTGGGGCAGGAGTTTTTTTTTGCGCTATTTTTTAAAACAATATGCTATTGTTGTCTGTGTACTGCTTGTAAAGTGTGTTGAAAGCTTGTCAATAAGATTAAATATTTGGTTTTATTGTAAATAATTTACAATTTTACATTCCCGGTTAAGAAGACAGGATTTGGAAACTAATATCATAATCAAGGGTATACGGAAAAAGGATCATAGAATCTTTAAAGCGTTTTATGACGAATTCTATGAAGAGTTGGTTCGATATGCCTATCAGTATCTATATGACAAAGCTTACAGTGAAGATACAGTGCAGGAGGTATTCATATACATTTGGGAAAATGCCGATAGAATCCGTGTTACTACTTCGCTAAAAAGTTATGTTTACCGCATGGTAAGAAATAGATGCCTTAATTTTCTAAAATCCCTAAAACTTACCGATGAAGGTGGTATGTTAGATCCGGATTTGGTTGTAGAAATTGAATATGGAATAGACCAAATTTTTGTCAGTAGGGAAGAGGAGATGTACAACGCCGTGCTACAGATCGTCGATACTTTACCTGATAAAATGCAGGTAATCTTCCGGCTCAAATACCTCAAAAACTACCAATATAAAGAGATTGCAGAGGAGTTGGCCATTTCGGTGAATACAGTCAAGACCCAGCTAAAGCGTGCCAAAGCTAAGATCAATGAATCGTTGATCACGGTGTTGGTTTTGGGATTTTTAGATTGTTTTTGAAATTAAAATTACTTCAGAAAGTCACAAGCAGTTAAAATAACCACTAAGAAAATGGACTCATTCATTCTTTGTCAGTAATTGCTGTTAGATTTTAGAAGTTAACCTCAGAGGTACTTCTATATCCCGGGTTTCATCTACTACTTTGTTTCAAAATTCATTAGAGATAAGGCTTGACAAACTTTGGAAATATTTATTTACTCGAAATCAATTCAATACTTGATTATCTTGGTGTTTTATTGAAGTCTACCTACCGGCTGAGACAGGTTTTCCAAACCTTTAAACTTTACTGTATCAAGCTACTATTCTCTGGTAGTGTTTTTCCAAGTTGGTGCTAACTTGTTTTTTACTTTATTAGGTGACTGCACGACCACCCGGACTGTGCCATGGATTACACGACAGAGTTTCGTGGGTTAGGGAAGAGATCGCAAAAAAGGATCCGCCACGTATGTTTTGTTAAGAGACGGACAAATTATCGATTTTTAAAAAAAAATTCCATCCATTGTCACCCTTTTTACATTTTGAGTTGTCATAGTAATAAAGAATATATCTCTGTGGAGTTTGCATTAATTATAAAAAAAATTAAGGGAACCTTGTCTAAGGAGGAATCGATCTTATTCGACAAGTGGTATGATGAATCACAGCGACACAGGGTGTATTTCAAAAAAGTCAAAGAGAACTACCGTCGTGATCCAGGGAGTATTGACAAAGAATCAGCCTGGATCAGGATAGAGAAAAGACTAGGATTGACCATGCTGTCTACAGTAAAACAACGGGGTGTAAGAAGAGGAAAAAGTCGCAAGAAGTATTGGAAGTTTGGTGTGGCAGCGTCTGCATTATTGTTAATAGCTTTGTTTGTTTTCCTGAACAATTATTCGAATGATGAGGAATCCGGAAATATGGCCGATTCCGAACTGGGTATTGAATCCAATATCGAGATCGGAAGTAATAAGGCGATTTTGACCTTAGAAGACGGTTCTGACGTTACGTTGGAAAAGGGTAATGCACTTAACCGTGAAAACCTGAGCAGTAATGGGGAAGAATTGGTCTATCTCAAGGGTATTGGAGGAGGAATAAATGCAGAAGGGGAAGTGAAATACAACACATTGACGATTCCGAGGGGTGGGGAATTTTTTCTCCAGTTATCAGATGGAACGAAGGTTTGGTTGAATTCGGATTCGAGGATCCGGTACCCTGTGACATTTGTAAAAGGAAATACCCGGAAAGTGGAGTTGCTGTATGGGGAAGCTTATTTTGATGTAACCCACGCCGAAAATCACAAAGGAGCTTCATTTGAAGTGATTTCAAAAGACCAGGAGATCACTGTATTGGGTACACAATTCAATGTGAAAGCGTATGCAGATGAAGAAGAGATTTACAGCACCCTGGTAGAGGGGAGTATCGAACTGCGATATGAGGGACAAAAACAGCTTCTGAAACCCAACGATCAGGCGATTATTCGCAAAGGGAATTCAGGCATTAACGTACAATCCATTGATGTGTATAATGAAATTGCCTGGAGAAAAGGGGATTTCGGGTTTGAAAAAGAGACGTTGGGAGAGATTATGAAAGTGTTGTCTCGGTGGTATGATGTGGAAATAGAATTTGAGAATAAGGAAATAGAGAAAGTACGGTTTACCGGAGTGTTTAATAAAAGGCAGCAAATAGATAATATATTGTCGATTATATCCGGTTCGAATGGTATCGATTATGAGATAAATGGTAAGACTGTGGTCTTGAAGTAGATCGGGGTAAAAAGAATACTTTTGTTTGCAAAAAGATCTACCCCCGCCCTTTGGGTACCTCCGCCAGCGGGGGAAATTTACGAGCAGCAAGTAAGAACTGAAAGATCAAAAATGTATTAGATGTTGATAGATAAAGTTTTTATCGAAGACAGGTTGATGTCCCCCGATGGTGAGGGTTGGAGGTGGAAGAAGTATAAGTTGCAAAAGTGTAGAAAATAGGAAAAAAGGTAACACTTTGATCTCTAACCATGCAAAGTATTACCCTGAAAATTGAGTATTAATCAAATTAATAAATACGAAGATATGGAAAATAGGTTTACTTATTTACTCTTCCGGATAATACACCGGAAAATGGAGGTTTGGAGTTCGAGAAAATGGCTTTTGCCGGAATTATTAGCTTTAGCTTTATTACCCATTGTGGGAATTTCTCAAAATTCAATGATCACTGTCAATTCTGATACTTCCCTATCAATCGAGGAGATCTTTGACATGATCAAAAAGCAGACGGATAATACTTTTATATATCGCGCAGATTTATTTGAAGGATTACCTAAAGTGGAACTGAAAAAAGGGAAAGTGCCCGTTGATCAATTGTTGAATCTGAGTCTTCAGGATCGAGGGTTTGACTATACTTTTTCGGATGAAAATAGTATAATATTGAGCAAAATAAATGAAGAATCAATAAAATTGACAATGGATGAAACTCCTTCGATAAAAGTAGAAGTACCACTTTTAGATGCTTCGGGCACAGTAATGGACTCTGAAGGCGAGCCTTTAATCGGTGTGAATGTACAGGTAAAAGGAACAAACAAAGGAACCGCTACGGATTTTGACGGTAATTTTACCGTTGAAGATTTGGAGGAAGGAAATATTCTGGTGTTTTCTTATATTGGATATCAAACACAGGAAGTTGAAATATCTGATGATACGGATTTAACAATTACATTACTGGAAGATTCGCAGACATTGGATGAAGTGGTGGTAGTGGGGTATGGAACTCAGAAGAGAAGTGATTTGACAGGGGCGGTGAGTAGTATTGGTGCAAGTGAATTAAATGAACCTTCAACAGCTAGCTTTGATCAAATGATTCAAGGCAAAGTACCTGGTGTCCAGATAAATCAAACTTCAGGTTCTCCTGGTGGTGGAAATGTAAATATAATTATTCGAGGTATTAGTTCAATTACGGGTGGAAATCAACCATTATATGTTGTTGATGGATTTCCTGTTAGTTATGAGAATGAAAGTTCGGATTTGAGTTCCTATGGTTCAAGCAACTTTTCATCTTCCGGTATAGCTAGTAATTCTAGTAGTAGAATTAACCCGCTATCTCTATTGAATCCAGCTGATATTGAATCAATAGAGATTTTAAAAGATGCTTCTGCCACAGCAATATATGGTTCTAGAGGTGCAAACGGTGTGGTTTTAATTACTACAAAAAGAGGAAGGTATAATGAATCAAGCATTACTGTGAATGCTTCATATGGAGTCCAAGAAGTAAGTAGTAAAATGGAGATGATGAATGCACAAGAATATGCTGAATTTGTGGCAGATGGTCGAGACAATGCTTGGGAGTTTGCTGGTGGCTCAAAAAATGATCCGAATGAAGTACGGTCTGGAGCTACTAAGGTGAGACCAGAGTTTAGAAATCCAGAATCAATTGATATTAATACAGATTGGCAAGATGTGATTTTTCGGAGGGCACCAGTAAAAGAATTGCAAGTATCTGCTAGAGGAGGTACTGAAAAAACAAAATATTTTATATCTACAGGTTTATTTTCGCAAGATGGTATTATTAAATCTTCCAATTATAATCGATATAATCTTCGAATTAATTTAGATACTAAATTAAGTGATTGGTTAAGTTTAGGCTCTTCTACACTTGGCTCAATAGGTAGTGGAAGATTTGCAAATGCGGAGGGACACTATGCATTTGGAGGCGTTGTTGCTATGGCACTAGCTGCTAGCCCAACAATTCCTATTTATGATGATGAGGGAAATTACTACTTCAATGTGAGTGATGTCTCTGATGGATTAGGGTGGTTAGCAAATCCTTTAGCTGTCATAGATGGATTTTCTGATCGAAGAAAGAACTTTGATATCATTACCAATAATAATTTGAAAATTCAGTTATCCGAAAATCTACAATTTAAAAGCAGTATTGGCATTAACTCTAGAGCTAAAACTATAAAGCTTTGGAGATCATCTGCTGTTCCAAGAGGAACTACATTAGATTATCCCGCAAATGCTGGTACTACTAAAAGTGAAAGTGTGAATTGGTTAAATGAAAACACTTTAACCTATAATAAAGTATATGATGAGAGACATTTTATAGATGCAATTGTGGGCTTTAGTATCCAAAAAAATAAATACGATGTGTTGTCAGCTGGAGCTGGAGAATTTGCGACTGAGTATGTCCCTTATATATCTGCTGGAATTGTTAATTCTGGAAGCTATACTATTAGCGAATGGAGTCTATTGTCATTTATTTCTAGGTTAAACTATTCATATGATAGTAAATATTTATTTACTGCTACATTGAGAAGAGATGGTAGTTCTAGATTTGGAGCTAACAACAAGTGGGGAACATTCCCCTCATTTTCGATAGGTTACAATATTTCTGAAGAATCTTTTTTTGAAGAAATTGATATCATATCAAAGCTAAAACTAAGACTAAGTTATGGTGTGTCGGGAAATAACCAAATAGGAAATTATGAGCATATAGGAAGGTTAACAAATGTAAATTATGTTTCCAATGGTAGTATCAATTCTGGTTTAGTTCCAAGCAGTCTTAGTAATGATAACTTAACTTGGGAGGTTTCTCGACAAATGAATTTAGGGTTAGAATTTGGTATTTTGAAGAATCGAATTTCAATGATTCTGGATTTATATAGAGACTATAAAACGAATCTGTTACTGGCCGTTCAATTACCTTCAGCATCAGGCTTTCAAAATGCAATACAAAATATAGGAGACATTGAAAATAAAGGATTAGAATTGGGGTTAGATCTTTTAGTCATTGATAAGACAAACTTCCAATGGAACAATACACTTACTTTTAGTGCTAATAAAAATAAGGTGTTAAAATTATCTACCAGTAATAGTAGAATTTCAAACTCAAGCTTTCAAATAACAGAGGTTGGTTACCCAATTTCCAGCTTTTATTTATTAAAAAAACTTGGCATTTTTCAGGATGAATCAGAAATTCAAGAATCTGCTGTCCAACATCCGTTGACACAACCGGGTGATCTTAAATTTGAAGATGTGAATAATGATGGGAAAATTGATCAAGGAGACAGAACATATGTTGGAAGTCCTTGGCCGGACTATACATGGGGATTAGAAAGTAAGTTCAATTATCATAATTTTGGACTTTCAATTTCGATATTTGGTTCGCATGGAGGTCATTCATATTTCCAAGCTGGATCTCTGATTATGAATTCAGCAGGTGTTCAAAATCAATTAAAGATTTCAGATAATCGATGGAAGTCAGTTTCAGAGCCTGGAGAGGGGGTAATACCAAGAGCTATTAGAAATAACTATGCTTTCGGAGCTACAGGAGGCAATTCGACACATTTCCTATTTGATGCTTCCTTTGTACGGATAAAGAATATAAATTTTTCATATAAATTAGAGGACCACATAACACATAATTGGAATGTTAACGGTCTTTCACTTTTTCTGAATTTATCAAATCCATTTACTTTTAGTGATTACCCCGGGTTCAATCCTGAATCAAGTACAGCGGGAAATAATGTAGTAAGTACAGGATTAGATTATTTGTCCTACCCGTTGTCGAGAACGATAACTTTTGGTATGAATCTTTCATTATAAATAATAAATTATTATGAGATTATTACTCAGTACTTTTTTAAGTTTTTTTCTCTTGTCATGTAACGATTTTTTGGAGATAAATCCCGAATCTGAAATAAATGAGGGAATTTTTTATGAAAATTCAGGAGATTTTGAAGCTGCAATTATAGGCTGTTATTCAGGATTGCAATCGTTGCATAATGGAGGAATTCTCCACTTATCTGAACTAACTACAGATAATGCGATGATTCAATGGACAGGGCCATCAATTTCACAAAGAGAATGCGACGAATATAGTTTTACTTTTTCAAATGAAATTATTGAAGGAATTTGGACAAACTGTTTTACTACTATATCGAGATGTAATAATATTCTATCGAGAGTTAGCGATTCAAATATTTCAGAAAATGACAAAAATAAATTCAAGGGGGAGGCACTTTTTTTGAGGGCGTATAACTATTTTTTACTCGTTCAATTTTTTGGAGATTTACCTATTGTTGGACGATCGTTTAGGAGCCCAGATGAAATTTTTGAATTTAATATGAATCGAAAACCTATTGATGAAGTTTATCAACTAATAACCGATGATTTAGTTAAGGCTAAAGAATTACTTCTTAATGGAAATAATAAGGTAAGAGCTTCAAAAAATGCTGCTTGTACGTTATTGGCGAAAGTCTATTTGACGATTGAAGAGTATTCTGAGTCGGAAAAACTTCTTAATGAAGTTATTTTATCAGGAACGTATTCATTGCAGGAAGATTACTTTTCAAATTTCACAAATGGAAATGAAAATAATGAAGAGTCTATTTTTGAAATACCATATCTCTCGGGAAATTTAGGAGAAGGCAATAATTTTTCAACCACTTTCACACCTGCTATATTTAATATGGCAATATTCCCTGGAAACATGGTAGGGGGCGGTGCAATTGTCCCTACTGAAGATATGTTTGAAATTTACGAAACCGGTGATAGGAGGAGGAAGTCAATTAATGATTCTGTCCTATTAATTGATGGTACTTACGAGAAAAGTTTATATGGGGTGAAATTTGTAGACTTTTCATCTGGAATAATCGGAGATGGTGGTATTAACTTTACATCATTGCGATACGCTGATGTTATTTTAATGTATGCGGAGGTATTGGATAAATTAGGAAGAATTGATGAATCGATGGAATACCTTAATCAAGTTAGAAAGAGAGCAGGGTTAGAGGGATTTAATGATGCAAATAATATCAATCTTTCAGAAATGATTTTAAAGGAAAGGAGAGTGGAGTTTTTTTTAGAAGGACATCGATGGTTTGATTTAAAACGAACTAACCAATTAGAAAAAGTCATGAACGATTACTTTGAAAAGAATAATTTGGGTTTTTCGGTTGAAAACCATGAGTTACTTCTACCTATTCCTCAAAGAGAAATAAACATTAATTCTAGCCTTTCGCAAAACCCAGGTTATTGAGTGTCACGAAACGATGCAGATTATGAATAGTTGATAAGCAGCATTGTGGCTGCACAATTGATGAGGGTAGG
>NZ_JAJSLW010000049.1 GCF_021729145.1 Membranihabitans maritimus | reverse complement strand
GTTAAAGGATCTTCTTCGCATGGCTGCATCGCTTCCGGCTTCGGATAGGACGCATCTTCCGGATCCAATTCCAAAAACGGATCTATGCAGTACACTATGGTATCTAACGTATTTTGTATAATACAACCATCCGGCTTGTCTAACAATATAGTAGCTTCACAGGTACCACCTCCACACGCATCCAACAAAAAGGTCACTCGTGCGGTAATATCCTTTCCTACATGATTTTTTCGCAAAATATTGTCCGGGATAATAATACCATTGGCATAAGTCAACTCAACCCGGTAAAATTCCGGATTCTTAAGCGCCAACCTGTTTTCTATTAATAGCATATCCGGGGTTACTTCGATCTCACATTCGGTCGTAAAGCCCATTGAAATGGATCCGTGACAATTCACCGGTGGACAGGGTATTACATAAGCAGGATCTTCGTTATCCTCGTCACCGTCAGGATCACCGTCGTCCACATTGCCCGTTCCATCTCCATCTACATAATCATCCGCCGGGCTCTCTGACAACCCACCCGCGTCATTTTCCGGATCCTGGTCAAACATCCCGTCAATATCTTCGCGCTCCATCCCGGATGTATCCGCAGCCATACTTACTTCCGCTCGATTAATCATCCCCGCAGGATCATAATTATTATTCACCACTAATATTATATTAACATTCGTACTTTCACCGGGATACAACGTATCCGTTATGGTATGGGTGACTGTAAGGCCTGATGCGGTCCATTCTGGATTTAATGCGGCAACGAAATCATACCCCGTGTTGACATAATCCGATACGTCAATGTTAGTAGCAGCCACACTTCCCTGATTGAATACATCTATTCGGAAGGCGATCTGGTCTCCAGGTGCTCCCACTTGTGCATTAGTTGTCTTACGTAGAGCCAAATCAAATACTTCCACATGGGCGGGATCATGATCGTCTTCACTCCCTATTCCGTCTCTCGTAATACTTTCGATATCATCATCACCTGTCAAACCGGGATAAATTGCTCGCTCTTCCGGACTGTCACTATCCGGCTCACTATCGATATCCATCCCGGCGATATCCATACCCCCCATCCAGGCGCGCGTGATCTCCGAATAATTCACCCAGCTGCGATCCGTTGGTACACTAATTTGCTCCAAAGTCAAATAGATACTTGTATGCATCGTATCCCCTACCGCAAACGGACCGGGTACTACGGTCGTACTGTCAGGCTGCCAACCATTCATCACATTTTCCGGGATATTCGGGTCAAAGGTATAGCCTTCGGGCACATAATCCCTGACCTCTATACTATCCACCATCACACCTTCCTGGTTGACTACATATATATCAAATTTAATTAAATCCCCATACGCAACGGGGAAAGGTGTCTCCACACTATCCACCTGCTTGTAAAGTGCTAAATCCAGGAATTGCACCCCCGCTACATCGTGGTCATCGTCACTACCTTCATCATCCCGTCCTGTACTCTCTATATCGTCATCCCCGGGATCTCCCAGGCCTACCGTACGCTCTTCCTCACTGTCACTGCCCGGCTCACTGTCCATGTCATCGCCACCGATCTCCACACCCGCCGTGTCATATACCTCGGTGATCTCCGCATAGTTCCACCAACTCGCTTCCATCGGTACTGCCACATTCTCCAGGGTCGTATACAGGCACACCGTATCCGATTCACCAAATTCCAATCTTCCCTCCTGCATGACAGTCAGGTTCGATTGCCATCCCTCAGCCACATTCCGAGGATCCGACGGATCGAAACTATAACCTGTAGGCAAGTAATCTTCGATACGAATGCTGTCACTCGATACATTACCCTGATTTGTCAGGATAATATTGAATTTTATCGTACTTCCAAACATTTCTGGCAGCAGGGTCATCGTTGAATCGACCTGCTTGTACAATGCCAGATCCACTACCCGTACCCGGGCCACATCGTGATCATCTTCATCATATTCGGCTGCATC
>NZ_JAJSLW010000048.1 GCF_021729145.1 Membranihabitans maritimus | reverse complement strand
GATGCAGCCGAATATGATGAAGATGATCACGATGTGGCCCGGGTACGGGTAGTGGATCTGGCATTGTACAAGCAGGTTGATACGAGTATGTCGATCTTCCCGGAGATGTTTGGCAGCCAGGTAAAGTTTGATATCATTGTAGTGAATCAAGGAAACGTTCCGAGTGATAGTGTAGTAATTGAGGATTATTTACCGGAAGGGTATGGTTTTGATTGGATGGATGCGAATAATGTAGCAGAAGGCTGGGGTAGCGATTTGACCATTACACAGGAGGGAAGATTGGAATTTGGTGAATCGGATACGGTGTGCCTGTACACGACCCTGGAGAATGTAATAGTACCGATGGAAGCGAGTTGGTGGAACTATGCGGAGATCACCGAGGTATATGACACGACAGGTGTGGAGATCGGTGGCGATGACATGGACAGTGAGCCGGGCAGTGACAGTGAGGAAGAGCGCAGTGTGAGTCTGGAAAGTGAAGGGGATGATGATATATCCAGTACAGGTAGAGAAGACGTTGGCAGTGAAGATGACCACGATGTAGCGGGTGTACGCTTTCTGGATTTGGCTTTATACAAACAAGTAGACAGTATAGAAACCACATTTCCTGTGGCCTATGGAGACTTGATCAAATTTGATTTAATTGCAGTGAGTCAAGAAGGGGTTACAGTCGATAGTATAAGAGTTCGGGATTATATTCCGGAAGGCTATACCTTTGATCCGAATATTCCGGAGAATGCAGCTTTAAATTGGCAGACAGATACAACGGCCGTGATTACGGGTCCATTTGCGGTAGGGGATACGATGCATACAAGTATCTATTTGACTTTGGAGCAAATTAGTGTGCCGACAGATCGTAGTTGGGTGAATTACTCAGAAATTGCAAATGCCTGGATGGGGGGTATGGATATCGCCGGGATGGATATCGACAGTCGTCCGGATAGCGACAGTCCGGAAGAGCGAGCAATTTATCCCGGTTTGACAGGTGATGATGATATCGAAAGTATTACGAGAGACGGAATAGGGAGTGAAGACGATCATGATCCCGCCCATGTGGAAGTATTTGATTTGGCTCTACGGAAAACTACGAATGCGACGGTTGGAAAAGTAGGAGACGATATTACCTTTACGATAGATATATACAACCAGGGAAGCATAGCGGCAACAAATATAGAGATATCAGATTATATAAATGCAGGGTATAGCTTCAACGGATTTTTGAATCCGGGGTGGCAGAATACAAATAATACCGTGACTACGGTGTTGGAAGATACCTTGTATGCAGGTGAAAATACGAGTGTACAGTTGGTGTTGACAGTGACGAACGAATACGACCCGGAAGCAATGATCAATCGAGCAGAAGTGAGTATGGCGATGGATACATCCGGGATGGAGCGCGAAGATATTGATGGGATGTTTGACCAGGATCAGTTTAATGATGCGGGCGGGTTGTCAGAGAGCCCGGCGGATGATTATGTAGATGGAGATGGAACGGGCAACATAAATGACGGTGATGCCCAGGGTGATGAAGACAATGCAGATCCCGAATATGTAATACCCTGTCCACCGGTGAATTGTTACGGAAGTTTATTCCTTTCGTTTGATATGAACTGTGAGATAATAGTGACACCGGATATGTTGTTGGTTGAAAACGGACTGGCAAGGAAAAATCCTGAATTTTATGAAGTCGTACTGACCTATGGAAATGGAATTGTAATTCCGAATAATATTTTGTACAAGAATCATGTAGGAAAGGATATTACCGCACGAGTGACCTTTTTGTTGGATGCATGCGGAGGTGGAGCTTGTGAAACAACAATCAATCTGGAAAAACCTGATGGCTGTTTAATTGGGAACACATTGGATACCATAGTGTACTGCATAGATCCATTTTTGGAATTGGATCCGGAAGATGCGTCCTATCCGAAGCCGGAAGCGATGCAGCCATGCGAAGAAGATCCTTTAAC
>NZ_JAJSLW010000047.1 GCF_021729145.1 Membranihabitans maritimus | reverse complement strand
ATCTTATCTGATCAAAATCATCTGTTTGGTTTCTGTGTAATCACCCGATCGGAACTGGTAATACATTACCCCCCCGGTTGATAATTCATCTAATCGTAAGCGTACTTTATGGTGGCCGCTTTCATATTCACCTTCTACTACTTTGATCAACCGTCCCGTCACATCGTAAATATTGAGTACAACCTGGTCTTTCTTCGGTAGCTGGAATCCAATCGTCGTCTCTCCCTCAAACGGATTCGGGGTATTCTGGTACAATGCATAGCCCCATGAAGCATTCGTAAACTGTAACCCAATATTTTTTAAGATCCGGTCAGCACCGTATGCCTCTGATCGAATACTTTTGTTGTCGATATGTATCATATCCCGTAACCAGCCACCCGCTTTCGCTTCAACTTCCATTGTAAACAACACTTCTCCCTTACCTACGGTTTGAGGCTGTCCGTTTATCCAGTTCATATGCAATAATCCGGGACGGGATTGTACCTGACCATTTTCTCCAATCTCCAATGCACCCGATTCAATCGTTCGAATATCCAGCCACTGACTTAGATACTCCAGACTTACCTGTCCTCCTGTGATTTCGCTGAAGTTCGACGATGTTACTGCTATCCGGTAGTTTCCACCTGCTTCCAGGTAGCGGTCTCCCGTTTGCAATGTCACAACTCCCAAACCACTTCGTTCTTGTCGGCGACTTGGATCCGACCCTGTATTTACATCTCCTATTTTTACGCCCATAAAGTCGAGTTCCATATCCCTGGACAAGTCTTCTATCCGGTAATGTTCTCGTCCTGTCTCCCGGTGTACAAATCGCCAGCTCGGTGAATTAGCCAATTTAGACCCTGGCTGCAATACCAGTTGACGTAGCTCCATTACATCCCTAAAGTCTATCGTCCCGTTGTTATCCACATCCGCTGCCGTCTGTGACGTCCAGCTTTCCAATTCCTGCTCCCCCGTTATATGTTGCCATATCTCTACAACATCCAGTGTACTTAATCCTTCTCCATGCCCGTCATTCTTATACGGTACAATATCTACTTCCGTACCCTCCTGCATATTGAAACTGTAACTTCCGCTTATTGTACGGGTCGTCACAGGACTTCCTTCGGATACCTTAGCCGTTACAGATACATTCGACAGCATCTCTTCTGCTTCCGTATAGATCGCTCCGGCAATCGAATATACTTCAACCTGATTCGAAGTATCTACAACAGGCGCACACTGAGGATCTTCGTTGACCTTTATCACCTGTACAAAGGTCATTTCTTCATGCGTACACCAGTCCGCTACCGTCCAGTGCCGCTCCACTTTATACTGATCACTTACTTCCGCAATTTTATACACTTCATCTTCGTACCGTACTGTAATACCATTACACAATACACCCTCCAAATTCTCACGCAGTGTCAACTTACCCGTCTCTGCCGGCAATACCACATTCCCCTTTCCGTCGTATTCCAGATTCGCCACACACACGCCTGCTTTTTCCAGACTCTCCGGAACATGGAACATACTTTTTCGCAATCCACACGCACTTTCTATGTAGATCTTTTGCTCCAATTCCAATACCGGGCTTTTTTCACTGCAACTCCTGATTCGGAACCTTCTGGTAATCACGCCCTGGTTACATTCATCCAGGTCTACCCATACATCCTGCTCTACTTCTCCACTGCATAATATTCCAATTACACCGTGGTATCCTTTTGCTGATTCTTCCTCCAGCGTAGCAATCTTCTCCACTCGCTGAATCCAGTCTATCGTCCCGTCGTGCAACGTATCCGCAATCTTAATAATCTCTGATTTCTCTCCGCAATATATATTGGTATAACCAAAGGTTAATTCCTCTTCAGATAAAAGGTTTCCTTCCGCGTCTACGGCTCGTCCCCGGTTATCCAACCACGTAGGAATATAGCTACCCCAGATACTATCCAATGAAGCAAAGGCCTGCGGATCATTAGTACTATTGCCCGCCTCCAGGGCCGCTAACACTATGCCTTCGTAATTCGCACTATACGATTCACATGTAATCGATAAGTCTGCTAATTCCCGGGCTACTTCCCCTTTTGACTTATCTTCTACTTCTACTTCCAACCAGCCTTTCGACCAATTGCACCAGTAATCTACCGCTAAATATTCCACCGTCACCGCCTCACAGGCATCTTCGCATTTAAACGGCACATCCGTACTCCAGCCACCGCCCAG
>NZ_JAJSLW010000046.1 GCF_021729145.1 Membranihabitans maritimus | reverse complement strand
AAATCACAAGCGGAAGTATCTAAAGAATTGGAAGACCTTACCATATCATGTGAAGCGTATAACCTGTTCTACAAAGATGTTGTGGAAGAAGCGGCAGTCTACAATGCTGGTGGCGGAAGTATTTCAGATACGTCAGGGGCGTATGCTGCATTGGATGCGGCGTTTGGTAGCTATATCAAAACCTGGGTTAACAATCAAGGCCAGCCTACAGACATAGATGGAAATATACTTTCTGACAGTGTACTTCAGTTCTACTACAACACGGTAGTATGTGAGGAGAAATCAATCACAGAAAAGATAGCTGATACTTTACACGACGGAACGATTGACTGGATCACCGAAGTAACGAAAGAGAGCTATTTGGATACGATCCGGGAGCACGCATACAACGGTGTGATAGCGGTTAACTGCACAGCTACTTGTGAGCAGGATGTGTGGATTGATTTGGATGATTGCGGCTATGGAACCATCACGAGAAGATTCTTCATCCAGGGTGGATGTAGTGACAAAGCTCCTGAGTGGGAAGTAGAGCAAATAATCCACGTTGAGCCGGCCTGTGAAGTAAGATTGAGCATGTTTGACTTGCCAGAAGATGTAGGTACGAAGACAGAAGCCCTGTGTGTACTGAGTGAAGAAATGGTATACAATTTATCGACAAATCTGACGGGTAGTGCGACCTTGTTACCGCAACTGGAAGGAGCGTTGTGTAATGCTGTGGCGATAGGACATTCGGATAAAGTGAGTCGGATATTAGATGCGAGTGGCATGTACAAGGTAGAGCGTACCTGGGAATTTATCGACTGGTGTGACCAGGATTCCCGGATAACCTATGTTCAGGAGATAATAGTCCAGGTTGATGCGGAGTGTACGGAACCGGATGTAGTATCGAGAGGACCGGCCCCGATGGATGATTTTGAAGTAGGGAACCGTGAGATCGGAGACGGCTTTAAGTTACACCAAAACCGACCCAATCCGTTTGACGGGTATACGGTGATTGGTTTTGACTTGCCGGAAGATACGGATGCGCGATTGACGATATACGATGTGACGGGCAAGGTGTTGAAAGAATTTGAGGGTGAATACAAGAAGGGCTATAATGAAGTACAGGTGAAACCACAGGAATTACCGGTTACGGGTGTATTATATTATCAATTGGATACGGATAAATATACGGCTACCAGACGAATGGTGAAAGTGGAATGATATAAATGCTAATAAATTTATATTTTGTGATTTTTTAAAAAAATAATATGCAAAAAGATTACCCTGGAGTGTTTTTTCAAATATTGAGTTTTACTTATTTTTTTATGGCATTTTTAACTTTTCCAGAAATAGGGAAAAGTCAGATTTTGCCTAACAGTGAGCCAAATATATCCTCAGAGAATATTGATTCTTTAAAGGTATTGTATGAGATGGAAGGTATTGACTTTCCATTGGCAACACCTTCAAACGGGTCAGCTGTGTCTTATCAAGTAACTAAAGCTGGGGTGGTTAGTGAAAATGCCCTTTTACTTATTCCTGAAAGTACAAATGATAGGGTAATGGCTTTTGATGCCAATACTGGTGATTTAGTAAATGAAAACTTCATTCCTTCTGATCCAAATAATCTTTCTACACCCATTCATGCAATAGTTGGTCCTTCCGGATCGAGTATTTTGGTTTCAGATCAATTAGAGGATGTTGTTCAGGAATATGATATTGATGGTAATTATCTTGGGATATTTGCTCCACAGGGAGGGGGCAATACTTTTTTATTAGATAATGTAAGGGGAATGGCTCTAAGAGCGAATGGTAATTTGCTTGTAACAGTTGGTGGAGGAAATAATGCAGATGCTATTGCAGAGTTTGATTCAGAAGGCAATTATTTGGGCAATTTTATAAGTAACGGAACTGGGGGACTTGATAGCCCCTTTGATATTATAAATATAGTTCAAAGTGGAGGGGGGCTCAATTCTGGAGAATGGTTAGTTGGGGGAATTACCAGTGACGCAATACATCGATATAATTCATCTGGGGCTTTTATATCTAATTTTACATCTATAAATACTTTTCCTGAACAATTATATCAAATACCAGATGGACCTAATGCCGGTAATGTATTAATAGCTAATTTTGAAGGTACTGATGAAGGAATAATTGAATTAGATCCTAATGGAAATACCATTGGAATTTACAATCCTCAGGAATTAGGTGGTTATCGCGGTGTCTATGAGTTATCGAATCAAAATATTCTGGTAACAACTGGCCTAGGGGTATATGAAATTAATCGGAACGGGGAATTGGTTGAAACCAAAATTTCCGGTGTTTCGGCAAGATTTATATCTCCTTTTCGTCCTGGAATAGTATTCGATTCTTCACCAAATTGTTCCAACATTAATCCGGGGATCAATAAAGATGGATATATTCAGGTATCTGCGCAAGATTTAGCATCAAATATTACCTCAGCTTCAATTTTTATTTCAGAATTGGAAGTTTCTATATATAATAGCTGGGGGGGGCAATTAGGTGATACATGGAGGTTAGAAAATTCAGATGATTTGATTAATCTAAATGTCTGTGATTACCTCGGAACTGAGTTGATATTTTCCTTGAAAAATGAAAAAGGAGAATGTAATCAAGGTAAGATAACCCTTAATGCTGCACCTCCCCCTGTGTTGACATCTGCCTTTGGTACTACCATTACTGAAGCCAGTGATTTGGATCTTCCGACGGCCCGTATTGATACAGGTTTGTT
>NZ_JAJSLW010000045.1 GCF_021729145.1 Membranihabitans maritimus | reverse complement strand
GATCCGGAAAACGGTACGGCAGCAGTAGACGGCTTGACGGGTTGTATTGAGTACACACCGAATATGGGTTATACAGGTACGGATACGACGTGCATCATAGTATGCGATGATTTAGGGAATTGTGATACGACGATTGTACCGGTTATCGTATATCCTCCACAGGATACGCTGGACGATGTGACGGTTCCACAAGACAGCACGGTAGTGATCTGTGCGGATTCAACGGGCTTACCGGGTACGGTATCGAGCGTAGAGTCTTGTGATCCGGAAAACGGCACGGCAGCAGTAGACGGCTTGACGGGCTGTATCGAGTACACGCCGGATATGGGTTATATAGGCACGGATACAACGTGTATAATAGTATGTGATGATTTAGGAAATTGCGATACGACGGTTGTACCGATTATCGTGTATCCGCCACAAGATACGGTAGAAGATGTGACGGTACCGCAAGACAGCACGGTAGTAATCTGTGCGGATACGACGGGCTTGCCGGGTTCGGTAGCGAGTGTAGAGTCTTGTGATCCTGATAACGGTAGTGCGGTAGTAGACGGCTTGACGGGTTGTATAGAGTATACGCCGGATATGGGTTATATTGGCACAGATACAACGTGTATAATAGTATGTGATGATTTAGGGAATTGTGATACGACAATAATCCCAATTTTAATAGAGAGTGTAGCCTTGGTAGCGAATGATGATATGGAGAGTACATCTGTTAACAAACCTGTAGAGGTGGCGGTATTGGATAATGATACGGGCCCGATCGACAGTACGAGCGTAGTGATCCTGGATCTTCCATCGAATGGGGTGGCGTCAGTGAATCCCGACGGGACGATAATGTATACACCTAACTTGGGTTTTGTAGGGAATGATACTTTGACCTATGTTATTGACAATATTGCTGGCAATGCATCGGATACGGCTCTTGTTATTATTGAGGTTGTGGAGGAGATAGATCCCGGGCCTTTTAGTTGCCGTTCATTTATCAGCCCTGCTGTTTTGGATGGGGGTATGTTACAAGTGACGGTAGGGGACATTGCGACCAGTAATGGAGAGAATGTATATACGGTACAGGTATTCAATGAATGGGGTGCAGAAATATGGAGTGGAGAGAATTTATCGGATTTTGACTATATACTGGAAAATGTAGATGTTTGTGATTACCTGGGCTCTACATTGACGGTAAGAATTACGAACCGGTATGGTAGTTGTGAATCGAACTTAATACTTGACGATACGGTATCACCGATATTGACCTCGGCCTTTGGTACGACGATCCACGAGGCTTCGGATCTGGATATTCCGACGGCACGTATTGATACGGGCTTGTTGGTGACATATTGCGGATATGTACCGGTACCGGAAGATCACGAACCTACAGTGATTAATCCTTGTAGTACGATGAATACACGAAGCAGTTCTACGTCGTATTCCGTGAGAGCACAGCCGGATTGGGTAGAGGTGATCCATTGCAATGAAGCCAGTGATACGTCGGAGATTATTTATCGTACGTGGGAAGTATTCAATAAAGTGGGTGATTTGTTTACGCTGACGGATACAATTGTCGTATTGCGTTTGCCGATGCTGACAGCGGAGTCGTTTTTGGGTTATAAGGAGGATACAGTGTATTGTGAGATTGAACCATTGAAAGAAGAAGGAGAGAGCGTAAAAAGATATGCAGCATGGAAACAGCCGTTGGGTATTCACGATTACGAAGAGGCGTATAGTAAGTTGGGTGGTGTGGTATATGAGTTGCCGCTGACAATAGTAGGAGCGGGCTTATTGAATGCCCAGTCCCAGGGAGATGAAGTGCTGGAAGAATACCTGGAATGTGTAATAGTGAAGAAATTAGACGGTACGGAGATTACGATCGGGGATATAGTGAGCGGCGATTATATGGATGACATGTTGAGTACTGCGAGTTCTACGCAGTTGAGCTATGGCTTTTTGCACGCGATCTATGAATTGGGAGAAGATCCGGTCAGTCTGGTTGGTGGAGCATTTACCTTTTTCCCATACTTGCTATTAGAGCAAGGCGACTGGGTATTAAGTGAAAATGGCTTTTACGAGCAAGTAACAGAAGACTGGTTCTATAGCGGGAATGCTAATACCCCGTACTGGTTTGCAGGCGGCTGGCCATCTATCTACGGAAGTGGAGATTGTGTGCGTTACTGTGACGTGGCCGAAGGGGAATTGGAAGATTGTTTAGTACAGATGATTGTGCCGGCTTTAGAGGAAGGGGCAGAAGAGAATGACGGATGCATGCTGGTGTGCTTATCAGAACTGACAGAAGATCCCCATTGTGGTATTAGTATAGAAATGAAAACGGAGGATTGGACGGGTTCATGCCCTACTACGAAAGGACGAGAGATTACTGTTACCCAGACCTGTTGGGGAGAGACGGAAAACGACTGTGAGGCGGAAGACTTCGGTGAATTTGATTCGGAAAATTATATAGTAGATCTTGAGGCATCTGACTTCGAAAGTGATAAGAAGAAAGTTGCTGTATTGTCTCAATGGTTGACGTTGATCGATACGATAGGCCCCATCTTTGATTTCTGTTATCCTGAGCAAAGTATAGCAAATGCATTAAATGAACTTGGAGGATATGAAGCTTGTGATGATCAATACTGTGGACCCTATGAGTGGGACCATGAGGAGATCGTAGAGAGCATTCGCAATGGTGAGCAATACGAATCAGCTCGATCATGGGAATATTGTAATCCTACAGTATACACTACAGGCAGCCACGATTGCGCTGCTGATGTATATGTTCCCAGTGTAACATTAAAAGATGAGTGCAGCGGAGTACATCACGTAAAAGCGATGGTGAACGGTCGAGCAGTATGGTTGGAGCGGGTATCAGAAGCAAACGGTTTTGTGACCTTTGCCCATACAGAAGATCCGATCCGTATTCCATTCCAGGGACATGGAAACTTGACGGAAGTACGGTATGAAGCATCGGACAGTTGCTGGAATGTGAGTGAATGGTATAAATTTATAGAGATAAAAGATGCTACGCCTCCTACGGTAGTAGTA
>NZ_JAJSLW010000044.1 GCF_021729145.1 Membranihabitans maritimus | reverse complement strand
TACAGGAGGAAGGCAGTGATGCCGGACAGGATGAGAGGAGATCAAAAGGCGTACCGGGCACTTGATCTTGTACGCAGTTAATAAGAAAAGAGATTGGTGCTTACTTACGCAGAAGTGTAAGTAAGGAAAGAAAGGTTTGTGCATTCTACAGGTATGTGGGGTGCTATGGCGCAAAAGAAAGAATAAATACGGGCATAGGCATGTCCTGTAAAGAATATAGACAACATGCATGAGTCTTGATTTCAGAAACCGGTGGGTTGGGCCCCTTGGAATTATTATTTAATTTTTGAAAATTCATTAAAAATGAAAAAGAAGTTTATTTGTAACCGAGTAACCCAGAATCCCAGCAACCGAATTACTGTACCGAAATTATCCCGGATATTCCATAGCAGCCCTTCCGGGATCTACGCGCTGCTGATACTGATGATAAGTATGTTTTTATTTTCGTGTGAAGATAGGGAACCGGTAGTAGAAGAACCTGATAAGACAGTATTGACTGATGGAAAGAGCCTGTCTGAAATGACTAATTCGGAATTGAAAGAATATTTCGAAAGTCTGGATTTATCCGACCGGAAACCCAACTATACACGTACATGGACGGATACATTGAGCCCGGAAGAATTTGCACGTTTTCAGAATAAAATTTCAGTACGTTCCGGCTATGATTGCGGGATCAATATAAAACTGAATATAGACGGGACCTCAAGTACGACTGATGTGACGGTGTATGAAGCCGGTACGATTACAGAAGTGGCCAGTGAGACCAATATGGAAGACGGTGATGATTTTGATGTGACGATCAATGGGGACACAGACTATGACATAGTAATTGAAGATTATCCGAATACTTATTTTGGTTCCCTGGAAGTCGACCCTGACTGGGGCGGAAAAACCGTGATACCTCTTGACTATCAGGCACCCACGACTTATGATGATTATAACTTTGAATGTCCGGCCCCTACGGATGGCACATGTGATGCGTATGTGAGTGTGTACAAGCATTCAGGGGATGCAAATGAATATCGTTTGGTTGTTGTTCCAGATTCAGGTATTCCTGATGTTGTAGATGGGTTAACAGGGAACCCTGCGCAAGAAAAAGATTTTCATATTGATGAAAGCCGAACGTATGATTTTTATATCTATTCACCTGAAGGAGGGATGTCGGAGACTTTTGATGTAAAGATTATCCGTGCTGATGGTATAGCTCATGGTTATAATTTTTTTGGAGAAGATATGAGTGATGAAACTGATATCCCGGTAACCACTGGATTTGATTATTTTGAATGTCCGTAAACGACATAG
The DNA here is from genome assembly GCF_021729145.1 of Membranihabitans maritimus. Taxonomy (GTDB): domain Bacteria; phylum Bacteroidota; class Bacteroidia; order Chitinophagales; family Saprospiraceae; genus Membranihabitans; species Membranihabitans maritimus. The sequence goes on along the minus strand of NZ_JAJSLW010000044.1, from coordinate 1,777 downwards.
GAAAAGTGATAACTTTAGTGAAAGTATTTCCCAAATTGGGAAATACTTTCTTTTTATTTTTAACGAAATGAAGTCTGTGAGTATATATAAATTGATTTTTCGCTTGGCTATTATTATGTTAAGCATTTTGACTAATTTTCTCTATTCTCAAGAGACCTTTTTTACAGATATTGGGCAAAACACATTATACGGATTTAATGGATCTGAGTGTAAATTAGAAATCGAGTTTGATTTTGAAGAAAATCGCTTAAGTTGGTGGGGTTTATCATTCCATCCGGATGGCCGATTGTATATGATTGCGGAAGATCAAATGATAGTGTATAATTTGTATACACATACCGTAGAAAGAAAATTTTTTATCCCGGTAACAGCTGATTTAACTTCGCTTGCTATTTCGGAAGAGGGAAGTGCTTTGATTACTGATGATGTCAGAGATAATGCTAATGCCGATATAATTATGAAGTATGATATTCGTGAAAATCGTACTTTAGAAACTATTGAAATAGGTGAAGATGAAACATATCGAGTTGGTGGTATGATCAATCATCATTTGTTTGTACTACAGGATGTTAATGATGATACAGGTACGGAGATAGGTGATTTTAATTCCTATAGAATGTGGGATCTAGCTACAGGAAATGTTGAAGAGGTTACGATAGAGTATAATGAGGAATACTATTTTAAGATTCCTTCTATATATTTCCCGGCTTGTGAAGAAAGGCAATTATTAGCTTTGGGATCCACTAATGATAAGAAGAAGCATGAGTTATTGAGAATTAATACGAAAAGTCAATCAATGATAGAAATTTGCTTAGGTAAAGTATGGCCTGAAACTCAAGGAGTTTATATTTGGGGTATTTTTGGCCTTGCCACGCCCACCGACTTTCGCCAATCCCCTTTGCGCATCGACCTGGATGCGGACAACTCTACAGGTCATATCACGGCCGGCTACTACGACACCCTGACGACCTGTATAAAAAAAGCGCCGCTAATGGCGGAAGACATTGAGATCTCCACCTGCGGGGCGGAGGTAGATAGGATCTCCTTCCGGCTGAAATACTACGACCAGCCCCGATTGCCGGAAGAAGAGATCTTTTCGGAGGGTTTCGAAGAACAACTGCGACAGACCTCCGCTTCACGATGGGAGTGGACCAATCCCTACGGGGACGATGAAGACCGGATCAAAGAATTCCTCAGCAGTCTTCGCTACCGGGCGGACTGGGATCCGTCCGACCCGGAAGAGCGTAGGGAGCGGGCGGTGGCGGTGACCATGCACGTAGGGGAAGACAGCACCTCATCGTGGAGTGTGTACCAACTGGAGCCCAGTGAAGTGTATGCGGGCCGGGATACACTGGTAGAATACTGTACAGAGCAGCCCTTTATAGATTTACACAATTATCTTACCCCGGGAGTAGTTACCACAGGCCGGTTTGACCCGGAGCTATCGGACGGTGACAGTCGATTTGTCCCGGGCACGGACGAAGACGGGGAGTATCTGTATATAGTAGAAGAAGGAGGCTGCGCGGACACGGCTGTTCTTACGGTCCAGAGTGCTGTTACGGAAGTCCTGGCATTGGATACGGTGTCATTGTGCCCGGGTGGACGGCGAAAGATCGGCTTTCTCTCAGGGAAATACAGTGAAATCGAATGGTGGGATGGCAGTAGCGGGGATTCGATTTGGGTGGAAGAACTGGAAGACTTACAGAGACGGGTAGAAGTACAATTCGGGGACTGCCGGATATCGGTTCCGGTGGAAATTATTATCCGTCCGGTATCC
>NZ_JAJSLW010000043.1 GCF_021729145.1 Membranihabitans maritimus | reverse complement strand
CCTTAATCTCATCACCCTGGCCCGGGAACTGAAAATCAAAGGGAGAGTGATCAAATACTGAAAAATGAGTATCTTAACAACGGTACAAATACAGGTATAAACTTTCGGTACAAAGCCCCGTTCATAAGAGTGAGATACATTGGTTTATAGAAATATCAGTAAGAAAATTATATATAAATATCAACTACAATTTAAGTGAAACATGGATAATAATGAACTATTAGAAAAAATCAAAGACCTGGAGAAGTTAATCATTACCCACTCAGCGAAAAAGGTATTGCCCCTGGAAGAAACCGTTTGGCTCACTCTTATGTCAAGTTTTCTGCTCCATAAACTTGACATTTCAAAAATATAAGTATCTTTACATTATGGCATTGGCAACTGAAATACGCAAACGAATTAAAACCTTATCGGAAGGCAAAACCTTCGGGTATGATGATTTGTGTCTTGCCAAAAAAGACTATGCCACAGCTGCCAAAGCCCTGGAACGCCTGCAAAAAGAAGGCTTGATAAAAAAAGTTTCCAAAGGTGTGTTTTATAAACCCGAGCAAACGATTTTTGGCGAGTTAAAGCCCGATTACAACGAACTGCTGCGCCCATATTTGTTTGAAAACGGCAAAAGGATAGCCTACGAAACCGGAACATCGCTTTACAACCGTTTGGGGCTTACCACGCAAATGGCGTTTCGCATCAAAATTGCCAGCCGTGGTAAACGCATCAACATCAACCGGGAAAACTTAAAAGCAGATGCCGTAAAAAGCTATGCCGAAGTGACCGATAGTAATTACGAGACTTTAGGGTTGTTGGATGCATTCAAAGACATTAAAAAGATTCCCGATTGCTCTACAGAACAAGCAATACGCAGATTAAGTGCCATAATAAAAGAACTCAACAACAAGCAAACTGCATCCTTACTAAAATATGCTTTGGTGTATCCGCCAAGAGTAAGAGCATTGGTAGGAGCCGTATTAGAAAATATGGGTAGTAAAGTACAAGGTATTGAAAAACTAAAAGAAAGTCTAAACCCACTCACTACCATCAAATTGGGTGTGAAAGAAAGCGAATTGCCCACTAAATCAAATTGGTATATCGAATGAAGTTGCACGAAAACATATCGCTATACCGGGATGCTATTCGGTTTACCGCCCAGCAAATGAACCTCAAACCCGAATATGTAGAAAAGGACTATTGGGTTACTTATACCCTATTTACCATTTTCAATAGTGAAATAGGAAAAGACACGGTATTCAAAGGCGGTACAGCGCTATCCAAGTGTTACCAAATGATAGAACGCTTTTCGGAAGATATTGACCTGGTGGTATTGAGACATGAAGGTGAAACAAACAGCAGGTTAAAATCGAAATTAAAAGGTATAAGCAGGGTAGTAGAAACCGTGTTACCAGAAGTTTCCATGGAAGGTATTACCCATAAAATGGGAATGAATCGAAAAACGGCACACGCTTACAACAAAGAATTTAAAGGTGATTACGGTCAGGTAAGGGAGGTCATTATTTTGGAATCAACTTGGTTGGGCTACTATGAACCCTTTACTACTAAAAACACCATTTCATTTGTTGGTCAAATGATGTTGAAGAATAAGCAATCTGAAATTGCAGAAGAAAACGGATTGCTCTCTTTTGAATTGTTGGCTTTAGAACCCATAAGAACCATTTGCGAAAAGATAATGAGTTTGGTCCGTTTTTCTTATGGCGACAATCCTATTGAGGATTTGAAGAAAAAAATACGGCATACTTACGATTTACATCAGCTGCTAAAACAAGACGAATTTTCAGAATTCTTTCATTCAACGGCTTTTGATGAAATGCTTTTGAAAGTAGCCAATGACGATGTGGCAGGTTTTAGAAATAACAACAAGTGGCTCATCCATCATCCAAATGAATCACTAATTTTCAAGAATTTGGAAAATGTTTGGAATACGTTGAAAGCTACCTATTCAGGTGATTTTAAAGATTTGGTGTATGGATATTTACCAAAAGAAGGAGACGTATTAGAAACTTTGAAAATGATTCAAGAAAGGTTGAAAGCAATTTCCTGGACGGTAAAAATTGAACCCAAATAATGAAATTTACAGAAGCGAAATTAGAGAAAGCATTTAATAGCGGCAATAACTTTCTTCTGTGCTCGGCCTTTGTATAGTTCCGGCCAGCCAGTTCTTTGGACAGCATGTCAAAATAGTCTGCAACTATCAATTCAACTTCTATGTTTGTCCAGGTTGCCATATCAAAAAATCTCCTCCAACAGTTTTACAATGTCTTCTTTCACTACTTCATATTCAGTCATGTTCTCCTCCGGTATCTGATGGCCTAAACTATTTTGCCAGGCAGCCTTCAGGCGTTTTTCATTTTCTTTATTGATCATCTGATCGATACCGGTGAACGCAAGACCCTTGTATTTCATTTTTTCGTGGAAGGCATTGGTCACCTCCTTCCAATCAATGTCTTCTGTGTTACGTGAAAGGTACCAGATGTCATAGAAATCCCTGGGAGCGGTGTAGGATCGTTGTATAAGTGATCGCAGTTTTTCAGCGAGCATCTCGTGTATGGAATAGCATGGAACCCTTAGTGGTTTTACTGATAATTGATCGGAATACATGTGGTGTACTTCCCGGTCTTCTGTGGGGAATACCATTTGCTCGTACAGGATGATCTCCATCTTGATGCTGCTTGTCCATCTTTTGGGAGGTGGGGGTGCCTGGTTCCTGGAGTGATCAGCTCCCCAGAATTTGACAATGGCTTTGTATCCTGTCAGCCGGTCTTTGAAACGCAATTCTGATACCTCCTGAATGTGAAGTGGAATTTCTGTTCGTTCAGTGATAAGATCCGTGATCTCTTTCAGCAGTTTTTCATCCAGGACATAACCCTGATCGGTTGACGTGAAGTCGAGATCTTCTGAAAAGCGGTAATCCGGAACATAGCACTTGCGTAAACAGGTTCCTCCTTTGAAGATGAGTGACTCCCTGCACTGGGGAATGGAAAAAATAGCATCAATGAAGTGACCAAGTACCCAGTCCTTATCTATTGTGGATTTGGCAACGTTGTTGGCTTCTGCCTGTTTCTCTATTTCTCGCTTCAATATCATTAGTACACCTTGTTGGCTATACCCAGCAGTTCGTCTTTGCTTATGTTTAACCTCAACCGCCATTCTCTGTCGTAATCACCTGTATCCGGCCCTTGGGGGTCGAATGGGTTGTATGCTTCTTTCACTTGTTGTTTTGCATAGCGGATGAATGTTTTCATGCCGGGTTTTACGAGCAATTCGGCCAGGAATCCCAATCTTTTTGTAGCAGCAATGTTGTTGACTGCTTTGCAGTACCGGATCATTGCCTGTGAAGATAGTTTTGCCTGTGAAAAAGCCCTGATCAGTTCGGCATAGCCACCTGAATATTTGGGAAGGTCAAAACAATCGACAATGGTTTTTTCTACGTCTGTCATTGAGTAGCTATGATTGCCATAACCTTCTTTGCTGATTCCTTCTCTTTTGGTTTTGGCTATAGTGACGAACTTATAACTGACTCCAAATACTTTTTTGTCTTTTTTAATCTTAGTCGTTTGGATGAAAATGGTATTTGGAAATTGCTCAGTAAGGCCGTGAAGGTTCAGAGCTGACCAGTATGCGATCGCTCCATCCGGGACAAGGAAACATCCGATCACTTTTTCATCCCGGAAGTTCGCCCTGCAGTATTTACCTCTTTCTATTCTGGAAAGTATTTTTTTGTGGGCCAGGTTCTCAATGATCTCATTCACCTCCTGTTCCCGGTCAGGGACAAGTTTTTTAACATCATCCAGGGTGAAGATGTCCATTTCATACTCATCCAACATAAGCATTAGGTCAAGTTGGGATGGGGTAAGATTCTTTGATATGTAGCTTCCTCCTGCCATTATATTCTATTAAACGATAAACCCTAAAAAATGGGGTTTTTCTACAAATGAAATATCAACACAAGTATAGGGTGATTTATGCAAAAATGATGCATTTTGTAGTAGATTATTTCCTTTTAGCTTCCGCATTCTTATCAAAGGCAATCAAATTAAACAATTCTCTCATCCGTACAATTTTGAAAGCAACTCACAACGACATTTACGTTGTATAATTTCTCAATGGCCTTTGCATCCCGGATTACATCACCATTTTGAAAATTTACCCGTAGTAACGCTAGTGTAGGTGGGCCATTCAAAACCTACATTTTTTATTTCTTCAATTATTTCTTCATGTGAATCCTGTGCAGCTTGACAAAAAAGGCACAGTATAAATATAAATAATACCATTCGAAGAAAGAGTAGATGAAATGTACTCATCTCCCCATTGATATAAAATTAGCTACTAAAATGTAGCCGCATACACCTCCGCTTCTTTTCCAGAATCAAACATTTGTACGGTATACGCCTTGCCCTGGACGGTCTCCAGGAAGTAGCGGATATTCCCTCCTCTTAGACCACAAAGGTCATATATCAGATAGGCAGTATCTTCTTTTACCTTCATCCAATGAATGAAATGTCCTAAGTGGCACAATTGTCAGGTATAGGGGATCTCATGGAATTGATGCTCCCACAGGTATTCATACAGGAAATCGTTTTCGTTGGATACGACTTTCTCATTGAGCTCCAATAATCCGTCGACGATATAGATCTCCGTATAATTATACCCGCCCGGTAAAAAGGCGGTGATGTCTTTGTTCTGATATAAGGATACGGATTTCATAGGTATT
>NZ_JAJSLW010000042.1 GCF_021729145.1 Membranihabitans maritimus | reverse complement strand
CCGATTCAATAGATCTTACACTAAGAATTTTACCAATTTACAGCCCGCTGCAATGTGGTCCGTAGGACAGATATCGCCAATCTTCATAGACTCGGTACGGTACATATAGAGAATACACAATGACCGGAAGGGGATAGCATGTTTTTTAAAAGGGTGAAATAAGGGGTAAGACAGATCCCTTTCCCACAAGCACATCCAATTCTTCCTTCCTCAGCCGAATTGATCTTTGAAAGATTGTACATTGATTGATAACTGCCAACTTGTCCTTTGTCTATTAATCCTAATCATTCTTCTTCACCCGCACCAATTCGATTTTCTTTTCATCGACTTTTTCGAGGGTAAATAAAAATCCATCCAATTCAACTACTTCCTTTTCCTCGGGTATATCTCCTAAAGTCATAACCAGATACCCCGAGAGGGTAGAATATTCTCCCTCAGGAATCTGTAGGTCGGGATATTTTTCATTGATATCATCCACTTCCATTCGGCCGGAAAACATATATTCGTGTTCACTGATCTTTTGTTCAACGATTTCTTCCCCTTCATCGTGTTCATCTTCGATATCACCAAAGATCTCTTCTACGATATCTTCTAATGTAATGATCCCTGAAACCGAACCAAACTCATCTACCACACAGGATATATTTTGGTTCTTGAGAATAAAGGTATTTAGGGCTGTGGTCACCAGCATGGTCTCCGGAACAAAGGGCACGTCCAAAATCAGCGGTTTTATTTTTTGCGGATCGTGTAACAACTGCTGGTGATGCACATACCCCAATACATTTTCAAAATCCTGATCAAAAATAATAATCCGTGACAATTTGGTTTCATTAAACAAATCTCTCAATTCGGCAACCGAAGAATGAACATCAATAGCCACCACTTCTGTGCGTGGCACCATACAAGAACGTACTTTTATACTACTTAAATTGAGGGCATTCTTGAATAACTCCGTATCAATTTCCTGCTCTATATCTGATTGTACATTACTATTCACCAGATTCTCCAGATCCACTTTCGTAAAGGTCCGATCCTTTTGTTCCGTATTCTCTTTTGTAAATAAACGAATAATTAAATTGGACAGCCCCATCATAATGGACGAGGGAACAGCAAATAAATATTTAAAGAACAACAACGGGTAAGCAAATACCGAAATCATATCATTGGCATAAAGTCTGCCAAAGGTTTTGGGAAGGAACTCACCAAAAATCAAAACAACTACGGTTGTCACAATGGTGACTACCAGCAACAAAGTAATCCCACTACCTAGATATGGAGAAAGCACCGGGTCTACGACTTGCGATACCAGGTAGGTAAAAATTACCAGGGCAATATTATTCCCCACCAGAAGTGTGGCAAGCACTGACTGAGGTTTATCGTAAAACCCATTGAGTAATTGACCCTTTCTTCCGTTCTCTTTTCGCTGTAATTCTATTTTCAATTTATTAGCAGAAATAAACGCAATTTCTGTACCGCTGAAAAAAGCAGAAAGCAGAAGAAATATTATAATAAAAACGTAAATCATCTTATAAATTTACTAATTGACGCCTGTAGTAGATAAGGAATTACGACTTGACTGAGATCCGGTCACTCCCTCCAATTGGGGAACGGGTTTTTTCCCTGTCGTTTTACTAAATTCAATATCGGTAAAATCCTGGTTTGCCCTAAATCCATATCCGTAAATAATTTCATCAGGACGGGTCAATTTGGCAAACCTGTCGGAATAGATCGTCCCTTTGCGCTCATTCCAGTTTAATTGACTCGTTTCTAATTTTTCCCCTTTTACATTTTCAAAAACAACATTGTCAGAAGCCGTTACCAGATATTGGTCCGGCTGCCTTTCGGCATAATCAGCCGTCAATGTCGCATATACTTGTTGCCCATCCTTATAAAACTCTACCAAAATCCCTTCCGGAAAAATATCTCGCTGTGGATTCCCTTGTATCCTTTCCAATACAGGTGCTGTCAATGTCATTACTTTTTCACCACCGTCCGTATAATTCATTTCCACATCATACGCTATGTCAGCGTTAACATCCAAATCCGAATAATCATTACCTACCTTCAATTGCTCTTCACAAGAGAAAAAAATAAAAACCAACATTATATAATAATATCTATTCACCTCCATTTCTTAATCCAAAAGTACAATTTCTCCAGAAAATAACTTTGTTACTCCATCTATATATTGAACCTGGACCGTATAAACATAGACTCCTGGCATCATTTTTTCTCCATTGACTGTGCCATCCCAACCTAATGAATATTCATTTTTGGGAAAGGTCTCCCTGGTAAAAAGTAAATTTCCCCATCGGTCAAATACATTCATTTCAAGTATTCCTGCAACATGTGGCCCGGCATATACTGTGACCGTACCATTGGGTCCCGAATGATCAGCTATAATAGCATTGGGGATACCCACATTTCGAATAGGGAATACCTGAAAAAGCAGACTATCCCTGTCAATACATCCATTTTGATCCGTACCAGTCAGTGTAAAATACGAACTAGCAAAGGGTTGAGAATCTGTAATCCGGCAGGTATCACAGCTAACTTGTCCGGTAGGTTCCCATTGCCATTCCATCATCCGGTCCACTGGTGAATAATTTCCCGTTAACGTAACCATTTCACCCAGGTTGAGAACAGAATCCCCTGTTATAGTTACAACGAGTTCTTCGGGCTGTTCCAACACTACTTCCATAGAATCATTGCAGCTATTTTCATCTTCTACGAATACCGTATAATTGCCCGCTGCTAACCCCTGGAAATCCGGTCCGACAACAGAAGAATTTGATTCCAGGAAATATCGATAGCTCCCTGTCCCCCCTTGTCCATTTACTACAATAAACCCATTGTTATCGCCATAGCATAAAAGGTCCATTTTATCAATTAAATCCAATGACAGAACTTCCGGTTCCATAATGGTAAAAGTTTCTTCATAAAGGCAATTATTTTGATCAACTATATCTACACTATAATCTCCTGCAGCGAGGTTGTCAAGGTTGTTTCCTGAAAAACCACCGTCCCAATTAAGTTCATAACCGGGTACACCGCCATTAATATTGATATTGATCCCACCATTGAAATCACCAAAACACAATAAATCTTGTATTTCCGCCTGTATAGAAATAGAATCCGGTTGTCCCAGGGCCAGATTAACATAGCCCTGGCAATCTTCATTGTCGTTCACCAATATTACATACTCACCGGCCGTCAATCCGGTAAATACATTTCCACCCTGAAAATTCCCAGTAGAACCGAAATCATATTGATAAGGTTCATCACCTCCTTCAACATTTAATTCAATCCGGCCATTGGCATCACCAAAACATAAAGGCTCTTCTAAAATAGAATTATCCGCCAAAAAGTTGATTTCATTTAAATAAACAACAGTGTCTTCTTCGCAACCTTTATTATCCCGAACCGATACATCATAGATCCCGGAAGCCAGATCCGTCCTTTCATCATCGGACGAATATCCACTTCCGAAATTATAATCAAAGGGAGGAAAAGATCCATTGGCTATCAATTGGATAGCACCATCGGGGACACCACCACATGAAGCATTGGTAAGAATTTGATCAATCGTAATTTGAATGGGTTCCTCCATCACAAAAGCTTCGGTAACAGAACACCCTGTCTCATTGCGGACAACAACTTCATACTCACCAGGTAGTAGCCCCATACGATCCGACTCAATACTGCCATCACTCCAAAAAATGTCCTCAACAGGGGAAGGTGAATCAATATTGAGATTAATATTACCGTCATCGTAACCAAAACAACTGATGGAATCAACAGAAGCATTTAATTCAATCCGTTCTTCCACGTCCACAAAAGTATCTATCGGTGTGATACACCCGATATCACTTTCCAGGTTCAAAACAAAAGGCTTCCTTCCCCCTTCGGTAAAAGCAATGGAATGGGGCCCGTCACCTGAAAGTTGGCTTTGTGTAGCACTGCTTCCGAATGTCCAATTGTATTCGGTAATAGTACCACTCAGACTTTGGTCCACCGCATAAAATTCAATTTCTTCATCGGGGCAATACAAAGGCTTGGGATTCGTAATGATGATTTCGGCATCCGGGGCTGCAAAATCCGCATCTCCCCCCCACTCCAACCGGAATCCGGCTCCCGAAGTACTAAAATTATTAACGACCAACGCATATGCCTTTCCTTCTTCAGCTTCGATAGGCATTAAGAAATTATCGTCCCCGTCCTGACACCCCCGTTGTTCTGCTACATCTGTACTTCCCGTAGCTAAACCCGTAGGACCCGTACAGGGCTCCCAGACTGAAAAAGGTTCTCCAATGACTTCACCCGAAGCCATGCAACGCAATAATTGTTTATTTCCACAATCGTCTAACCCACCGGGCAATTCATATACGGCAAAATCAAGGTCATCTGTAGGATTGATAGGATCGAGAACAAAAGTCAAATCGCCGTCGTTTCGTGCTACCCACTTAAACCATACACTGGAAATTTCAGAATTACCATCGTCACCTCCTGTTACGGGATCTGTATCGAGACAAGTGTTATCTGCTTCATCCGCTATTTCACCGCTACCCGACAATTGTTGGACTATTAGCGTAGACTTATCACACAATACTGTGGCCGTAGGGCAGTCAGAGTCATATTCCGGTGTATACGAAAAATTGGATATACACATCTGAAAAGTTCCCTCGTGGTTGTCACGTGACCCTACCCTAATAAAATATTCCTCGCCAATTTGCAAGTCCCCGAGTGTAATTTCAATGACATTGAGATTCCGTGCATCTGAATTACAGGCCTCTTGTACCAATTCATCGCAACTCCCGGAATAAATTGCCAGTTGCGGACTTTGAAGAGTCCCTCCTTTGTTTTGTCCGACATCTCCCCTAATTATTACATTGATATTTTCAAAAGTAGGTATTACACGAAACCATATATCCTTCTCATTCGTATCTTGTGGATAACAACTTGGCTGTTCTTCACCCGAATGGGTATAATCCTCCAGGATAAACTCACCTTCCTCCGAACAATAATTTTCAATAGAATCTATGGCAATAGACGAAGAACAAATATCACCTGCCACTTGTGCTAGTAAAGAAGTTGAAAATATACATATGGACGCTACTAATAAAAAGTTCTTCATTCTAATTATCCAACCAATTATATCACCTATCAATTCAAAACAGTTATTTATTAATCCGTCCATTGAAGGTATTAAACTTCAGTAATTTATTCTGATTTATTCATTAAGTTTAACCCAACATTAAATCCTATACTAAAAGTTGCATAGATAAGACGTATTTACCATCAAAATGGTTGGGACAATTCACCATTAAACTTTTGTTAAGTACCAATAGAAATAATCTTTCTCATTCAAAATTATCTTAATTACTTTTGAGGAGTTTTTAATAAATTTTAAATGCTGAATATACCCAATATATTAACTTTACTCAATCTGTTTTTCGGCAGTATGGCTGTATATGGTGTTTTTTATGAATCACCATCTGTAGTGATTATTTCATTTTTATTGGCTTTACTATTTGATTTTTTCGATGGTTTTGCTGCACGCAAGTTAGACCAAACAACTCCGATAGGCAAAGAACTGGATTCCTTAGCAGATATGGTATCATTCGGCGCTTTTCCGACATTTCTTATAGTGGAGACCATTGAGCGACATACTGAAATGCTCGAAGAACCTTTTTATTTATTTGTTTTTGTGCTGGGATGCGGTACAGCATTTCGTCTTGCCAAATTCAATATTACTGAACAAACCAAAGGTATATTTCAGGGGCTGCCCTGCCCAGCAATGGCACTTTTCGTGTTTTCTCTTTGGATCAACATTGATCATTTGAACATTGAATTATTACATACCCCGCTATTCTTTCTAATTATTGCTGCTGCCTTGACAATCCTCATGAATAGTAATATACCTTTTCTAAAGTTCTCTTTTGAAGCAAAATTTAGCATATCTACGATCCTAAGCATTATCCTATTCTTAATTTTTATTGGATTTGCAATTTTTGACTGGAAATTGGCATTTTTAATAACAAGCTCTCTTTACATTGTATTCTCATTTTTACTTCCTATTTTTAGATAAGTAAATTAAGTAGTTAGAAAAATGTTAGATTATTACATTGATATTTTTTCTTATCACCACCAGTTTAATAAGACGGTGATTGAATATCTTGAGAAATACAAGAATAACTTTCCGGAAAAGTGCATCAATTGGATGTCCCATATACTTTATGCCCACGAGGTATGGATTCTTAGAGTTCAAAATAAATATGAAGTAATGGATGAGTGGACAATACCGCAATCTGAATTTGTCACCAGGGAAAACAGTAATTACAAAAAAACCATTGCAATTATCCAAGATCTTCCTTTGAAAAAGAACATAAAATATAAAACTTCCAGAGGGATAATTTACGTCAATTCAATAAGTGAAATTCTTTTCCATATTTGCAACCATACTGCCCACCACAGGGGCATGATCATTGCTGAAATGAGAAATAGTGGAATCGCCCCGCCAGTTACCGATTATATATTTTATAAAAGGATCTGACCAATCCCAATGTATAGGAAACGACTCCTTTAATGTACTTCTTTGTAAAAGGAAAAGGTGTGATCAGACGAATCATATAAGGACTAAAGAAATAATACAATGTGACTATACACCTACCAAACAGGCTTTTACTCAAATACATGTCTCTTAATTCCACTGCGGTATAATACTCCCTGGAATATTTATCATAGGCGTAGGAAACAACAAAACACCTGTCATCAGACGGACTAAGATCAGTGATATAGGTTTTCAATAAAGATAACCCCGGAGCACTAACAGGGATCAGAATTTTATCGCCTCTTTTTACTTCACTCAAATCCCTTTCGAGAAAATAGCACCCAATTTCCACCTCTGCCCCATTATAGATCACCCCGGATTTGAAATAATTATCTACCCATTCTACGGCACCATGCTGTTTATTATTGTGTTTCAAAATCAACGGTAGATCCAAAAAGACATTGACATTACGACCACTGTTATTCTCCATTTCCAAAATTACTTTCGTCAATGCTTCTTTATAGTCCTCCAAATACTCATCTACTTCGACCTCTTTTACAATAAATTCAAAGTATTCATCACTTTCTTCAGGTTGCTCATTCGTTACATCAAATAACCATTCATCATCAAGCTGATAGGTCGTATAAATGGCATCCTTCAGAATCTCCCAATCCCAATAAAAAACTTTTACCTTTTTGCACAGTTCCTTAGCAGGACCGGATAAGGTAGAGGTAGTAACAATCATTGCCTGCTCCGCTTCATAAAAGTTAGCAGCACCCAGAACCTGGTTGACATCCTGCACTCCTACTTTATTCTCTTCATGATATCGTTTTATCTGTACAACGGTAATTGACCCTTCCTTTTCCAATATCAAATCAGCTCCAAAGTCCCCTGAATAATTTGTAGATTTTACTTTATAGCCGTTATCCTTAAATAATTGGCCAACAAAATCTTCAAAATCATATGGGCTTATCCCCTGAAATCGAATTTTGATAGCCGCTTTTAAAAATTTTTTGAGATCTACCTGATTAAAATCCATGAATTCGAATTAATAATCAAATATAGATGAAATTAAGACAATGCACAACGAGGCAAATACCAATTCCGGTAAGTAGCCAAATATGTGTATTTAAAGAGAAAAGTGTAAGAAGTATTATTATCATAAGACACCGCTCACAAACTGTTGCAAGATTCATCCGGTATCCAAATGAAAAAGAAATTGCTGGGAAATGCTTTCTGGGGAAATCTATGGGATATGAAGACGCTCTGAAATTCCTGATTCAAAGAACCTTCAATGTTCAATCTGTCACTTATGAATGGGTAATCATTTCACCATTGGACCTCCTGGATTAGGATAGAGGACACTGGCACACCGCAAGGGAATGCGATTCGCCTTCTCCTAATTTCGTCTATTAATACTAATAATCTAACCACTCCTTCCTGAAGTCGCTACCCTGAAAGTACATAAAGTTTGGAGTACTTATAGTTAGAAGGGTAGAAAAATATATAAAGTCTGAGAAGAAAAGGGCTGTCCCAGATTGTTGAGTCAAATTTACAAACTTCAGTCACTTCACGGACTCCACATACTTCACGGAATCCACGTACTTCACGGACTCAAAGTACTTCAAAAACGGCAGTATCTCACGAAGTGTGTAAATGCTAAAAAAGGGTTGGGCAGCGCGCTGCCCAACCCTTTTAATTTTATTAAT
>NZ_JAJSLW010000041.1 GCF_021729145.1 Membranihabitans maritimus | reverse complement strand
TTTTCGGGGTTTTATTTTATCTAAAATACAAATTAATATCCTGATAACCAAGTATTTGAGTTACTTCTGAATATCCCGAATTAAACTTTACATTTATTCACCATGATCCCTAAAAGATCAATCCAATTGACATCTTTTACGACTTCAAGCTCTCAGTACCGATCTCCGGTCTCCCGTCCCAAAGTAAAAAAAACCCGCTTCCACCTTTAAAGCCCCAAATACTAATAAAATCATACCTTAGAACCTACTGCTAAAGTCTTCTACCCTCTTTCCGGGTCCAACTCCACTACCAAATCATCCTGGTGAACCAACGTTTTTTCAGAAAGGTGGATCTTTTCCACAACTCCGGCCATTGGTGAAGTAATGGTCGATTCCATTTTCATAGCTTCTATTACAAACAATGGGGTACCCTTTTCCACTTTATCTCCTTCAGACACGAAAATCTTGGATAAATTTCCTTGAAGTGGAGACCCTACCTCGGTTACTTTCTCCGCCTTCTTGTGTTTTACTTTTTCAACACTGGCATTATCATCCTGCACTTTTACAGTTCTGGCCTGTCCATTGAGCTTAAATGAAACGTGAACCTCTCCGGTTTCATTTGGCTTTGATTTATTAAGGTATTCTATAAGCAGGGTTTTCCCTTTATCCAGTTGGACCAGGATCTCCTGTCCTTCTTTCATACCGTAGAAAAAGGGCCAGGTAGGTAATGTCCTCACCAAACCATACGTCTCATAGTGTTTGTGGTAATCACGATAAACCTTGGGATAAAGTTGACAACTCAAAAAGTCGAGGTAATTTACATAGGGACCAAATTCCTCCTTGAAAGCATTGAATTCTTTATCCAGATCAATGGGCTTCAGGTGGGCGTTTGGTCTTTCCGTGTAAGGTTTTTCTTCCCCTAATACTGCTTTTTGCAATTTTTCCGGGAAACCCTGGTATGGTTGTCCCAGGTCCCCTCTAAACAGAGCTTTTACACTTTCCGGGAATGAAAGGCTTTCTCCTTTTTCATATATATCCTGCTCGGTAAGGTTATTCGAAGTCATAAACATGGCCATATCACCAACTACTTTCGAGGAGGGTGTAACTTTTACAATATTACCAAACATTTTATTAGCGATTCGGTAGTTTTCACGAATCGTATCGAATTTATCTTCCAGCCCCAGGCCTCTTGCCTGTGGTCTCAAATTAGAATACTGTCCTCCTGGAATTTCATGCCGGTAAACACTAGCTGTACCCGCCCTCAACTCAGTCTCAAAAGGATAATAATACGAACGAACCGTTTCCCAATAATCTGAGTATTTATTTAAACTTTTCAGGTCTATATCCGTTCCACGATCCTGCCCTTGCATTGCTCCTACTAATGAATTAAAATTTGGTTGACTGGTCAAACCTGACATAGATGCCATGGCTACATCTACTACATCCACCCCTGCTTCAATTGCTTTGAGATACGTAGCGGATTGAATGGAAGCGGTATCGTGAGAATGCAAATGAATAGGAATAGAAACAGATTCTTTCAATGCTTTTATTAATTGCTCGGCGGCATACGGCTTTAACAAGCCCGCCATATCCTTAATGGCTAAAATATGGGCCCCTTCGGCTTCTAACTCCCTGGCTAGATTTACATAATACTCAAGATTATACTTGTCTTTAGAAGGATCCGATATATCTCCGGTATAACAAATACAGGCTTCCGCAATGGCATTAGTATTATTGACTACCGTACGAATACTGGTTCTCATATTTTCAATCCAGTTCAACGAGTCAAAAATTCTAAACAGGTCTATTCCTGTTTCAGCTGCATTTTCTATAAAAGATACGATCAAGTTGTCAGGATATGCCTTGTATCCTACTCCGTTCGATCCCCTCAAAAGCATTTGCAATATCACATTTGGCACCTTCTCACGGATCAATCTGAGTCGGGTCCATGGGTCTTCTTTTAAAAATCGCATGGCTACATCAAAAGTAGCACCCCCCCACACTTCCATCGAAAATATATCGCTCCCATGGTTTTTCGAAAAGCTCTCGGCTACATTGAGCAGATCCACTGTCCGCATACGCGTAGCTAAAAGGGATTGATGTGCATCCCTGAACGTAGTATCTGTAAAATGTATTTGCTTTTCGTTCTTCAGCCAGTCCGCAAGCCCTTTAGGTCCCTTTTCATCTAAAATTTGCTTTGTCCCGTTAGGAAAGTCCCCGTTGCGGTCAAATTCTGGGATTCTCGCCGGCCTCCATGATTTCGTAGGGTCAATATATTTTACATCTGTATTACCATTGACAATTACATTTGCCAGATATCGCAACATTTTAGTACCGCGGTCTCTTCTTCGGGGTACATTCATTAATTCAGGCTTATCTGCGATCATATTTACGGTAGCTTTCCCGGCACGGAAAGTCGGATCTTCCAACAGATTCAAAAGGAAACCAATATTTGTCTTGACGCCTCTAATCCTAAATTCCAGTAATGCTCTGTACAATCGATCAGCAGAGCCTTCCAGGGTTCTACCCCAGGATGAAACTTTAACAAGCATACTGTCGAAAAAAGGACTAATTACAGACCCGGGAAATGCACTTCCTGCATCGAGGCGAATTCCAAAACCACTTGCAGACCTGTAGGCTATCAAGGTACCGTAATCCGGCTTAAAATTATTTTCCGGATCCTCAGTTGTCACACGGCATTGAATGGCAAATCCACTGATCTGGATATCTTTTTGATCACGAATAAAAATCGTTTCATGGCCCAATTCAAATCCCATTGAAATGAGGATCTGGCTCCGAACGATATCAATTCCTGTAATTTCTTCAGTAATGGTATGTTCTACCTGAATTCGCGGATTCACTTCAATAAAGTAGATTTCCTGGCTTTGATCAACCAAAAATTCCACTGTACCCGCATTAACATAATTTACGTGTTTAGCAATTTTAAGAGCAGATTCATACAACTGGTCGAGGGTCTCCTGATTAAGTCCGACACTGGGTGCTACTTCCACAACCTTTTGGAACCTTCGTTGAACAGAACAATCCCGCTCATATAAATGCACAATATTTCCATATTGGTCCCCCAGGATTTGTACTTCGATATGTTTGGGATTTTCAATAAATTTTTCGAGAAAAATCGTATCGTCACCAAAAGCAGATTTAGCTTCCCTTTTTGCTTCTTTGAACGCATTGATCAAACCTTCTTTGTCCCGCACAACACGCATGCCCCTTCCGCCACCACCTGCCGCAGCTTTTACCATAATAGGGAATCCAATCCTATCAGCTTCATCCAGTAATATTTCTTCAGAAGAAATGTCTATTTGGCTATCCTGTATTGTAGGAACTTTTACCGCTTCAGCAATTTCTTTTGCTCTGACTTTATCTCCGAGCGCCTGCATAATTTCAGGTGTAGGCCCAACGAAGATAACCCCTTCCTCACGACACCTCCTGGCAAAGTGAACATTTTCGGATAAAAACCCATAGCCGGGGTGGATGGCATCTACTCCATTTGCTTTCGCTACCTTGATAATTTCATCAATATCGAGATACGGACTCAAAGGTTCTTCGTCCGGGCCGATTTGATAGGCCTCATCCGCTTTATATCGATGTAAAGAATAGCGGTCTTCAAAAGTATAAATAGCAACCGTACGAATATTTAGCTCCGTTGCTGCTCTAAAAATTCTAATTGCAATTTCACCTCTATTGGCGACTAAAATTTTCTTATACCTTTTGTGACGATATTCCATTTGTTAAAACTATTTTTTACTTATTAATAATATCTCAATCCTTATTCGAATTTAGATAAACTAAATACTAAATTTCGGGGAAAATACAAATTAAATGCTAAAGATTATTCCTATTCTTTCCTTCCTTTTCCAACCTGATTTTAGATTAACCATTTTTATTTAGGGGTTGAATCTAAAAAAGGAAATAAAACCAATTGATAGTCAAATAAGAATAGTATTTATTTTTAGTTTATACTTTCCGATTTTTTTAATTTAAAACTGGAAATTAAGGAATCAAGTAAGTCCCATTCAATTAAAAATCCATCATGCCCATACGGGGTAGAGATCTCATGATATTCACTATGGGGTATTCCTGACGCAATTCTTTTTTGTTCTTGCGGGGGAAACAGGAAATCCGTATTTATTCCGATAACCAAAGTCCTTGCTTTAATTTTTGAAAGCGCTTCACTCACGCTTCCTCTATTTCTACCAACATTGTGAGTATCCATTGATTTTGATAAAAAATAATAGGACTGTGCATTAAACCGCTTACTAAGTTTTTCTCCCTGGTATTGTTGATAAGAACTCGCCCTAAAGCTTGTAATTTTTTCTGGATCGTCCTGTTGGGTATCCCAAAAAGCAGTATAATTCCGATAGGACAGCATGGCAACGGCTCTGGCCGCTTGCAGCCCTTTTTTGCCAGCATTTTCTGAGGTATCCCATAAGGTAGGATCAGCATCCAGTGCCATGCGTTGGGCTTCATTAAAAGCTATCCCCCAGGGAGAATGGACCGCATTTGTCCCGATCACAAACAAATTTCTAAATAGGTCCGGTTTTAATATCGCCCATTCCAGTAATTGTTGACCACCCATAGAACCACCGGCACCCATTTCTATACTTTCGATTCCGAGATCCTGCCGAAGTAAATCCATTGCCCGGACCATATCGCGGATCGTAATCAAAGGGAAATCCCTGCCATAAGGTGCTGATGTTTCCGGATTTATAGAACTGGGATTGGTACTCCCATAACACGAACTCAACATATTTACACAAATAATATAATCGCTTTTCGGATCAAACACCTTGCCATTACCCACTAAACCGGGCCACCATTCTTCGGGATTACTATTGGCTGTAAGTGCATGACAAATCCAGACTACATTGCTCTTATCCGAATTAGGGGTACCCATAGTTGAATACCCCAATTCAAAATATTTTAATTCCTCTCCGCTTTCCAGGGAAAACGGCTCCTCATATTTAAAGACGTTTAAACTCATTAATACTTTTCACAAATTTGACAAGTCTGTACTCCAAAACTAAAATTCTAACAGTCTCAACTGCTCCTACAATTTATCAAAAGCCTGTTGTAAATCGGCTTTTATATCATCTATATGTTCGATTCCAGTAGAAATTCTCAAGGATGTCGGTGTCACGCCTGCAGCTAATTGCTCCTCATCGGATAATTGTTGGTGAGTAGTAGCTGAAGGTTGAATAATTAACGTTTTACTATCCCCTACATTGGCAAGATGTGAAACCAATTCAAGTGAATCAACAAATTTTATCGCTGCTTCAGCAGAACCATCAATTTCAAATGAAAGTACACCTCCGAATCCATTTTTTAAATACTTAAGTGCTCTTGAGTGTGAAGGATGTGAATCCAATCCCGGATAGTTGACAGATTTCACTTTAGGATGATTCTGTAACCAGTTTGCCAGTTCCAGTGCATTGGCACAAGTTCGTTCCATTCTCAAACTCAAGGTTTCCAACCCCTGGAGAAGCAAAAATGAATTAAAAGGACTTAGGGCAGGTCCAAGATCCCGAAGGCCTTCCACCCGGGCCCTGATTATAAAAGCAATATTTCCAAATGGTCCATCAATACCAAATACATCCCAAAATACCAGTCCGTGATAACCCTCGGAAGGCTCAGTAAACTGTGGATACTTCCCATTACCCCAATTATAATTTCCCGCATCAACTATTACACCCCCTATTGAATTACCATGCCCTCCGATCCATTTTGTAGCTGAAGAAACCACTATATTGGCACCGTGTTCAATCGGACGGAATAAATACCCTCCTGCCCCGAAAGTATTGTCCACAATAACAGGTAAATCATATTTTTTTGCCAAAGCTATTATTCCTTCAAAATCAGGAATATTAAAACTGGGATTACCAATTGTTTCCAAATATATTGCTTTGGTTTTATCATCAATTTGGTCTTCAAAGGTTTTGGGGGTTGTAGGATCTGCCCATTTCACATTAATTCCCAATCTTTTAAAAGTCACTTTAAACTGGTTATATGTTCCACCATACAAGTCCTGGGAGGATATAAAATTTTCCCCGGATTCCACTATATTGGTTATTGCCAACAGCTGCGCTGACTGGCCAGAGGCTGTCGATAAGGCTGCCACCCCACCTTCAAGAGCTGCCACTCTCTTTTCAAAAACATCATTGGTAGGATTCATTATTCGCGTATAGATATTCCCAAATTCTTTCAACGCAAATAAGTTAGCCCCGTGCTCGGAGCTATTAAACACATAACTCGTTGTCTGATAAATAGGTACAGCTCTGGACAAAGTATTGTCAATCTCATGTCCGGCGTGAAGTTGTAGAGTCTCAAATTTAAATTCTGACATAATATTCCATTATTTTTTTATAAAAAATTGCTTTGCAATCAATTTGATGGAATTATTTTAAAGCCTGCTGCCAGCGGAAATAAGAGAAATTAAAAAGATCAAATTTGAAAATATAGATGATGGTCTTTATATCTCCAATTTCTTGGCAGGATTTAGCACCTTTCCATTCCGGCGGTTGCTAGGGTTTTATCGAGCCTGTTCTCTCCACCCTTCTTTATAAAAATCATTCCAAGTAAGATTGATTCTACCTACAAATGTAAAAATAAATTTAATAGTTTTGCATTTTCATTAAGTATAAAGTTCTCAACGGAAACAATTAGTACTTTTGAACATTGAATGAAAGAATATGAATCTACGTTAAACATTGATAAGTAATGAAAGTCGAAATTAACAGAATCTCAGGAAAATACCATTTAAAATCCTTCAACGAAGACGGCCGGTCAGTCGAAACCGATGCTTCGGAATCTATTGGCGGAACGAACAAAGGCGTTCGTCCCATGCAAATGGTCTTAATGTCACTGGGAAGTTGTTCCGCAATAGATGTCATTACTATTCTTGAAAAACAAAAACAAGAACTGGTAGATATTAAAGTCGAAATAGAAGCTGAGCGGGAAAAAGATAAAGAACCTTCTCTTTTTACGGAAATAAACATCCATTTTATTCTCTTTGGGGATATTGATGAGAAAAAAGCGCAAAGGGCCGTCAACCTAAGTATGGACAAGTACTGTTCGGTTGCTCAAATTCTGAAACCAACAGCAAAGATTAATCATCGATTCACAATACAAAATTAAGGGTATCTTGAAAGAACAAACAAAACTTATTCGCACCCAATCCAATAAGGAAAATTATACCCCTCACAGTGTACCTGTATACTTGACAAGTAGCTTTACATTCGATAGCGCTGAAGACATGAGGGATACCTTTGAAGGAGAAAGGAATGGACAAATATATTCGAGATATTCAAACCCCAATCTCGACGAGTTTATTAAAAAGGTATGTATTCTTGAGAATAAATCCGATGGATTTGCCACAGCATCGGGAATGGCTGCCGTATATCTTGCGCTTGCCAGTCAATTAAAAACCGGTGACCATGTAATTGCTTCTTGTGCCCTTTTCGGTTCTTCACATCAGATACTAAACAATATCCTATCAAAATTTGGAATTACCACTACATATGTTGATCCGGATAAACCGACTACCTGGACCGATGCCCTGCAAGGAAATTCGAAGCTATTTTTAATCGAAACTCCAAGCAATCCCGGTCTAAAAATAGTGGACATGGAGCTTTGCGGTCAATTTTGCCGTGAACACGACCTCCTCTTTGTGGTAGATAATTGTTTTGCTACCCCTGTTTTACAAAAACCCGATGACTACGGGTCTCAATTAATTATCCACAGCGCTACCAAATATATTGACGGACAAGGTCGCGTTCTCGGAGGAATCATCGTAGGAGATGCTGAATATATGGAAGACGTCATCTTCTTTGCAAGACATACGGGCCCGGTATTATCGCCTTTTCATGCCTGGATCTTAAGTAAAAGCATTGAAACCTTACCTCTCCGAATGAAAGCACATTCCGAAAATGCCATGCAATTAGCCAATTTCTTACAAAATTGTAAAGAGATTAAAGAAGTTTATTACCCTTTTCTTCCGGACTTTCCACAATACGACCTGGCAAAAAAACAAATGAAAATGGGAGGAGGTATTGTCACTTTTGAACTAGTAGGAAATATAGACAATGTCTTTACATTCATTAATAAACTCCAACTTATTTCTACTACATCGAATTTGGGAGATACCCGGACAATTGTAACGCATCCCGCTACCACCACTCATAGTAAAATGTCCGAAGAAGACCGCCTGAAGGCTGGCATCTCCAACCAGCTTATTCGAATTTCAGTAGGTTTGGAGGAAATTGAAGATATTAAGGAAGATATTTCACAGGCGTTAAAAAGTTAATTTTAAATTGAAATTTGATCGAATCAACCAATAAAATTTAATAGAATATTCATATCGCATAAAAATATTTCACACAAACACACATCCTTGTAATCTATTCACAATAAAGGTGTTGCAATATCAGTTGTCGAGTAAACCCGGGGAACTTCCCCCCGAGTTTCTCACAGAACCGTACGTGATACTCTCGCATCATACGGCTC
>NZ_JAJSLW010000040.1 GCF_021729145.1 Membranihabitans maritimus | reverse complement strand
ACTTCTGCAATTGGGCAACGCCATGCTTGCTTCCGCTCTGATTACTCAAAAATATTCCCACGATCCGACGCGTTTATTAACCCAGGTTCGTACTATTTTTTCGACGTTGGAATCATGGATGGGGCGGAACTTATTAGAAGATCTGATCGTTTACTTCATAGAATTAATAGAGGTAAAAGAAGAACAATTTAATATAATTGTGGACAAAATACCGGAAATTATGAAAACCGCATTTATAAGTACAGCAGACCGAATCCGCCAGAGAGGCATGAAAGAAGGCACGCAACAAACCAAAAAACAGGTCGTCCAAAATATGCTCCGCAAGGGAAGTACAGTTGATTTTATCTGCGATGTACTGGAGGTTGCCCCTGAATTTGTAGAACAAGTGCGGAAAGAAATGGAAGTATAACTCACTTCGGTCTGGCAGACACTAACTTGAATCGAAATGCACGGCAGATTTGACAGATCTCGAAGATCTGTTAAATCTTGCTCAGCTGCTCGAAACTCAAAGTTCACAGCTCACAACTCGAAATCTAGCGACTCACCAACCCCGAAAAGACCCGTCCGGGCAGGCTGGGGCAACTTCACAAACTATTAAGAGGGGGCATCCTGGTGACCCCCAGAGTTCCCGGCGTCTGCCGAGATACATGCAGGCTGATAGTGCCTGTACAGGCTAGCCCGGATTGGTATTCACATTGCTCACGTTTTTCCACAATCCAGATCTATGGTCGATAGCATCCCCCTATTCCTGCGCATGACAAGTTCATGAAGGCCCTTTTGAGTGATCTCGAAATGGCCCGGGATTATTTTACCCAATTTTTGCCTGAACCGTTGAAGGAGATCGTCAATCTTAGTGCATTAAGCCATTCCGGGACCAGTTTTATCTCCGGCATGAAAGAAGGAGAGTTTTTTGCAGATATGGTTTTCGAGTGTCCGCTAAAGTCCGGGCAGGGAAAATTATACCTGAGTATCCTGGTAGAGCACAAAAGTTTCAAAAACAAGTACGTCTACATCCAGTTGGGCCGGTATCTTTTTGGTGCCTATGAGCAGCAGTTGAAAGCCAAAAGTGAATCATTAACACCGGTCATTCCTTTCCTCTATTACCACGGAGGTGAAGTTTGGCACCCGGAGAATATGCACCAATTCTTCCGGGATTATCCGGCGGTTTTGCTGGACTATATCCCGGAATTTAAGATTATATTCCGCAATGTAGGGGATTATACGGAAGAACAACTTCTGCAATTGGGCAACGCCATGCTTGCTTCCGCTCTGACTACTCAAAAATATTCCCACGATCCGACGCGTTTATGAACCCAGGTTCGTACTATTTTTTCGACGTTGGAATCATGGATGGGGCGGAACTTATTTGAAAATTTATTGCTTTATTACTTTGAATTAGTAGAGGTAAAAGAAGAAAAATTAATTGAATTGATTGATAAAGTACCAGAAGTTATGAAAACCGCATTTATAAGTACAGCAGACCGAATCCGCCAGAGAGGCATGAAAGAAGGCACGCAACAAACGAAAAAACAAGCCGTCCAAAATATGCTAAGAGAGGGGCTGGAGGTCGCCTTCATCTGTAAAATACTTGAAGTCTCCCCCGAATTTGTAGAACAAGTGCGGAAAGAAATGGAAGTATAACTCACTTCGGTCTGGCAGACACTAACTTGAATCGAAATGCACGGCAGATTTGACAGATCTCGAAGATCTGTTAAATCTTGCTCAGCTGCTCGAAACTCAACGTTCACAGCTCACAACTCGAAAATCTAGCGACTCACCAACCCCGAAAAGACCCGTCCGGGCAGGCTGGGGCAAGCTCACAAACTATTAAGAGGGGGCATCCTGGTGATCCCCAGAGTTCCCGGGGTCTGCCGAGATACATGCAGGCTGATAACGCCTGTACAGGCTATACTCCGGCTTCTCCAACTGACTGAATCAGGTGTCTCGTGCAAGGCAAACTGAGCTTGTTCGAAATTACCAATCCAAAGCTTGTATATGCTGCTGAAGCAGAAATAATTTTTGAGTTAATTCATTCCAGGTTGTTGTTTTTCCGGAAACATACTTTCTTTCATTTCATTGTAATCATCTTCATATTCCTTCGAAACCCGATCCTGTGGCAATATTGTGATATTTTCAGCTTGCTTATATCAGCGACTCTTTTCTTTTATCGGCAATTTAACGGCAAAAGAGTTGTTTTAACGGCAATTTAATGGCAAATAATTTTGATTAATGGAACATATATTTAGACGATTTTTTTTCTCCTACCCTGATAAGTAGCTTTTTTTCGACAAGTTCTGCTAAGTCGTATCTTGCTGTACGTTCAGAAATATTGTAATGTTTCATATAGTCCGAACTAATAATTTCACCTTTATCTTTAAAAAACAATAGGGCATCTAATTGTCTTTTATTGAGTTCAAACTCTTGCAAATATTCCTTGTGATAGATGTCTTTTCTGAATTCCACCCAAAAGTCTGATCCTTCAACGAGATAAGTGGGTTTTGGAAGTCCCCGAGCTACACACAACTCGGTCATTTTGCTTATACCCCGTCCCCAGGATTCCACGTACCCGCTTCGGAAAAAGGCATTGGCAATATCAGGGTTGTAAGGACGTGATGAATGACTTTTTAAAAGATTGTTTATGGTCCAGTCTCCGGGTAAATGACCTTCGTTCCAAATCATAATTTTATCCCTGTAGACCCTGATTTGAATGGGAGTTAGTCCCGAATAATCTTTGTGAGAAATAGCATTCAGCAAGGCTTCACGAATAGCTTCTTTTGGATATTCATAGGTTTCTACACGGTGAATTCCTTCGTAGCTGATTAGGGCTTTGATGTACTTTGTAAAAAGTAAATCTATAGTCTTTTCTATTTGCTCAAAAAGGTTTCCGTGAATTTCGTCCTGAAATATCAGATCGGCTTCGTTTTCGAAATAACCCATTTTGATATAAGCACCCGTGACAAATTTTTCTGGATCGGGATGGAACAGTAACAGGGCAGCTCGTTTCAAATAACCATTTGTTATCCCAGGTAGGTTTTCAATGAGTTTTAGATTTTCTAGTAAATGTTCATTGTCTTCAGAAAATGTTTCTTCAGTAAGACGTTTGCTATTGATACCCTTTTTTTTGAAAAAATCAAATGTTTCCTTCTTTAAATCGCCTACCGAAACGGTTGGAACAGGAACACCGTCCCAACGTTTCCCTTTTTTCTGCAACAGGAATTTATCCAAAGCAGCACCCTTCAACTCTTGTTTTGTGTTGCCACTTCTATAATGATATTGGCCTTTATAATTCACGGCATTTGGATAAGGCTCAACAAAAATTTCTATGAAGTTGCCTTGTTGGGTTTCATGCAAGTTGACGTCCACCAAAATTCCTAAAACATCTCTCACTTTGTTTGGGATTTCTTCGAGGAGTTTTTGGGCATTCACTGTGCCGATGATTCTCCCTTTGTCGTCTTTGCCAACATAAATGGTACCACCATCAGCATTTGCAAACCCACAAATCCACTTGAGGTATTCATCCCGCCAACTACTTTTATATTCCGTATTTTGTGACTCCGCCATTTACCCCTCCAAATTAACGATAATACCGGAGTTATGAAAATACCCTGTCGGATACAAACGGACGCACTCCTTAAAAAGGGGCAGTACCCCTTTGCCGACTACTTCCTTGCCCTGGCTCAGCAGCTCGCAACTTCACAAAGTATTAGGAGGGGGTCATCCTGGTGATCCCCAGAGTTCCCGGGGTCTGCCGAGATACATGCAGGCTGATAGTGCCTGTACAAGCTAGCCCGGATTGGTATTCACATTGCTCACGTTTTTCCACAATCCGGAGCTATGGTCGATAGCATCCTCCTATTCCTACGCATCTTCCGGGATTATCCGGCGGTTTTGCTGGACTATATCCCGGAATTTAAGATTATATTCCGCAATGTAGGGGATTATACGGAAGAAAAAATTCTGCAATTGGGCAACGCCATGCTTGCTTCCGCTCTGATTACTCAAAAATATTCCCACGATCCGACGCGTTTATGAACCCAGGTTCGTACTATTTTTTCGACGTTGGAATCATGGATGGGGCGGAACTTATTTGAAAATTTATTGCTTTATTACTTTGAATTAGTAGAGGTAAAAGAAGAAAAATTAATTGAATTGATTGATAAAGTACCAGAAGTTATGAAAACCGCATTTATAAGTACAGCAGACCGAATCCGCCAGAGAGGTATGAAAGAAGGCACGCAACAAACCAAAAAACAGGTCGTCCAAAATATGCTCCGCAAGGGAAGTACAGTTGATTTTATCTGCGATGTACTGGAGGTTGCCCCTGAATTTGTAGAACAAGTGCGGAAAGAAATGGAAGTATAACTCACTTCGGTCTGGCAGACACTAACTTGAATCGAAATGCACGGCAGATTTGACAGATCTCGAAGATCTGTTAAATCTTGCTCAGCTGCTCGAAACTCAACGTTCACAGCTCACAACTCGAAAATCTAGCGACTCACCAACCCCGAAAAGACCCGTCCGGGCAGGCTGGGCAAGCTCACAAACTATTAATAAGAGGGGTCATCCTGGCGCCCCCCAGAGTTCCCGGGGTCTGCCGGGATACATGCAGGCTGATAGTGCCTGTACAAGCTAGCCCGGATTGGTATTCACATTGCTCACGTTTTTCCACAATCCAGATCTATGGTCGATAGCATCCCCCTATTCCTGCGCATCTTCCGGGATTTTTACTATTTTTAACGGAAATGGCACGGAAGATCCGCAATCCGCACGACCGGTTCATGAAGGCCCTTTTGAGTGATCTCGAAATGGCCCGGGATTATTTTACCCAATTTTTGCCTGAACCGTTGAAGGAGATCGTCAATCTTAGTGCATTAAGCCATTCCGGGACCAGTTTTATCTCCGGCATGAAAGAAGGAGAGTTTTTTGCAGATATGGTTTTCGAGTGTCCGCTAAAGTCCGGGAAGGGGAAATTATACCTGAGCATTCTGGTAGAGCATAAGAGCTTCAAGAACAAGTATGTCTATATCCAGTTGGGCCGGTATCTTTTTGGTGCCTATGAGCAGCAGTTGAAAGCCAAGAACGAACCGCTGACCCCAGTCATTCCGTTCCTCTATTACCACGGAGGTGAGGATTGGCATCCGGAAGATATGCGCCATTTCTTCCCGGATTATCCGGCGGTTTTGCTGGACTATATCCCGGAATTTAAGATTATATTCCGCAATGTAGGGGATTATACGGAAGAACAACTTCTGCAATTAGGCAATGCGATGTTAACTTCTACATTAATCACTCAAAAATATTCCCATGATCCGGAGCGTTTACTTACTCAGGTTCATAACATATTTTCGACGTTGGAATCATGGATAGGTCGGAACTTATTAGAAGATCTGATCGTTTACTTCATAGAATTAATAGAGGTAAAAGAAGAACAATTTAATATAATTGTGGACAAAATACCGGAAATTATGAAAACAGCATTTATAAGTACAGCAGACAAACTTCGACAAGCTGGTAAGAAAGAAGGCAGGAAGGAAGGCAGGCAGGAAGGCACGCAACAAACGAAAAAACAAGCCGTCCAAAATATGCTAAGAGAGGGGCTGGAGGTCGCCTTCATCTGTAAAATACTTGAAGTCTCCCCCGAATTTGTAGAACAAGTGCGGAAAGAGATGGAAGTGTAACGCACTTCGGTCTGACAGGCACAAATCGAACGGAAGTCCGATCCACATTTCGTGCTCCCTTTGGCGCAAGTGGGACCGAAATGACTGGCACAAATTGAACTTTTATATCCACAAAGGAAGCAAAGTCAAAGCCATCAAATGGCTCAGGCGTGTAGCGATTTCCTATCCGAATCTATTCTATCATTGGGAATTGGGGTACAAACTGGTCTAAATCATTTTAGACAATACCGATTGCATAACAAGAGCCGTATGAATCGAGAGGTTCATAGCCTGTCCCGACCATCGGGATACGGTTCTGTGAGAGGTTTAGGGGTGAGACTCCCCTTTACCTACTCGATTAGCTATCGTTATTGTTTTTAATTATTAATCTCTCATTGGGATAGTCAATAGTCAAATTGAATTGTTTCATGACTTCAAGTCCAATCTTTCCGTTCCTATCACTTTCAGAATAGATGTTAACTGGTAAAAAAGCCGTTGGAATACTGTCAATCTCAATAGCTCCAATCAGGAGTTTTTCTGTTATTCCGGTATAAATTTCATATTTTCCAGATATTCCATACCCCTCTTTTTTCTCGGCATTTTCAGGGATTTCAAAATTAGGTATAGTAAAGGGTATTAGTTCCAGTGTGCCCAGATTCCCTAAATCAAACTGAAGTTTTATCGTTTCAAGAGAATCTTTATTCGACTTTATTTTACAATCTATGTAAGGCTTATTATTATGAAAACTTAATGCTAACAAACTACCTGACTTATCATCATTAACTGCATTGGAATTCCTATAAACTGTACCTCTGCCTGATTCAAAATCCAACTGTATTGGGAAATCTTTAAGAACATCATATCCAATCATACCATCTATTCCCATTTGTTTTATATATGCGTTAAATTGTTCTGGAAAGCGTTTCATGTCAGTTAGTATCCCTGAAACATTTTCAAAGATTATTGATTCTA
Organism: Membranihabitans maritimus; assembly: GCF_021729145.1. Lineage (GTDB taxonomy): Bacteria > Bacteroidota > Bacteroidia > Chitinophagales > Saprospiraceae > Membranihabitans > Membranihabitans maritimus. The sequence goes on along the minus strand of NZ_JAJSLW010000040.1, from coordinate 2,777 downwards.
AATTAAAGTTTAAATTATGAATGAATCGTCCATCAATGGTATGAATACCTTCCTTTGAATTTAACGGTTCCCCTTTGATATACTTTAGTTTATTGGTTTGTTGGTTTGGAAAAATCAAAATCTGATTTGCTCCTGTATCAAATATAAATTGCAACGTATCCTTTTCTGCTACAATTGGAATTAGTATAAAGCGCTTTGATACGTCAATTTCAAAATCAGTTGTCAACTCCGTTTCATTTTCAAACCAATAAATTCGTTCCTCTTTGATCTTATCAGTACAACCACCTAAGAGTATTAGTAGAATACCAAATGCGAGAACTCTTTTCATATAATTTTATTTTGATGATAGCCAACGGTAAATTGTATGAGTAGTGACAGATTGCGTGGCACCTTCCTGTCAAACCGCTACGGTGTTTGAGCGGGCTACAAACCTTAAAATTTACTACATTACCTGCCATTACTTATACAAAATGTTGCCAGCTGGTGTTTATAGCTTTAAGTCTCTAACACTTTCAAATACTTTTGACCTTAAATATAAATATTCCATTCCTTCGGGGTGGTTATGAAGCGATTCAGCTACCAACATTGACATTTTTCTTGCATTGCTATCATTAGAATCCATTACTATGTTAATTACATTTAGCATATCATCGAGAAGAGAATCAGGTAAACAAATATCTTCTTGTTTACTAAATAAATCAATATTCTCATTGTGAGCGATATGCATACATAAAGATGATATTAATTTAGTTCTTAACACAAAATCATTATCAATTCCAATTTTGTAATCATAATCTCTATGCTGCTTTTCAATTGAAAGAAAATTTACATTTTCAACAATCTTTTTATGTTCTTCGGAAGTAGCTTCCGCAGACTTTACAAGAGAAGATAAAACGGCATATGAAGCGAATCCAAAAAGAGCAGATTTTAACACTATTTCCATCCCATAATCCTTACTGTACTGATTTACACAACTTAATACAGCAATGGCATCACACTTAAACTCTTCCAACAAATCTTGACTTGAATCTAGCTTTATTTTTTCATATAAAACGCCTAAAGTGTTTTTATTATCTTTTAATAATGTGCTCCATGTGGTATTATCTATTTCAAGAAAATAATGTCCTAGCTCATGAAATGAAACTAAACTAGACATAATACTTGAAGCAAAACTTGCTTTTTCATTCAAAGCTTTGTCTGTACTCTTTTGCTCAAATACAGGAACCATCATTTGCTGTTCGTAAAGCAATGTCTCTAATAGAATTGCTCTTGAGAAAATATTGTTGTTAAATGTATACAGCTGTTCGGCAAAAAACTTTTTAAAATTATGGGTAAGTAATGGATTGTTTTTTATTATAACCTCTTCTTTGTTTTGTTGGCTATAAAACAAACAGAGGTAAAGGTTGTATGCAAATGATGAGAGATATGTATTATGAATTAAATAGAGCTTACCATCATTAGTTTTATTCAAAAGAGAATCAATTTTTTCATCATAAAGGCTAACATAGTAATAACCATCTCCTAACTCTGGGAGAGGTTCAGTGAATTCATTGGAATGGGTAACTGCAACAAATTTTGCATTTGGTCTAGTTAATCCTACTAATCTTTCAATTTGTTTCTTTTCTACCACCTATTTCTTTTTATTTAGTAATTCTTTCAATTTGTCTAAACTACCATCCTGTGTTAATTCTAATATCTCCTTTGTTGAATAACCACTAAGGTTTATCTCATCTTTTCCAACTTTAATAGTACCCTTTGTAGTCTGCTTATTTTTGACATAGAAGTTCAAAACTTTATCGACTAACACAATACTTGCAGGAAGAATTATTGTTAAAAGATCAGCACCTGTAAATGCATTCGATTCAATTATCTCTAAATCTTTGAATTCTTCTAATAATTCTTTTTTCGGTTTTTTGTCATATAGTTGGAATTCAACAACTAGTTCTTTAAGTTCTTTCATGTTTAATTTTCATTTGACATTATGTACGAACGTCTCATTCACTTGCTGGTAACGTTTAGTATATGAAAAGTAGGCGATTTCGAAGAACGAAACTTTTGGTTAAGCACAAAGTTTGAAACGATGCAAAAACCTTGAATTCAGTACTATTTAGCCTATTTTTTATATACAATGTGTGTGTGCCACGAATGGCAAACATTCTTTGTAAATATAGCTAATTTCAAAGAAAGTAAGGATGCGAAAGCGCATTCATTAACTATGGAGTGTAAGTCTCCTATGTGCGAGGGTAACGCCTGGAAACATTAGTAAGCTCCGAGGGTGCAATCCGTGAGGCTTAATCTGAAGTAAGGAGAACTGGTGAGATGCTACATCGTCAGGTTTTAGATTGAGCAGATCGCCTCTGTGAAGTCCGCAAGCATAGATAAGGCTCCACATCGTTCGGTGCTTGAGGTTGCCCTTGACTTCCAATATTCGTCTGACTTCTTCTTTGCTCAGCACATTGGGCAATGGTCTCGACCGTCTTGGCCTTTCAATGTCCTGAAGCTCTCCCATATCCAATCCATTCACCTTTACATATATCTTTATGGCAATGATCCACTGATTTTGCGTTCTATATGATTTGTTGCCGATAATAAAGTTCTCATAATTATATTGGTTAATGTCTTCAATCCTGATAGTATTCCAATGAAGGTCAGGACGTACCGCAAAAAATTGCCTTACAAAACTCAAATAGGTCTTTATGGTGGATAATCCGGAGTTGTTGACCCCCTGAATCCGGGATGTTGACCCCCTATGTGGAAAACGTACAAAAAAACATGAC
>NZ_JAJSLW010000003.1:325230-374803 GCF_021729145.1 Membranihabitans maritimus | reverse complement strand
CTACTACTCTAAAGACAAAAATCGAACTTCACATTGTGAAAAAATATATTTGTTAAATCTTAATTCTTCCTAATGCGCAGAATTGCGGGACTCCTTATCCTCATTCACCGTAAATACATATTCCTCTCGTCCCCGCGTATGGTTTTTTAGCAAGAGCAAAGAATTTTTTGGAACGCTGTCAAAATACAGTACCGTATCGGTTGCCACTTTTTCTCCCAAAGAGGTCCACCTCCGGTACCTGTATCGCAATTGCTCTGGGTAGTGGGATAATAGTCTCGAACATTAATTATATTCCGGTAATGAAACTTCCACATTACGGAATCCCGTACCTTTGCGAAATCTTCTCCATCCTTGAGTGCATCCACTACCCAGGAATATTCTTCTTTCAGCATCCGTCGTATTCCTGGCTCGATGGGTTCATCTTTATTGCGATAAGGTAATATATATTGACAGAATTCTTGAAAAGTTGCCCGCTTATCCTCAGGGATTTCCTGCCAGGCCTCGAAGGCCAGGTCGATGTTCTCGATCAGGAATTCCGAACTGACTTCCCGGATATCGTATTTTATCGCTCCCGGTTGGTTGCCTACTTCCTTTGCCTTTTCGGTAAGGAGGGTTTTGAACACTGACGTTCTTTTTGCATCGTCTGTCAGGGTTACATTCGTCATGCTGTCAAATACGGATTCGTATCCTGGGAGGATTTCATTATACTGATAGGGAACCATATTCGTGATCAGGTATTCTGCGGCCTGGTATTTTAGGTGGTCTTCGGAATAATGATCCAGGACTTTTTCTAATTCTAATTGATTATCAGTTGCCAGAGAAAGAGCTTTTTCTAATTCATCGCTCAAATCTTGATTCCCACATGTGGATAATATTAAGGTTAAAGATAGAATTGACAGCAATTTCATTATTTAAATTTCCTTTCAAATTATTCTTAAATCTTTAAATAAATTTTTTCTTTAAAAGAAACTCTGTAAAAAATCTATATCCCATTTGAACTGGACCAAAATAAAGTTATCATTTTCATCAAGGTGCGAAGCTAAATTTATTATTTCTTTTGCCTTATCATTATTCCATTCTCCAGGATTGGATTGAACTGTTCTTATAAGCGAGTAAGCCCCAATAGGGAAAAAATATCCATTCTGACTATTACTGAAAATACGATGAAATAATAGGTTATTATCTAATTTCAAAGTTTTTATTTGATTAGTCGATTCAGAAATTATAGTATAATACCTGCTTGATTTGTGTGACGAAGGTATTATGATATAATCGTTTACCTTATATATTTGATTTATTATATTAAAAGAAAGAATATTACTATTTCTGTAAATATCCATTAAAGTCTGAAATGGAGCTTCACTATTAATAATTTTCCTTTTTTCACTATTAGAAAATGTTTGACTTTTTTTGATTGATCCTCTTTCTTTGAATTCACCCAATGAGGATATTTGATAGATAGAATCTATAATTGGAGATGGTAGATATAAAAAATCTTCATTAGTATAATCATAAAATATTTTGTCTTTATTTAACACAAAACTTTGGTTTTGCAGGTTGGTTATGGGATCATAATTTGCCATATTATTGTATTCTGAATCTGTAATTAGAATATTATGTTTGTTCTGGTGAGAAAACATTGCATTGTCTGAAAAAAACAAATATTTACCATTAAAATAGAAGAAATCCATATATGTTTCTGTAAAAGGAAGTAAAGTTTCTCCAGTGATTTTACCGGACAAATTAATACTTACAATCTTGTTTGGGTTTCTGGACAATATCTTATATTCTTGTAATTCTTTATCAAAAGTAATATCTGTGGCAAAGGCAAAATTTTGATTTCCATCATGGAAACCGTCAATTGTTTTAATATGGTTCCCTTGCGAATCAAATAAAATAAAATCAGCACAGCTACAGGAAGCTCCTGCCTGTAAGACAGCAACTCTATTATTGTTTAATAATATACGTTTTAAAACTTCATGCCTTAAGTAATACGATGTGTCCAGTTGAATGAGTGAAATATCTTTCACCAAATCCAACTCATTAACCTCTATTGCATCATTATAATCAATATTAATGGAAACATTTGTAATATTATCAGGATGCGATTGAACACATCCTGATAATATTAAAAAAAGTACTATACTTCTCATACATTTCAAATTAGTAAAAATCATGGACATAAATCTTGCATGTCAGGAGTACAACTTGAGTAACCGTCCATATGCCAAATGCAACGAATTACCCAAGTGTTTTGAGTGCCAGGACATAAAAAATCAGACCGTGTATTGCATGGAACGACCTGATGAGTAAAAGGGTTCCAGCACTCATCGGTAGTCTGAGCTTTAGCTGATAATTCTTTCAAGCTTAATTGAACCACTGATTCATCACCTTGATAGTTTCGGCTCACAGTCAAATTTACAGCCACAAAGGCCATAAACAGAAGTCCACCTGCGATTCCTAAAATTTTACGTTTCTTCTTCATTTTTCAAAATTTTTAAATTAATAAATAGTATTTATTCTTGAATATTTATGTTTTCAATCTTTGTTTCAAAAGGATCACCGAGTACTATCTCTTGTGCCTTCATACGTATTTCTTGCACAGCTTCCGAATCTACTTTTGTGTCCAGGGCAAGCATGTCCGAAGCCTCTTCTTGTCTATAGTCTTCTTTGTTCATACGTGTGTATAATTCCATCAAAAGATACCTCGGATAGTAAAGCGCCGGTTGCATATATTTTGCTTTTTCCAATTTGGTACTTCCGTCCAATTTCACTATGTAATTGGATTTTCAAGACCACATTAAAATCTTTGTTAGGATTATACAGACAAAACCAATCACTCTGCTTGTATTGAATTCTTAACATCTATAAAATACTTTATCAATATAGGATTGTCTCCCGGTGTCCACCCATGAAGGATCTCAAGATTATTCCTCGTTAAAAAAGTTTTAGGGAAATAAGATTTATAATCTGATGCATTCATTATCCAACCATAGACAAATTTTTCACTTTCATACATTGCAGTATTTATTTCATTAGCTTGGGAATCTAAAAACCGGACCAGTTTATGGTTTTCTCCGTGTTCATCAATTTTTAACGTCACAACTTTATTATTACGATAAAAGGAAATCGAGTGCATTCCCAAAAAAAAATTTAAAAATGGAAATACTGTTTTATTTTCTTTAAAAACCATATTAGCTTCATCATAATTTGTCTCTGACCTTTTTTCAAATGTAAATTGCTCAATTCTACTATTACTTCGATAATCTAAATCATCAAGGTCTAATTCTTTCACTAAAATGAAATTCTTCTCATTTATTTCATACAAGCTGTAGTCAAAAATATTTATAAAATATACTTTATTATTATATCTCTTCAAGCTCACTAATGAATTAATACCAAAATCATATTTTCTCTTAAAGTCTGATTTTATCAATTGCTCTTTATAAAGGTCGTACCAATGCAATTGGTATCGATCTGATTTTGAATGCAACAAAACAATATTATGACTTAAGTTCATCATACTATGCACTGCCCTCAAATCACTGTTTGAAAAGTCAAGGTTTTTTTCGTCAACAAATTGATTTTGCCTATAATTGTAGGAAATAATTTTTCCTGTTGGATCGAGTAAATCAATGTTTTGGGTAAATGGATTGAGAACAAAATCTGTTAATAATCGAAATTCATACGGACCATTCCCTCTCTTCCCTATCCTGCGAATAAAATTTCCGGACTCACTAAATTGAATCAGTGATATAGGCTTTGAATCTAAAAAAAAATAAAAACTATCTACGTGTAGAAACTTCCTTGGAGATCCAATCGCAGACTTCTCAGTTAATTCTAACGGAACCAGCTCCATAGAAACTAGGATTGAATCAATTGGAATGGAATCTAATTTTTCAGAAAAATCTAAATGAATTTTTTTATCGGTATTTAAATTTTCATCACTACAACATGAAAAAAATAATATGAGAATAACATATAATGCGTATTTTTTCATAATTTATTTATAGGAAAGTTTTTCAACCTTCTTTACTTGCAAAAAGCATTAAAGTAATAATGCGCTTTTCGGATAAATATTTACATACCACACTCCCAAGGACAAAAATCTTTTGTATATCCGGTCCAGTTACATTGTTCCACCAAATACGGATTTGGTTCGCACTCATGACAGCACCCCCACTGTCCGCCACAACCAACATATACCGGTGGGAATTGATCACTCTGACAACCGTGCTCATCCCCACTCTGTGCCTTAGCTGCCAATTCTACCAAAGTTAATTGAGCCACCGACTCATTTCCCTGATAAGATTGACTTACCGTAAGGTTCACAGCCACAAAGGCCATAAACAGAAGTCCACCTGCGATTCCTAAAATTTTACGTTTCTTCTTCATTTTTCAATTAATAAATAGTATTTATTCTTGAATATTTATGTTTTCAATCTTTGTTTCAAAAGGATCACCGAGTACTATCTCTTGTGCCTTCATACGGATCTCCTGTACGGCTTCCGAATCCACCTTGGTATCCAGGGTTAGGATACCCGAGGCTTCTTCTCGTTTATAATTTTCTTTTTTCATACGTTCGTATAATTCCATCAGCAAGTATCGAGGATAGTAGTGGCTGGGCTGCATATACTTGACTTCTTGTAATAGTTTCTCTGCACGGTCCATTTTTTCTGGTTCGACCTTTCCGAATAAGGTATAGTCCTGTCCCAGTGTGGTAAAGATCACTGGGTCCGATGAAAAATACAAGGCCCGCTCCAGGTACTGCGCGGATTGGTAAAAATTACGCGTCATCGATAGCGACTTGCCGGCAAACTGGAGGTAAGCGCCTTCATTCTGTAAATCGGACCAAAGCCGGAGGTAGATCTCGTTAGCCAGGGAATAACTTCCCAATTGATAATTGGCATTGGCGCTAATCCATTCTTTGGAAACAGGCTTGTATTGACGATTCCAGATGCGGCCGTAAACCGCTGTAGCGGCAATCAAAATAATGAGCGCCATACTACCAGCCCGTTCTGTGAATGAATCCGGCAATCGATTTGCGTTGGGAATAAAGCCAAAAGATATCGACTCCGAATACCTAAAGAATGAGGTGACCAGGGCAGCAAAAGCCAATACGCCCAATATAGTCAATGCCGGCACTTCTGACGGATAGGAAAAAAAGGCAAACACACTCCAGGTCACTACCAGCGATAGTACAAGTCGATCAACCGGGCCGATCTTGCCGAATTTCTTCTTTTGTCGCCATATATAGAAGAGTAGGCCTCCTATGACTAATAATAAAAATATACCCATGATACCCATTTCTGCGGTCCAGCCTACTAATTCATTGAAAGGGTAGTTCACATAATCCGCCAGGTACTGTTCCTGTTCACTTCCTTTTCCGCTGTTAAAATAATGGGATTGGTACTGATTGTACATTACGGGGAACCGGTCCCATCCCACTCCAAACAATGGGTTATCTGCGATCATTTCCGTACTTACTTTCCAGATCAATAACCGACCGTCCGCAGAATCTCTTTTGAGGAAATATAACCCCGTCAATAATATGATCAGTGCGGCTCCCATACCGATTTTTACCCCTTTCGATTTCCAGAATGTCCATGTTTTAATTCTGGGCCATAACACGATGAATGCTCCCCCTAAAGCTGCCAGTATTCCCGCCCGGGACCCTGCGGGGATTAATACCGCTCCTACCAGGAAAAGAAAGATCCACCCTGAAACCCTCAGTATTGTAGATCCCTGCGGCATAATAGTATATACGGCCACCGGTATCATGCATGCCAGCCAACAGCTATACGGCCCGGGATTGAAAAATGATCCGGTTAGAGGGAATAACCCGTGGTGGGAAGGCCAGAATCCATATAATTGCCCAAGGCCGTAAACGGCTTGTCCAATTCCAACCATCAAAATCCCTGCGATCAATACAGGTATGGATTTTTTATCCAATAGGGAATACAAACCCCTACCAATAAAATAAATACCCGATAAAAAGGCTATCTGTACCCATGTTGACTGTCCCAAAGTGATGCTGACAGGAAAAATCTGTCTCAGGGCTACATATACCAATAGTATGACCACCGCCGAATCAACTGTATTCCATCGAAACCGGTTAGGGAGCCCCTCCTTATAGCTCCCTCCTAATACAGTAGAAATTATCAAAAATATGGCAGCCAAACCCATTACTGTCAAAGCTATAAAAAAAGAATCCTGGTACCACACCGGTATTCCGGGAACAGAAACGGGTATGTACATTAATGGCAGGCCAATTAATAGTATTAACGTAAGCGCTGCGATAGTGGGTAATATGGTTGAATATCTGATTTTCACAATGAAAAGATATAATGTTTCTTTTCATTGTTATAATAATTGGATTCAGAACCTTTAAGCGTTATAGTTTATCCTATAAACGTATTATCAAGAGACATTAATGTTTTTTCAAGCTTTTTGATTTGCCGGTTGGAAACTGTTAAGGTGGTTTTCTCACGGATACTCAATCTTCGTTCCTTTTTCATAAACTTCAATCTTTGCGATAAATTTACGATACAATTACGGTTGATCCGAAAAAAAGATTCGTCTAATTGCTCTTCGAGTTTTTTAAGAGAAACCGTTTTTGAAAAAGTAGATCCGTCTTCAAAATAAAAAGTGGACAGATATCCGTCAACTTCAATATACATTAATTCCGAGCCGGAGAATCTCAGGATTCCACTTTCTCCTTTAATAGTATAATGTTTTTTACTTTTCAAGTTGCAATGTTTAGGGTGACGTAAAACATAACGGGAATTGCTATCATTTCGGTAACGTACCCAAATTAGTTAAAAAAAATATTTATTCAAATTAATAAAGCTAAAATTTTATATTTTTACGTTTATACATAATTATTATTTTGAATTCAAAAAAAATAGATATATTTGTATTGCTATATTTTACCCTAATAGAAGATGTTGTTATAAGAATATTGATTAAGTTTTTGACTATGATGATTGACACGGAAGGAGAGTTGAGAATTGAGCTCGAATTTACTGTTTTAAAAGAGTATCCATAATGTTGTCAGCTGAATAGGTACGGATGAATGAAATATTGTACCCAATGTCATTAGAATCAATAAAATACCAATCAAATACAATCCGTTTCTTTTGACAATAATTCCCGAATTATTATGTATGAATTCAAATATTACTATATTTAATAAATAAAATATATTTAAAAACAGAATAAAACGCCCTGGCCGATGGCAGATTCACCCCTTTATATTGTATTTTGGAAATTTCAAAAGCATCCTTTTTACATACGTAAGAATTCTATGACGTAAAGAAACAGACGCGTGAAATGATTAAGTTCCTTATCCACAAACCGGTATCTGTCCTTATGTCTTTCCTGGCCGTCCTGGTCCTGGCCGCTTTTTCCATCCGCAATATTGCTGTTACATTACTCCCGGATATCGATATCCCTACCATCAGTATCTATGCATCCTATCCGGATCATTCCGCTTCGGAAATAGAGCAAAGTGTTTTGGCCCCGCTCCGGCAAAATATCCAACAAGTAGGGGGACTGGAAACCCTCGAATCCAAAGCTGCCGATGAACAGGGCATCCTGACCGCCCGGTTCCCATATGGAAAAGATATTGACCTGGCTTTCGTAGAAGTAAATGAAAAACTGGATCTTGCCATAAATTCGCTTCCGGAAGACCTCAAACGTCCCGTAGTGATCAAAACCAAAGCCTCGGATATTCCCACCCTTTACCTGAGCGTGCGATACCGGGACATCCTGGATGCAAGCGGGGACAAAGTTACCTTAAGTGAATTTAGCTCCCGGACTGTAAGGAGAAGGCTGGAACAGCTACCTTCCGTTTCCATGGCGGATATAACCGGGACCGTATCCTCCCATATAGAAATGATCCCGGATGAAAAGCGCATGCAGTCACTGGGAATTACCCATCAAAACCTGCAACAGGCCATTGCCGATGCCAATATTTCGCTAGGAAATATCCGGGTTCGCGAGCGCGATTATGAATATCTGATCCGCGTGGGCAGACCGATCAATTCCCTGGATGATCTCAAAAATACCCCGCTCAAAATCAAAGGCAGGGTTTTTTACCTCCGTGAATTGGCGGATATCCATTTTGCGGAAAGCGAACCGGAAGGAATTTTTACAACTGATGGGGCTCCGGGGATCAATATGGCCATATTCAAAGATTTCAATGCCCGTATGTCCACTTTCCAGGAAGAAGTAGGAGACGTCATTACAGAACTGGAATCCACCCATACTGATTTGGTATTTCACACGAACCGGGACCAGGCACAGTTGCTTAACCTCAGTATAAGCGGCATGCGAACCGCCCTTTGGCTGGGATGCCTCCTCGCGACGGTTATCGTATTTTTTTTCTACCGTGACCGGCGTATTCCCGTTATCATAGGTATAGTGACGCCGCTGAGTCTGGCCATCAGTGTACTTTTTCTCTACTTGTTTGGACTGAGCATTAATATTATTTCCCTTTCGGGGATCATTATGGGGATAGGGATGATGATCGACAATGGAATCATTATCCTGGATAATATTACCCAGGAAGCCCGGTCAGGGCAAACCATGGAAGAAGCCTGTATCCGCGGAACGAATGAAATGGCTATGCCTTTGCTCTCCTCTATGCTGACTACCTGTGCGGTGTTTTTACCCCTTATTTTTTTGAGTGACCTGGCCGGTGCCCTGTTTTATGACCAGGCCCTGTCTGTAAGTATATGCCTGTTGGTGAGTTATATCGTAGCCATTATTTTTATTCCGGTCTTGTTTTTCAGGATGTTCCGGGATAAGCCTATGAAAATACAAACGGAAGATTCAAGGCCCAACGGCATACGTAGGGCCTATGACAAAGGATTTCATTTTACCTTTGAAAGAAGTGTGTTATTTTCCATTACTGTTGTTATTGTTTTGGGGGGCGGGGTTCTCGCTTATCAAAATCTCAAAAAAGAGAAGATGCCTGCTTTGCCCAGGACGTCAATGCAGTTGTCTGTTCTCTGGAATACGCCGCTTTCTACACAAAATATGGATGACCGTATAGAAAAATTGCATAAAGCGTTGTCTTCCCAGGTAGTAGATTTTCAGGCGTACATAGGGCCCCAGCAGTTTGTGCTCAATAACCATTACCAGTTGGACGGGGAATCATCCAATATTTTCCTGTCTTTTACTTCGCCCGGTGAATTACCTCAAATAAAGAGCAGGATCAACCTATTTTTCCGCGAAAATTACCCGGAAGCAGTGGTGGAAATAAATCCGGACCGCGATATCTTCGAAATTATTTTTCCCTCTACATCGGAAGAAACCGTATTGGCGTATTATCACAATCAAAACAGGGAAGAGAAGGCGCTTGAACAACACTACGACCTGAAAGAAGAATGGGCCGGTACCTTTGGAATCGATATCCGGTCGGATCCCCCTACAAGAGAGGTAGTAGTACTCAGATCACGTGACCGGCAACTACTCCGCTATGATATGAACAAAAATTACCTATTGGAAGTAATATCTCAAAATATCAACAAGGTACAATTATCCGAGCTGGGTCAAATGGACCGGGATGTACCGATTGTGTTGACGAAGAACCAAACCGGATTAAGTGAATTGTTCGGCAATATCAGGGTGCAAAATAACGAAGGGCAAACTTTTACCATTGACCACTTTTTCAATACGTCCACTCGTCAGCGTATGAAATATATTTATGCTGATCAGCGGGGGCCTTATATCCCTGAAAAGATAGTACAGGCAAACCTGGAAAAATTGGATGAAGCTATAACCGCCCGGAAAAAAGAATTTCCCACGGAGAATTTCAGTATCCGTTCTTCCGTAATGGAGAACCGGGCGATGGTCCGGGAAATTTCACTGGCTTTGTTGGTAGCTATTTTATTGCTATACCTGATTATTGCGGCCCAGTTCGAGTCCCTGGTGACCCCTTTTATTGTTATTATGGAAATCCCCGTGTCGATAGCCGGGGCTTTACTGGCTCTTTGGTTGACCGGTTCGACGATCAACGCCATGTCAATGATCGGTATGGTCGTCACGATAGGAATCATCATTAATGATTCGATTATAAAAATCGATACAATCAACCGGTTGCATTTGTCGGGAATTCCGCTGAAAGAAGCAACACATATCGGGGGGCAAAAACGCCTTTACCCTATATTGATGACTTCGCTGACTACGATTCTGGCTATGACTCCTTACCTTATAGGGGATAGTTTTGGTACGGTATTGCAAAAGCCATTGGCGATAAGCCTAATAGGTAGTATGATTGTCGGGACCCTTGTGAGTTTGTTTTTTATTCCCAAATTATACTATTGGATGAAGTATTCTAGTCAAAAATTGGAAAAATGAATAGTTGTAAGCAGGAAGTTGGAAGAGAGAAGTTGGAAGTCGGGAGCCGGGAGCCGGAAGCTGTAAGCTGTGAGCTGCAATCTTTCTACGGATCGCTAAGCCGCGAGAAAGAGGAGAGCGGGAAAGGACGGATTGGTGAGCCGGGAGTTCAGATCTGGGAGCCGGGAGTAAGAAACCACAAGCCGCAAGTTGTAAGCTGTAAGCCAAGAGTTGGAAGTTGTGAGTTACGAGTTTCGAGGCGAGAGATTCGAGATGTAAATTTTGGAAAGGGAACCTTTTCCAATTCCTATTTTTTCCTGGAGCCAATATTTCAAATGCTGTGGATAAAACTTGTAGCTTGTAAATTGGGCTTTTCTGCTTTATTCTCCAGATCAGGGACTCCGGACTCCGGACTTCCTATTCCGGACTTCAGATTTCGGACTTCCCTCTTCCAGCCGAAAAAATTACCCGATTTTTCAGGCAGTAATTTATTTGTTATTTTGGCTTTGGTTTTGCTATTTTCCCTTTCCGCTATTGGCCAGCAACACTTCGCTGATACTGTCTATTTGTCTTCGGATGATTTGATAGAAATTGCTTTGTCCGATGCCCCAGATATGGAATTGGCGAACATCCAGTATTCTATAGCCAGTCTGGAATACGACCGGTTCGAGACATTTCTCAAGCCTACTTTGTATCTCAATGCACAGCTCCCCGCACTCAATCGTTCCATAGATGCCATTCCCCTGGACGATGGGACGGAAAGCTTTCTTAATCGATCCTATATGCGGAATAACATTTCTGCATCATTGAACTACCAACTGGCTTCGACCGGTGGACAAATCCGGATTTTTTCCGACCTGGAGCGGTTGGATCAATTTGCTACGGACTTCAACGATTATCGCAAGAGCTACACATTCGTTCCCATTAACATCCAATTCGAACAACCCCTTTTTCAATTTAATGCCCTGAAGTGGCAGAAGGAGATCCTGGAGCGCCAGGAAGACCGGACGGATGCGCAGCGCATACTTCAGCAGGAAAGTGTAATTTACCGGGTCATTAACCAATTTTACGACCTGGAACTATCCCGGCGGCGTTTGGAAATGACGCGTAGCCGGATTAATGATTCAAAAGACCTGCTGAATATCAAACAAAAACTTTTTGAACGGGGAAGCGGCAGCCTTGCGAATATGAAACAACTGGCACTCGATACCTTGCAAAGTGGGATAGAATACCGTTCTCTTTTATTGGAGTATCAAAATATGAGCAGGTCTTTAAGTGACCTGGCAGGATTGGACCGTGCGATATACCTTATGCCTGTGAGCCCGGATGAAATTGAATTACCTCCTATAAATATCGCCAGTGCTATAGAACAAGCCATTAGCAACAGGGCTCGGACTGCGGATATACGGTTGAGAATGGCCCAGGCTGAACGGGATATTGAAGAGGCGGAAAAGGACCGGGGAGTATCGCTGGATATTACGGCTCAATTGGGTGCAAACAACAGCGCGGAGGAATTTTCGGGTTTGCGGAATGGATTTCAGGACCGGGAATTACTTTCGGTTGGTCTGCAAATGCCGATAACGGATTGGGGAAGGAGAGATATCAACCGTCAATTGGCGGACCAACAGCTTCAGCAATTGCAGTTGAATCTCGAGGCGGAAGAAAGGGAATTGTCCCGGCAGGTTATCGAATTGTACAGTCAATATCGGTATCTCAAAGAAAAAATTGATGTTGACAGGGCTGCTATGAATACGGCAGAAGAGATTTATGAACTCGTGCGGGATCAATACCTGCGGGGACAAACGGACTGGAATACCCTGAATCAAAACCGCAGTACCCTGGACAATGCTACATTGACGTATTTCCAGACGCGTGCTACTGCAGTGAAACTATATTACCAGGTCCGGTCCATTACGTTGTACGATTTTGAAATGGATCAGCCTTTGATACTGGAAGAATGATTCGGAGCAGTAACTGTTTAAGATGAAAATTGTAAAAGATGATTTTTAGATGAATAAAATCCCTGAGAGTTGACATCGAAGAATCGAGGGGTAAAATATAATTTTAGTGGTATGAATAAAAAAGCTTACATAAACCGGACTTGTTCACCCGTTTTATTTTTTTGTTTTCTTTTGGCTATGCTATGTATAGCAGCTTGTTCGGACAATCCGGTGGAAGGGACTGAGGATACTACCCCTACGGCGACCGAAGTCTACGATGAGCGATTGACAGAAGTGGAGACAGCAATCCTTGAGCTTCAGACTTTTCAAAAGGAAATTATTTCGCAGGGTAAAGTAAAGGCAAGACGTGAGATTGAAGTGCCATTTACCAGCCAGGGCATAATCAAAAAAGTAGCCATAGCGCCCGGACAAAAAGTATCAAAAGGGGACTTGTTGGTACAGATGGATGATTTTTCTATCCAAAACCAAATCGAAAAACTGGAGGCGGAAATGGTACAAACCCGGCTTACGATGGAAAATCATTTTATTAATCTGGGATATAATCCCGATTTTCCGGATAGTATACCCGATGAAATTCGCAATAATGCAGCAATTGAATTTAACCTTCCCATTCAAGAAAATGAGCGTAAAAGGCTTGAGCATGAACGGGTACAAACGCGAATTGTTGCCCCTTTTTCAGGTGTTATTTCAGATGTTCGGGTCAATGAAGGGGCCCATTCCTCTGCTTACCAGAAAGTATGTACCCTGGTTGATAATCAGCAATTATTTGTTGAATTCCCGGTGTTGGAATCCGAAATTCACCGGGTGGCAAATGGCCAGGAAATAGGGGTTGAACCCTTTTTCCAACGCAGTAATGATACCGGTTTGGGAAGAATTGTTCAGATAAGTCCTGTGGTTAATGAAGAAGGTATGATTGTTTGCAGGGCCCAATTGCAATCTCCATCCAACATCCTGATGGATGGTATGCGGGTCAATATTTATATTCGCGATGCTATTCCAGACGTTATTGTCTTGCCCAAAACAGCGGTAGTTGACCGGCAAAATAAGTTGGTCGTATTCACTTTACAGGAAAACAGGGCCTATTGGAATTATGTGGAATTGCAGGATGAAAACAGTACGTCCTATCTTATCAGGGAAGGTATTGAGGTCGGTGACACGATTATTTTATCCAATAATTTTGACCTGGCACATTTGGAAGAAGTGAAGGTGGTAGATAAACAGGAAAACCGGTAATGATACCCAATAATAATATGCAATCTAAATTTGAATTGGATATTATTCAAGAGTCAGGTGAAAAAAGTAGTCATCCTGTGAGGATGCAGGGCGACTAGGCTCTTTAACGAGACTATCGGATAAAAACTTTCCATTGAAATAGCATTTTATAGTCTATTGGGTATTATTGAATACATCATTCCCAACTGTCAGCATAACCTGGTCCAACTTCTTGATTAATCCCAATTCTCCTTTTGAAAATGGAATCACTCTTCCTTTACTACTTTGCGAATGGCCCGCAAGTACCGTTTTATTTCCTTTCGGACCTTTGGTGCCAGAATAATCAACCCAATCATATTGGGAAATACCATCGCAAATAACATTGCATCTGCAAATTCTACTACCGCACCCATACTGGAAGATGCACCAACAATAATAAAGACCAGGAATAAAGCTTTATAGGATAAGTCTGCAACTTTCCCCTTACCAAAGAGGTATTTCCAACCTTGTATTCCATAATAAGACCACGATAACATAGTGGAAAAGGCAAACAGTATAACTGCAATTGTCAGTAAAATCGAGAAGTTGGGAATCACGGATTCAAATGCTATTGAAGTGAGATCTACACCCCCCAACGCTTCTCCTGTTTTATTGAGTATTACATTTCCATTTTCATCCAGATTGGAATAGTCAAACAAATTATTTTTTAGATTGGTAATGATAATCACCAACGCCGTCATGGTACAAATGATTACGGTATCTACCAGCGGGCCAATAGACGCTACTAATCCCTCACTGGCAGGATAACGGGTTTTTACTGCGGAGTGGGCAATAGCTGATGATCCTACACCTGCCTCGTTGGAAAAAGCCCCCCGTTGAAAGCCTACGATCATCACACCGATGAACCCACCCATAGCAGCACTGGGATTAAATGCCCCTTGCCAGATCAAGCTGAAGGCTCCCGGTATCATATCGAAATTCATAAACAAAATAAATAGTGCCGATCCTACAAACATAATTGCCATAAAGGGCACTATCCTTTCTGTTACCTTTCCTATTCTTTTAATACCTCCAATAATGACGAGACCCACCAGGACCGCTATCAATACGCCAAACCAAAAGCCGGATTCAAGATCAAATAGCAATTGAAACTGTGAAGCTGCCTGATTGGACTGGAACATATTTCCACTTCCCAGGGAACCTCCTACTACGCAAATAGCAAACATTGCTGCCAGGACTTTTCCTAATATTGGTAGATTTTTTTCTGCAAGACCAGTCCTGAGATAATACATTGGCCCACCGTACGTTTTTCCTTCTTCGTCCACTTCGCGGTATTTTACACCGAGTGTAGCTTCTACCAGTTTCGTAGACATGCCGAGCAGCCCTACTAACATCATCCATATTACCGCACCGGGTCCTCCCAATGCGATAGCGATAGATACACCTGCGATATTTCCCAGGCCTACAGTCGCTGACAGGGCAGCTGTAAGCGCTTGAAAATGCGTTACTTCTCCTACCACTTCCTCATTCCGGACGGTTTCAATAGCATCACCCCCGGGCGTAGGATCATCTTCTGCTTCGAGAACGCCAAAGTGGTCCACTTCATCGTACTTCCCGCGTGTGGCATTGACTGCTACACGCGAAAGCCTGATATTGGCAAAATTAAAATATATAGTAAAAAAGATCCCTCCAAAAATAAGTACGATAACAACTATGGGAATCTTAAATTCCCCTAATGTCAGGGGATAGAATATGAAATTGTATACAGCACTGGCAAAAGGTTCAAACCCTTCCTGAATTTTATCTTCTATGCTTTCACCTGAACTTTGAGATTTAGAAATGAATGGAAATAATAAACTAAAAAAGAAAATTACTACTTTTTGAATCATAAATTTTTTGCTTTCGATTAAATTAAAGCCGCGCGCAATATCTTAAAAAATACTTCTATTAACAAATTTCAATTCGTTAATTTAGAATGAGTTGTGATTTCGAAGAAGGCTTTTTACTACTTTTAGGTACTGTACTTCAAGAAGATAACCATCGAATCATCACTTAATTCAATGACGAATTTTTGGCCTGGTTTTATCGGCTCCAAATACATTTTAAGTCTTTTATCTATAGTTAGATTATTTTCTTTCATTGCAACAATTTCCAGGGTATATACATCTTATACAGGTGTGGACAGTACAAATTTTCCAAAAAAATGAATGTATATGACTTACTTGCCTTCCTTGCTTTATGTCCTCTTTATTTTTACAATTGTAAGTTGCCAACGCCATGATGGTACGGAAACCAAAATTTTACAAAAGAACACGGAACATGTCATCAATCTCAATTCCGTCCGGGATACCCTTTCCCTAGAATTGGATAATTGGACCCGGAATATATCCCTTCGTTCGTTAGATAAACAGGAAGCCGCTCTGGTCGACTTTGGGAAAGTGGTGTATGCGATGGTAGACTCCGAATATATTTTTACGGTAGAGCAAGGAAAGCCCATCAAGGTGTTTTCAGCCTCTGGTGCATTTGACCAGGTAATTGGCAGTTCCGGAAAGGGACCTGGCGAGTACCTGTATCCCCGTAAACTGGTATATAATTCCCGGGCAAAAATGCTGGCGGTACAAACCTTCAATAGTTTTGATCCCGTCCCGGTGTATTCTTTGTCGTCCGGCCATGATGTATATACTCATCCTTCCAGTGCAAAAAGGGCTGTAAGGGATATTAATTTATCGGATGATGGCCAACTGGAATTGTTGGAAAGTACTATTGGAGGTGATACTTCGGAATATTGGATAGAGAGTATTGATTTGGATAGTAAGAAGGTTCACGCATTAAAGATAGGGTCCTCCATTATGAATATGGGTCATCCGTTTTTACTCAAAAATGATCGTAATACTATTGTTCATATTCCGCAGTCTGACACGATATTTACAGTAAATTCAGAGATGGAAATTACGCCATTCTGGCTTTATGACAAGGGACTGCAAAAGTACTCGGCAGAAAAGTATATTTCGGTGAAAGGAGATCCGGATAAAGAGACAGCGTACATATCCGGCTTGCGGGATTATTCTATCCAATCGATCACCCCTTCACTGATTACCATGGAAATGTTGAGGTATGGAGGAGGTAGTGTTTCTGCGGAAGGTGAACTTTTCATGTATGTTGAATTTTCCAAAGTATTTCACGACCGGGAAAATAACAGGAGTTTCCATATCAGGGATTATACGGTTGAATTACCGGGTGGATTGAAGCTTGCGTTCGATGATAATAGGTTTTGGAGTGCCAATGGCTATTTTGTAAAAGTCTTTGATGCGATTACTTTATACGATCAGATAGAGGAAATAGCATTTTCCAATCGTCCTGATAAGACTGAGGCCGGGGAATTGCTGAAAACAATAGATATTGAAGACAATGTTTATATTCTCAGTGGGCAGTGGAATTAATATTATAATAAAAAAGTATTACCTTTAGATTTCCCTTTCTAATCAGAATGTCTGTTTGGTAAATCTATGAATAAGAACCGAGAAAAATCCAGGGACCCGGAGCAAAGTAATGCCCATAGTAGTGTTGGAAAATCGGATCAAAAGAAAGATCACAACAGCTTGCGTCTTCGCGATTTTCTCCCCCTTATTTTGGCGATTCCCTCCGCGTTGCTAGTCAAAGTTATGATATTCAATACTTTCCATGTGCCTACTTCGTCGATGGAAGGGACTATTACACCGGGGGACCGGATTATAGTGGAAAAGTGGATATTCGGACCGCGATTTTTCTTTGAAAATTCTGTCTGGCGATTCCCGGGTTGGCGGTCTGTGCAGCGGGGTGATATATTGGTGTTTAATGTTCCCAGGGAAGACAGTATATTTTCAGATGATCCAACCATTTCATTTTATGATCAAAAATTATTAGGTAAAGAAAAGGAAAAAAGCAAAAGTAAAACAGCCAACTATATGCCTATTCCCGGCCGTACACCTTTTGTCAAGCGTGTAGTGGGTGTTCCGGGAGATTCCATTTCTGTTGGACGGACCGGCCTTTTGGTTAACGAAGAGCTGCCGTATTCGGACAGTAATACGATGGTTCGTTGTATTATTTCTTTTTCGGATACCAATACTTTTGATTTGCAGAAAAGACCGTTGTACAAGGCGGGAACACAAGTGAATATGAATCGTTCGGCCAGGGAAATGCGGGGGATATGGAAAAAAGGGTATCTGGAAGGTAGTCGAATAAATGCGAATGGGATTAGTGAGATCAGGTTTGCCATGAATATACCAGAGATAGAGAAAATACCAGATGCCTTCGGAGAGCTAAAATCCCTTTACAATGGTCAAACAATCACTCTCCCGTATCGGGGATGGGAACAAAAAGTGGATTCGAAATTTGTCGATGCATATGGATCATTGGTAGTACGGTTTGACAACCCCCATGCACAAATAATAGAGGGGAAGTTGTTCGTAAAGGGGACAATAGTTGATAGGTACACTTTTAGAAGGGATTATTACTGGGTATTAGGTGACAATCGTCCCTTTTCCATTGATTCAAGATTTTGGGGGATGGTTCCCGATGATCATATAATTGGAATTACACGAAGGGTACTTTGGTCAAAAGAACCGTACCTGGATTTTAGAAATGGGTTTCGCTGGAAGCGAATGTGGCTGGGAATTTTATAATATAATTGTTCCTTTTGTTTTTCAATTGGTTTTTAGTGATATTTCTAATTATTTCATTAAATTGGAATATTATGTAACAATATACGGTCTTATTTGAAGGATTCCAATACATTTCGATTTTCTCCGTTCCGTATTCTTTTGCTCTCGATTGTTGTAGCCGGGTGTGGTTTGGCAGTCATTCCTTTTCTTTCTATACAACTTAATCCCCCTCCACGGACGCAAAACCTTAGTGTCTCTTTTACTCTGGGTGGTGTGACTCCTGAGGTTATAGAATCAGATATTACGGCTCCCCTCGAACGTATATTTGCATCGCTGGAAGGGCTGGAAAGTATAGAATCCCGGTCATCCGAAGGCAGGGGGACTATTAATTTGCACTTTTCCGATGAGTATGAAATAGAGCAAAAAAGGTTGGAAGTATCTGCTAAAATTAGGCAGATATATAGTTCTTTACCCATGGGTACTTCTTATCCGGGCATAAGCTATAGAAGTGATTTTCAAAAGGACCAACAGCTCCTTTCCATGGCAGTTAACAGCAGTCTTCCGGCTCATGAATTGCACGATTTCTTATCCAAAAATCTATTACCGTTAATCGCAGCTGGTGAAGGGATTACTTCAGTGGACATTTACGGCGCCCCGCAACGCGAATTACATTTATTACTAGATCGCGATAAAATGCAATACCTGCAAATACGTCCTGAAGATATTTCTACAGCGATCCGGGGTTCTATCCGGAAAGATGAAATTGGCCGGGTCATCCGAAATGCGGGGGGGAGTGATTCTGATTTAGTATATTTGGTAAATACAGGGTCCGGAATTTATAGGCAGCCTTCTGCATTTATACCGGATATCCCGGTCAAAAGGATAAGCGGGCGGACGATATATATAAGGGATGTTGGACAACTGGCTGAACGTCAGGCTCCAAAAAGCCAGTTTTACAGAATTAATGGGCTTCAATCTATAAATTTGAGCATAGCTGTTGACCGTTCGGCAAATTTAATACAAAAGTCAGATGAGGTCCTTAAAGTGATGGACCGGTTTGAACAGGAATATGGAGCATTTGTAGATATTTTTGTTTCTTACAATGCTTCGGATTTTCTCAAGCGAGAATTAAAGAAAATTACGAACCGGTCATTGGCGACGTTGGCTATTTTATTGGTATTTATAATTTTATTATATCGAAATATTCGACAAATACTTATCATTTTTTCCGGCCTGGTCGTGACATTACTGATCTCTTTTCTTTGCTATTATTTACTGGGGGTATCTCTACACCTGTATTCGGTAGCCGGTCTTACCATATCTTTGGGAATTATACTGGATAATATACTGGTGATGTCGGACCATGTGCGCAAGAAGGCAAATCGAGATATTTTTCTCGCCATATTGGCTGCTACCTTAACTACCATCGGAGCCCTGGCCGCCATATTCCTTATGGAAAAAGGTCAACGGGAAAATCTGGTTGATTTTTTCCGTATTTTTAGCATCAACTTACTTGTTTCACTGGGAACTTCCCTGATTCTGATCCCGGCCCTGCACAAAAGATTCGGAGGGCGTACAAAAGGTCGCAAAAGATTGAATAAAGGGACACGGATTTTTAATAATTTTTATGCCGGATATTTTACATTGTTTACAAGGAGGCGGTGGATTATTCCCCTGGTATTGCTTGTTGGTTTTGGGATTCCGTTTTTCATGTTGCCAACAAAAATAGAAAAGGATACTAGCTGGGCAAAGCATTATAATGAGATTCAGGAAAAAGAAATGTATTCGGAATACATCAGGCCATTTATGGATAAATGGTTGGGCGGGACTTTCCGACTTTTTTATAATCACAGGGATCGATTTTATTTCGGTTCGGGAAAAAGGGAGGAAACAAAGGTGTTTTTACATGCCCAGATGCCTCCGGGAGGTACCCTTGAGCAGCTCAACGAAGTGATGCTCAGAATTGAATCCTATTTAAAAACTTTTCCTGAAATCCGTCAATTCAAAATGAATGCTTCCGGTCCTCAAAATGGAAGGATTGAAATTGTTTTTAAAGAACCTTATGACAAAACGGGATTCCCTTTCCAACTGAAGGACGAATTGACAACTTTTGCCGTGTCGGCCGGAAGTGCGGATTTCAGGGTATGGGGGGTAGGCGATGCATTCAATAATGTATTACCGGGCGACAGGGTATCTTCACATATTATATTGACGGGGTATAATTACGACAAAATCTGGGATCTGGCAAGGAGGGGGAAAGGTTACCTGGAACAACATCCCCGAATCAAGAAGGTGTTTATAAATTCAGATATGAATTATGTAATTCCCAATAAGTTTTATTTCTATATGGATATTGTCGATCCGGGAAGGCTTTTGAAAGACGATATCCGATACGGAGATTTTTCTGAATTTTTCCAGTCCATTCAACGGGATCATGGCCGTATTGCCCGGTGGCCAAATGGAGTAGATATGGTGCCGGTCCGCCTGGTGAGTAGCCTGGAGGATGAAGATCAGATGTGGTCCCTACTCAATAGCCCTGTCCCCGGCGATTCCGCCTCGATATTTCGGAATAAGAGCTTATTGACTCTTAGCAAAGAACAGGGCAGTACGGATATTGTGAGGAAGAACCAGGAGTATCAATTAGTTCTGGAGTACGACTTTATAGGTAATTATCGTTTAGCAGAAAAGGTAATGGAAGAAAGTATTGACCAAATCCAGAATCAATTACCAATAGGGTATAATGTCGAGTCCCAAAGGAACTTTTGGAGCAGGGGAGGGGATAAAACAAATATAATCTGGATCATTGTAGCGGGTTTGTTTTTTGTTTGGATACTGGGAAGTATACTCTTTAATTCGCTGCGGCAAGCCTTAATTCCAGTAGCAATGGTACCCTTTTCATATATTGGTATTTTTCTTATTACTCATTTTGTTGATTTTCGATTTGGACAGGGGGGATTGGCTTCTTTTCTTTTAGTAGGGGGCTTATCGGTAAATGCTGTATTCTTTATTATAAATGATTACAATCGCCTGAGATCTATCAGACCCCAAATTTCCACTTTACAGGCTTATATTAAGGCCTATAATGGGAAGATTATTCCTATTTTACTAACCGCACTTTCTACGGTTTTAGGTTTGTTGCCCTTTATTGTTTTTGACAAAAATGATCCGTTCTGGTATTCACTGGCCTGGTGCACTATCGGAGGCGTGGTGGCTTCCGTAGCAGTATTATTTTTTATGCTACCGGTATTTTTTAAACTGAAATAAATACCCTTGAAAGGGGGGTACTCAAGAGCACCTTCCAATACATTCCGTTTTCGATAGACCTGGCATTAAGGGTTGTGTTATCCTTCAAATTTTGAGTACGCATAGACAGAGGCGCCTACCACACCGGCTTCATTTTTTAAAGAAGCAGGAATAACCTTAAATTCAACGTCAAATTCTTCGGAATATTTATGGAATTTTTTACTGATGCCACCACCTATTATCACCATTTTTGGCGAAAATAAGCGGTCGAGGTGTTTTAAATAGGTGTTGAAGCGTTGGCCCCATTCCGACCATTTTATATCATCTCGTTTTCGAGCTACGTTGGACACATGCTTTTCGTAAATATCGTCTTTGTACCAAAGGTGTCCAAGTTCTGAATTGGGGATCATGACACCGTCATAGAAAAGGGCTGACCCAATTCCGGTACCTACAGTTAGGAAAATGATTAATCCTTTATCTTTAATTTCTTCTGATCCATAGTTAATTTCTGCAAAGCCTGCTACATCGGCATCATTTGCTACAAAAACTTCCGTATTGAGTTCTTGCTTTAAAAAATTTTCAATATCCAATTTAAACCAGGATTGGTCAACATTGGTAGCTGAATGGGCTACACCGTCTTTGATAATAGCAGGGAATCCGCAACCAATAGGACCCGAATAATCTTCGAATTTTTCATTTATGGCTTTTTTTATAACAGATACTACTGCATCGGGGGTGGCAGGTTTCGGCGTGAGGTATTTAAATCTTTCGGTAATTAATTTACCTGATTCTATATCTGTAATTCCCAATTTTATTCCTGTTCCACCTATATCTATTCCCAATATTTGCTTTCCCATTTTATTATTTTATTTCGACAATTTGCATTTTGATGTTTTCGGCCGGTCGGTCGGCATTGTCCGTATTGGATTTGGCTATTTTATCAATTACTTCCAGGCCTTTGATCACCTGGCCAAAAACAGTGTATTGACCATCTAAAAAGGGGGTTCCTCCAGCCTCTAAATATTGTTCCATTTCTTCGTCAGAATAATCCAATTTATTTCTTCTTTGAAACATTTTCAGGTCGTCTTCTGAAGGTATGGTCCCATGAACAATATAAAACTGTGAACCCGAAGATTCTTTTTCGGGATTTACCATATCCCCTTTTCGAGCAGCGGCCAGGGCTCCTTTAAAATGCCGATGCCCCGCTTCAATTTCTGAAGAGATCTGATATCCCGGACCTCCTGAGCCCAACCTTTTATTCTCTGGTGCGTCTCTGGAATCCGGATCTCCACCCTGGATCATAAAGCCGTCTATGACTCTGTGAAAAAGTAGGTCATTATAAAACCCCTCACGGGTAAGTTCCAGGAAGTTTTCTTTGTGTTCAGGGGTGTCGTCGTATAATTTGACAATCATATTGCCAAATTTTGTTTGAATTTCTATCATAGAAAATGTTGGTGAAGTTATTGTAATTTTTTTATGTCGGGTATTAGCTTTTCCTTCTTTAATGGATTGGAGAATAACTTTGTAGTCGCCGGGCTTGTAATATGTATGCTCCGGGTTCGCAAGGAAACTGGAGTCTCCGTCGCCAAAATACCATAAATAGAAGTCAGCATTTTTGGATTCATTGTTGAAATGAATTGTTGCAGGAGCAGAAACTTCGTCGGAGGATGTTGTAAATCTCGAAACGGGTCGGTTACAAGCCGAAATACTTAATCCAAGGACCAGCACCCAAAGTAAATTATTGAATATTTCCTTCATTCGCTACTTCAATTTTCATTATAACATCTTCAACGGGTCTGTCATTGGGGTCCCTTCGCAACTGAGAGATTTTCTCAACTACATCCAGCCCGGATATCACTTCTCCAAATACTGAATATTCTTTATCAAATTGTGGAATCCCTCCAATTAACTTGTACAGTTTACGCTGTTCAACCGAATATTCAAAATTTCTATCTTTTTCAATCTTGTCCAACATGCCGTCGTTGACATCATTCCCCAAAACTATAAAAAATTGTGAACCTGATGATTTTTTATCCGGATTAACTGAATTGGGTTTTCTTGCAGCGGAAATAGCACCTCGTGTATGTACATAGCGAAAGTCTCCCGGAATAGTATAGTCGACATCGCCCTGCCCGAGAAATTTTCCTTTCGGTGCATTCCTGGATGTGGGATCTCCACCTTGAATTATCATCCCTGGAAGTATTCTGTGAAAAAGTAAACTATCGTAAAATCCTTTATCGGCTAACTCGGTAAAATTTTCTTTGTATTTATGAGTTTCCTCGTAAAGTTGGATGTAAATATCACCGTACTCTGTATAAATTTTATACGTAGGAGTGGACTCACTTGAACATGAAAAAAAGAAAGCAATCAAGACTATTATAGCAAGGGATTTAATTTGCATTTGCATCGTCAAAAACATTTTGATTAAAATATTTGATTATTTGCCTTTTTAACCATTCCTCTTGATTTTTAACTCCTTTCATATCAAATGGTTTTATCATGTTAAAATGTGGCCAACCGTCTTCATCCAGACCGTGAAATTGGTAGTATCCTTCCATTTCCAATAGTGTAAAGGCTGCAACATTCATTAGGTCACGTTTCTCTTCCTTGGTCCATTTAGCCTTTGGGCGACCGTATTCCCTTACTCCGATTAGAAGTAAGATATTATTGAGATCGGGTAATTTATCTTTTTGCATCAAATCTTTTACAAAATGGCGAATTCGAAGCCATTCAAAATCCTTTTGCCACTTCTCCATACATCTTCATTTTAAATTGCAAATATAAAATTATTTTTTCTCACGAAAGGTAAGATTTGCCGCGCGTTGGGCTGCGGGCCAGGCGGCTACAAAACAAATGATTAGAACAGTCAAATATGCAATGACAAAATCCTGCCACTCTAAAAGTACCGGATATTGATTGACGATATATCCTTCTCCCATACTTATCAATCCAAAGTAGCTGTGATACAAATAAATAATAATAGTGAGAATAGTTCCAACAATAATAGCAGATAGTCCGTATAGCCCACCGAGTTTAAAAACTATTTTTTTTATATCTTTCTTTTCCGCGCCCATTGCTTTCAAAATTCTAAAATTATCTTTTTTCTCTATAACGATCATCCAAATGCATCCTACCAGGTTAAATGCAATCAATATAATCGTTAGAATCATTACCGCAAACCCAACCCATTTTTCGACATTCATGAGTTTGTACAGGTCTTCATCTTGCTGGTATTGGTTTTTAATAGTAATATCATCTGTTGATAGTATATTGAAAATTTCCTTTTTGACTATTTTATCCTCTGCAAATTCGTTTAATTTAATCTCAATAGCGGAATATTCATTGCTTACATAGTTTAATAACCGCTTTACATAATTAATCGGAGCATAAGCGTTATTGGAACCACCTGCTTGAATGGCACTGTAAGATCCAATTGGCGAGATACTTTGTTTTTTAAGTAACTGCCTGCCAAGAAAGGTATTTTTTTCATTATTGGGATAGTATGTCTGAACAGTTCTAAATGGGTCGTTAATAATTACGCCCAAATTTCTTTTTAAATTATCACCGAGAATTATATGGTCTGTGCCGTCCACTTGTAATTCCAGTTCTCCCAGGGATTTGAAAGGAGTCAGATCAACGGTTTGGAAGTAGTCAACGGGGACACCTATTAATTGCCCTACCAGGTTGGTGTTTTCATATTCAAATAATACCGTTTCGCGCACTACCGGACTCACCGATTCGATTCCTTCAATCTCGTAAAGTTGATCTATAGTTGTAGGAGGTATTTCAAAAGTTTTGCCAACAATGGGTTCTATCTCAAGGTCGGGATTGGTACGACTAAACATTTTGAGAAGTACGTCTTCAAACCCGTTGAAAACAGAATTAACTAGTAGTAGGGCCGTAATGCCAATCGTTAAACCGAGAATACTCAACCCACTTATATAATTGATAAAGTGGTTGTTTTTCCTTTTAAAAAAATATTTCCAGGCTATACTATTTGATAGTGACATTTATTGGCTTATATCAGGAATTTCTTTGTCGAGTCCCAAACTCTCATACAGAACGTTTTGGATCTTAGACCTATAATTGTGTAAACTTAATAAATTCGGTCGATTTGGGTAATTGGGGTAGGTGCGATTGGAAAGAAATACATAAATTAAATCATAGGCAGGGTCAGCCCAGATGGCAGTTCCGGTAAATCCATAGTGCCCAAAGGTATCGTCACTTGCCAAGGCGGCTACATTCGTATTTTTGGGAGATGCTTTTAGGTTTTTCATGTCAAAACCAATAGCTCTTCGGGAGTCATCGGGATGACGCGTTGTAAAGGTTTCTATAGTCTGGGGGTTGAAAATTTGAATTCCGGAATAGGTGCCATCATTGAGCAACATCTGCAGAAGTATCGCCAGGTCTTTGGAATTAGAGAATAATCCTGCATGACCGCTGATCCCATCGAGCATGGCGGCTCCCATATCGTGTACAAAACCGTGAACTAGTTTATTGCGAAAATAGTGATCTACCTCAGTGGGAACGATGGCTTCTTTTGCAAAATAATTATAAGGCTGAAAGGTAGTGTAATGCATTCCCAAAGGGGTATAAATTTCATCTTTAACAAATGTATCCAGGTTCTTTCCTGTAATGTTTTCGACAATTTTGGCAATTAAATAAAAGCCCAGATCACTATATTTGTAATTGGTCGATCTTCTCAATGGACTTTCTAGAATCAATTGGTAAATAGTATCAGGATAATCATTTCGAATAAATAAATTATCGCAAACCTGTATTGAAAAGGAATCAGAACGTTCGGTCCTGTAATATTTTCGGGAGGGAAGCGCTATTTTGCCTCCTTCCATTGTTTCTTTATAGAATGGGATCCATGGTTTGAGACCTGCGCGATGGGCCATAATATCCCTCAGGGTGAGATTTGCTTTGTTCGTTCCGACCGCCGTTGGGAGGTAATTACCTATAGGGTCATCCAGTGATATTCGTCCGGATTCAAATAATTTCATTACTGCCATCGTAGCAGCTGCTATTTTTGTCACACTTGCGAGGTCATAGAGATCATTGACATTTACCTCACGACTGTGGTCATAAGTATGGTACCCAAATGATTTTTGGTAAACAATGTAGTTGTTTTTAGCCACAAGGATTTCACATCCCGGAAAAGCTTTTTCTTTCATCCCCAATTCCACCAGTGAATCAATCTTTTTGTTGAGTATCCTGCCCTCAAATCCCACCGATTCCGGTAAGCCAAATTGGAGAACCTTGTGCATTGCGGTAGAAATACCTTGATTAAATGGACTTATAGGAGAAGCTGTCACCGGTAGTTTTCCTCGAAATTGACCTTTCCCAAATAAGGCTTCAGCGACGGATTCCTGGGTGAAAGGATCTTCATTGTACCCAATAACCAGTGTTTTAATGTTGTCAAAAAACTTTGCAGAGTAAGGGCTTCCGAATAAGATAAGCATCACATCATTTTCTTCAGCAATACCATTTATGAAGTCTATTTGATTTTTTGAGATACCAAAATTTCTACTGTCATACCTTGACATATCGTGTATGCTAATTATATAGGTTGGTCTTTTTTCATAATCGTCAATAGCCTGCCTGACATTAGAAAATTTACTGTCATCAGGGAGGTGTATGATCCGGGTCCCTGAAAATTTGCGTATGTTGGTTTGAAAAGGATTATCCGAAGATATTCCCAATGCAAGGTTAATGTATTCTTTCCCACCTTCCAAAGGAATTAATTCTTGCTGGTCCCTGACGAGGGTAATAGCGTTTTTTATCAGGTCCCTTTTGAGGTTGACAGCAGTATCACTAACCAATTTTTTGTCAATACTTTCAGCAGAGAGGGGAGATGGTTTTTTGTTCAACCCTATTTTATATTTATACCTGAGTATTTTTTTTACACTGTGTTCCAACCTGGATTTGTCAATTTCATTATTTCTAACGGCATTGGTAAGTTTTTCAACTGCAACTCCAAGATCATTAGGTAATAACAGAAGATCATTACCTGCTTCGAAAGCTTTGAGCTCTACCTCACCATTGGGCCAATATTTACTTACTCCCTGCATTTCCAAAGCGTCTGTAAATATTAGTCCTTTGAAACCCAATGTGTCTTTTAATAGATTTGTAACCGTGTTGTATGATAACGTAGTGGGTATATTTTTCCGGTCATCAAGTGCTGGTATGTTGAGATGGGCAATCATTACCCCGGCCAGATCCGTTTTTGCCAAAGCAGAAAATGGGTATAATTCTATATCTTTTAATCGATCCATATCGTGATTGATTACTGGGAGTTCTTTGTGGGAGTCGATGTCCGTATCCCCGTGTCCCGGAAAATGTTTGGCACAGGCCAATATACCGTGATCCTGCATCCCTTTCATGTACATATATCCTTTGGCGGTAACATTGTATTTGTCCTCTCCAAAAGAACGGTCATTGATTACCGGATTCTTGGGATTATTGTTGATGTCTACTACGGGAGCAAAATTGATATTGGTACCTACAAGCTTTAATTCCCGGGCAACTTCTTTCCCGAAATCGTAGATCAGTTCATTGTCCTGGATCGCCCCAAGCATTAATTGCCGGGGATATTTTACTGTGTTTTTACTAAACCGCATGGCTGGCCCCCATTCGGCATCCATCGAAATGAAAAGGGGAATATTAGCAAGATCCTGGTATTGATTTACCAGTTTAATTTGGGCTGTGGGAGTTCCCTGAAAGAAACAGAGCCCGCCAACATTGTATTTCTTAATTTGTCTGATAACCGATTGAATATGATCCGGGCCTTTATCGGAATGTGCCCTTATCATGAATAATTGTCCTACTCTTTCTTCTATGGATAAATTATTGTAAATTGAATCGACCCAAATGTCTTCGTTAGTTCGCTGATAAATTTGTTGGCTTATTCCTTTAAGGTTCAATAATAATAGAGGGATAAGAAAAACCAAATGGTTGACCCACTTGCGGCTTTCATGAGTAGTTATAAGGGGATTAATATGATGTAGTGAGTTTAGCATATCACTTTTTCTGTTTTTGGAATTCCCATGTAGAAATGATTAACGAACCATTTGCATAAAACTTTGGGATAATGCCCAATTTACAATTTAATTAATTTTTTCACTTCGGATTTATTATCGAATTTAATTGACACAAAATATATACCGCTTTTTAAGGTTTCTGTATTCACGGTGAATTCACGAATATTTCTCTTTTTTTGTGTGACCATTACCTGGCCATTAATATTCATTATTTGAATTTCGACAAGGTGGTGTACGCTACCCAAACTAATATGAAACTGGGAAGAAACCGGGTTGGGATACATTTTCAAAGCAGGTTCTTTGGCGATATCCGTCAGGGGGGTCTGAATTTTCATGGCATTTTGAACGGCCAGTAAAGCATCAATTCGACCGTATCCATACACCGGATTAGGTATTTCCTGGGGACCACAGGCATTTTCTGTGATTGGTACCGTACTTTTTAGAAGGATTTGCCTGATAGTTTTTATTTTACCGGCTAAATCCGGATTAGCTGAAATCATTAAAGATACTATACCTGCTACGACAGGTCCGGACATGCTTGTTCCTGAAAGCGACCTAGTTGTTCCGTTTAGGTATGCGGAATTAATAGCTACACCGGGCGCTACTACCTCCGGTTTTACAAAGTCAAAAGGCCAACTACCTTTACTGCTAAAATCTGCTATACTATCGTTTCTATTGGTGGTACCCACTGTAAATCCGCTTTTAAAAATAGCAGGAGGGTTTTTTAAAGAATTACATCCTTCCCTTCCTTCATTTCCTGCAGATGTAACAACAAATACCCCCGATTGGTTTAGCCTGGAAATAGCCGTATCCAGCATCCAGTAGTTCCTAACATTACAACCTTCTATTACGGGACAGGCCCAACTGTTATTGATAACATGCGGTGCCAAAGAAGGGTCCGGGTTATGCTGGTTAGTGTCGGAGGGCGCCATAAACCATTGCAAACCTGATAAATAAGTAGATAATTGCCCGTATCCCCGGTCCATAACTCTGGTACCCACCCATTTAGCGTCTGGGGCTATTCCAGAATATTGATTTCCGGAAGATCCGAGCATGATTCCCATGGTATGGGTACCATGTCCATTATCGTCACAAGGTTCCTTGGCTGAAAAGCCACATGGATTAGTCGAATCGGTAATTACCGTATCTCCGTGCAATGCATTGGCTTCCGTTATGGCATCGAACCAATGGTAAGCATGTTCTACTTTATTTTCGGATTGGTACCCCCTGTATTTGGATTTCAATAAATAATGGTCCCATTCATATCCTGTATCCTGGCCTCCTATGACCGTATTTTGCCCTGTTATGTTTCTAGCCCACACAGAATCAGCCCTTATTCTCTCAATGGCCCAATTCAGGTAGGCTGTTGACCTGTTATCAACCCCTTTACTATTTTGAGGAGCAGCGATGGTGAAGTCTGGTAAAACCCTTGATATTGAGGGAGATTGAACAATTGTCTGTAAATGAGTCAGATCAATTTTTACTAAAATGGTATTGACTATAAAAAAGGATTGATATTTAATACTATGTTCCTCAAGATATTGAATGATAGGTACCTGGCTGGATTGGGCGATGTGGAGTAGTGTGTCATATACTATTTCGCCCTTTTGAATTTTGTTTAAGTCTTCCGGGATGTTGATTGTAGATAACTGCTCCCCTAATATTAGAAAGCAAGAAACGGTATCTTCAAGATCAAATCTTTTCAACACAGCACTATCAATTTTACCTTGACATAATAAAGGAGTGTAAGAAGAAAGCCAGATTACTATGCAGAAAATAATTTTATTCATATCCTGAGAATTCAATACGCCCAACGTAAAAGTTCTTTTTGTCATTGTATTATATTAACGCATGAAGAAAGTTCTTTTCTATCATTTTTGTAAATTTCAATTCTTAAAAAATATTAATGGCTTTTGAAGATTTTTTACGGGTATGGTCCAATAACATATTTATTCCATTGTTTTATTCAGTGTCTTTAATCCTGTCGACGCTACTGGGATGGTTGTTTTCCCGTTTTCGTGGGGGGGAGGCTTTCCCGTGGAATTATTTTTATACATTCCTAGTCTATTCGTCCGTGATTCCTGGAATATTTGCGATTAATATTTTTTTGTACGACTTGATTGAAGGTAATGCAAATGGCCCCGTTAAAAATTTCAGCTTATTAATTCCCATTTTCACCATGATTATAGTTTTATGGTTAATTCAATTTAATGTTTCATTTAAAAAAATTCCGGGGTTTAATCAATTGAAGTCATTTTTAGGATATGTATTTGTTTTGATTTTCGTTTTTATGGGAATAGAAGTATTATTTGATATTGGAATTTCAGGTCTGCCTTTTATCCAGGTGGTTTTGGGCTTTGCACTTGTCTTGTTGGTGCTTCGGGTATTGACAAAAAGGAAGCTTTCAAAGTAATTCCGCTTTTTCTAATATAAACATCAATCGATTGGGGTCTTTGGAATTTAGGTGTAAAATGCCCTGAATGGATATTTTTTCAGAAGTAAATTCTATGGGCTTTTGGGCTTCCACTTCCATTACAGTTTCGGGTCCTGCCCCTCCACAAAAATAGCACATATTATACGGGTAAGCCGAGAAAATAAATTCAGTGTGGCTTTTATATCCTTCTATGGGAATGATGTACCCATCCAATTGGATGGTAGAGCCTTGTAATTTTTTAATAGAATCTGAAAATTCGGGAACTTCAACTTCAAATCCCAGATAATCATTAAATTCTTTTTTTATCGTTACATCGGATAATTGGTCCCAACCTGAAGTTTGGGTTATTCCGGAATTTAATTGAAATAGAAAAATGGAAAAAATGTAAAATATAAATCTTGAAAACATGTTAATTTATTTGGTGTAAAATTGATAAAAAAATAATAGTAACTGGATATTGATTTTGAAATAGATTTGAACACCCTGTTTATATTTAGTATTTTACAGCGTTGTCATTTCCATTTGAAATGCAACCCCTGAAAACTTGTATAATTAATTCAGAAAGTATCAGCACTGCAAATCATAGTGTACGATTCTCGGAATTTTTTGTTGTATTGTCGTACAACACATAACTTTAAAATAAAAATGTATAATCATGGAAAATGTTTTGGAATTACTTTCAGGATCGTTGGGGAATAAAATGGTTTCTCAGCTCAGCAGTGAAGTGGGAATTGGTGACGAGCAAAAAACGGAAGTAGCTATGGACAGTGTGATGAAGACCATGCTGGCTGCTATTGGTAAAAACGCACAATCGCCCCAGGGTATGCAAGCGCTAGATAATGCGATACGGAATGATCACGATGGTTCGATTTTTGAGGATATAGCTGGTAATTTACTGAACAGGGATGCAAAAATGGCGCAGGGTAATGAAAGAATGTTGAATGGTGCAGGAATATTGCGAAATGTCTTTGGAAGTAAAGAGAATAATGTATTTAACTCCCTTTCCAAAAGTACGGGTGTTGAAAAAAATCAATTGATGTCGTTGGCTGTCAAACTGGCTCCTTTTGTACTTGGAGCGTTGGGCAAAGCTCGTAATAATCAAAGTTCTGGTGGGGGATTAGGCAATATCTTAAGTGGTGTCCTTGGATCGATGCAATCAAATAATTCAGGCCAGTCCAGTTTTCTAAATTCAATTCTTGACCAGGACGGAGATGGAAGTATAACGGATGATGTGGCGGGAATAGGCATGAAGGTATTTGGCAACTTTTTTCGTAAATGATAAGAACAACTACTTTACTGTTTTTTATGTTAGGATTTTCCTGTCTGAATCTATCATTCGGTCAGGAAAATTCTGTTTTTGGGCTGGGGGAATGGAAGTCTTATTTCCCGTCTACCGGTTATTTTTCTATTCAAAATGGGGACCAGTCCATTATTGTAAATAACCGATATCAGGTAAGTTTTTTTTATCCAGAAGACCGTGAAATTATATCTTTTAATAAGGTAAATGGACTATCGGATATTGGAATTTCCAATACCTGTTATATTTCAGAGCTGGGAGCTGTGGTTATCGGGTACGAAAATGGGAATATTGATATCCTTACACCTGATGAAACCTATAATTTAAGCGGTATCAAGAACAATGAAAATATTTTGGTCAGCAAGGAGATCAATGATATTGTCACCCATGGGAATTCGGGATTTCTGGCCACTGATTTTGGGATAGTACAAATAGATCTTGCCCAGCGCGAATTTGTTTCGACACTTTTTACTGACAGTCCGATTCACTCGTTATCGATTGATACATCAGCTTCAGAAGTACGGTTATTGGGAGCCTCTTCGTTTGATTTATTCAGTTATTCCCTTTCTGCTGAAAATAACTTTGCGGATATTAATCAGTGGGATATCCAGTTTACCGGTTTAGAAGCGGAAATTAATGGATTGGAGGTGTGGGACGAAAGAATTTATTTCTTATCCAGTGAAAAATTATTTGAGTGGAATGCAGAATTACAATTAGCAGAAGAAACTGCTATTCCGGTTAGAAGGCCTATTCGAAGTATTAAAAGTACAGGAAATGAATTGATTTATATTAATGATTTTTATAATATATTGAGGTGGGATGGTACGGATCTTAGTCAGCAATTTAATTCATGCCTGAATGGAATCCAGGATGTTACTATTGATGATAATGGGGTATTTTGGTACATTAAGGATGGATATATTGGATATTTTGAAGAGGAATGTGTAGATGTTGGAATTGATGGCGTACCATCTGAATTTATTTCAGAGATGGGAGTGCTGAATGGGGCATTATTTGTGGCTACAGGTGGTGTCACACAGATCTTTAATAATTTATTCAGGGAAGATGGTTTTTATACCAATGATTCCATGAGGTGGAAATTATTTGGGAGGAATACCCATCCCGAACTTATGGAAAGGAACATGAGGGATTTGTATTGCATTGAAACGGATCCGGTTGAAGATAAAGTTTATATCGGTAGTTTTTGGGATGGTTTGGTCGAATATTCCCAGGGTCAACTTCAGGTTTATGATGATGAAAATTCTACGTTGCGTGAGTCGGTATTTCACGAAGATAGAATCCGTATTTCAGATTTATTTCGGGAGGCTTCCGGTAATTTGTGGATGTCGAATCACTATGCCCCAAGACCTATAGTCGTCAGGCGAAACGACGGCGAATGGTTTCATTTTTCTATCCCGGTGGAATCCAGGGTTGAGAGGTTGGTCGTTGATGATTTTGGAATGGTTTGGATTGATGTGGATAATATAGGTATTGTTATTCTTGATCCTGGTGACTGGAATAATAATGCCGATGACAGAACCCGGATCATTTTACCCAAAACAGGAGGTAATGGAACCGAATTTGATAATGCAAGTATCAATGAAATGGCGGTAGATCGTGAGGGCGTTATATGGATTGGCACAGAGAACGGCCCCGTTCGATTCGATTGTGGTGGCCTTGCACTGGAAGATATATGCGAAGGAAGAAAACCCGTTATTGAAGTGAATAATACTCCAGGGGTCTTACTAAGAGGGGAAAATGTAAAAGCGATAGCTATTGATCCGGGAAATCGAAAATGGTTTGGTACGGAAAACGGTGTATATGTCATTAATCGAACAACCGAATCCATAGAACATCATTTCACGGTTCAAAATTCTCCCTTACCTTCTGACAATATTACTGATATTTCTATCGATGATGAAAGTGGTGAAGTGTATATTGCCACAGAGGAAGGATTAGTTTCATACAAGGGCGAAGCTACCCTGACGGATCAGGTTAATCAAAAGAAAGTAGTTGTGTATCCAAATCCAGTTCCCCCGGATTTTAACGGAAGGGTGGGGATTAAAGAGTTGTCATCCAATGCCTTAGTACGGATAACATCATTGGACGGACGGTTGATCTATGAAAATCGTGCGACAGGTGGTCAATTGGTTTGGGATCGTGTAGACCAGGATGGAAGACCCGTAAAAAGTGGTGTGTATCTGGTATTTGCTACCAGTGACGAATCTCTGAATCCTTTTACACAGGTTGGGAAAGTCTTTATATTAAATTGATACCTTACTCCTTTCTATTATTTCTTCGTAATACGATTCGTATTGTGGAAGAATTTTGTTGAGGTCAAATTCCTGCGCTCGTTTATATGCATTGTTCCTGAAGGTCTCATGTAATTCAGGGTTCTCGAGAATTTTAAGAGTATTTTTAGCCATGTCTTTGATATCCCCAACATTGCTGAGAAATCCCGTTTCTCCTTCAATATTTACTTCGGGAATGCCACCTATATTAGTTGATATAATAGGAACTTTACAGGCCATGGCTTCCAGGGCAGCTAATCCAAAACTTTCGTTTGCAGAAGGAAGAATAAAGACATCTGATATAGCTAGTATTTCTGAAATCGCATCTTGTTTACCTAAAAATCGGATTTCATGGCATAGGCCAATTTCTCTACATAACCTTTCTATATTCGGTCTTTCCGGACCATCTCCGATCATTAGCAATTTTGAAGGCATTTTATCGTGGACTTCTTTAAAAACTTTTACTACATCGCTGGCTCTTTTTACCTTCCTGAAATTAGAGATATGTACCAGAATTTTCTCATCCTCCGGCGCAAACATTTTTTTAAAATGATCCTTATTAGTCCAGTGAAAACGATTGAAGTCAATGAAATTATAGATAACTTTTATTTCATTTGAAACGTCAAAGTTGTTTAGGGTCTCTTCTTTTAAATGATTGGATACGGCCGTTACCCCATCACTTTGGTTGATACTGAAAGTTACTACAGGGGAGAAGGTTTCATCTCTTCCTACCAGGGTAATATCAGAGCCGTGTAAAGTGGTTACGACAGGAATATCGATGTTTTCGGCGCGAAGTATGCTGCGAGCCAAAAATGCAACAATAGCATGTGGGATGGCATAGTGGACGTGTAAGAGGTCAAGGTCTGAATATTTTACAACATCTACTATTTTGCTGGCAAGAGCACTCTCATAGGGTGTGTATTCAAATAAAGGATAGTCTACAGGAGTCACTTCATGGTGATAGATGTTTTCTTGAAATGAAATTAATCGGGCCGGCCTTTTATATGAAATAAAATGAACTTGATGTCCTTTATGGGCCAATGCCATTCCAATTTCCGTAGCTACTACACCACTCCCCCCATAAGTAGGATAACAGACTATTCCTATTTTCATTTTTTTGTGTTGTAAATATTTGTAGTATTAAACTCCTCTTAAATAGATTTTGTTCTAGATTATTTATAAATGTTGGTAAATATAGACTTTCCATGCCAGGGTCAAAGTATCTTTTGGAGTAGATCTCTATAAAAAGTTAGGCCACGAGAAGTATTATTAAGACATATCTCCAGATCAAATAATGACTGCGTTCAAAGGTATCATCTACCAATCAAAGCCATTATTTATATGCTATGAACCTCTAAATAACTATTGAAGTCAGGTCATTACAACGGAAGAAAATTAATATAAATATAATTTTAGAGTAAAATTTGAAACAAAATTCGATAAAATTGGGTTTAAAAGTTGATTCAGGGTAATAAACTGATAAATGAATTAGTTCGTCTATACATTTGTAGCCTTGATCGAAATTGTATTAATTAGTGGACCATTGAAGATTGGACGAAATGACGGGTAATTCTACTCAGCTAATTATTCAATAAGCAGAAAACAAATTATTGTGATAAATTATTCAATAAGTGATTTAGAGACTATTACGGGTATTAAAGCACATACCCTAAGAGTCTGGGAGAAAAGATATGGTGTGATTGAACCCAAAAGAACACCTTCTAATATCCGCTATTACAACGAAGCGGATATGAAGAAATTACTGGACATTGTGCTTTTGTACAATAATGGTTTCAAAATAAGTCAAATTGCTTCATTGACGTCGTCGGAAATTGAAGAAGAGCTGAAAAAGCTGGGAAAAGTAGATGAGAATATTGAGCTGAGACAAGATTGCATTACAGCTTCTGTGATGGAATTTAATGAAGAAAAGTTCAAAACTCTTTTCGAGAACTACGAGAGGAAAAATGGATTAATTGCTACAATGACCGAATATATTTTACCCTTTCTGGATAATTCATCGTTATTGTATATGAGTGGTACATTCAACCTGGCGCATGAAAATTTTATTACACAGATTGTAAAAAGAAAATTGATAGCGGGTATTGAAGATCTTGAGGCCAATTGCTGCAATTCTAAAGGAAAAGTCTTGATATTTCTACCTTCAGGTGAATATCAGGAATTATACCTTGCCTATATGGAGTATATTTGTCGTTATTACAAATTCAATACTGTTAATCTCGGATTGAATTTGGGGTTTGAAGAATTGGAATGTGTTTCGCAACAGATAGAGCCCGATCTGATACTGACTATGATTCACACGGAGTTTAAGGCAATGTCTACCCAGAATTATTTTGAAAAACTAAATAGCATATTCCCCGGGTCGAAGATACTGGCTACAGGCTGTCAGGTAAAGGGGAATTCTGATTTTGATCCAGAGCAATTTAAAGTTATAGGTCCGGTAAAAGGATTGAATGAATTTTTTGAAAAACCGATCGGAGTAGCGGTTTGATTAAAAAAATAGTTCCCGTATTTTATTATACATTCCAGTCCCCGATTTTTGTTACTTTTTCTGCCATTTCATAACCGTGCTTTCTGGAAGCATTGATTATTTCAGGTCTGGCATCCAGGGTGTCACCAATTGATTTTTCGGGTTGAATTATTTTTATTTTGTACCTCCGATATACTTTATTTCTAATCTTTAGCTGTTTCAGGTTTTGGGCACTGAGCATATCATTAATCCAGAGAAATTGATCCAGGTCATTTTTAAATATTTCAGCAAAAGTTATATCCAGCATTGACCGGGAAGCGATCTCGAGAAGAGAGGGTTCTGGGTCGATCGGGGGTAAGAGGTTGTTGCTGCAATTAATTACGATTATGTAGTAATCCCTTTCATCTGCCGGACTCTTGTTTATTTCATCGATTACATCTTTGAGTGGGCTTACATTTCTGATCCCACCGTCAACATTGTCAAAGAAATTATCTCCGTCTATGGTTTTTATCGATGGGATAGGAGGCCATATTACGGGTATGGTAGAAGAAGCAATTATCGCTTTTCGCAATTCATTGTTATCGGGCATTTGCGAATGACTAACAGATTTATATCTTCCATCTCTAAGGGATACAAATCCCATTTTATAAATTACTTCTTCGAATTTGTTCAGGTGGATATATTTTTCTAATATATTCAGCAAGGGCGTATTGTCGGCAAAACCTTCCAGATCTAAAAAATTATCAATAATCTTTTGAAGGAATTCTTCGCGTTTTTTGTCTGAAAAAAATACCCCAAATTTTTGATATGTATTTAAATCAGGAATGAGGTCAGAGATAATTTTTTTTGTACTGGGCCTCCCATTTTCCAGGTATTTGGATACATATATGACGTCGGGACCGCTGTTGATAATTTGATTAAACCAAATGTCTTTCAAGGCTTCCATTTGATTCGTAGCAACCAATGCCCCATTTAACGATCCTACTGAAACACCAGAAATGATATCAAATTTCTGAATGTCTATTACTTCATCTTCTATTTGGACCGGATTGTATAACAAATATTCCAGAGCACCAACCTGAAAAGCTCCTTTGAACCCACCCCCACTTAGAACCAATGCCAATTTTTTCTTCCTCATACAAAGCATTAAGGTAAAAAATTACGTATTAAAAACATTATGGTTTTATCTTTTTCCAGTTTGAATACGGAAATAAATGTCGGCCTCCCAGGAATTTATTTTCGATATAAGTGAGAATGCGATACTTCATTTTTTCGTGTTTCATAGGCTCCCTATCAGGAACATACCCCTTTTCAAAATGTAATTGGTCACCCCAGTTGAAATGTTGGATACGGTCTTTCATAACGAGCGGGTGCGAACCCTCAAATTTATGATAGTGATTCATATTCCCGTAGTCAAAATATGTAGGCTTTGTATTGAATATTTTAGCGGTTTCTTCCTGACCGCGGTGGCTTTTGTAGAATGCTTTGGTTTTGTTTTGCATCAGTGATGGGGGACGCACCCAACCATAATGATAAACATATGCATCCAGGGCTTCTACATTGAGTTTTTGAGTCCCGGTCTTATTTCGATAACTTATTCCATCGAAATCCGGTATCCTCCTAAATGATTGTGCAGAACAGAATGAATGGATTTGAGGATCATTTCTTATAATTCTGATTTCGTTTTGA
The DNA here is from genome assembly GCF_021729145.1 of Membranihabitans maritimus. GTDB lineage: Bacteria > Bacteroidota > Bacteroidia > Chitinophagales > Saprospiraceae > Membranihabitans > Membranihabitans maritimus. Next base: position 336,161 of record NZ_JAJSLW010000003.1, on the reverse strand, counting down.
TACCACCCGTGCTGATGGGCAAGGTGCCAATAATCTCCAAAGAAATGTAAGTATTTAAATAAAAATCCATCCACCCTTTTATCATTAAGCCGCTGTTCGCATTTGCGGATAATGGTATCCCAATATTTTTCGTGAATGACTTCATCCGCCTGCAGGTGAATTAACCAATCACCACTGCAAGCTTCTTTTGCAAGGTCCGTTTGATAAGCGTGAATCATCCCTTTGGGGAATTGTTTGTGATCCCAAACCGTATCTATAATTTTTATTTTATCAGATCCGATATCCAATAAATCCTGTTTTGTGGTATCATCTTCATCGTTGTTACCAAGGGCGATTATATATTCATCTACAATGGGTAAAATAGATAAGACCGCTTCTTTTAACGGATAATAGAGCTTGTGGGCATTTTTAGCCATTGAAAAACCACTCAGTTTCATATTCGATCAAATTTTTGCACTAGCATTTTAGCAAATGTCAATAAATAATACCAATTAGGATACTGGTTAAAGTATAAATTTAAAATGGAGCCGGTGAAAAGATTGAGGTGACGCTATAAATATGATCCCATAGGGTCTTTTGATGGAGGTAATATTTGATATCATTAGGATACATTTGTAAATTATCATTGGTCAATTCCATATTTATTTAATTAGACATTGTATAGAAGCTTTCCGGGCTTAATTCTCCATATTGATGACAGGCTTAAGAATAATGGCGACGATTGTTTATCTGTGATTTAGAATTACAGGTGCCAGGACTATCCATGCTCCCACAGACATCGCAGGACAAAAATGTATAGCTTAAAATTGAGGATTAAATAATAACCTACATATAAATTAGTAGTTATAAATCATTTGGAATCAAAATTTGTAATTCTTCGTGTAGCAGCGTTTCAGCCTGCGCCTATAACCTATGGGGCTAAGATTCAGGCTGAATTGCCTGTATGGAAAATAGGTGAATTTTCCGGTACAAGGAGGGTTTGACAAACCTCTACGTTCTTTTATTTCACAACAGTGGAATGTTATTTTGTATCCCAGCACGTCATTTTTTGAGTAAAATATATACCAAAATTTATGCGGACTAAGAATGACCTTTGGGAAAGAATTAAGGGAGAGGGGAGTTCCAAAGCTTGGTTGGGATCCAGATAAATATAACATACAATAGTGCCAGTAAAAGTAATATCAATAATGCCATGACGATTAATAACGAAGCCCAAAGGCTTTTTGGGGAATCATTACTTTCATGGTATTTTTTAAATAATAAATAATTGCGTCGATTTGCTTTGTACCAAGCATCGAAAAGGTCTCCCAGTAGCGGAATTGAACCCACAATAGTATCTAATACGATATTCCAGATCATTTTTAGTATTAATACAGTACTCGCACCCTGTCTTACCATGCCTAGGATTAAGGCGCTAGACATAGCATAGCTAACAATGTCTCCAAAACCAGGAAGAATTCCAATGATAGCATCAATTCCAAACCGGAAATTGGTGCCGGGTACCCTAAAGCGATTGTCGAGTAAAGTGGACATCTTATCCATTAGTTGAGTTTCAATCGGTAATTTCGGTTTTTCGCCCATTTTATTCGTTTTAACTGAATTAAATATAATACTATTTGTATTCCCATATTGTACAAGCGTTGAAATGGAACGATTTTTGATATATTAAATTTATTCGTAATTTTTAAATATATTGAAAATAGCCCTTTATGAAGCCATTTGTCTATATTAAAATTTTGACGTTTCTCCTGATCGGGTCTTCGATGTCTGGACAGAATTGTGACCGGATTCAGGATTCTACGGTTTTAGCTGATTTCTTTGAGGCTATGAATGGAATAGATTGGAAACAAAAATGGAACTTAAATGGTCCGGTGGATCAGTGGCAAGGTATTACCCTAAATAGCGATGGTTGTGTTACAGAAATCATTTTACCCAATAATAATCTAAGTGGGACATTTAGCGTTTTAAATTTGAAACACCTGAAAAAAATTGATCTTTCTGATAATAATATACTAAGTACCATTCCCCATTTTAAGAATAATTCAGGACTCACATATATCAATCTTTCTGGTAACCGGTTCAGGGGAAATTTACCTCAATTTACAGATCACCCGGATCTGGAGGAGATTATTTTTTCTAGCAATCAACTGGATGGTACAATACCGGATTACGGGGCTTTGGAAAGTTTGAAAAGACTGGAGTTGAATGATAATAGATTGAAGGGAGAGGTTTCCAGCTTGTCGAATTTATCAGGACTTGTTTACCTGGATTTGTCGGAGAATGAGATGGAAGGCAGCCTGGATTTTATTTCTGAATTAAATAGTATTGAATTTATAGATCTTTCTCATAATCAATTTTCAGGTCCTTTTCCGGAAATCGCTAATTTGGTAAACTGTGAATATTTTTATGTATCTGATAATAATATTACTGGCCCTTTTACATGGCCTATCAATATGCCCAGTTTGACCGGCCTGGATATTTCAGAAAATCAAATTTCTGGTAATCTACCCGCTCCTGCGGCTGGGAACCTGGAAAATCTTCAATTGTTTTTTGCTTCCTATAACCAATTTAGCGGTGTGTTCCCACAACTTACTTTTCCATCACTTACAGGCCTTTTGTTGGGAGATAATAAATTTGAAGATACACTCGATTTGTCAAATGTTGAGACCCTACCGCTTCTTGAGCAAATTTCTTTTGAAAACAATTTAATCACAAATATTCAAATTTCAAACGGGGCCCTCAATCAGTTAGATGTTATAAATCTGGAAGGTAACCGTCTTACTTTTATTGATCTGATTCCTTATGAAAATGAAATAGGGGATGTTCTCTTTGTTGCTCCACAAAAACGAATTCCATTCCCGTTTGATGAATTTACAATTACCCGGGGTAATAATTATACCCTGGAATTAAATACCGATGAGGATCATACAAATTCCAGATTTATGTGGTATAAAAATGGGGTGAGGATCAATGTTCAGGCAAATCACACACTTCCGTTGTCCAATGTCTCTCCCGCCAGTGCCGGAGAATACAGTGTAGTGGTGACTAACCGGAGAATCCCGGAGCTCACACTTTTTAGTGATACCCTGGAAATATTCGTCAATTGTCCTTTAGAAATTGAGGAACAGAATATTTATTTATGTCCCGGAGAAACCTTTACGTACAAAGGGGAAACGTATTTTGAGAATCAAGAAATAGTAGATACCGTTTTGGCCAATGGGGCTAATACCTGTGACAGTCTTTATATTTTTAATATTCAGAATGTTACACCGGACTTTACAGATACTACTTTTTCGTTGTGCACAGGAGATATTTACTATTTTGGACCGGACTCGATTGAATTGACAGAATCAGGATATTATATTGATACTTTTTCAAACCACGGAGGGTGCGATTCAATAGTCAATTTGCGACTAAACTTTTTGCCGGCATATAATATCACAATGGATGTAGGTGTGTGTCCAAATGATAGTCTGGTTTATGGGGATACCGTTTATTTTGAGGATGTATTGTTGATTGATACATTTCAAACTGCTAATGGCTGTGATTCTGTAGTGACCAGAAATGTAGTGTTCTCCGATCCGGTAGTCACTCATACCATTCATAATATTTGTAATGGTGATAGTGTTTTTGTCCAGGGTGTCTATTATAGGTCGGATGTTGAATTGGTAGACACCCTTGTTGCCAAAGGTGGTTGTGACTCAATTTCTATGGTAAGTGTTATGGTGCATGAAAATTATCGTTTGTCAATTGATACTACTATTTGTACACCCCAGAGTGTCGAATTTAATGGGAGGGATTTAGATGAATCCGGTGTTTATACGGATACGCTTTCTACAATGTACGGATGCGATTCCATTGTAACATTGAATCTTACAGTTAATCCAAGTTACTTCACTCACGACACAATTTATATATGTGAAGGGGATTCCGTACTTTTTGATGGACAATATTTTATGGAAGAGGGAATCTTTTTTACTGAAGAACAAACCGAAAATGGATGTGATTCTACTGCTGTTATTGATATTCGATTTAGTGAATATGCCATCCGTGAAATTAGCGAGGACTATTGTGCGGGTGATACGGCCTGGTTTAATAATGAGTTCTATACCCAATCTGGAATTTATAGTGATACTATTTTTTCGGAGCAAAATTGTGATACGCTTCTGGTAATAGACTTGTCTTTTAGCGAAATGGTTATTACCGATACTATTTTTAGTGGTACGGCTGCAGACTCTACTGGTATAATTGAAATAGAAGTTGAAGGGGGTGTGGAACCTTATGAATTTATGTGGAGTACTGGTGATACTACTCAAAGCCTTTCTGACATTCCCGCAGGCATATACGATTTATTAATTTCTGATGCAATAGGATGTACTGATTCTTTTTCAATCGAATTACCGGTCGGTACATTTATTTGGAGTACAGTCAAAAAGCTGGATTGGGTACAAATTCGTCCCAATGTCCTGAGTTCAGGGCAGCACAATAGTCTTTCGATTGATGTTTTACGTCCAATGCGAAATGCAGTATTCAGACTGTATAATATGCATGGAAGCCTTATTCGGTCCACAGAGTATTCTGTATTGAATAGCGGCCAAACACTGCATTGGGATTTGGATGAATTAACCGCAGGAATTTATTGGTTCAATGCATTGGAAGATGGGAAACGGACGTACCAACTGGAAAAATTGATTATACAATAAGGGTAATTTTATATTACCTTTTGGGAATAGTATCCTCTTTTCTTCCGAGAAATGGTTTGTTTATAATTGAATCCCTCGGGGGCGGTTTAATTTTGACGTTAGGTTTATTTGGCAGAGGGGGTCTTTTTAGACTATCTACTCTGTATCTTACCGCGTTCAATTTCAAAATGCTATCTGTTTGATGGATAGCGATTTCGAGACTTTCTTCTTTGCACTGCCGATTTTTAGACTTTCGAAAATTCTTCATTCTCTTTGCTACTTCTTGAGCAATCAGTTCCTCTTTGGTGAAATCCTCGTTTTTATTGCAGGCAGTAAAGAAGATAAAAGCACATAATATGTATATCCAACGAATCATTGTTGATTTTGGATTAGTGATTGAATTTCTTCTTCGCGTTTAGCTCTAATAGAGTCTATCCAAATAGGGATGATACTGTCCCTGAATTCTGTACATTGTTCATCGAGAATGGGTTCGAGAGAATCTTTTTGTAAAGTATATAAGGAATCGATTAAATGGTAATCTTCTGAATCCAGTGAAATTTCTGTTTCCAGACAGGAAGTACAAAATAGAGAGATAAAGGGTAATAATAGAAAATAACGACCCATCAGGTTAATATATTTTTCGTTTTAATTCGAAGTGTTTCCCCAAATATACTTTTCTTACTAATTCATCCGAGGCTAATTCTTCGGAAGTACCTGCCCTTAGGATTTTTCCTTCAAACATCAGGTAGGCACGGTCCGTAATTGAAAGGGTTTCCTGAACATTGTGATCTGTAATCAATATGCCAATATTCCGGGTTTTAAGTTTGGCCACGATAGATTGAATATCTTCTACTGCAATCGGGTCAATCCCGGCAAAAGGTTCATCTAGCAGGATAAATTTCGGATCAGAGGCCAATGATCTGGCAATCTCCGTCCTTCTACGCTCCCCTCCTGAGAGTGAGTCCCCCGAACTTTTACGAACTTTCTCCAGACCAAATTCATCGATCAATTCCTCTAGTTTGTTTTTCTTTTCTTGTTTGGGGATGTCCATAAGTTCGAGGATCGCCTTTATATTGTCTTCTACGCTTAATTTTCTGAAAACGGAAGGTTCCTGAGGCAAATACCCTATTCCTTTTCTGGCTCTCCTGAACATGGGAAGCTTGGTTATGTTTTCATCTTCCAAAAATACGTTCCCTTCGTTGGGGTTGATAAACCCTACAGTCATATAAAATGTAGTGGTCTTGCCCGCTCCATTAGGACCTAATAAACCTACAATTTCACCTTGTTCTACTTGTATGGAAACACCGTTGACTACCGGTCTTCTTCCGTATACTTTTTTTAAATCTTTTGCTTGTAGCTTCATTTTAATATTATCTCTGTTTCCTGTATCCAATTTACTCTGAGTGTTCCTATATCGATATTTTGTATCCCTTCCGCCTGTTTTTTTTCATAATAACGTGCAGGGTCCCATATTCCGTTGCCATTTGCATCTTTTATAATGGTCAAACTATATTCCCCGGGTTTAAGCCTATTAAACGTAAAAGGTTGGTCAAGATCTGTAATGGTTTTACTTTCGACGACGTTTTCACCTTGTTTCAATTGCAAAATTAATTGAGGAACCTTGGTATAGGAAGAATCCTTTGTGAAACTTAGTTCCAGGGATGATAGGTTTTGTAACGGAATCGGTTTAATTTTATAGGTAATTGTATCATTGGGAATGTCTCCTTTAAAATTTAATGCTCCGGGTAATAGTTTTATGTTGTAGGTGCTGTCTCCTTTCCAGCGATAATGGAAAGATACTTCTGTAAATGTTAACTGAGCAGAATCAAGAGAAATTGTTTTTTTAGAAGCCCCTTCCTCTATTTCAATTAATCCTGTTTCTATAGTATTGATTGGCCAATTGGATTGAAGTCGCATAGGTTCCCCCGGAACCATTGAGATATTTTTTTGCTGGAGAGTAAAGTACTCCGTTTCCGGAAGATCTTTACTTACACTTTGAACGATCACCGTATCTTTAAGACCTCGAATATTTTGTGTGATTACTTCAATGGGTAGACTGTCTGTGTCGTACCAAATTCGCATTGTGTTTTTAATCCGGTCAATGCCAATATGAGAAGAAGCCTTTATATGCATGGAAGCTGTATCAATAATATTTTCGGTAAAAACGAGGTTAATTAATCCGGGCAATGTGGTATCTACATCATCGAGGTATACCGGAGGTGGTCCCAATGAAATAGAAAAATCTATTTTTGAACCGGAAACTTGATCCGTGCGGATCGGTTCATTTAAAAATCCTATTGGTTCATTTTCCTGGTCGTAGGAAAAGTCCTGATTCTCGTCGATAAAACCTACTAGTTGGAAAGTGTCAGCACGCATGTAATTAAACTTGTAATACCCATTTTCATTTGTACGGGCATAATAGGAGGGAGAGACAGTAGTTATGGCTGTGTCTGAAAGGTTGTCAAAAAGCATAACGGATACGTTCTCTGCTGGTTCTCCGGTGATGACATCGATAATTTGTCCTTCAAAATACAGGGAATCCAGGATATCTCCTGTAGAAAATACGTATTGAAAATCCTCAATAGGATTGCTTTCCGTGAGGTCTACTACCGATTTACCGAGATTGATTATATATGTTGTATTCGGCTGTAACTCTTCATTTTCGTGAAATTCGATAACCAAAGATCTTTTTTTTAGTTTGTATTCCGGACGTTCCTGAAGGGGCGGACTTATAAAAATTTGTTGAAATGCGTCCTCCAGTTGAACCCATTCGTTGAAAGAAATGATAATCTCATCCCGGTCAAAATTGAGTAGAGGGGTAGGAGTGGAAGCAGCACTATCGACTCTAGGGGGATCTTCATCTCTCGGTCCTCCTTTAATACTTCCGGGGGAAGCACAGTTATAAACCAGTAATATGGTCACTGCAGATAAAAAGAAACCAAAAAGCTTGCGTTTATTAATCTTCATTTCTCCGATTCAAAGGATGAAATTTTTCAATTGTTTGGCGAAGATATTCATTATTTACGTGAGTATAAATTTCTGTGGTCAAAATAGACGCATGACCGAGTAACTCTTGCACGGTTCGCAAATCTGCACCACCCTCTATGAGATGAGTGGCAAAACAATGTCGCAAGGTGTGAGGCGAAATATTTTGCTTTAATCCTGCTTGTATAGTTGCATCTTTTATGATGTGATAAATCATATGACGGGTCAACTGTTTTCCGCGTCGGTTTAGAAAAACAATGTGTTTGAAGCCTTCATTGACTTTATCTTTATTCCTTTCATCGAGGTACAACAATAAAAATTTGGCTGCTCGCGGGCTGATAGGTATCAATCTTTCTTTGTCATTTTTACCCCTTACTTTAATCATCCCCAAGTCGAGATATAAAAAGTCTATTTGTAAGTTCACTAATTCGCTTACACGCAAACCACAGGCATATAGTAATTCCAGGATCGATCTATTCCTGGTTGCATGTGGAAGGCTCATGTCTATCGACTCTAATAGCTTTTTGACTTCTGTAACTGAAAGAACATCTGGAATCTTATTACCTATTTTAGGAAGTTCGAGGTCATCCGTGGGATTCTGAGAAATGAGGTCTTCTATTAATAAAAATTTAAAGAAAGCTCGCAAACCACTAATAATCCTGGATTGACTCCGGCTGTCCAGGCCTATTTGGCTTAATTCAATAATAAACTGCCTGAGGTGGTCGAGTTGTATTTTTGATACCGGAATATCGCCGTATTTTTGTTCGGCAAATGTTGCCAGTTTTTCAACATCTTTGCTGTACGCTTGAATCGAATGGTGTGAAAGCCCCCTTTCAGCTTGTAGAAAATTTTTAAAACCTTTTATATAGGTATTCCACAGCACTTTTACCAATGTTTAGTGTAATTAGAATTAGTAAGCCATTTACTCCATCTTTTGTTAAAAGTATGAACAGTATCAGTCTCCTGGCCTGATAGGCCAACCACAGGATATCCGTTGTTAACCCATTCAAAAATACTGCCGTATAAATTAAAGACATTTGTAAATCCCATTGCTTTAAGATCGTTTCCTATTTTTTCACTGCGGTATCCTACACTACAATAGGTGACCACTGGGTGATCCTTATCTATATCTTTTAACATTGAATAATCGGGACGATTAAATCCGACGAAAATGGCATTTTGAATATGGCTAACTTCGAATTCCTCCCTTTCCCGCGTATCGAGTAAAATATATTCCCCCTGGTTTTGCTCTAATTCATCTACTGAAATAAGTGGAACATTATAATCCAAAATGGTACTTAGTTTTTTTTCGAATTCCGGATTTTTTACTTTGTATTCGGTTGGATTTTGTCCACAGGCTATTGGCGACCAAATAAATGAGATAATTGAAAGCGACCATAGTTGTTTCAAGATAGTCATTCTGTGCTTATTTTTTTTGGCCCTTGCCCCATACAATCCTCGATCCAGTATTCGCCCTGAGAGTAACATAACAATTCTTCTTGAATAAAAGTTTTCACGGTATGGGCGTGCCTATCAGGGTATAAGATATGAACATTGGGTCCAGCATCTAGCGTAAAACACACTGGAATACTGGTATCTTGCCGGTATTCCCGGATTTTATTGATGATTTGCAGGGTATTTGGTTTAATAAGGATAAAACCGGGATTAGAGGTCATCATCAGGGAATGTAAATTCAAAGCTTCAAATTCTACCATATCGATAAAGTCACAAAGATCACCAGATTGTAGGATCGCATCCAGTCTATTGACGTTTTGTTTTGCGTGGTTATAGCGGACTCCAGAATAAATATGGTCCTTCATCAGACTGTGTCCCGCACTGCTGGATACAGATTTTTTTTCACGGTCTACTATGATTATGTCATCTCTGTATCCCTTGAATTCTTTATGTAAATTTTTACTTAAATCGACTGCGAAAAGATCGTCAGAACCGGGTATGTCACAGCCTCCCCATACAGCGACTTCCGGAAATACACTTCTACTGGCACTTCCGCTACCCAAACGACTGATAAAAGAAGCTTTTTTGAAGAAAAATTCCCTGTCCAAGGGAAGGTGGCCTGAATTTTTTAAAAAAATTTGTTCCATATCTACAAGACACATTGCCAATGCACTCATGGCGGAGGCGCTGGAAGCAATTCCCGAAGAATGGGGAAATGTATTTCTTGAAGCAATTTTCAGCTTCAGCCGGGTAAGGAAGGGAAAATAGTCGCTAATCGCCGTTAAAAATTTTTGAATTCGGTTTTCAAAAGCTGGATTTTTTTCACCTTCAAAATAAAATTCTAATGGTATTTCACCTTCAGATTGAGTTTTTTCTTCCCAATCAATTTGTGTCTCTGTGTATGCATTTTGTAGCGTAAAGCTAATGGATGGATTTTCCGGAATTTGATGGGGTTTTTTACCCCAATATTTTACCAAAGCTATATTGGATGGGCTTTTCCACCGGGTTTTTCCGGGCGCTATTTCATACGTTTTTTCAGTAGGAGTGAATACCGTTAGTTCCTCTGTCATTATTCTTGTATCAATTCGATCAATTATTAAAAAAAAGAAATATACAATTGTTTAACCGATTCCACTATCAATTTATTTCAAATTACCTTTTTGAGGATAATCCGAAATTAGAAAGAGAATTGACTAAGCTTCGAAATGGAATAATTTTCTCTTAATGTCAGGATTAAAAGGTTCCCACGAAGAACGCGGCAAGCCTCATCAAATGTCCATTTAGGGAAATGTGTAAAGAAGGAATTTTGAACCAATATTGTGAAGGAATAATCTTCCTTAAAGTCTGAGTTTAAATGAAATCATGAAAACAATGCGTTAGCCTCGGGGTGGGACCCTCGGTTCTGTCATCAAATGTCCATTTAGGGAAATGTGTAAAGAAGGAATTTTGAACCAATATTGTGAAGGAATAATCTTCCTTAAAGTCTGAGTTTAAATGAAATCATGAAAACAATGCGTTAGCCTCGGGGTGGGACCCTCGGTTCTGTCATCAAATGTCCATTTAGGGAAATGTGTAAAGAAGGAATTTTGAATCAATATTGTGAAGGAATGATCTTCCTTAAAGTCTGAGTTTAAATGAAATCATGAAAACAATGCGTTAGCCTCGGGGTGGAACCCTCGGTTCTGTCATCAGATGTCCATTTAGGGAAATGTGTAAAGAAGGAATTTTGAACCAATATTGTGAAGGAATGATCTTCCTTAAAGTCTGAGTTTAAATGAAATCATGAAAACAATGCGTTAGCCTCGGGGT
>NZ_JAJSLW010000003.1:0-325130 GCF_021729145.1 Membranihabitans maritimus | reverse complement strand
GGAACCCTCGGTTCTGTCATCAGATGTCCATTTAGGAATTATTGTATAGTAGGAGAGTAGAACAAGCCTCGAGGCGGAATAATTTTCTCCTAATGTCAGGATTTAAATGTAATCATGAAATTAACGCGTTAGCCTCAGGGTGGAACCCTCGGTTCCCTCATCAAATGTCCATTTAGGACATTTGGTCCTCCCTTAGGGAGGACTATATTCGGTCATTCATTAAACCTAAGGTCAAAATCGTTGAGGACCATATCCATGATTGGGTCTTTCCCCACTATATACCCCGCCTTGAGGTCGTATTCAAAAAAAGAACTCAAGACCTGCCAATAATTGGCGGTTACCCATCCACGGGTGTCTTTGATCAATTCGTACATGGGAGTATCCAGTTCTTTTTCAATCATGTGAATCAGAATTCTCCCCTGGGTTTTCGTCAGGTTTTTGAACTGTTCTTCGAACTTTTTAAACAATTGGTCCTGGACACGTCGCACGTATTTTTTCTTTTTCCAGTAACTCAGGCCTTCAGTGACTTCGCTAACCGTTTGAAATGTCCCAATCGCTTCCACAGCGAAGGGATAAACATCCCGTGCGTATTTTCTATAAATCAAATACCGCCTGTATTCTTCATTAGAGGCAAACTTTCTTTTGGAAGTGACACTTATTTCCTGAAATTCCGATAGTAATATTGTATCTCCGTCTTCTATAATTACTTCTACAATTTCTCCATTAATCTCCAATTCTTCAATAGGAGAAGAATCCTTACCAGGTATAGTGTCTGTATGGGACACAGGGTCTTTCGATAATTCCTGTTTTTTTTGGCCAAAAGAGGGAATGGCGAAAATCAAAACCAATATTTTGATAAGTATTTGCTTCATGTGTGTAAGACGTATAGACTTTTATCCAAGTATACAACGCAATGTTAAAATTGATTATTTTTTAGGATACAAGAGGCACAAATATCTGTAAATTTTAATGAATGTCCTATATAAGTAGGGATGGAGAAGAAGGAATAATTTTTTTGTATATTTATTGCACAATATACTTTTGAAGACAGATGAGAACATTAACCTTATTTATTGCTTTCCTGGTTTTACTATTTGGATGCCAGGATGAGAAGGATAGAGAAGATAGTTTGGTGTCTATGCCGGAACCCACGGAAGATTTTTCTTTCGAAATTGACACTATAAAGCTGATGACTCCAGGCACTTCCCCGGCTTTTCCCTACCTGGTGTGGTCCCAGGATTATTCCGATCGGGGATTATTTACGGGGTTGGATATGAAACAGCATACACTCTATTTCCTGGACACAAAGAAAATGGAATATCAATCGTCTTTGAAATTATATGAAGACGGACCAAATGAGATCACTCCTTTGATGGTGGGGGGATTTTACTACCACAGTCCCGATTCCATATTTGTATTGCAAAATATACCCAATCGCCTGATGATGATTGATAGGGAGGGAGAACGGGAATTGTTTATTGAATTGAAAAAGGTTTTTAAAGGAGATCCCGTTTTTGAAGGATTGAATGCATATTCAATGTATTATTGGAACGGAATCTATTACATGAACGATAAATTATATTTTGAGTTAATAAGGGAAGATTACACTCGCAGAGATAATAAATATCCTGTAATCGGATATTATGATTTAAATACCGAAGAGTTTAAGGCTTTGGACATTCAGTTTCCGGAGGTAATGAAAGATGCTCCGGAGAGCTACGATATTTTTCCGAATATTCGTTATTATAAGGAATTCATTTATATTAATTACAGTTATTCTGCTGACTTATATATATATGATTTAGAGGGAAATATAATCAACGAAATTGCAGGTCATAACCGTTTTCGAGAAAGTGAACCTTATAATCCGGTAAATAAAAAGACGAAATCGGAACACTATGCGGAGAATTCGGCGTATGATGCGGTCGAACCATTCGAAAATGGGAATTACTTTATTCAAGCGGGTAAAGGCCCCGAACCTCCTGATCCTGAAAAAGAAATATATGAATTCACCATCGTTTATAACTCAGATTTTTCGAAATTCCGGGTGATTGACCACAGGGGAAGACCCTTTACTTTTGGGGGGAAGTACTTTTATTACCCAATCCCGCAGGCAGAGACAGGGTATCAGTTGCTGGAGCGATACAGGGTGGTGGAATGAAGCTACAACCTATAAACTGCAAGCTGTAAGCCAAAAGCTTGGACATGTAAGTGTCAAGTTGATAGGATATTCTTTTATACACATACTTTTGAAGACAGATGAGAAAATTAATTTTATTTATTGCTTTCCTTGTTTCACTGATTTTTGGATGCAGGGATAAGGAGGGAGGAGAAGGTAGTTTGGTGATTACCCCGGAACTTACGGAAGATTTTTCTTTGGAGGTCGACACGGTGAAGCTTATGACCCCGGGAACTTCTCCGGCTTTCCCTTACCTCGTGTGGTCCCAGGATTATTCCGACCGGGGATTGTTTACGGGGTTGGACATGAAACAGCATACACTCTATTTCCTGGACACAAAGAAAATGGAATATCAATCGTCTTTGAAATTATATGAAGACGGACCAAATGAGATCACTCCTAATATGGTAGGAGGGATATATTACCACAATCCGGATTCTATTTTTGTCTTGCAAAATACCCCGAACCGCCTGATTATGGTCAATGGAGAGGGGGAACGGGAATTGTTTATTGAATTGAAAGATGCCTTTAAAGAAGACTCGGTGTTCAACGGATTAAATGCTTATGCTGTATTTCACTATAATGGGATTTATTATCACGATGATAAGTTGTATTTTGCACTTATTCGTGAAGACCATACCCGCAGGGATTTTCAATATCCTGTAATTGGATATTATGATTTAATCGATGAAACTTACCACGCATTGGATATTCAGTTTCCGGAAGAGATGAAGAAGGATTGGGAAGGCTACAATCCGTTACCGCATATTCGATTTTTTAGGGACAAAATTTTAATAAATTATGGTTATTCCGCGGATTTATATTTATACGATTTAAATGGGGATTTGTATCAAAAGGTCAATAATAATTCATTTCCGACAAGCGGACCCTATAATGAAGCAAAATATAAATCGAGGAGAGAGTACTATAATTCGAACCCGATGTATTCGATAGCTTTGCCGGTTTTAAACGGGAAATATTTTATTCAACAAGGTACAAAACCCCAATTAGATACCTCGAAAAACAAAGATGGATTTATCATTATTTATAATGCCAATTTTTCAAAGTATCAGGTGTTTCCAAATAATGGAAGGCCATTTACCTTTGGCGGAGAATATTTTTATTATCCGATCCCACAGGAAGAGACGGGATATCAGTTGTTGGAACGATATAAGGTGGTGGAGTGAAACTTTGAGCCATAAGCTTTTAGTCAGAAGTCTGAAGCTGAAGCCGGAACGGACATCAAGCCCCAAGTTTCAAGCTACAAGCCTCAAGCTAGCTTCTCCTGTATTTAGACACTTCAAGTACTTTAGTTCACTTTAAATACTTACTCAATCCAATATCCCGTATTTACTCCCGAATTTTCGATATAATTCTTTGTGTTTATTGTCGAGATCAATGGTTCGGCCATTGATGAAAGCGTGTAAAATAATACTGGATTGGGGATCCATAATGTTACCATCGCTGACAACGATGGTAGCGTCTTTACCCTTTTCAATGGAACCAAGTGTTTGGTCGATACCATAAATTTTTGCTGTATTCAATGTCAATGCGCGAATGGCAGCTTCCTGGTCGAGTCCGAATCCTACTGCCTGACCTGCCTGAAAAGGTAAGTTGCGCTGTTCCCATGATCCGTGATGTGAAAAACACCAGAGGACATTGGCATCTTCAAGGATGCTGGCCATTTTAAACGGTTGATCGATACTGGAGTCATCAGATTGAGGTAAACGCTGGGTAGCATTGATTACTACAGGGACCTCTTGTTCTGCAAGGTAGTCTGCTACTTTCCAGGCTTCATTTCCACCGGTAATTACAATTTTCAAGCCAAAGCTTTCGCCAAATTGAATAACATCCAGGATGCCTTTTTTGTGATTGACGTGGACAAAAACCCGCACGGATTTATCGAATACTGGTGCCATGGCTTCGAATCTCAAGTTCTCCGGGTCAGGTGTACCCTCTATTTTCTGGTAGGCTCGGGCTTCTGCAAATTCTTTGTAAATGCGATCTACATTTTCTTTATATGAATCATTGGCAGTGGTGGCGTTGATGGAACGGTCGTATTTATAGGGTGATGGCCAATTCAGGTGAATACCTGCAGGCTTGTATTCATCTGAACCGGAATTGTAAACCGCGTCTTCCCAGTTCCAGGCATCGAGCTGTACGATCGAAGATTGACCGGAAATTATCCCTCCGGAAGGTGTGATTTCAGCCAGTAGTATTCCATTGGAACGGACAGTAGGAATAATATCGGAGTCCGTATTATAGGCTATCAAAGCCCTGATATGAGGATTATATTGGCCTACTTCAGCAAAGTCACGGGTAGATCGGACGGCATCCACTTCTGTAATTCCCAATCGGGTATTGGGTGCGATCAACCCCGGGTAAATGTGTTGACCGCTTACATCTATGTTTTTCTCTGCTTGCTGATTCTCATCGCCCACATACGTGATTAACCCTTTTTCAAATACAACTGTTCCGTTTTCGATAATTTCACCATTCCCAATATGAATAGTTCCACCCTGTAGCGCCATGGATAGGGATTGTGAATCAGCAGGTGAGCCTTGGGCAGTAACCGTATTGTTCGCTCCGATAATGGAGGAAATAATTATCGCTAGCAAAATCTTATAATTTTTAGTCATAATTTTCAAGGATTTTATTCTCCAATGGTTTCACAATGGTATTCTTTTTGCTTTTTCAGTTGTGGTTTCTGAACATTTTTACCACCTTTTTTTGCTTGCAACATTTTTTGAATTAGCCGTGCTCTTTCTTCTTTTATTTGTTGGGCTTTTTTTTCATTTTCCTCCCGGTCAAAGTAAATTCTTCCGTCGATAAATGTTTTTTCGGCTCGTGAAAAGTTAGAAAGGGGAGGACCGTTCCAAAGGACTATATCTGCGTCTTTTCCGATACCAATGCTGCCAACTCGATCATCGATATGGAGCATTTTAGCAGGGTTTAGTGTTACCAGTTTTAAGGCTTCTACATCAGACAATCCACCGTACTTAACCGTTTTACCCGCTTCAGAATTCAGGCGCCTGGCCATTTCTGCATCATCTGAGTTGAGGGATGTATTGACGCCTGCTTTATTCATAATCGCTGCATTATAGGGTATGGCGTCAATTACCTCGTATTTATAGGCCCACCAGTCCGAGAATGTGGACCCGGCGGCACCGTGCTTTTCCATTTTATCTGCTACCTTATATCCTTCCAGGATATGTGTAAAAGTGTTTACGCGAAAACCAAATTTTTCTGCTACATGCATCAACATATTTATTTCGCTTTGTACGTAACTATGGCAGGTAATAAATCGTTCGCTTTTTAGGATTTCCAACAGGCATTCGAGTTCCAGGTTCTTTCTGTAGGGTTTCGTACCGTTTTTATTTTCACCGTATTCACGTGCCCTTGTAAAATAATCTTCATATACCTGTTCTACTCCCATTCTTGTCTGTGGAAACCGGACAGTATTGCGTTCGCCCCAGTTGGATTGTTTGACATTCTCACCCAATGCAAATTTGATAAAGCTATCAGCCCCTTCGAACTTTAATTCTTCCGGCGTCATACCCCAGCGTAATTTAATGAGAGTCGATTGACCTCCGATAGGATTGGCCGATCCGTGAAGGAGTTGTGAGGTGGTGACGCCACCTGCCAACTGCCTGTATATATTAATGTCTTCGGAATTGATGACATCACCAATGCGTACCTCTGCGCTACTGGCCTGGGAAGCTTCATTGACACCCCGACTGATTGCTATATGGCTGTGTTCGTCTATAATCCCTGGAGTGAGGTGCATCCCTGTCCCGTCAATCTCTACAGCTTTGCGTGGTTTTCGTATACTTCCGATGTCTTTAATTTTCCCATCCTGAACAAGTACATCAGTATTTTCCAAAATGCTTTCACTTTCGTTGGTCCAAACGGTTACATTGGTTATCAAATAGGTCTTTTGTTCAGGTATTTCTTGTCTTCCATAGGCTGTGAAGGGGTACAATAAAGGTGTTTTATCAGACTCAGGGCTTTCTGTCCTTTCTTTTACTTTTTCTGATTTGTTATCTTTCTGAAGGGTGGCAACAAAATTTACAGACTCGGATGAAGGGAGCAAAGCATCTCCTTCGATACGGTCTCCTTTGGCTATGCCCGATAATCGAATGTATTCATTTTGGGGAGTAGAATATATAATATTTACCCGGTTAAATTCCATAGAAATTTCTCCGGTGAGAGATGCACTGTCCTCATCGATTAATTTTATTTTTTCCCCTTTCTCAGGTACGGTGAATTCATATGAATTCTCACCTATTAGCAGGTTGTATGAATTCCCAACGATTGGATTGGGGCGGTCCTGAACCTTATATTGATTGCCTTGTATCCAGTTTTCAATAATTTGTGCTTCTTCATCCCAGATTGGGTGGTCTGAAATAAAAAAATTGGCCAAAAATCCTTGTTGTAGTTGTCCCAACCGATCTTCTTCTCCCAACCATTTCGCGGGAAGGATAGTCAACGCATCTAATGCGGTTTTTTCAGATAGCCCGTTTAGAATGGCTGTTCGTATATTTGTTAGAAACTTCTTTTCCTCTTTCAGACCTGCTGATGTAATCGCAAATGATATTTCCTTTTCTTCAAGTATTCCCGGATTTGAAGGGGCCCATTCCCAGTGTTTCATCATTTCCAGGGAAACCAAATCAGCATTTAGGGGATCTTCCACGTCATATGGTTCCGGAAAATCTACGGGAACGATAAGTGGCATTCCGGTCTTTTTAATGGCATCTGCGCGTTGGTATTCTGTGCCATTGCCTTTGATAATATAGATTTTGTTGTATTCTTTGGCAATTTTTGCGGCCCTGAGAACTTCCAGTTTATTACCGACTTCAAAGATTTGCGGAAGATTTTGCAGCTCATTCCAGGCTTGCAGGGAAAGGTTGGTTTCTTTTTCATTCCCCTGTATTTTGTACCATTCACCGTCTAGATAAAGCTGTCTGATAAGGGCAATCATGCCCATTAAAGAAGTAGGGTATGTTTGATTGCTAGCCCCTTTGCTAAAAGCCAGGTGGCTTGATGCTAAGGGATTAAGGATAGACAGGTGAGGTCTCGAATTATCCAGTGTAGTAAGTAAACCCGAGCCCCGTACAACGCCGTTTCTTCGATGGCTAAGTACCGTTCCAAATCCAATGTTTCTCCATTTTTTGGCTTGATTCTCATCGAAAATAAATTCATCCTGAGATCTGTATTCGGGAATAATAGACTCGTTCCAGCTGTAGGGGCCTTTTTTACTGGAGAGTAATTGCTCTTTGGAAGGTCTATGGGGTGATGGTGCAGGTGGAATACCAAAAGAAGTTTGCAAATCAATAAATGAGGGGTAAACATGCATTCCGCGAAGGTTGATTTTTATGGCACTTGCAGGTATTGTCAGATCGTCACCTACATCGACTATTTTTCCATTTTTTATGATTAGGATGCCATCTTTTATAACCTGGTCAGAGTTTATGTGGATTTCCCCATTGGTAAAGGCAAAATGACCCTCTTTCTCATGCGGGGCACCGTTTTCAGGAAACGTTTCTTGTGCTTTGAGGAATAACGGTGACAAAAATAGGAAAAAGTAGATGAGTTTTTTCATGTATGTTTTGCTTGATAACTATGTGAATTTAGTAAAATTTGATTAGAATTTCTTAACCACAAAGGCACATAAATGGCGATGAACCACTTAAGTCAAATTATTGAATTCGTCAAAATTTACTGTTCATATCCCTATCGTTCTATTCTAGAATGTTAATTTTTATACATGCTTACCCAACGGACTGATTGTTAATGCATATTTTTTCACCATGCGAATGCTTTTTGTGGAATATTGTTGTTATATAAGTTTAGTCCCTGAAGTTTGATCCTGTAAGCCTGTTAATTTATTAGAAGAGTCTTAATGGTTCCCGGAGGACAAGCCTTCTACTCACTGTAAAGAATGGAGTCGCTAAAAGGGGGATGGGCGTCATCAGCCATTCTACGGTACATGGCGTGTTCCAGGTCGAAGTCCCGGGTGTCTTCCACCGGACCGAAAACTTCGATCAACTCATCGTCGAGTTCCTGAATCCCGATATATTGGTCTTCACTTGTTTTGATTAATTCCCACCTTTCTTTGTGGTCAAAGTCTTCTAAGTTCTCCATATGGAAATTGGAAAAGATGCTGTCCCGGGTGGAGAAAAAAAACTGTGGGGTCCAGATCTCATTTCTACCGATGGGTTTGGAACCCAGGGAAAAGAAGTAGGACGTGTCGGAAACTTTTTGCCAATGCCAGGTCCACATATCATTTTTAAATAAATTTTTTTCTGTGGTACAAGCGGAGGAATTTAGCAACAAGGCTGTAACACATGATATTAAAATCTTAACGGTTTTCATAGCTATCAATATTTAAATTACGGACGATTTTTGGTATACGTGCGCATGTAGCGCTTATAGGCTCCTATTTGACTTCGACTGGCATGATACCAACCGTTACTACTGGTAGAGGATCACCCCCAACTCATATGCCATTCTCGAGAACCGATGTAATGGCAGTCTACACAATCAGGACACACGCCACAGGAGGCCGGGCTGGACCCGTAATGCGGATCCCCTCCGCAGTTTCCATTCGCTGTCCATGACCAGTACGCACTATGTTTATAGCCATCTGTCAGCCAAATATGCCAATTTTCCCACGGTGTTAAGCTGGTTACTGCCCCGGATAGAATAACGGGATACCCGTTTTGCAAATCAAGGTTGATCTGGTCGTACCGGTCGTCCAGGTCTCCCTTCCCATCATGGGTATACCCAAACCCATCCAGACCATCTCCTATATCATTGGGATGAGTAGACGTATTGCATGTACTAAAGACTCCGTAGTTAGAGCTCATAGCCGATCCACATAACCTCCAGGGTGTATATAAGCGTTTCATCTGTGACGGAATCGTTAATTGTTGAAATTTTGTTAGATTTTTTTCTTTTGCGGTCCGATCCGCCATTTCGGTATCTATGCGAAAGTGGTTTTTGAGCCATTTGTATTGCATCTTCCCGGGATATAATATAGCTGTCAATGGTTCGCTCAGAGCATAATCTGTAGATTCGGATTTGGGAAGATTATTGTTGAAATCATATCCATTAAACCCACTATCCTCAGTACATCTTACTACCGATAAAATCAGAAAAATCGTAAAGAAAAGTGTTTTATGTCGAATCTTTTTAAGTTTTGTAAACTGTGTTAATATAGTACAATTATTTTAAAATTCAAATAATTGTATGCATTAATTATTATTTTTTTATATAATTCGAACGCTTTAGCCTGTCTATGCTGGCAGGCTAAAGCATCCGGATTATACCAAGATATAATATTCTGGGAGTCAGTATTGAAGATATATAGTGGTAAACCCTGGAGGTTTTGTGCGCTTTAAGAATGTATAAATATCGGTCAAACATCCAAGGTCTATCAGGTCTGTGTTCAAGGGCAAAGTCTCGGGTGGTGAAAAAACTGGGGGGCAGATCTCGTCCCCACCAATGGGATTATATACAATGTGCATATTTACCCGGGACTGCCGCCTTCATTCTCCATACCTGAAGAAATCACACCATTCCTCATCGCACAGCAGGGCCCGGTATACCGGGTGTTGCAGTACATCGCGGTAGTCCATCCATCTGCTGTTGACCCTTACTTTCCGGTATACGAGCCGAATACCGTGGCTGTAGTCTACATACCGGTTTACATGCCCGGTATACAAAGGCTGAATGGGTTGGCCGTTGGTCCGGTGCCAGCCGTAAATAGCCACACGGTCGGTTTTCCCGGCGCGGGAGATTTTTCCGGATAACACCACATCTTTTTTGATCCCGGCAATCAGTCCCTTACGGTTTTGTCGCTGCCCTTCTATGATATAATGATGGTTCAGGAACATCAGGGCACTGTCACGGTATATATATATGGGCACGGGCTCCGGTCTTACCCTTGCCTGCCTGTAAATATCGTCTACCATTTTGCGAGTGGGGAGGAAACAACGGAGGCTGTCGGCTATTTGCTGGGCGGTCATGGGTGTCAAGGGCAGGCGGGCAAAATCCCTGTTGCCTCCAACGGACAAGTAATCGGGCATCACCCAGTATGTAGCGCGGACGGTATGTCCGGCAGAATCGGTCATACGGGTGTGTATAGGCACAAACCTACGTAGAAATTGCGGAATATTCCCGTCCAGGATCTGGTGAAGGGCAACATCTTCACGATCATCAAGACTGAGCGGAGTCACTTGCCGGTAAAAAGCGATCCCGGAAGGCGCATTGGTGGGCTGGGGAGGTAAGGTGATCAACCGGCGACCACTGCAGCCGACATTTAGCAGAAGAATGAGAAATAGATAGCGATAAAACATAGTGTTAAGGTACGGTTATTCCTGTCCGTCTCCGGTCTGTGAGTGCAAATACCGATTGACCATACTCAATATTTCCATTTCCGAAATCAGGCCCAGTAATTCATTTTTTTCATTGGCGACAACAAGTGCATCTGTTTGGTTTTCCACCATTTTTTCTATGGCTTTCCTGACGGGAACTTCAGGGCCAATAACCAGGGGGTCGGCTTCCATAATATCTCCCACGGTGAGAATGGGTATCCCATCGTGTTTTTGTTTGAGAAAAGCCTCGATGATTTGTTTATACGAAACAATTCCTACGAGGTTTCCTTTTTTATCTTCAACGGGAACCTGCTTGATATGTTTCCATATCATCATCTCGGCTACCATTTCAATGACATCATCCTGACGGACCGTAAAAATATCCGTTATCATACATTCAGAGACATTATAGGCTATCATACTTTCTACTTTAAATTCCTCTACCCGGGGGAAAGGCCATTGATGAATTGGTTTTTCGGATTTTTGGTTTTTGACCATTGCAGAGGTTAGGATGGTCTGGGCCATCTCCTTATCGACACCATTTTTCAGGGAACTGAATGAACGAAGCATCCAACGCGCCCCGGTCATGTGTTTTTCGGTTCTTTCTTCCATTACACCCATGAGGCGGTCAATATCGTCAGGAGCAATGTTTTGACTTTGGAGTCCTTCACGTGCCAGGGGAATTAATTCTTTTTCCAATAGCTCCGTTACACTGATTTTTTGATCATTGACCCAGTTGAAAGTTGAATCTATTCCGTAACGGGCTGATTTGGCAAAATTGTCACGTAGGTCGACGAACTCTATATGTTTTCGGATGTCTCCGTATTCGTTGTGTAATCCTTTCATAGCTCCGAGCCAAAAAGCCATATTGGCCATTTCATCAATGACGGTTGGGCCAGCTGGCAGGACACGGTTTTCTATTCTGAGATGGGGCATTCCCGAATCGCTGATTCCATAACAAGGTCGATTCCATCTGTAGACCGTACCGTTGTGAACTTGTAATGCTTTTAAGGTTGGAATTTTACCTTCCTTGACTAATTCGATGGAGTCCTCAATGTTTTTTGTGCCCACTAAAACCCTGAAGCGGGCGATATCTTCCTGAAATAGTTCCACGATACTTTTATTGAGCCAATGTTTTCCCAGGATAACCCGTGGACTCATTTCCCTCATGTGATCCCTGATCGTACGGGTGTCTATGGACTGCTGGAAAAGGGCTATGCGTGTTTCGTGCCACAATCGACGACCAAATACTACGGCGGAATTAGCAGAAATAGCCAATGTAGGTCCGGTAAGGATCTGTGCAATATTATACATTTCCTGGAATTCATCCGGCCTGACCTGTAAATGTACCTGGAAACTGGTATTGCATGCTTCGAGTAATGGGGAATCGTGTCGTACGACCAATTCATCAATACCGCGGAGTCGAAGGTCGTATGCTTGCCTGCTTCCCCTTTGTGCATTAATGGCTGATAAAAGGGATCGGTATCTTCTTTTGGGAAAAAGATTTTTCATATTTAAGTCGTATTTCCGAAGGGTGGGAAGTATTCCGGTTAATACGATTTGGGATTTGTGTTTTTCAAGGGCAGCTGCTAATGTATCCAAATGACCTCTGACTTCATTTTCTATATTGGTAAATGCATGTCCTTCAAATAACTGGGGCGTCAGATTAATTTCAAGGTTGAATTTAGATAGTTCCGAGGTCAGCCAATCTGCTTTCCTGAATTTCTTTATAATCTCCGGACCTATGGGGTTGGGACGGAAATACTCATCCACAAAAACCATTTCCTGTTCAGCACCTATTCGTATAGGGTCTTTTTCAAACCAGTCATTTTCGAGCATGTATTTGAGGCAATGCAGGTCTTTTAGCAAGGCAATAATGAAATTTTGATTTTCTTCTTTTGAAATTAGCCTTGAAATTGTATTATCGCCCATATTTCATGATTTTACTATGCGAAAAATAGTAATTATTCGTTTTCGTAGTGAATTATAAATAAGATATGTAAACATGGTAAGGATTTTACCTTTTCTTTTTTTGTTAATAACGATGTTTTCATGTGGAAGAAATGAAAATGTGATCGGTCAATTTACACTAGATGTTCCGGTTACAGTTCGTGCAGGTCTGGCTCCATTAAAAACGCATTATTTTGTAGACCGGGATATTAAGATTGCTTTTGAAAAATACCTTGAAACAAAAAATGTTTCCCTTGAGGAAGTTGTTAAGGTCGAGCCTTCATCCGCGCTTTTAACCAATATTACAGATAATAACGGATGGGGTTTCGTGAATAAATCTTCTGTGTTTGTATTCAATCCTTCGGATGAAAAAGAAGAATATTTATCCTATGAATTAAATTATATTCCAGTAGGAGTGGGAGATGAATTGAGTATGATCCCATTCATTTTGGATGTGAAAAAGCTTTTTATAGCTCCCAGTATAGGTATCAAAATAGGTTTACAGATGAGAAGTGCTTCTCCCAATACAATTCAATCCATTCTACGACTCAGGTTCAATGTAGTGGTGGAATAGAAGGGGGTAAATAATCCTGAGGTCAGGACCCGGATGCTTTGGATCGAGGCTGTATTATTGATCTGTAGTCAAAATTTTATGCTTTTTAGTAAAGGACTCCATCCCAAAATTTAACTTCACGGACTTCCTTATCTCATTTCCCCAAATGTTTTAAATTCCGTACTTCATCGGGTGTGAGATGACGATATCTGCCACGGGAAATATTTTTTTTTGTCAAACCGGCATAATATACACGGTCGAGTTTTTCAACGGTAAAACCAAAGTGTTCGAAGTATCTGCGGACTACCCGGTTTTTGCCACTGTGGATTTCTATTAATACTTCTCTTGGGTCATTGATTTCGGAGTAATTCAGGGCGTCGGGTTTTAAGTAACCATCTTCAAGTTGAGCTCCCTTTTGGAATTTAATCAGAATCTCTTGCGTTGTTTTTTTATCCAACCAGACTTTATAAATTTTTGAAACTGAATTTCGGGGGTGTGATAGTTTTTGTGCTAAATGACCGTCATTCGTCAATAATATTAATCCTGTGGTATTGCGGTCTAATCTTCCCACGGGGTATAATCGTTCATCTGAATTTTCCTTAATAAGGTCCAAAATGCTATTTCTGTTTTTTTCATCACTTACGGTAGAAATATAATTTTTGGGTTTATTGAGAAGGATATAGACAAATTTTTTTGTCGGGGTAATGATTTGATCTTTAAATTTTACCGTGTCATTTTGGGTGATTTCTATAAATGGAATTTTGACAATTACATCGTTGACTTTGATTTGTCCCCTTTTGACAAGTTCTTCAGCTTTTCGGCGCGAACAAATTCCGGCATATGCAATATATTTATTGAGCCTCATCGGCCATAAATCTTTCCGCATTGCCCCTTTATTTCCCTTCATGTATGATTTTTTTTAAAAAGGAATATCATCATCAATATTCATTCTTGAAGGCTTGGTAATAATGCCGTCGTCATCATTCGATACCGGTCCTTCCATTGATGGGAAGCTAAATTCATCCAGATTTTCAAATCGGGTATATTCCTTGATAAACTTGAGCCGAACATTGTCTGTTGCCCCGTTCCGGTGTTTGGCAACAATGATTTCAGCAATTCCTTCCAGGCTTTCATCTGATTCATCCGTCGTTATGTCATAATATTCCGGACGATAAATAAAAGAAACAAGGTCTGCATCCTGTTCAATGGCACCTGATTCACGAAGGTCAGATAACTGGGGACGCTTGTCAGCACTCCTGGTTTCCACAGCTCTCGATAACTGGGAGAGGGCGATAACAGGAACTTCAAGTTCTTTTGCCATTGATTTTAGTGCTCTTGAAATGGAGGATATTTCTTGTTCCCGTGTGCCGTTTTTCTTGTCTCCTCCGCCTGTCATTAACTGGAGGTAGTCAATGATTACCATTTGGATATCATGCTTCATTTTAAGCCTTCGACATTTTGCCCGTAATTCAAAAATATTGATGGCGGGAGTATCATCGATAAAAATGGGGACTTCACTGAGTTTTTCTACAGCTTTATTAAACCTTTTCCACTCAGAATCCTCTAGTTTACCCGTTCGTAATTTACTGAGACTGACCGCAGCCTCCATAGAGATTAATCGCTGAGTGAGTTGTACATCGGACATCTCCAGGGAAAAGAAAGCCACTCCCTTGTTGTACATCATGGCAGAATTTTTAGCAAGGGCTAGTGTAAATGAAGTCTTTCCCATACCTGGCCGCGCAGCGACAATTATCATGTCAGAGGGTTGCCACCCGGAAGTCAGTTTGTCGAGATCCCTGTATCCGGAAGGTACGCCTGTAACGCTTTCATTTTTTGCTGCGAGTTCCTCCATTTTCCGCTGGGCTTTACCGGCCAGACTGCTCAATGATTCGTAGCTTCTATTGAGGTTTTGCTGGGTAATATCAAAAAGATTGCGCTCAGCTTCGTCTAATAATTCAAAAACATCTACTGTATCATCAAACGAATTGGTGATAGTTTGTGTAGATACGCGTATTAATTCCCTTTTTATGTGTTTTTGAGCAATAATTCGTGCATGAAATTCAATGTTTGCTGCAGAAGCTACTTTTTCTGTAAGTTCAGAGAGATAAGCCGCACCACCAATCGTCTTCAATGCCCCTATTTTCAGCAATTCTTCGTGCATTGTAAGAAGATCAATAGGCTTTGTTTGATTAAAAAGCTGTTGCATTGCCTGATAAATCAATTGGTGAGCCTCTGAATAAAAGCTTTCTGGTCGAAGCAAATCAATAATATTGGGCATAGCTTCTCGATCAAGCATAACTGCTCCCAATACCGCTTCTTCCAACTCTGTTGCCTGGGGCTGTAACTTCCCATATACCATTTTTGTCAGGTCATTTTCCGGCTTGATAGCTTTGAGTCGGTTGTTTTTATTTAGCTTTTGAATTGAATTTATCGGTTCTGACATCTAATTATTTTTATTCATATGTTTTGTCGTGAACAAATGTAATATAATCTAATATGAATTTTTTTATCTCTTCATAGTTCTATGTTGGTTGTATGTGAATAAACACATTATTCTTGTTAATTACTACGTTAGTAAGTGTTAATTAGTTTCAAAAAATGTTATTTTAATTGATTTAAGTGAAATTTTAATAGCGATTGTAAATCAATGATTAAAAGACAAGTTTCGTTATTTTTCAAGGAACTAACTCTTTATATAATACTTTTTACATTATGTAATTAACTGATTTACTTGTTGTGGAAGAAAGGCAATTTTCAATGTTAAGAAATTGTTACATATAATTTTATATAATACGTAAAGACATGATAAGCCTAAACGAAGTTTCATGAAATAAAAAAGAAATTATCAATAAAATTATATATTTTTTTATTTATATGTGTGTTAATGAATGTGGATAACCCTCCTCGAAAATAAAAAAAACCGTTCAAAATGAACGGTTTATAATAGTGACCTACCGTAATAGTAGATTATTTTACTTTTGATAATTTATCTTTGGTTTTACTAACGGTTCTTTTTTGTTCTTCAATTTGTCGTTCTACAGATTGTTGTTCTTTTAGATTATCTTCGATATCTGCCTGCGCTTGTTTTATAGCTTTCTCTGCTTTTTCAATATCTTTATGGTACCTGTCATTGTCTCTTTTGAGTTTGTCCAGGTCTTTTTCAAAGTCCTTTAGTTTATCTTCCTCTTCTTCCACAGCATTTTCGATTTTTCTGGTTTCAATAGCCTTCATATAATTATCTATAAATGCATCAATGGGCTCATAATATTGGGGAGTGTCCCGGGAAGAAATATATTCTCCATTATTGATAAACCAAAGATTTAGCTCAGAGGAATTTTTTGAATTTTCAAATAGGGATTTTACCGTAACATCAGAAGGAAGTCCGGTGATTTTTACTTCATCTGCCTGTTCTATTTTTGATCTTCGAATTCTTTTAACTTTGCTGTTGTGGTTTCTGATAAATTCTCCCCAAACATCCTGGGCTAATCCACCCTCCGTATCTTCGAGATAAATAATAAAAGCATTACCTGCACCATTATCATTGTCTACAGATCGCTCTGTAAATTCTTGAGCGTAACCCATTGACCCGATAAAACAGGTAATTATTAAAGTTGATAATTTCATAACATTAGTACTCATAGTCTTATTTTTTTTATTAAAATTCGTATTGATCCTTATAATTTACATCTTGCTTTATATTTATACGCAAAACCTACTATATGGACACATTAGAGATAAAAAACGTTTCAAAATCTTATGGAAATTTTGTGGCGGTTGACAAAATATCATTTTCTGTTCCAAAGGGGGTTATTTTTGGTTTGTTAGGTCCGAATGGTGCAGGAAAGACTTCTCTAATACGTATAATCAATTCAATTACAGCGGCTGACGAGGGTAGTATTGAATTTTTTGGTGAGCCACTAATCAGGATGCACCAACAAAAAATTGGTTATTTACCCGAAGAAAGGGGGTTGTATAAAAAAATGACCGTACAGGATCAATTGGAGTATCTTGGAAAATTGAAAGGATTGTCAGGTGTCGAGACCAAAGACCGGATAGAGAATTGGTATTCTATTTTTGGAATGGAAGACTGGGGGAAGAAAAAAATCCAGGATTTGTCTAAAGGTATGCAGCAAAAAGTGCAATTTGTCTCTACGGTTTTACACGAGCCAAAGCTTTTGATTCTCGATGAACCTTTTAGTGGGTTGGATCCCGTAAATACCAATCTTATGAAAAATGAAATAATACGTTTGAAAAACTCGGGAACAACGATCTTGTTTTCTACTCATAGAATGGAACAGGTCGAGGAAGTTTGTGAAAAAATTGTCCTTATAAATAAAGGGGCATTGGTATTGGAAGGTGAAATTGATGTAGTAAAACAAAAATACAAGGACCATTTATTTCAGTTTGAATTTGGGGGTAACCAAATACCTCCCCTGGAACAAGAGAATTGTCAAACAAATGGGAACGGTCAGAATATTATATTACAATTCGATGATATAAAACAGGCTAATAACCAGATGCAAATATGGATGGCAGAAGGATATGTAATAAAAAGTTTTAAGGAGATCCTGCCATCAATAAACGATATTTTTATTAAACTGGTGACTACCGAAAAATAATATGAACAAGATATTTATCATTGCCAAGAGAGAGTTTTTAATACGTGTAAAAAACCGGAAGTTTTGGTTGGCAACATTATTGGGCCCCATGATTCTGGCAATCTTTATCGTTGTAGTAGGGTTTATTCTGGGATATGATGGTGACGATGAGAAGCATGTAGTAATTATTGACCGAGCGAATTTATTCGATGGAAGCATAAAAGATCAAGCCAATTTTTATTTTTCATTTTCTGATAAGGATGTTCAGGGGCTTCGCAACACCGCTAATCGGGAATACGATGGCATTTTATATATTCCGGTAATTTCTGGTGTGGAGGAGGATCAGGTGGAAGTTGATTTTTATTCTGATAAAAATCTTGATTTGGAAAAATTGACAAGCTTGAAATCAATTATAAGTTCCGAAATAAGAGATTATAAATTGAAGGAAATGAATATTACCCAAAGACAGCTGGATCAGCTGTCTACACGAGTGATAGTGCGGACAGAAAAACTGGATCCTGATTGGGCCAGTCAAAATAAAGAGGGAGCTAAATCTTCGGAATTTAGTTCATATCTGGGTGCAGGATTGGGTATGGCCATGGGATTCATTATGTACCTTATTGTTTTTATTAATGGTTCAATGGTCATGAAAAGTGTGATGGAAGAAAAAACCAATCGGATTGTCGAGGTAATAATTTCTTCTGTAAAACCCTTTGAATTGATGATGGGTAAAATATTGGGGGTGGGAGTTATTGGATTGATCCAATTTTTGTCATGGGTTTTACTGATCCCCACTGTTGTTTTGATCGGCAATGTTTTCTTTGGCTTTGAAACGGATTTACAGGCTTTGGAGGACATGCAAAGAACGGGTAATATTTCTTCAGATGATATGGAATTTATGGTTTATCAGTTTATAAGTGAGATGGACAAAATTCCATGGTTTAAGGTCATTTCATTATTCGTATTGTTTTTTATCGGTGGTTATTTAATTTATTCATCATTATTTGCTGCTGTAGGTTCTGCGATCGGAGATGACATGCATGATAGTCAATCACTGGTTTTGCCGATTACAATTCCAGTCCTTATGGCTTTTTATATTATGATGACGACCATAAGAGTACCAGATAGTAGCCTGGCTGTTTGGTCGAGTATATTTCCATTATTTTCCCCGATTGTCATGCCAGCCCGCCTGGCATTTGACCCGCCATTCTGGCAAATCGCTCTCTCTTTGGTATTACTGGCAGGTGCCGTGGTAGCATTGGTTTGGATTTCGGGTAGAATCTATCGGGTGGGAATTTTGATGTACGGGAAAAAAGCTTCGTTCAAAGAATTGGCCAAGTGGATTTTTTACAGGGAATAAGTTGGGGAGTATGGAGGTTGCACCGTTTCGAAGAATGAAGGCCAAAGATTTTTATGGAGGAAGGAAATTGTCACCGGATAGTCTCTTACAGTGCGGATAAGCCCGAGCAAATGGATATTGCCTTATACCTTAGAATCGTGGTCGGGTGCCCGGAGGAAAAATTATGAAGTATGAAGCCATTGAGCTTTGAACCCTGGTAAAATGACATTTGTTTTAAAACTCAACCCTAGTTCACAACTCAGAGCTTTTGAGATACTTCTTATATTATGCCTTCTCAGCTATAAACCGTTGCCAGAAGATTCCGGCCACCGCGATGGTTTCGGAATTCACAATAATAAATTCCCTGCCACGTTCCCATATTTAATCTATTGTGAGTAATAGGGATGGTAATGGAGTGCCCGGTTAAAGTGCTTTTTATGTGTGCCGGCATGTCATCCGGACCTTCCATCGTATGCAATAAATACGGTAGGTTCTCAGGTACAATATCATTGAATATTGATTCAAAATCATGTAGCACCGTGGGGTCTGCATTTTCATTAATGCATATTCCTGCTGAAGTATGTTGTATAAAAAGGTTGAGTAAACCCTGATCCGGAAGTTCACCTAGTTGTTGAATAATAATATCTGTAACCAAGTGGAATCCACGGCCTAGAGCCGGGAGTTTGATGCTGTATTGCTTAACCATATTACTTCAAAATCTTTACTGCGAATGTAAAACTATTTTGAAATATCCGGACATTGTAATCCACCGAAAAAATAAGTTAATCCTATGCCTATGAAATTGAAATTATCTTTGTTTACACTATCGCCTCTTTGTTTTCCCGGATAAGATGATTCTGTTGGGTCTGAAAACAATGAAGCATCCGGATCATCACGCAAAGACTCAATAACCAGTAAATCTGGATAAGTGGTGCTTACATCGTCGAGATAATCCGTTGATAAAATACGTGTGCTGACTATCAATTGAATAATCCATCTGCTGCTAAGAGCATATTTAACTCCACCTGAAATAACGCCCCCAATTTTGGTTGTGAAATATTCTTCTCCTAAATTTTGTCCCTCGGTACCCAGATATTGCAATTCACGCGTAACCCCATTATAGGTTGCTTTGGGGTTGAATTTGAAAATACCGATTCCCGCTCCTAGAAAAGGGGTGAAATAATCTTCTCTACTGAGTGGATTAAAGGAAAAGAAATTAAACTCTAACTCTCCGGTAAGGTCAAAAACATTACTTCGAAAATTTAATCCCCTGGTTTGTTGGAATGAGTTATTGAAAAATTTATCATCCCCGTATAGGTATAGGTAATTGGCGCCAAAACGGAGGTTTATTCTTTCATTAAAATTATATCGGATAATACCCCCGCCTCCAAAACCTGGATGACGCAAGTCATAATCGGGGTTCAAGTCACCGAAATAATACGTTCCTCCCAACCATCCCCCGGCTTCAAATCCTTTTTGTGCGCTGGATATTTGAACAGCAATAAAACTTAAAGTACTAATAAAAATAATTCTTGAAATCAATTGCGATAGCTTTTATCTTAAACGTAGTTGAAGTGATTTTATTTCCAAGTATAAAATCGGATTATTCTTTATTCGCCAGCTGGCCACATGCCGCATCAATATCTTTGCCCCTGCTTCTTCTCACTGTAACATTTACCCTTCGATCTGCCATCATTTTGATAAATTTTTCAAATCTATTTTCATTGGATTTAATTAATGATACTCCGGATACTGGGTTGTATTCAAGTATATTTACCGTTACTGGAAAAGACTGGCAAAGGGCTGCTAATGCATCCGCATCTTCTTCATTGTCATTGAAATTGTCAAATAATATATATTCGAAAGTTAATCTGTTTTTAGTGATCTCATAATAGTACTTTAATGCCTCCATCAAGTCTTCGATACTATCGTTGTCATTGATGGGCATAATTTGGCTTCTTTTATCATTTAGTGAAGCATGTAAAGACAGGGCCAATTTACATTTAAGGCCATCGTCTGCTAATTTTCTGATCATTTTAGCTATTCCAGCCGTACTTATAGTTATCCGTCGAGAAGACATAGATAACCCTTCTTCCGCAGAAATTAATTCAATACTTCTTTTGACATTGGAATAAGTAAGAAGGGGTTCTCCCATCCCCATATATACGATGTTGGTCAATCCTCTTCCATATTCTCCCAGACAAAATTCATTAACTTTAAAAACTTGTTCAAAAATTTCTGTAGCAGAGAGATTTCGTTTTCTTTTCATTTGACCTGTAGCGCAAAAACTGCATGCAAGGCTACAACCTACCTGGGAAGAAACACACACGGTAAATCGGTTTTCTGAGGGAACGGGAATTAAGACACTTTCTATTTTATGTCCATCTTTCAGGACATATCTGAATTTGACCGTTCCGTCACTACTCTTTTGAACTAAGTCTGGGGACATATTCAAAATTTCAAAATCTTCTTCCAATTTATTCCTCAAGGCCAGGGGAAGATTAGTCATTTCTTCAAAAGAAGAGACGCCGTGCTTCCATAACCAATTGTAAATTTGTTTGCCGCGGAAAGAGGGTTCACCTAAATCTTCGAGATATTTAGTAATTTCGCTGGGCTTCAGGTCGCGAATATCAATTGATATGTTTTGATCTTGCTGCATCATCATTAACTACAAAGGTAACGAATAACAAGTTATCGGATCAATCGTTTATAATAAAATTGCTTTATTTGACCACTATGGATATTTATCACAAGAAGAACAGGTGGAAATTAAATCTCGTATTTGCGGGAATCGTTATAGTATTAATTACCATTGCGTATACTTTTTATCTCGCCAATGAGCTCAGAAAGGTATTAGAGATAAATATGGAAAATCTGGCATTAGCTTATGAAAGTATATTTGAGGATCCCACCAATATTAATAAGGATGTTACACTGGAAACCGATGTAATTGAAAAAAATAATAACGTAAGGATCATAATAGTAAATGAGACAGACTCTATTCAACACCTACTTAATTTTCCTGAATCAAAAGTTAATGATAGGGCGTATTTAAGAGGGCAGTTGGAAAAAATGAAAAATTCAGATAATGACCCCATTCTAATGGAAGGCGTAGGGTACAGGTGGCAATTGTATTATGCACCTCCCTTGCAATATAAATTACTTTCATTATTACCGCTCATTATATTATTACTGTTAGCAGCATATGTCTTTATTGGCTATTTGGGCTTTAGTACAAGCAGGAGTGCCGAGCAAAATCGGGTTTGGGTAGGGATGGCGCGCGAGACGGCACACCAGCTAGGAACTCCAATTTCCGCAATAATTGCCTGGCTGGAACATCTCAAGACGACAGACGTGAACAATGAACAAATGGAGATTGTAGAAGAATTGCAAAATGATGTTAATCGGCTGGAGCTAATTGCAGATCGCTTTTCTAAGATTGGCGCAGCACCAAATCTAACCACTGTCAATATTTTTGATCAGATAGAGGGGACGATGAAGTATATGCAAAAAAGGGCTCCCAGAAAGGTTAATTTTATTTTGGAGAATAATACGGATGGGGAAATTTTTGCTCAAATAAATGTTCATTTGTTTAATTGGGTGATTGAAAATTTAATGCGGAATGCCCTGGATGCTATGGAAGGGAAAGGGGAAATCAAATCAATTATAACCGAAGAAGAGGATTATATAGAGATAGAAGTATCAGATACGGGAAAGGGAATTTCTTCCAAATCTCTGAAAACCGTTTTTGAACCGGGATATACTACCAAAAAAAGAGGTTGGGGACTTGGGTTATCTCTTGCTAAAAGAATTATTGAAAATTATCATAAAGGAAAAATATACGTGAAAAAGAGTATCCCTAATGAAGGAACTACTTTCGCCATTAAACTTCCAAAAGATAAAGGTGAATAAAGAGTTGGTTGGATGTATTTCTTTTGAGGAATTTGAATTGTTTGTTGATGGTAATTTAACCAATAAAATAGTTAATTTAATTCTTTTTGTTTCTTATTTGTCTATTCATTTCTTATTTTTAGCCAATACTAGCTTAATAAAATAATTTTTGACATGGCAATTTTTCAACCTGAAGTGGATACTTTAGTAGGTGATTTATTTACTGAAAATTTTAGAGGCACCGTTTATTATAATCTTAATCCGGAAGAGTTAATTGAACATACCCTACAAAATAACATGGGGTTATTGACTTCCACCGGTGCTTTGGTTATTAAAACCGGAAAGTTTACCGGAAGGTCTCCTAAGGACCGATATATTGTAAAAGATGCTATAACGAGATTTAATGTTGACTGGGGTGAGGTTAATATTCCGGTAACCGAGGAGGTCTTTTGCCAATTAAAAACGGGTATTCGTGAATACCTGGATGAAAGAGACATATTTATACAGGATTTAAAAATCGGTGCTGATCCGGAATATCAAAAAAATGTCAAATTGGTATGCGAGTTTCCGTGGAGTGCCTTATTTGCTAATAATATGTTTATTCGTCCACTCCGAAAAGAACTCGGAGATTTTATCTGCGATTGGACGATAATTTGTGTTCCCGGGTATTTAGCTGATACGGCGGGTACAGGACTGAGATCAAGGAATTTTAGTATCATAAATTTTAGTGCAAAAGAAATTATAATAGGAGGAACTGGGTATACAGGAGAAATCAAAAAAAGTATGTTTTCAGTTCTAAACTTTGTTCTTCCTACAGAAGAGGATGTATTTCCTATGCATTGTTCTGCGAATACCGGTATACGGGGGGATGTGGCCCTGTATTTTGGGCTTTCCGGAACGGGGAAGACTACTTTGTCTTCTGTTCACAACAGACGGTTGATCGGAGATGATGAACACGGCTGGAGTCCCTTGGGTGTATTTAACTTCGAAGGGGGATGTTATGCAAAAACCATCGACCTGGACGCAAAATCAGAACCTGAAATTTTCAATGCAATCAGACATGGTGCCCTTTTGGAAAATGTGGGTTTTTACAAAGGGACAAGAAGGGTAGACTATTCGGATGATACCATAACAAAAAATACACGGGTTTCATATCCTATCCACTTTATTGAAAATCATGAGTATTCATCAAAAGGGGATATTCCTAAAAATATTTTCTTCCTTACCTGCGATGCCTATGGTGTCTTACCCCCTGTAGCAAAGCTGGATCCTGATCAGGCTCAATATTTTTTTATTTCGGGGTATACTTCAAAGATTGCTGGAACGGAAGATGGGATTGATGATCCAGTAATGACATTTTCTGCGTGTTTTGGAGCTCCTTTTATGCCCTTACATCCGGGTAAATATTCTAAAATGCTGGCCGAAAGAATTGAAAAATGCAATGTTTCGGTGTGGTTGGTCAATACTGGTTGGATCGGCGGTAAGTACGGTATGGGAAATCGCATAAAACTATCGTACACAAGAAGTATAATTGAAAGTGCACTGGATGGATCTTTGAAAAACGCACAGTGTCAGCAATTGCCTATTTTCAACTTAAGTTATCCAAACTATTGCAACGATGTTCCGGCAAATATCCTTGACCCATTAAAACTATGGAAAGATCAGGATAAATATATGGATACCCTGAAACTAGTAGCGGGAAAATTTAAGGACAATTTTCAAAAATATGAAAAATATGTTTCGAAAGAAGTACTTGCCAAAGGACCGGAAATATAAACTAAGCTGAGTTCGACAAATAGATAGAGGTTCGGAGGGAACGGATGGAGAAAAATCAAGGCTTGTCACGTTGTTCGGTAAGTAATTCCACTGTCTTATTGGAATATAGCTAAGGAAGGGAATGTAGCGGGTTCACCTTTTCGATTCAAGCTTGTGAATCGGGATGTTGGAATGATTAATTGAAAATAGGGATTTTATTCCTATTGGGGCTTTAATTAGTTCTCTGACTAAGCCCCCATTAGTTGCAACTCCCTACTCTCAAGCGCTCCGTCCCTTTGCGATTCGTCAAAATTATGGGCAATTAAAAATTAAAAGGAGAAACCAATTGTAAATTCCAATACGGAGTATTTGTCCTCATCATTTTTAAAGATCAGATTATCATTATTGTCTAGGTTCTGGTAGGTTCTGTCAACAGCGTTTCTATTGATATCCATTATACTTTTGGAATACCTGGCCCCTATAAATAAACTCTGGTTTATGTAGAGATTAAGGCCGGCGTGATATCCCGCATCAATTCCCCTAAATAAAGATTTATCTTTTGTTTCATAGTCATAATATGCTTCAACCTGGGAAGAGACCGTATAGGTCTCGTTGTTAATGGTTACCTGCTGGGCACTGGGAGAAGCTGATTGGGCATCATTTGTGCGGTAGTTGTAGCTCAGAGTTTGTTCTATTTCGCCATCTACAGCATCGATATCAGAATATGTTACTGTTCCGGCGGCAGTAGACTGAACAAGCACGCTACCATATATACCTGCTTGTACTTCAATCCTGTTAAAGAATTTGTAGGAGGCAGAAAGCGGTACTTGAAAATATGTGTTGCTCACATTCAAAGACATATTTCGATTGCCATTGAATATGAATTTTTCATTATTAGCTGTACGTAAAATGGCATAAGAAGGACCATTGTAACGGTAATTATAACCCTTTTGATTGTACATTAATTCTCCCTGGAGCGAAAACTCATCTGTAAAGCGAGCATTAACCAGGAGAGAAAGTAAAAATGCACCGTTGGACTTAATGGATTCAAGTTCAGTACCATTATTCAAGGATTCCAATGGGCCATCGACAGAAGTGTTTGTGAGTCCTGCCTTGAATCCGAAAGCAAAATCCTGAGTATATGAAATACCAGCTAAAAACATCATAAAAAATACAAAAGTGAACTTTCTTAATATAGTCGGCATTATTTTTATTTTTTGTGCAAATATATAAAGTCATTTTCTGGCAAAATTAATTTTCCATCGGAAAGTTATTAATTTTGCCCGCATATTTGAGTTTAATAACGTATGGGACGAAAAAATAAGCTGAAAAAATTTGCGGAAATAACAAAGTTTAACAATGTATTTGAAGCTTTTGAGCTGGGAGACGGCAAATTGTACAAAAATTTTAATGAAAAGATAGACTTAAAAGGGAAGTGGCGAAAGGAGTACTTTAAAAATCAGTCTTCCATAGTTCTTGAGTTGGCTTGCGGAAAGGGGGAATATACGAATGCAATGGCAGGGAAATTTCCCGATAAGAATTTTGTCGGAGTTGATATTAAAGGTAACCGAATTTGGAAAGGAGCAGTAAAGGCAAGGGAAGATAATCTTCTTAATGTAGCATTTTTGCGAACGAGGATTGAATATTTAGATTCTTATTTTGAATCCGGAGAAGTGAATGAAATCTGGATTACATTTCCGGATCCATTTGTCAAACCGTCCAAAGCAAATCGAAGACTTACTTCGCTTTATTTCCTTGATAAGTATAAAAATATTACCTCGAAAGATGCTCGATTTTACTTAAAAACAGATGATACTGATCTGTACAATTTTACAATAGCCACTGTTCAAAGTCATCCGGAGTACAGGCTGGTAAGTAAAACTTCGGATGTTTATAGTGGCGAGTATTCTGATATATTGGGAATAAAGACTTATTACGAAAGAAAACACCTGTTAAAAGGAAAGAAGATAAAATTTATAGAATTTACTAGACAATAAACAGGCTTGTAATAATTTGTATACCCGGTTTATACAGATATATAGGGATGTATTACAAGCCAATTTTACAGGTCAAGCTTCGTTGAGCAATTCTACTTTTTTGAAGAATTTTTCGGAAGAATTTTTCATATTTTTTATAATACCACGACGCACTTTTTCATTTATATTACTAATAGGGATAGATCGTCCTTCTATTTGGTCAAACCATTTTTTGATATAGTGATTGAAATCCTCGTTTTCTACCCGGAAGTATATTGGATTATTCATTACTATATAAGAGTGTTTGCTTTCAACTTGAAAAATAACTGAGTTTACTGATAATTCATGAATATAGAATTTATTGCTTGTGTCTTTATCCTGGCAAATTTTTTCAAAATCGTTGAGAAAGATTTTAAACTCTTCTTTAATTTCCATTACCTGTTCGAGGTCAATGGTATCCAGTTCAAGATGGTATTCCAACAATTTGAAATAGGTTTGAAAAATATTGGGCGATAAGTACGTATGGATTTCACAATGGTTATACAGGTTGGTTAAAATTCTAAAGTTCTCGTATTCCTCCTTGTAAAAATCATTAAAATCAATTTTGTCGTATTGTTTAAATGAGGTATTGTATTGAGAGTCCAGATTCTCTAACCAAACAAATACAATGAATTGAAATATTTTGGGATAATTAATAAGCAAGTGCATCGGGATAAGATTGGTGAAATACCTTAATTTCGGTGTTCCATAGTCACTGATATACATCCTGTAATCATCGATTAGGAGCTTTACCAAATCTTTAAAATCCCTATTTTTTTCCAGTAAAAAAGGAAAATCGGCGGAAATAATACTACCAATTTCAAATGTGTGAACCCGATAATGGGTAGAAACTTTACTATACTCACTCAAGGTAAGTTCACTTGTGCAGTTAACCTTATTATAAGCAGCACTTTGAGAGATATCCAAAAGTCCTACAAATTGCTTAACAAGTTGTGATCTGGAAAATTTCAATTGGAGTTCTGAAATTAATTTTTTTTGAAGTTCCATAGTTTTCAATTTTTAAAATCAACAAATCAGTGCAAAAAGTTGATAAAAAAAAAATTGAAAAACTTATGAGGTTATGAATTTCAAAATTTGATCAAACAGGAATGTAAATGTTTCGAAGGGCTTAGAATACAATCCACGTTCCAGTCCAATTTTTTTTCATACAAAGCAAAAATACTCCTTTTGACAATTGATCTGTATATATACAAAAGAATAAATATTTATTACTCAATCTCAAAATCTATTCTATAAGATAAATTGTCAAAATCAATTTTCAAACTCTATTTTGTAAAAGCTTAATGCTCAAAAAATTAAGGTTTCAAATTGTTTCAATTAAGTTTTTCAATTAATTTCTCTAATAACGTTAGCACTCGTTAAAGGAATAATCTATATTATGCAATATAAAAAATATATATCTTTTTATCATCTTTAAATGTAAAAAAATAATTTAAATTATTTTTTTCATTAAAAGTGCTGCCATCCTTGTGCTTTTATGGTGTGAATTTTTCCGCCTTTTGTGTGCAACATTATCCCTTCTGATTTATCAGTAATTTCTCCAATTATTGTCACGTCAGGCATTTGCATTATGTCC
The DNA here is from genome assembly GCF_021729145.1 of Membranihabitans maritimus. Lineage (GTDB taxonomy): Bacteria > Bacteroidota > Bacteroidia > Chitinophagales > Saprospiraceae > Membranihabitans > Membranihabitans maritimus. Next base: position 296,875 of record NZ_JAJSLW010000003.1, on the reverse strand, counting down.
TTGTGATAAGCCTTATTTACGGTGAAAAGTAATTCATAGTCCTCACCCCCATTGAGAGCAGCTATTGTAGGGTCGGTTCTAAATTTAAATGCTAATTCCTGGGATTCCTTGGAAATGGGAATATTAGATTCTTCAATTACGGCACCGGTTCCGGATTGATCACATATATGGTAAATCTCAGAAGCCAGTCCATCACTGATATCAATCATCGAGTTTGGTAAAATGTTTTTTTGATCAAATTGTCTTATTATATCAATCCTGGCTTCAGGTTTAAGAATCCTTCCTATTACATAGTTTTGGTTTTCCAGGTCCGGTTGTAAATCCGGCTCTTCTAAAAATACTTTTTTTTCTCTCTCTAGTAATTGTAATCCCAGATATGCTGCCCCCAAATCACCGGAAACGCAAAGTAGATCTCCGGGTTTAGCATTGTTTCTGTATATTATTTTATCGCTGTCAGCCTGTCCTATGGCAGTAATACTAATAGTCAACCCTGAAAGCGATGAGGTCGTATCCCCTCCTACCAAATCTATATTATAAAATTCACAGGCTTTTAATATTCCCTTGTACAATTCATCTACGGCCTCTGTATTAAATCTATTAGAAATGGCAATGGATACCGTAATTTGTGAGGGTATGGCATTCATTGCTATTATGTCAGAAAGATTAACTACTACCGACTTATAACCCAAATGCTTAAGAGGGTGATACATAAGATCAAAATGAATGCCTTCAATTAACATATCAGTCGATATTACTGTATTTTCCTTTTCGTTTTTAAGCACAGCAGCATCGTCACCGATCCCGTATTTTGTTGATTTATTTTTTATCTTAATATCTTTGGTAAGGTGATGAATAAGCCCGAATTCCCCTAGCTTTTCTATTTTTTTAGGTTTTTCATTATTCTTTTTCGACATGATTATGTTTTTTGCGATAATAATTCTTTATTAACCAGTTTCCACAGAGGGTCATCTGGAAAAGAATAATCCATTATTGAAATTGATTTATTGGTAGTGATTTTGTATTTAAAGGCATGTAGATGAATAGATCGATCTTTATTTTTTCTTCTTGCACCGTATTTTATATCACCTTTTATGGGAAATCCTGCCAGACTTAGCTGAGCACGAATCTGGTGAAATCTACCCGTAATTAAGTTGACTTGTAAAAGTGTGTAATGATCAAAGTATGAGATAGCTTTATATTCGAGACGACATTTTTTTCCTGAGTCTGTATTTTCAACGGCCTTATTAAGTTTATTATTCTTTTTTAACCGATGTTGAAGCATATTTTCTGCCGGATAAACATTCCCTTCAACGAAAGCCAAATAATGTTTTTGATCAATATGGTAATTTAATTTTCCTTCTTGACGGTTCCTTTTAAAAAGGACTAATCCACTTACCGGTTGGTCAAGGCGGGTAATTATTTTTACCTCTTCCGATAAATATTCGGGAACAATAATATCGAGAGGACGGGGATTGGATTTTCTGGATTGACTGGGCACCCCCGGATCTTTGTGAATAGCTACAATATCAGAATCGGCATATAGAACCTCTAAATTTTGCATTTTACATTAATCGACTTCTTCATAATCTATAAAATCATCGTCATGATCAGAGTATGACTGTTTTTCCTTTTTGTGATAATTAGGGAAATCGTCCCGGTCATTTCCTTTTTGTAAGGTCATTTTTTTAGACAATCGTTTGTAAAAGTACCAAATAACAATCCCGATAACAATCCACTTTAACATAATTTGGAATTTCGATTCTTATGAAAAAATTGAATTAAACCAAACAGATTCAATTCAGTTGAACTTGCAAGGTACACCTTATTTCAATTTTGCATGTAAGCCCATTATAAAACAAATGTACATTAATCCAATAAACTTCCCTTTAATTATGTTCAATATTATTAGACATCATTAATTACAGGAAAATATTTTACAAGCCTCTTTTACTAATGAGAGTATAAAATATTTGAGGTCTATAATGCTACCAAACTATGAAAAGTAAGTACTCTTTATTAAAAAACTTATCCGGCTGGGTAGTTTTTGCCATATCCTTTATGGTTTTTGCTTTGACTGCCGAAAGATCCGGTTCATTATGGGATGTAGGAGAATTTATTGCAGGAGCGTATAAATTACAGGTAGTCCATCCCCCGGGAGCACCATTATTTCTGTTAATTGGCAGGCTATTCTCACTGATCGGAGAGTTGTTCCTACCGGAACCTTCGGGAGTAGCATTTGCGGTCAATTTACTTTCAGCTATATCAACGGCTTTTGGAGCGATGTTTACCGGTTGGATTGCTATTCATTTGGGTAGACTCACATTGGTAGGTCGAGATGGTAGAACGGACTCAGGGGAGAATATAGCTTTATTTCTGGTGGGGATAGTTGCGGGATTAACTTCGGCTTTTGCTACGTCCGTGTGGTTTTCAGCTGTTGAAGGGGAGGTTTATGCTTTGTCGACCTTCTTTACTATGTTGACTTTATGGTCTATTGTTAAATGGTACTCCCTGCCCGATAAACCAGGTGCGGACCGATGGCTGTTGTTATCTTTTTTCGCGATCGGTAGCTCTATCGGAGTTCATTTACTTTCCGTTTTGGTAATCCCTTCTTTGGCCCTTTTTTACTATTTTAAAAAATCGGAAAAAACTTCATTCAGAGGAATTGTATTTGCGACTTTGGCTGGTATTTTTAGCCTGATGGTCATTCAGAAAGGAGTGATTGTCGGACTACCCGTATTCTGGTCAAAATTAGAATTGTTTACCGTCAATTCATTGGGGTGGCCTGTTCATAGTGGATTGATCCCTCTATTGTTGATTTTAGGGATGGGTTTTTTCTTTGGTTTGAGGTATGCGTGGAAAAAGAAGCAATTTGTTCTTGAGCGGGTACTAGTGGCCATGGCTTTGGTCATTATAGGATATAGTACGATCATGGTGGTCGTAATCCGGGCTGGTGCGGACCCCCCTATTAATATGAATAATCCTGATAACGTATTTTCTTTGATCCCCTATATCAACCGTGATCAATACGGGGAAAGGCCTATTTTTAAGGGACCGCAATTTGATAAACAGCCTATACGAGGGGAATCGGAAGAGCAATATGGGTTGGTAGGAGGTAAATACGAGGTCACCGGCCAAAAAGTAAAACCCGTGTATCGAGCTCAGGATGAGGTTTTGTTCCCCCGAATGTCTTCTTCTCAAACCAAAGATGTTCCTATTTACAGAAGGTATTGGATGAAACACCAAAATGGGACCCCTACTTTATCTGATAACCTGGGTTTTTTGTTGCGATACCAGGTGGGCTGGATGTACATGAGATATTTTATGTGGAATTTTGTAGGACGTCTCGATGGTGACCAGGGATATATACCCTCAGATTGGACGGCAGGACATTGGGTATCGGGAATTCCGTTTCTGGATCGGCTTTTTAAGTTTGGATTTTATGATTATTCAGAGGAGCCCCTCTCAGAGAAAAAGGATGAAAGCCGGAATTTTTACTTCTATTTACCATTTATATTCGGTTTGATCGGATTGTTATGGCATTTAAAAAGGCGAAAAGGAGATTTTTTTACTCTTTTTGCCTTTTTTATTATAACGGGGGTAGGGATTATTATATATTCGAACCAACCTCCACTAGAACCCCGCGAACGCGATTATGTACTGGTCGGTTCGTTTATGGCTTTTGCCATATGGATTGGAATGGCCGTGCTGGCTATCCACCAAATTTTGGTGAGAAAATTCCCCGGTAAGGTGCCGGCTATCATGGCGGGTATAACGGTACTGACGGTACCGGTCATCATGGGTGTTGAGAATTTTGATGACCATGACAGGAGCCATTTGTCAGGAGCAAGGGATTTTGCTAATAACTTTTTGGAGAGTTGTGAAGAAAATGCCATTATTTTTACTTACGCTGATAATGATACTTACCCCCTTTGGTATGCCCAGGAAGTAGAAGGAATACGTACGGATGTAAGGGTGGTAAATCTCAATTTGCTGGGCGCAGACTGGTATATCAACAGCCTCAGGCGGAGGGTGAATGACTCATTACCGGTGAAATTAACACATACTCAAGAAGCGCTCAGGGGATCCAAACGTGTGAATGTGCCTTACCAGGAGGGGAAACCAAGGCCTTTGAACCAAATATTAGCATTTTCAGCAAAGGATAATCCTGTAACAATAAGGGGAAACCGTATAGAAAGTTATTTGCCCACCAATCGGTTTTATATAGATGTGGATCCGGAAGATCCTGCTATGGACAATATCGTGACAGAGAGGGATTCAATGCATATCGTAAAAAGTATGGATGGAGTGATCGATAGCAATAACAATTATCTCAGGAAAGACCAATTGACTGTGTTGGATATTATTGCAAATAACTGGAAAAAACGTCCAATTTATTGGTCGAATATGGCACCTGAAGAAAAGTTGTTTGGGTTGCAGAAGTATTTAAGGATGGAAGGTTTAGGTAAAAGATTGGTGCCTATCCATGGTAATGATATGGTCAATCTGGAAAAATTACACGAAAATGTTATGAAAAAATTCCGTTGGGGAACCTTCGATAAAGTAGACCAAAATGTAGCTTCCGGGTTCAGAGGAACCATTAACGTATTGCAGACTATGTTTCGATCTGGGGTAAATCAGGCTACTTTCCGGTATGGATCAGAAAATGACCCACAGGAAAAAGAGAGGTACAGAGATATAGGAATTGATTTGGTGGATAAATATTTTGAATCATTTCAACGGTTTAATTTTCCATATGACCCTGGAACCATGATTTATGCGAAGGCTTATCTGGAGTTTGATATCCCGGAAAAGGCGGTCCCTGTATTCAGTGATCTGATAGATTGTTATGAAGATCAACTTAACTTTCTTGATTCTCTCAATCAATCGGCCATTCAGTCCGGTTTTCTTCATGTGAAAGAAAGGTGGGAGGGGTCAATACCCAGTCTGGCGCGACTTATAGCACAAACGAAAAATATCGAACTCATTGAAAAAATGCACAATAAACTCGGGGGATTTGCAGATTTATCAAGGTTTCAAATATAAAGGAGGTAAGGATTAGAAAATGATATAATTTGAAAAATTAGGTACCAATTACATTTTTGCTAAATTTGAAGTCAAATCGAATATACCAAGTATGAAAAATAATTACTCATTTTTGAGAAATCTTTCGGGATGGATTGTTTTTGCGATTACATTTATCGTATTTGCATTAACAGCTGAGAGGTCAGGATCTTTATGGGATGTAGGAGAATTTATAGCCGGGGCGTATAAATTACAAGTAGTTCACCCGCCGGGCGCACCTTTATTCCTGATCGTTGGAAGAATATTCTCATTATTTGGAGAATTGTTTTCGTCCGAACCTTCGGGCATTGCTTTTGCAGTAAACTTGCTTTCTGCAGTTTCGACCGCTTTTGCCGCTATGTTTACGGGATTGATTACTATTCGATTGGGTAAGCTAGCAATGGTAGGACGGGAAGAAAAAACTGAAGGTGGGCAAAATATAGCACTATTTTTAGCAGGTATTGCAGCTGGGCTTGCTTCGGCATTTGCCACATCGGTATGGTTTTCTGCGGTAGAAGGTGAAGTATACGCCTTATCTACATTTTTTACCATGTTGACTTTATGGGCGGTTGTCAAATGGTATACCTTACCGGATGCGCCTGGCACGGACCGATGGCTCTTACTATCTTTTTTTGCCATTGGAGCCTCCATTGGGGTGCACTTGTTGTCAGCCCTTGTCATCCCTTCCCTGGCATTGTTTTACTATTTTAAAAAATCGGGGAAAATTTCGTTTTGGGGTATTGTCTTGGCGACACTGGCGGGAATAGTCAGTCTGGTTATTATCCAGAAAGGAGTGATCGTCGGATTACCTGTACTTTGGTCTAAGTTTGAATTATTTACTGTCAATTCATTGGGATTGCCTATACATAGTGGATTAATTCCTCTGCTTTTATTGTTAGCTATTGGTTTCTTTTTTGGATTGCGGTATGCATGGAAAAAGAAAAATTTTGTCCTTGAGCGTATCTTAGTGGCTTTGGCTTTGGTCATTATTGGTTATAGTTCGATAATGATCGTCGTAATACGTGCAGGGGCAGAGCCTCCTATTAATATGAATGATCCCGATAATGTATTCGCTTTAATTCCCTATATCAATCGGGAACAATACGGTGAAAGAGCTATCCTGAAAGGACCACAATTTGACAAGAGTCCTGTCGATTTAACATTTAATGAGCGCTATGGAAGAGTAGGAGATAAATATGAGCTAACAGATTTGAAAGGGGAGTATGAATACCGGGAAGGGGATAAAGTTCTTTTTCCCAGGATGTCTTCCACCCAACAAAAAGACGAAGGATACTACAGAAGGTATTGGATGAAGCGTCAAAATGGCTCTCCTACCGGTGCCGACAATTTCAATTTCTTGCTGCGCTACCAGGTAGGCTGGATGTATATGAGATATTTTATGTGGAATTTTGCCGGGCGTCACGATGGTACGCAAGGATATTTGCCCTGGGATTGGACGAAAGGACATTGGGTTTCGGGAATCCCATTTGTCGACAAGATATTGAAATTTGGATTTTATGATTATACAAATGATCCGGAATGGGTGAAAAATAATGAGAATAGAAATTTTTATTATTACCTCCCCCTCATTTTTGGTTTGATTGGTTTATTTTGGCATTGGAAGCAACGAAAAGGTGAATTCCTTACGTTGCTCGCATTTTTTATAATAACAGGTCTTGGTATTATTATTTATTCCAATCAACCCCCTGTAGAGCCGCGTGAAAGAGATTATGTATTAGTGGGGTCGTTTATGGCATTTTCCATTTGGATTGGGATTGCTGTTTTGGCTATTTATGAACGTTTACGGGAAAAATTATCCGATACTATTGCCCCGGTTTTAGCTGGAGTTTTGGTCCTGATTGCGCCCTTGCTTATGGGATTCCAGAATTATGACGATCACGATCGGAGTGACCTTCACGGAGCCCGGGATTTCGCCCACGATTTTCTGGAAAGCTGTGAAGAAAATGCTATTATTTTTACGTATGGTGACAATGATACATATCCATTGTGGTATGCCCAGGAAGTAGAAGGTATCCGGACCGATGTCCGGGTAGTAAATTTGAGTCTAATACCCGTAGATTGGTATATCAATGGTTTACGACGGAAGGTCAATGATTCTCCGCCCATTAAGTTTTCATTTACGAGAGAGGAATTCAGAGGATCCAGAAGAAACAATCTACCCTACAGAGAAGGGGAAGCCCGTCCGCTTCAGCAATTGCTGGATTTCGCTGGTGAGGACCATCCGACCGGGGCGGGATCTGGAAGAAAACTGGAGAGTTATCTTCCTACGAATAAATTCTATATAGAAGTCAATGAGAATGATCCTGTTTTAAATGATATCGTTACCCCGGCTGATTCAGGACAAGTAGTGAATAGGATGGTAGGGGCTTTCCCAGGCAACACAGATTATAAATATTTGAATAAAGGACAACTTGCTGTGTTGGATATTATTTCAAATAACTGGAAGGACCGGCCTATTTACTGGTCCATTACAGCTCCGCAAGAACAGTTGTACGGCCTTCAAAAATATTTGCGAGTAGAAGGACTCGGACAACGGTTGGTCCCAGTAGAGGGCCGGAATATGGTCAATCTTGAAGTATTGCATGAGAATGTTACGGAAAAATTCAAGTGGGGAGGTTTAGATAAAATAGACCAGCCCGTCGCATTGGGATTCCGGGGTACAATCAGTGCTTTCCAACAAATGTTTCAACTCGGTCTTTTAAAAGCAGCTCGGGAGTACAGGGGAACTGATGACCTTGCAGCAAAGGAAAATTATCAAACCCTGGGTGTTGAATTGTTAGACCAATATTTTGAAGCTTTTCCCGACTTTAATTTTCCATACGATCCCAGAACGTCAGTTTTTGTAAGATTTTATAGTGAATTGGGTGTTCCAGAAAAAATGGTTCCGGTGTTGGATAAAATGATCGAGCGTTATGGTGAGCAAATGTATTTTTACAATTCATTGAGCCAGTCAGCATTAACTTCAGGTTTTAACAATGAAAAAAGTGATTGGGAAAGTTCTATTCCACAATTGGCAAGTTTAGTCGTCCAGTCAAAGGATACGGAGTTAGTTGAAAAACTACATTCAACGCTGGGCAGTTATGCTGATTTATCCCAGTTTCAGTTGCAATAAATACTGACGGTGAACTTTTTAGCGTTTAGATATATCTAAAGATCGTAAGATTTTTGTACATAAGCCTGATTCGTATATGCATTAGCATAGCAAATGGCTTATTTTTTGAGTTCATTTTGTCAATATGGAAGAACAAAATATAATTGGTTCACTTGATAAAGTCATTCATTATTACAATGAAAGCGAAGATGGATATCGGGATGTCTGGAATTTAGATGATGCTCATCAACTAAATCTGGGGCTTTGGGAAAAAGGAACAAACAATCTCGGGACTGCAATGAAGAATCTCAATGATCAATTGGCTAATGCTTCCGGGATTGGAAAGGGTAGTGAGGTTTTGGATATCGGTTGCGGGGTTGGAGGCACTTCCATTTATATCAGTGAAACCACTGGAGGTAATTGCACAGGATTGAATATAAATTCGAGACAACTTAATCTGGCAAAAGAATATTCCCGGAAGTCAACTGCTTTAAATCGAATTTCGTTTTGCAAAGGAGATTATCACAATTTGCCTTTTGAGGACACAACATTTGATCACGTTTTGGCTATTGAGACCTTATCCCATGCTGTTGATATAGATGCTGTATTTTCGGAAGTTTCCAGGGTTTTGAGAAAAGGAGGAACATTTGTTTTCGCTGAAGCTTTAAGAAGTAAAAAAGAACTGGATATCGAAGAAAGTAAAGCCTTATATGACAGAGCATTTATGGGGTGTCAGGTGGATCATTTATACCACCCTGATGAGTTGAAACAGACCCTAGAGGATGTAGATTTTGATGTAAATGAGGTACGTGATTGGTCAGGTCTAGCGTGGCCGTCCGTAAAAAGACTCAAAAGGATCTCATATTTGAGTAAACTATATAACTTTTGGAAAGAACTTACAGGTGCTGATTTCAATGAATACAAAAAAGGAAATACACTATTGGCATCCGGACTCCAGCCGGCAATGAAAAAAAAGCTGTGGGGCTATTACATGTTTAAAGCTACAAAGCGATAGGATGAATTGAAGGTATAAGCACTTATGAGCTTATTCGCACCAAGTAGTATGTCGATTTTTTCTACAGAACTTGCAGATCCAACCGGTAAAGTCTTGGGTGTATATAAGGTGGGACCTATAATTATTCGTCAAATTCATCTTTATATATTAACTTTAGTTGTAAAATTGTTTTAGATGAGGAAAATATATGTGGCTTTTTCACTGATTTTGACGGTAATTTTTATTTACAGAGGACATGCCCAAATGTTGGAATCGGATCCCATGAAGATGAGTTATTTGGCGGATCGAATTTCGGAAGATAGTATAAGAAGTTACCTTGAAGTGTTGGCTTCGGATGAATTCGAGGGACGGGAAACGGGTATGGAAGGAAATTTCAAGGCTGCAGCATTTCTTGCTAAAAAATTGAAGCAATTCGGATATGAAACCCCTATTAATACAAGGGATTATTCACAATTTTTCCCACTGTATAAACAGAGCTGGAAAAAGGTGGATATCAAGATAGAGGGGAATGAATACCATGCCCAGAGAGATTTTTATGCACTTCCTTCCGGCAATCCTAATTTGCCTTCATTCAATGCGGGAGAGTTAGTGTATCTGGGGTTTGGTATACAGAATGATAATACGGATGATTTTTCGGAAGCGGATCTAGCAAACAAAGCAGTGATTATTCATGAAGGAAGTCCTCCGGAATTGAAATTGTCTGGTGGTGGGCAAAATGGGTTGTCAAATACCAAACTCAATGCGGCCACTGAAGCAGGTGTGAGACTGATATTAGTGATTTCCGAACACTTTTCTAGCCGGTTGGCTCGTTTGCGTCCCTTTTTGTTAAGTCCATCATTAACTACTAATATTCCTGAATCCAGCCGCACAAATGTCGTATATATTTCACCGGGAATGGCATCGTCGATTATGGCAGGATATGAAGATAAAATACTGAATTACAGAGAAGAGAAATATCAAAATAGAAAAAATAAGACCAGCCCAGTTGTTATTGAAAAGCCTGTGGTGGCAAACCTTCATAAAATAACAGAGTATGAATATGTTCCTAATGTAGTCGGATTCCTGGAAGGAAATGATAGAGACCTCAAGCATGAAGTATTGGTCATTTCCGCCCATTTTGACCACCTGGGAATACGCGGGAAAGATATATTTAACGGGGCCGATGATGATGGTTCCGGAACTTCTTCGGTTTTGGAAATAGCTCGCGTATTGGCAGATATTTCAAAGTCAGGAGAAGAAGGCTTGAAGAGATCTGTTTTAATCTTTTTTGCCAATGGGGAAGAAAAGGGTTTGCTTGGTTCTGCGTATTATTCTGACAATCCCCTTTATCCGGTATCGTCGACTATTACCAATCTGAATGTGGATATGATCGGGAGGCGTGATGAATTTCACGAGGATAATCCCTACTATGTATATATAATTGGGTCTGATAAGCTAAGCACAGATCTTCATGAAATTAACGAGTCGGTAAACAGTTCTCTTACCAATCTCGAGTTGGATTATAAATATAATGACCCAGCGGATCCCAATCGATTTTATTACCGTTCAGACCACTATAACTTTGCGAAGAAAAATATTCCTGTGATTTTTTATTTTACGGGTGTTCACGAAGATTATCACCGACCCACAGATACCATTGAAAAGATTGAGTTTGCGAAAATGACAAAAATTGTGGAATTAATTTTCGGTACTGCCTGGGAATTATTGAGTCGTGATGAAAGGCCTTTAGTGGATAAGAATGGGGAGCAGTAATTGGTGGCTTTCTTCCGCTAAAGCCTGTCAGAAGGAAGGCGGTTAACGGCGAACACAGTCTGTAATTAATGATCAGTAATCATCTGGTAGCTCGTGACTGGTGACTTAATCCGGAAAATTCACCATATTCCCCCCCCCCCCGAAGGGCAGGCGAATTGCAAAATATTAATTATGAGTCAGTTATAATATAAAGGATGATTTATCAATTTCGAGTCGTCCCCCAAATTTGGGGGATAGATATTTTGCAATTGCCTGGATTAACCCTGGCATATTCTATTGAAAATCAAATGTTTTTAATGGAATATCGCCATTATTTATGAATTTGTCATGAATAAAGCGGGTTAAAACTATTTGGTTGTTCCTTACTTTTTTTAAAAAACATCCTTTCTCCACCAACCTTTGGCTTACAAGCCCTGTCTTAATCAATGAGATAAGGTAAATCACGGACAACTGGTACCGGGAAATGGTAAAAATATATGTAATTTATCCTGGATCTATGAAAGAGCACAGAACATAGTTTTAGTTTGTTTTTATAGTATATTTTTCGATTTATCTGTAAGTAGTTATATTTTATTCTGTAGTTATTTTAATTATTAATTTTTTTATTTACATATTAGTTTTTTATCGATTGATTGTTATGATTTTGTTCCCGATTTCCGGTTGGTTAAATCCCATTATTTTTTAACCCATTTTAAATATTGAGGACAATGGAAAGATTAACTACTCTTAAGACCGAAGACCGAAGACCGAAGATATCTGAATCGTTTATTTTGTAAGTGGATATGTGCCGCTCTTTTTATCTTCGGCTTTTCACTGTCTATGAACGCACAGAAAACCGGATTCCTGGAGCCTGTACCTGCAGCAGAGTCAAGGCTGAATTTATCCGAAAACCAGCGATTTATGCAATTTAAGAACCGGGATGTTTACAAAGATGTGATCCTGGTAAATACCAGCGACCTCGCCGGGCATCAGGAGGACCAGGTGGTATCTTTTCGCATACCCGGTGTGGAGGGCGTAGTACGAGCCCGGGCAAAAAAGATCGAAGCCCGGTCTTTGGAGGATTATCTCTGGAACGGTGAGATTATCGGGGAGCATGGGGGATCAGTATACCTGCAGGCCGACAAAGGGGAAGTATATGGTATGATCCGGGTGGACGACCGGCCATTTGAATTGTACGCCCTCCAACAGGGGCTGAGCCTGTTGATGGAGTCAAATAGGTCTGCCGTAGCAGGACAGGTTTGTGGAAGTACCGGTGAGAGTGAAGGAAAAGAAACCGTCCGAGAACAGCCCCGGATTGAGGTGCGAAGTTGTGGATATCCTCGTATTTTGGTTGTGGCATCTCCGGATGCGGTAACGGCGAGAGGTGGGATTAATGGAATAGAACAGTTGGCCAACACGTGTATTTCTCAGTTGGACGATGCTTTTGATAATTCGGATTTAAATATTCATCTACAATTGGTCGGCGTGGAAGAATTGGATGGATTTTCTGAACCTTCTAGTATTGTTACTGCAGTTAGTATGCTTGAGAGTCAAGCATCAAGTTTACGGGATGATTATTATGCGGATTTAGTGGTAATGATATCTGATCGTTATGATGCTGGAGTAATTGGGAGAGCAGAGGGATTTGGTCCTCCTAATGCCTACGCAGTAGTAAATGAACATGCAGCTTCCACAGATTGGGTTTTTGTCCATGAAGTGGGGCATCTGTACGAGGCGCGGCACGAAGGGGGTGGAGATCTTGATATATGTTTACATCTTCCCGGTCAAGCCTGTGACAATCATCCGGATTATGCCCATGCACATCATTTTGAGACCGGCTTTATTTTCAAAGATGATCATTGGACAGTGATGAGATCTATTATTGATCTTCCGGGCCCGATTAATTACTTTTCGAACCCCGATGTGGAATTTGATGGTGAAGATACCGGTGTTGAGAACGTCCGGGATAATGCAAGACGGATCAATAACAACCGATGCGCCGTTGGAAACCTCAAAGGTGATCCCCCGCCACCCTTTAGCGTGGAAATTACGGGTCCTACCTATGGATATAATAATACCCTGTACACTTGGTGTTTTGATGAAGAAGGATGTAGTGGAACGGTGGATTATCTATGGGAGTACAGCACGGACGGCTTCCAGTACGATCCCTGGCTGATGGATGTACCGGTAGGATGCCAAATGGATGAATTACCCATGGACCAGGATCTGTACATTCGCCTGAGGGCGGATTGTTCTGACGGACAGGACGATACCGATTTTCATGTAGTGGAAAACCGGGATGCCTCGCCATTACCCGTTGCTAATGATGTATCGGAGGGAGCGCGTGTGGAATATACGGAGGATGTCAAGAATCGGGACGGGTCGGAAGGATTTGCAGTACGCGTATATCCTAATCCCACATCTGCGTCCACAGTTAATACTTCTATTACCTTACCACAAGAGGGAAAAGTGCAAATCAATCTGGTCAATCAACTGGGGCAGAGGGTAAAGTCATTTCCTGTACAAAATATCGGACAGGGAATCAGTAATATACCCCTAGATCTCGGTAGCTTGACTCCAGGACTATATTTCCTTCGTACGGTATGGAAGGACAGGGAACTAATGCAAAAATTTATCCTTACACAATGAGAGGATTTCGTGGCATAATGGTTTTAGGGATGCTGATGTCGTTTTGTTGTGAAAAGGCTTCTCTTCCCAGAGACACTTTCCCAAACAGAGGGACTGTTTCGGTTTTGAGGAATGGTGATTTTCTGCAAGAAAATATTAGGATAAATGGCACTGTGATCAAATATAATGGTAAGCAAGACTGCAATATTTTCATAATTAGGGAAAGACCCAACGACAGTATTGAAAGAAGGCAAGAAGAAATGAATTTCCTAGGGATTGATCTGAATGATCAAATTGGTGATACACTTTGTCTTTCTGATACGGATATATTTTTGCCGGAGGAAGATTTTCAGTGTGTTGGAAATGCGTATCATACATTGATTGGAGGGGATGTTCTGGGGGATCGATATAAGCTTCAGACTGGAGAAGATCATTATTTGATTATTACGGAATGGAATGCAGAAAATTTTACGGTCAGTGGAAAGTTTCAGGCAAGTTATGTATTTGCGGAAGAAAAACATGAAACGGAATGGATGGAAGATACGGTACGGTATACTAACGGGAAATTTACTACTACTCTTGAACTGAAAGAATAATGATCGTAAATAAATGGACCAGTAACAAATACAAAATTTGATCTTCAAACAATGAAAGCTTTCTATGTTATATTAATTTTGAGTGGATTAATGGTTTTATCCTGTGAAAAGGCTTCGCTACCACTGGAAGGACCGAAGTATGGGGAAGTGGATGCCTTACTCAATGGTACGGAGTGGGATGGTAATATCCTTGGATTAGAGCACAAAACTTATTATTCGACAGAATTGTTTTTGGATTTACATATTGACTGGGATATCGAGTTTAATGAAACGAGTATAAATTTTGGGAAAATTGACCCTGACCGCATTGGTGACACTATGAGGGTAGAGGCCAGGGACTCAGTGGAGAGGGATGATTTTACCCAGGTTAGTAGCAGTTTCTATACTTCTCTGGGGGATGTTTTACTGGATAAATTTATAGTATATGGAGAAGCGGACAATTATTTTATAGTCACGGACTGGGACGAAGAGAGTCGGGAATTGCAGGGGCGGTTCCATGCGACCTATGTTCGGGACTTTGGATGGAAAGATACGGCTATGGCACCGTGGATGCCGGATACGGTGGTATTTACGGACGGGATTTTTCGTGCCGAGGTAATCGATTATCCATAGAAATATATTCTAATAAAAAACAAAGACCCAATGTTTACACCATGAGATTAATTTACATCCCGATATTATTACTCTTTCTTTTCGTTGTACGTCCGGTTACTGCCCAGGAAAATATATCTATCCATACCCGGTCCAATGAGGTCTACGGGGAATTGCTTGGCACAGGGGGTGCGTACTCCCTGAATTACGGCCGACATTTATTGGGCAAAGGGAGTGTACAGGGCTGGGTGAAAATCGGGGGAGGTTACCTGGGACAGCTGAAGGCCCTGCGGGATCTGACCGATTATAGTATGGTTAGCGCGCATATAGAACCGGGTATATTGTGGGGAAAAGGCCGGAACCAATTGGAAGCGGGTATAAGCTATACCTATATCTATTATTTTGACATTACGCGCTGTATTCCCGAGCATCCGGGCTGTCATATGTATTCCCATTTCATTATTCCGCGACTTGGTTACCGTCATTATACGAAGAGCGGCCGTTGGTTTTTCTCTATTGCCTGGACTCCTGTATTTGAGATTATTCAGGGACAGTTCGGGGTGACGAATAAAGGGGACACATTCCCCCTGTTTGGTGGATTGGGCATAGGGTGGCGGTTCTAAGTTTATGTGCAATGGTTTATTCGTGGCCTAGAAAATTCTTATAGTATTTATTAATTACCGGATGAATAAACCCCTTTCAATCTTGGAAGCAATGAATAGAGATGTCCGGTGTTTTATGAAAAAATTAGGAAAAGTATTAATAAAGTGTTATTTTTGGTAGTATTGAGATGATTTATGTGACGTACAAATCGTTTGTGCGTATAAAATATAGCTGGTAGTTTTAAAAGGGTAAAATGTTGATTTTTCACATTTACCCTTTATTTTTTTGAGGGAAGTCGTTCCAATAGAATCGAAATTGAATTGATTCCCTGAAGTGTTGAATCCCGGGAATACTGTTCGATATTGAATTGGTATTCGCCGGTATTTTCAAATTTTATACTGTCCTGAATTACGATCTTTTGGATTATATTACTGGCTGAGCCTTTTCCGAGCCATACTCCGGTATTAGGATTGGCCAATTGCAACGAAATCTCTTTTTCCTGGCTTTTATTGCCCGGCATTTGGGATTTGACCAGGAGGTATAGATTTTGATATTTGAATTGATCGGAGTGGTCGACTGATATAGACCACCTGTATACAGCCTCGAGATCCTCAATTTCCCAATAGGCATTAAGTACTTCTCCAACCGGCCAGCTGCCTGAGTTAAATTGAATCTCTTCTTCAAGTACAATATTATTATTTTCACAGGAAAATATAGCCAGAAGAAGAATTGAAAAGAATCCCAACCAAAGGGAATTATGATTTACCACTAAAATAATCTTTCATTTTATCGAAAAAGCCTTTGTCGTGCTTCCCGGGTGTAGGGTGAAAATTGTCCATTTCTCTCATTTTTTTCAACAGTTCTTTTTCTTCTGAACTCAAATTTTTCGGGGTCCATACATTTACATGTATTAATTGGTCTCCGGTACCATACCCTTGAACCGTGGGAAGACCTTTACCTTTTAAACGGAAAATTTTTCCGGATTGTGTCCCCTCGGGGACTTTTATTTTAACCTTGCTGGATAAGGTGGGGACTTCGACACTTGTACCCAGGGCGGCATCGGCAAAGTTTAGGTAGAGTTCATAAATTATTTGATTCCCATCCCTTGTCAATACCGAATGGGATTTTTCTTCAATAAGCACTAACAGATCACCTGCAGGACCTCCATTGGATCCGGCATTTCCTTTTCCTCGAAGAGAGAGTTGCATACCTTCTTCTACTCCTGCCGGAATTTCTATTTCTACTGTTTCATCTCCATATACACTTCCGCTTCCGCGACAGGTATTACATTTATCCGTAACGATTTCTCCTGTTCCCTGGCAATTAGGGCAGGTAGTAGTTGTTTGCATTTGTCCCAGAAAAGTGCTTCTCACCTGGCGAACAACTCCATTCCCTCCACAAGTACCACAAGTTTTTACAGCGCCAGCATTTTTTGCACCAGAACCTTTACAGGTAGAACATTGCACCTGTTTTTTAACTTTTATTTTCTTGGTTACCCCCGAAGCAATTTCTTCCAGGGTAAGTGCTACTTTTATCCTGAGATTCGAACCTCTGGTTCCCCGTGTTCGCTTTCCTCCCTGTGCTCCTCCAAAGAAACTTCCGAATGGACTACCGCCTCCAAAAATGTCTCCAAATTGGTCGAAAATATCATCCATTGTCATACCTCCACTTGCACCGAATCCGCCTTGACCATTGACCCCGGCGTGACCGAATCGGTCATATTTTGCTTTTTTATCGGAGTCACTGAGTACTTCATAAGCCTCTGCTGCTTCTTTGAATTTATCTTCTGCTTCAGTATTTCCCGGATTTTTATCGGGGTGATACTTCATTGCGATTTTTCGATAGGCTTTTTTTATCTCTGATCCATCGGCGCTTTTCGAGACACCTAATACCTCGTAATAATCTCTTTTGCCCATATTTTATTTTTTGCCGGTTACTACCTTTGCGTGTCTTATAATTTTATCATTCAGATAGTATCCTTTTTCTATATAATCAACTATTTTTCCTTTTTTGGATTCATCGTCTACTGGAATTTCTGTAATTGCTTCGTGCAATTCCGGATTAAATTCTGGGTTTTCCTGATCCATTTCTTTTAATCCCTGTTGACGCAGTACACTTTTTAATTTTTGATATACTAATTTTACCCCCTCACTGAAGTATTCGTCATTGTCTTCTTCATCTGCTATTTTCTTTGCCCTGTCAAAGTCATCAATTACCGGCAACAGTGCTTTAATGACTTCCTGTCCTGCCATTTTTGACATTTCCATCTTTTCTTTTATAGATCTTTTCTTGAAATTGTCAAATTCAGCATATAGCCGGAGGTATTTATTTTTCAATTCCTGATATTCTTGTTGAAGAATTTCCAAAGGATTTTCTTCAACATTCTCTTTATTTGATATTTTTTCATCTTGAACATCTTCCTGTTCAACAGACTGTTTGGTTTCTCCGGTTTCCATAGCGGATTTGTCCTGAGTATCTTCTATCTTCTCATTCATACCGTATATATTTTTGAAAATAATAAGCGCAAACTACTTGCCATTACAGGAATTACGTCAAATTGTCAGTTTAAAAGGTCTTTGCGAGACAGGATTTCACTAATTTCCTGAAGTGCACCGGACCGTGCAATAATTTTTCTGTCCCTGTCCAATAGAAAATAGGTCGGGGTTTCATGGACGTGATACTCCTTTGCCAAATCTGCTTGAAACATCTCAAATGAAGAAGTATGTTGGGGCCAAAAAAGTGAATCTTTTCGGATTGCTTCTTTCCACTGGTCCTGGTTCTCTTCGATACCAATTGATATTATTTGAATTTGGGATGTATCAACTTGATTGATAAGTTTTACCAATTTACCATTGGATTTTCTACATGGTTGACACCAACTTCCCCAAAAGTCAATCAGGGTGTATTTCCCGGAGTAATCAGATAAGCTATGTGACTTGCCGATCATATCCGTGTATGAAAAATCAGGTGCTTTATCACCGACAATAAGATTTTTGCTTTCCGACCAATATTTGGCGAAAAGGATAAATGCAATCGTAATGAGCAATCCTATTAAATACCTTACTTCCATTTTATGAATTCCCCCAACTTTCTTTATCCAGACTTCTGTACTGAATGGCCTCAGCCAGATGTCCTATTTCTATTTCTTCTTTTTCCTCCAAATCAGCAGCTGTCCTGGCTACTTTAAGAATCCGGTCATACGCTCTTGCTGATAGCTTCAGTTTTTCCATAGCTGCTCGTAGTAACGTAATTCCAGACGGATTTATTTTACATACTTTTTTAACGATCCGAGCGGGCATTTCCGCATTGCTTTTAATATTTATCTCCATTTTTTCATACCGGTGCTTTTGAAATAACCTTGCCTTTACTACTTTTTCTGCGATTTCAACACTTGATTTGCCATTTGAGTTTTGCATGGTCATTTCATCAAATGAAACAGGGGTTACTTCCACATGAAGGTCAATACGATCCAGTAGTGGCCCGGAGATTTTGTTAAGATAGCGCTGGACTGCGGCAGGAGTACATACACATTCTTTTTCAGGATGGTTGAGAAATCCACATGGACATGGATTCATGGAAGCTACGAGAATGAATGAAGACGGATACTCTACAGTCATTCTGGCACGCGAGATTATTATCTTTCGTTCTTCCAGTGGTTGCCTCATTACTTCCAGGACCGTACGCTTGAATTCAGGAAGTTCATCGAGAAATAATACGCCGTTGTGTGCAAGGGATATTTCACCTGGTAATGGGTTGGAACCTCCACCTACCAGGGCGGCATCACTAATGGTATGATGTGGGGCTCGGAAAGGTCTTGTCTTGATTAATGATGCATCGTCATCCAGTAATCCGGAAACACTGTGAATTTTGGTAGTTTCCAATGCTTCGTGTAGAGATAATGGGGGAAGAATAGTAGGCAATCGTTTTGCAAGCATTGTTTTTCCCGCTCCCGGAGGCCCTATTAAGACGACATTGTGTCCTCCGGCTGCTGCTAGTTCCAGTGCTCTTTTTATGGATTCCTGGCCTTTTACATCTTTGAAATCAGAATTGTATTGGTTGTGTTGATGAAAGAATTCATCCCGGGTGTCTACCTTTGTAGCTTGCCAATCACCCTCTCCCTCAAAAAAGGATGCAACTTCGGAGATGTTTTGTACTCCGATAACTTGGAGGTCATTAACGATAGCCGCTTCCCTGGCATTTTGTTTGGGAAGTATCAGGCCCTTAAACTTTAATTTTCGCGCCATGATGGCAATTGACAATGCCCCTCTAATAGGGCGTATATTCCCGTCTAGAGCAAGTTCACCCATTATTATGTATTGGTCGAGAATATCGGATTTAATTTGTCCGGAGGATGCTAATATCCCGATAGCAATGGGTAAATCATACGCACTCCCTTCCTTGGGGATATTGGCGGGTGCCATATTAATTACTACTTTCTGTCTGGGCATGGACTTCCCAATAGATTTTATGGCAGATTCGATTCTTTGATTTCCTTCCCTGACAGCGTTATCAGGTAATCCAACCAAAAAATACGATGTTTTTTTTCCGACTACAATACCACCTACATTGACTTCAATGATGATCTTGATAGCATCTACTCCCTCAAGTGCGCCTGCAAATGTTTTTACTAACATGACAAGTTATATTATTATCGATTTCCATTTATTGCGATTGTTGATAAAGTGGATCGCAATAAATTACCTAATTATAGCGATTTACTAAGGGAATAATAATGAATGGGTAGGTCTAAACACCGGAGCAAATCTTTCAAGAAAAACCCGGCGAAATCCTGCCAAAACATATAACTTAGATATCCCTTGAGGTTTAAGATAGTGATTTTCTGATAACTGAATATTTTTCCCTTGCAGTCTTCATGGGAATACTAATACATTTTTTAGTCATATATTCCATCATTTCTTCAATCAGCTCGCGGGCTTCGGGATCCAATCCTTCCATTCTTTGGCGAAAAACTTCGTTAATAGCTTTATCTTTAGCCTGGTGCATAAGAGAAGGGATGTCCAGAAAGGCTTTTTCAATAAAACGTCGATGAATTTTCTCCTTGAAATCAGTGATTTGGAACTGAAGAATGTCCCTTGCTTTATCTATTTCTTTTCGTCGGAAGCCAATATTTTTATCTGCTACTTCTCGAAGGGATTCAACCTCAATGAGTCTGATAGGTCTATTTTCCAGAACTCCGGGATGAATATCTGCCGGAACGGCAAGGTCCAAAATGCCTTTGGTTTTGTGAAGGCCTTTACCATTCGTGGATAAATGGACGATTTCAGGAGTAAGGACATAACCGCTGGAACCTGTACAGGAAATAATAAAATCAGCGTCCAGATCCCGGTTAACCATTTCCTCCAAAGGAAATATTTCAGCAGTTGGGCATATTTCCAATAATCGATGTGCATTGAAAGTCGTTCGATTGAAGATCGTTATTTTTTCTACGCCCCATTCCGCAAGGAAATGACATGCCTTTTTAATGCTTTGTCCAGCGCCAATTAGAATTACTTCGTCATTTGCATTTAAACCAAAACGACGGAGCTTTTTCATAGCTAATGCGACTACACTTACAGCCTTTTCACCTATTCTTGTCTGGTTGTAAACGGACTTGGCCGATTGGATACAGCTTTGGAATAGAATCCTGATATTGTCATCCGTTAACCCATACTGATGGGATTTTTCATAAGCTTCTTTGACCTGCCGAATAATTTCCCGTTCTCCTACAATCATAGAATCCAGGGAGGAAGCTACTTCAAACAAGTGTTGAACTGCTTTTTCACCCTGATAAATTTTTGGCACAATTTGGGTTTGGACATCAGAGTTGTCTGAAGATGCATGAGAAACCAATTTTTTGACCTTATTCATCAAAAGATTGGTGCTATGTGGTGTATATACCAAATACAAAACGCGGTTGCAAGTATTTAGATAAAATAGCTCCTGTACGCCTAGAAGAGTCTTTATTTTTGTCAACTTTTCCTTTTCTTCTTCTGAATTTTCAGAAGAAACCATGTACATAGGAAGCCTGTCTAAAGTCGCATCCTGATAACTAAGTGTTAAAATTTTGTAATTATTAATCATACGCACATCTAAAAAACTTCATGCCCCGAAGGAACTGCAAATATACATTCAAAATACGTTTTTCAAAAATACTTGTTTAATAGGAAGCTTTATTTTGAATCATTTTAATTAGTGCTAAAACTGATAATCCGGAGATTAGTTTATAATTTTGCGAAGAAATTAAAAAGAAATCTATGTACAGAACACATAATTGTGGGGAATTGAGGTTAGAGCATATCGGAGCAAATGTTACTTTGAGTGGATGGATGGCAACCAAGCGTGACTTTGGAGGAATGACATTTATTGACTTGAGAGATCGGTACGGGATCACTCAATTAATATTTAATATGGATACAAATCAGGCGTTGTGTGAGCTTGCACGGAGTCTGGGGCGTGAAGATGTTATCAGTATTTCTGGTCAAGTACGTGAGCGGTCCAATAAGAATCCTGATCGTCTTACTGGAGATGTAGAAGTCGTAGTAGAGAAACTTTCTGTACTCAATAAAGCAAAATTACCGCCATTTACAATTGAAGACGAAACGGATGGGGGCGATGATTTGAGAATGAAATACCGGTATCTCGATATTCGCAGGCCGGTATTGCAAGATAAATTGAAATTCAGGAGTAAGCTTACCCTGGAAATCCGGAAGTATATGGATTCGTTGGAATTTTTGGAAATTGAAACTCCTGTACTAATCAAAAGTACTCCTGAAGGAGCGCGTGATTTTGTCGTCCCTTCCCGGCTCAATCCCGGGCAATTTTATGCGTTGCCCCAATCACCGCAGACTTTTAAACAAATCCTTATGGTGGCGGGGATGGACAAATATTTTCAAATTGTAAAGTGTTTCAGGGATGAAGACCTCCGAGCCGACCGTCAACCTGAATTTACGCAGATTGATTGCGAAATGTCTTTTGTTGACCAGGAAGAGGTATTGAATACGTTTGAAGGGCTTACAAAGCATTTGTTCAAATCTGTAAAAGATATCGAATTGCCCGAATTTACTAGGATGTCTTACGATGATGCGATTCGAAAATATGGATCTGATAAGCCGGATCTTAGATTTGGAATGGAAATTTTTGATCTTAATGAGTATGCGAAGGGACACGGATTCAACGTCTTTGATTCTGCTGAATTGGTTGCCGGTGTTTGTCTGCAAGGCAAAGCTGATGAGTATTCCAACAAAAATATGAAAGGGTTGACCGATTGGGTGAAGCGACCGCAAATCGGAGCAAAAGGCCTGGTATATGTTCAATGGAAAGAGGATGATTCTGTAAAATCTACAATTGGCAAGTTCTATTCTGATAATGTTCTGAAATCCTGGGTGGAAAAATCCGGTGGAGGTAAAGGGGATATCCTTTTTATATTAAGTGGTGCGGAGAATGTAACCCGTAAGCAATTGGGTGAGTTGAGATTGGAATTGGGAAGGCAGAATAACTTGATAGATCCGGGATTATATAAACCCCTTTGGGTGATGGATTTCCCGCTATTGGAATGGGATAAAGAAACTGGTCGTTTTTATGCGATGCACCATCCGTTTACGGCACCTAAGGCTGAAGATGTTGAGAAAATGACTGCGAAAGATCAGGCTGTATTGGAGAGTATAAGAGCTGATGCTTATGACCTGGTAATTAATGGTGCTGAAATAGGGGGAGGATCTATTCGAATCTTTGACAGGGATCTTCAGTCCAAGAACTTTGACTTGTTGGGTTTTTCCCGTGAAGAAGCTGAAGCACAGTTTGGATTTTTACTTAGTGCTTTTGAATACGGTGCTCCTCCTCACGGTGGAATTGCTTTTGGGTTGGACCGGTTGTGTGCAGTGATGAATGGTGTGGCTTCAATCAGGGATTTTATTGCTTTTCCCAAAAATAATACGGGTAGAGATGTGATGATTGATGCGCCTTCCCGTATCGATGATGGACAATTAGCAGATTTAGGTCTTCAAATAGATGATACTGCTTTGGAAGAAGCTTCGAGTGGTGAGTAGTTGACGATTTGATATTTTTGTGACACAAGTATAGTGATTCATAAATGGTATACTTTTTTTTAATGAAATTGTCTATTTCGTATATTTTTTCATACTGTTTTTATAAGCCGTTGGTTTTCTCAAAGTAGAGCAAGCGAGTAAAGCGGGAATGGTCAAAGACGATAAATCCATTTTTGATACCTAGAACCAAACCGCCCACGTTGAAGATGGGATAGGGTTAACTCTTAAGAAGCATTGAAGAGAGGTGGCTTATGGGTTGTAGTCCTGGTCTGATTCCCCTAGGATATGCCAGCCTAACTGCATTTGGGTAGGGAAGTTCCTTCATGAAACTGAATCTTAAATACGTATCTAGTTCCTTTTGATTAGTATTATATAAAAAGGGGAAATTAGAAAGCAGGACACTATATCGAGCGGAAAGCTTTGATCAAGGTGTCATCTTTTCCCGTTGTGGTTGTGACTTTTTGTTTGCTTTTAATTGATGACCAAGTTCAAAAAAACATCTATTTGTATTTTGCATTTTGAAAATTATTGTGATATTTGATATAGTCAATATGATTATATTTTTAAAATGTTTGATCGGGCAATTGTACATATGGATCTGGATTCTTTTTTCGTTTCGGTTGAGCGGTTGAAGAATTCGAGCTTTAAGGGTATTCCTCTTATCATTGGAGGTAAGAGTAGTCGAGGTGTGGTAGCGTCATGTAGTTATGAAGCCCGGAATTTCGGTGTACATTCGGCTATGCCTATGAAAATGGCTCTGAGGCTATGCCCACAGGCAACGGTACTTAAAGGGGATATGGATGAATATTCCCGGCATTCCAGGATTATTACGGAAATTATCGCAAGTGAGGCTCCAATGTTTGAAAAGTCATCCATTGATGAGTTTTATCTGGATATAAGCGGTATGGACCGTTTTTTCGGTTGTTATAAATGGACCCAGGAACTTCGTCAAAAGATTATCAAAGAAAGTGGTCTTCCTATATCTTGCGGATTGTCGGTCAATAAGTTGATCTCGAAGATTGGTACAGGTGAAGCTAAGCCTAATGGGGAAATTCAGATCGAAAAGGATAAGGAACGAAACTTTATTGCACCCTTGTCCATTCGAAAGATCCCCGGAGTCGGCCAAAAAACGTATAAGAAATTGAGTTTTATGGGTGTGCGGCAGGTGCATACCCTTCGGGATATTCCCATTCGTATGCTTGAAATGCACTTCGGGGAAACGGGGCGCCACTTATGGAATAAGGCCAATGCTATAGACCCTTCTCCCGTCATTCCGTATACCGAGCAAAAATCTATGTCCAAAGAACGGACTTTTCACGAAGATACACTTGACCTGGATTTTATCCGGCGGAAAATTATTACGATGGTAGATGATTTATCTTTTGAACTTCGCCAGTCTAATCGTCTGACCAGTCTTGTGTCCGTTAAGATTCGGTATGCGGATTTTAATACCTATACCCGGCAAAAGAAGATCCCTTATACGGCGAATAACCGAATTCTGATCCGGTACCTTTTAGAGTTGTTCCAGCAATTGTATCAACGTCGCCAATTGATCCGCCTGATCGGGGTGAAGTTCGGTGATTTGGTTCACGGAAATTTTCAGATCGATCTTTTTGAAGATACTATTCGGGATATTCAGTTGCTTCGTCAAATGGATCATATACGTGGACGGTTTGGTGCTGGAGCTATCCAGAGAGCCTCTTCGATCGATTTGAAAATGAAGGGAAAGGAGGAAAAGGAGACTGAAAAATTCTTTCCCATTGATTGAAATAAATGGGGAGGGGACGAACCATTTATTCAGGTAGGGTGATTTTATGTCGGGACAGGCACTTCAGAGCTTTCAATTTTACCATCTAACTAACGTTAGTCTAACGTAATTCCGACAGAGAAAAAAAGAGCCTGAAGGGGCGAAATATTCCTAACCCTGGGTGCCAACCCAGGGTGGAAAACAAGTTAAATCTTCGATTCTGGCATTGATTTCCACAAAGTGATGCCTTGGGCATTGCATTTTTTAGCAAAAATAATGACAGAATTAATTAATCGTCGAGTTCACGTTAGTCTAAGTTTTTTTAGCCACTGGTAAAGAGTCTTACTTATTGATCTCTTTTTGTATTTTCTCTACTAAATCCGGAGAAACTTCTAGTACGTCACAAATAAAGGAAATTGTTATCTTGATAATCGGGCTCACCAATCTTAGCTACGCACAATGACAGACCCACAGCTTAGCGATCCCTTTATATCCGCAAATATCTCCTCTTGTATTCCCGATATGAAACTTGTACCGGAATGGTATAGACCTTCCAGATATAAAATCTCCTTCAATTGTTGTGGTAAAAATTCTGTAAAATAACCCCGTGATACTTCTATATCACTCAGAAGAGCCTTTATAAACTTGTCGTGTGGATTGCGAATTTTTTTTTGTCACTACTCTTAAAATAGTAAAAATAAATAACAAATTATTTTGGTAGTCAAACTGGATAGCCAAGACTACAATGAGAATGCTTAAAATATAATCATTTTGACTATATTTGTTCTCTCTAAGATTGTTTATGTTTTTGAATTGCCACTCATATTACAGTTTAAGGTACGGGACACTCTCTCCGAAGGAATTGGCTGATAAAGCCGACGCTCTGGGGATACACCGCCTTGTCCTCACGGATATCAACAATACATCCGGAGTATTTGAATTCTATAAAGCGTGTTATGAGGAAGATGATAAGGGGAATAGAATAAGAGAGATCGAGCCTATTGTCGGGATTGAATTCCGGCAGGGTAATGAATTTCGTTATCTCGGTATTGCCCGGGATGAAGAAGGATTTCGCGAATTGAATACACTGCTTTCGGCACATCTTATGGAGCATAAACCGTTGCCTTCTATAGCCCCGGCCTGGAAGCATGCCTACGTCATTTACCGTTCCCTGCCCAAATCTATTGATCAATTTTCCGACAATGAATTTTACGGTATACGTCCTTCCGAAGCTGGGAAACTATACTCTTCAGATTTGGTGAACTACCTGGGTAAACTGGTCGTATTTTCCCCGGTAACTTTTCATAAAGAACACGGTTATCGCACACATAAGCTTCTTCGGTGTATAGATGAAAACATTATTTTGGGACAACTCAAGAAGTATCCAATAGCTGCTCAGTATGAATATTTTCATGCACCTGTGGTATTGAGAGAAAAGTATAAATTGTATCCCCGGATTATAGAGAATACGGAAGCATTACTGGACCAATGTTCTATAGCATTTCCAGAGGGAGAAGAGGTGAATCGTCAATATTTTACGGAGTCAAGGGACGAAGATTTTGCTTTGCTTCGCAAGCTGGCATTGCAAGGATGTGAAAGGAGGTATCGTAGTCATTCACGGGCTATGAAGCGGGTAGAGCAAGAGCTTTCTGTGATTCAAAAACTTGGATATGCTACCTATTTTCTCATTACCTGGGACATTATTCGCTATGCTCATAATGTAGGGTATTATCATGTGGGAAGAGGTAGTGGTGCCAATTCTATTGTGGCTTATTGTATGCGGATTACGGATGTGGACCCGTTGGAATTGGATCTTTACTTCGAAAGGTTTATCAATCAGCATCGGACTTCTCCGCCGGATTTCGACATTGACTTTAGTTGGGACGAACGCGACCACGTGACGGATTATGTGTTTAAGCGATACGGCAGGGATAAAACTGCCTTGCTGGCGACTTATAGTACGTTTAAAAGGCGGTCAGTGATTCGGGAGCTGGGAAAAGTATTTGGATTGCCCAAGGCGGATATCGATAAAATTGTCACTGCTCCTCACGCTGCGGATGAACATCATCCGTATGCCCGGCATATCTTTTATTATAGCCAAAGAATCGAGGGATTGCCTAATTATCTCAGTATTCACGCTGGGGGGATCCTGATTAGTGAGCGTTCGTTATTTTACCATACGGCTTTGCAAATGATGCCCAAGGGCTTTCCGATTGTACAGGTGGATATGTATACGGCCGAGGATATGGGATTTCACAAATATGATATCCTTAGTCAACGGGGATTGGGGCATATCAAAGAAGCAGTAGATCTTATCCGAGAGAATAAAGGGTGTACCGTTGATATACGCAATGTCAGTGCCATAAAGTCAGACCGGAAAGTGCGTGATAGACTGCGTTCCGGACAATGCATAGGATGTTTTTATATAGAGTCACCGGCTATGCGCGGGTTACTGACCAAGTTGCAATGTGATGATTATCTTCACCTCGTGGCGGCCAGTTCGATTATCCGGCCCGGTGTAGCCAAAAGTGGGATGATGCGGGAATATATATATCGTTTTCATTATCCCGAAAGCATTCAATACCTGCACCCGATTTTTGAAGAACATTTGGGCGAAACCTACGGCGTCATGGTATATCAGGAAGACGTGATGAAAATTGTACATCATTTTGCCGGTTTGGACCTGGATGAAAGTGATGTCCTTCGGCGCATCATGTCGGGAAAGCGGAAAAAATCGGATACCTTTCTCACCTTGCAGGAGAAGTTTTTTCGCAATTGCCAACAACGCGGTTATTCGGATGAACTTACAGCTGAAGTTTGGCGACAGGTAGAGAGTTTTAGTGGCTATTCTTTTTGCAAAGCCCACTCGGCAAGTTTTGCGGTGGAATCTTTTCAGAGTTTGTACCTGAAAGTTTATCACCCCCTGGAATTTATGGTAGCCGTGATCAATAATTTTGGTGGATTTTACAGGACGGAGCTATACGTTCACGAAGCCCGGATGTCGGGCGGGAATATTCATCCTCCTTGCATCAATCGGAGTCGTAATTTGACACATCTGTACGGAGAGGATATCTATCTGGGGTTTATACACTTGCGGGAGCTGGAAAAGAAGACCGTTCGTAATATACTTGATGAGCGCAGAGAAAATGGTTCCTTTCGCAATCTGGAAGATTTTGTCAATCGTGTCCCGATATCCGATACTCAACTCAATATACTGATCAGGATAGGGGCATTCCGTTTTACGGGGCTTAGTAAGTACGAATTAACCTGGGAAAGCGGTATCCTTTTGCCTTCTGTACGGGAACGCAATCGTCATCCGGTTTTTTTCGATCACGCTCACGAAGCTTTTACGTTACCAAAGATGGAAGGAGTTCTGCACGAACAAGCTTTTGATGAGATCGAGTTATTAGGGTTCCCGCTTTGCTCTCCGTTTGATTTGCAATCTGAAGAAATTCCTGACACTATTGCGGCATCGGATTTTTTGGTGTATAAAAATCGGACCGTCCGTATTTTGGGGTATTATGTTTGTCAAAAGAAAGTATCTACGGTCAACAGAAAATTGATGGCCTTTGGTACCTGGATCGATCGGGAGGGTCGGTTTTTTGATACTACGCATTTTCCCCCGGCATTAGAGGCATTTCCCTTTCAGGGTATAGGTTTGTATTTAATTACGGGGAAAATCGTTCTTGATTTCGACTTTCCGAGTGTAGAAGTGACGGAAATGCGGAAAATACCGTATATAAAGGACGGGCGGTATTGAAGAAGGGATTCCATGGGCGTATTCAGGGTTTATAATCGCCTCGATCGGGAAGAACTTGAAAAAGTGTATGAAATATACAAACATGTCCCGATGTAATTCCCGAAAAGAAAAAATCCGGTAAAGCGATTCACACCCACCGGATTCCTTGATATATTTTATCCTGAAGTGTAATTTACCCCATTTTCTTTTCAAATGCCTGCATTATATTAATTAAGTGGTCGACACTGTCTTTCTCCATAGCATTGTAGATACTTGCCCGGAAACCACCTACAGACCTGTGTCCTTTGACACCGACAATGTTGGCTTCTTTACAATCTTTCAGGAATTCATCGGACATTGATTCATCGTGAAGAAGGAAACAAACATTCATTTTTGAACGGTCTTCTTTTTCGGCGGTTCCATAAAATAATGAATTTCGATCGATCTCATCGTATAAAGCTTGTGCCTTAGCTGCATTTCGCTGCACCATACCATTTATGCCACCATTTTTCTTCAACCAACGAAGGGTAAGCAATGAAACATAAATAGGAAACACAGGCCCTGTGTTAAATAAAGAACCTTTGCCGATGTGAATTTTGTAATCCAGCATTGATGGTAATTCGCGGGAAACCTTTCCCAATGCTCCCTCCCTGACAATAACAAGGGTACACCCTGCAGGTCCTAAATTCTTTTGTGCACCGGCATAGATTACGTCAAATTTTGACACGTCAAAAGGACGGGAAAATATATCGGAAGACATGTCCGCTACCAGCGGAATATCATAGCTTGGCATGTCCTGATACTGGGTTCCGAAAATAGTGTTGTTAGTCGTAATATGCAGATAGGAAGAATTGGCTGAAATCGGAACATTCTTGGGTATGTAGTTGTAATTTTTATCTTTTGAACTGGCTACCACTTCTATATTTCCACATCTTTTTGCCTCTTTAATAGCTTTGGTCGACCATGATCCTGTATCGATGTATGATGCTGTACCATTGCTATCGAGTAAATTAAGCGCTGTCATATAGAATTGAAGACTGGCACCTCCCTGTAAAAACAAGACTTGATATCCTTCCGGAATATTAAGTAATTCTTTGATCAATGAAGTAGCTTCATCCATGATTGCAGAAACTTCAGGGGATCTGTGGGACATTTCCATTAAGGAAAGACCTGTTCCCTGATAATCCAATGCTGCTTTTGATGATTCTTGTTTTACCTCTTCAGCAAGAATTGCCGGCCCAGCGTAAAAATTGTGTTTTTTCATAGTTTGAACATTTGAAAAAGTTTATATTTTAATGCAAAAGTATGAATAATCATTAACCAAAAAAGGTTTTTAAAAGTGAATCTCCAAAAAAAACATCATAAAATTATAAAACCAGGCAGGAAGTATTTTTTGGAGAAATTTTAAATAATGTATTTTGCGTTCAAAACAATTCAAATTATATGAAGATAGGGATACCAACAGAGATAAAGCCCAGTGAAAACAGGGTCTCGCTAACCCCGGCAGGTGCACTTGAATTTTCCAAGAGGGGGCATAAAGTATTCGTGCAATTGGGAGCAGGAGAAGGTTCGGGTTTTCAGGATGAAGAATATCTAAATGCCGGAGCAGAAATATTACCTACTATTGAAGATGTTTACCGGGAATCTGAAATGATTATAAAGGTTAAAGAACCTATTGAACCGGAATACGAACTCATTCAGAAAGACCAGTTGGTATTTACGTACTTTCATTTTGCATCATCAGAGAAATTGACCAACGCTATGATGGAAAGGGAAGCCATTTGCCTTGCCTATGAGACCGTTCAGGCTGTCGATGGTTCACTACCCCTACTGGTGCCAATGTCAGAAGTGGCAGGACGGATGGCTGTTCAGGAAGGAGCTAAGTATCTCGAACGTCCTATGGGGGGGAAAGGAGTATTGTTAGGTGGTGTACCTGGAGTATCACCGGGAAAGGTGTTAGTACTTGGCGGTGGTGTCGTAGGTACTCAAGCGGCAAAAATGGCGGCAGGATTACGCGCGGAAGTAACTATTATGGACATTAATCTCAACAGGTTGAGATATCTATGTGATGTAATGGAGGCCAACGTACAGACTATGTATTCTAATGAATACAATATTCGCAGCCTGATAGGGGAGTGTGATTTAATCATAGGGGCAGTTTTGATTCCAGGTGCCAAAGCACCTAACCTGATTACCCGCGATATGCTCAAGAGCATGAAACCGGGTACAGTATTGGTGGACGTTGCCGTAGATCAGGGTGGATGTATCGAAACATGTGAGCCAACAACCCATGATGATCCTATATACGTAATAGATGAGGTAGTCCATTACTGCGTAGCTAATATGCCGGGTGCAGTACCACAGACTTCTACGATAGCATTAACCAATGCTACATTGCCCTATGGCTTATTGCTTGCTGATAAAGGATGGAAGGAAGCGTGCAGGCTCAGAAAGGACTTGTTATCCGGACTTAATATTGTCAAAGGGAATATTGTTTATAAAGGGGTAGCGGAAGCTTTTGATCTCCCTCTTGAGGATGTCAACAGATGGCTCTAAATAATCTGGATAATGGAGAAGGTCTATTTTGCGTCTGATTTCCATCTTGGGATTCAAAATTCCAAAGAGCGAGAAAAAAAGATAATATCATGGTTGGATAAGGCTGCGGTAGACGCTGATAAAATCTATTTATTAGGTGATCTTTTCGATTATTGGTTTGAATATAAATTTCATGTACCGAAAGGTTATGTTCGCTTTTTGGGGAAATTGGCAGAAATTCAGGATTCCGGTATATCGATTGAGATTTTTACAGGAAATCACGATGTTTGGATGTTTAAATACTTTCCTGAAGAATTTGGAATTCCCGTTCACAGAGAGGTTAGATTAGAGGAGTTAGGAGCCAAAAAAATTATGTTGGGACACGGTGATGGATTAGGCCCGGGAGATATGGGATATAAAAGGTTGAAAAAGGTTTTTACCAATCCGGTTCTACAATTTTTATATCGTCAGTTGCATCCGGATCTATCTTGGAGGATTGCCAATTTTTGGAGCCATAAAAGCCGTTCTCAGGAATTAAAACCCCCTCCTTTTTTGGGAAAGGAAAAAGAGTGGTTGATACAATATTGTGAATATAAGCTACAATCTTTTTCAGATATAGATTTCTTTGTTTTTGGTCATCGACATTTACCTATTTTTTATCAACTTTCCAATGAAAGGTCTTATTACATCAATATAGGAGATTGGTTGAACCATAACACATATGGTATGTTTGATGGCAATTTCTTCTATCTTTATGAATATGGTAGGGATGAACCATTATATAGGTCTCATTAGTGTAATTTGTTTCAATTTCTTATTGATGGGTTGCAGTGGAATGAGGACTCTTGGCTCGGGATCTTCCGTTTCCCGAAAATTAGTTTATATAGATGATGCTAAGAATGGATTTATTCTTGAAGCCAATAGAAGCCTGGTAAAACTAAATGCCAATGGCGATGAAATGTTCCGCTATGATTTTGAAATACCTGTTTTTAAAACAGGTATGTACAATGGTTTGCAATTTTACGCTTTTAACGAGAGTTTTCAGCGGTTTTTTATTCTCGATAAATATTTAAATCAAATTACTTCCATTGATTTTTCTATGCACTTTCCCAATATCGTAGAACATCCCGTACTGGATGGTAATCAATCTATATGGCTTTTTAATCGAAATGAAAATAAAGTACAAAGGTGGACCACACAATTCTCAATCCTGACAGAGACCCAAAATCTGGATTTAATCATCCCGGGCGTATCTATCGACCAGATTTTCATAAGAAAAAACATAGTATATTTAGTTGATTTTGACAAAGGATTGTATGAATTTGATTTTACCGGGCAATTAGTTGCTCAACATCTCTTGCCAGGAATAGCAGAAGAAGTTCAGATTGACGGAGACAGGTTGTATTTTTACCAAACAGGTAAGTGGTATTTCATTAATTTGTCTGACTCATTAATGTCTCCAAAAGTTGTTTTAAGTTTTGAAGATCAATCTAATAAGGATATAGTGAACGGCATTTTTTTTAATAATTCATTTTATTATTGGAATGAGAATACTTCAGAAGTTAAAATGATAGACTTTGCTGTCGGAAAGTGAATTTTTCATTTTATTTAAATGTTCAATTTAATTTAGTTTACTGGGGATGATAAGTGATATAATGCGAAGTTTTCTGTATTTGTTTTTGATATTGGGTCAGTTATACGGACAGGAGAATTCGTTGTTGTTTGATTGGCCAAAGGAGGAGTGGGTGCAAGCTACCACAAAGGATCGTACCGAAACTCAAAGGATAATACAAATCCCTTGTTGGGATAAAGCAAGCAACCCTGCAGATGTATCAAAAACGAAAATAGAAATGTTGACTTTTGATTTGAAACATTTCCCGGTAATGAATTCATTTGACAAATTATTGGAACACGATATTTCCTATTTCCATGGTCAAAGCCAGGATGGTGATAAATTGTATGGATATACTATTAACAACCGAATAAGGTTGTTTTTTTCAAGATTCGGTCAACTATACTATATTCGGCATGAATCCGGGGAAAACAAATATGTGTTGGGATCCCTGGAAATCAGGTCTTCCGGGGCCTTTACTTGCCTGTCCGAAGGATTGTCCTCTCGTCTTGGGGTAAGGTCAGGAGGACAATCAATTGATTGTCAGGAACAAAATTATGATTTTCTTACGTTGAGATTATTAGTAGCCTGTACCGGGGAATGGGGAGAAAATTTTGAAAAAAAAGAAGATGCTATAACGTCGATATTGGATAATGTAAGTGCTGCCAATGCTTTTTATAGCAAGGAAATGAATATCCAATTTGATGTTATCATACCAGATGATTTTATTTTTATGGATTCAGAAATAGACCCATTCACTTCTAATATTGACTCATTGACCATTAATTCCCGCAATTTTTTCAGGGAT
Organism: Membranihabitans maritimus; assembly: GCF_021729145.1. GTDB lineage: Bacteria > Bacteroidota > Bacteroidia > Chitinophagales > Saprospiraceae > Membranihabitans > Membranihabitans maritimus. Next base: position 263,052 of record NZ_JAJSLW010000003.1, on the reverse strand, counting down.
AGCGCCCAAGATATTGATTTTGATATTGGACATGTATTCCATAAATTACCGGATATCGGAGTCAATGCTGCCGGAGCTGCATTAATAGGTACTGCCTGTAGTGAAAGTGAAAAAGGAGCTGGATGGACGGGTACTGTGGATCCGGCTGATATTAATTTGAATTTGAAAGTAACAACCCATGAAATTGCTCATTCTTTGGGTGCTCATCATACCTTTTATGGATTAGGGGGGGAATGCGGATTATTGGGTAATCGGCATGAAGGCCATGGATTTGAACCGGGTAGCGGAAGTTCATTGATGGCTTACCCCGGTCGTTGTGACATGGATAACTTGGAAAATAACTCCAATGGTACATTATATTTTCATACCCATACGATCAATGAAATCCTTGAATACTTAAATTTTTATCGTTCTTGTGGTGTTCGGGAAGGTTTTGGGATACCATTAGATGTCGCCATACCCAATGATTTTTTATTGCCAACAGGTTCTTCATTTGAGTTGAAGGCTACAGGTGACGGAGGGATTCTTTATAATTGGGAGCAATACGATACTGATTCGGAAATACCAGACATGGCATCTGCAGACCCTATTAATGCAGGATATTATTTTGACAAGCCTGTATACAGAAGCTATCCACCGGGAGACAGGGGTTTTTACAGGTCATTCCCGTCAAGCGATGTTGTATTGACAGGCGAGGAGTACAACGGAGAAGTTTTTACCAGGGTGCCCCGGCTTTTGACCATGAGAATGACTGCCAGAAGGTCAGGTGTTTTATCTTGCCAGGAAGTCAATATAAATATGATTGACGGCAACCCCCTGGAAGTTAATTCCCCACGGGCAGATACTGTTTTTGAATTAATAGATTCAGCTAATTCGATTTCTCAGGATGACTATACCATTCCCATTGAATGGAATGTGGGCAGCACATTACACCCTGCATTGAATTACGATTCCGTATCTATATACTACAGTACGGATGGAGGAGTTTCATTCCCTTATCTTTTGGCTGAAAAGGTTCCGAATTCTGGAGCAGCCAGAGTCACTCTGCCTCCAATCGATACAGAGACAGGACGAATTAAAATTTCAATTTCCAATAATTCAGAAGGGTTTACTATTTATGATATTAATCCAGGTAATTTTTCAGTTGGTTTTTCAGTTACCCCAATTATTATAGAAAAATTCTTGGGTGAGAATTTGGAGGGAAGGCATAAACTTTATGGGAGGATATTTGATCCGGGTAATGAGATTTCAAAGATTGAGATAGAAAGGAGTATAGATGGTTATCAATTTCATTCAATTAAAGAGTTGGTGAAATCTAAAGATAGTTTTACCAGTGAATTTATTACCAGTTCAAGCTATTATTACCGAATTGCTGTTTATTTGAAATTGGGAAGAATTCAATATTCCCGGGTAATAGAATTAGCTGGTCTGGGTAATCAATCGAAAAAACCATTCTTCGTAGCCCCCAATCCCTTGCATTATAAAAATTCGTCCATAGAGTTTATAGAAGATTTTACTTGTAATAGCGGGCGCTTTTATTTACTCGATTTATCCGGTAAATGTATTTGGAGGCATCGAGTTAATTCTACTGATAAAATTTATCATTTACCATCAACTCTTGGTTCGGGATTCTATATATTAAAATTTGAGTGTGGCAAAGAACAGTTTATGGAGAAGCTAATTGTACCGTAATCCTACATATTTATAATATTTATTTGCAAACAAAATCGTTTTAATCCTTTATCTTACTTCAAAGTAGAATTAGGAGATATGAATAGAAGACAATTTGCCCGGATGTTGGGGGGTGCAACCGGTGGTGCCTGGTTGGCAGGTTGCCAGTCTAATAAGGGTATAACGGGCAGGACCGAGAATGTAGTTGCTAAGGAGGTCATTTACCCTGAGAAGTTAAAATATGGTTCAACCATTGGTTTGATTGCACCTGCGAGTTTTGCCAGTGAAGAGAAAGTAGATAGGGCGATTAAAAATCTTTCGGAATTGGGATTAAAAGTAATTGAAGGTAATTATTTGAGGGAAAAGAACGGGTTTGTTGCAGGTACTGATGAACAGCGATTGGAGGATTTGCATAATATGTTCGAAGATCCTGGAATAGACGGAATCTGGTGTGTGCGAGGAGGTTATGGTGCCGGCCGGTTGTTGGATAATATCGATTATGATCTGGTAAGGAAAAACCCCAAGGTATTTATTGGTTATAGTGACATTACAAGCCTGGTAAATGCCTTTTTTTATAAATCGGGATTGATTTGTTTTCATGGGCCTGTTGCAAGTTCGAAGTTTACATATTATACATCATTATATCTAAATCGTGCATTGTTTGATCCTGGGTTTACTTTTACAGTTCTTCCCAATAGGGATTATGATGAAGGTGGGGAAGTCTATACTGTTTTGAAACCGGGAGAAGCTGAAGGTATAATGGTGGGTGGCAACCTTTCACTTTTGGCATCAATGTGCGGAACCGGATTTTTACCGGATTTTAAGGATAAAATAGTATTTATTGAAGACATAGGGGAGTCGTCATATAGAGTGGACCGGATGATTGTTCAATTAAGGCAGGCTACAAATATAGATCTGGCTTCAGCACTTATTTTTGGAAACTTTACAAATTGTAAGGCAGAGAATGGAGATCAAACAGTGGAAGAAGTTATTACCAATCAATTCAAAGAACTTGCTTGTCCTCAGGTAATGGGGTATTCTATTGGGCATATAGATAATCATTGTACCATTCCAGTTGGAATAAATGCCAATTTCAGATCGAAAGACGGATTGATTCGTTTTAAAGCCTGAATTCAAGCTTTTTTAGGACTCTATACATGGAGGACTAGCGAAATTCGACCACATAGTTCGAAAATAGCAGACTGTTTCGAGACCAGTCTCAAGGATGGCGGGTGTTTTAAGGCATAGGTATTTAGGTTATACTATTCTTCTGATACGGTTTTAGAAAGATACCAATGGATTCTCTAAATAAATAAGACCTGAGAATGGCTTATCTCGTGTGAATATAGAATTCTTTTCTTCTTTCACAGCGGTTTAGTTTTCGAGGTAATGTTTGAAATTATCGATTATTTGCTGGATATCATATATCGTCCCATTTTTGACGACTTTAATGTCGTTTCCTTTTTTGAGAATGAAAGTAGGATTGCTATTAAAGTCGAATGAATGTAAAAAAGGTCTGAACGTGGATGCTGGTTCTTCCTGTAATAAATAGATCGATTCCCCTGGGATTTTTTCAGGTACTTTGTCCAGAATGAATGCAAGGTACCCATTTCGGACATTCTTCTCCCAATCTTCTTTACTCAACATCGAAATGTCAATATATTTTTCCGGGTAAACTTTAGGAATAATAAGATCATACCCTTCGGCATCAAATGTATTTATCCCGGTATAAACTGATAAGTCTCCAATATCTGCGATGCTTGATATTTTAGTAGTTTTGCCTTCGTTCTCAGTATCGTAATACCGGTAACCCAGGCTTGTTTTAACAGTCTTTTTTGATTTTTTGATTTTCAGATTATCAATAATAAGGGAAAGCATTTTGGATTCATTAAAAGGTATGGAATTGTAATCTCCAATAGTGTTTTCGAAATAATTTTGATTAATTATTCCTTCCAACGCTTTAATGTAGGTAATAAAGTTTAATTTTCTAAGTTCTTGTTTTTCCAGGTCACCGGGGTATCCTCCCGATTCGATTAATATCGTTGAAGTTCCCCACTTTTGGAAATTATCTCCGAAGGCTCTTGGTTCAAAGGTGTCATCGTATTTGGCAATGCGGTCGGGAATGAAATTTGACAGGCTGTCGTTTAGCATGGCTATCAATTGCATAGCTTCCATACGGACCCTGTTAATGTCTTTTGCATGATTGAAAGCAGGAGCCAAAAATGCCAGTGCAACTTGTTTCCCATTTTGTCCAGCTCTGTAAAATTGGCTTTGGTCGTGCAGATTAAATCCAAATTTAGGTCTTATGGAATCTCGAATGGATTTTAGAATTTCAGATTCAGGATTAGCTAGGTGAACGGCATCTCTATTGAGGTCTATATTTGCTGAATTTCTCCTTTGGAATTCCTCCGCCCCATCGGGGTTTAACATGGGTATAAAGTAAAGTGTGCACTTATTTTTAATTTGATCTAAAAGATTTTCATTTTGTTCTACATCTGAAACAAGCCAATGGAATAAGTCAACAAGGGCCATGGTTGCAGTTGATTCGTCTCCATGCATTTGAGACCAAAATAGAATAGGGATAGGTCCATTTCCATATTTGACAAGGTATATTGGCCTTTCTTCAATACTATATCCCGCCTTTCTGACCTCTAATTCCGGATGAAGTTTGAAATGTTCCAATAGGGGGGCTAATACCTTTATCCCAAACCTTTTTTTATCGATAGAAGTTTCTTTATATAAATGGTATGTACTATCCATTTCTTTAATCGAAGGCCATGTTACCTGCGCAACACCAGAATAGTGAATTAGAAATAAAATTATGAGTGTGAGTGAAAATTTCATTTTAGTAGATATATAGTTATATTTAATATAATTAAGCAAAATATAAATTTAATTCCAATGTTCAATGAGGTGATAGCCGGTTTAATATTTTGCTCACTAATAGTGAGTTGCGTTGGACCGAGAAGTATGTCAAAATCTAATGTAGAAGAATTGGAAAATTTGATTTTGACAAATTTTGACGGAGCGGATGTACATACAGGCTTTATATTGCGAGATTCAAAAAAGAAGGAAAAAGTCCTGTTTGACTATAAGGCAGACTACTTATTTACCCCCGCATCCAATACAAAAATTCTTACTTTCTATGCTTCCAAAATGTATTTAGATAAATATTTGAATGGATATAAATATTTTGAAAGAAATGATACGACATATTTTGTAGGGTGTGGAGACCCCGGGTTTTTGAATCAGCGTTTTGAAGATCAACTTGCTTTTAGTGAATTGCGCGATAAAGAGAATCTTGTATTTGTTGACCTATGGAATTCCGATCAGCGTTGGGGACCGGGTTGGTCCTGGGATGATTATTCCTATTATTACGCTACTGAAAGAAGTATTTTTCCGATTTATGGGAATACGGTTACTTTTAGTTCCACTCCTTCGGGACTTGAGATGGTTCCCGGTAATTTTCCTACTAGTGTGGGAAATTATAATAAGGGGGAATCGGTCCGGAGAGCTGAGAGTCAGAATATTTTTAACATAGACAAAAAATGGTTAAAAATGAATGATCAGGATACTGTTTATATACCCTTTAACTGGTCAGGAGAGTTGTTTGCGTCACTATTAAGTGATACATTAAGGAAGACTGTTAAATTAGTGCCTTCGAATTCAATTGGAAGGAAGATGGATTCCGGTGTATCATGGAAATTTGTAAATGGGTCTTCCAGGGATACGGTGCTTCGTAAAATGATGTATGATAGTGATAATTTTATCGCCGAACAGCTACTTTTCAATATATCTTCAAATTGGACAAATAAATTGTCATCAGAAGCTGTGATTGATACCATGTTTACTTCTGTCTTGAAAAAATGGAAAGGAAAAGTTCGTTGGGTTGACGGTTCAGGGCTTTCGAGGTATAATGCTTTTTCCCCGCGATTTATTAGCGAGGTTTTGTTGAATTTATACGACTTTTCTTCTGAAGAAGAGCTTTTTTCTTATTTCCCGGCAGGGGGTGTGCGGGGTACAATTCAAGATTGGTATGGAGATGATGATGGGCCGTTTGTTTTTGCAAAGACAGGGACCCTTACAGGGGTTCATTGTCTATCCGGGTATGTAAAAACAAAAAGTGGACGAACACTAATTTTTTCATTTATGCACAATGGCTATTTAGGAAGTTCATCAAAATATAAGCGTAAGATGGAAATAGTACTTCATTGGATAAGGCAAAATTTCTAAGTATATCTAATGTAAAACATGAAAATTACTTACTTTCGAAGTTTACAAGCTTAGTTTCAGAAAAGGAATTGTAAAAACTTTTGAAGATTGATCTAACTTAAGGTATGCGACTTAGTATTTTGGCGGGAGTATTCTTTTTACTAATACAAAATATTGCTTTTGGGCAATTGGACGAATGGTCAGGAAAGACAAAGCAGGAGCAAATACATTACGTCAGGAATATTTATCAACATATCGACGAAGATACTAATTTGGATTCGTTAATTTCAGAAGTGATAATGTTGGAAAAGGAAGTTGAAAAATCCAAGAACCTAGATCTTTGGCTAGAAATTTCATATCTAAAATTATATCTTCTTACCCACCAGAAAATAGTCTATCCGGAAGACTATCAAGATGTAAGAAAAGAAATTCCCGAATTAGCCAGTGAGACAAATAATTGGGCAATGCTGGCAAAAATGGAGGAGCTAGAGGCAGGATGGATGTGGAATATCAATGAATACGAGCAGGCTTTTGGGCATTGGTATAGAATGTTGGAATACAGTAAGAAGGCTGAAGGGGCGATGGATAAAAATCTAATAAACGGATTGCATCGACTTGCACGCGGGCATTACTTCTTTCATGATTATCGTTCAGCTGTCAAATATCTCAAAGAACTTTTAAAAGCTTTAGAAAAACATCCAATCGAGTATTTTGAACTTCAGACGAATAATACGTTGGGGTTGTGTTACAGGGAATTGGGTGAATTTGATACTGCCAACTATTATTTCAAAAATACAGAACGGTTGGCCGATCGTTATGATAGAATTCTCTGGAAGGGACTCGCGATAGGCAACCTTGGATATAATTATTATTTAAAGGGGGATTTGGATAATGCAGTACCCTTAATAAAAGAAGACTTTCAAATTAGTCTTGACAATGGTGGATATCAAAGTGCTGCATTTGGGGCCATTTTATTGGCAAGAATTAGTTTAGAACAAGATAAAAGTATTAGGGAAGTGGAAAAATCTGTTCAGCTGGCTAGAGACTGTATTCGGGAATCTGGCAGCCGAAAAGTATTTCTGAAGGATTATTATCCCTTATTGAGCAAATACTATGCGCGGTTAGGAAACTATCAACTTTCCAGCAAATACTTGGATTCCACCCTCTATGTGAAAGATAGCCTGGCCGAAGCATATAACTCCTTACAAATTTTAAGGGCCAGGCAAAAAGTCGAGGTGGAAAAGTCAAACACCCAGCTGACAAAAATTCAATTAGAAAACCAAAAAAAAACTATACAGAGAAATGCCGTATTGATAGTTCTTCTATTAATGGGAATTTCAGGAGTTTATATTTTTAAAAATCATAGGGCCAAACATCATAAGGAGCAAATGTTGAAAGATGCTCGTCTAAAGGAACAAAAGGCAGCCCTGGAATTGGCTGAAAAGAAATTATTTGATTACACGAGAAAAGTTTCGGAAACTAATGCTGTAATTGAGCACCTCAAACAACAAGCACAATCTGAGACCGATAGTAAAGACGCGAAAATTGGCATTTTGTATGAAAGTACCATTTTGACAGACAAGGATTGGGATGAATTCAGAGTACTTTTTGACAAAGTCTACCCTGGGTTTATTAGCAGATTGAAAATAAAAACACCCGGACTCAGTTCTAATGAAATCCGTTTTGTCGTGCTTTCAAAAATGAATCTCTCAGTTAAGGAAATGTCAGGGATGCTGGGGGTTAGCCAAAATGCTGTCTATAAAACAAAGAGCAGATTGAAAAATAAATTGGGCTTTGAAGATAATTATTATTTTGATCATTGGATTGCTGATATTTAGATATTCTATTAATTTTATAGAATGAAAAATATTTGTAAACTGCCAATAATAAAGTGGTTCATTGGATTTATAGCCTGCATGATTATCGTGTATGTTGCTGGAGGTAATAATTACATCTCGAATCAAGGTTCTTTTGAAATAGGAGATTTCAAGGATGGAAGAGTGATCAAAGTAACGAATTTGGAATCAAAAGGTGAAGGTTCCTTTCGGGATGCTGTAAATGAGTCGGGGGCGAGATATATTGTATTTGAGGTTTCAGGAGTCATTGATCTTAAAAAGGAAAATATAGTAATAGAGAATCCCTATTTATTTATTGCTGGGGAGACAGCACCTGGAGATGGAATTACTCTAATACGCGGTGGTATTTCCATACGGACACACGATGTGGTTGTCCGCCATTTGAAGGTTCGTCCCGGGGACGCAGGGGAAAATCGAAAAAGTGGTTGGGAGGTAGACGGAATTGCTGCTAGCGGAGCTAAGGCCTATAATATAAAAATTGACCATTGTTCAGTAACCTGGTCAACAGATGAAAATATCAGCGTTTCCGGCCCGCGACTGTTAGGTCCTGAGCATACAGCAAGAGATGTAGTGATCTCAAATTGTATAATTGCGGAAGGCCTGAGTAATTCTACGCATGCTAAAGGAGAGCATTCCAAGGGAAGCCTTATCCATGATAATTGTCAAAATGTATTGATTAAAGGAAACCTATATGCTCATAATAAAAGGAGAAATCCATATTTCAAAACAGGTGCATCGGGAACCATTATGAATAATTTGATTTATAACCCTGGAACCAAAGTCATCCATACATATTGGGTTCAGTCAGAATGGGAAGGGCATCCTGAGCCTAATCCTGCCAAAATTTCTATAATTGGCAATGTTTTAATTCCAGGAAAAGATACTAAGGCCGAATCAATGATTGATGCAAACCATGCCGAATTATTCATTGAGGATAATTCGATAGAGGAAAATACCAAGAATATTAAAATAGTTACCGGAGAGTTTAAAGATGTAAGTAATTATGGGACGAGTATAGCCGGTAACACCATATCTACAGCATCTGAAATTGTAGAATCAGTTTTGAAGAATGTAGGTGCCCGTCCCTGGAAGCGAGACAATATCGATTTGCGAATACTGGAGAATGTAGAAAATAGAGTAGGCCGGATTATTAATAGTCAGGATGATGTGGAAGGATATCCTCAGTATGAATCCGAGTATCGCAAACTAGATGTCCCTGAAGAAAATATTGAAAAATGGCTTAATACCTTTATTGAATAGTAACCAGTTGCTTGCTGAATTTTTTTTGTAAAATAATGGATGTAAGGTCTTAGAAAAAGATTAAAGAATGTAATAGTTTCAAGGGATTCAAATTTCTGATTTTTCATTTTGGAAGCCTCTTTCAGAAACATATTGTTAGGCAGTTGAAATGCTTTTTTTCAATCTGATTGTATTTGAGGCACCAGTTGTTCTTTGCCTGCAATAGGGGTGTTAGGATGTGCAAGTACGTTTGAGACAGGATTGGGGTAAAATTTATCTTGATAATCCATTACATATTATAAATTTTTGCATTCGTTATAAAACTTCTTTTGTATGATTATATTTGTTTCACAACTTTTTCAATATTAATTTGATTACATATAGTGGAAAATCAATAGCAACATGGTATTCAGATATTTCATATTAACAATAGTAAGTTTATTTATGATACATACGGTAACGGCCCAGAAAGAAATTTCATTAGAAAATATATGGGAGGATGGAACCTTTGCAGAGAAGACGATTCCTGGGTTTAATTTTATGGAGGATGGAAGGCATTTTACCCTTAAAAAGGAGAATAAAATAGTATCATACGATATTACTACAGGGAAGGAGGCAGATGTGATTTTTGACCCGGATATTCCAGAGGTAAAAAATGGGTTTTCAGGTACAAGCTACACATATTCTTTTTCTACGGATGAACAATTAGTGTTATTAGCAGAGAACCGGAAGAAGGTTTACAGGAGGTCATTTACAGCTGATTATTATATATATAATCGAAAAAGTAAAGAGATTATACCTTTGTTTGATAAGGGGCAACAAATGAATGCTCATTTTTCTCCTGATGGCAAAAATGTTGGTTTTGTGTATAACAATAATTTGTTTTATAAAAACCTGGATTCGGGTGAGATTATTCAAGTGACCAGGGATGGTAAAGAGAATTTGATAATCAATGGTGCTGCTGATTGGGTCTATGAGGAAGAATTTGCCATAACGAGGACTTTTGAATGGTCAGTTAATGGTAATTATATAGCATATATACGTTTCGATGAATCGGAAGTGGAAGAGTTCACCATGACTAATTACAAAAACGGTTTATATCCGGAATATGAGAAGTTTAAATATCCTAAAGTAGGAGAGAAAAATGCTGTAGTTAGTTTACACCTTTTTGATGTGCGAAATAAAAGATCTAAAAGGATATCAATTAATGTCGAGGATAACAATTTTTATATTCCCAGAATAAAATGGACAAAAGCAGAAAGTGAACTTTGTGTCTTTTTAATGAATAGACATCAAAATAATTTAAGATTAATGCTTGTTGATGCCCAAAATAGCACAACAAAATTACTTATGGAGGAAAATAACCCTTATTATATAGATGTACATGATAACTTAAAGTTTTTAAAAGGTGGGAAGCAGTTTGTATGGACAAGTGAAAGAGATGGATTTAATCAAATATATTTGTATAATATGGATGGTACGGTTGAAAAGAAACTAACACCTGGGACTTATGATGTAACTAATGTGTATGGAATTGATGAAGGAAGGAACAAAGTGTATTTTCAGGCTGCAAAGGAATCACCCCTGCAGCGTGAAATTTATAGTGTAGACTTGAGTGGTGGAGTTGTCGAACCTATGGAAGATCGTCCCGGTACAAATTCTGCTGAATTCAGTACCACATTCGATTACTATATTCTTACCTATTCAAAAGCGGGGATTCCTCCTTCTTATGCTGTCTTTACTAATGATGGTGAGGAAATCAGGGAATTGGAGAATAATAGTACATTGGCAGGAAGAATTGAAGAGTATCATTTCCAACCTATGGAATTTTTTACTTTTCATAATAGAGAAGGGACTGAATTAAATGGATATATGATCAAGCCGGAAGGGTTTGATTCAACGCGGGAATATCCATTATTCATGTTTTTATATGGGGGCCCGGGAAGCCAGCAAGTAACAGATAGCTGGGGAGGACGTAATTATTCGTGGTTTCAAATGCTTGCGCAAAAAGGATATGTAGTGGCTTGTGTTGATAACCGTGGAACCGGGGCTCGGGGTCAGGAATTTAAAAAAATCACTTATTTACAATTAGGGAAGTATGAGACAAGTGATCAAATTGATGCAGCCCGATATTTAGGAAATTTACATTTTATTGACAGAGATAGAATTGGTGTTTTTGGCTGGAGCTATGGAGGATATATGTCTACCAATTTGATTTTACATGGAAATGATGTTTTCTCATTAGCTATTGCCGTAGCACCGGTAACAAACTGGCGATGGTATGATACGATTTATACTGAGCGGTATATGAGAACAGAAGGTGAAAATGAAAAAGGGTATCATGATTACTCTCCAGTATATTATGCGGATAAATTGAAGGGGGATTATTTGTTAGTTCATGGGTTATCTGACGATAATGTGCATTTTCAACATTCTGCGGAAATGGCGGCTGCTTTAATTAGGGCAGGTAAAGACTTTGAGACAATGTACTACCCCAACAATAACCATAGTATAAATAACAAGGGGGCTCGTATGCATCTCTATCGCCTAATGACAAACTTTATTCAAAATAAATTATAATGGAAATTCTTATAACTAGCACTGACTTTATACCGGGAGAAGAAATTACAGAAATTTTGGATGTTGTAAGAGGAAGTACTGTCCGGGCCCGTAATTTTGGTCGTGATTTTACTGCTGTTTTCAGGAATTTAGTGGGGGGCGAAGTCAAAGAGTACACAAAGTTAATGTCCAGTGCAAGGGAACAAGCACTTGACAGAATGTTGGCAGATGCTGAAAGGATAGGGGCTGATGCGGTAATTAATGTTCGGTTTACTACGGCAATGGTAATGCAGGGTTGTTCAGAAATCTTGGCGTATGGAACAGCCGTTAAATTGAAATAAAGTAGGTTTTTTAAGGATATTATAGGATTTGAAATGAAGAATAAGATAAATATTGTCAATAGGAAGGCGAAATTTGAATATCAATTTTTAGAGGAATATATTGCAGGAATTCAACTACATGGCGCAGAAGTGAAATCCATCCGTGCGGGAAAAGCCAATATGGCTGATGCGTTTTGTTACTTTAGAAAAGGTGAATTATGGATGAAGAATATGCACATTGCTGAGTATAAGTATAACACAGTGATTTCGCTAAGTCCTAATAGACCTCGAAAGTTGTTATTGAAAAGAAGGGAGCTTAAAAAGCTTGAAAAAAAAGTAAAAGAAAAAGGCTTAACTATAATACCTTACCGGGTATTTGTCAATGAGCGTGGATTAGTAAAAGTTAAAGTAGCACTGGCACAAGGAAAAAAATTACACGATAAAAGACAATCTATTAAGGCTAGGGATACGAAAAGAGATGTGGAAAGAATTAATAGGATAAAACTTTAATTATCTAATGTATAAAAATTAGATAGAGCCGGTTTGCTCTTATCGTATACACATTTTTTACGATAACCTTGTGAATAAGTGATCATACCTGCAGAAAAAGCTGTAGGTATGAATAATTGTCGGGACACGATAATTCTGCAGATATTGCAAAACATTAAATTCATTCCTTAAACCTGATGTTCACTCCAAACCGATTATGTATCAATTTAATTAATACAAATACATTTTAGTATTTTACAATGGACCTTCAATCGGGGATTAATTTCTAAAATAAAAGGGCCGAAATGCCTGATCGCAAAGGGATGGTATTGCCAGAACGGAGGTGAGACCAATTGTACTTTCTCTATTAACATATCCTGATTCTACACAATCTTACGGGGTATGATGCCGACTACGGATTATTTTAGCTATGAGATTTAGAATTCTTACGGATTGATTTTACATAAAGTAAGGGATTCTATTACACGAATTTTACTAAAGATATGTGTGCTAAGAGGTATGAAAAGTAACTATTGGCAATGAAATGGTAGATTCATAGAGCGGGAAGAAAGGTACAAAAAGGATTCTTTTGTAAATTGATACTATGAGGGAACTGATCTTAATCAATTAAAAAAGCGGAACACAAATAATTGTAATTGTGCTCCGCTATCAAATTATTGTTATCCTAAAACTTATTCGTCAGCTGCCATTAAATTGAAATATTGATCCAATTTAGGTAATACGATGATTTCAGTTCTTCGGTTTAATGCTCTTCCTTCAGAATTGTCGTTAGTTGCTTTCGGAATAAACTCAGATCTTCCTCCTGCTGTCATCCTTTCAGGTGCTACGTTGTGGTTGTCCTGAAGAGACCGCACGATGGATGTAGCTCTCAACACACTAAGGTCCCAATTGTCTTTCATACAAGAAGTAGAAATCGGTACATTATCTGTGTGACCTTCGATAAGCACATCAAATTCAGAATGGTCATTGACAATTTTTGCGATTTTTCCAAGTACAGAATTAGCCTCTGTTGTGATAGCAGTACTTCCGCTTCTAAAGAGTAATTTATCAGATAAAGAAATATAAACAACTCCTTTTTTTACTTCGACGTTTACGTCTTCATCATTTACGTTGGAAAGAGATCTTTTTAGTTTTTGAACTAAAACAAGATTTAGTGAATCTTTCCTTCTCATGGTCGTGTTCAAATCCTGGATATACTTTCCCTGACGGTCTAATGCAGCAAGGGATTGCTTTATACTTTCCGCCCCGGTTCTGCTAATAATTGACATTTCTTCCAGACGTCCCAATAAGTTAGTATTGGTCTTTTTCAAGTAGGCAATTTCTTCTTCCAATGCACGCACCCTGTCTTCATTCGTGTTAGCAGCACTTCTAGCACTTTTTAGATCATCGTTTAATTCAACCAATCGGCGGTCAGCATCTTCTTTCTGGCGGAGTAGTTCTGCGATTTCTTGTTCGCAATCTTGTTTAGCTTTTTCTAATTCCATTTGTGCAGCCTCGTATTTTTTCTTGCTTACACATGAAGTCATCCCTAAAGCCAGGATTAAAAATAAAAGTAGATTTGTTTTCACGGTAAATATTTTTTCTATTTAAAATAACTGATTTGTAATGTACTGAACGAAAGTATTATAATTCTCTCAATTTTCCTAACTGTAAAATGAAAAAATGACAATTAAGAATAATTTCTTTCGAATTATCCATGCTTGGGCTGGTGTGCAGTGTACCATAATTTTGATTTGGTATTATGGTTTTTTTGCAAATAGGAAAATGTTTTCCTAAGTAAGAGAAATCAGTGGTCAATCGATTGTAATATTCCCATAACTATTACTAATATTTATGCTGGATTTTCCATTTCCAATGGATCCCACGATAAATGTTGATGTGTTAGTATCATCATTATTGTCAATGCGTGCATTAGGGGGAAGATTAATATTTCCATATCTTGTCTGAAGTTCAAAAGTCGTCTGTGCATTTTCTCCAATATTTAAATAACAATTTCCGTATTTGCCTTCTATATTTATGCTGGAGAAATTGGGGCTAACGTTGTGAATTTTAGTGCTTTGATAACTATTTACAATATCAGCACTTTCCTGAAGCTCATCAATATCAATGAGTGTATATTTTGAATTAATGATAATTTCCTTGGTTTTATCAATATCAATCTTGTCAAACTTCCCGTTCAAAAGCAATTTTTGAACTGAGGCTATATTTAGTTTGGAATATCGGGAGTCCATATCTAGTTTTTCACTGTGCTCAGATTCATATTTTGAGTATGAAATGTCCAACCTGCCATAATTTATATTATTGAAGGTGACATCTGAATATCGTATGGACGCATCACATTCTTTTACATTGTCTACGTGTCCATTGCTATAACCCAGATCGAGATATAAGTTCTCACTAATATTCCCACAGGTAAAAGACCCGTATTTTACATTCACTTCTGCATTGGATACATTGGGAAGGATTAAATCGCCATATTCATGTTTTAGGTCAAAATCAGCATTGAGGGGGACTTTAATAATTATATCCACTGTTAATTTGAGGTTGGACTCCCAAAACTTTACGGATGACCAAAAATTTGAACCCTGATTTTCATCTGAAAATTCAGTCAAAATATGAACTGCATTTCCAGATTTTTCCAACAATACATTTACTTTGTCTAGCCCGGATGTGGCCTCGGCATCCGAGTCTGCCTCAGCTGTTATGGTTGCATCCAATTTCACCATAGATTTATTCCAGGTTTCGAATTTCACCTGCCCTTTCTTTGTGTTTAATAATATGGAAGGGTCCAGGGAAGTGTTAACTTCTTTAGATACCTTTTTTTCTGCTCTTGATCTGGGTTCAATTGCTTGAACACTGGGTAGCAGAAAGTACATTCCCAGGAATAAGAAAATTATTTTATAGAGATTTAATGGATTCATTTTTAAATGACTTTTCTTTATTATCAAATTGGATCATTTCTTCGAGTATTCGAATCTTTAATTCATAAGATTGTATTAATGCATTCACTATCCAGTCTTTTTTATTGGCAGGAGCTTTTTCTAAAGCTTTCTTAAGTTCATTTTGGGTCTGTGTGATATTTGCCAGGTCTTTTTTAATATCTTCTGACAGGTTGATACCTTTGGTATGATAAGTTTGTACGAGACGGTTTTCTGTGATCTCAAAAAATTCTATTGATGAAGCAAGTTCAGGATTCATCGTCATCATGTGTGTATGATACTGGGTGTAAGACCAAACTGCTACTAATCCTAAAACGACCGCTGCTGCCATACCAATTATTTTTTTGCCGATGGAAAAAGCGTTTGGACGAGAATCCTTCAGTTGGGATTGAATATGGATCCAGCTCTCATTTTTGCCACTAAAGCTTAGTTCAAATTCTTCTTTGTTTTCAAGAATAAAACTTTCTAGCTTATCTTTTTTCATTTGCGATGATATTGTACAGATGATTAAAAATTGACTTTACTATTATTATTTAAAATCTTTCTCAATTTTTTTTTGGCTCTTATATATTGTGATCTGGATGTGGATTCGCTAATTCCTAAAATTTCCGAAATTTCACTGTGGTCATAGCCTTCAAAAAGGTAAAGATTAATTACGGTTTTATATCCTTCAGGCAATTGTTTAATTCCATTCTGAATTTTTTTTATAACTTCTTTTTTAGGTTTTTCGTCAAAAAAACTTGGAGGTTCTTCCCAAACTTCAATTTCAATATCATTCGCATCCAGACTGATGAACTTTATTTTTCTTTTTCTCAGGGCGTCAATGGAATGATTAACAACAATTCTTTTTAGCCAGCTCCCGAACATTTCATTGGATTCCAGACCGTCAATTTTTTTAAAAGCCTGAATAAAGGAATTTTGCAAAACATCTTCTGCCTCCCCTGTATTTCCCAGGATGCGTAAACTTACATTATACATAGAAACGGCATATCTATCATATAGAATATGTTGCGCCAATGGGTTCCCGGACCTGCATTTTTTTACCAGGGTCTCTTGCTCTGAAAGGCCTTCCTCCAATTTTCAGTGTATTTACCGTATAGACGAACAACAAAATATAAAAGTTGCACGAAGCCGGAAAAATAACATGAGCCTGAGTAATAAGTAGTTGCAAATGTGATTTATATGATCAACAAAGGCGTATACAAAAGAGGTAATCTTGTAGGCACTAGGTGTTGCAATTATAAATATCAAAGATTGGCTATACCTGGAAATGGGATGAAAATTAATAAAATGATGCAATTATTGCATTTGCCTATTGCCTGCTTACCAATTAGATAATTAAAGTGAGAACGAAAAAGGTAAGAAGCGTGTGGTCTTTCGGATGATTAAAAATCCTTATTCCTCTTCTTTTGACAATTGTTCAATTACTTTTTTATTAAATTTTTTATCTTCTACATTATCATTGAGAAAAGTATTTAATTTATCCTGCTGAAGCGTAGATTCTACCTGCCCAAATTCATTGATATGTATATTAAAACCCTTCAAGTCATCGTGGGTTTTGGGATCGTTTTTGGACTTTTTATTTTTTGCCATGATTAATTTTTTAATTCCTGGAAAATGGGAAGAGATCGGTCTAGTCGCTTCCTGGTCTTTTCTTTTCCGATTACCTCCATCATTGCAAACAAATCCGGACCTTGTAAAATTCCCGCAATGGCCAATCGCAAAATAGGAAGGACGACACCAAACTTAGTTTCTTTTTCGGAAATAAAACTTTCTACATTAGATTTAATACTTCTTTGCTCAAAAGGGTCTGTATTATTTATCGTTTCAAACAGGTCCAGGTACAATTCGTGGTTTTCAGGCTTATAGCGCTTTTTGATTTGTTTTGTATCGTATTCAAATTCTTCAGAAAAGAAAGGAAGAGCCTGATCCGGAAATTCCAAAATGGTATGTATTCTCTCCTTATATAATTCCAAAACTTTTGAGAGATACTCCTTTGATGCTAATCCTGAGATATTAGGAAAGTAATCTTCAATATAAGATAACAAGGATTGGGTATCTGAATGGATGATGTATTGTTGATTAAACCAAAGTGCTTTGTCATAATCAAATCTCGCTCCACTTTTACTGATTTGTTCTAGACTAAAAACTTTAACCAAATCTTCCACAGAAAATATTTCCTGGTCATTCCCCGGACTCCAACCAAGCAGCGCTATAAAATTAGCTAATGCTTCAGGAAGAATTCCTGCTTCCCTGAAACCTTTGTATGTATTTCCATCTGACGGTTCTTCCCATTGAAGTGGAAAGACAGGAAAACCAAATTTAGCTCCATCTCTTTTGCTCAGTTTTCCCCCACCTTCTGGCTTTAATAATAGGGGGAGATGCGCAAATTGAGGCATCCTTTCTGTCCATCCCAACATTTTGTACAATAATACATGATGACCTGTGCTGGACAACCACTCCTCACCTCGTATAACATGACTTATTTCCATTAAATAATCATCCACAATATTCGCTAGGTGATAAGTAGGCATTCCATCTGCTTTTAAGATCACTTTATCATCCAGTTCATTCGTATCAAATCGTACATCATCTCTAATTAAATCAGAAAAAATTACTTCATCGTCCTCCGGAATGAACATTCTTACCACATAGGGAACCTCCTGTTCTATTAAAGTGCTTACTTCTTCAGGAGAAAGATTTAGACTGTTCTTTAATTGATATCTGACCGTAGCGTCGTATTTAAAAGATATTTTTCTTTCCTTCTCGTATTCTTCTCTCAATTGAGTTAAATCATCAGGGGAATCAAAAGCATAATATGCATGCCCTTTTTCCACGAGTTGGTCAGCATACTTTTTGTAAAGTGATTTTCTATCAGATTGTCGATAGGGGCCATAATCCCCACCCTGTTCCGGACCTTCATCTGGTGTGATTCCTATCCAATCCAAACTTTTTTTTATGTATTCCTCAGCACCCTCGACAAAGCGTGTCTGATCCGTATCTTCTATCCTCAAAATAAAGTTTCCCCCATTCTGTTTGGCAAATAAATAATTATACAAAGCTGTACGTACTCCTCCTATGTGCAAAGCTCCTGTGGGACTAGGAGCAAATCGAACTCTTACTTTTTGTTTATTCATATCCGAAACGTAAGGATTTTTTTGTTAAATATTAAAAATATTTATAATGTGTATTATCAATTGGTTATTTTCACTAACAGGTTATTGTGATACTAACTATACATTTTTTTTATTGTTAGGCATTTCTACATTTCATATTTGTGTTGGCTCAACAATATAATTTTTTATAGTACGGATTAACAGTAGCAAAAGTAAAAAAATATTGATCCTAATTGCAAATTAAGTCCTATAGAATGTACCTGATCAAAACACCCCGGTTCGTAAAAGAATTTTTCCCACAGTTAATCTGGGAAAAAAGTTCTGAAAATAAAGTGATATACCTTACTTTCGACGATGGTCCCCATCCGGAAATAACTCCTATGGTTTTGGAGATTCTTAAGAATTTTGAAGCAAAAGCCACATTTTTCTTTGTAGGTGAAAACATTTCAAAGTATCGAGAAACGTATGATGTGGTACAAAAGGAAGGGCATTCAATTGGTAGCCACACCTATAACCATCTCAATGGATGGGCAACAGATAACACTACCTATTTTAATAATGTAAAAAAAGGAGCATCTGAAGCTCATTCTCGATTATTTCGTCCTCCATATGGTCGAATTAAACCTTCTCAGGTAACATTTCTGACCCGGCATTACCAAATAGTCATGTGGGATGTCCTCAGTGGAGATTTTGATAAAAAGATCAATGGTGATGATTGCTATTTGAATGTTATAAAACATGGAAGACCCGGTTCAATTGTGGTTTTTCACGATAGTGATAAATCAAAAGATAGAATGTTGTATGCATTGCCCAAGGTATTAGAATACTATTCCGGTAAAGGTTTTTCATTTCTCCCGATTACAGATGATGTGACAAATAAAAATAAATCAATGAAAGAAGTTGAATCTTTTAGGTAGCAGGGTTTAAATACTTGAATATTAATTATTTATGTGATCTGTATTTTACTTATTCAATCTTTAAGGAAACTTATTTTTATATTCGAATGTTGAAGAAGTTGGTTTTACGCGGAATTCATTCTTGTTTGTAAAAACTTACTTGTTAAAAAAAAGATATGAAGGAGAAAAAAATTTTTGAATTTCTTAAAGATAAATTGAGGGCACTTGGTTTCAAACTGGGGTACTCTGCTCTTTTATTATTTTATGCATATAGGAATCCGGATACCCCGAGATGGGCAAAAAATGTGGTGCTTGGAGCATTGGGATATTTATTAACACCTTTTGATTCAGTGGTAGATTTTACACCAGTACTGGGATATACAGATGATTTTGGAGTACTGTCGTTTGCCTTGGTTACAATAGGTGCTTATATTTCGGATGATGTAAAAATCAATGCAAGAAAGAAATTACGGAGTTGGACTGGAGATTTAGATTTGAAAGAGTTACAGCGTATTGAAGAAAAATTGTAAAGTGTCTTGCCTTATTTTTTAGTCTTTAGATAATCTTTTTGTATATTCTGCAAAGGTAGATTATATTCTAAAAGTGAAAATTGATAAAAAAAACTCTTTTTCTTCAAGATCTCTAAAGTCCTGGCATATTGCTGACAGACCTAGAGAAAAGTTATTTCAAAAAGGTTCCGCTCATCTTACGTCATCGGAATTACTGGCTATTCTTATCGGGAAGGGAAATGCTAAGGAAAATGCAGTTCAATTAAGTCAAAGAATTTTGAGCAGTGTAAATTACAATCTCGTACATCTTAGCAAAATGGGGCTGTCCGAGTTGACAAAATTTAAAGGAATTGGAATGACAAAAGCCGTAACTATTGCGGCAGCACTGGAATTGGGAAGAAGGCGTCAACGAGCAGAGACAATTGACTCTCCTCAAGTGAAGAGTAGTAAAGATGCCTATCAGTATATCAAGACATATGTGGAAGACTTAAATCATGAAGAATTTTGGATTCTTTTACTCAACAGGTCAAATAAAATCATAGATCAAATTTTAATAAGTAAAGGCGGTGTGTCAGGAACTATTGTAGATCCCAAATTGGTCTTTAAACCAGCACTTCAAAAATCTGCAAGTGGTATTATTTTGACCCACAATCATCCTTCGGGAAATCTCAACCCTTCTAAGGATGATATAAGATTAACCCATAAAATAAAAGTTGCTGGAAAATACCTGGAGCTTGAGGTTTTGGATCATTTGATAGTCACATCTACAGGGTATTACAGTTTTGCAGATGAAGGGACTTTATAGGACATATTTTTCCCCTTAAATGGCCGACAAATACCGGTAGGTTTTAATACATGAACCAATCCATTGTAAAGTAGTTGTCGGCAATTAAGATCCCTATGCGTTCCGTGAATATTTCTGTGTTAATTTTTTGAATTCCTAAACTCCAATTCAAAAAAATTTGGGGAATGCAAGTCAGCATTTATATTTATTTTACATTTTTTATGTAATTGTACATTTGAAGTTTATACTAATGACTGAATTGGATTGACTTGAAATCTTTTTTTAGTCCAATCAAAGTACGGGGATAAACAAAAAAGATAGTTTCTGGTTGACATATATTATCTTCGTAGTTTCATGGTAAAAAATGTGAAAGGAAATAAGTTTGATTGGACCATTCTGAGGCGTATTTTAGCTTTGGGTGGGAATTATAAAGGATTATTTATAATCTCTGGCTTGCTCGCTATAGTGCTGGCTCCATTGAGTGTAGTAAGGCCTCTTCTTATTAATAAAGCAGTTGATGACTATATCTTAAAATTTGATTTTGACGGACTTTTGACCATTACAATGGTCATGATTGGTATTTTACTGGTCGAGGTTGTTGTACGTTATTTTTTCGTTTTTTTATCAAACTTATTAGGTCAGAATGTTATTAGGGACTTACGAGCCAGTGTTTTTCGCCAGGTATTATCGCTCAAGCTTACGTATTTTGACCGGACACCCGTAGGTACTTCTACCACACGGACAATTAATGATATTGAATCCATTAATCAGGTGTTTACACAGGGGGTATTAATTATGATAGCTGATGTCCTGAGGATTGTCGCTGTATTAATTACTATGTTGGTCGTTAGTTTGCGTTTGACTATTATTGTACTTCTTACCTTACCCCTAATTGTAATAGCCACTTATATTTTTAAGGAAAAAGTAAAAGTTGCCTATCAGAAGGTAAGAGCACAGATTGCCAGAATGAATGCTTTTTTGCAAGAGCGATTAAGCGGGATGTATATAGTGCAAATATTTAATGCGGAAGATAAAGAGCGTGGGAAATTTAGAATTATTAATAGAGAATATACCCAGGCAAACCTTGATTCTATTTTGTATTATGCAGTTTTTTTTCCCGTGGTAGAGATTATTTCAGCCCTGGCTTTAGCCTTGTTGGTTTGGTGGGGGGCAAGGGGAATTATTGGTGATGATTTGACATTTGGTAGTTTGGTAATATTCCCAATTTTTTTGAATATGTTGTTTCGTCCAATGCGAATGCTGGCGGATAAGTTTAACACTTTGCAAATGGGAATTGTAGCCGGTGAAAGAATTTTTAACCTTCTGGATCGGAAAGATCGGATTTTTGATGAAGGAAGCTACAGGCCGGAGCGATTAAAAGGTTGTATCCAATTTGATAATGTTTACTTCTCCTATGACGGGGAAAATGACATATTAAAAAATATCAACTTTAGAATAGAACCAGGAGAGACCCTGGCAGTAGTCGGAAGTACGGGGTCGGGTAAAACTACATTGATAAATATACTATCACGATTTTACGAGATACAAAGCGGGGTCATTAAAATTGATAACAGGGATGTGAGAGAATATCAATTAGATAGCCTCCGACATCGAATTGGGTTGGTCTTACAAGATGTTTTCCTTTTTTCAGGGACTATCCTCGAAAATATAAGGATGATGGACGAAACGGTTCCCAGGGAAGATGTGGTAGAATGTGCTAAAATGATAGGTGCTCACGAACTAATTATGGATCTTCCGAATAATTATGACTTTGTAGTTACGGAACGAGGATCTAATCTTTCATCCGGACAAAGACAATTAATTTCATTTGTGCGATTGTTGATCTTTAATCCGGACATACTTATTTTGGATGAAGCTACATCAAATATCGACCTGGAAACCGAAAATTTAATTCAATATGCCATCGAAAAATTGATTACTCGCAGAACATCAATTATAATTGCACATCGATTAAGTACTATCAAGCATGCAGACAAGATTCTGGTACTGGAGAAAGGGGAAATTGTGGAATTTGGAACTATGGATGAGTTGTTGAATAAAGAGGAAGGAAAATTTCGAAAACTATATGAGCTTCAATTTGAAGAAATATAAATTCTTTTAGGACTATTGTTACCATTGGAATTGTCGAATAAACGACATAATTAATCGAATAAATATTCCAATTATTCAACATAAATCAGGGAATTTAGTTAGATTCTCGAATAAGTAACAAATATTAGCAAATAATGATTTATTATAGATCTCCAAATAATAATCCTTTTAGTTTTGTTCAAATACTTTTCGGACTATTAATTTTCTTTGCTCTTTTATATATTGGTTTTTATATTGCCAAGGGGGTACTTATAGGACTTGCTTTTGCTGCACCCATCTTATTAGTAGCTGCTTCAATTATGAACTTTAGTACTATCAAAAATTTTGGAAAGTACCTTGTGCAATTAACTCGAATGAAACCAGTAATGGGTATTGGATTGGGATTAATTTCATTAATCGCATTTCCCGTAACATGCCTTATTTTATTCTTAAGGGCCAGATCGCAATGGTCAAATAGAAGAACGAATAAAGAAGAGTCTGTAGCAGATGGAAGTGAATATATTGATTATGTTGAAATCGAAGAAGAAAGCAAGAATTTTGATTCAGTAAAAAACTATCGTTAAATTTATCTAGTACTTTTTATTGTAAATTGTGCATCTTAGAAGTACGGTAATAATTAAAAGAGCTGATATCAATGTTTGGCTTTTAACCCAAAAAAAATTCTATGCTGCTTTTCTTGGCTGCAGTTGCTTCCGTTTACCTTATAATGCAGCTGTTTTTATTTTATTCATGGAAACGGTCTGCAGATATTAATATTGCTGCTGAGGATTTGCCGCATGTTACAGTCAGCATTGTGATTCCTGTTCGCAATGAAGAAACCAATATCCTGGACTGCATACAGGCCCTCCTTAGACAGAAATTTCCTGCAGAAGATTACGAAATAATAGTAATTAATGATCATAGTACTGACCACACAAGAAAAAAAGTGGAGACGGTACCCAAGGTTAAGATTATTGATCTTCCTGAAGGAGTTTTTGGGAAGAAAGAAGCCTTAATTCGGGGGATTAATGAGGCTAATGGAGAGATAATATTGACTACGGACGGTGATTGTATAGTGGGTGAAAATTGGGTAGTATCAATGGTAGGGACACTCATTGGAAAGTCTGTGGACCTGGTGACGGGTCCGATAGTACTTACTCGCCAAAACCAAAATAGATTTATTGAATATTACCAGCAATTAGAACAAGCTTCCCTGAATGTCTTAACCAGTGGTGGAATCAAGAGCAAATTAATGTATTCTTCCAATGGTGCCAACATGGGATTTTTAAAATCATTTTATAAACAGGTTCAGCCCTATGAGGATAATGTGGACATCCCCTCAGGTGATGATGTGTTTTTTATACAGAAAGGTAAATTAGAGGAGGGAAGAATAACATTTGTCAAATCCCGTGACGCTATTGCATATACGCCGGCTTTGACATCTTTTGAGTCTTTTCTCAATCAACGATTGCGTTGGGGAGGAAAGGCTAAAGCCTATCGTCACCTTGGCACTAAATTTTACCTTGGAACCTTTTTGACATTTCTTTTTATTTTTTTAATATTTTTATTATTGAGTATAGGCCTTCAGGATGCCCGTTCTGTATTTTTGTATTTGATTATTTCTAAATTATTAGCAGATTATATGGTAATTCGATCAGGTATGAGATGGGTTAAGCAAAAGTATGTGTGGACCGATATAGTCAAGGCCAGTTACTTTCAGATCCTGTATAGTTATATTATTATGTATCGGTTAATAGTTGGTATGAATTATAAATGGAAAGGTAGGAAAGGATAGAGCCGGCATTAGTGAAAAAAGGAGTAGAAATAATTAATAATCTCTACTCCGATTATAAGGTTAATTCTGGTTTTTAGTTGTCATAAATATCGGCAGGCCACATGTCGTTTGATCCATTAATATCGGGAAGTATTTTACGAGGGTCTATTTCTACCGTATCTATTGTTTTGTCTGTAATGTGTAGATAATTCCAATTATTTCCACGTTGCCAAATTTCGACAGGTAGAACCACTTCTTCTGATGTATTGTCCTTATATGATATTTTTAGTAGTACGGGCATGGGAATTTCACCATTATTTCCCAAATTGATAATATAATTTCCGTCTCGCTGATTGATATGATTTATGCTAAGATCTATATTCCCATTTCCATAAAACCATGTTCTCCAAAACCAACTAAGGTTTTCCCCGGATACATTGTCAATAGTATTGAAAAAGTCAACAGGTCGGGGGTGTTTGTATGCCCATCTTTCGATATATGCTTTAAATGCTGGATCAAAGCGTTCGGGGCCGAGGATATATTCACGCAATAAGATTAATCCCATTCCGGGTTTCCGATATCCTATCATTCCCAAATTACTAAGGTCGACTATATCGGGATACGTAGCAATAGATTCTCTTGATTCATTAGTCAACCACCCCGTAAAACGTCGGGTTTGGTCGAGTGTCGCCGCATACTCACCGTTATTAAATTCCTTGGTACTGTAGTGATTAATAAAAGTATTAAAACCCTCGTCCATCCAGGCATATTTTCTCTCATTGGAGCCAACAATCATAGGAAACCAGTTATGGCCAAATTCGTGATCTGTAACACCCCATAACCCCCTGTTCGTTGCCCGGTAATGACAAAAAGATACCCCGGGATATTCCATGCCACCCACATTACAGGCTACATTAATAGCAGTAGGGTAAGGGTAGGGGTACCACATGTCCGAGTAATGTTCTATAGAAGCTTTAGTATATTCTGTAGATCGTCCCCAGGCATGGTCTCCCATGCTTTCTTCAGGGTAAACAGATTGTGCCATACCTGTTTTACCTTCGGATAAATTTATTTTGGAAGCATCCCAGATAAATGATCTCGAACTGGCAAATGCAATATCACGTGCATTCTCTATCCTATAGCGCCACGTAATAGTACCTTTATTCTTCGGACGGGTTATATTGTATTTATTGACTTCATCCGGCTGGATAAGAAATACCGTCGTATCGCTTGCCATTGCTTTTTCCCATCTTGCTAGCAACGTCTTTGACAATACTTCCTTTTTGTTGAGAAGTTCACCTGATCCTACAACAATGTGATTATATGGAGCTGTTATTTCATAGTCAAAATTACCGTATTCCAGATAAAATTCTCCTGCTCCCAAATACGGCTCATTGTTCCATCCCTGGATATCGTCAAATACTGCTACCTTTGGATACCACTGAGCAAGGGCGTAAATAGTGCCATTTTCTGTTTCAAGGCGCCCCATTCTATCCATTCCCCGTTCAGGTATTTGAAAAGTGAAATCCATCGAAATTATAGCTTTACCTCCATTGGGTTCGATAGGATTAGCAAGGTTAATTTTCATCCTTGTGTCATTGATAAGATAGTCTTCACTTTTAGCACCGTTATTTGATTTTGCGGAGAAGTTCGAAATATTATAACCACCATATATGTCTCCGGAATACCGGTTCCCGGCGATAGGGGTTGTAAGTGTTCCCCTGGAATTTTTGGTAAAACGATTTTGTTCTAATTGCAACCAAATGAAGGGCAAACCTTCCGGACTGTTATTAATGTATTCAATAGACACATTTCCTGATATTGAGTGAGTGGTAGTATCTAACGCGACTTTAATTTTATAGTGTGCCTCGTTCTGCCAATACTTGGGGCCCGGTTGTCCGGATGCACTTCGATAAATGGTACTGGAACGATCCATGAAATCTTCAAAAATATCCTGGTTATTGTCGTTGACTTTCTGAGAATAACCAATGGAACAAAATATAAAAATGCCGAAAAAAACTGGGACTATTGCCTGTAAGATCTTAATCATAAGCCGTTTATTAAAATATTTAAAAAGTGCAAATATAATTGTTCTTGCCCTCTTTACTAATCTGATTTGCAAAAAAGAAACAAAGTAGCTTGGTGAATGATCATCATTTGTGGTAAAATTCAGTTATTGACCGGTGTTTTGGAGTTTTTTTTCTTGTATTTATGCCATATTCGTATGGAAAAATATAAGAAGTACACTGGCCATAATTTTATTAAAAACATAATTCCATTTAACAGAAAATTCCATCCCATTATAAAGTTTGATACGATGGTTGGATAAGAAATATCTTGCTTTGGATAGGGACTCTTTAATTCAATATTCACATAAGATAATTGTTGGGGTAATTGGTTCCTTTCTTTTTGGAATTCCAAATAAGTAATAGCCTTATGAATTTGTGTTAACCTTCTTTGAAGGATATGTGATTCAGATAATTTGAGTGAGCGGCTTAATTGATCTAAATATTTTATCTCGAGGTTTGTTAATTTTTCTAATTCATTATTTAATATAGAATTTGAATTTTTGGTTGGTCTTAATTGTATTTTCTTGTTTTCATATCCATCAATATTTTGAACTAGTTTTGATACTAATGGATCAAAGTGATCATCAGTTACTCCGACGAGAATTTTGTTTTCAATTATATCATCATGTTTGTTTTCTTCCTCAAAAAATATCCTGCCGTTTTC
The DNA here is from genome assembly GCF_021729145.1 of Membranihabitans maritimus. GTDB lineage: Bacteria > Bacteroidota > Bacteroidia > Chitinophagales > Saprospiraceae > Membranihabitans > Membranihabitans maritimus. The sequence goes on along the minus strand of NZ_JAJSLW010000003.1, from coordinate 235,843 downwards.
AGAGATGAGTAGTTCCATGATTCTTTTTTTTGACATTTCCAGGTTGGATAAAGTAAAAGTTAATTTGGCATCCCTGAAGATTAATTTGTCGCACATAGTATCGGTTGTAGTAGTTTTTGTCCGCAGGAAGCAGCTACTCCAATTATTTTTTACCTTGCAATAGAGCGTTGAAGTAAATAGAATAGAAAGAAACACAGATAAAAGCAAAACTTTAATATAGTTTTGATCCAGAGTGATGGATGGATCAATTTTATACTGAATATAGACTTTTAAGGAAATTGGAAACGACATGATGATGATATTATATTCTGAAATAACCAGAAAATAAACTTATTAAGTGAACGATATTTGTGATTGCTTTAAGAATGTGAGGTGTGGTCTTCTAATATAGTGAAATTATATTGTGTTTTCTATTGATATAATATGAAAATTTATTTTTGTGGATAGAATAGTATGGTTAATAATAGTTAGTTTAGGGATTTTTATTCTTATCTATTTATATCTGCGTGTTTATCACAAATATATTTTTAGAGCGATCCGGCTTACCTTGTTACGAGGACGAAAGACAAGTTCCATTGATGACTATAAATATTTTCCGGTTCGGGACATTTATTCAGTTCATCCATCTTCATTTCCCAAGACCGATTCCAATGATATTCTTGAAATAGAAGATGCATATATTGGACTTTTGGGAAAAATGGATTCAGTGGCTTTTTTGGTAGCAAAAGACGGTCTTTTAATTTTTGAGAAATACTGGAATGGACATCAGGTTGGTACACTATCCAACTCTTTTTCTATGGCTAAATCGGTAGTAGTTATGCTTTTGGGGTGTGCTATAAAAGATGGTTTTATCGAGAGTTTGCAAACAAATGTTTCTGATTATTTTCCCGTGTATAGTAAAGGGAAAGGAAGCCGTCTCACGGTAGGAGACCTGGCGAGGATGAGTACTGGGATGGATTGGCAAGAGGAGTACTATTTACCGTTTAATGTAACTACGCAGGCTTACTACGGAGATCAATTGAATAAGCTTATTCTAGGTAGAAAAATAAAGGAAGATCCGGGTAAATCATTTACTTATCTCAGTGGAAATACACAATTACTGGCTATGGTATTGTCGGAAGTATTACCCTGCACGTTGAGTGAATATCTAACAAAAAAGATCTGGAGTCCGTTGGGTATGGAATCAGATGCCAAATGGATGATTGATGAGTCGGTGGGCATGGAAAGGGCGTATTGCTGCATCAATGCTACGGCCCGTGATTTTCTGAGATTGGGGCAATTGCTATTACAGAAGGGGCAATGGGATAATAAGATCATATTGGATGAAGAATATGTAGATTTGATGACGCGTCCAGCGTTTTTGGAAAGCCCTCAATATGGGTATGGACTTTGGTTGGATTTACATTATGAATATCCTTTCTACATGATGAGGGGACATTTGGGGCAATATGTAATTGTTATTCCTTCTATGGATTTGGTAATTACACGATTGGGGAAAAAAAACGCTAAAAGGGAAGTGGAAGGAAAGCAGATTCCGGAAGATGTATACAGTTATATTGAAGGAGTGATGTCGGCGGTCTCATAAATCTTTTTCCTTCGAATAAACGGATTGCAGGGATGTACCTTGCTTTTTTTTATAAGTTGTAATTTATAGAAGTTGTATGTTTACAACCGGACTTGATTGATAATTATCCGTTTCAGAAGTGTCTTTGCCAAAATATATTTACTTATCTCCTTGTTTATTACAAAGCTTTCCTTATCTTTGCAGCCCAATAATAAATTAATCAATTTTAATTCAAATAATATGTTTGCTGTAGTATCGATAGCGGGTAAGCAATTTAAAGTGACGGAAGGCCAGGAGTTGTATGTCCACCGTTTGGATGCCAAAGAAGGCGATGAAGTTACCTTCGAAGATGTGCTTCTTACCAGTCAGGATGGAGATGTAGCTGTGGGTGCCCCCCAGCTTGATGTAAATGTTTCTGCTACGGTCCTGGAACATTTGAAAGACGATAAAGTAATTGTTTTTAAGAAAAAGCGAAGAAAGGGTTATCGCCGTAAAAACGGACATCGTCAGCAATTGACCCGATTGAAAATTGACAAAATTGCATAACTAAAAAATATTTGAACCATGGCACATAAGAAAGGTGTAGGTAGTACGGATAATGGTCGCGATAGTAACAGTAAAAGATTAGGTGTGAAATTATTTGGTGGCCAGGCTGCCATTGCCGGGAATATTATTGTTCGCCAAAGAGGAACAAAATTTCATGCAGGTAATAACGTAGGAATGGGAAGAGATCATACCTTGTTTGCATTATCTGATGGAACAGTTACCTTTAAAAAAGGAAAACAAGACAGGACGTTCGTTCACGTCTTGTAGTTGTATAAAGAATTTTCAAAAGCGGAAAGGCAGTATTTTCTTCGGAGAATATTGCCTTTTTTTATTTATATGTTTTGAATGAGTTTTATATAAAAAAAGGCTTTGTGATAGAATCCCACAAAGCCTGTAAAAATTTATTTTCTATTGGCTGATCAAAGAAGTAATTTCATAGGGTTTTCAAGATAAGATCTCAACGTTTGTAAAAATTGAGCTCCTACGGCACCGTCTACTATTCTATGATCACAGGATAATGTTATTTTCATAGTATTTCCTACAACAATTTGATCGTCTTTGACAACTGGTTTTTTATTAATTGCCCCTACTGCTAAAATACATGAATTAGGTGGGTTAATAATTCCTGTAAATTCGTCAATTCCGAACATGCCAAGGTTGGACACAGTAAAAGTACTGCCCTCCATTTCATCGGGTTTGAGTTTTTTATTGCGGGCTTTTCCTGCTAATTCCTTTACTTCCGCTTTTATCTGAGAGAGAGATTTATAGTCAGCATTGTTAACTACAGGAACTAGCAATCCTTCATCTACAGCTACAGCGACACCAATATTCACGTCTCCGTGCAAAGTCATTTTGTCGCCGTTCCATGAACCATTAACATAGGGATGTTTGCGAAGAGCAATGGCAACGGCCTTAATTACCATATCATTGAAAGAAATACGGACTTCTTCACCCTCATTGATCATTTTTCGGGCTTCTACAGCTTTATCCATATCCAGTTCTGCCGTAAGGTAGAAATGCGGTGCACTATATTTACTCTCTCCTAATCTACGAGCTATTGCTTTGCGCATTTGGGATACTGTAACTGTCTCATCTTCTCCGGATGGAATTGCCATTGCTGGTGCTGTAACGGATTTTATCCCCTGACCAGATTGTGCAGCTGCTTCTACGTCTTTTTTAATAATTCTACCTCCATCTCCCGATCCTTGAATTTGTTGAAGGTCAATACCTTTATCAGAGGCAATCCTCTTGGCCAGAGGAGAAGCTTTTAAGCGATCATCTCCTGAGGTGTCAGCAGTAGTATTCTGTTTTTCTTGGGAAGTCGATTCTTCCTGGGCTTTTGATGACTCAGTAGGTTCTTTTTCTTCCTCTTTTTCTTCTTTCTCGTTTTCGGAAGATTTTCCTTCATTTTCTACTTTTTCGAGTAGAGGTTTGTAATCTTCGCCTTCCTCTCCGATGATAGCTACGACAGAGTCAACAGGTACCGGCCCTTCTTTTACACCGATATACAGGAGTGTACCTTCCTGATAACTTTCCAGTTCCATGGTTGCTTTGTCTGTCTCTACTTCTGCCAATACATCTCCGGGTTCAATCGTATCTCCTTCTTGTTTTAGCCATCCTACGATGACACCTTCTTCCATGGTGTCACTCATCCTCGGCATTCGAATTACTTCTGCCATATTTTTTGTTATTATTTCAATTTATGATATACAAGCTACAAATATAAGTAAACAATTATAAAAGTTTTTTCAATGAATAGCATAAAGAAAATGTTATTTTTGGAAAATGAACAGATTACCGAATAGTTTAGAGAAACTTACTGAAGTTTTAGGAAAATTACCGGGTATAGGCAAAAAATCTGCTTTACGTCTTTCAATGCATCTGGCCAATAATCGTTATGAAATGATTCCAGACTTTGTAAAAGCCCTTGAAAGTGTGAAAAGTGATCTTAAATTTTGTAAGCATTGTGGCAATTTTTCTGACAATGATATTTGTGAGATATGTATTGACCCTAAACGTGATACTGGAGTTTTGTGTATAGTAGAATCTGTTAAGGATCTAATTGCGATTGAGGAGACGGGACAATATCAGGGAAAATATCATATTTTAGGTGGATTGATTTCTCCCATAGATGGTATTGGCCCCGAAGAATTGAATATCTCATCCTTGATGACCCGAGTCGAAGAAGAAGGAATTAATGAATTGATAATGGCCATTAGTTCAACAATCGAAGGTGATACAACCTTATTTTATCTATCGAGACAGTTTAGGGATAATGTGAAAATTAGCGCAATTGCCAGGGGAGTATCATTTGGTGGTGAGCTCGAATATGCTGATGAATTTACACTTGGAAGAGCTATACACTCTCGATTACCCGTTCAAAATATTTTCAATGGAGAAGGCTAAGTATGGATATTTCGGTAATTGTTGTCAGTTATAATGTCCGGGATTATTTGAGTCTGTGTCTGGATTCATTGATTCGGTCGGTTCGATTGTTGTCAGGTGAGATTATCGTTGTTGATAATTGTTCGGAAGACGGTTCTGTTGAGTATTTGAAAATGAATTATCCGGACGTGAAACTGATGTTGAATTCAACGAATGTGGGGTTTGGTGTAGCGTGTAATCAGGGATTAGAGGCAGCTCAAGGAAAATTTATTTTATTTATAAATCCCGATACAATTATTCCGGAGGATATGCTTGTTCAAAGTATTGATTTTTTGAATCGAAGAGAAGATGCAGGAGCGTTGGGAGTATGTCTAATCGATGGGACAGGAGGAATATTGAGAGAATCAAAGAGATCCATACCTACATTATGGTCCTCTATTTGCAAGTTTTCAGGGCTATCTGACCGATTTCCGCAAATATCTTTTTTCAACGGATATTATGCACCGGAAATTGAATACGAAGAGATAGGGGAAATTGAAGTCCTGCCTGGTGCATTTATGTTGATAAGGAAACATATTCTGTATACATTGAATGGATTTGATCCACGTTTTTTTATGTATGCTGAAGATATAGACCTTAGTTATAGGATTAAAAAATTGGGATATAAGATATGGTATAATGGGGCACTAAAGGCCGTTCATTTTAAAGGGGAAAGTACAAAAAAGAGTTTGGTGGAATATACCGATACCTTCTTTTCTTCTATGAAACTTTTTATTGAAAAATACAGGGGTGAACTCTATGGGAATTTAGAATCGACTTTTTTGTTAGGTGCTGTAAATACCATACTAAGAATTAAACGGTACTGGAATAAAGTGACTGAAAAAAACACAAGCAATTATAAGGTTGTAGAAAAATCACCTCAATTTGGGAAAACCCTGTTACTATCAGATACGGAAGAGCATCTTAATCTATTAAAGAGGCAGTTCTTGTTTCAGGATCTGCAAAGAGTGGATGATTCAAATGAGAAAATCTCCGACATAATTGCCTTGAGATATATTATTCCTTTTCTTTGGAATGAAAAAGGATATACGGTGATCTTGGATACGAATAGCCTGAGTTTTTCTCAAATAATAAAAATTATGAAGAAAACGGGTGAAGACCCCATATTTTGGCTTTCAGACCTAAGAAAAGGCTATATTTTGTCTTCGGTTGAAAGGGACAGCCAGGGGCAATCATATCGGATTCAAGAAAGTATTTCCAAAAGCAAGGATCATGGTCCTTGTTAGGATGATTAAGAAATTGATCGGGAAATACAATGTAGTCACATTTATAATTAAAGTAAACAACGATTGAAAACAATTAATACAAATTAGAATTATGAGTAATATTAGTGCAAATATATCTGCTTTAAATAAAACTATTAAAAACGATTTGATAGCAACTAGAAGATATCTTCACCAACATCCGGAGTTATCTTTTCAGGAAAAAGAAACTTCCAAATTCGTTGCTGGAAAGCTGGATGATTTGGGGATTCCATATAAATCCAATATAGGAGGATACGGAATAGTTGCTCATATTGAAGGCCGCGATTCTGGGAAGACAGTTGCGTTGCGGGCAGATATGGATGCCCTTCCTATTGAAGAAAAAACCAATAAGCCATATGCTTCTAAGGTAAAAGGCGTTATGCATGCTTGTGGCCATGATGTGCATACCACTTCTCTTTTAGGAGTAGCTAAAATATTAATGGAAAACAAAGCAGAAATCAATGGCACGGTAAAATTGATTTTTCAGCCGGCGGAAGAAAGATTACCAGGGGGTGCTTCCTTAATGATTAAAGATGGAGTGCTACAAAATCCTAAGCCGGATATAGTTGTGGGACAGCATGTTCATCCTCCCCTGGAAGTAGGTAAAGTAGGTTTCAAAAGTGGTATGTATATGGCTTCTACGGATGAGTTGTTTTTACATGTAAAAGGAAAGGGTGGGCACGGAGCACTTCCACATGACTGTATTGATACGACCCTTGCAACCTCTCATATTCTTGTTGCGATGCAACAAATTATTAGTCGTAGGGCGAATCCCGCAAAACCTACTGTCCTTACATTCGGAAAAATTGCATCAGATGGGGGTTCCACGAATGTGATACCCGAAAAGGTCTATGTGGAAGGTACTTTCAGGGCCATGGATGAAAAATGGAGGGCCCAGGCCCATAAATTGATCAAGGATACGGCCATGTATACTGCAAGAGCTTTGGGGGCTGAAGTAGAAGTAGAGATTAAAAAAGGGTATCCCTACCTGTTTAATGATCCGGAAACGACGGAACGACTGAAAGCTCTTGCAATAGACTTTTTAGGCGGTGATAATGTAGTTGAACTGCCTATTCAAATGACTGCTGAAGATTTTGCGTACTATACCAGAGAGGCAAAATCCTGCTTCTATCGATTGGGCGTAGGAAATGTATCGAAAGGAATACAATCTCAGTTGCATTCCCCAACATTTGATGTGGACGAAGATTGTTTTGACATTAGTTCTGGTTTGATGGCATATATGGCTATTGAAGAACTTAAGTCCTAATACTTCAAATCTTATAGGGTATCTACTTGCATTTTTTAGCTTCTAGGTAGTGATGTATTCCATTGATTATCAGTTTGTTAATTGTGCTTGGATTAATCCAATACTTTAATTTAACACGATTTGTCCGCCAGCCAAGTCAAAATTATTATAGGATTACTTGGAAATTACAGCCAAAATCGTTTAATTTGACATATTAAATAAATTCATAATATATAGTTGGCTTAAATTTTTACACTTATGGCTAGAGTACTGATAGTTGATGATGAGTCTGCAATTCGCAGGACCCTTAAGGATATTTTGTCCTTTGAAAAGTTTGAGGTTGATGAAGCAAAGGACGGAATGGATTGTTTGGCAAAAATAAAGAAAAAGCAATACGATGTAGTCTTGATGGATATCAAAATGCCAAATGTAGATGGAATGGAAGCGTTGGAAAGACTCCAGGAAATTAAGCCAGATCTTCCGGTAATAATGATTAGCGGTCATGCCAATATAGATAATGCGGTGGAGGCCGTAAAGAAGGGGGCTTTTGATTTTATTTCAAAGCCACCTGACCTCAATCGATTGTTGATTACAGTACGAAATGCCCTCGACAAAGCTTCCCTGGTCCATGAAAAGAAGGATTTGCAACGTAAAGTAACCACCTGGTCAAATCAACCTATGATTGGGAAATCCAAATCATTGGACCATGTTAAACAGATGATTGAAATGGTAGCTCCTACTGATGCCAGAGTGTTGATTACTGGAGACAATGGCACTGGCAAGGAATTAGTTGCTTCCTGGATCCATGAAAAAAGTACTCGGAATAAAAAACCTTTGGTAGCTGTTAACTGTGCGGCAATTCCTGCAGAGTTAATCGAAAGTGAATTATTTGGTCATGAAAAAGGTTCATTTACTTCTGCTTTCAAACAGAGAATCGGTAAATTTGAACAAGCGAATGAAGGAACAATTTTTCTCGATGAAGTAGGGGATATGAGTTTGTCAGCTCAGGCAAAAGTACTTCGGGCATTAGAGGAAAAGATGATTATGCGAGTAGGTGGTGACAAAATGATTGCGGTAGATGTAAGAGTACTGGCTGCTACCAACAAGGACTTGCGAAAGGAGATAAGAAATGGTCAATTCAGAGAAGATCTTTTTCATCGGTTACAGGTAATTAATATAAAAGTTCCATCACTGAATGACAGGAGGGAAGATATTCCCGAACTCGTTCAGTATTTCGCTACAAAAATATGCTCGGATAATGGATACCCGGCTAAAAAATTTACGAAACAAGCTGTGCAACTGCTACAACAGCACAATTGGACGGGGAATATTAGGGAACTAAGGAATGTAGTTGAACGACTAATAATCTTAAGTAGGGAAGATGTAACAGCAGAATTTGTTGAGAAGTATGTCCATCCTGATGTGTATAGCAAGCCGGGAATAAAGGACTTTATTAATAAATTTTCATCTTTAGAAGAAGCCAAGGACTATCTGGATCGTTTGTACCGGAAACAAAATGAAGTGTAAATAAATTGTTTTTGAAGTCCCTGGCAACAAATGTGATCGAATTATTAGATCCTGTACTTTTTTATGCGAATCATTGGGAAATGATAATGAACGTCAATACCGGATTGAGACAAATTCTTATCAATGGTAACATTTACTATGAATTAATTGCTCCTCAATACATAGGCCAGTAAATAATGAAACGCAAAGAAGAAATCAAAAAAAAATAGCCAATTTTGCAGAGTATGATTTTTTCGAAGTTTATGAATTAGTATTCAAACAGGTCGATTTTTTCAACTATACAATTAGTCTTAAAGAAATCTATAAAGAAGTAATGCTTGTAGGTAAATTGATTGATCGAAATGATACCATTTTCGTAACCTTTAAAGAATGAATTGGAGATTGGATGTCGACAGGGGACCTGGACTTAAGGTAACCGACTTAAAGAAAGAGGATATAAGGAAGTTGGTAAAACGGATATTTAGTATCAGTATTTTATCTAAAAAGCCGGGAGATAAGAATCTCTCTATGTTGGTAAATTATGTTGTCAGATGTCTGGGAATAAAATGGATCAAAAGACGTTTAACTAATGGATTTAATTGAAGAAAGCGTAGAGTATGACGGACAGTAATGGACTACCACTGCAGAAATCCCGTAAGCAGTGGCGCACGATAAAAGGTGAGAACTCCTGGACTTTATTTAAAGTTATTGCAGAAATAGTGGATGGCTTTGAAACGCTTAATGCTATAGGGCCTTGTGTTTCCATTTTTGGATCAGCTCGAACCAAGCCTGATAATAAATATTACGAAGCAGCTACGGAAATTGCCCGCAAATTAGTACAGGAAGGATTTGGGGTGATTACGGGAGGTGGTCCCGGCATAATGGAAGCCGGCAATAAAGGTGCTTACATGGGTAAAGGTACCTCTGTGGGATTGAATATAGAACTTCCCTTCGAGGCGGGTCACAACAAGTATATAGATATTGACAAGAATTTGAGCCACCGGTATTTCTTTGTCAGAAAAGTAATGTTTGTCAAGTATGCGCAGGCTTTTGTTGTATTGCCAGGTGGATTCGGTACTATGGATGAACTCTTTGAAGTATTGACACTTACACAGACCGGAAAAATTTCGAAGATTCCTATCGTATTATTCGGTTCGGAATACTGGCAAGGACTTAAAGACTGGTTACGAACTTCCATGTTTGAAATGGAAAACAATATAAATGAAGAGGATTTGGATTTATTGCCAATTACAGATGATACTTCGGAAGTGATTAATATAATTGCGAAGTTTTACGATGAGGAAAAAGGAGGACAATACGAACCGAATTATGAACTCTAGGTAGAAACTGGATGAGCAGTTCCAGAAGTTGGGCTGGAAAGCCAAATGCTTCTATAGTGACTATACCTTGCTGATTGCAGTACTTGTGAAGGAAGTGGTTTTCTAAATTCAATAAATTATCTGTGCACCTCTACGGTTTCCACATCTCTGTGAAATCTCAGCGGTTTTTTCACAAGACCTAAAAAAAGTACTCAAATACTTGCCGAGCAAGGCGAAGGACTTCGGTGTGACCTCAGTTGAACATTTCCAAAGTTCTAATCCTAAGGATTAACGTAGGAATTAAAATAAAAAAGTATTTATTTACATACCTTAAAATAATTAGGTGAACAAATGTTTGGTTTGTTCCTAAATATTTTAAACGTACTCTAAGAGTTCAAAAAATATTAAAATTATAGGATATAATCAGATCTTGATTACTACCTGACCAGAAATGTTTTACATGTATTTTAGTGGTTTACAGCGGAAATATGTTTTGAGTTATTGCTCTTGAAAACAATGGTAAAACTATATCATGCGGGCACACAAAAGATGCTTTTTTTATTCATTCTAAGTTTTCCTCATTGAATTAAAATTAATTTTTTATTAACTTTAGATCTGTAAATCATTTCAGGATATGTCTGATTTAAGGGATTTTTCAGATCGTGAGCTAATTGAACTTCTTGCAAAGGATGACAGATCTGCCTTTGAAGAAATTTATTTTCGATATAGCCCGGTAATTTATAAAACTGCTGTTCGATTTTTTAAAAATAAACGAAGAGGTAGTGATTTAGTGCAAGAAATTTTTACTAAAATTTGGACTGATCGTACTAAATTTCAAAAAGTTGAAAATTTTAAGGCTTATATTACCATCATTAGTAAAAACCTTGCTATTCGGCAATTAAAGAAAATAGCCCAGGAGAGGTTGGCACAGGAAGAATGGTCCTATAGGATTCAAAGGAGTGAAAATAGCACCGAATTATATATTAATAAGATCGGACTCGAAAAATTACTTTCTGAAGCTATTTTATTGCTACCCCCACAACAAAAAAAGGTATATCAACTCGCAAAGATTGAAGGTCTGACGTATAAGGCGATTTCTGACGAACTTAATATTTCTACTGTGACTGTAAAAAAGCATATGATTGCTGCTAACAGATTTGTAAGGGAACGTATATCTGAAAATGTCTGAATATCATACTTCTTATTGTACGTCAAAAAAATAATTTAATATTTTTTGATTTTAGACTGACCCTATAGTTCTTGAAATACACTCTTATAAGTATAAGGCTGTTATTTTGCAGCTATTTTAATTTATGGGATAGGTTAATTGATATAAAGTGTCGTGGGAGAATTAGTTTTTAATACCGGCATTGATATAACAGGAATAAAATTTAATGGATAACCGATTTAAAGAATTATTACATCTCTTTCAAAACGATCTGGCTGATGAAGACGAGACCGGGGAATTGATGCAAATGATAGAGAGTGGCATTTACGATGATCAAATTGGTGAATCATGGGAGTATCTTCTTCGGGATTATTTTGATAATGATAAGACTTCTCATGAAGATGCTAAAGCTGAGTTGGAATTGATACAAAGTCGGATTCCCACCGAAGTTGGGACTGATAATGCAAAAGTAGATACAGAAAAGAGCCACCGCAGTATTTACTGGATAACGGCCGTAGCAGCTGTTGGATTATTGCTAGTATTCATTACATTTTGGGGAACGAAAAAAAGCGTATCGGATGTGACCGGTCGTGATGTTGCTATAGAATCTCTGCAGGAAAAGATTTTTGAAGGTAAGCAATTTGTCCAGTTACCTGATGGTAGTACGGTATTTTTAAATGAAGGAAGTCAATTAAAATACACTGGGGGTTTTGGAATTGAACTTAGGGAAGTTTATTTGTCGGGAGAAGCATATTTTGATGTTTTACATAATCCTGAGGCTCCTTTTATAGTAAAAGCCGGGAATTTAGAGACACGTGTTCTCGGAACAGCTTTTAATGTCAAGGCATGGCCAGAAGAAACTGAAATGCAAGTTACTGTAACACGTGGTAAAGTTTCAGTTGGTGATGACGAAAAAGTATATGAAGAATTAGTTCCTGATGAACAAATAGTTGTTAATACGGAGACGCATGAGTTTCGAAAGCAGAATTTGGATGCAGAAAAATCAATTGATTGGAAAGACGATTTTTTTGTTTTGGATAAAGTGACTATGAAGGAAGCGGCATTACGTATTAGTAGTCGGTTCGGTGTAGCCATTGAAATTCAAAATGACGAGTTGAGAAATTGTTTAGTAAACGGAGCATTTCTTAATAATGAAAATGTCGAACATGTCATTTCAGTTATTAGTCTTGCCATGAATGCTGAGTATGAAATTTTTAATAATAAAATAGTAATTATGGGAGGTATTGGATGTAAATAAAAAAAATGTGAAGCTTTTGATTTGCATAGTCTTCAAAAGTTCATAAACTAATGATCCGACCACATTTTTATCTCGTCGGTTCACCCGCTTAAGTAAAAGGTATAGCGGGTAAAAAAAAACCATCCATGGATTGCGGCCCTGGATGGTTTACTCCCAAATTGCGGTTTGGGAAAATTTTTAAATGCTATTTGGTAAAACAATTAAAAACATTAACAAATGTACGAAATCTTTACAAAGAATTCCGATTTCTATCGGAAAAGGAGGTTTTTGATGAGGGTGAGCTTAATCTATATGATACTCTTGGTTGGAGGGATCCAATTATTGACTGCCGACAATGTTCATAGTCAGGACCTGGAATCCATTACTATAACGGTAGAAATGAAAGATGCATCACTCGAAGACCTATTTCAAAAAATAGAACAACAAACATCTCTAAAGTTCGTCTACGGGCAATACATAGCAAAGGATCAATATCGATTTTCGATTTCCCGTTCTGTGAAAACTGTAAAAGCTGTTTTAGACCAGGCACTATTGGGGACTAATCTGATATATAAACAGATTAATGGGAATATTGTGGTATATTTAAATCCTGTTCAAAGGCAAAGGAGTAATAATGTCAAAGTCGTTTCTTTGTTACAAAGGACGAACAGGTTTGAGCCACAGGAAATCATAAAAGGAAAAATAGTAGATCAGTCGGGCGAACCTTTGATTGGTGTAAATGTATTGGTAAAGGGTACTGATAAAGGAACTGCTACGGATTTCGAAGGTAACTTTATCCTTGAGGACGTTGACGACAATGCTGTAATAGTAGTATCTTATATAGGTTATCAAACGCAAGAAGTTCCTATAACCGGAAAAAGTAATTTAACAATTACATTACTGGAGGATTCACAGACTTTGGATGAAGTGGTCGTCGTAGGATATGGTACGCAGAAGAAAGTAAATTTGACGGGAGCGGTTACTTCCGTTAGTGGTGAACAACTTAGTAAAAGAACTGTATCTCAGACATCTCAGTTGTTACAGGGAGCGGCTAGCGGGCTCACGGTAACTCAGGGATCTGGTGAACCGGGAGGGGACCAGGCATCATTAAAAATTCGTGGTTTAGGAACATTTAGCGGTGCAGGTACGGAGCCCTTGGTCCTGGTGGATGGCGTACCCAGTTCCATTAATTCAGTGAATCCAAATAATATAGAAAGTATTTCTGTTCTTAAAGATGCAGCCTCTGCCGCTATTTATGGCGCTCGTGCGGCCAACGGAGTCATCTTAATCACTACCAAGGAAGGGAAAAAGGGAGAATTACAAATAAGCTATGATTCGTATATAGGTAAACAGGAGGCTACTGAACTTCCCAATTATGTGGATTCATGGTTATATGCAGAGATGATTAATGAATCAAGGGCCAATGAAGGGCAGAGTATCGTCTATACTCAGGAAGAAATTGAAAAATTTAAAAGTGGTGATTCACCGGATGATTATCCGAATAAGAGTCACTTGGAAGATTTGTTTAATTCCGGGAATGGTTTGCAAACTAAGCATAATTTGACTTTTCGGGGTGGTACTGAGGAGGCTGTTTATTTGTTTTCTGCTGGGTATTTGAAGCAAAATGGTTTAGTGCGAAGGAACGAATATGACCGGTATGATTTGCAACTGAATGTAAATAGTCGATTAAAAGATAATTTAAATCTCAATATAAAACTTTTCGGGTACCAGTCTTTAAATGAACGTCCGGCAGGGATTGCGACAGATGGCGCCCGCACTGTGGATATGTCAGGTGTCATCCAGGCTGCTAATCATTATAATGCAAGTGTAGCAGGCAAAAAATCTGATGGTACCTATGGAATTATTCAGGGACATCCAGTAGCAGAAGCTCATTTGGATAGCAAGTCTTTCGGAGAAACCCGCAATACCAATTTTAATACAAATATTTCCCTTGAGTGGGATATTTTAAGTTCCTTGAAATTCAATAACAGGGTAAGCTATCAGTGGGCTAATAGAAAAAACCGTTTATTCGGAGCTGAATTTGTGGCGGCTCCCGGTTGGTCTTTTGGACCGACCCAATCAGAAATTGGCTACTCTAATAGTAATGAATTAATGTACGAATCGGTATTGCATTTTGACCAATCGATCGGTAGTCATTACTTTAATGTATTAGCAGGCTTTTCCGTTATTACTAATAATTATGAAAGTATCGGAGGTTATCGGGACAATTTCCCAAGTACGCAATTGTATGTTTTGGATGCAGGTTCCACTGAAAATGATAATAATTCAGAAAATGCGACTACCTGGAAACTTGTATCGTATTTTGGAAGGGCCACATATAATATACAAGATAAGTATCTATTTGAAGGAAATTTGAGATTTGACGGTTCTTCTAGATTTGAAGAAAATAACCGGTATGGATTTTTTCCTTCTTTCTCAGCCGGATGGCGTTTATCTGAGGAGTCTTTCTTTCAGGTGCCCTGGATAGATGATTTTAAAATCCGGGCTTCTTACGGTATTTTAGGAAACCAGCAAATTGGAATTTACCCATATCAGAAGACGTTGAGTCTTGGGTCTGTATATCCGTTAGGTGTTTCAGAAAGCATTTTTCCGGGGGTTCAACTTACCAACTTGCCATTTGAAGGAATTACCTGGGAAACTACTAAAATTACTAATGGAGGAATCGACATTGATTTCTTCAAAGGTAAATTCAGTTTTAATGCAGATTATTATTATAAAAGGACCGACAATATTCTCTATCAACTCTCTGTATCCCAGGTTTTGGGTATGTCGGTAGGGGAACAAAATGCAGGAGAAGTTGAAAACAAAGGTGTAGAGTTTGAATTGGGATATCGCCATTCAATAGGGGATTTTAACTTTAAGATTCAACCCAATTTTTCAATCAATCAAAATAAAGTATTATCTCTAGCCGGGGTGGAAAGGGATATCGCCAAAGGCTTGTTTGTAGGTGAATCGTTGGCCTCAATATACGGGTATGAGACAGATGGTCTTTTCCTGGATCAAGCAGATATAGAAAGTTATGCGACCCAAAATTATGTAGCTAAACCGGGCTTTCCACGATTTAAGGATATAAGCGGACCTAATGGTGTGCCCGATGGAAATATAAATTCAGAATACGATCGGAAAATTATAGGTAATCAATTCCCTAAATATAATTATGGTATGGGAATATCAGGGGACTTTAGAGGCTTTGATTTTTTTGTTCAGTTACAGGGCCTGGGAGGTTATCAGACATTAATCCAGGGAGATGAACAGGCATTTAATAATTTTGGGAATATACAGCAATGGCACGTTGATAATAGGTGGACTGCAGATAATCCGGATCGCAATGCGGAATATCCCCGGTTGGAAGCTTCGGGGCATTCGGCACCCTGGGAAGTCAATCTTGATTACTGGACACGGGATGGTAGCTTTCTAAGATTGAAAAATGTACAATTTGGATACAATCTTCTGAACCGGTTTTTGGAAAACAGTAATATTGACCACTTCCGGATCTATCTTCACGGTGAAAATCTATTCAGCCTGAATAATTATTATCCTGGTTGGGATCCTGAAATGGAAACCCGAGGTGGACAAGCCGTGAATTATTATCCGATTACAAGAGTGTGGAGTTTGGGAATTAACCTTCAATTTTAAAATAAGCTTACAATGAATAAAGTAAAATATATACGTTTTCAATTTTCTTATTTGGTATTTATTTTTGGAATTTCTCTTATGGGTTGCAGTAATGAGTTTCTCAGTGAAAATCCCAAAGATGAAATAAGCGAAGCCATATTTTGGGAGACGAAAGATGATGCCCACCGGGCATTAATGGGGGTGTATAATACCTATACAGAGCGATGGGGAGAACGAATTAATAACCTGGATAAATCCATGATTTGGATGTCCGCTTATGCTGGCTATGCAAGCTGGAGAACTTTTGCCTGGTCCCGTGATGTAGAAATTGAGCCGACACACGGTTCTTTAACCACTATGTGGCGAAAACTGTTTGTTCATGTTAGCCGGGCCAATTATTTTTTGGAGAATATAGACAATGTGGACATGGATGAATCTGAAAAAAATCAAATGATTGCTGAGGTTCGTTTTTTGCGGGCATATAGTTATTTTTGGTTAAGTCAGACATTTGGAAATGTTCCCCTAGCCGACCATTCGCTGACCTTTGAAGAGGCTAATTCCATAGCCCAGTCTTCTGCGGAGGGAATAAAAACTTTTATCCTGGAAGAATTGAATACCATAATAAATCAATTACCCTGGGAAAGAGAGGATTCGGAAGACGGAAGAATCGAAAAAGGAGCAGCTTTGACTTTAATGGGACGCGTTTTGATGGCGGAAAAACGGTGGTCGGAAGCAGCTGATGCTTTTCAGCAGATTATGGAATCGGGAAGATATGAGATTGATCCTCGGTTCAAACAACTCTTTGAAGATGAAGGGGAAGTAAATAGAGAATTCATCTTTGTCAATAAGTATATGGAGAATGAATTTGGCGAAGCAATGTCCCAACATACCATTAGAAGTTCTTTATATGGTGGATTCAATGCGTGTAATGTTTTTCAACATTTTATTGATGAATTTTTAATGACTGACGGAAAGTCCATCGAAGAGTCGAATTTATATGACCCGACTCACCCGTTTGAAAACCGAGATCCCCGGTTGTATGCCAGCGTTTTATTGACAGGGTATTCTGAAGTGTTTGGTGAAGTATTTCAGGGGGATCCCGCAACTATAGCCCGGATTGGTCAGACCGGGGCCAATATCACGGGATATATACTACAGAAGTTTTGGGACAGGGAATTCGAAGGAAACAGGCAATATTATGGTGCTGATTATCCCCACATGAGATATGCAGAAGTTTTACTTAGTCGGTTGGAGGCAGAATTGGAAGCGGGAAATATGATCGATCAGGATTTATTAGACATGACTATAAATCAGGTGAGACAACGGGATTCTGTAAACATGCCTCCGGTTACTGAGACCAATCCAGCTGAACTAAGAGAAATCGTTCGTAGGGAGCGATTTGTAGAATTGGCTTTTGAAGCTGGAATTCGATATTTTGATTTGAGAAGATGGGAATTACTTGAAGAAGAAGTAGACCGTCAGATTCTCGGGATGAAGGTAACGAACGACCCTGATAATTACGATGGAATTTATAATATCAATGAAGACGGACATATTATAATTGGAGACTTAAGGTTTTATCCCCATAATTATTATTGGCCGATTCCTATTTCTGAATTGGATGTAAATCAAAATTTGAGCCAAAATCCCGGTTACAATTAAGTCGGTAGCTGGCCAATAGTTTTTATGTTGATGTGGGATGCCGCGGTCTTACTAAACATTCATGCTTAAATTAGATGGTAGTATTCATTATTTAAAACTTAATAATTTGAAAATTTTACACGATAAAACGGCTGGGACAAGGAATTTTTTACATCAATTTCCCTTTAAACAATATATGACTGCGGTTTTTTGTTGGCTCCTGTTTTATTCGGGTTCTTTAGTGGCCAATACGATAAGTGCAGGAGTAGGAAAGGCCAATATTACAAATCTAGAGGAGGGAATGGTAGCTAATGATTCTCTTTATGTCAAGGCCTTGTTGCTAGAGGATGCAGATAAAAGAATTGTATTCATTACTATTGATGTGGTGGCTTTAGAAGAAATTGGCCATATACCAGAAGGTTATCTACCTACCGTAAGGAAAATACTGAATGATCGTTTTCAAATCGATCCCGGGAATGTTTTTGTTAATGCCAGCCATTGCCATGGGATTCCCAGTGATGATGTTATTGAAAAGACAATATCTGCCGTAGCCAGGGCCACGGAAAATATTGAGCCGGTAACGTTGGGATTCAATAAAGCCCAGGAAGACCGGATATCGGTCAATCGGAGAATTAAGCTAAAGAATGGACAGGAACGCGATATACGCCATGCATATTCCATGCCTGCTGATGACGCAGTTGAAGATGTAGGCAAGATTGATCCTGAAATCGGAATCATGTGTATACAAACCCTTGATGATGATATATTAGCTGTGGTATACAATTACTCATGTCACCCCATTCAAGGTGTTCCCAGCAGAGGACGAAGGGATAATACTACGGGGTATCCTGGTTATGCCTCTGAACTGGTTGAGCAGACGCTGGATGAGGGTGCCATGGCCTTTTTTTTTCAGGGGTGCGCAGGCGATATTAATCCCGTATTATATAAGAATGTAAGTACACCGCGTAATTCCGAGACTCTGGGAGTTCTTTTGGGATCCAGAGTGTTGGAACAAATTAATGAAGTTGAAGTCTCAGATGTGGCTCTTATTCAGGTGGTTAATGATTTTGTACGCCTACCCTTGGCTGATCTGTCCGGGACGATCGATTCATTGGAAACCAGAAAAGAAGAATTGATTCGGTCCCTGCGAGGAAATAGTTTAAATTTCAAGACTTTCTTAGACTTGTATCTGAGGTACCACTTGCACGAAGAATACCCATCGTACTATGCGCACCTGTATTTACATGAAAAGAAGTTGGGAAAGGAAGAGTTTTCAATTATGGATTCGGAGAACAAGGCTCTGGTCGAGGATTATGAAGATAATATAAGTGCCATGGAAGAGATAACGGTAGTAAATGCCAATCTTTCACTATTGAAGAAGCATCAGAAAAATTATGAATCTGCTCAAGATAAGTGGTACGAAGCCGAAATAAATGTAATAAAACTTGGAAATTTTGTACTGGTTACATTTCCGGGAGAACTTTCTGTTGAAATAGGGTTGAATATCAAAAAGCAATCTCCGTTTGAGCATACCTATGTTGCTGCATATACGAATGGGTATTTATATTATGCGCCTACAGATGAACAATTGAAGAATAGAGGGGGTGCCCAGGAGGATAGTGAATGTATTTTAGGAATGGGTTGGCAAAAAATTTTTGAACAAAGGGTCAATGAAATATTACGTAATCTATAAAAGTGAAATACTAAAAAGATGGCAATAAAAGATCGAATTGTATTGATAGTCATAATACTTTCATTTGTTATGGCTGGATGCAAGGAAGAACGAAAGGCGGATGATTCAAGTACAATCCCGGATATAGCAGAGAATGAAGAAGTGGCTGAGAAACTAGCGGCTTTTGAAGGCAGAGGTGCACTAACGGACGAATCAAAACCGGTTCCATCAGATGAGGCAATAGACGCTTTTGTGATAGCGAATGATATTGATATAAAGAGAGTATTGTCGGAGCCGGAGGTGAATCAACCACTGGAAATCAGTTTTGATTCCAGGGGGCGGATGTGGGTGGTTCAATACAACCAATATCCGTATCCGGAGGGGGTGAAGATTACAGGCCTGGACAATCATTTACGGTTACAATTTGACAAGGTACCCGATGCTCCCCCTAAGGGTGTACGCGGAGCGGATAAGATTACGATTTTTGAAGATTCTGACGGAGATGGCAGTTACGATCGGTCAACGGATGCGATAACGGGTCTGAATATAGCTACGAGTGTATTGCTGGGACGGGGTAAGATCTGGGTATTGAGCCCTCCGTATTTATTGGCGTATCCAGATGAAGACGGAGACGGTTTGCCGAACGGGGATCCGGAGGTTTGTCTTCAGGGATTTGGATTGGAAGATACACATGCGGTGGCAAACAGCCTGCGTTGGGGGCCGGATGGTTGGATATACGGAGCTCAGGGCAGCACGACAACGGCGAATATCAGCTCGGAAGTATCGAAGAATGTGGCATTTCAAGGCCAGGCGATATGGAGATACCATCCTGCGGCGAAAATATTTGAGGTTTTTGCAGAAGGAGGTGGAAATACTTTTAACCTGGAAATGGATTCGAAAGGGCGAATTTATTCGGGGTACAACGGAGTGGGAAGAGGGCCTTATTTCAAACAGGGTGCGTACTACGGTAAAAGTTGGGGCAAACATGGCCCGCTGACAAATCCGTATGCATTTGGTAAATTGGAAGATATGGCGTTTGAAGGGGAGAAGGTCCGGTTTACCCATTCTTTATTGCGATATGAATCGGGGGGATTACCTTCGCGATATCAGGGGAATTTTATTGCATTGAACCCGTTGCAGGGAAATCTAGTTCTGACGAAGGTAATTCCATCTGGTTCATCTTTTCGGACGATAGATGAAGAGATCATTGTCGACACGGAGGACCGGTGGTTTCGTCCTATAGACATACAAGCAGGACCGGAAGGGAAAGTCTATTTTACGGATTGGTATGATAGCAGGTTGTCCCATGTGGACCCGCGGGATACCTGGGACAAAACAAGTGGCCGCATTTATAGTCTGGAGAGTAGGAATATTGAATATGAAAATGAAAAATTTGATCTAAGTAAGTATACAAATGAAGAATTAGTAGAATTGTTATACCATAATAACAGGTGGTATCGACAAAAAGCCCTACAACTAATTGGAGATCGGTCGGATGAGTCCATGTATGAAGACTTAAAAAGGATATTGGAAGATGAAACCGGGCAACCAGCCCTGGAAGCATTGTGGGCAATCCATTTGATTGGGAAGTTTAGTGACGAGATGATACAAAAGGCTCTGTTGCATTCGGACCCATACGTGCGGATGTGGAGCGTTCGATTAGTTGGCGATGAAAGAAAAGCGTCAAAAGCTGTGGGAGAGGCTATTATTGATTTGAGCGAGAATGAACCTAATGTTGAAGTACGAAGCCAGTTGGCAGCATCAGCGAAGCGATTACCGGGGGAAATTGCATTACCAGTATTACGGAATTTGTTGGAAGGGTACGATGATTCTGGGGATCCGGATATTCCGATGCAAATATGGTGGGCTTTGGAATCGAAGGTAGGGGTGTCCGATGGAGAGATAGTAAAGATGTTCCGGGGAAAAGAGATTTGGAACCGCCCGGTTGTGGAGGATGTATTATTGGATCGACTGATGCAGAGGTATATCCTTGTAGGTGGCGTGGACGCGTATAATACTGCCAGAGCTTTGTTTGAACTAGTATCGGAAGAGCGATCCGGAGAATTATTATTAAAGGGATTACAGGAGGGGCTTCGTGGAAAAGACTTTTCGGAATTACCGGAAGACCTGGTTCGCGCTATTTCACCATTCCGGACTTCTGGTGAAGGAGAATGGGCGATGGCCCTGAGAAAAGGAGATAAAGAGGCGCTGGAAGAAGCCTTGAAAATTGTAGAAGATTCGGGGGGTAATCTTGAAGAGCGAATATCATACATTGATATTTTAGGGGCCGGGGAGTATGACTCGGCAGTCCCGGTATTGCTGGGAATTATTGGCAGGCCTGTATTGAAAGAATCCAAGGCCGTAAAAATCAAGGCATTGAGTGCACTGCAGCGATACGACAAGGTAGAGATTGGAGAAAAGGTACTGGGAGCCTATCCTCGGATTTTGAGAGAAGATAAAGAACTGCGTTTGGCAGCATTAAGTTTATTAGTTAGCAGAGTTGAGTGGTCAAAGGCTTTACTGGACGAGATCCAGACAACAATGGTGGTTCACAAAGAAGATGTACCTATCGAATGGGTTCACCGAATGCAGTTGTTGGAAGATAAAGAGGTCAATGCGAGGATATATTCAATCTGGCCGGAGGTGAAAGAAACTACATCAGAGGAGAAAACCAAACGAATGCACGAATTGGCGGATATTATCCGGAATGGCAAAGGAGAAGTATTATCCGGAGCAGAGGTATATCGTGGTTTGTGTGGTACATGCCATAAATTATTTGATGAAGGGGGTGATATCGGACCTGAATTGACAGGGTATGATCGCCAGAACCTTAATTATTTATTAGTACAGGTAGTGGATCCCAGTGCAGATATAAGGGAAGGTTATGTTACCTATAAAGTAAAGACTCGTGATGGAAGAGTGTTGTCGGGGTTTTTGACTTCACGAAGTGAGAATGGAATTACATTGCGTCCTTATGGTGGGGAAGAAATTCCGTTTTCCATGAATGAAATCGAAACGATGGAAGCCCAGGGCCAATCACTGATGCCTGAGGGGTTGTTAGGCAGTCTCAGTGATCAGGAAGTCAGAGATTTATTTGCGTATATTATGAAAAATTAAACTTTCTTTCGATGAGATCTTTTTGCAGCATTTTGTTGGTTCTTATTAATTTCTATTTGTGCCAGGGGCAGGAAAACGCAGAGTTCCCTTTCGAATGCGAGGTGTTGGAAGAAGAAGGGGATTGGTCTGTGAAGATGGTATCGGGAATAAATAGTTTTTTACGTGAAAAGATAAAAAATGACGTTAAAGAAAGGAAGAGAAAATGGGAAAGGGCTCGGGAGGATGTCGGTAATTGGGAGTCTTTTAAAGCGGATCAGCGCGAATTTTTGAAGGAAAGATTAGGGATTACGGTTGATCGCCAGATTCCTGCTATGGAGGGAATGGAAAACTATATGCTTTCACCCTATTCAACGACTTTCGGAGGAGTAATTATACAATCGGTTCGTTGGAATGTGTATGGTGGGATGATTTCAGAAGGTTTGTATTTACGTCCGGAGGGGAAAATTAAGGCACGTGTAGTGTTGATCCCGGATGCAGACATGATTCCGGAGTTATTGGCAGGAATGGAAGAAGGCCCCGGGAATTTCAAAGGGCTAGGCTACCGTATGGCCAAATCGGGTATTGAAGTATTGATCCCCGTGTTAATAGATCGTTCGGACCAATTTTCAGGAAGTGAAATATTAGGGAGGTATACGAATCAACCGCACAGAGAGTGGTTGTACAGGCAGAGTTATGAATTGGGGCGTCACATTATAGGAGAAGAGGTCCAAAAGATATTAAGTGCGGTGGATTGGTATCAAAAGAAGAATTCGGAGAGTGATTCTGAAATTCCGATCGGGATCGCGGGTTATGGAGAGGGAGGACTTTTGGCATTATATGCGGGTGCAATTGACGACCGTGTGAAATCGACTTTGGTAAGCGGATATTTTGAAAACAGGTCTGATACTTATCAGGAACCGATTTATCGGAATACATTCGGAATTTTCAGGGAAATGGGAGATGCTGAAGTTGCGGCCTTGCATATGCCTGATTATTTAACAATAGAACATTGTTTATTTCCGGAGGTTTCAGGTCCTCCTGCGGTCCGTGATGGCCGCAGAGGAGCAGCACCCGGAACTATTCGGACACCGGATTTAACGGAAGTTGAGTCAGAATTCCAAAGAGCTTTACGGTGGTGTGCAGGTAGTGAAGGTCAAGTTGAGTTGGTGAATGCAATGGAAGAGGGCGATGAGAAGGCTTTTTCGAAAAAGGCAATAGATCGGTTTTTATCAGGATTGGATTTAGAAGAACAATTGTGGGACGGTAAAATAGATACATATGTACCCGGGAACTGGGTTTCTGCCAAAGATCGTCAAAGACGAATGGTGCGCAATATGGAATCATATTACCAAGGGGTATTGGATACTTGTGAACGTATCCGGGAAGGGTATTTCTGGGAACGGTTGAATCAAAAGGAAGGGATGGACCTAAGGGGTGCAAAAGCAGCGTTGCGGGAAAATTTGTGGTCGACACTGGGACGCCTACCGGATCCGACAGAACCGCTGGAAATACGCGCCCGCCTGATAGAATCCAATAAAGTCTGGCGACGTTATGAAGTGATATTACCAGTATGGCCGGAGGTGTTTGCATGGGGTTTGTTGACAGTGCCAATGGATATAAAGGAAGGGGAACAGCTTCCTGTCGTAGTTTGTCAGCACGGCCTGGAAGGATTGCCTTCGGATGTGGTAAATACGGATCCAAATTTCGATAAATTTCAGACTTATAAGGGGTTTGCAACGAAATTGGCAGAACGCGGATACGTGACTTTTGCTCCACACAACCCTTATCGGGGTGAAGATGATTTCCGGATATTGCAACGTATGGCCAACCCCCTGGGATATTCTTTATTTTCGATAATTATAGGACAGCATCAATGAATTTTGGAATGGCTCCAGGGACTTGACTTTACAGACCCGGATAAAATAGGTTTTTACGGGTTATCGTATGGGGGAAAAAGTGCTATGCGTATTCCTGCGGTTTTAGAAGAGTATGCTTTGTCCATTTGCAGTGGGGACTTTAATGAATGGGTTCGTAAGAACGTGTCTACTGAATTGAAGTACAGCTATGTTTTTACCAAAGAATATGAGATCTCAGAATGGAATCTTGGACAAACATTCAACTATGCGGAAATGGCGGCATTGATTGCCCCGAGGGGTTTTATGGTGGAGTATGGGTATTTTGATGGGATCGGTAGCGTGGAGTGGATTAATTATGAATTCGGTAAAGTCCGCAAACACTATGCATTAACAGGAAATTTGCAGAAACTGCGAAAAGAATTTTTTGTTGGAAAACATGAGATTAATGAAGACGGCACGTATAAGTTTTTAGATGACTTATTAAAAAGATAGTCCTGAAATGTTTTTGCAAAATATTGGTTTCAAGAATGTTATTTTGTTGATGGGGTAGTGCCTAATCAAACATTTATTATTTTTTCATTTTGGAAAAGTAAACAAGGGAGCTTCAGTATGTTTACTTGACCTGGAATATATAACAGAATATATGATTGGTGATTATAGTTCGCAATAACACTTTAATTAAATGAATAAAATTACTTTGATAATATTGTTTGGTTTTCTAAGCAGCTTTTCTATGGCCCAAACACACTTTTGGGAAAACGGGAATTCCAGCCTGGAAGGTACTCAGCTGATGGTAGACACGGCAAATATGTCGGATAAAATGCTCCGGGGTATCAATGACTATTTTGACCGGAAAATTGAGGCTTCACTTGAGAATCGTAAGGAATTCTGGGATGTTGATTTTTCCGGCAAGCAAGCCTTTGAAAATTCCATCACTGAAAACAGGAAGTCCTTTGCCAGCATTATAGGTATTGCAGACTCGCTAGACCCGGATGTTGATATGGAATATGTGTCTACAACTACTGTATCAGCTAAGGTGGCTGAAAATCATTATTTTATTGCCTATGCTGTCCGATGGCATTTATATGGGGAAGTATATGGAGAAGGGCTTCTATTACAGCCGAAGAATGACCCGAAAGCACGAATTGTGGCCATTCCGGATGCTGATCAAACTCCAGAATCTCTGGTGGGGCTGGTACCCGGCCTTCCTGCTGAATTACAATATGCCCGGCATCTGGCCGAGACAGGATGCCAGGTGGTTATTCCTACGATCGTCGACCGGACTGACAGTCTGTCCGGTAATGAACGATTAGTTCGGCACACAAACCAACCTCACCGTGAATGGATATACCGACAGTCCTATACCTTCGGTCGCCATATTATTGGGTATGAAGTGCAAAAAATAATAGCTGCGATCCATTGGTTTGAAATACAAAACCGTGAACGTGAAATTCCAATAGGAGTAGTGGGCTGGGGCGAAGGCGGGTTGCTGGGTTTATACAGTTCTGCAATCGATACCCGCATCGATGCAGCCTTGATCAGTGGATATTTCGGGAAGCGTGAAGATTTGTGGAAGGAGCCCATTTATCGCAATGTGTTTGGATTGCTACATGAATTTGGTGATGCGGAAATTACCCGGTTAATTGCTCCCCGAAAGTTGATTGTCGAATATGCGGAATCGCCGGTAATTACAGGCCCTCCACCTCCCAGGAAAAGCAAGGGCGGAACGAGGACTACTGAATCTGCAGCCCCGGGCAAAATAATGACCCCATCATTTGAAGACCTGATTCAGGAAGTGACCAGAGCCAGAGAATTATTAGGTAAATACAGCGAATCCATTCGATTTACTCACGATAACGGAAAAACTACCGGTCCCGTGAGCCAAAAAAGTTTGCTCGCATTTCTGAATGCATTGGGAACGGATATCCGGGGTATAACTCCAAATGGCACCATTCCCAAAGTTCATTTGACCGATTTTAATTTCCGGGAAAGGCAACTTCGCCAGGTTCTCCAACTGGAACAGTATACGCAGCAACTCATCCATAAATCCCGGCATGTACGGGATACGTTTTTTTGGGATAAGACGACGGTTACCAATCCTACTCAATGGAAGGAAAATATGGATGGTTTCCGGGATAAATTATGGAACGATGTAATTGGTCGTATTCCTGCGAGTCAGCTTCCTCTCAACCCGCATTCCAGGCAAATATTCAACGAAGACGACTGGGCGGGGTACGAGGTTACATTGGATGTGCTGCCGGGCGTCATGATGTGGGGATACCTGCTCATTCCAAAGAATTTGAAAGAAGGCGAAAAGCGGCCTGTGATCGTGGCTCAACATGGTGGAAGCGGCCTTCCGGAAGTGGTGATGGACCCAAACAGCACTACTTACAAGGCCTTTGCCACCCAATTGGTGGAAGAGGGTTATATTGTATTTGCACCCCATTTCCCGTGGCGTGGCGGACATCCGTACCGGGACATACAACGAAAAGCGAATCCCCTTGGATTATCTGTATTTTCTATTATTTTAAATCAACATGAAACGCTGCTCCGATGGTTGATGATGCAACCCTGGGTGGATGCCGAAAGAATAGGATTCTATGGGCTTTCCTGGGGAGGTAAGGTCGCGGTCAGGGTTCCGGCCCTTGTAGAAGGATATAGTCTGTCCGTTTGCTCCGGGGATTTTAACGAATGGATCTGGAAAAACGCTACGACCGACTGGCCAAACAGCTATATATTTGTTCCGGAATATGAAATGTTTGATTTTAATCTTGGGAGTACCTTTAATTACGGCGAGATGGCAGCGCTTATAGCCCCGCGGCCATTTATGGTGGAACGGGGACATCGTGATGGGGTGGGCATTGATGAATGGGTAGCTTTTGAATATGCAAAAGTCAGGCGGCTTTACGATGAATTGAATATTCCTGTCAATACATCAATCGAATACTTTAATGGCGTACATGAGATAAATGCTAAAGGTACTTTCGAATTTATTAGACAACATTTTGGCCGAATAGACTAAACCTCACCCCCAGTCGGTGGGTCATATTTTTGTCAAAAATCTCGAAAGTCTGAAGCTGAAATTATATTTTTCATTTTTATGTACTGATAAAAATTAAGAAATCAAATCAATAATAAACTAGTCATTATTTTGCAGAGTAATGAAATATTAGAAAATCAAATGGAATAGGAAATTCCGTGGTCGTCAAAATGTGACATCAGTGTTTTAGTGGTAATGAATAAGGGTAATGTGTCACGGAAGAACAAGGTTGATATAATATCCCTTTCCTGAGTAATATGGATAACTAGGATAAATGCAGGATTCCCTATCTAAGGAATGTTGATGGATTTTAAAATTTTTTCTGGATCCTCACAGTGGGAAACGGTATTATTGTTTGATAAATTTTTACGTACTATGTTCAGAATATCAAATTTGTTACATATTAGAGGAATAGTTGTCATAGCTATATGTATAATTTATGGACGCATTGAAGCTACTAGCGTTAAAGATTTTGGTGCGGTAGGCGATGGTGTGACCGATGATACCGAAGCGATTGTTACTGCGATTCATGCAGCAGAAGATGGAGAATTATTCTTTAGTAAAGGAACATATAGGATTTCTAAAAGCATCGAAATTGAATTGGAAAAGTATGGTCCATTAGTGATTAAGGGAGCTGCGGGTGCTTCAACCATTGCAATGGAAGGTTCAGGGGCTGCCTTTATCATCCGTGGTACACACGAAGGTTCGGCATTGCCTGCTTCCGTAGGAGACCGGGTGTGGGCAATGGAAAAGTTTTGCACTATTGAATCACTCGAGATTGTCGGTAAACACGAAGAATCGGACGGAATTCAATTAATTGGCCTTATGCAACCTGTTGTTAGAAATTGTCTTTTGCGGAATGTTCGTTATGGAATTCATTTATCAAATCGAAACCGAAATGTTTTATTATTAGGTAATCATATATATAACTGTCGGAAAATCGGAGTGTTTCTGGATGAAGTTAATATCCATCAAATTAATATTAATGACAATCATATTAGTTACTGTAAATTCGGTGGAATTGTAATACGTAATTCAGAAATACGAAACATTCAGATCGTAGGGAATGATATCGAGTACAATTTTGACGCAGATTCCGAAACTCCTTCAGCTGATCTATATTTTGATATATCAGAGAAAGGAAGTATTCGGGAAGGCACTATATCGGGGAATAATATTCAGGCTATGGAAAGCCCAGGAGGGTCCAATATCAATTTTAAGGGAAATCCGGATAACAGCGTCAAGATCGGTTTATTGAGCATTACAGGGAACCATATTAGTAATCAAGAGACACTGGTTAAACTAAAAAACGTGAAGGGGGTCAGCATTACTGGTAATACCTTTATACGTGGGTATAATCGACATATGTCAATTGAGTCTTCGAAAAATATAGTCATTCAGGGCAATGTGTTTGACCACAACACTGACTATTTTAAGAACAATATTACATGTAAAGGAGGAATCCGTTTGCTGTTGTGCCGGGACATCATATTTAGTGACAATATATTAGAAGGGGTTAACAGAGGGGGGCTTGATAGGGGAGGGGCTTTGGAAATTGAGCAAAGCAATAGGGTCTCTATCAATACATCTCATATTCTTAACTCCAATTTTCGTGGGATAGAAGTAGTTCGATCCGAAAAAGTTTCTATTACTCATTGCCTGTTATCAAATGATTCGGATGAAGTAATGATCGATGGAATATTAGTAAGAGGATTATGCAATAATCTGAATATCGATCAAAATCGAATAGATAAGACTAAAAGAGGACAGGTTTTTCGTATAGATGATTAGGGATATTCTCTGGTTAACATTGTTCTGTAAGAGTCCTTTGCAGTCGTTGGATAATTATAAAGGGAAAATATGTTAAGATTAGTTGATAATACTTTTAAAATATAATTAATCCCTAAATACCCATTCAATACCCAGTCTTACAGTAGGGTCCATTAAGGGATAATTATGGACATCGTAAAGGGGACCGTCATTCCAAATTAGATTCATGTTTTCCCCCCGTACATAAAATTTAAAAGATTTAACCCGGAAGACAAAAAATGGATCAATCCTGTATTCTTTTCCCAGTTCAATATTCGAACCAGCAGGTATAAATGCTTGAGTGTACGGAAGGTAATATGATGCTCTATGGCTGGTTTTCCAAAGAACTTTTACGCCCAAATTCAAATGCATCCGGTTTTTGAACCATTTATCTTCAATGAAAATCGCATGATCTCCCATTAAGTTAGGGAGTCCCAGAATATTTTTTTCTTCATTTATATATTGTAATGACAACCTGTTTTGTATATGCAAAACACTTAATTTTAGATCGATACAGGGTTCTATCAGAATCGCCAATTGATCCAACCTGTTAGGAAGCCCTTCTGAATCGAAATAATGTAAATTGGTTTGGAAAATTTGTTCGACTTTGACGGATGTTTTTATTGATTGTGTAGAATAATTTATTTCCCCGCCTAACACTTGTGAAAATGTTGATTGTGGGTTATTATTCCATAGTGTTTCCCCGGATATGTTCAATCTTCTATAAACCCATGGAGCGGCGGTTCGACTAAAATTAGCAAATCCTTTAACTTCCAGTCCCTTCCATCTTCCCGAAATTTCACCGTCAAGAGTAAAATAGATATTATCGTCGAAAACCCGTAAGTCTAAATGGGAGCCTAGCGAAAAAAACGCCGTATTAAATGCTAAAGACGCTTGCTGTACAATCTCTTGCCATTTCCTATCAAATAGGTTATATTCAATTTTATTAAAATTTATCCCTGTTTTTGATTCAAGTGAAAAGATAGATTTTGTTGAATCAGCTATTTCAATTATGGCATGCGGGAATGTTGAGTTTTTATTGATAAAGGAATTGATTCCTGATTCTGCCACCTGATAAGCCTGGTAATAGTTGGAGTCTATAGGAGATGGGGCATTCATAGTTATCTTCCGTTGTTCAAGATCAAATCCTCCTCCGAGTGATATTCTGTATTTATCAAAAGAAATGGCTTTGAGCTTCAGTCCGGCCCTTCCTTTTTTGATATCATCCCGGGTTTGTCCAGTTGAAAACTGTGTTGGAATTGATATGCGATTGTTGTACCTGGGTTCACCAAAAAGGCTATCTGTTGTAATGCCTCCATTTATAGACTGTTGAAAAACCTCAGAGGCGAATAATATATAGCCATTCCAATTTTTGTGGTCATAGATTAAACCCGTATGGAAAATGGTATTATAACTTTGCTGATTTACATAATTGCTAGTGAAATTATGCCGACTGTGGTCGATAGTAAAGCTCAAATCCTGAAACTTCCGGGCAAAGTATCCGTCAAACATACTTTGATTTACTTGCGGGGTCTGCCGGTAGGTCACTTTGGTGATTGGAAGTCCATTCTTAATAAAAAGCAGATTATCGAAATTCTTTCTGTAAAAGTCAAATGCCCTGAATCCCAGATTCCATCCTGCATTTTGGGGGAGGAAGAAATGTGCCTCAGCGCCTGGAGAGCCACTATAACCTAGTTGGGAGATATACGGCCAGGAATATTCCTTAGGGTCAATTTGATAAAAGTTGCCATTCAAAAGAGTATCAGTAATTTGATCCTCTAATTCTTGATTGAGGTAATTGATATATGTAATGGTATCGTGAATTTCCTGATGTTGGTGACCCGATTGTGCTGATATATTGCCTTGCGAAATACCTTTAAAAGTCAGGATGTTCCCGATGCAAAGTAAAAAAAGAATTCTGATATTTTCGGGACGAATTACCAAATGATATAATTCCTTGGTTTTATAAATCTAATATCGCTGGGTTCATTCCCATTGAGGAAAATCCTCCATCGTGAAATAGGTTTTGCATAGTAACCAACCGGGTATAATCCGAAAATAAAGTTATACAATACTCAGCGCATGCATCTGCAGAAGCATTTCCCAATGGCGACATTTTATCTGCGTATTCAAAGAAATCATTAAATCCTTTAATTCCCTGGCCAGCAGTGGTCATAGTGGGAGATTGGGAAATAGTATTTACACGGACGTTGTTCTTTTGGGCCCAGTGGTAGCCAAAACTTCTGGCAAAAGATTCCAAAAGAGCTTTGGATTCAGCCATCTCGCTATAGTCAGGGAATGTTCTTTGCGCAGCTATATAGGTCAAAGCTAGAATAGATCCCCATTCGTTTACGGCATCTTTTTCCATAGCTACTTGCATTACTTTGTGAAAAGAAATTGCAGATACATCAAAGGTCTTTTGCATCCAGTCATAATTGAGGTTTGTGTACTCTCTTTTTTTTCTGACATTGACGGACATCCCAATTGCATGAAGGATAAAGTCAATTTTCCCCCCCAAGGCTTTCATTGAATCATCGATTAAAGATTCTATGTCTTCAATTTTTGTTGCGTCTGCAGGAATGATTTTGGCATCTAACTTCTCTCCCAATTCCTGTAATTTTCCAAATCTCATAGCTACAGGTGCATTTGTTAATGTGATCTTGGCACCTTCAGCCACGGCTTTTTCAGCAATTTTCCAAGCTATGGATTGTTCATCTAATGCTCCAAAAATTATTCCTTTTTTCCCGGACAATAAGTTATTAGACATAGAATTCAATTTTTTTTAATCAGCTTATCATTGTGGTAATTGCCAGATCTTCATTTCCTCTGAACTGATTACCGATTAAAGATGAATGTTAATAATTAAAGTTTGGCATTGTATGACAATTCCAAAAACGAATTTATAAAATAATTAATTACTTTGCGCTTGTTCCAAAAGATACTTTGCATTTTCAATGGCTGAGGCTCCGGGGGGATTGCTGCTCATCATTATGGCAAGTTCGTTAATCCTTTCATCTAATGTTAGATTTTTTATGAAAGTCCTGGTTTGTTTTTTACTTACTTCCTTGTAAACAAAAAGGTGTTCGTCGGCTTTGGAAGCAACTTGTGGAGAATGTGTAATACAAATAACCTGATGACTACGGGATAAGTTGTGTAATAATTGCCCCATTTTATTGGCTGCTGCTCCCGATACACCCGAATCAATTTCATCAAAGACAATGGTAGGAAGTGGTATAGATTGGGCTACTAACGCTTTTATAGAGAGTGCCAATCGAGAGATTTCCCCGCCCGATGCAACCTTTTCAATAGACTCCATAGGGATCCCGGGATTAGCAGAAAATAAGTAATTTATCTTGTTTTGACCATATTCGTCAAGCTCTTCATTTTGTAACAATTCTATCGTGAATTGGGATTTGTCCAATTGCAACATGGCCAATCTTTTCAGAACTTCCTTTTCGATTTTGGCCTTTACTTTATTTCGGGTAGCGGATATCCCTTTAGCCAATTCCCGTAATTGTTTTTCTTCTCTCGTAATTTCCCTGGACAGCTCTTCTGTTAGGTTATCTGCATCATTTATGTTAGATAATTCTACTTCAAATTTTTCTTGTAAAACTGGAATTTCATCCGCATCCTCCAACTGATGCTTTTTCATTATCCTGAAAATATCAGACATCCGGGACTCAATTTGTTCTGACCTTCCGGGCTCAACCTCAATGTCCTCTGAAATTAATGAGAATTCATTTTTAATATCCTCTAATTCAATCCATGAACTTTCCAATCTTTCGGACAAAGCCTGAAGAGGGGCGAAATCAATTTTTAAGCTATTAATGCTTTGGGATAAACTGCGCATTTGATCCAGGATATTGGTTTCTGAATCTTCGAAAATAAATCGAGCGTTTGATACTATTTCTTCTAAAAATTCAGCATTTTTGACCAAAGCTAACTCTTGTTCCAGCTCTTGAAATTCCTCTATGCGATATTGTAAATTGATAATTTCATTTAGTTGGAATTCCAGAAAATCTTGCTTTTGTCTAAGCTTTGAGGATTCTTCCTTTAGTGTCTTTAGTTCGCGTTCTTTTTCTTTAAGTTCCCGGTATTTTGTTTGATAATCTTTTACTATTGCTTGTTGCCCGGATAAGCTATCTATGATTTGAAATTTAAAGTCTTTTTGCGACAAAAATCGATTATCGAATTGTTCGTGAATGTCTATTATTTTATCTGCAATATTGCGAAGAGTTGAAAGGGTGACAAGATTATCATTAATAAAGGCTCTTGATTTTCCATTTGCTCGTATTTCTCTACGAATTAAACTTTTGGCTTCATAATCAATGCCTTCTTCTCCAAATAAGTTGGTAAGTTGATAGGATGAAATATCAAAACTACCTTCAATAACACAGGCTTTATCTTCATTTTTTACGACAGAAGTATCAGCTCGCTGGCCTAGCAGGAGGTTTAGGGCCCCCAGTAGAATTGATTTACCCGCTCCGGTTTCTCCGGTGATTATCGTCAATTGATTAGAAAAATCAATTTTAATGTCGTCAATTAGAACAAAGTTTTTGATATGTAAATTTAATAGCATTATCCAGTTAAATTTCCTGCGTCAAATATCAATAAAAGTTTAGACTATTCTATGATTAATACATCAATAATATATATATCATCTAAACTCAACGAATAGTTACAGTTTTCGATTGATTAGGGAGCAAGGCCATTTCCTATGATACTTTAAGGAAAAGTAGGTAGAAATTTACCTGAAAGACTCCTTCTCATACAATATAGGATTGGCCTCCTCAGGCATCAAAGACCTTCTTTCTAAGAAATGATTATAATATAATCTACTTTTACAACAATCCTATAATCCGGATTTTTTAATGTAGTATAGTCTAAATTGGGCTTAAAATTCATCGATACTGGGATTCGTATACATTCATTTTTTGTAATTGAAGAAAAGAATCCTTCCGAAATAAGCACTTTGCACTTCTCCACTTGTTAAAATTATTTGATTCAATGATTTTTGAAAATCAAATTACACTGAATGATTTTCTGTCTTCATTTATAATTGTTTTGGTGTGTATCTGAATCATTTAACGTAATTTTTGGATATTTGGCGTTAGTATTATAAAGTGTTATTATTATCATTGTTGAGCAGCTAGGAATTTTATCTTATAATATGCCAGGAGTGGGATGTTCTTGGACTGATATTGTGAAAATTTTGATCAATTCCACCAAATTAACAAAATTTAAATAGCAAGCTTTCGTTTCAAGATAGGATTCGTGTATTGAATTTTTATTATCTTTATTTATCGATTTTAGATGATTTATATGAAATTAAGATATATAGTATTAGGATTTGTTTTTACATTTCTATTGGGAATAGGGAATATTCGTTCTCAGGATATTCATTATTCGCAGTTTTATATGGCCCCTCTGCATTTGAATCCTGCAATGGCAGGTGTTATGAATTGTAACTATCGCGTCATAGCTAATTATCGGAACCAATGGGCTACAGTACTTACGAATCCTTTTAATACATTCTCAGCATCATACGATCAAAAAATACCTGTGGGACGTAGTGATTACTTCGGATGGGGTGCTTCTGCCTGGGGAGATGTAGCCGGTGAGGCTAAATACAAGCAGGTAATGGGGCGATTAACGGGTTCGTTTAGTAAAAAGCTTTTTGGTGACCGAAACACTTCACACTACCTGGTAGCAGGTGCTGATGTAGGCATTAATCAAAGGGGAATTGATGTGAATGCTTTGCGATTTGGTAGTCAGTATGATCCGATTACTGGGGTTTTTGATCCGGGAGCACCTCCGGATCCAAGCATTGACCTCTATTCTCCCGTTACGTTTTTTGATGTTTCCGGAGGTCTGTTATGGTTTTCGGTTTTTGACGAGCGGACAAATTTCTATGCAGGTGTATCAATGGCTCATATGAATAAACCGAATATTTCTTTATTAGGTAATGATGAATACAGGCTTTACCAACGATGGACTTTTCACGGAGGGGGTGAAGTACCAATAAGCAATACGGTGAGTTTAGTACCTGGATTTGTTGTATTTGATCAGGGTCCGTCTTTTGAAGGGAATATTGGAAACTCTTTCCGTTTTGACATGGGATCTACTGAATTTTTCTCGCAGTCTTTTGAGGTTGGAGCATGGTTGAGAATGGTCAAGAATTATGTAAGTGACGAACATACAAAATTAGGACCTGAATCGGTCATATTATCTGCCAGGTTCAATTACAATGAATTTGGAATTGGTTTTTCCTATGATTGGAATATTTCTGAATTAAGGGAAGCATCAAGGGGAAATGGAGCTTTTGAATTTTCATTAAATTATTTAATTTGTGGTGCTGAAAATAGAGGGGTGTATTGTCCCACTTTCTAATAATCTATAACTCTAAGAAACATGTTCGGGAAGAAAAATGACCAGAATAACAAAGAATTTTCGGGTAATAGCAGATCCTACACCGGCGGTGATGGACACAATATTATAGTGGGTAGTACCCAGCTGGAAGGGAAGGTCATATCAGAAAGTGACTTTAGGATTGATGGTACTTTCAAAGGGGATTTAAAATGTGATGCCAAAGTAATAATTGGTACTGAAGGAAGCTTTGCAGGAGATATTACCTGTCAGAATGCTGTGATAGAAGGGGCTTTTGAAGGGAATTTAAACGTGAAAGAAGTTTTATATGTTAGGGAATCTGCCAATATCAAGGGAGATGTGGTAACCGGTAAATTAGTAGTACAATCCGGGTCAATCTTTGAAGTTAATTGTCGAATGACTGAATCTCAGGGGATCTCAGAGTTTGAGATAGAAGAAGAGTCGATTGTAGAAAATGAATAAAGGAATTTCTGACCTTTATTGAAAAAAGCAAATAATTTCAATAATTCCCCTATATTAAGGTTCAGATTTATATGAGCTTTTAAATGATCTTATGGCTGGAACCTTTCAAAAGGTAATTGCGCGTTTTACGGTATTGTTATTTGCCTTATTATTTGGAGTATCTTACTTTTATTGTAATTGTTATCACTGGCCTTTATTTATTTTTTTATTTCTCTTCTTTCTTTTTTATCTGATGCTTAGTTTTTGGGGGAAGACGTTACTTGTCCAATCGAAATTAAACCCCATGTCCTACTTGTTTTTGTCATTCGCTGTAAAAGCGGCTTTGATAATTGGTTTTGCTTTTGTCCTAATGAAATTATTTGAAGCTGATCAGAAGTTAATTCTCTTGCTATATGTATTGAGTTATATATTGGCGAGTGTCTTTGATTTTATTTTACTTAGTTTTAGGAAAACTAAAAATGAGAGTGAATGAAAGCCCATGTCAACCAGCATTTTAAATTTGACCAGATTGATTTTGAGGAAGCCTCATTTGAAAAAGTTTCCGAATACGAATTTATCTGTTATTACAAAGGAGAAAAATATAGAATAGAATTGACGGGATTCGATATAAGAGAAAAGAGTTTTGACGTATTTGTAAACGGTTATTCTTTTGCGGTTAAATTAGAAGATCAATTGGATGAAATAGTATCCCGGATCCGACAGATCGCTAATAAGGAATCAGGGGGAAATGAAATTACTGCCCCTATTCCGGGATTGATCAAGGAAGTCTTTGTAAGCGAAGGTGAGTATTTGGAGAAAGATAAACCCGTATTATTATTGGAAGCAATGAAGATGGAAAATGTTATTAGTGCCCCTGAAAACGGTACAATCCGGGAAATTGGTGTAGAGAAAGGGGAAAATGTAAAAAAAGGAAGTCTTCTTTTCGTAATGGAAGCGACCTAAATGGTAATGATTAAAAGGACCAATAATATAAGCCTAACTACGATTAATTAGAATTTGATATTATAATTTTTTTCAAGAAAACGCTTATATTCATCCAATCGATCACCAGTTATTATATGACGGTAGTTGGTAATAGATAAGGGGTAGGTAAAAATTTCCAATCCTTTTTTAAAGTCTGCTGATTGTTTTTGAACGACGTCATAATATTTGAGGACTTCATCCTGGTTGTTAAACCTTCTGATCAACAAAGCTGCTTCTTTCTTACCGCTATTTGATATTTGGACTCGGGTCGTGGTCAGGTCTTCGTTGCTATAATAAGTAGAATTGAAATTTGATATATTATTCTTGACATCATTTATGACGCTGGCAGATGGA
The DNA here is from genome assembly GCF_021729145.1 of Membranihabitans maritimus. Lineage (GTDB taxonomy): Bacteria > Bacteroidota > Bacteroidia > Chitinophagales > Saprospiraceae > Membranihabitans > Membranihabitans maritimus. Next base: position 198,652 of record NZ_JAJSLW010000003.1, on the reverse strand, counting down.
ACTGTGACTAGGAGATAATGCGGAATGTTTTTTACTTTTTCACTAAATACTCCTTCTCCTGTAGAATTTTGAGCTGAAGTTATATTCGTATTGACGCCGGCATCCAGAATTTGGAGATAATTTCTTGCTTGTTGTCCTTCTTCTGAATTTGGGTAATTTGCTACCACGTATTTTAACTTCTCTATATAAGAATCGCGCCCCTGAGTTTTTCCAGTAGCCAATGCTCCTAACATTGAAAATTTGGGAAGGTAGAGTTTATCATCTTTGAACATATTCATGGCCTGATCCGTCATTTCAATTACGGATTCATAATCCTCATTATTATAGGATCTCATCATCCTTTGATACGCACTTTCTGCTACAGTTTCTTTTCCGAGATCAGGTCTTGAAGAATTTAAGATGTTTTTGGCAATATCCGTATCTGAAAAGGACTTATCAAACCTTTTCTTATACATTTCAGCTTTCGCACTGTTGCCCATTTCTTTTTCATTCATATATAGAATGTACAAGGCTTCAGCCTCCATTTCTCTCGGAGGTTGGTTTTCAATTAACTTTAGTAGGGTCTCGTTACTTTTATCCAGTTTGTCTAGATCAGACCTAAAACTAAATCCCATTTCAAGCAGAGAGCCATTTATAATATTTTTGGATTTTGATTTTTCTTCTTCTGTCTCAGGGACATCCTTTAGTATTTCATCAATTTCTGTTTCGGAAATCCCAAAGGAAATAGTTCTTCCTTCTCCTGCTTCCCCTTCTATATCTACGGAAAAAGAACCTTGACCACTGGTTCTCCAATTATCTTCAAGAGAGCGGTTACCCCAGGTTTTTTCGAACGATTTTTGTCCTTTTTTAATTTTATTTTCGTCGTACGCAAAGAAAGTGGATGTCGCTTGACCAGAATTACCAAATCGCGATTGTGAAATAGGTTGCGGTGCAGATTTTGATTGCGAGGCGTTTTGTTCGTTTTGATTTTTCAGAGACTCTTTTTTAATTTTCAGTGCTAACGCTTTCTTTTCGGCATCCGAGTAGGCCGAAATTCTCAATAAACTATCTTGTAATTCTATAGCTTGTTGTGCTTTAGCTACAGTAGTTAATTTACTGGCAAGACCCTTTACTCTTTTGAATCTAGAATCTCCTTCGGCTAAAACGGTCAATGTTGAATCAAAATAATTTTTTGATGGTAGATACTGATCGTTTTTATAGTAATAATCAGCTATTGTATAATAAGCGTTTGCCTGTGTTTTTGGTTTTGATTTTATTTCTAAAGATGATATTTTTTTTAGTGTATTGATTCCTTCCTTAAACTGTCCATTGTCCATTTGGAGGGTTCCCATGGTATAGTAAATCTCACCTGCATATTCAGCATTATTTTCATTTTTTAGCATTTTTTCCAGGCCTTTTACCAAATCACCTCCTCCCAATTTCAAAATGCTTAGTTGTGCATAGAAGTCAGTTTCATAGCGGGGCTTAAGGTCTCTTACAATTTCAAAATATTCAATGGCTTCACTATTGTTATTTTGGCTGGATTTAATTTGACCGGCTAAAAAGGCCAGTCGAATTTTTTGACTTTTATCAATATTACGTTTTAATGCCTGGTCAATGGCTGTTACTGCTTCTGAGAATTGTTTTGATTTGATATAGTTATCAATAAGAGCAATAATAGCCTCATTTCTTATGGTCGGGAAAGTTTTTGGATTTTTAATTAAATCCGTTAGGCGTGCTTGGGCAGAAAAATAATTTTCTTGAGCCGTCCAGGTCCTTGCTTGCCAAAGCTGACCTTCCTGATAGGCAGGTTTGTGTTTAAATGCATAACTTTCAGGATCCGGTTCAGCAGGTAATATCCACTCTCCGGTTGGGAAGGGAGGGGTATTGGAGTTCGAGGCTAATAGTTCTTCATTATTGCTTTTTTCCTCCTCATCTTCGGGTGCCATTTGAGGTATTTCTTCTTGTTTTTCCTCTTCTGTAGGTCTTTCTTTGTTGCCTCTTCTGGTATTATTTCTGCGGCTTTTCTTTTTTCGTTTTTTTCTTCGCTCCTTTATTTCTTTTTCCCTTTCCTTTCGGAGATCTTCTCTCTTTTTATACGTCTCCCTTGAAATTTTTTCCCTTCTTTCTTTTTCATTACGGCCTGACCTTTCAATGGTTTCTTCTTCGAGGTCTATGGGGTCAAAATTATTCGTAAGGTATTGGAATGCTGCTGCGGAAGCTTTGTAATCTTTCTTGACAAAATTAGCTTTTCCCATCATGAGATAATTGTCATCCAACCAATGACTTTGTGGGTGAAGAGCAGATACAGTGGTTACTTTCTCAACAACGAGGTCTAAATTTGCGTATTGGTTTTCGACATTGCGATTAGCCATGTATGGGTATACAGGAATAAGGGTATCATAGTCTTCTATATAATCCTGATTTAAAGCAGCAATACTTTCTTGTAATAAAATATCAGCGTTAAAATACCCATTGTATCGAGAGGTTGTATTGTGATATAATTTGCCAAGAAATGATAGGTCTTCTTTCTCTTTTTGAACTGTACAAGCAGTTAAAAGAAATACTAAAGATAATAAAAGAAAGCCTTGCCTAATCATTATATGGTTTTAATCTACAAATATATTAAATAAAGTATTAATGTGATCCATTATGTTTCAAAAACATTAAAATTCACGCTATCTGGTTCGATAAAACAAATTATTGAAATACTCACATAATATCTTGCGTTATCGTATTAATTCAACCAATGATTAAACGGATTTTATTTGTGGATATTCTTCAACTGCTTGAAATACTGAATGTGAAATTTTGAATCAAACAGATTTCAAATTAGCTTTAAAAAAGTTTTGATCTGTTACCATTTTGTAATTTTGAATTGATAGTAATATTTTGGATAGGTACTTTGCCAGGTGAAATATACTATTTATAGAATTAGGCGTTAATTTTTGTAGATAAATAAATGGACTTTTTAGTAAAATAAATGGATGATATAAAAAACAAGGACGAATCCTGGTGGAGGAAAGGATATAGAATGGTATTGATCAACACGGATACGTTAAAAACTGAATCGGTTCATAGTTTTAGTAGAATAAAGCTGTTTTTGCTGACTATCGCTGCTATTATTGTATCTTTTTTATTTTTTTATTTAATAGTTAGTCTTACTCCCATAAAGAAAATTATTCCCGGGTTCTATGCTCAGATGGATGCACCTGAGCTTATAAAATTGCGAAAACATATTAATGAAATGGAAGAGCAATTGGTGGAACAGGATCAATATATTACCTCTCTACGGGGGCTAATTAGCGGAAGACCATTGGACAGTTTGCAGAAAAGAGATCTCTCAAGGGAAATTGCAGAAGAACCACAAGTAGCTTCAGTGGTTAACAGGATCGATGAGGATAAACAATTGCGTGATCAGGTAGAAAGAAAGGACCGTTTGAGTGCCTTGCGCGAAAATATAACGCAGGACCGTCCTTCTGCCTTGAATACCGTAGATGAAAAGAATTTAATTGCCCCGGTTCTGGGCCCTATTGGTAAAGGGTATGACCCTACGGATGATCATTTTGGTATTGATATTCTTGCTTCAAAAAACACTGCTATAAAAGCAATCGCTTCAGGCGTAGTTGTCCAGGCTGATTGGAGTGTGGAAACAGGTAATTCCATTATGATACTTCACGATAATGGTTTGATTTCTGTTTATAAACACAATTCTTCACTGTTGAAGAAAAATTATGCCCGGGTAGAAGCCGGAGAGGCCATTGCCATTATTGGGAACACGGGAACGTTAAGTTCTGGACCGCATTTACATTTTGAATTGTGGAACAATGGAATGCCGGAAGATCCCCAGGAGTATATTAACTTTAATTGATCATTACTTATTTTTTAGTATCTATTTTTGGCATAGCTTAATTAATTTCCACTTTTGATAATCAGATATATTTGTCGCGAAAGTCCTTGCATTAGGGAGACAGACGGTGTCCGGTTTGATTAATTTGAGTGGTGAAATATGTTTCCTTTTTTCATCGCATTTGGTATGGTTTGGGAACTTCCTCACCGTATTACATTTCTATTTTTGATGAGGCAGTGAATACTATCCTGGCTGCTTTGATTCGGTCAAATGTTTTGCATTTTGAGAATAAAGCGATATAGTATGAGTACTAAGACGGAATTTGAAAAGTAATTCTTACAGAATATATCTTAGGAAACCTATTCATTTGGTATTTATTTATGAGTTTGAATAGTCCTCTGTAAAATTTTATGTGTTTTCGTGTTAAATATTTAAATAAAGTAATATTTTTGCGGTTATGGAAAAAGGTAATAATTTAAAATTCAATGAAGTTGTAAACGAAAAGGGTGAACATTTAAGTCCTGTTTTACCTGAAGAAGTAAAGAATTTTTTAATTGATATTGACGGTACTATTTGTGATGATATTCCAAATGAAGAACCTGAAAGGATGGTGACAGCCAGGAAATATCCAGATGCACTGGAGATAATAAATAAATGGTATGAAGAAGGTCATATTATTACATTCTTTACGAGCCGGACAGAAGAGCACAGGGAAGTTACGGAAGAATGGTTGCGAAAACACAATTTTAAATACCATGGATTGTTGATGAATAAGCCCAGGGGAGGTAATTATCATTGGATAGACAACCATATTGTACGGGCCACGCGATTTAAGGGCAAGTTTACCGACCTGGTAATTCGTCAGAAAGAGGTGGAGGTCTTTAATCACGAATAAAATTTTATGATTCTTTGACTCTCTGAAGAGCTTCGGAGATGTTTTCGTATTTAAACTTAAAACCCTCTTCTTCCAAATTTAATGGTAGGACTTGCGAATTTGTAAGGATAGCCTCGTGCATTTTTCCGTAAAGAATTTTGATTACAAATTTAGGGACAGGAAAAAGTAAGGCATTTTTATTAAAAGTCTTTTTTAATTCCTTGCCAAAGTTTTTACTGGTTACCGGAAGTGGTGAAGTTAAATTATAAACATGTTGAAGTTGCTCAGTTTCCATTATATGGTGAACACTTGTAGCTAAATCTTCTTCGTGAATCCAACTTATATACCCGTTGCCTTTCCCAAAATAAGGAGCAACATACATGTTTGCCATAGAGGTGAACCGATCAAGAAAACCACCTTTTTTACTAATTACCACTCCTGATCTGACAACACTATGTCGAATTGATTTCTTGGAATTCTTAAAAAAAGCATTTTCCCACTTTTTTACAAGATCTACCAGAAAAGAGGATTTACCGGGAAGATCGAGTTCATTAACTGGGTCAGGATTGTTCCCGTATATACCTATGGCGGAAAAATTGATAAAACAATCTGTATTTATTTTACCCTGGTGGATGCAATCCCACAGAAAATCGGTAGGGATTATGCGTGATTCCAATAATAATTTCCTTCTTTGTTTTGTCCAGCGTTTTTCAGCCAGATCCGCTCCGCAAGTATTGATTAGAGCGTCAAACTGATAATTTTTACATCTCGGTGAAAGGACTTTTTGGGAAGGATCCCATGACAAATATTTCTCAGAATCATATTTATCTCGGGAAAGAATGAATATTTCATTACCTTTTGATGCCAAATAATTTGACAAAATTGAACCTATAAGTCCAGTGCCTCCGGCAATAAGAATCTTTCCCATTAGTTTTTCGATATAGTAATGTAAAAATAATAACTTCGTAGCATATCCAAAGAATTATGGTCCCAAATCGTTTTTCATTGTTTTGTGTTGTAGTGTTTGTACTTGTTCTTATTAGCGGATGTACTGATTCATATGATTATCAAAGATCAAAGATTATTAGGGTCCAATCTTCCTCAGAACCAGATATAATTAATCCGGCTATTTCGAGAAAAAGTATTGCATCTGCAATTGAATCCCATATGTATTTGCCCCTCATGGAGCCCCAAAGTCCCGATGGAAACTGGTCCCCGGTCTTGCTTAAACAATGGCAATTCAGGAAGAATGAAGGGACGTTTCAATATATCCTTGATTTTAGAGACAATGCTTTTTGGAGCGATGGAGAACTTATCGGGCCGCAAGATTTGGTTTTTACTATTAAAATGGCATTGAATCCCTATCTTAGTAACAGATCCTGGGTTCCCTATATGTCATTAATTAATAAGATAGAAAAAGAGAGTCCGGGTCGGGTGATTATTTCACTAGATGAACCGTATATACTTGCAGATGAGTTTATCGCTAGTATGACGCTTTATCCCCACCATATATTTGACCCGGATGGTATAATTCGTTCCATTCCCCTTGAAACTTTTACAAGTGGTAATTATACCGGTGCTCAGGATACTCTTCTGCGAGAAGTGGCGGAAGAATTTAATGCGTATGGTAATAGCCAGACACAAAACTGTGTGGTTTCCGGTCCATATAATTTGGTGGATTGGACCGTGGGGCAAAGGTTAACTCTTGAAAAAGTAAATGATTGGTGGGGTGAAAGAATGGTCGGTGACTCTTCTTTTAATTATTCCCAGTGGGATACGATTCAATACATTTTTATTGAAGATTTGCAAAATGCGATTAATTCCTTTGTCAATGATCAGGTTGATTTGTTGACGTCTGTACGTCGTGAGGATTCTTCTATAATTGCTGATTCTGATGGTGAAATAATATCCTTTCCTACTTTGCAGTTGTTATACATTGCGGCAAATAATCAGAATGAGTTATTATCTCAGGTAGCAATTAGGAATGCATTGAATCTGGGGATTAACAGGTCTGATTTGATTAGAAGATTATTTGATAAGGATACAGAACCAGCTTTTGGTCCTATCCACCCGGACAAGTCTTATTATAAAGGTTTTCAAGTTGAATATGATCCAAAGATGGCTTCCGGGATTTTGGAAGAAATAGGTTGTAAGGATATTGATGGAGATGGTATTTTGGAATGTGCTACTAATGAGGGAATGCGGGCATTAAAGTTTGAAATTTGGACAACACGCTCAGAAATTTCCAGAAACGTGGCAACCCTTTTAAAATCATATTGGAAACGTATTGGAGTGGAACTTACTATTCAATCCGGAGACTTTAGTTCTTTTTTACCTGAATTACAAAATAAGACTTTTGATTTAGCTACATTAGCTTTACGTCAAAATAATATAAAAGATGATCCTTACCCTTTGTGGCACAGTTCGCAAGCACAAGTGACTGGGAAAAATTATCAGGGACTAAGTGATGCGAAATTGGATTCACTTCTTTTAGCCTTGCGGGAGTGTCTGGATACCAGAGAACAAAACAAAATGTACGCTGAATTTCAAGAACGATTTTCAGAGTTACAGCCTGTTTTTTTCTTTGCTGCACCGGTAAAAGTTTTGGCTATTAAAGATGACATTGAATTATTTCGGATAAAAGAACGGCCGGGGTATGATATCGCTAGAAGTAGGTTGAAAAAATAGGGCGTTACGTGCTGGTTCGAATTTGAATAGAAAGGAATGAAGAGACTTATATTGAGAATATTATATATTATTCCAATTACCTTGTCAATTATCTGGCTTTCTCTTTTTTTATTTTACAAGCTTCCATCGAAACGAACTTTGGATACGGATCAAATTCAATTAGGTTCTTCAGCTGATTATATCAATTTATTGTCTGCAACTATTCAAACACCCGTGGGTAGAGTGGATGAAAGAAAACCTTTATTTTATCTCTCTATATTACCTGTTTCAGTTCCTCCTGTATATTACCGTTTTCCTATCCCCTTTAGAGAAAATTTTAAAGATTTGTGCCTCGATATTAATAATAAACAGGGAATGGAAAATTATGGCGAATGGTTGATTCGTCAATTAGAAAATTTATCCTTATCCGGTAGGGAGCAAATTAGTTCACAGAATGTATTGGAACTCCTAAATTGCAACAATAAAAGTAATTTTTACGATTTCTTATCGGAAAATCCAGTTCCTGTAAATATAAAAAAAAGCGTTGTAGTTGGAGAAGGCAAAAGGGATCCTATGATTCCTTACTATCTGGAGTGGAATGGGATGAAGAATATTTTTCATCAGCAATTAAAACTTTTATTTTCTGATGAAAATTATACAACAAATAGTGGTGCGGGAGTTTATAGGATTATTTTGTCTGCATTAAGCTGGACAATATGTTATTCCTTCCCGGGATTACTTATGGCTTTAGCGGTTCCTTTTTTTTTAGTGCTATTTTTTTATCCGGTTTCCGGGAAGAAAAAGATTTTGCCTTTTCTTAGAAAGTTTGTTTTGGTCTTTTATTCTCTTCCCACTTTTGTATTAGCTACAATGGCTTTGATTTTTTTAACTTCAGGCAGATACGGTACCATATCTGAAATTTTTCCCTTCCCTGATTTTTATCGAACAGGAGCCAATTCGTTTTTTTCAGTTTTGAGATATCATGCATTTGGCCTGATCCTCCCTGCACTGATCTTTGCTCTTAATCCAGGTGTTGCTTTATTTAGAATATTTGACGAAAAAGTCAGCTCCTTGAATAGAAATGGAGGAGATGGAAGATATTTTTTGCACCTGGGTATTTCCAACAATAAAGTTAGGTTTAAATATTTAGCTTCACATTTAGTGGTTACGTTATTGGGTACTTTGTCAAATTTGTTTGTAGGTATGATTGCCGGATCACTTATAATTGAACTCGTGTTTAATATCCCCGGATTGGGGAGACTTTTTTACCATTCGGTGATAGGATTTGATATAAACTTGTCGGTGACATTGATTGTGTTTTTTACAATTCTTCATCAATTGGGACATATATTTTCTGATTGGATGGTTGACAGATTTATGGTCGGAAGTGAGAAAGAAAGCCTATTGATATGAAGAATTGGATTGTGAAAGGTCATCTTTTTAATTCCCCTTCGAAGAAAGTGATTTTTACACTTATTATTATTTGTTATTTACTTAGCCACTTTTTGGCATCGGAGCGGGTGATATTGGGGTATTGTCCATCCGGATGGTCTTTTTTTTCGAATGATCAATTATGCGAAGCATATATTTCGCCGCTGGTGAGCATGGGACCGGAAACTATTCTGGATGAAGTTGATTCTTACCAGGCACCATTGTCCCTTACGCCAGGCATTGGAATACATTTAATGGGTACAGATGGGTTGGGAAGGGATGTTTTTTCCGGTGTTATTCACGGCGGCAGAAAATCAATTAATATTGCTGTCATAGCTGCTTTTTGCTCAATTTTTGTTGGTTGGTTTTTTGGAATGTTCTCTACTTTTTATTCCAAGATTCAAATTGGCTTACCAATAGGAATTGTTGTTTCGGGAATTTTTACTGCGTTTTTACTGGTTTTTCTATTGGTATCAGCAAGTTTTGGGACCGGGTTTTTTATTATTCTTCTCGTAGTTTTTCTGATGAAATGGTTGATAAGGAAAAATGTGAAGTTGAGGCCGGGTAGATTTATTTCCAGGGGAATTGAATGGTATCAGGCATTGCCGGACTTATTAATTTTAATAGTATTGAGTACCGTAGTAAAAGTAGATTCTCAACTTTTGGTAGCACTGATTATAGCATTGGTTTCCTGGCCAAATTTTGCACTGTTAGCTCGCAGGGAGGCATCTGAAATAATGCAGCAACCTTATTTTATACAGGGGGTGAGAAATAGGATTCCCCACTATAGATTGTTGATAAATTATCTATTCAAAAACTCTGCTGGATTATTATTAGCCATAATTCCACTTACCATTGGAAGGTTTGTTTTACTTGAATCTACTCTTTCATTTCTCGGATTGGGGCTCCCTCCTGATATTGTCACAATTGGTTCTATGGTCAATCAGGGAAAAGACCAATTAAATGCATGGTGGCTGATCGTATTTTCGGGAATTTTTATATTTATTTTGATACTCAGTTTGCAAAATTTGGGCTACCAACTCATATTGTCAAATAAAGTAAGGAATAGAAACAACTAAATAGATGAAATATCGTTTTACCTAGAATTTAATGTGATTATAATCAAAATGTATAGTTAATCCATGCAAATATTCGATATTTGCTCACTAAAATTAATAGTAACAAAATGTCCGATTATTCATACATATTCAATGCCCACCCAAATGTGATTGAAAGTTTATATAAAAAATATAAAGACTCACCGGGGGAGGTAGAACAGGGTTGGAGAGTATTTTTTAAAGGTTTTGATTTTCAGGCAAACGGTGAACCAGCATTTCCTGAAAATGGGGAAGCTCCTGTAGGAAAAATGCAAAAGGAGTTTGATGTATTGTCCATTATTCATGGTTACAGGGATCGAGGTCATCTTTTGTCTACCACTAATCCTATTAAACCAAGGAAGGATAGAAAACCGCACCTTGCATTAAAAGACTATAATCTCGATGAGTCTGATTTGGATGAGGTATTTATTTCCGGAGAGGAAATAGGCATGAAGAATGCCACATTGCGCCAGATTCTGGATCGTTTAAACAAACTTTATATTGGGAATATAGGTTTTGAATATGCCCATATTGAAGATAAGGAAAAGAGAATGTGGTTGCGCAATAAAATTGAATCCCGATCCCTGGAAGCAGATCATGGATTACCCTTTGAGAAAAAGAAAAGGATTCTTACAAAACTCAACGGTGCTACAATATTTGAAAAATTTCTTCACACCAAGTATATTGCCCAGAAGCGTTTTTCTCTGGAAGGGGGCGAAAGCCTTATTCCTGCACTGGATGCAATGATTAATAAAGGTGCTGAAAGTATCGTTGAAGAGGTAGTCATTGGTATGGCGCATCGTGGACGACTAAATGTGCTGGCCAATATAATGGGCAAAACCTATGAACATATCTTTAATGAATTTGAAGGAACAGCAGTTCCCGATATGGCTTTTGGCGACGGAGATGTAAAATACCATTTGGGGTATTCCAGTCAGGTAAAAGCATTGAATGGAAAAGATATCCAACTTAAACTTGCTCCAAATCCTTCCCACCTGGAGGCAGTTGATGCTGTTGTTCAAGGATATTCTCGTGCAAAGGCAGATGAACTCTATGGATCGGAATACGATAAGATTTTACCCATCCTCCTGCATGGCGATGCTGCAATTGCTGGGCAGGGAATAGTATATGAGACAGTTCAGATGAGTAAATTGGACGGGTATTATACAGGTGGTACTATCCATTTCGTGATTAATAATCAGATTGGATTTACTACGGACTTTGATGATGCTCGTTCATCTACCTATAGTACCGGGGTGGCAAATATGGTTCAGGCACCTGTTTTTCATGTGAATGGAGATGATGCGGAGGCAGTGATTTTTGCAGCGGAATTGGCTATTGAATACAGACAGAAATTCAATAATGATGTATTTATTGATATGGTTTGTTACCGTAAGCATGGTCACAATGAAGGAGATGATCCCAAGTTTACACAACCTAAGATGTATCAAATTATCAAAAACCACAAAAATCCAAGGGAGATTTATATTGATAAATTGATAAAGAGAGATAAAGTTGAAAAAGACCTGGCTGAAGATTTGGAGAAAAACTTCTGGGCGGATTTACAAAAGAGATTGGATTTGGTTAAGCAAAAGCCTTTGCCATATACCTATCAAAAGCCGGAAGAACAATGGCGAAAACTGAGAATAACAAAAGCCCCGGAAGATTTTGAAAAATCACCGGACACAGGAATTGCTAAAAAGCAACTCGACATTATTCTTGATCACCTGATTACATACCCTGAAGATTTCAATCCTGTCCCCAAAGTTAATCGACTGATAAAGGGAATGAAATCATTTCTGGCTGAAGATTCTCTGGATTGGGGGCTGGGAGAGTTGGCGGCCTATGGTTCTATCTTGATGGAGGGAAGAAATGTAAGGATGAGCGGTCAGGATGTAAAACGCGGAACATTTTCTCACCGCCATGCAGTCATATATGATTCCAAAACATATGATTCAAAAAATAGATTGGATGGTTTGTCAGATGATCAGGGTAAATTTATGATCTATAATTCCCTATTGTCTGAATTTGCAGTTTTGGGATTTGAATATGGGTACTCCCTTGCTTCTCCTGACCATTTAGTGCTTTGGGAAGCTCAGTTTGGGGACTTTTATAATGGAGCGCAAACGATTATTGACCAATTTATCTCTGCTGCAGAAAGTAAATGGAGGAGAATGAGTGGATTGGTTCTATTATTACCACATGGATATGAGGGTCAGGGTCCTGAGCATTCGAGTGCACGGTTGGAACGATTTTTACAATTATGTGCAGAATATAATCTTACTGTAACAAACATTACAACACCCGCCAATTTATTCCACGCCTTGCGTAGACAATTAGCCAGGCCTTTTAGAAAACCTCTTATTAATATGTCTCCCAAGCTATTGTTGAGACATCCCAAGTGTATTAGTAAGCGCGGAGAATTTTTAAAGGGAACTTCTTTTAAGGAAGTTATCGATGATGAAATAAAATCCGGGTCAAAAGTAAAGCGAGTGTTACTGTGTTCTGGTAAGGTTTATTACGATTTGTTAGCCAAAAGAGAAGAAGAGAAAATTAAGGACGTAGCAATTGTGAGAATTGAGCAATTATATCCATTGCCTATTAAACAACTGGAAGAGATTCGCACTAAATATTCCAAGGCTGAATTTTACTGGATTCAGGAGGAGCCGGAAAATATGGGAGCGTGGATGTTTGTTAATTATCATTTGGCTAAGTGGAATCTAAAAAGGATTTCCCGCGAAGCTGGTGCTTCTCCAGCTACCGGATTCAAAAAGATTCACGACGAACAACAGGAAAGACTGGTACAGGATGCTTTTGCAAAATAAATGATTTTTGAATATAATTTATTAACCCGGATTGACAGATGCCAATCCGGGTTTTTTTTTAAGAGGAAAAAAATAGTGAAGAATTCACTAAAAATTAATAGAACAGAAATAGAGTTGATATGTGAAGATTAATATATTTTTATAATATTTATATTCAATATTTTACACCACATTAATTCTCATTTTACTTGTAAAATTCATTGCTTATTTCTTGAGATACTTCTGAATACGTTTGCAATTGATCTACTGAATTAATGAATTTTTTAGAAAATATTAATAACTTTCCACTCGGAACGCACAATTGTTAGATTGGAAATGATGATATTTATTGGGGGAGAATATAAATGGAGGAGCTAAAGATGGTTGATACGCATGCGCATTTATATGTCAATCAATTTGGCAAAGACATTGACGAGGTATTGGACAGGGCTAAGGCTAGTGGAGTAAAGAGAGTGTACTTGCCCAATATAGATAGTAAAACCATTGACGATATGTTTGAGTTGTGTGATCGGTATCCTGATTACCTGTTCCCAATGCTGGGATTGCATCCATGTGATGTCAAAGCGGATTTCCGCGATGAGTTGGAAAAAATTGAACAGAGGTTGGATGATCGGAAGATTTATGCTATTGGTGAAATCGGCACAGATGCATATTGGGATCAGACATATATCGAGCAACAGAAAGAAGCGTTTCATATACAATGCGAATGGGCTTTGAAAATGGAATTACCTATAGTCATCCATGCAAGGGATAGTTTGGATATGCAGATTGAGATGGTTGAGAAATACAATGGAACCCTGAAAGGAGTCTTTCATTGTTTTACTGGAAATATTGATCAGGCAAAGCGTATTTTGGACTGCGGGTTTTATCTTGGAATAGGTGGAGTGGTGACATTCAAGAATAGTGGATTGGATAAAGTTTTGGAACGGATTCCGCTTAGTAAATTAGTACTGGAAACGGATTCGCCCTATTTGGCGCCTGTCCCTTATCGAGGAAAAAGGAACGAGAGTTCGTATTTGGTACACGTACTCGATAAGTTAACCGAAATTTATGATGTGGATAAAAAAAAGATTGAAGATGTTACTTCCGGGAATGCTGATCAATTGTTTAATAAGTGGTCTAATAATTGATGGGGCAATAATGAAATGAAATGTAATTTGAACAATTATTGAATGGGGTGCAAAGAAAAATTTTGATAATAGTTCAAGTTTTATAATTTTTGCGAAGCAAGTCAATGGACTTTTGCTTTTTGAAAGAGGGAGAGTTGGCCGAGTGGTCGAAGGCGCACGCCTGGAAAGTGTGTATACTCCAAAAGGGTATCGAGGGTTCGAATCCCTCACTCTCCGCTGTATTTTGTAATTTAATTTTGAAAAATATTCGTTAAAAAAATGTTTATACCATGCGTAAATTAGTTGCTTTGTTGCTTGTTTTGGGAGTAGCTACCTCGTTCGGAGCTACTGAAATTTTAGCACAAGAGGAAACCGCTACAGGTTTTCAGGTGCTTAAAGAAAAATTCATTCAAGGGGATTGGAAGTTTATGACCCCCGTTTTGATTTGTTTGATTTTGGGATTATCATTCTGTATCGAACGTATCATAACACTTAATTTGGCTACTGCTAACACTGACAAACTTTTATCTAAAATCGACAATCGTTTGGCTGAAGGTGATTTGGACGGTGCTATGGAGGTTTGCAAATCCACTTCAGGTCCTGCAGCCAGTGTTTTATATGAAGGATTAAGAAATGCGAATAAAGGTCCGGAAGCAGTGGAAAGGGCTATTTCTTCCTACGGTTCGGTGCAGATGGGACTTCTCGAAAAAGGATTAGTTTGGATTGCATTGTTTATCGCAATTGCACCGATGCTTGGTTTCATGGGTACGGTAATTGGTATGATTCAGGCATTTGATAATATCCAGGCAGTGGGTGATATTTCTCCTACTATTGTGGCTGGTGGTATTAAAGTAGCACTTTTGACTACAGTATTTGGTCTGATCGTCGCTATTATCCTTCAGATATTTTATAACTATATAGTTTCCAAAATTGACGGAATCGTTAATAAAATGGAAGATGCTTCTGTAGGATTATTAGACGTTTTGGCCAGAAATAATTACTTCAAGTAAAAAAAAAGATTTATGTATAAATTATTATCTAAATATGGATTGGCCCTGGCGTTTGTCATTGGTCTGGTCTTTACACTAATCTTCCTGATCCCGGCAATGAATGGTTTGCCCGCTGGATTTGGAGAGATGGTGATGGAAGAGCAAACCAAAACAAATGCCTTTAATACAGGGTTGAAAGCCACAATAGTGTTATTTATAGCTACTGTAATCATTACGATTCTTGCATCACTATTAAGTGTAATAAAAGATCCGCGAGCTGCAATTAAAGGAATTATTGGTATTGCAATTTTGTTAATATTAGTATTTATATTATATTCTACTTCACTTGCAGAACAGGGAGGTCGAGTAGCAGCGGCTGCTACGGAATTTGGAGTTAATGACAATATGAGTAAGTGGATTAGTGCCTTTATCAAAGGGGCATTTGTACTTTCCGGGGCTGCAATAGTAATAGTAATATTAGGAGAATTGCGAAATTTATTTAAATAAAAGATTATGGCAAGGAAAAGAGAATCACCGGAAGTCAATGCGGGATCCATGGCAGATATAGCATTCTTGCTACTTATCTTCTTTTTGGTGACCACTACCATTGACGCAGATAAAGGGATTATGGTTCAGCTTCCACCCTGGTCAGATGAGCCACCCGATCCGACACAGCTCAATGAGCGAAATGTATTTAGTGTCCTCATTAATGCCAATGATGATTTATTGGTGAGGGGAGAGCCGGCAGATATTGATTTGTTACGAGACAGGGCAAAAGAATTTATCCTTAACCCTCAGGGTAGACCGGATTTATCTGAAAAACCAACAAAGGCAATTATCTCACTGAAGAATGACCGTGGAACACAATATGATTTATATATTGAGGTATATAATGAATTGAAAGCAGCCTACGATGAATTGTGGGAGGAACAGTCCCAGAAAATGTATGGTACTTCCTATGAAGATTTGCCTACTGATAATAAGAAAGCAGTCAGGGCGGTAATTCCATTAGTATTGTCAGAGGCAGAGCCTACAGATTTTGGAGATGAGTAGGTATTCATTTTATTAGTCTAAATTAAAAGTTGAGTTATGTCACATTTTAAAAAGAAGCGGGGGAATTCGACGCCTAAAATTTCTACTTCCTCTCTACCAGATATCATCTTTATGCTTTTGTTCTTTTTTATGGTGGTAACCGTTATGAGAGAGGGGGAAAGAAAGGTACAGGTTACAGTTCCTCAAGCTACCCAATTAATAAAATTGGAGAAAAAATCTTTGGTGAATACTGTTTATATTGGTAAGCCAATTAAAAAATATCAGGAAATTTATGGTACCCAGCCGCGTGTTCAATTGGACGATAAGTTTGCGAAGAACCTCGATGGGGATATTGCTCTTTTTTTAGAGAAGCATAAGTTAAAGGTTAATGAACAACTTCATGGAGCAATAATTACCTCTATTAAGGCCGACGCAGGAGTCACAATGGGAATTGTCACTGATGTTAAAACGGCGTTGAGAAAAGCCAATCAATTAAAAGTAAATTATTCAGCCTCTCCTAATACAGATAGAATGAATACTGGATTATAAGATGTTTTCTGGTTTGTTAAGTTAATAATAAAGAAATTAACGACCACTTGGCCCCATAGGACAAGTGGTTTTTTTTTGTGTCGTTATCAGGTGCAATAAGGCTTATTTAGGCATCTTGTGGACATTCCTTTGGTTTATCCATTTCATTATACATATATAGTTATTCTTTGCCTAATACTAGCTTGGGGTATGAAGGTTGACTATTTCCAATCTAAGACAAATGCTGGCATAATTTTACTCTTTATCCTGGTAGTGCATCCTTATAATAGTGGATAAAGAGGGTGACGGATTTCACTTCTATATACGGACCTGGTGGATGTATAGTGGAATGTTTACCGTTTGACCATAATAAAAATCCATATTTGTAAAGTCCCTTCTATTGTTTTCAAGATGTTGTTAAGCATCCAATCCGATGGTGATGGTGTATTCATCGGGGATCAATGTTAGTTCAATTACCGCAGGTTCTATATAAATCTTCCCGGAGAATATTGGAGACTTTCCATCTTACCCTGGGAATGTTGTCTATACTGGGATTTTATAGGTTCTACTGCTGGAATTTCTATATTCAGGGCCATTAGATTTCTAGTGATTCATTGAATGGAAAATACAATTACCATACTTCAAAATATGCAAGTTAAAGGATTGTATTCAAGCAAGAGACAGGAAAATTACCGTAATCTGTCCATGGATTTTACCAATTTATCATCTTTTCTAATGCCCCTAATCGCAAAAAACAATAGTAAAATTGATGCAAAAGGAAGAAAAGCACCGATTCTGGGGTTAATTGTGTAATTGGACTCAATGGAGCTTAAATCATTAAACGTAAAATAGATGGCAATAGCTATAAAGGCAATAATCAACGCAATTGAAATTTTGCTCAGATTTATTTGCAATTTTCGGTTATTATATAAAAAAATGGTTATTAAAATAATGGCGGCAATGGTGCCAGCAAGGACTATAAAAGTCGTATTGTCATAAATATCGAAAACAGTGTCTCCAAATAATAGGAGTGGGCTTTTGTTTATACCTTCTCCATTGATTGTTAACAGATCGACAGGTTGAAAAAACAAGCATGCAAATAGTATAGAAGCTAATAATAAATATATTGACTGCTTTCGTTGAATCATAATTCGTTATTTTTGACGCAAAAATACACAAATGCATAAAATCAAAGGGGGTATTTTTCCTAAAGTAATTTTATCGTTTGATTAACATGCAGACTTACTGTTGACTTCGTTATATGACAAAAAAATTGTTTAATCAAAACTAATTGCTTTCAAGAATATGATATTGAAAATATGAAAGTATATCTGGTCGGATTTTATTGTGCGGTTACCATATTTTGTTTTGGCACGCAGCTATCGGGGCAGAATACGGTATCTGACAGTACCGCAAATGATAGTGCAACGACTATTATTTTGGATGAACCTGCTGACAGGGCCCGATTATTCACGGAAGATGGCATGCAATATCAACAATTGGTGGGTAATGTCCGATTGCGTCATGACAGCACTTTTATGCGATGTGATTCTGCTATTATTGATGAGAACAACCAGGTAGAAGCATATGGTAATGTGGTTATCCAGGAGTTGGATAGCACCTTTATTTTTTCAGACACATTGCTCTATGATGGGAATTTGCGCATGGCAGAACTTCTGGGGGAAGTTATTTTGGAAAAGAAAGAACAAAGGCTTTTTACTGATCGGTTAATGTATGACCTGGTCAAACGCGAGGCAACTTATTCCAGAAAATCATATATGACTGATAAGGAAACGCAGTTAAGTTCTTTAAATGGGACCTTTTATGTGGCTGAGAACAAAGCTGTTTTTAGAGATAGTGTACTAGTGCTGAATGATTCATTTAATTTAAAATCGGATTCCCTGGCATTTTTTACACAAGAATATAGAGTAAATTTTTTGAGTCCTACTATTCTTTACAACGATACAAGTAGACTATATGCTGAAAGAGGGTTTTATTTAATAAATGAAGAGGAAGCGCTTTTTCATCAGAATGCTGAATTTGAATCTGGTGAAAGTTCGGGAAGTGGCGATAGTATATGGTACTATGGCAAGGAACTCAGGTACGAATTATTGGGAAATGCACAAATTGAAAAGGAAGATAAAATAGCAACGGCAAGGAAAATTGTATACAACGAAAAATTTGGAACCCTGAATTTATTTAGGGATGCCAGGGTAGTGGGAGATGATATTAACGCAGTAGGTGATTCATTGGTTTACTATACAGAGACCAATTCTGTCAAATCGAATACCCGGACAAAAGTCCGACGCCCGGACTTTTCGTTAGAAGCTAATAATCTTGATTACGATAATGAGAGAAAATTTGGGTACGCCAGAGGCAATGTGATATGGGAAGATAGTTCGGGTATGAAAAGGATATTTACAGATAGCCTGGAGTACAAGGATGGAGAGCAATATGCCAAGGCAACCAGTATCAATTTACGCCCCTTATTTGAATGGATCGGGGAAGAAGGGGATACCATGAGACTGGTCTCTGATACATTAATTACCAATCAGGTAGTGGATTCAATAGATATGGAAAGTGATTCTATTGGCAATTTTAAAAAAGATACGTTCCAAAACTTTTTTGCGTACCATAATGTATCCATTTTACGAAATGATGTAGAAGGTAAAGCGGATAGTGTAGTCTATGACGAAGTAGATTCATTGATTTATTTATTTGGTGATCCTGTTCTATGGATGGATACCACACAATTAACGGGCGATACGATTTCAATTGTTATCAAAAATGGAGATATTCAAAGAGTCCTTATAAATGGTAATGCATTTGTCATTACTTCCCCGGATAGTATTTTTTTTAATCAAATAAAAGGTCGGCAGATTATTGCTTTTTTTGAAGATGGGAAGTTGAGTACGACCCATGTGGATGGAAATGCTGAATCTATATATTTTCCTGTCGACAGTGAAAACGCCTATCTGGGGATGAATAAAATTATTTGTAGCCGTATTGAGATGTTTTTTGAGGAGAACAACGTTACAGGGATTTCATTTTTGGAGAAGCCTACCGGCGAAATAATTGAAATGACCCGGGTAGAACCTGATAATTCTGTATTAAAAGGTTTTGTGAATCGGGACTATCTAAGGCCGAGGGGACTGTTCATCGAAAGACAACTGCCGGGAAGCAAAGAAAAAAGCCTACATTACCAAAAGTAATGGAGGCTTAATGTTAATTTTAATTGTCATGGGATCCCTTGTGCTTCAGGATCATTTGGATTGTTTAAATAAGAGCGATATTCTTTTCTTCTACAATTTTTCGCATATTGATTAAAGCATACCGCATTCGGCCCAAAGCTGTGTTGATACTCACTCTGGTTAATTGAGCGATTTCTTTAAAACTCAATTCAGCATAGTGACGAAGAATTACTACTTCTTTTTGCTCGGGCGGGAGCATATCCACCAGGTGTCTAACTTTACTGAAAGTCTCGCCTTTGATTAGCTCCGTCTCGACGTTATCTTCATCGATTTGAAGTACTTCAAAAATATCAAATTCCTCTGTAGGATTGACTTGTGGGCGTCTTTTAGACTTTCTGAAATTGTCGACACACATGTTATATGCTATCCGCATAGCCCATTGTCCGAATTTTCCTTCATGATTATATTTTCCGGCTCTAAGTGTTTTAATAATCTTAATAAACACTTCCTGGAAAATATCTTCCGCCAATTCGGTGTTCTTAACGAACATGTAAATGGATGTGTAAATTTTTTCTTCGTAACGATTCAAAAGCTCTTGAAAAGCTTTTTCATTACCACTGAGATAAGAATTTATCAACTCTTTGTCTGAAAGCATAGTTATTTGCATACCAAATCGTTTTCGGGTAATTAAATTAGATAATAAGTTTCGATTCAGTGTAAATATCTAAGCGTATAAGAGATAAATTTTTGTTCGGTAATAATTGATTAACGTTTTCAAAGGTAAATAAAAATATTTTATCTAAAAAGAATTCTTGAATAAATTAACAAATTGATTTTTTTATATACGTTATTTGTATTCATAAGTTTTCATAAAAAATAAGCCATATTTACTTTTATGTCAAATGATATCATAGAAATAAAAGGAGCAAAGGTACATAACCTGAAATCAGTAGATGTCAATATTCCTAAAAATAATCTTGTGGTTGTTTCGGGTGTATCCGGATCGGGTAAATCATCTTTGGTGATGGATACTTTATATGCAGAAGGACAGAGGAGATACGTGGAAAGTTTGTCATCCTATGCGCGTCAATTTCTGAACAGAATGACAAAGCCGGAAGTGGATTATATCAAGGGGATCTGCCCGGCGATAGCTCTCGAGCAAAAAACAGGTTCCAGTAATGCCAGGAGTACTGTAGGGTCTATGACTGAGGTCTATGATTATTTACGAGTCTTGTTTGCCCGAATTGGCAGGACTTATTCCCCGGTATCGGGCGAATTGGTTAAAAGGCATTCTGTTAGCGACGTTGTTGACTATATTATGTCTTTTGATGAAGGTGATCGAATAATCCTTTTGGTTCCCCTCAACCAAAGCTATGCAAAGAGAAATATTAAAACCCACCTTGAATTGCTGTTGCAGAGAGGGTATAATCGGGTAGATATTGAGGGAAGGGATGAAAAGATAGAAGATTTTCTTGCCTCTGGATCTGATCTGTTGCCAAAAAAACTGGAGCAAATAGATCCCGAATTAATCAAGGTGGTTATTGATCGATTTGTTGTGAAGAAAGATGATGAAGAAAATATAAAAAGAATCGGAGATTCTGTTCAGACTTCTCTGAGTGAGGGCGGGGGAAGCTGCTATGTTAAAAAATATGATGAACGGTCATCTCATTATTTTAACAATCGTTTTGAATTGGACGGTATTGTATTTCCGGATCCCAACCCGCATTTATTTAATTTCAACAATCCCTATGGTGCATGTCCCAAATGTGAAGGGTATGGTAGAATAATGGGAATAGACGAGAATAAGGTGATTCCCAATCATAATCTTTCAGTATATGAAGGGGCAATAGCCTGTTGGAAAGGGGACACCGCAGCCCGCTATTTGGATCCACTCCTGGATCGTGCCCATGAATTTGATTTTCCGGTACACAAAGCTTACAAACAATTGAGTCAGGAACAGAAGGATTTGCTTTGGAATGGAAATAAGTATTTCAAGGGGATAGAATCTTACTTTGAAGAATTAAGGTCGAAAACGTATAAAATTCAAAATCGTATTACCCTTTCCCGATTTCGTGGTAGGACCAGATGTCCGGAGTGTAAGGGTAGCAGACTGCGTAAGGAAGCACTGTATATTACCATTGACGGTAAAAATATAGCTGAATTAGCGAATTTGCCCATTGACGAATTATTTGAGTGGGTAGAAAAATTACAACTAGAAGAACATGATTACCAAATTTCTCGACAACTTTTATACGAAATAAAAATTCGACTCAAAGCGATGAATCAACTGGGGCTTTCTTACCTCCATTTGGATCGATTATCCGGCACTTTGAGTGGAGGTGAAACCCAAAGAATTTATCTTACTAAATGTCTGGGAAGCAACCTTACATCTTCTCTTTATATTTTAGATGAGCCAAGTATAGGCCTTCATCCCAGAGATAGTTCCAAACTAATTAGGGTATTGCGGGATCTCAAGGAATTAGGAAATACTGTAGTTGTAGTAGAACATGAAGAAGATATTTTACGGCAAGCGGATTATTTGATTGATTTGGGCCCTTTGGCTGGAGAGAATGGGGGAGAAGTAGTATTCAGTGGGCAACTCAATGGGAATGCTGACAATGAAAATAGTTTGACTATACGGTATTTGAATGGGGATGAGGTGATTGAGGTGCCTGAAAAAAGAAGAAGTTCTAATAGTGAAATTCGGATTGAAGAGGCTTTTTTACATAATTTGAAAGATATAAATGTAACTTTTAAGTTGAATATTATCAATGCATTATCCGGTGTTTCGGGGTCGGGTAAGTCAACATTGGTCCATCATATATTGTACCCAGCTCTCAATAATTACCTTGAGGATATAGAATCCGGTAAGCGTCAGGGCTTTAAGGATATAACGGGAGACTTGAATATGATTACTGCTGTGGAATTTATCGGACAGAAGTCTATTGGTAGGTCAAGTCGATCTAATCCGGCGACATATGTCAAGGCTTTTGATGATATCCGGAATTTATTTGCCAAACAGAATCTTTCCAAGATCAGGGGGTTTTCGGCCAAACATTTTTCATTTAATGTCGAAGGAGGACGATGCGAAGAATGCAAGGGAGACGGTGAGATTCATATTGAAATGCAGTTTTTGTCAGATATTAGTCTCGAATGTGAGGTATGTAAAGGGAAGCGGTTTAAAAGGGAGGTATTGGATGTCAAGTACAGGGAAAAAAGTATATACGATGTTCTTCATTTGACGATCGAACAAGCCCTTGATTTTTTTGAGGACAGACCTGAAATTGCATTGAAATTACAGCCATTGGAGAAGGTCGGTTTGGGGTATTTGAGATTGGGACAATCATCCAGTACACTCTCTGGTGGAGAGGCACAGCGGTTGAAGCTTGCATACTACCTGGGGCAGGAAAATTCCAGCGATCGAATATTTTTTATTTTTGACGAACCGACGACGGGGTTGCACTTTCACGATATAAAAAAATTGTTAATTGCTTTCAATGATCTGGTTGAAATGGGACATACCGTATTGGTAGTTGAGCACAATATGGATATTATCAAATCGGCCGATTGGGTGGTAGACCTGGGACCTGAGGGAGGTAAAAATGGTGGAAGTGTTGTAGGTATGGGCACTCCTGAAGAATTGTCTGCTGTCGAAAATTCATATACAGGGCAATTCCTGAAAGAAAAACTTGCCGGTAAATGATAGACCAGGAGAATGTTTACGAAGTTACGGATTTGGTAGAACAACCCCAAGCAACTATATTATTGACACACGGTTTGGGTGAGCATTTACATCGATATGACCATTTTGTGAAATTTTTAAATGAAAATAGAATATCAGTATTTAGGTATGACTTGCCCGGTCACGGTAGAACAAGAACTGGCGATTGGCTATTTGATGATGCCAATGTCCTGATTGATACCATTCGTCATAAATATAGGCGGGCACAAGGGTATTCGTCCTCGCAGAATATCCCACTTTTTCTAATGGGGCAAAGTCTCGGAGCATTAATTACTGCGAATTTTGTATCAGTATTCCAACCGTATTGCGAAGGAGTATTACTTTCGGCTCCGGCTTTAAGTGCGGGGCAGTTAGCCTCAAATTTTGTCATTAAAATATTGAAGCAGGTAAAATATTTTTTTCCCAGGTTCCCTTATTTGAAAATTCCTCCGGAACATCTATCTCATGTAGTTGAAGTAGGGGAAAACTACAAAAATGACCCGTTGGTATTTCATGGCAAAATCAATCTACAGACAGGGTATGAAATCCTGACCTTAATGAAAGAAACCAATGCCAATGTCGAGAATTTTCAGCAACCGGTACTTATTTTACATGGCAGTAAAGACAAAATCATTCCGGAATCTTCTTCTCTTTCTTTTTTTAACCGTCTCGTAATAGAAGACAAAACATTACAATTGTACCCAGGGATGTACCATGAAATATTAAATGAAATAAACAGGGAGAAAGTGTACGAAGATATTTTTTCCTGGATAGAAAGTAGAATATAAAAGGACCTGGAAAATACTCCTTCTTGCATTATTCAATCCCACTTTTTGGCGAATGATTCACATAATAAATTTTCTTTTATCATGTCGAAATATTCAGCCTGGGAAATGGAATATCCTCCGAGTCGTTCCATATGGGAGGAATATTGCTGGCAATCAATGGTAGTATATCCCTTTTCCCGAAGGATATTTCCAAGAAATAGAGCAGCATATTTTGAAGCATTGGAAATTTCAGAAAACATGGATTCTCCACTAAAAATCTTTCCAATTCCTACTCCGTAAAGTCCCCCAACCATTTTATTTTCTTGCCAGACTTCAACCGAGTGGGCATATCCCTTTGAATGCAATTTTGTATATGCTTTCTTTATATCTGAGGTGATCCAGGTACCGTCTTGATTACTTCTGGTAATATTTTGACATCGATCTATGACGCTTTCAAAGTGTTGGTCGACGGTAACGGTAAAAATATTATTATTGAAATAAGTTCTCATACTTTTGGGCATATGCATATTTTCGACATCAATAATAAATCTCTTTTTTGGTGACCACCACAAAATAGGTTGATCCTCACTATACCACGGGAATATACCAAATCGATAGGCTAATAATAATCTTTCAATACCTAAATCACCACCTACCGCCAGAAGACCATCTTCATTCGATAGAAAAGGATGCGGGAAATACATTGGGAAATCCGGGTAGTGCAAGCCCATATATGATTATCTTTCGATAACAGCGGACAATCCTTTCTCTAACAGTGCTTCCTTGAACGGTTTCAGAACTTTGTACGGTGCTGTTTTTACAATAGCTTTACCATTAAAGTGAATCATTAATGAAAGCTGTTCAGATTGAACATAACTGTGCTTGAGAATTTGAACAAAACATTTGATAACGTGGTCAAAGGTATTGTAATCATCATTATAAACAACCAATTCAGCATCCGAATTCTGATCAATTTCTTCTTCTACCAGAATTTCCTCTTCGTACTCGGTTTGATTTAGTTGTATAAAATATTTATCGAGTTTCATATGAAATGAATCTGATTAAATTAAAAGGGAGGTACAAAATTACAAAAAAAATATTCATTAAAGGACTTATTTTTATATTACAATTATGGATTTTCCATGAAAAAATGGCCATGGTAAAAGCTGGGCTTATCCATGGATTTAATTTTAAAGTGTGCCGTAACTGATTAATATTCTATAATTTATCATTGTGAAAGCAAAGAGCAAAGCCTATATTTCACTGCACATTGCTATTCTTTTTTTTGGCGCAACCGCTGTGTTGGGGGACTTAATTGTATTGGATGCAATGATTCTAGTTTGGTGGAGGCTGATTTTGTCGTTGGTTGCTTTTATTCCCATTTTTGTTATTTACAATTTATTCCAATTCTGGAAAGAACTTTTATATGTTAAGAAGGAGTTGATATTGGTAGGCATCTTTCTGGCTCTGCATTGGGTTACGTTTTTTGCTTCGGTCAAATTGGCCAATGCTTCTGTTGCTGTTTTGTGCCTTTCTGCTACTTCCCTTATGACATCTTTCATGGAACCTATAATCATAGGTAGGAGATTTAGAAAAATGGAATTCGCTTTCGGTGCTTTGATTATTCCGGGAATGATTTTAGTAGTAGAATCACTTAAGACTGATATGATGCAAGGCGTTATTTGGGGATTAGGATCTGCATTCCTGGCATCACTGTTTACAACGTACAATAAGAAAATTGTTGATCGGGGAAATACAGTACTTTTTACTTTTGCGGAGCTGCTTATCGCATTGGTCGTGGTGACGGTCCTTGTACCCATTTACGCAATAGGAAATGACCAATTGACTTTGGTACCTGTCTCAGGAGCCAACTGGCTTTATCTGCTAATCTTGTCAATAGTATGCACTACAATTTGTTATACTGTAGCATTCAGGGCATTGCGGTATATGAGCGCTTTCACCGCTAATCTTTCCATTAACCTCGAGCCTGTTTACGGAATTATTTTAGCGTGGATCATACTTGGGGATAATGAGGAAGTTACATCGCAGTTTTATTGGGGGGCGGCTTTTATTATAGGGATTGTATTGGGATATCCTTTTATCGCCCGTAAATTTTATCCCGAAATGTCAGAAATGCACTAGGAATAATTATTCATTTTCCTGAATTTTTCTAGTATTTATTTAAATTGACAATATACAATAATGAAAATATATAGACATGTTGGAAGAATTTAATAAAGAAGTATTGGCGTACTGCGAACATCATACGGTTAGGAAAAATTTGATATTGGAACGAATTGAACAGTCTACCATTGAAAATTCGAACGCCAGCGGGATGATGTCAGGAGGGTATCAGGGAAGATTATTGAGCCTGATAAGTAAAATGATAGCTCCGGAGTATGTCCTGGAAATAGGAACCTTTACAGGATATGCAGCACTATGTATGGCGGAGGGTTTGAAACCCGGAGGAAAGGTAATTACCCTGGAACGGGATCGAAAGTTGGAACCACTTATTGAAAAGCATTTGTCGTGGTCGCCTCATGGTAATTCCATCGAAGTCGTATACGGGGATGCATCCGAATTAATCCCCACACTCGATCATACTTTTGATATGGTTTTTATAGATGCAGCGAAAAAACAATATGCCAATTATTACGACCTTGTTTTTGATAAGATCAATCCGGGCGGTATTATTTTATCTGATAATGTATTGTGGAGAGGCAAGGTAGTCGATAAAAATCAGGACGATAAAACAGCGATAATTGACCAGTACAACAAAAAGATCTATAATGATACAAGAGTTGAACCATTTCTATTACCGATCAGGGATGGAATAATGCTGGCGAGAAAACTTTGAGATTGTTTTAATAGTTCACGATCAAACCAAAATTCACCCTACCTTCTGACAGGGAAATCCGCTGTTCTTTATGCCCTCCAAGTGCATAAGAAATTCCAAAAATCCCTGCTTTGGTATCGAGATTTAACCCGATTCCGAAACTATATGGGTAATTTATCTTTGTTCTTGAGTTTTTGTCACCAAAAATGCCAAAATCCGAAAAGAAATAAGCGTTGCTTGAACCACTGAATAAAAAACGGTATTCTGCAGAGGCCATTCCATACCAATCTGCAAAAAATATTTTTTCTGCAAAACCACGGTAATTTTGAAACCCCCCCAACCGGAATTTTTCATTATTAAGTAATCCTCCTGTACTGTAGTTCAAACCGCCAAGCATGCGGAGGCGAATCGTAGAAAAATTCCCAACTGGGATGAAGTTTTCTGCTTTACCGATAAGCTCAAACTTCAATGTGTTTTGGCGAATACTGTCGTACGCTTCGGTAAATGAAAAGTCATTATTCGGATCGGATATTTGAAGGATTGAGCTATTGCGGATTATTTTTTTCAAACCTCCTGTTAATTCCAATAGGAGAATCGACCCTTTTGTAGGATTTTGGATATGATTTAAGGAATTGAACAGAATTGATGTTCCGACGGCAGACCAATTGTAATCTAATTGATCCGGAAGTTTTTGGGATTGTAATAGAAAACCTTGATCAAGAGATACAAGTCTAGATTGTTCTTGTTGTATGAATAAGGCATATCTCAATTCCGGATTCCATTGGTATTGAAGGCCAATTTTTCCACCGACATCCAGAATGGTAGTATCCCTACGATCGAGCATACCTTCGGCTACAATTCCAGATTTAATAAGCGGGATATACGGGAAATTGAGTTGGAGGGCAAAAGATTGACTTTGATTGGCGTATTTATCATATTGGATAAATATCCTTTCCGCTAATTTCAATTGGTTGCTCAGGTCAAGGTAAGCGTTTCCTGTTAGCTCATATTGCTGGCTTGGACGATTGGAGGGCACCAGGGCCAAAAGAATGTCAAATTTTGAAGGGTCTTGTTTGTCAATTACGTATTCCAGGTTTACGCCAAAAGGATTGAAATCATAGTTTAATTCCTGGAAGTCGGCAAAGCTCCAGCTATTTATAATAGTTTCGGACTTTTTAATTTTGCTCCAGCTAAAAGGATCTTGTTCTTGGATACCGATCATTTTTTGAAAAAGTTCGGATTGAATATTGAAATTGCCGCGAACCGAAATTTCTTGTATCAAAATTTCTTGAAGGGAATCTATTTGATAGTCGAGAAATAGGGTGTCGCCCGAAATTTCCTGAAAATTGGTTTTTAAACGGGCGTATGGGAACCCCCGGTCTGCCAAACTCATCAAGATCTCCCCCCTTGTTTGTAGGGCTTTATTCCAACTTTGAAAATCCCATTTTTTCAGTTGAGAAAGGGTATCTGGAGAATAAAATTTGATCCCGATAGTGTTGATTTTTGGTCCACAATGTATATTAAGTTGCTTGTTGTTTGAATCAAGAACAGAAAAGGGAAAACCAAAATCAAAAATAACTTTAGTTAATTTTTTACTAGAAAAATTGGAATCAATCTCTATTTTTTCTTCGATAAGATCCTGAGGACATGTAGAGTCTGGAATAATCTCAATAGGCGATTGGCTGAATAGTAAAAGATCGCTGAGTAGAAATAGTATAAGTATGAGTATTTTTGTCCTGTTGAACATATTGGTTAAGAACGTAATTTAATACATTAAAATACTAATCTTGGGAGGAATTTATATCCATATACCGTATTGCCGTCAAAAATGTAGCTATTGCAATTTTCATTTTTCCACGAATGTAACTGATACGGGAAGAATGTCGGATTCATTAATTAAAGAGGTTTCTTTGAGGTCTGATGAATTACGTTTATTGGATATTGAAACGATTTACTTCGGTGGTGGTACACCATCAATTTTTGCTCCGGAAGAAATGCAGCGCTTAATCAAGGAAATCGGACGGATCATTGCCCTCAATAAAGTAAAAGAGGTAACCATTGAATGCAATCCAGATGATTTGACCCTGGATTATTTACATTCTTTATATAATGATTCATGCATTAATAGGTTGAGTGTAGGCATTCAGTCATTTTTTGATGATGATTTGGAAATGATGAACAGGACACACTCAGGAAGAGATTCAATTGATTGCCTGGAGAATATATTTAAAACGGGATTTGATAATGTTACAGCGGATTTAATTTTTGGATTACCGGATAATGATTCGCAAAAATGGGAAAGGAATCTTAAGAAGTTGATTGAATTTCCAGTAGAACATATCTCCTGTTATGGTCTTACCGTGGAACCCAAAACACAACTTGAATATGACATAAGTCGCGGTAAAGTACCCGTTCCGGATGATGGAATAGCCTTGGACCAGTTTTACTTTACCGAAGAATATTTGACACCCAGGGGATTTGTCCATTACGAAATATCAAATTATGCCAAACCCGGGAAAATAGCTATTCACAATACTAATTATTGGCGCCAGGAAAAGTATGTAGGGATTGGGCCTTCAGCCCATTCTTTTGACGGATTTCGCAGACGATGGAATATCGCGAATAATGCTTCTTATATGAAAAAAATAAATAATGAAGAAAAGTTCTGGGAAGAAGAATATTTATCAGAAGCTGATATGTATAATGAATGGATAATGACTGGGCTTCGTACGATTTGGGGTATAGATCCAAAACAAATTAAAAAATTCACCTCTTCAATACAGGATGAGTTTTTTATAGCAAAAGAAAATGCAGTCAAAAAAGGTAGAATTGCAGAAACAGAAGATAGAATGTTTCTGACCCGGAGGGGTAAAGGAATAGCGGACAGCGTCATTTCTGACTTTTTTTTTGTTAGATAGTATCCTTTGAAGTGTGAAAATGATAAAAAGGGTAATTCTAAAAAAGAATTACCCAATAATTATTGAAAAGAAATTATTAAAAAGCTTATCCTTTCGATTCAACTTTTGTCAATCTCAAGTAAGGTTTTACTTTTTTGTATCCGGGAAACTTTTCATTCGCTTCCTCATCTGATACCGAAGGACTGATAACGACTTCTTCTCCGTGTACCCAGTTCGCGGGTGTTGCTACACTTTGATAAGCAGTTAATTGCAGGCTGTCAATTACTCGTAGTATTTCGTCAAAATTTCGGCCGGTAGATGGAGGGTAAGTGAGGGTCAATTTTATCTTTTTGTCCGGGCCAATTACAAATACGGACCGTACGGTAAAATTACTATCAGCATTAGGGTGCAGCATACCGTATTCGGTAGCTACTTTTTTGTCGGGATCTGCAATGATTGGATAATTTACCGTTGTGTTTTGGGTTTCATTAATGTCTTTTATCCATTCGTTGTGGGAATCAACCGGATCGACGCTAATTGCAATTACTTTTGTATTTCGCTTGTCGAATTCAGGCTTGTATTTTGCAACTGTTCCCAGTTCTGTAGTACATACGGGTGTGAAGTCTGATGGATGGGAGAATAATACTGCCCAGGAATCACCCAGCCATTCGTGAAAATTTATTTTTCCTTCAGTAGTATCTACTGAAAAATCGGGTGCTTCATCGCCTAATTTTAGATTTGCCATAAATTGTAAGGTTGTTTAGTGAAAAAATTGTGCTTTAATATATTCTGAAAACATGTATAATTATCTTTTGTTGATTGAAAAATGTAAAAGATTTTATAAAATATATGGGAAGGTATTTACGGTTAATTTAAATAGGGAGATAGGATTTTTTTTGCTGCATCGACTAAATTCGTACCGGGGCCGAAAATCATAAATACTCCCTTGTCATACAATAGTTTATGGTCTTGTTCCGGTATTACTCCTCCCAGTATGACTTTTATATCAGGTGTCCCCTGTTCTTGTAATGCTTTAATGGTTTCGGGGACCAAAGAATTATGGCCTCCTGCCAGGGAAGATATTCCCAGGAAGTGTACGTCATTTTCTGCAGCTTGCCTGGCTGCCTGGCGCGGTGTTTGAAATAAAGGGCCGAGATCTACGTCGAAACCAATATCAGCAAAACTGGAAGCAATAATTTTTGAACCGCGATCGTGTCCATCCTGACCTAGTTTGGCAATGAGAATTCTGGGTCTTCTTCCATATTTTTTTTCAAATTCATTACACAATTTCTGAGCCTTTTGATAATTGATCTGCTTTTTCATAGCGTTTCCATAAATATTACTGACCATTTGGTTGGTTGCCTTAAATCTTCCGTAAACTTGTTCGAGCACTTGAGATATTTCACCCAATGTAGCCCTGCAACGCGCTGCAATCACAGCTTTTTCTAAAATATTATCATTGTTGGAAATAGCAGCATTTCTCAATTGATCAAGAGCATCTTGCAGTTTGTGTCTATTTCTGTTTTGTTTTAAGGCTTTGAGTTTTACCTTTTGTGATTCCAGCACTACATTATTATCTATGGAACGAACTTCAGTTGAATAACTCTCTCTTTCATTTAATATATTTACTCCAACAATTTTGTATTTATTCTGGTCAATTTCAGCTTGTCGAAGAGCGGCGGCTTCTTCTATTTTCATTTTAGGGAAACCCTGTTCTATTGCTTTTGCCATTCCTCCCAATTCCTCAATTTCCTGAATGTGTTTCCTGGCTTTTTGGTATATTTCCTTGGTTTTTGTTTCTATTATTCGAGATCCGGACCATGGGTCAATGGCCTCAGTAATGTGAGTTTGGTTTTGCAGTATTAATTGGGTATCCCTTGCTAATTTAGCTGCAAAATCTGAAGGAAGCGCTAACGCCTCATCATACGAATTGGTATGCAGGGATTGTGTGCCGCCAAATACAGCCGCAGTGGCCTCAAGAAAAGTACGGGTTAAATTGTTCAATGGGTCCTGAGCTGTTAGACTCCAACCACTGGTTTGAGAATGTGTACGGAGTCTCAGGCTGTGAGGATTTTGTGGATTAAAGCTTTTTACCGTTTCCGACCATAAATATCGAGCGGCCCTCATTTTGGCTATTTCAGTAAAAAAATCCATACCTATTCCCCAGAAGAAGGAAATACGGGGGGCAAACTCATCCACTTTTAGCCCTGCATTGATACCTGTCTGCAAATATTCCAGTCCATCAGCGATGGTATAGGCGATTTCCAGGTCTGCTGGAGCTCCGGCTTCATGCATGTGGTATCCACTTACCGAAATGGTATTAAATTTGGGCATGTTTACTTTGCAATAAGAGAAAATATCAGAAATCAAACGCAATGAAGGTCCCGGTGGATAAATATAAGTGTTACGGACTAAAAATTCTTTTAAAATGTCGTTTTGAATAGTCCCTTTTAATTGATGTTGCCCGACTCCTTGTTCTTCCGCAGCAATAATATAAAAAGCCATTATGGGTATTACAGCCCCATTCATAGTCATAGATACTGACATTTGATCAAGGGGGATTTCATGAAAAAGAATCTTCATGTCTTCCACCGAGTCAATGGCTACACCAGCTTTACCTATATCACCACTTACCAGCGGATTGTCAGAATCATATCCTCTGTGAGTAGGTAGATCAAAAGCCACTGAAAGTCCTTTTTGTCCCTGTTGCAAATTATTTTTATAAAATTGATTGCTTTCTTCAGCTGTCGAAAAACCCGAATATTGTCTAATGGTCCATGGTCTTCCTACATACATACTGGAATATGGTCCCCTTAGGTAAAGGGGGAGCCCTGCCTGTCCACTGTCCTGCGAATAATTTGAATCCTTGTGTAAACTCTTTTTCATATATTCTATCTGCAAATAAGGTATGTATTTTTTACCATATTGAAAAGATCCTAACCCGCTTTATTCATTAGAATACTATTAATAAAGTGGTGTATACCTGACAAAATAATGGAGATTGTTAATTGTAATGTATTGATTTACAATTAATAAATTTTAGGTCTGTTCAGGTAATTTCAAAATATTCTTACGACAATTTTGAATAACGAAAGAATATACTTTACGCATCAGTATATATTGTAAATCATTGGTGTTCAGAATTTTGAATTTTGCATTTCTTTTAGGTGGAAAATTTTGTGGATGTACTGGGCTAAAGATATTTAAATTTCAAAGTTGGAATTTGACTTCTTATAGTATATTCGCTGTTTGAGTATGGTAAAGTATAAAAGATTTGAATTACAGAATGGATTGAAAGTGATTCTTCATCGTGATGAGGATAGTACACTTGCAGCCGTCAATGTATTGTATAATATCGGTTCAAAGAATGAGCATCCGGATAAGACAGGTATCACTCATTTATTCGAACATATGATGTTTACCGGGACTGACATGGTTCCTGATATTGATGTGTTATTGCAGAATGCAGGAGGTGAAAATAATGCTTTTACCAATGCGGACTATACAAATTATTATAGTTATGCCCCTGCCAATAACCTTGAACTGCTATTGGCGATTGAAGCCGACAGAATGTTTCAGTTGCGACTAACAGATGAGAAATTTACGATACAGCGGAATGTAGTAATTGAAGAGTTTTATGAAACTTGTCTCAATCAACCCTATGGGGATGTATGGCATTTAATGTCGGAAATGGTTTACAAAGAACACCATTATCAATGGCCTACGATAGGGAAGACCCCCCAGCATATTGTGGATATTCAATTCGAAGAGATCCGTAAATTCTATGACTATTATTGTCCTAATAATGCAATTCTTGCCATAGGAGGGAATATTGATCCCGAAAAGGTTGAAAAGAAAGTAGTAGAATTGTTTGGTAATATTCCATCCAAAGGGTTTAAAAAAATGGATTCGAGACCTGAGCCGGATCAATTGGTCAGCCGGGAAGAAAAGGTCGTTCGAAATGTCCCTACTTCTGCATTGTATCTGGGTTTCCCTATGCCTGAAAGAATCCATAAGGATTATTACATTTTGGACATGGTGACTGATTATTTTGCTGAGGGAGAAGGGGCGTATTTATGGAAGAATTTGGTGAAAAGGGCGCAGCTTTTTTCCTATATCGATGCCTGGGTTGTGGGTTCGAAGGATCCTGGATTGATGGTAATTGAAGGAAAATTGTCTGATGGTGTTTTATTTGATAGTGCGGTTCAGGAGGTAAAGGATACACTTCAGAGATCTTTAGAAGCTATTTCTGATCGTGAAGTATTTAAACTCAAAAATAAAATCCGTACCAATCTGATTCAATCCAGAACTAACGTTCTCAGTAAAGTAATTAGTCTTGCTTATTTTGAAATGTTAGGGGATATCGACTTAATCAATAGAGAAGGGGAAATTTATGATGGGATAGAAAAATCCGACATGTTCATTTGTGCCGAACATTACATTGATTTTAACAAGTGTAATTCACTCTATTATGAGGCAGATGGTGGAATAAGTGGAGCGAGTAATGTCTGAAATTAAAAAATAGTAAGTCCGTAATCTTCGTTGGCTTTATTTGAATTGTAAGCTTGACTTCTAATTCTCCGATATATTCCATTTTGCGTTTTCCAGAAGTAGTCAATGGGGCGATATTCTAATCTCTATCTATGTTTACAAGCTATCCTTCTGTCCTGAACACCCACCTTTGGTTCGGACGAATATTCGGTATCCTCCATTCCGTCATCAAATTTCTATTGTTGGTTTCCTACTTATTCATCCCCGGGATACCAATCCCTTAGCCGTACCTCCACGTTTTTGTTCCTAGCGTTTACAAGGCTTTTAAATTTATCAACATCACTGAATTTTCCACCTCCGCCACGAAAATGATAAGGATATACAATTCCGGGCCCAAATTCTATAACGGCCGATGCGGCGCTTTCCACATCCATAGTATATGGAAGGTTCATACACACGAAGGCCATATCAATATCTTTAAGGGCTCTCATTTCAGGGATATCTTCTGTATCCCCTGAGATATATACTTTTTTGTCTCCGAAAGTGAGTATATATCCATTGCCCCAGCCTTTTTCATGTCGAATGGTTCCCGATCCGGGGAGATTGTACATAGGGAAGGCCTGTATATTGATGCCGTAAAAATGGGTAGTTTCGTCATTTTTGAGAACCTGAATCGTACTGAATTCTACGTCTCCCAGATTGTCGACGACTGATTGAGGGGCGATCAACTTTGTATTGTCAAGTGTGATGCCCTTCAGGGTCTCGGGATTCAGGTGGTCTCCATGGGGGTGTGTAATGAGGACCAGGTCCGGATCCGGGAAATTCTTGAATAATTCAGCACCTCCATAGGGATCTATATATATGGTCTTTTGGTCTTGTTGCAATACCAGGGTGCCGTGAAGCACAGGGGTGATTGTTACTTCACCCGTAGGAGTAGATAGTTTATCGGATTGGGAAAAGCAGAAAGTATAACTCGTAAAAAATATGAACAGAGCAAACAAAATTCTCATGACTTTTTGCCTTAAAATACGAATATTTACTAGAGTCTAATAAAAATTCTCTTCCCGGGTCGCTTGCACCAAAAGCTTGCGGTTTGAAGTTTTTTCGGCTCTCCGACTAGTATCTCCAGATGACCGGCTTACGAATCTTTTCTGCGTCATACATAGTAATCAGTTCATGTCGCTTACAGCATTAAGTTTAGAGCTTTCCAAAAAACGTTATCAGACCTAGGAGATACTTTTTTTGTTGCGGACCCCTACCTTTTCGCTTCTTTACTGTAAAGCACTTTAAATATACCGGTTAATTAGATTTTCCAGATATTCCTGTCTTCCGCTTATCTGTTGCAAGTGACTTCCGTCACCGGTAATTTCGGCCAGATCTTCCAGGCTGAGTTTACCGTTTTCGAAATCTGCTCCTTTACCCTCATCGAAGGTTGAATAGCGAGATTTCAATAGTGGATAATAGTCTGAGTCGGTAGCAATTTTGTCGGCGATAAGTAAAGCGCGAGCAAAAGCGTCTATCCCTCCAATATGGGCATGGAATAGATCTTCCAGGTCTGTACTGTTTCTGCGTAATTTGGCATCAAAATTAATTCCTCCTCCCTGGAATCCACCAGCGTTGAGGATGATTAACATGGCCTGGGTCAATTCATATAGATCTACGGGGAATTGATCCGTATCCCATCCGTTTTGGTAGTCTCCACGGTTCGCATCTATACTTCCCAGAGCATTGGCATCGGCTGATACCTGGAGTTCGTGTTCAAAGGTGTGCAGTGCCAGTGTCGCATGGTTAACCTCGATATTCAGTTTGAAGTCATCCAAAAGATTAAATTCCCTCAAAAAGCCCAATACCGTTGAAGCGTCATAGTCGTATTGGTGCTTTGTGGGTTCTGCCGGTTTGGGCTCGATAAAGAAAGTACCTTCGAATCCATTGTTACGGGCATAGTCTTTTGCCATGTGAAGAAATCTGGCAAGGTGTTCTTTTTCCCTTTTCATATCGGTATTGAGAAGAGACATATATCCTTCACGTCCTCCCCAGAATACGTAATTTTCACCGGATAATTTTATAGTGGTGTCAAGTGCATTCCGAACCTGTGCACCGGCATGAGCTACTACATTAAAATCTGGATTGGTCGCTGCACCATTCATGTACCGGGGATGGGAAAATAAATTAGCCGTTCCCCATAATACTTTGACTTTATGCTCTGCTTGCTTCTCTAGTGCATAATCGGAGATGAATTCCAATCTTTTCCCAAATTCCAGGATGTTTTCCCCTTCGTCTATAATGTCTACATCGTGAAAGCAGTAATATGTAAGTCCGAGCTTAGAAATAAATTCAAATGCAGCATCCATTTTATTTTTGGCGCGTTCTTCTGCAGTATTTCCTTCATTCCAGGGCATTGGACGCGGCCCCCAACCGAATGGGTCACTGCCGTCGCCACAGAAACTATGCCAGTATGAAACTGCAAATCGCAAGTGGTCCTCCATCGTTTTTCCTCTTACCAACTGCTGACCATTGTAATACCGGTATGCAAACGGATTGTCGGAATCAGGCCCTTCGAATTTAATTTTTCCTACATTTTTGAAATAGGGTTGTGTCTTCTCTAAAGTATTCATATTTGATAATTATAAAAATTTTTTTAATTCTTCTTTCCAGAAATTGTATGACTTTAAAAGTTCGGGGTTTTGATCTTGAGGTTGAAATTTAAATACAATATTTTGATTATCAAAAGCGTCATCGATTGTATCAAAATATGAAACTCCAATGGCTGCACCAATGGCTGCACCCACAGCGCCAGTGGCTTTGACCATTTCAATATTTACTTTTGCAAGATCTGCAATCGTTTGGCTGAAAACTTTTGATTGGAACAGGTTGTCATTACCCACTCTCATCGTCTCAGTAGAAATGCCCAGGGATTGGAGTATCTCAATGCTGTAGACGAAGGCAAAAGCAATTCCTTCCAGTGCAGAGCGTATTATGTGCTTTTTACCGTGGCGGTTAAGATCTATACCTATGAGGTGACCTCCGATTGTTTTATTTTGAAAAATCCGTTCGGCTCCATTGCCAAATGGAAGTGTAATTAATCCCTCGGATCCCTGTTTTATTTCAGCAGCCTCCTTTTCTAGTTGGGGGTATGATTTTCCGGAGTCACTAATGTTTTTTCGAATCCAGCTATACATGATTCCCGTTCCATTAATGCATAGTAGTGTGCCTATTTTGGGCGTTTTTTTAGTATAATTAACATGGGCAAAACTATTGGTCCGTTGCCTATGATCAATTACAGGTTGATCCGAGACACCGTATATAACGCCGGAAGTTCCTCCGGTAGCGGCTAGTATCCCGGGCCTGGATACATTGAGTGAAAACGCATTATTGGGTTGATCCCCGGAGCGATATGAGATAGGTATCCCTGAAGGTAAACCTAATTTTTTGGCTGCGGATTCTGTTAACTTTCCTAAAGGTTCAAAAGATGTACCAATGTCTGGAATAAAAGAACGGGGAACATCTTGCTGGTCAAATAATTCAAAAGCGGGTTCATTTTTTTCAAAATTCCACATTATTCCTTCACTTAATCCTGTAATTGTGGATGTAGGTCGATCCGTCATTTTCAAAGCTATAAAATCCCCGGGAAGTAAAAACTTCCAGATTCTTGAGAAATTTTCGGGTTCATTCTTTTTCACCCATACGAGTTTTGAAAATGTAAAATTTCCAGGCATATTGTAATATGATGCTAAAAACTCTTTTTCCTCAGAGGTTTTAGCTATGGAATCCCCAGTTTCTATTGCTCTGCTATCACACCATATTATCGAAGGTCGTATAATTTTTTTGTTTGAATCAATAATAACCAGGCCATGCATTTGATAAGCAATTCCGATTCCGGAGATCTTAGCCTTGTCAATGGTATGGGTATCGAATAATTGCTGTGTAGACAATAAAACATGTTGCCACCATGTTTCCGGATCCTGTTCAGCATAATTTTCCACGGGTGATAGAATAGGAAGTTCTGATTCAGGGGATTGTACAGTCGCAATTATTTCATTGGTGTTAGCATTATATAATGCGCATTTAATTGATGAACTGCCAATGTCATAACCCAGGAAATACATATTGCTTGATGTTTAATGATTATATAATACGGGCTAAGGATCTCATTTTCAAGTAAATTGATAAAATAATCGTCCTCATTTTGTGGTGAAAAAAGCGGCTTGAATATAATAAAAAAAAGCATTTTTACATCGAACTAAAGCTTAAGCTAGCTTAATTCATCTCAAAATATGAAGGATTTACATATTGTAAAAAAAATCTATCGGGAATTATTTTACAATAAAAGTTTTTACGTTTGAATTTCTATTGAGTGGTAATCTTATAATTTCTCCTGTAATTAAAAGAGAGAAATAACAGTAGTGCCCGGAACAGGAGTCGAACCTGCACGTCCAAAAAAGACACAAGGCCCTCAACCTTGCGCGTCTACCAATTCCGCCACCCGGGCAAAAGTACTAAAACAAAGGAATGCAAAAATAACACTTTTTTTGATTGTGCGTAATCAGAAAATTATTATTATTGCCCGATTCTAATAAAATTAAATTCATCCTTGTTGTACAATATTTTATACATGTTAAATAAATTTAATATATTAGCTGTCGAAAACTCATTTTTGTTTTAATTAGAATATGGCAAAGAAGCGGAAAAAATCAAAGAAATCTAAGCAAAGCTTTAAGCTTGATAGCCGGTGGAGAGCCATTTTCGGCTTGTTTGTTGCTATGCTTTCTCTATTTTTGTTGGTAGCGCTGACAAGCTATATATATACCTGGAAAGAAGATCAGGATAAGGTGTTACGATTTTCCTGGGATCTTCTCCTTACTCGTGATGTAAAGGTAGAAAACTGGTTGGGAAGATTGGGTGCAGTTATGTCCAATTTTGTCTTATATTGGGGTGTAGGCATAACCTCATTTCTTATTCCATTATATGGATTTGGCGTAGCTATAATTATTGCTTTTCAGAAGCATTGGATGCATTTAATAAGAATTTCAACGTACCTCAGTATTTGTTTTTTTATTTTTCCCCTTCTATTCGAATTCTTATTTCCCCAATCCCAATTTGCATGGGGAGGGGCTGTCGGTTTTTCATTAAATAATTACTTAAGCGCTTTTATTGGTACTATAGGGACAGGGATATTTTTATCATTTATGCTGATTAGTTTGATTTATTGGAATAATGAGTATTTACCCCAGATTAAGAGCACTTTTACCTTCAATTGGATGTCATTGAGAAGAAGGCAAAAGAAATTTGTCGACACGTTTCTTTCAGGTGAAATATTTGAGGAAAAGAGAAAGGGGGCCTTTTCAGATAATGAAGACCAGAATGTAGAAACACAGGAAAATGTTTCAGTTGTAAAAACAAATAACCGACCTGATAATTTGGATTTTGATGATTCGGTCGTTGAAAAAGAAGGGGCCAAAACCCTTAATGCTGGAATTGAGATCAACATGGACAGCAGGGAAAAGGAAACTATACCTTCAGACACAAAAAAGGAAGAAGAGGATTCTTCGCTTCAGCTAGAAGTCAATGAATCTATATTCGAAACTAATGAAAATCCTCCAACTCCCGAAACGAGGGAGAGTATTATGGAAGATGACGATAAGTTGGATATAGAGCGTGAGGATAAGACAAATTTGATGGAACCTTATGATCCGACTAAGGA
The DNA here is from genome assembly GCF_021729145.1 of Membranihabitans maritimus. GTDB lineage: Bacteria > Bacteroidota > Bacteroidia > Chitinophagales > Saprospiraceae > Membranihabitans > Membranihabitans maritimus. The sequence continues at coordinate 158,667 of NZ_JAJSLW010000003.1, read as the reverse complement.
ACTAGCAGGATATGAGAATCCTGTCCTGGACCTGTTGGATAATTACATGGTGGATGATATTCACATAAATCGCAAGGAGCTGGAGATGAACAAGGACCAAATTGTTACTACCCTTCAGCACTACAAGATTGAAATTACAAAAATTAGGGCGACAATAGGACCGACGGTTACTTTATACGAGATCGTTCCCGCACCCGGGGTAAGGATATCAAAAATTAAGAACCTGGAGGATGATATAGCACTTTCACTGGCAGCTTTGGGAATACGGATTATTGCACCCATTCCAGGGAAAGGGACCATTGGAATAGAAGTTCCAAATAAGAAAAAACAGATCGTAAGTTTAAAAGATACGATGGCATCCGAAAAGTTTAGTGATGCCAGGATGGAATTACCTATTGCTTTGGGAAAGACCATCAGTAATGAGGTGTTTATTGCTGATTTGGCTAAAATGCCCCATTTGTTAATTGCTGGTGCGACTGGACAGGGAAAATCAGTAGGAATCAATACTATAATAATGTCTCTCCTTTACCGCAAGCATCCGAGCCAGGTGAAATTGGTGCTGATTGATCCTAAAAAAGTGGAGCTATTTCCATATTCCAAACTCGACAGGCACTTTTTAGCATTTTTGCCTGATCAGGAAGAACCTATTATCACCGATACAAAAAAGGTGGTCCAGACATTAAATAGCCTTTGTATCGAAATGGATGAGCGGTATAATTTATTGAAAAAGGCGCACGCCCGAAATATAAAAGAGTACAATAAAAAGTTTACATCCAGGAAACTCAATCCTCTGAACGGGCACAAATACCTCCCCTTTATAGTTCTGGTGATTGATGAATTTGCAGACTTGATAATGACTGCGGGGAAAGAGGTGGAGATGCCGATTGCCCGCCTGGCTCAGTTAGCACGGGCAGTTGGGATTCATTTGATAATTGCTACCCAACGGCCATCTGTCAATATTATTACAGGTGTTATAAAAGCGAATTTCCCTGCCCGAATCGCATTTAAGGTAACTTCAAAAGTAGATTCACGAACGATTCTGGATGCGGGAGGTGCCGATCAATTAATCGGTCGTGGTGATATGTTATTGAATGTAGGCAGTGATCTTATTCGACTCCAATGCGCATTTATTGATACACCTGAAGTGGAAAGGGTGATTGATTATATATCAGACCAATCCGGATTTGGTGAACCCTTCCTGCTACCCGAATATGTAGATCCCAATGACGATAGTGCGGGTGGAATTGGTGAAATTAAAAAATCAGATCTCGATGAATTGTTTTCGGATGCCGCTCACCTGGTCGTAGCGAATCAGCAGGGAAGTACTTCTATGCTTCAGCGTAAGTTGAAACTGGGGTATAATCGTGCAGGTAGAATTATGGATCAATTAGAGGCTTTTGGGGTTGTAGGACCCAATGAAGGAAGCAAGGCACGGGAAGTATACATAATGACGGATAGTGAATTAATGGACCATCTCGATATGGTTTTTAAAACAAATTAGGATTTAGGTTTTCCTATTATTTATCCATTTTCATATTTATATATATAACCTTCCATTCAATAACCATTTAAGTATTTCAAATTTATGAAATTTACTGATAGAATTTCTTTGCCTAATTAAAGTAATAATTATACCTTTGCAGGAACTTTTGAGAGCGGCAATTTTGAAATGCTTATGAACCATACATTCAGGCTTATACAAAGCTATTTAATCGCAGGTTTTTTACTCTTTACGGGAGTGAATTTTGTGACTGCACAAGACCACGATGATCATCATGAAGGAAATCACCATTCGGAACCGGATGAGGGCCATGGCGGAGAATATGATCCTGCTAATACTGCATTCCATCATATCTCAGACCAAAATGTTTATTCATTGGGATTCGCTGATTTACCTCTCCCTTGTTTTTTATATGCGAAAGACGGTGGTTGGGATGTGTTTATGAGTTCGAAATTTGGTATTGGCCACCACGGGAATGGCCATTATGCTTATAATCGGTATGTATTGGTAGAAAGTATCGTACGACGAATCACAGATGAAAGCTTTCCTATGGGGAAAGTTGAATTAAGTGATCACCCCTATCACCACGAGATGGTAATGGTAGATGGTAAGGAAAAAGAGCAAGTTACCGTGAATTATGACGGTAATCATTATAATCTGGAAAACAAGTCTACTTTGGACGGTGGATTAATGGGAGGAGGTCTGACCTCATTCTACGATTTTTCTTTGACAAAGAATGTGGTCTCGTTGCTATTGATTGCCATCTTTCTTTTTATTGTATTTTCAGCCGTTGCTAAAAGATATAAGCAGGACGCATTAAGAGCCCCTAAAGGGGTTCAATCATTTCTGGAACCAATTTTTTTATTTATTCAGGATGAAGTTGCTAAGCCATTTTTGGGCCATAAATGGCAAAAGTATTTACCATTTTTAATGTGTTTGTTTTTCCTGATATTTGCATTGAATTTATTCGGCCAGATTCCATTTTTGGGAAATGCTAATGTGACCGGGAATCTTACTTTTACCATGGTATTGGCTGTGATCGCTTTCTTTGTAGTGAATTTTAGTGGTAAAAAAGCGTATTGGGAACATGTGTTTTGGATGCCGGGTGTTCCGGTTTTTGTCAAACCGATTTTAACGGTCGTGGAGGTAATGGGTGTGTTCATAAAGCCGTTGACTTTGATGTTGCGTTTAGCTGCAAACATTACTGCCGGGCATATGATAATTGTGATTTTTGTAAGTCTTATTTTTATTTTCAATGAGGCTGGGCAAAATATGGTAGGGTCCGTACCCGGTTTAGCACTTTCTGTACCGTTGACCATGTTTATGATGGCGATAGAGTTGTTAGTGGCATTGGTGCAGGCATTTGTGTTTACTATTTTGACAGCTTCTTATATAGGTGCTGCCATAGAAGAACACCATTAAAAAGTATTTAATAATTTTTTAATTATATAAATTTTTTAGACATGACAGGATCAATCGCAGCAATAGGAGCTGGAATCGCCGTTATCGGAGCCGGATTAGGTATCGGATGGATCGGTGGAAAAGCAATGGAGTCAATCGCTCGACAGCCGGAAGCTGTAAATGACATACGATCAAATATGATCTTGATGGCAGCACTTGTAGAAGGTGCGGCTTTGATCGCGATCTTATTGTCGTTCTTTGTGTAAGAGATTCGAAATGAAAAGGTAGCTTATTATTGCGATTGGCAAAATAAGCTACCTTATTTTTAAAAAATTTATACAACGTAGGTAATAATGTTAGTTTTAGCAGAATTTAATGTACTTCGTCCAGATCCGGGTTTGTTGTTTTGGTCAGTTTTAATATTCCTGATATTTTGGTTTTTGATGGCAAAATTTGCTTTCAAGCCCATTACTAATGCATTAATCAAAAGGGAAAATCATATCCAGGATGCCCTCAACGATGCACGTAAAGCAAAAGAGGAACTGAGAAGAATACAAACAGAGAATGAAAAATTATTAGACGAAGCGCGTCAAGAAAGAGCACAGCTGCTGAAAGATGCAAAGGACCAGGGTAGTAAAATCGTGGAAGAAGCAAAGTCTAAAGCAAAGGAAGAAGCTGGTAAAATATTGACGCAGGCAAAAGAAGAGATTGAAAACCAGAAAAAAGCAGCATTGCACGATGTAAAGAATCAGGTTACTACGTTGGCCCTGAATGTTGCTGAACAAGTAGTGCGTAAAAATTTAAGTGACCAGGAAGGACAGGTTCAGCTTGTCAAAGGGCTGGTGGATGATATTAACTTATCCTAGTAAAGTAAGAATACTATGTCTTCAGTTAGAGTAGCGGAACGATATGCTAAATCTTTGTTGGATTTGGCGGTTTCATCAGGGAAAATTGATGAAGTCAATAGCGATATCAAACTTTTTAATAAAAGTCTTGAGTCAAAAGACTTAATGAACCTTTTGAAAAGCCCTATAATAAAGGAATCTGTCAAGGTAGGAGTCCTAAACAAGATCTTTTCTGAAAAAATGCAGCCCCTTACGATGAAGTTCATCCAGGTGGTTACACGTAAAGGAAGGGAGGATGTATTACCTGAAATTGCGTCTGCTTTTTTTAGCCTTTACAATGACTTTAAAGGAATTACAAAAGTAATTCTTACCAGTGCTATCCCGTTGGATAAAACTACAGTTCAGGGAATTGAGGAAAAGTTGATCAATTCCGGTAAGACAAAGAAAAACATTGTGATGGATACTCGTGAAGATCCGTCTTTAATTGGTGGATTTATCCTGGAATTTGACAATATGCAATACGATGCTTCAGTAAAAGGGAAATTCCAACGATTGCGACAAAAACTAACATATTAAATTAATAGAATAATTAAAATCATATAAAGATGGTTGATGTAAAACCCGATGAAATATCCGCAATAATTAAACAAGAATTGTCTGGTTTCAAAACGGAATCTGAACTAGAGGAAGTGGGTACTGTCCTTCAGGTAGGGGATGGTATTGCCCGTATTTATGGGTTGAATAGTGTGCAAGGTGGTGAATTAGTTGAATTTGAAACCGGAACCCAGGCAATTGCCCTTAACCTTGAAGAGGATAACGTAGGGGTTGTATTGTTAGGAGAAAGTGATAATATCAGAGAAGGTTCTAGTGTGAAAAGAACCGGAAAGATTGCATCTATTAATGTAGGCGAATCTTTGTTAGGCAGGGTTGTTAACCCTCTTGGGCAACCTATAGATGGGAAAGGACCTGTAGAAGGTGAAACGTATTTGATGCCATTGGAGCGCAAAGCTCCGGGTGTTATTTATCGACAACCCGTTAAAGAGCCCTTGCAAACGGGTATTAAGTCAATTGATTCCATGATTCCTATCGGACGTGGACAACGAGAATTGATAATCGGTGATAGGCAGACGGGGAAAACAGCCATTGCCATTGATACTATAATCAACCAAAAAGAATTTTATGACAGGGGGGAACCTGTATTTTGTATTTATGTTGCCTCCGGTCAGAAAGCTTCCACTGTTGCACAAGTTGTAAAAACACTAACGGATTATGGAGCAATGGATTATACCGTAGTTGTTAGTGCATCTGCCGCAGATCCTGCACCAATGCAGTTTTACGCTCCTTTTGCAGGGGCTGCTATTGGTGAATATTTCAGAGACACTGGTAGAGCTGCACTTATTATATATGATGATCTTTCCAAACAAGCTGTAGCATACCGTGAGGTATCGCTGTTGCTTCGAAGACCTCCGGGACGTGAGGCTTACCCGGGTGATGTATTCTATTTGCACTCACGCTTGTTGGAACGGGCAGCAAAAGTAATTGATGACGATGCTATAGCGCAAAATATGAACGATTTGCCTGAAGACCTTGTAAAAGCAGGTAAAGTGAAAGGAGGGGGATCTTTGACGGCGTTACCGATCATTGAGACACAAGCAGGTGACGTTTCTGCATATATCCCTACCAATGTGATTTCAATTACGGACGGACAGATATTCCTTGAAACTAATTTGTTTAATTCTGGTATTCGGCCGGCTATCAATGTTGGTATTTCTGTATCCAGAGTGGGAGGTTCTGCTCAGATTAAATCTATGAAGAAGGTTTCCGGTACTTTGAAACTGGATCAGGCCCAATACAGAGAATTAGAAGCATTTTCCAAGTTTGGATCTGATTTGGATGCCGCTACACAATCAGTGTTGGATAAAGGTATGAGAAACGTGGAGATTTTGAAGCAAGATGAATTTTCTCCTGTCCCGGTTGGTGAGCAAGTTGCTATCATATATCTGGGAACTAACAACCTTTTGAGAAGAGTTCCTGTGGATAAAGTGAAAGAATTTGAAGCTGAGTTTTTGGGGCAATTGAGAGCTAAAAATCCTGAAGTTATTGGAAACTTTGCTTCCGGAAAGCTTAACGATGAAGATTTGAAGACAGTCAAAGAATTGGCTGAAGATGTCGAAAAGTTATTTGTATAATATAGAACTAAGAATAAGTAAAAATGGGCGCTAATTTAAAGGAAGTTCGCGAACGGATAAGTTCCGTAGTAAATATCCAGAAGAGTACAAAAGCCATGAAAATGGTTTCGGCTGCCAAATTACGAAAAGCACAGGATGCTATCGTCAAATTGCGCCCTTATTCTGATAAATTGGATCATATCCTCAAAAATATTTTGTCCAATATTGATGGTGATATTAATCTGGATTTTAGTAAAGAGACTGCCGGAGAGAAGGTAGTTATTGTATTAATTACATCCAATAAAGGATTAGCAGGTGCTTTTAATTCTAATTTGATTAAAAGGACAGCTGCCTTAATTAATGATAAATACGCTGAACAAAGAGCAAATAATTCTCTTGAAATTTTGTGTATTGGTAAGAAAGGCCGAGATTTTTTTAAGAGAAATTATAAGGACGTTAAACTTAATTCCGAATATGTAGATTTATTTGATGATTTGACATATCAGAATCTTATGAGTGTGTCCGGCCTTTTAATGGATGACTTTTTGTCTGGTAAGATCGATAAGGTAGATGTTGTGTATAGCCGGTTCAAAAATGCGGGAATGCAATTTTCCACTTCTGTACAATATCTTCCGGTTGAGAAGATGAAGACATATGATGAATCCGGACAGGACAGCTACAAAGCCGATTACTTATTTGAGCCCAATAAAGAAGAATTGCTTCAGGAATTAATTCCAAGTATTCTGCACACAAAATTCCAAAAGTTTATACTTGATACACATGCTTCGGAACATGGTGCAAGGATGACAGCAATGGACAAAGCCACTGAAAATGCCAATGATCTACTGAAAGATTTGAAAATTACTTATAACAAAGCTCGTCAGGAAGCTATTACTAGTGAAATATCAGAGATAGTAGGGGGTGCTGCAGCGCTCAATGGTTAATTCATTCTATTAATTAATTTTGATTTTCCTCTTTAATGTGAGATGTTTTGAAATGTTCACAAGAAACTTGGTGCCATTGACATGATATAGAAAGATTTTTGCCTTGAATAATGACATTTTCTTTGTTATGATTTTTAGGTAGAGATTTGAATTATGGTTATCATTGGAGATAGTTCTTTATGGATAATAATGCAATGTTTAGGGCTTATCCTCCTGTTTGATCATTGTCTAATCGCGACCATGTCTGTGTTTTCCCAAATAGAGAAGAGATACCCAGACTACCTCTTACACTAAGCGTATTCTTATTTTCCAGCCAGATCGAGCAATTGTATGTTTTACCAGAACGGGGATCTAGAATTTCACCATTGTTCCAGGAATCATCGGATGGTTCTAAATCCCATATAATGTCCATATTAATCAGAGATTTTCCTTTTCTATCACCGGTGCAATTCTTGCAATGAGTAGTCTTGGCATTAGGCAATAACTTGATTACTTTGCCATGAAGTTTTCCATCCCGTTCATAGATTTCGACGTGAGCTACTTTTTTCCCGCTTTTATCGTCCGTAGTAACCCAAATTCCTTTCACGTTTTGAGCGTAAGTGAAAGGTACATATGCCATGATCAAAGCAAAAATAATAATTGGTATTTTATATTTCATAGTATGCATTTTAAGCAATAACATTATTCTATCTAAATATGGTATACAATTTAAAACTTTTAATGAATTGTTAACCCATGTTTGGGAAGGTTATTTATGGAATACCGCTACAACAATTTTTGTAATGTATTCGGGAATGTTAAACTAACGTCAGTTCGACGAATATTTGATTCTGTCATTATTTTTACTGAAAATGCAATGCCCAAGGAATCGCTATGCGGAAATCAATGCCAGAATAGACGATTCAACTTGTTTTCCACCCTGGGTTGGCACCCAGTGTTAGTAAATTTTCGTCCCTTCAGGGCTCTTTTTTCTCTGTCGAACTCACGTTAAACTACGAAAGGTATTAATATCAATTTTTGACAAGTGTGGTTTATAAACTATCATAGGACTGATCATAAGGTTAATAATAATGGCGCCCCTGGAAACAATAAATTTATTTCAAAATTTATCATTACTGTTTGCATTGAAGTCTTATTAATGAAGTATTTATTTCTGCTATTTTTTTTATTAAAAAATAATTGGACCCGAATCAATATCGTATTAACTAATTAATACGCTTTGGCAAAAACGACCCTCTGTGTGGATGGTTTCCCAGAGAATATACATTTGCCTTCTTCCAAAGGATTGTCCAGCGGAATACAACGGATGGTTGCTTTCGTTCTTTTTTTAATTTCTTCTTCGGTCTCAGGTGTCCCGTCCCAATGGGCATAGACAAATCCTCCTTTTGTTTTCAATATATTTTTAAATTCTTCAAAAGTGTCTGCATATCTTGTATTCTCAGCCTGGAAAGCTTTTGCTTTTGCGAGTAAATTAGCTTGGATATCTTCAAGTAGTTGAGGAATGAATTCATGGAGATTATCTATAGGAACATAAGTTTTTTCTTTAGTATCACGTCGAGCCACTTCTACTTGATTTTTCTCAAGGTCGCGTGGTCCGATCCCTATTCTAATAGGTATTCCCCGCAATTCGTGTTCGGCAAATTTGAAGCCGGGTCTTTTTTTGTCGTCATCGTCATATTCTACGGAAATACCTCCCTTTAAAAGAGTATTTCTGATATTTTCAACTGCTTTATTTAATGCTTCACTGGGCCGGGGGATGGGAACGATGACTACTTTTACAGGAGCCAGTTTGGGAGGAATTACAAGTCCATCATCATCTGAATGGGTCATAATTAATCCACCGACCAATCGGGTTGAAACGCCCCAGGAGGTAGCCCAAACAAGTTCTTCTTCATTATTTTCGTTGAGATATTTGACATCAAATGCTTTGGCGAAGTTTTGTCCCAGGAAATGGGAGGTTCCGGCTTGCAGGGCTTTCCCATCCTGCATCAGTCCTTCTATCGTGAAGGTTTCCAGTGCTCCTGCAAATTTTTCACTTTCTGTTTTAGTACCCTGGATCACTGGCATAGCCATATATTCTTCAGCAAATTTTGCATAGATTTTTTGCATTCTCTTAGCTTCATTGAGTGCTTCTGCTTCGGTGGCATGGGCAGTATGTCCTTCCTGCCATAAAAACTCAGCGGTACGGAGAAATAACCTTGTACGCATTTCCCATCGGACCACATTCGCCCACTGATTGATGAGCAGGGGAAGGTCTCTGTATGATTTTATCCAATCCCTGTATGTATTCCATATAATTGTTTCAGAAGTAGGTCGCACAATCAATTCTTCCTCCAATCGTGCTTCAGGATCCACTATTATTCCCCTACCATTTTCATCATTTTTTAAGCGGTAGTGAGTAACTACTGCACATTCTTTGGCAAACCCATCTACATGATCGGCTTCTTTACTGAAAAATGATTTGGGAATAAATAAAGGGAAATAGGCATTAACATGACCTGTTTCTTTGAACATCCGGTCCAATTCTTCTTTCATTCTTTCCCAAATGCCAAAACCATACGGTTTGATTACCATGCATCCCCGTACGGCAGAATGTTCTGCCAGACCTGCTTTTTTGACTATGTCTACATACCATTGGGAATAATTTTCACTTCTGGCTGTTACTCCTTTTGCCATAATTACTGGATATTTTGTAAATAATGTATATTTTCTATTAAATTTTTGTTAACCGTGAAACTTATATACCTTCAAATCCGTCTTATAAATGTAAGTGATTGAGTATCTGGAAAACATTTAGAAAATATTGACCATCATTTATGTTATTATTAACTATATTTATGGGTCAAATGTAATAAATTAGGCTTTAGATAATTCCGGATCGCTTAAATAAATTTACAGAATTGAGATCGACATTGTTTTATAATATCGGAATTAGAAGTAAGACAGTTATTGAATAATGTTTGTTCGAAAACTTTACCCTTCGGGGCTGGATCTAATATAGTTAGTTTCAGAAATTTTTTAAAAATCAAAAGATGAAAGCATTAAAATACACATCCGGCTTAATTGGCGTTCTTGTCAGTGTATTTTCCGTAACTGGATTTGCACAGTTTGATGACGTCTATTTCGATCCGTCTGATGACATGTATCAAAGGACATCTTCTGAGCAAGTAGCTTCAGCAGATAGTGATTCGTATAATTATACCCGGGATAGAGGATACGCAGACGAGGATAGCTATGCATATGACGATGAAGAATATGATTATTATCACGAATCTAATAATAACTATTATTTTGACGATTATGCATATGCACGCAGAATAAACAGGTTCCACAGGAATAATTTTTTCTATGGAGGTTTTGTAGATCCGTTCTTGTATGATATGTATGCATATAACAGTTTTTACAGTCCTTTTAATTCCCCATTTAGGAGTAGGGCATTTTTTGGAAGCCGTTATTATGACAGACATTTCTTTAATCCTTATTTTAGACCTGGATTTAGCTTTTCACTAGGTTTTGGAAGTCCATGGGCATACAGGAGTCCCTGGGGAATGGGAGGATTATATGGATATGGTGCGTATGGTTCACCATTCTCCTATTACAATGATCCAATAATGGCATATAATTATTACAATTCAGGATATCCATATGTCTATCGTAATAATGTGAACCACCTGGATCGACCTGTTTACTATAAAGGTGCAAGAAACACAGCAGGAGTAGTGCCAAGTGCAAGGGATGGAAGGGTTCAGATAAGATCATCTCGAAGTGGTGACCATTATGAAGCACCTACAAGAAGGGTTTCTCCACGAGGAGAAGATAGGTCAAATCGTTCAACTGGTATCCGTTCTTCAAGTGGGGCGGATGATACAAGAATGACTACGGATAGAAGAAGTCCGAGGTCCAATGTTTACAAACGTGTGGAACGAGATCAAAATACCAATGTTCGAAGAAGTCCAGCTGCATCGTCTGGCCAGAATAACTCGGTAAGGTCTAATGGAAATAGTGAGAGAAGCACCCGAACGTATACGCCAAGGACTAAAACGAGAAGGTCGTATACTCCAAGTAGCTCGAATCAAAATAATAGGAATTATTCTCCGAGAACAAATAATTCGAATAATCAGAGAAGGTCTTATACTCCTTCCCGTTCGAATAGAAATTCAGGAACCTATAATAATGGTAATACAAGCAGGAGATCATATTCCCCTTCTTCAAGATCCAGTGGTTCTTCTTCGAGGTCTTCGGGAAGTTCTTCTGGCTCCAGTAGCAGAAGATCTTCACCAAGAGGGTAAAATTAATACCTGAGGTTAGTAAGTAACAGGTCTTTTAAAATATTAAGAAATAAAGTGGCTGCCTTCTGTACAAATATTGGGTAGCCATTTTTGTTGGTTGTTTTTTGTGAAATCCAATGGAGAATACTGATTTTTATGATATTTGATTGGAGGAACTTAATATTTGAAAAGAGAGTCTTAATACCTGAATATTTATTAATGCAATAACTATTGAATTATGAACACAATAATAAATAGAATATTTTTTGGGATAGTAATAGTATTTGCTGTTCAGAACGCAAACACCCAAAATCTTTTGGATGCGTACAGATACTCTTTCCAGAACCCATCAGGGACAGCGAGGTACAATGGAGTAAGTGGAGCGATGAACGCTATCGGTGCAGATATTAGTTTGGGGAGTCATAACCCAGCTGGTATAGCAGCATTTTGGAAAAGTGAACTGGCCGTTTCCGGGGATATTTCTTTATTGAATAGCGAATCGTCGTTATTGGAAGCAGGGAATACTAATTCAACTTCTGGCTATGGAAATTCATTGAATAACGCCGGTATTGTATTTACAAGTTATACCCCGAATAAAAACTGGATGTCAAAGAGTTTTGCTATTAGCTTTAATAAAATGGCAGACTACACGGATGAGATTTATTATCAGGGAAAGTCACTGGGAAGTATTAGTGAACGTTGGGCGGCTTTGGGAACTGGACTTTATCCGGATGAATTGGATGATTTTGAAGCAGGGCCTGCCTATGATGCAGGTGTAATATTTGACAACGAAGGTGATGCCATTTACGAGTATGACTATTTTCGAAATGAAGATAAAAGATTAAGTCGCAACCAGGTGATTGATCAAACAGGAAAATGGAATGAACTTGCAATAACTTTTGGTGGAAATTACAATAATAAATTATTGTTGGGAGCGACGATTGGTATAGATTTTATTTCGTTTGAAATTGACAAGGCCTACACCGAATCAGATCTTGAAGATCAGAATGTTCCTCAATTCAATGAATTGAAGTACCGGGAATTATTAACTTCTTCTGGAATAGGGGTGAATGCAAAACTAGGAGCTTTGTTGAAGATTACAGAATCTATTCGATGGAGTGCCTCTCTTAGTAGCCCTACTTCGCTGAGTATGAGGGAGAATTTTAGAAGCCTGATTAATTATGAATGGGTAAATAATGATGGCAGTATTGGCAATGGTGCATGGGATACTGAGGAGAATCAATTTGAATATAGTTTTGTCAACCCCTGGAAAGTATCGACGGGGTTTGGATATATTCTGGGAAAGAATGGATTTATCGATGCTGAAATTGATTATGTGGGTTACAATTTTTCAAAATTCAAATTTTCAGACGGTGTTGCAAGCGATATTGAATATGAAAACTTTCTCAACCAGGAGATAGATTCCAGGTTTGAAAATGCCATCAACTTCAGGATTGGAGGGGAATATGTATTATCTTCTTTTCGTTTAAGGGCTGGTTATCAGATATTGGGATCGCCAATAGCGTCGTACGATGATATGAGCGGATTTAGTCTGGGGCTTGGATATCGGGGAGAGAACTGGTTCCTGGATCTGGCTTACGTCAATCGAGGTCAAATGGTTACCTATCAACCATACGAGTTGTTAGATGCTGTGGTCCCCACTGTTGATATCGATAAACGGATTAGTAATATCGGATTGACAATTGGGTTTAAAATTTAACAAAATAAACAGGTTAGTAGAAAGTAGGGAAATCATTAGTAGTAAACCAGGCACTATGGTTGTTGAAGAGTTAATTATCCTGCAAGCCGAAAATCAAGGAATTGCACAGGGAATCGAGTATTGAATGTAAGCGGGTGCTCTAAAAAATAAAATCCAGATCGTGAAGAGAATGTTGGAGAAAGGAGTGGAAATTCCCTTTATTTGTAAGGTTCTTGAAGCCTCCCACTGAATTCACTCAAAAGGTAAAAGACGAAATGTAAATTGCAACTACTAGATTTTTCAGGTGGTTAGAGATCTTTCGCAAATTCTATATAGAAATCTATACTTTCGGGGTTTTTCATAGTATCTTTTTGAATGGTATTTTCTCCAAATGTGCCGGGCAAGAGTATCTTTTTAATAGGTGCTTCCATTTTTTTGCCGCTTAATGTGTACGGAATATCTGGTACTTCTATTATTTGATCAGGAACATGCCGGGGGGAACATTCAGACCTCAGTTTGGTCTTTATATTCTTCTTAAGTTCCGGAGTCAGATCCTGATCCGGACTTAACTTCACAAAAAGTGGCATAAAATGTTTCCCTTCCGATAACTCCAGGTTGACAATGAGGGAATCTTCTATTTCTCCAATTTCATCTATTACACTGTATATTTCTGCTGTTCCGATTCTTACACCCTGACGATTGAGGGTGGCGTCGGACCTTCCCAATATCCTGAGCATCCCATCTGAGTCAATTTCAATCCAGTCACCATGTCGCCAAACTCCGGGATACATGTCGAAATAACTTTCCTTATACCGAACATTTTCAGGGTCATTCCAAAAATAGAGGGGCATACATGGTAAGGGACGGGTAATTACCATTTCACCCATTTGATTCTTCACCTGGTTACCTTTTTCATCGTATGCAAATAAGGAAACTCCCAGCGCCCGGCATTGGATCCAGCCCTCCTTTACAGGTTTCCAGGGGCTACCACCTACTAATGCCGTGCAAATGTCAGTTCCACCACTCATGGATGACAACCAAACATCAGATTTAATATTATTATATATCCAGTCAAAACCTTCCGATGGAAGGGGGGCTCCGGTGGATCCAATGGTCCTGAGAGAACTCAGGTCAAAGGATTGACCTTGAGTGGCCTCTTTACTTTTGCTTGCCATGATAAAAGGGGCACTGGTTCCGAAATGATTTATTTTTGCTTCGGAGGCATATTGCCACAAAGCATGTATATTGGGATATGCCGCACTTCCGTCATATAAGACGGCTGTGGCCCCAGTCAATAAAGATGCCTGAACAAAATTCCACATCATCCAGCCTGTTGTTGAATACCAAAAAAATCGCTCTCCCTTGTGAACATCATTGTGAAAAGCCAGATATTTTAAATGCTCAAGAAGCATTCCACCGTGACTATGGGTTATTGCTTTAGGAATTCCAGTAGTTCCGGATGAATATAATACCCACATCGGGTGGTCAAAGGGAACGGGTTCAAAATGAATTTGGTTGTGTTTGTCGTTATATATCGTAGACCAATGAACGAAACCATTTTTGTCCGGCATTTCCTGTTCCGGATTTAAATAAGGAATAAATATCACTGTTTCAATGGAGGGTATAGCTTCTTTAATTTCCAATATAACTTCTGAACGGTTATATTTTTTCCTGAAATATTGATACCCGTCTGCAGCAATTAGAACTTTAGGTTGTAGTTGTTTGAATCTTTCCAGTACTCCTTTCTTCCCAAAATCCGGAGAACATGAAGTCCAGATTGCCCCCAGAGCATTGGTAGCTAGAAAACCATATGTAGCTTCAGGAATATTGGGAAGATATGCAGCCACACAATCTCCTTTGGTCACTCCCGATTGCGTAAGAAAGTGCTGCAAATGCTGTACTTCCGATTCCATAGTCTTCCATGAAATTTCTACCATTTCCGAAGATTCGGATTTGAAGATCAAGGCGGGATATTGATCATTTTTATTTCTGAAAATATGTTCAGCGTAATTTATAAGGGAACCTGAAAACCATTTGTAATCAGGCATAGAGTCACCTTCCAGGACGTGGTTATATGATCGGTGACTAATTATATTGAAGTATTTCCAGATTGATTCCCAAAAGACTTCGATATTTTCAATAGACCATTGCCATAGGTCTTCATAGTTGTCAAAACTTTTTCCATAATGATTCCCCAGCCATCGATTGTAAGCGGTTAAGTGGCTTTTTTCTTTTAATTCGAGTAATGGTTCCCACAAAATCCTGGACATACATTAAAGTGTTATTTTAAAAATAGAAGCTTGCCAAAGGTAATTGTTTCGGCTTGAATAATTTGTACGAAACCGAATTTTTTGTGTTGCGGTTTGAGTAGAATTTTAACCCGGAAAGTGCACGTGATTTCCCTCCCAAACATTTCAGATGGTATGATGGATACTAAGCAAAAATTAATTTCAAATCACTGATTTTGAAACGTTTTAATCTATTTTTGGTGGCGATAAGAAATTCAATTATTCACATTACTGAAAGGCGACCTTTGTTTAATACAGCCGATGCACTTGTTTCATGAATGTCTGTACAACGTCTTTTTTTTCAGGAGCACTCCAGTTATATTCTTCTACCAACTCTGTTGAAGCATAAGATTTCGCTTCTTCAAAAGTATAAAAGGATTGAAATTTTTTGAGGGATTCCTGAAATGGTATGGCTTCGCCTTTAAACAATTGATTGATATATAGGATTTTATCATTAATACTCAAAACGGAATTGATGTTTTCAATCTTTGCATTTCCCAATTTCCCTGATAAATCAGTGTCAATTTTTATATCGAAGAGGTAGTCATATTCTTTTGGTTGTGCTTCTGGTTCCTGGACTACGGCTTCTGCCAGTGGTTCTTCGCGCTGTAATGGATGGTTATTTTCCTGGCCGTTTTGATGTTCGGGAGTGGTTCTTATATCGCTTTGTGGGACAGGAGGGCGGACTTCTTCTTTTTGAATCATTTGCTGAGGGGAAGAATAAATTGGATTGGGAGCCTTTTTTTCTTGTTTGATCTCTTCCTGCGGAAATTCTTCTTGGGTTTTATTAGATTCAAAATTAGCACTAACCCCGTGATCTGGCGTTTCTGATGCAGGATTAAAAGTTTTTATTTCCGGTTGAACCTCTTCTTTTTGGGAAGAATGTTCCCGGGATACGACAGAGGGCTTCTCAATGGGGATTAAATTTGAATCTATATCCAACACGGTATTGTATAATCGCCTGATGTCCTCTAGTACCAGGTCTTTATCCATTGAAGTTAATCCGTCAGGGTGTAATTCGAGAATGGTATTAATACGTTGTAAAAAATATTTTGCCCTTTGGTGATCCATATTCCTATCTTATTTTAATTGATTAACGAAGAAATTATTTTAACATTGTTGAAGTAAAGTAAAGATAAGATAATTATCATATAAGTTAAAATATTTATATGTTTTTAGAACCTCATTATAGGCAGCAGCGGAGTGGGTGGATTGAAGTAGTCTGTGGTTGTATGTTTTCTGGGAAAACGGAGGAATTGCTGCGAAGATTGAAAAGAGCCGAAATTGCCCAACAAAATGTGGTGGTGTTCAAACCGTCGTTTGATAAGAGATATAGTATGAGCGAAGTGAAATCGCACGATGATTCCTCCAGGAGAAGTATTATGGTTGAATCATCAGAGGAACTTGTAAATGAATGTAATAAATATGAAGTTTTTGGTGTTGATGAAGCTCAATTTTTTGATGATGGCATTGTCGATGTAGTTCAGGAACTCGCCCTCAGAGGAAAGAGAGTAATTATTGCTGGCTTGGATATGGATTACAGGGGGGAACCATTTGGACCCATGCCACATTTATTGGCCATTGCAGAATATGTAACCAAATTGCATGCAATATGTCAGCGGTGTGGAAGTTTGGCTACCCATTCTTATCGAATTGATCCTTCAGATTCCAAAATTTTATTAGGTGCAAAAGGAGAATACGAACCCAGATGTAGACATTGTTTTGACATGGGGAATATTCTTGATTTTAACCCGGAGAATGCAAAACATTCTCCGCCCGATGGTCTAAGATAGCGGCTGCAACCCCGCTATTAGGTTGCAATCGATAGTTGCGATGACTTCCTGGTTGGTCCCTGAACAAACGTCAGTGGCTGCATGGTTGCAGATTTATAAAATATTAATTATAAGATAGTTATAAGTTAAAACTGATTTGTTAGCTTCGAAGTACATCCCCAATTTGGGGTATAAATATTTGGTGTTTGCCTGGAGTGACCCGGATATATTACATTGAAAATCAACTTGTTTAAAAATGAGATCGGCATGGTTTACCCCGAAAGCATTCTGAGTTGATATGAATAAATCGGGTTAAAACAGCACGTTAAAAAAAAATCTGTAATTGATTGAACATAAAGTAGTAATATCATTTTTTGTTCAATTGAAATATTTACTACTTTTGCGTTTTTATTTCGAGTTAATAGACAATTATTTTAAATACTTCAATTATTATTTTTGCTTTTCGAATAAGGTTATATGGAAAAAAATATTAAAATTAAATCCGCACTAATATCGGTGTTTTCAAAAGATGGTTTGGAACCTATTGTGAGGTTGCTTCAGAAAAATAATGTCAAAATATTCTCAACGGGGGGTACTTATACATTTATTGATAATTTGGGAGTTGATGTAGAAAAGGTAGAAGACCTTACTTCATATCCAAGTATATTGGGTGGAAGGGTGAAAACTCTTCATCCTAAGGTATTTGGTGGTATTTTGGCAAAAAGAGAACAGGATCACATAGATCAATTGAATACGTATGATATACCCGAAATTGACTTGGTTATAGTGGATTTATACCCATTTGAAAAGACAGTGGCAGAAACGGATGATGAAACTGCAATAATAGAGAAAATTGACATTGGAGGTATTTCGTTAATTCGAGCTGCAGCAAAAAATTATAAAGATGTGGCTGTAGTTCCTTCAATTGGGCAGTATCAATATTTAGAGGATTTACTGGCTGTTCAATCAGGAAAAATATCTTTAAAGCAAAGAAAGTATCTGGCAACCAAAGCATTTCAAATTAGTTCAAAATACGATAGTGCTATTGCGGCCTATTTCCAATCAGATAGTGATGAGAGTGAATTTGAGGTAAAATATTCTGACAAAACAAGTTTGCGATATGGAGAAAATCCTCATCAGAATGGTGCTTTTTATGGTCCGTTTCAGGATGTTTTCAATCAATTGGGCGGAAAAGAGCTTTCCTATAATAACTTGGTCGACATAGATGCAGCAGTTCAGATAATGGCTGAATTTAAGGATTACCCTGTAACTTTTGCTGTATTAAAGCATACAAATGCATGTGGCTTGGCCACGGAATCGACGACGTTGAAGGCTTGGGAAAAAGCCCTTGCCGGCGATCCTATATCTGCATTTGGAGGTATATTAATTACCAATGGTACCATTGATATTGACACAGCGAAAGAAATTAATAAACTATTTTATGAAGTACTAATTGCGCCGGATTTTGAGGATGAAGCAAGAAAGTTGCTTCTTTCAAAGAAGAAAAGAATTGTTTTGGAGATTAAAGACTTTTACAGAAGTCCGAAAAGCTTTAAATCTTTGTTAAATGGTGTATTAGTCCAGGATACTGACATGAAGATCGAAAGTAAGGATGATTTTAATGTAGTTACAAAGGTATCTCCTTCGGATAGCGAAAAGAATGATTTGGTATTTGCTAATAAGTGTGTCAAGCACCTTAAATCCAATACTATTGCTCTTGTGAAAAACGGTCAGCTCATCGGCATGGGATGTGGACAAACGAGTCGGGTAGATGCATTGAAGCAGGCAATTACCAAAGCCAAAGCGTTTGATTTTGACCTCAATGGTGCTGTTATGGCATCTGATGCATTTTTCCCATTCAGTGATTGTGTTGAGATTGCCTCAGAAGCGGGGATTACATCCGTAGTGCAGCCTGGCGGTTCGATTCGGGACAAAGATAGCATCAGTTTTTGTGATGAAAAAGGCATGTCAATGGTAATTACGGGTACGAGACATTTTAAACATTAAGAGTTGTAATTAGTGGCGAGAGAAAAACGGGTCCTGGCTATCGATATTGGAAATACGGTTCGTAAACTGGGGTTGTTTCATTCAGACAATTTAGAAACGACTATCATCGTTAATGAGAACGAATGGAGCAAAGAGGTGGTGGATAATATCGTTAACAAATTCAATCCCGATACTATTATTTTTTCTTCGACTTCTGATCTCGAGGAGTCAGATTTTACCTGGATAAGAAGGTATGGAGCATGGGAGGTCAAAAGTACTTTGAACTTTCCCTTCTCTATTCATTATACGACTCCGCAAACTTTGGGTCAAGACCGGTTGGCAGCTGTAAGTGCAGTTTTTGCGTTGTATAATGGAAAGTCGGTTTTGGTCATTGATGCAGGAACTTGTATTACGTATGATTTCATTACTGCAGGTGGTGACTATATCGGTGGAAATATTACACCGGGCCTGTATATGAGATTGAAAGCAATGCATCAATTCACAGATCGATTACCGCTGGTTGAATACACCGATGAACTCAGTCTTTTAGGTAATAGTACTAAAAGTGCCCTACAAAACGGAGGTATCAGAATGGCTATTATGGAAGCGGAGGCATTTATTCGGGAACTGGAAGTAAAATACGGGGAACTTAAGGTAATATTAACCGGCGGAGATCATAAAATATTTGCTAAGTATCTTAAAACTAAGATATTTGCGCATCCGGATCTGATTTTATTCGGATTAAATGAAATATCAAAATATAATGAATATTAAACAAACAGGTTTTATTGCTTTGTTCGTTACGCTTTTAAGTAGTGGGGCATTTGCTCAGTTAAGCGAAAATTCTCCACTATCATCTTTGGGGATCGGAGACCTTGCAGAACCTTCCGTTGTTTCATCAAATACCCTGGGAGGGCTTTTCTCCACCTATTCCAACCCCTATAATGTAAATTTGGTCAATCCGGCTTCCTATGCAGGCTTGATGGCTACTGCCTTTGATATGGGAGTAGATGCTTCGTACACCACCATTAAAGATTCTCAAAAAGAACAAAGTGCATGGGGCGGCAATTTCAAATACCTTTCACTTTCATTCCCCTTAATGAGCCCTGTAAATGTGGTTCTAGATCGCAAAGAGCAATTGTTTAAAATGGGTATGAATATTTCTTTGCTGCCAATAAGCAGGATGGATTACCGAATTAATCAGGAAATTACTACCGATTTTGAGGATGCAGTGTCTCGCCAATATGGAGGTAATGGGGGATTGAATAAACTTCAGATTGGGACGGGGGCAAAATATAAGAACCTATCTATGGGATTTAACATAGGTTTTTTGTTTGGAAGCATTCAGAATGAAAGAGCTTTACTCTTCGATGCGGCAAACAATAATTATCATACTTATACTGAGAATGAACGTTTATACAGTGGCTTTTTGTGGAATGCAGGGTTGCAATATAAGTGGTTTTTGAATAAAGATTCAGGTGATCCTACAAATAATCGTTGGATTGCTTTTGGTTTATACGGGAATTCAAAGCAGGCAGTAAGTGTGGACCAAACTGAAATTGTACTCCGCAAGAGCACTTCCTATTTTGGACTGGATGATGAGAATGCTAACGATGAATTAATCGATACTATATCTATCAACCAAACGGATAATATCCGAAATTATCTGCCTTCCGAAATTGGGTTTGGGATATCTTATGGCCTGGCAAACCGACTTCAGGCGGGAATAAATATTGAATATAACGGGTGGAAAAATTTTAATAATTTCTTAAATATTGGTACTTTGCGTAACTCTTGGAGTTCTGCTGCGTCTATAGAATATACGCCTAATCCAAGTGCATTGTTAAATTATTGGCAAAGAGTGTCTTATAGAGGGTCTTTGTATTTTAATAATGATCCAAGAGTCTTTAATGAAATGGGATTGACAAAAAAAGGTATGCAAGTCGGATTGGGATTTCCTATATTCCAAAAAAGACAGCTTGCGTATTTTAACGTTTCATTTGACGCGGGACAGCTTGGAAATGAAATTTTTAAAGAAAATTATATTCGCTTCAATATCGGAGTGACATTGAATAATAATTTGTGGTTTTATAAAAGAAGATTTGAATAATATAACTTAAAGCAAAAATGAAGAGATTACTAATTGTTTTCCTGGTAGCTGTCTCGTTTCAAGTAGATGGATTTAGCCAGTGTAAAACCTGGAATGATTCACCTCAAAAAGAAGCAGGTGAAAATGCACATAGTATTTACAGACCGTTAGTACGAAATGAAAAGTACGAACAGGCCCTCCCTCACTGGCAAAAGGCCTATAATATTGCGCCAGCAGCCGACGGAAGAAGGGATTATCATTATATGGATGGAATTGCTATATACAAGCACTTTTTCCAAAATGAAACAGACGAAGCAAAGAAAGAAGAGTACAAACAAAAGGTGTTGGAATTGTACCAGGGTGCAATCGATTGTTATGAAGCCCGGGTAATCAAAGTACGCGATTGTGATGACTTGTGTTATGAAGCTCTTATCGGTAGATTATATGGTCGAATGGGGTACGATATGTTCTATACATTGAAGAGTCCCTATTCCGAGACTAAAAAGGTGTTGGAAAAGGCTATTGAACTGGGAGGAACAGGTGTAGAGTACATTGTATTGGAACCATTAGCTTATATAGCCGTGTATGAATTTCAGCAAGGAAATATGACAGCTGATGAAACGAGAGCTGTTCATGATGAACTTATTGAGATTGCTGATTACAATATAGAGCGCGATCCTGAATTCGGAGAGTACTATGATATTACCAAGCAGCGCTTTTTAGCTTCTTTCAAACCGGTGGAAGACGATATCTTCGACTGTGAATATTTTAAGGAAAAGTTGCGTCCTGTATATGATGAAGCTCCGGATGATTTTGACAACCTAAAGTATATTTTCAATACATTGAAACAAAAGGGATGTGACGAATCTGATGCTTTCCTTGCACAGGTGAAAGGGGAGTATGAAACATTGGCAGCCGAATATAATGCTGAGAGAATGGCTGAAAGAGAAGCCAATAATCCCGGATATGCAGCTAAGAAAAGATATGACGAGGGTAAATTTGAAGAAGCTGCCGAAAAATATTTGGAGGCTGCGGAAAAAGCGGAAGATGACGAGAAAAAAGCCGGGTATTATTTCTCTTTAGCGTCTATTCAATACAGGAAACTGAATAAATATGCTGAAGCAAGAGAAAGTGCCTTAAAAGCAGCTGAATTGCGTGGAAATTGGGGACGTCCATATATGTTGATAGGCGATATGTATGCACAAGCAAGTAGAAGCTGTGGAGATGCCTGGAACCAACGATTGGCTGTGGTAGCTGCTATTGATAAATATGCCAGAGCCAAGGCTGTGGATGATAAAGTTGCCCAAGAGGCCAGTTCCAGGATTGCCCGGTACAGTGCAAGCCGACCGGATAAGGAGGATGCCTTTATGCGTGGATTCAAGGATGGTTCTACAGCCAAAGTAGGATGTTGGATCGGAGAAACGGTGACGCTCAACTTCTAGAAAGTATATTCAAATCATAAGTTATAAGAATGCCTGTTTGATAGAAATCAAGCAGGCATTTCTTTTTTAAGGCATTCCGTTTTATAAGAAGTAATTCATAGCTTTGTAGAGAAATTATTACGATTGATATGGAAAAAACCAGGGTGTTAATCACCGGAGCTTCGGGTCAGATCGGGCAAGCTCTTGTCCAGGCTTTGGTGGATGAATTTGGGGAGAGGAATGTGCTTGCAACAGACTTAAAGCCGTCGGAAGCTTTTTCCCACTTCGAAGAACTTGATATTTTAGAGACCAATCACTATCAAAAATTAGTTGGAGGTTTCAAACCGACAATTATTTACCATTTGGCAGGAATCCTTTCAGCAGTAGGGGAGAAGAACCCATCGGTTTTGTGGAAGGTGAATGTACAGGGGTGGATAAATACGCTAAATATTGCGCTGGAAAATAAGGTTTCTAAAGTTTTTTTTCCAAGTTCAATTGCCGTTTTTGGACCTGGGTCATCCCTGGATTATACCAGGCAAAATGTAGCACTCCATCCAACCACCGTTTACGGGATTTCCAAAGTTGCAGGGGAAAACCTTGCACAATACTTTTTTCGAAAGTTTGGATTGGATGTACGTGGCATTAGGTATCCTGGAATTATAAGCTACCAGTCTCCTCCGGGTGGAGGAACAACTGATTATGCAGTTGACATTTTTTACCAGGCATTGGATTCTGGCAGGTACGAATGTTTTTTGTCCGGTGACGTGAGACTCCCAATGATGTATATTGATGATGCGGTGCGGGGTACGCTGGAATTAATGCAGGCGAATGCAGAAAGTCTTTCGGTTAGGACCTCGTATAATTTTGGCGCTGTTAGTTTTACGCCAACGGAATTGGCTACTTCTATCCGAAAGATTATACCGGATTTTGAGATTTCGTATGCTCCGGATTTTCGGGAAGAGATTGCTAATACCTGGCCGAGGAATATTGACGATACCCCGGCGCGGAGGGATTGGAATTGGCAACACCAATTTGAAATTGACGATATTGTGCGGGATATGTTGATGAAGTTAAAGGAAAAGAATACTTTAAGAAGTAAAAAAAATTAAATATATGTTTAGTTTCAAAGATCAGCTTCAAAAGGAAATAGAAGAATTAAAAGAAAACGGGTTGTATAAATCCGAACGAATAATTACTTCACCACAGGGTGCTGAAATTTTAGCAAATGGAGGGCAAGTTCTTAACTTTTGTGCTAATAATTATCTTGGACTTTCCGCTGACCCACAATTACTGGAAGCAGCCAAGGAGACGATTGATTCCCACGGATTCGGTCTTTCTTCCGTTCGCTTTATTTGTGGGACGCAAGATATACATAAAGAATTGGAATCTAGGATTGCCGATTTTGTTGGTGCGGAAGACGCCATATTGTATGCGGCTGCATTCGATGCCAACGGCGGATTGTTCGAACCTATTCTTACGAAAGAAGACGCTATTATATCCGATGAATTAAACCATGCATCTATCATAGACGGGATTCGTTTGTGCAAAGCAGCCCGGTTCCGGTATAAGCACAATAATATGGAGGACCTGGAAAAGCAATTAATTGCTGCGGAGGACTCCCGGAGAAAATTAATTGTCACGGACGGCGTCTTTTCTATGGACGGAACAATTGCACAATTGGATAAGATTTGTGATTTGGCAGAGAAATATGATGCTTTGGTAATGATCGACGAGTGTCATGCAACGGGATTCGTGGGTGAGATCGGTCGGGGGACCCACGAGTACAGGAACGTGATGGATCGGATTGATATAATCACGGGAACGTTTGGAAAAGCCCTGGGAGGTGCTTCCGGTGGATTTACAGCTGCCCGCAAAGAGATTGTAGAGATGCTGAGACAAAAATCGCGACCGTATTTGTTCTCCAATACAGTAGCCCCTGCCATTGTAGGAGCGACAATAGAAGTTTTGGACCGGCTTTCGGGAAGTACAGAACTCCGGGATAAACTGGAGCAAAACACTACAAGTTTTAGAAAGAAAATGACGGATGCCGGTTTTGATATTGTCCCCGGAATTCACCCAATTGTTCCTATTATGCTCTATGAGGCAAACATAGCACAAGAATTTGCCACCCGATTGTTGAATGAAGGTATATATGTGATTGGATTCTTCTATCCGGTAGTTCCCAAAGGAAAAGCTCGCATCAGGGTGCAACTTTCAGCTGCACATGAAGAAGAACACATAGAAAAAGCAGTAGCAGCATTTTACAAGGTAGGGAAAGAATTAGGAGTAATTTAAAATTTCTTTTGGCAAACACCAATTTGGGCTTTGATAAAATAGCAATATCTGGTATTTTAGGGATTTTGTTTGCATTTTTAAATCAGTATAGATGAGCAGGTTCATTAATTTATTATTTCTTTTAACATCTTTAGCAATCTTTTTTTCCTGTACGCCTAAAGTATCAGATTCCCTATCGGATGATGAAAGTGTTTCAAACGATACTATTGAGTATAATACAGGCCCCTGTGCTACATTTGCCAATGCGAGAATGGGGGATGATGCTGTGACCGCTCATGTCCTGTATAGAGATTTGTTCAAAATGGAACGGTATGAAAGGGCTTTCCCATATTGGAAAAAAGCCTATTCGATCGCCCCGGCAGCAGATGGGAAGAGAAATACCCATTTTGCGGATGGTATTACATTTTATCAATATTTTTATAATCAGACAGAAGACGAAGCATTAAAAGAAAAATATGTTGATACTATCTTCCTGCTTTACGACCAGATGGAAGAATGTTATGGAAAAGACGGCTATGTGTCTGGCCGAAAAGGATTTGATTTATATTATACATTTCAGGACCTGGTGAGTCGCGATTCAATCTATTCATTGTTTACAGAGTCTATAAACATGGATGGAGACAGTGCTTATTTTTTTATTTTGAATCCTTTTACAGACGTCCTGGTAAAGGAATATTTTGATGGGAATATAGAAATGGAGGAGGCTCAGGATTATGCGGGGAAAATTATGAGTAGGTTGGAAAAAGGATTATCTAGTGGTAAAAATCAAGCACAATGGGCAATAATAAATAATTATGTTCCTGCGCGTTTGTCTAGGTTTGAAGGAGAAAAGGGATTCTATGATTGTAATTATTACATTGATAAATATATTCCAGAGTTTGAAGAAAATCCTACGGACTGTGATGTGATTAATAAAGTTTATAGAAATCTTATTTGGGGTGGATGTGCTCAGGATGATCCTAATGTAATAAGATTGCGGCAAGTTCGGGATGAAAATTGTGCACAACCCGAGGCAGTAGCCAAATCATCTAAAGCAAGGGAAGGATTTGATGCTTTGGAAAGCGGTGATTTTGAATTAGCCATTCAAAAATTTGAAGAAGCGGCGGAAGAAACCGATGATACAGACCGTAAAGGACAATTGTATTTGGTAATAGCTAAAATATATTATGGGAGTTTAAAAAGATTTCCGGAAGCTCGCACTTTTGCGTTAAAAGCTGCTGAGGTGAAAGATAATTGGGGCCAACCCTATCTATTAATTGGTAAATTATATGCGAGTTCAGGACCTTTGTGTGGTCCAGGGACGGGATGGGATAGTCAAGTTGTAGTTTGGCCGGCAATGGACCAATGGCAGAAAGCAAGAAGCATTGATCCTGAAGCTGCAGAGGAAGCTACTCGGTTAATCAACCAATATCATCAATATTTACCTACGTATGAAGATGTTTTTCAACGCAGATTGGATCGGGGAGACCGATTCAGGGTAGAATGCTGGATTCAAGAGACTACAACTATTCGTACGGTAGATTGATTAAGAATGATTGGAACCGGGAGTCCGAAGTTGGAAGTACCTCTGTCTTCGACTTTCTGACTCCGGACTTCCAACTTTCGTCTTTTATACCGCCAATGCCTTAACCTGTCTCCTTAATTCAGACAGTTGTTGTACACCACTTGCATTCCATTTTAATTCACCCTTTTGATATAGTTGAATCGTAGGGACAGACCGGATTCCCAACTGATTGGCCAGTGCTTCGTTTCTATCAATATCAATTTTTATTATTCGTACAGAACCTTTCATTTCATCTTTAAATTCCTGTAATATAGGAGCAAATGCTTTGCATGGACCACACCATGTAGCATGGAAATCAACAAGTACAGGTGTTTCGCTTTTTATTAAATCGTTGAAACTAATCTTTGACATTTTTGTAATTTGCGTTATGAATAAAATTATAACACTCTTTTTTGTGATTGGTTTAAGCATACTTATTTCTTGTGGTGGTAATGAAGCTGATAGCGGTGGAGTAGTTTCGAAAGATGCGCAAGAAAACAGTCTGAGTGAAGAGGAACTTATGCGGCTGGCTATGTTGATCGAACCCAGTCCAAAGTCTTATCAGGCTGACCAGATGAATAAGTTAGTACAATATGCCATCGATCACAACTGGCCGGTACAGCAATCAGAATCGGGCCTTTTGTATTATATTCAATCAAAAGGAGATGGAGATAAAATTGGTGAAAAAGGGAAAGTAATGGTACAATATAAAGGTTATTTGGTAGATGACAGGGTCTTTGATAGTAGTTTTGACCGTGGGCAACCTTCAATCTTTACCATAAATGAAGTAATTCCTGCGTGGCAGGAAGGACTTCAATATATCCGGGAAGGTGGAACCATTTATGTATTAGCGAACTCAGATTTGGGGTATGGTGCCAGAGGAGCTGGTAAACTAATTAAACCCTATACGCCTTTAATTTTTGAAATAGAACTGGTTTCTATTGTCGGGAACAGTGAATAATATTAGAAAAATTCCTGGTTTGGCTGGTACTTCAATATTAAACAAACGACCAAACTATTTAACCCCACCTCACTTTTTATGATTGATATTATCGAATAATTGATTCAATCTATACATTTCATCTAATGTTTCATCCAGGTAAAAGTCTATTTCCGGAACTCGTTTTATATGTTTTCGAATACTATTCCCAAATAAGGATTTGAGCCGGGATTTTTCTTCCTCCATTTCCAGAATTACATTGGACTTATCCTCTCGATTATAGACGCTTAAATAAATTTTTGCATGTCTTAAGTCGGAACTTACCACTACATTAGTGACAGTCACCAATGCCTGATCGTAAATATAACTTCCTTCCTGGAGTAATACAGTACTAAAGTGTCGTTTAACCAATTCGCTTACTTGTTGTTGTCTTTTGCTGGCCATAATCTCAATTATTAATGAGTTTACAAATGCGTTCAAATCCTGAATTTCCCAATAAACAGATTTATAACTGCAAACCGGTCGTGAATGTTTTCAGAAATATTTCCATCTCCCTAAATTCAATAAAGGTGAAATTAATAAACGTTATTGGCGTTTCGAAATTATTTTGAATCCCAAGAATTAGTATTTTTATCTTTTGAATTAATCAGGAGCGGTTTGTTACTACCCAATGCATATTTATCAAAGAAAATTGAATTCATAAAAGGAATAGGTCCTGCAAGATCTGAGTTGCTGGAAAAGGAGTTGGGTATGAAAAAATTGGAAGATTTGCTTATGGATTTTCCAATACGATACCAGGATCGTACTTCCATTTCTTCCATTGCCCAGGCAAAAAGTGGAAATTTTGATTGGGTCCAATTAAAGGCAGTAATAAGGGATTACAGGATCATTGGAAGAAAGCACCCAAAAAGGCTGGTTGCCCTGGCAACCGACGAATCTGGTTCATTGGAATTGGTCTGGTTTAAGAGCCATGATTGGATAATCAAACAATTGGTTAAAGGAGAAGAATACATTATCAATGGGAAATTGACCAAATTCAGGAATTCTTTTAATATAGCGCACCCCGAACTTGAATTGGCACGAGAAAAAAAGACAAAAGTATCGGGTAATTTAATTCCAATTTACAGAAGTACAGAGAAATTAACTAAAAGGGGATTGGATACCAAAGGGAGGGGTAAAATAATGAAAGGGGTCGTTGCCGGAATGTCGAGGGACGACTTTTGGGAGTATTTACCTGATTACCTTATTGATAAATTCAAGTTTTCGTCGATTTATGATACTATTCGGAATGTTCATTTTCCGGAGAGTCAACGGGATTTAAAGATTGCAGAAAACCGGATTATTTTTGAAGAATTCTTTTTTTTACAATTGCGCTTGATCAAACAATATCTCAATAAGAAAAAGCAAATTAAGGGAATTGTTTTTCCGGAGGTGGGTGATTTATTCCTTGAGTTTTTCAATGACCATCTTCCTTTTTCACTTACCGGAGCCCAGGAACGTGTATTAAAAGAAATTCGGAGAGATCTTGGTTC
Organism: Membranihabitans maritimus; assembly: GCF_021729145.1. Taxonomy (GTDB): domain Bacteria; phylum Bacteroidota; class Bacteroidia; order Chitinophagales; family Saprospiraceae; genus Membranihabitans; species Membranihabitans maritimus. The sequence continues at coordinate 129,975 of NZ_JAJSLW010000003.1, read as the reverse complement.
GGGTGTTCAAATGAACCGTCTTTTACAAGGGGATGTAGGCAGTGGCAAAACAATAGTTGCTTTTATGACCGTTTTGTTGGCCCGGGACAATGGGTATCAATCGTGCCTTATGGCACCTACAGAGATTTTGGCACAACAACATTTTGAGTCCATTTCTGAATTGGCGAAAGATATGCGTTTTCGTGTGGCATTGCTTACGGGTAGTGTGAAAGGAAGTCAGAGAAAGGAATTGCTTCGAATGCTAAGGCTGGGGGCCATCGATCTTGTAATCGGGACGCACGCATTGATCGAGGATAAAGTGATATTTGACAATTTGGGATTGTCCATTATAGATGAGCAACACCGTTTTGGGGTGGCTCAAAGAGCCAAATTATGGCAAAAGGGAAAAGAACTCCCTCCTCATGTCCTGATAATGTCTGCAACTCCGATACCACGTACACTGCACATGACTACCTACGGAGATCTTGATGTAAGTGTAATCGATGAACTTCCGCCAGGCAGGAAACCGGTAAAAACTCTTCATAAGACTGAATATTTTCGTCCGGATGTAATAAAGTTTATGAAAAAGCAAATTGCGGAAGGGAGGCAAATTTATATAGTTTATCCGCTCATTGAAGAGTCTGAAAACATGGATCTTGAGGATCTAAATAATGGGTATGAAAAGTTAATGACTTTTTTGCCAAGACCCGATTACCAGATTGGAGTTGTCCATGGAAGAATGAAACCTGAAGAAAAGGAAAAGGAAATGCAGCGTTTCTCAGCAGGTACGACACATATCCTGGTTTCCACTACAGTCATTGAAGTAGGGGTAAATGTTCCCAATGCTTCCGTTATGATTATTGAAAATGCCAATCGATTTGGCCTCTCTCAGTTGCATCAACTGAGAGGAAGAGTGGGGCGTGGTGCTAATCAGAGTTACTGTATCCTTATGACCGGGAATAAACTGAGTGAAGAGGCAAAAGTACGATTAAATACAATGGTACGTACAACTGATGGTTTTGAAGTAGCAGAAGTTGATTTAGCTTTGAGAGGCCCGGGCAATATTCAGGGATTGGAACAAAGTGGAAAATTGGTCTTTAAGAAAGCGGACTTAATTGAACATAAAAACATTTTAAAGATTTCCAGGGAAGTTGCCAGAGAAATTCTGGATGAGGACCCGGAATTATTAGCCCCGGAGCACAGGGGCATTAGAAAGTATTTGGAAACCCGCCATAAAAAAGCTGCATTGTGGTCAAGGATTAGTTGATACGATAACCCCATTATTATTAGGTCTATCTAGGGTGCTCACACAACTCCATTTCCTGCCAAACATCAATGGTACGTTAAAGTTGTCGCTAAATTGGAAGTAAAATAACCTTTTGCTTATTTTAATGATTGAAACACTTAAAGTATTATGAAATGCATAAAACATATTTTTTTAATTCCAGTATTTCTTTTTACCGGGCTTATATGTGTGTATGGCCAGGACTTGGGAAAGTTGATCCCATTTGACTTTCAAGATACATCTATAGCTTTTGGGGATTCTCTTTTATTTGGTGTTGACACCAGTGAAATGCCTCTTGTAAGTGGTGAATTCCTGGAGCCGGAGAAATTTATATCATTTATGCCTGTCATAAAGCCTGACGAGAAAAATGTTATAGCTATTCCAAATGCTACTGCGGATAAGGAGAAATATTATTTTATGGAAATGAATCCCTTGTTTAAACCTGGGAAAAAGATCAAATAACGATCGGTAAAATGGCTTTAGTACACCTTCTTTTTTCAGATGTAATTTATCATGAAAAGAGCTATCAACATCATTTGTAAAGTACTTCTAATATTTATATTCTCTCCTTGCTTGGTAGCTCAAAAAGAAGGAATAAAAGACCTGAACTTTTTTCTTAATAAATCATACGAGTTGAAATTGGACATCCGATCGTCCAATTTTTCTAATACTATGTATTATAAAGAAATTAAGGGTCAACCCTCTCTCCTTTTATATAATGAGAAGACCAGAACTATTGATTTTATTGATATCAAAGATGGAGGCAAGAGATATACTTCCGTGAAAATCCCGGGATCCGGTGAAGAAGGAGTTATCCATCCAAATGGTTTTTTTCCTGTTTCAGATACATCGTTTATTATACCTGATGTAGACTTTCGTCTAAAAGTATTGGATTATCAGGGCAAACTCGTTGAAGAAATTCCTTACGATACCATTCAGGACTTTACGCCCTACATTCATATTGTGTCCAGTACAGCGATGGGTAACTCAATATTTCAGACAAGTATTGGGATGTATATGTCTCATATAAGCAATATTAATGATTACAATCAGGGTAAAAGTGCCTCAGATTATATTGTTGCTTATTTTATGGATTGGGAAAACCGAAAAATCAGGCTGACGAATTTTCGATTTCCTGATGAATATTGGGATACTATAAGACGGTCCATGGAATTTGCATGGACATATAATAATAAAGAAAGGCGATTTATCATCATGCCTTTTGATGCTCCGCATATATTGGAATTTGAGGAAGAAACAGATTCTTTATCCAGGATGATTCATTTGGATTGTACTACTTGTTTGCCTTTTGGGAATGATGGACCGTTAGAATGGAAGCTTTACAGTACTTCGCAGTTTACTCAACGAAGAAGGGACCATGCCGAAAATTTGAATATTATTTATGATCCATATCGCCAATTGTATTATCGCTTGATTTGGCCGGGAGGAGTATTCCATACTGATAATCCTGTTCAATTTATGAGTGGTAGAATGTATCCCAGATTTGTTTTACAAGTATACGATGAAGACTGGCAACTTAAATCTTCGTTTTTACCTGAATGGAATAAATACGGTATCGGTCAATGTTTTGTAGCTCCGGACGGATTCCATATGTTAGTCAATCACCCCGATAATCCATATAAGAGAGAGGGGCAATTGGAGGTAGATGTGTTTGATTTTTCAATCTTCAAAAAATAGGAGTGTTGTTTTGATTTAGGGCGTAGGATAAATTTTAAAAACAATTGTCTTTCAATTATAAAATATTGTTTGTGAATTGCTCGGTTGACTGCATAAATCCTTCAAAACATTGTTGTTCCACCCTTGAAAATTTTATTTCGTCGAATACCTAAATTCAAATTACAATACGCCGATTAAAGTTTGTATATTTTCCCTCGAAATTACCAAATTTTTATTTTAATGGCTAAGCGATATAAAATGACAGGTTGTGCAAAGCTTTTTATAGTTTTGCTGGTTGTTGCTCCCATAGCTTACTTTGTGGCTTCTTATGTCAATGGAAAAGATCCGATTGGCGAGATATCCGGTTGGTTTGGATCGGAGCGTACAGAGGATGCAGGGGCAAATGGAGTATCGAGTGGAGATACAGCTTCTGAGGCTGATCTATTAGAGCAAATTAGAAAATTGGAAAAAGACGTGGAGTACTACAAAGTTGAGGCAGAGAGTTACAAATCCCAGTTAGAAGAATGCGAGGCCACTAAAAATTAAATTTTGACAGTAGAATCAATAAAACTCTTTTTTGTATAAATTTAAATGGAATCTAAAATGATTAAAATTTTAGCCAATGACGGTATTCATGCCGATGGTAAATTATTGCTCGAGGATGCAGGATATGAATTGCATACCGAGAAGATACCTCAAGATGAACTCCCATCCAAACTCAATGAATACGATGTAATAATCGTAAGAAGTGCCACAAAGGTTCGCAAAGACTTGATTGACCAGGCTCCCAATCTCAAAATTATTGCAAGAGCAGGGGTAGGGCTGGATAATATTGATGTCGAATATGCGCAGGAAAAAGGGATTAAAGTAATAAATACACCTGCTGCCAGTTCTTTGTCTGTGGCAGAATTGGTGTTTGCTCACATTTTTTCTATTGCCCGATTTCTTAACAACTCTCATCGAGAAATGCCCGTGAAAGGGAATACGGATTTTAAAAAATTGAAAAAAGCGTATTCCGGAGGATTTGAATTAAAAGGAAAGACATTGGGAATTGTAGGTCTGGGAAGGATAGGAAGAGAAGCAGCCCGTATTGGATTAGCTATGGGGATGAAAGTGTTAGCGGCTGACCCAATGGTTGATGAAGTAGATATCGAAGTGAAGCTTTTTGATACCTATGGAGTGACAGCTTCTGCAAAAATTGATACTGTCTCAATGAAAGACCTTCTAAAAGGTTCAGATATTATTACTTTGCATGTTCCGGGCGGACAAGGAGCTTTGATTGGAAAGGAAGAATTGGATCAAATGAAGGATGGTATCGTTTTGGTCAATGCAGCCAGGGGAGGTGTGATTGACGAAACAGTCCTTTTGGAAGGATTGGAATCTGGTAAAATTTTAGCTGCCGGCCTTGATGTATTCGAGGGAGAACCTACACCTAAACAAGAATTATTGGAACACCCAAGAATTTCTGTTTCCCCGCACATCGGAGCCTCTACCAATGAAGCCCAGGCAAATATAGGTAGAGAGTTAGCAGATAAAATAATCGAATTCTTTCAATAGGATTTGAGAAATGTAAATAATATGTCAAAAGCTTTTTCAGAGTAAAATCCTGAAAAAGCTTTTTTTATTTCTGCTTGGTCCTTTTCCAATTTTCAAAACATTCCTGTAACAGCCCTTCTTTTAAAGCAAATTTGGAAAATACGATTTTTTCAAACTCTATTTGCTCCAATATCCATTCGATCATAATAAATGCATAAACGGCTAAGTTTACTCTTTTTTGGGGAATACTGCTATTTTGTATCCGTTCAGCCTCTGTAGAACTTATGATAGGACTTATATAATTATTTACTTGTTCCAGGGTGGCTGTTCCACAATCCTGATTCTGAAAGTCCGGCCCAATAGTTGCTTCAGCAATTACGTCAAATGTTCCCGATCCACCAATTAAATTCTTAGGTCTTACTCCATTGAGGTTTTCGATTAATTTACCTGATTTCAATTCAATAAAATTCTTTACAATTTGTATTTCCTCAGAAGTTGCAGGATCTGACAATGGAAGGGAATTGCGAATTACTCCCAAACCAATAGGTAAGCTTTCCTGAAATACAACAGAGTTATTTTTGGTAATGGTGAATTCAGTACTGCCACCTCCAATATCCATCATAAGGGCATCTGAAGAATAATCCGGACAGGCTGCTACGATTCCCTTGTATATAAGCTGGGCTTCCCTGTTTCCATCGATCAATTCTATTTCAATGCCAAAACGGTTTTTTGCCATTTCCAAAAATAGTAATCCGTTACTGGCGCTTCTCAAGGCAGCTGTTCCTACCGCAATGATGTCCAGGGTATTGTGATCCCGACAAGATTGATAGAAAGATTCCAACGTCTGCTGACCCCGGTCAAAAGCTTCCTGGGCAATGGTGTTTATGCCATTTTGAGCCAGGAAAACGTATGAACGCTCTTTGTAAATAATCTCAAATCCTTCAGATGTAATACGCGCAATTAGTAGATGGAAGGTATTAGATCCAAGGTCTATGATTCCAATTGTATTTTTCAAAATCTATAGTGATATTGTAAGCTTAAATAAAATAATTTTAAAGGAATTGCTTCATTAGGTATTTCAAGAAAAGGGGTAAAGGACCGGACATATCTTCCAAAAATTCCGTGATGCTGGTTTAACCACAATCCAAATCCAAGCAATAAACTTAAGTCATTTTTTTGAACTTCGGACAAATGCGGCTCAATTTTATTGTAATCCACGTTTATATCCAAAATTCTACTAATGTTAATTCCGCCATCGAATTGAAACTTGGCCAACCCGTTGTCCCACCAAGTCAAATAAGAAAAATACAATGGGATCTGGGCCAGGTTGAGATCGATAAAACGGTCTTTGGGAAAAAAAATCGAACTTCTGGAGCCAGCGTGACTGTATAATAATTCTAGATGCGTTTCCCATCTATTGACCAAACGGTAGGAAATGCCTATTCCGCCGGAATACCCGATTTTGTGATACCCGGCAAGATCATCACCCCGGACCTGAGAAAAAATAGGACCGGCAATAATAGAAGCAGAAAATACGTTTTCCTGTGCATTTGACGTTATTGCTGATGATAATAAGAATATTGAAAGGAAAAAAATAAAGGGATTGATAAATTTTAATCTGTTTTTTTCGTTAATATAGTAAGTTAAGGAGATCGATTCCATTGAATTGGTTAGCATGAGTTATAAACGAAATTTAAATATCGCATATTTTCTCGTACTTTTTTTTGCGGGCCAGCATATACTTTTTTCGCAAGATACGATTGAATTAGAAAATCCCTCATTTGAGGACTTCCCACAACCGAATCAACCCCCCAAGGGCTGGACGGATTGTGGTTTTCCAGGGGAATCCCCACCTGATGTCCAACCATCGGGTGCCTGGGGCGTTTATTGGCCGGCAATGGATGGTGAGACGTATCTTGGAATGGTTACTAGAGAACACGAAACCTATGAGACAGTAGGCCAGAAAATGTCGGATTTTTTGTGGTCTGGCACCTGTTATCAACTTTCTTTTTTCTTGTGCCAAAGCCCTGTGTATGTAAGTGCGATAGTCAGAGGGGGCGTGGAGAAGAATTTTTCAACCCCTATTAAATTGAGGATTTGGGGTGGAAATGATAGTTGTCGAAAAGAAGAATTGCTCGGGGAGACACCATTGGTCAAAAATCACGACTGGGAGCGTTATTATGTTAAATTAAGTCCAAAACGTGGAAACTACAAGTATATATTTCTCGAAGCGTATTATCAAACCCCGGTTTTGTTTCCTTATAATGGAAATGTGCTGGTGGACGATATGTCGCCAATTGTGGCGATGGAGTCTTGCACTGATGAATTCAAGAAAGAAACTAAAATCGAGCCCCCAGTAGTTGAAATTTTATCTCCGGCAGAAAAAATAGATGAGGATCGTCGAATATACAGGATCCATGGAAAAATCACAAATGTCAATGATCCACAGAAGGTCTACCTGGCCATTAATGATTTTCATATAAAGAATTTTGTTTATGACCGGAAAAAAGGGGATTTTTCGGCGTATGTTAAGTTGGTGGCCGGTAAAAATGCCATAAAACTGATTGGTTCCAATGAGGCTGGAACTGATACCGATTCAACGATTATACGGACTGAGGACCTGGCAGTAAAAGTACCTTCTAATGATAGGAGGAATCTATCCGATCCCCCATCTACTATTGAATCTGAAGTGGAAATTAATAAATACAATTTTGCAAAGGAAGATGGTAAAAAGTCGCTGAAAAAGGGAGATGTCATTAATCTCGAACATCTGCAATTTCAGCCCAATAAGGCGACGCTAAGTGACCAGGATACAGATATTTTGGAAGATCTTTTTGAGTTTTTAGTTGACTATCCGGGAGTAAAGATTGAAATCGGTGGTCATACCAATGGTATACCTGATTGGAATTATTGTATAAAATTGAGTACTGATAGAGCCAAAGCTGTGGCTGATTACCTGATGGAACGCGGAATTTCTTTTAAAAGGTTGAGAGTTGTGGGCTATGGTAAAAAGTATCCGATTGCTACCAATGCTACGGAAGAGGGAAGAAAGAAAAATCAACGGGTAGAGATAAAAATAATAACAATCGGTGGGTAATATAGCTTTATAAGCTTTCTTTTGGGTATTTATTGCAGGGACCTAGCCCGGAAGCGTTTTACCGGATAGCCAAGCGTTAAAAATCGTGTATGTAATAATGTTTTGTCAGAACATTCCCATGTTAGATGGATTTTTCAAACTTTACAGATGCTGAAGAAATTAAGCGGCATAAAAGTTTTTTGCGCCGAGGTAGTTTTTTTTAACCCCCGATAATTCCTTTTTCCCATTTATAATACCTTAGAAATAGAATATATACCTACCCCCAGGATCGCCAGCGAACTGACCCAGAAAAATATATCATACAGTCTACTGGGCTTAAGCGAATAGGGCAACCTGAAATACCGAAATCGATAAGCTGCAAAGACAACAATCAATAATAAGATTGATGTTGAAAACCCTCCAATGAGAACCATTAGAACCGGTAGTTTGATAAAAATGTAAAGGAAACACCATATTAAGGGAAATATCCATGCAAGGTACTGAATGCTTTTTTCCCTTTTAGCAGGATCGTAAAACTGTACCCATCCGATTTTGCTGAAAGCGTCTGAAAATATTCTGGTCCAGCTAGCCAAAGCTGCAAATACTGTAGAGAATAGGGCAATAATTGCCCCCAGAAGATAAATTGATTTAGCCCATGGGCCTAAAGATTCTGTATAAATATAGGACAATGTCTCGATGGTTTCATATCCTTCAGGTACATTTCCCAATTGGTGCAATATTGATGCACCTAATAAGTAAAATGCAGCCGTTACCAAGGTATATACCACCATTGATAAGATAGCGTCAAGGTACATGACTTTTATCCAGCCCCTGGCGCGGTCATTCCATTCAGTGGTGTCCTCATAAGGCCCGGTAAACTGAGCATATCCTTTTTCCAGACACCAATAATTATAGTACATGATTTCATCGCCACCTATTCCCGTAATGCCAAAAGCTGATATAGCAACCCCTACTGCAGCAGGTGGTAGTGTAAAAGATAGTCCGGTTGATATTTGTTGCCAGGAAATTGCGTATTCGGTAAATTGGACGGCAAATAATGAAGAAAAAGTAAGTAGTGTAAAGACACCCAACATCAAGGCTGAAATTTTTTCAATTGATTGGTATTTACCCCTGTATACCAATAGTGAAGATCCGATAGCGGCTATAAAAGCCCATACGAAGACGGGAATGGCAGGAAAGGCTATGTTCAATGCAATTCCTACCCCTCCAATGATACCGCCTACTTGCAGGAGCTTAAACAACTGTATAAACAACCAGGTCCAAATCGACCAATTTGTTTTACGAATTTTAGGACCGGGTAATTTGTTAAATGCCGTCATGACGGTTTCGCCAGAGTATATGGCATGCTTACCAAATTCCATTTGCAAAGTAACTTTTACAAGGCAACTGACGAGAATAACCCAGAAAGTAATAAATCCAGCTCTGGCTCCCAAAGTTGTCGTGGCTATAAGTTCTCCAGAACCTACTACCGCTGCCGATAAAATAAATCCAGGACCTAACTTTTTCAGTTTCCCATTAAAAGTTTGCGGCGGGTTTTGAATTTTTGAAGCTGCCTGTTGATAGCTGGTTGATGGGTTCAATGTTTTTTATTTTGAACCAATATAAGAATTTGATCTAAAATTCTGGAGTAGTTGAAAAATTTAGTTGGTAATAGTTAAATTACTCTTTTGAGAGCTAGAATATACCCCAAATGAAGTCCTTCATGGACATTGTTGAAGTTAATAGCATCTTCTATTGTATTGATAGTGAGTTCGAGGCTGGTCGTATAACTTTTATAATTTTCAAATTTGCCCTTTTGATAGTCTTCTTTGGTCGTTTGTACATTGGACAAAAACAAATTTTTGAAATATTCCCATTCTTCCCTACTCATTGGTTGGGATTCAGACGGCGTGCTTCCCTTTCTGTATTTGTTGACTAAGTCCTTATTGATTTCAAGAGGCAGTCCTGAAAAGTAATAACAAATTAATTGTTGAGTAACTACCAAATGAGCAAAATTCCAGGCAATATTGTTATTAAAACCTTCTGGTATTATATTTAATTGATCCATTGTGAGACCATCCAGAATTCTTAAGATTGTTTTTCTAGTCTTCTCTAGTGCTTCGAATTGATATTCCATATTTGATTTATTTAAATCAAGATTGATTGGCAAATGTATGAATGATTTATGAATTGCATAAGATTTTCATGTTGATAATGGCCTGAACTATACGAATTATTATAGTTTCGGATGGAAAGGGAAGTGAATGTGCACGTCTTGCCCCTTTAGTATAAAATTCCTTTTTGTTCCTGTGGAGGCTTCTAGGATTTAATTTCTGTCTACACTAATGGGCATTCAGCGGCAGCTTTTTGCTACTGGTCGGAGACGCTGAAAATTCGTAGTCCTTTTCCATGCTTGTTAGCTATTTCTCGTTTCAGAAATTCAATGCCTCCTTAAAATTAGCATTCTTATTTCCATCTGAAGCTCTGGATAGTCTCCAATGTTTTTGTCCTTCGCAGTCGAATCTACTTTTTTCGTGAGGTCTGTATACCAAATAATCATGGAATTCCATTAATTAGAAAAGGAGGTGGCTAATATTGACTATATTAGACGTTTCTGTACAACAATCACCTGTTTATGATTATTAGGACGTTACTCCTATCTGGTATTCTATTTCTTTGTTTTAAAAGTAATGCCCAGGATTTGATAGATTCAGTCCAGTGGAAGGTTGGGAAGAAGATTCAATTTACCTTTGAGGGAAGAGGGGCATTTATTATAATTCCGGACCACCCTACATCAGGTAATCCCTGGGTGTGGAGAGCTCGTTTCCCCAATTGGCATACTGAAATGGATAGCATTCTGGTATCTAAAGGATTTCATATAGCTTATGTGGATACGGATGGTTTGTTGGGACACCCGCAAGCGATGCAGGTTTGGGATCGGTTTTATACTTTTTTAACCAAAAAATACGAGTTGGCGGAAAAAGTAGCACTAGAGGGGGTTAGCCGTGGAGGTTTGTTTGTATATGGATGGGCCAAGAGAAATCCATGGAAAGTCAGCTGCATTTACCTTGAAGCACCAGTATGTGATCCCCGAAGTTGGCCAGGCGGGAAAGGAGATGGCATTGGTTCGCAAAAGGACTGGGACCATTGGTTAGACCTTTATAATTACGCCCCTAATGAAGTTCCTGATATTGAAGATATTCCTTTAAATAATCTGGAATCACTGGCATCTTTCAAAGTTCCCATACTTCATGTTATCGGACTCAAGGACAAAGTTGTCCCCCCTTCTGAAAATACATTTCCACTTGTGCAATCGTATATAGAACATGGAGGTCCCGCTTCCATTTATCCTATGACCAGGGGGGAGCAAAATCTTATGGGACATCATTTTGAAATTGAAAAACCTGAATTGTTTGCCAAATTCATTATTGAGCATTCAATGCCTGTCCAGAAACAACTAAATGCAAATAGATATATAGAAGTTAATAAAGGAATTGATAGAGCTTATAGAAAATTTGAAGAGGAGAAGACAGGAACGGTAGCCTTTCTTGGTGGATCCATCACGCACAATCCTGGATGGAGAAATAAAATTTCGCAGTATTTGAAAGAAAAATTTCCAGAAACAACCTTTCAATTTATAGCTGCAGGGATCCCGTCTTTAGGTAGTACCCCGCATGCATTTAGATTTGAAAAAGATGTATTATCCCATGGAATTCCTGACCTTCTGTTTGTAGAAAGCGCAGTGAATGACCGGACTAATGGCTTTAGTAAAGAAGCTCAAATCAGGGCTTTGGAAGGTATTGTGAGACATGCCAAACAGAGAAACAGGAATATGGACATTGTGTTAATGGCTTTTGCAGATCCGGATAAGATGAGCGATTATGACTTAGGAGAGATTCCGGAAGAGGTAGAGGTTCATAGACTAGTTTCCAAACATTATAATCTACCCTTTATCAACCTGGCCAGGGAGGTATATGATCGGGTAAGGTCCAATGAATTTTCATGGAAGTATGACTTCAAGAATCTTCATCCATCACCTTTTGGACAGGAAATTTATTTCAGGACCATGAAAGAATTATTGGAGATGGATAATTTAACTTCTTCTAATTATGATTTTGTGATGCCCGATCCATTGGACCGATATTCTTATGACCACGGGAAATACCTGCCTGTGACTTCTGCAGATAAATTATCAGGATTTCAGGTGAATTCTTCCTGGAAACCGGATTCAAATATTTCTACAAGAGAGGGGTTTGTAAAAGTTCCGATGTTAGTGGGAGAAGATCCGGGAAGTTCCTTTCAGTTTGAATTTTATGGTGAAGCCATAGGGATTGCTATAATATCTGGCCCGGATGCCGGTCGAATATTGTATACTATAGATGGGAAAAAATACCCACCTTTGGAGTTGTACACCCGTTGGAGTAGCCAGTTGCATTTGCCATGGTATTTAATGTTGGATGACGAATTGGAGCAGGGGAAGCACACCTTGGTAGTAGAGATTTCTGATACCAGCCACGATGATAGTTTGGGTACAGCTTGTAGGATAGTCTACTTTTTGCAGGGACTTTAATTGGGGGGTGTTAATTCAATTTTTCATACATATTTCTTTTAAATTTGTATACATGTTATGGTTTAAAACCTTATGTTTATCATGCATTACTCATAAATTTATAGTGAATATTGGCGACAATTGATTGTACATAATTGAATTACATTCAATATTGTCAGGATTAACCCTGGTAATGACAAAATATTAGGTCTCAAAAATTTGGATCATAAACTAATATTTTAAATATTATCTTGTGATTTGATTTATTTGTTGCATATATTTTTCAATTCGCCTGTCCTTTGGGGCACTGACGCAGGTTGAAACACCTGTATGAAATAATGGATAAATTTTTCGGGTGGTACAATTCAATGGTACTCTATTATTAGGAGAATGTAAAAATACATTATACTCAGGCAGGTATGTTTTCATTCCATGAATAATCTTGTTGTGTAATAAGCTGATTCTATTTAAAAATTAATAGTATTAAAATATTGTATGAATTCGGATAAGAAGACACGTAGTAAAAAAGAATCCTTTTTCCAGTCCCATGAATTGTTTTTGAACAGAAGCGATTTGATATCCCGGGAAAATGAAAAAAAAGGATCACTGGATTGGCAGTTGACCAGAGTCCGTGCAGATTCTGACCAGTTTCGTTCTCCATGGATCGAAGGGTATTGTTCGAGACAGAGTATTTCTTCCGGAGATAATTTGGAAATAATGGTATCGACTGATCCGGAGAGACAATTCAATCTTGAAATATTTCGAATGGGGTATTATGATGGTTGCGGTGCCCGGTTAATGGAGAAAATTGGTCCATTAGATGGTCGAAAGCAAACAACCCCTGAGCCAGGAGAAAAAAATATTCACGAGTGTACCTGGGAATCTTCTTACACACTAAACATTAAAGAGGAATGGATCAGTGGTGTTTACTTAGGGAGGCTGACCACTATTCCTAAAGGAAATGAGCCTTATTGGCAAAGCTATATTATTTTTATAGTGAAAGACGATCGTCCGGCTGATGTATTGTACCAATGCTCTGATAATACATGGCAGGCTTATAATCGTTGGCCAAATAATTATTCCATTTATACCCATCCCAGGGGCGTACAGGGACCATGGGCTCAAGTAAGTTTTGACCGGCCTTATGGAAGGCAATCTCAATTCGATGCTATAGTAAATGATCCTTTGTCGATGGGATCGGGGGAATTCCTTTCTTTTGAATTTCCGATGGTTTACTTTCTGGAGAAACATGGTTATGATGTAACTTATTGTTCCAATAGTGATTTAATATCCCCTGAAAGAGGATTAAAGTGTAAGGCTTTTTTGAGTGTGGGACATGATGAATATTGGGATATCAGGCAATTTAGGAGCGTTGAAAAAATGAGGGATCACGGTGTGAGCTTATTGTTTTTTTCCGGAAACTCTATTTGTTGGGTAGCACCTTTTAGTCCCAGTAGTGCAGGGCAGGCGAAAAGAAGAATTTTCCGGGGCGGCCCTTATGGAGCTAACAATGATTACGCTGAAACAAGGGAGCGTGAATACGGCCCCTTTCCGTATCGCGGACCTGATGAAGGGCTATTGATGGGTTGTAGAAATGTAAAACCTGTTAACGGGGGAGGTGATTGGGTTATTTCAAATGCTGATCATTGGATGTTTAAGGGATGTGATGTCCAAAATGGTGATATTATTCCTGGTTTGATAGGGTGGGAGTATCATGGAGATCCTGCTTCCATAAAAGGTCTTGAGGTTGTAGCGAAAGGAACAGCCTGGGTTGGAGGTGATAGAGCACAACAATGGGCATCGGCCATATATCCCGGTCCCAGAAATAATATAGTGTTTAATGCATCGACTATTTTTTGGTCCCAGGGATTGAGCCGTCCTCCGGGGCATACATTACCCTGGTCTCACTGGAGTAGGCCGCATGGGCCAGATGCCCGGGTCCAGAAGATCACGCATAATTTATTGCGGGAAGCACTGGATATTTCTTAGAATTGAATTAACCCTGATAATCTTTTAATGGTAGGATGAAAAATATACTATTCATTGTAATAACTACTCTTTGTTTCCTGAGCTGTAAAAAGAACCATTCTACAAAAGAATTGGAAGGACTTGAAGTTCCCGATGGATTTACGATTGAAAGAATAGTGACGGATGATCTAATCGAATACCCCATGTTTGGAAGTTTTGATGACCGGGGAGACTTGTTTGTATTTGAGTCAACAGGTACAAATGATATGGGCACTGAAAAAATGCTTGAAGAACCTTCTTACCAAATTCGAAAACTTAGTGATGCCGATGGTGACGGAATATTTGATAGTAGCATTGTTTTTGCAGAACAATTACCTTTTCCAATGGGTGGTGAGTTCATAAATGGAAGTTTATATGTAGCTGCCGCTCCGGATTTATTGAAATTGACTGATACTGATGGTGATGGGAAAGCAGATACTAGGGAAGTTATCCTGACCGGGTGGAAACTTCACCATAACGGGGCGATATTAAGCGGTCCATTTATGGGCAAAGACGGTTGGTTGTACCTGGCAGATGCCCGAAGAGGATTTGATATAACAAACAAGGAGGGTAAGCAAATGAAGGGTAAAGGCACGAGGATTTGGCGATGCAAGCCTGATGGTTCTGAATTAGAATGGCTGAGTGGCGGTGGTTTTGACAATTCGATTGAAATTGTCTTTATGCCTACCGGGGAAAGTATAGGAACAATGACTTACTTTACAGATCCAAGGGATGGCCAGAGAGATGCGTTGATGCATTGGATCGAAGGAGGTGTTTATCCCAAAGACCATCCGAGTATCAGGGAAGACAACCTTCCGCGAACAGGACCCCTTATGCCAACAATGACCAAGATGGCCAGGGTTGCTCCTTCGGGTCTTATGCGATATGAAAGTGGGGTATGGGGTAAGGAATTTCAGGGAAATATTTTTTCTGCAGAGTTTAATACCGGCAGAATTATGCGGTATAAGGTTGTTACTGATAGTGCTACATATTCTACCGAAGAATCGGTTTTTATCAGTGCTAATGGAAATGATGTTCACCCAACAGATGTTATGGAAGATGCAGATGGAAGTCTTTTGGTCATGGTGACCGGGGGATGGTTCATTGAAGGTTGCCCGCTCTCCAGAGTTGCTAAGCCTGAAGTACGTGGAGGGATATATCGCATTAAAAAAAATGATTCTGGGAGTTCCAGGAGAAATAAATCCTGGGGAAATGATTTGGATATTGCATCAATGAATCCAAGTGAAATTTTTGATGTATTAAGTAGATCTAAGTTTAAAATTTCGGGAAGGGCATTTGAAGAATTAATTAAAAGAGGTACCGCATCCTTGACTGTGTTGGAAAAGACCCTACAAGATGAAAGAGAAAAGAATCGAATCGATGCCGTTTTTGCATTATATCGGATTGGAGGAGAAGAGGCCATTGGTTTGATTCGTACTGCGCTGGAAGATCCTTCCGATGCGGTGCGAACTGCAGCTGTGCGTTGTCTGGGTTTGCAAAAAGACACAACTAGTGTCAATTTAATCGAAGGGTGTCTTAAGGTGAACTCTATGGCTCTTATGAGACAAGCTGCTACGGCCCTGGGACAAATTGGATCCCCCGGGAGCATTGATATTTTGCTTTCATCTCTCGACCAACCCATAGATCGATTTACAGAACATTCTATCAGATATGCATTGTATAAAATTGGAGAGGTAGAAAGGTTGAAACATGCACTTAAAGAAAATACAGGGGCATCCGGGCGGGGTGCTTTATTGGTATTGGATCAAATTGAAGAGTATACATTAACAAGTAATGATGTACTTCCTTTCCTAAAAAGTAATAATCCCAAGGATCGTAATTTGGCAATTTGGTTAGCAGCCAATCATCCTGAGTGGGAGAATATGATAGGGCGTTTTATTACCGGATTAATGAAGAGCGGAGATTGGAATGATTCGATCCGTGAACATACAAAACCTTTGTTTCTCACTTTTTCAGAAAGTACACTTTTGCAAAAGTTGATTGGACAAATGTTGAGTGGAACAACATCAGGAGATCAGGAATTTGCTTTGCAGGTAATTTATGAATCGAATTTAAATAAATTGCCTAAGGGTTGGAGTGACCAATTACATTTGATTCTTAATTCTCAAAATAGAGAATCCCGGTACATAGTTTTGGATTTAATTGAATCAAGGGGGTGGGGTCAATTTGTTGATGAATTAACATTAATTGTCAATAATGAAAAACTTGGTAATGAGTTGAGGCTGAAAGCAATGCGAGCCCGACTTAGAACGGATGATGTCCTTTCTGAAGGGGAAGGGGAATATCTAATCGGACTACTTGATGCTACTAATGAATCTGTAGATCGCCAGGAAGCTGCTCAATTGTTATCGCAGTCCTTATTATCCAGGAGGCAATTAATTGAAATCGCTGAAAATGAAATTACCAATGCAGATTTATTCTTACTTCCAAAATTAATCCAGGTATTTAAAGGCTATTCAGATAAAAATGTCGGCCGAGCAATGGTAAAGGGACTGGGAGAAGTAAAAGATGGATTGGATAATGTTTCCCTTCATGATATAGAGAGTGTTTTATCTGAGTATCCTGAGGTTGTAAAGGAAATGGCCAAACCATTGATGTCTAAAATCAGGACTTTGCATGCCGAAAGATTATTGAGGCTAGATGAGCTGGACTCCTCATTGAAAAAGGGGGATGTAGGCAGGGGAAGGAAATTGTTTTATGGTAAAGCCATTTGTTCTTCCTGTCATGCCATAGGAGGAGATGGTTCGGATTTTGGTCCTGATCTGTCCAATATAGGAGAAATTCGTTCCCGGCATGATATTCTTGAAGCACTTGTGTATCCAAGTGCAAGTTTTGCGAGGGAATACGATACGTATGAAGTGAAAACATCTGATAATACCTATCAGGGAATTATTAAAGATCAAACAGAGCAATTCTTACTATTGAAAATCGGTCCAAACTCAGAAGTGCGAATTCCCCAAAACGAAATTATTTCTATTGAGACCAAGTCTGTATCTTTAATGCCGCCGGGGTTGGAAAAACAGCTTACTATAGGGGAATTGTCTGACTTAATGGCTTTTTTAGAATCATTGCCTTATAATATTGATCGTTTAATAGAGTTAAATAAAAACAATAACTGATTTTTGGATCGAATAAAAGTACCTTCATTTTAGTCATGCATACTACAAACTATTTCAATACTTTTATATTGGTTGCTGAAGATTGTCCTGTAAAACAGGCTATAGTACCTGAAATGAGAAAGGGAGTTAAAACGATACCTTTACTGCAATTCGAATTGATAATTGGTAATCCGTACGGATTTACTTCTGATGATATAATATTTAGGGTTCATGCCATTCGCAAAGGAATGGATCCTTTGGATCCTGTTACCCGGGACGATTTTTTTTCTAAAGGTCAGCCGTGTCTTCGGTGCTCATCATTGGGTAAGAGATATGGCTGGGGGATACACTGTAATGGAGAAGGTAAAGTGGCTTTAGTTCCCTTGAATACAGATGAATACAATGCCAAAGCTAAGGATGGAGATATAATTCAGGTAAGGGCTATGCGTAATTCTCGTAAAAATTGAATTAAAATATGGAACAATTCGCCGTTTTTTTGAGAGGAATCAATGTAGGTGGAAACAAGAAAGTACCGATGGAAGACCTTAAAAAGATGATGACAGAAAGTGGATTTGAAGATGTGGAAACCCTTTTAAATTCAGGGAATATTCTCTTTTTTTCAGGAGGATTAAATACTGAAGAACTGGAAGGGGTAATAGAAAAGGCCATTGAACAGAAATTTGGTTTTTTTGTGCCTGTAATCGCGAGGAAGATGGAAGACATTTTGGGTATGATTTCCCAGGATCCTTTTTCAGGGATCGAAATTCATAAGAAAATTAGGTTGTATGTATCTTTTGTGAAGGAAGATAGTAATATCGAAAGCCTCGAGCTCCCATGGATTAGTGAAGATAACTCTTATAGAATACTGGAATACAAGGATCGGGTGGTTTACAGTGTACTGGATTTGACAGGCACGAAAACTACAAAAGCCATGGAATACCTTGACAAGCTTTTTGGGAAATTCAATGTGACAACACGAAATTGGAATACAATTTTAAAGATGAAAAAGAAATCAATTCATTAAAATAGCTTCCTTATTATATTTATTCCGATATTGATAAGGAGTCATCCCTGTGATTTTTTTGAACATATCCCTAAAAGCATTTGCATCGTTATAGCCAACAGAAAACATGATTTCGGAAACTGTTTTTTGACTTATTTCCAGTTTTTTTTTGGCGGCTTCTACTTTTACCCTTTGTGTATATTCAAGTACTGTATTTTGCGTCGCTTTTTTAAATCTTCTCTCAAAAGACCTCTTCCCTATATTAAACTTTTTGCTTAATTCCGGGACCGTATATTTTTGATCTATATTTTCTTCTATAAAATTTTGTGCTTCGAGGATGTCGTCATCTTCATGCATTTTTTGCCCTTGAAATATGGAAAAGTGTGATTGGCTTCGGGTATTTATATTAAGAACAAAAAATTTGGAAACAAGTATTGCCATTTTACGGTCTACATATTTTTCTACAAGGTGCAGTAATAGGTTCCAATATGAATTTGCCCCACCACTGGAGTACAGACCGTTGACTTCTGTGACTATTTTGTCATCCACTAAATTTACATGCGGGAACATATCCCGAAATTTATTGGCAAAGAGCCAATGAGTAGAGCAAGGTTTATTGCGCAAAAGTCCTGTAGAAGCGAGTAAGAATGCACCCAAACAAAGACTCGCAATTTCAGCCCCATCTTTATACTGCTCAGTAATCCATGGGATAAAAGCTTCATTAATCTTGACCGCATCTTCAATGTCTCTGCTCAATGCAGGGATAATTACCAAATCCGGTTTTTGCGCGTTTTCTATCGTAGCATCACTTTCCATAGTAAATGCGCCATCAGAAAAAGTTACTTTATTTTTTAAACCGACCATTTGAATGTTGAAATGTTTTTCCGAGCCCTGTTCTTTCAAAAACTGGTTGACTACATTGAACATATACCGTGGATCGGCTACAGCTTCAACAACCGCTAATTCAGGCAATAAAATAGCAACATTCATTTGTTTTAATTATTTTTAACCAAATCCAAAATAATAGTATTTCGTCATTTACTAAAATTATTTCTCATTGATTCTGTTGGATTGGCATCTAATTATAGTTAATTATTGACAACAAATATCAAATATTTATAAAAATATGGATCCTCAACAACTTAAAGCGATTGCAGCGCAACTGCGAAAACCAGAAGGTACTGAAGCGGCAGAAGTGGTTGAAAGAATGAATAAAAATAACCGGAATATTTCTTTAAAAACCATTGAATTGCTTGAATTGGATTCCGGAGACCGAATATTGGAAATCGGACCCGCCAATGGGGCTTATGTAGCGGAAATATTGAATGGTAATGAAGTAAAATATACTGGCATTGATTATTCGGCGGATATGGTAAGAGAGGCCGAAATACTAAATGAAAAATTTGTTTCCAATGAACGGGCCCAATTTGTATGTGGCAGTTCGGAAGATTTGCCTTTTGAAGATGGATACTTTGATAAAGTATTTAGCGTAAATACATTTTATTTTTGGGAGAATCCTTCCCAACATTTACATGAAATAAGGAGGGTACTGAAAATTGGAGGCCAGTTTAATTTAGGGTTTGGAAGCAGGGACTTTATGGAAATGCTTCCATTTACTAAATTTGGTTTTAATCTCTATTTCCCGGAGGAAGTAAAGGAATATTTAGTGGACGCTTCGTTTAGGGTTGATGAGATAAAGGCCCTTGAGCCGGAAATCATTGAGATAGTTGGTCAAAGCATTAAAAAAGAATTTTATATTGCTATTTGTAAAAAAGAATATTAATTCAGTTGATATATTACGAGAGTCGTATTTTTTTTTGATTGCAAAAAGGGGTATTTCTTTTACGTCGTAATCCTATTTGTATTCATACCAGGAGATAGACTGTTAACGTACGTATGTTATTATTAAGGCATTGGGTCCTTAGCTGAGAGTTCAAAGCTTCCCAGACCATATTGTTTTTATTCGGGGCTAGAATTATGGTATCGGATCGCCTAATGGATAAAAAAAATGGCTGCTTCAATGAATGAAACAGCCATATAATAATCGGTTAGGATTTTATATTGTAATTCCGGTCAGATTACATCATTCCTCCCATTCCACCTGGCATTCCACCTGGCATTCCACCACCGGCACCGCCACCGTCTTCTTTCTCAGGTTTGTCATTTACTACACACTCGGTAGTAAGGATCATTCCAGAAATAGAAGAGGCATTTTCCAATGCGATACGAGTCACTTTGGTAGGATCAATGACACCTGCTTTTTTCAGATCAACGTATTCATCTGTACGTGCATTGTAGCCGTTCGAACCATCAGATTCTAATACTTTTTGCAATACAACAGAACCTTCAACGCCAGCATTATTAGCAATTGCTCTTAAGGGCTCTTCCAATGCTCTTTTGACAATGGCAATACCAATAGTCTGGTCCGCATTATCTCCTTTGAGATTTTCCAATGAACGGATCGCTCTTACCAGGGCTACTCCTCCACCAGCTACGATTCCTTCCTCAACGGCAGCTCTGGTAGCGTGCAATGCATCATCTACACGGTCTTTTTTCTCTTTCATTTCTACTTCAGTAGCAGCACCTACGTACAAAACAGCTACACCACCAGCTAATTTAGCCAATCTTTCCTGCAATTTTTCGCGGTCGTAGTCAGATGTAGTTGTTTCTATTTGCTGCTTGATTTGGTTGATGCGTGAATTGATTTGTTCTTCATCACCTTTACCATTGACGATAGTAGTATTGTCTTTATCTACTTCGATTTTTTCAGCTGTTCCAAGGTGTTCCAACTCAGTGTTCTCAAGTTTGTACCCTTTTTCTTCACTGATTACGGTTCCTCCTGTAAGTACAGCAATATCTTCCAACATTGCTTTTCTTCGGTCTCCGAATCCTGGGGCTTTAACAGCTACTACTTTCAATTGAGCGCGTAATCGGTTCACGACCAAGACACCCAAAGCCTGGCTATCAATATCTTCTGCAATAATCAAAAGCGGTTTTCCACTTCCTGCTGCTTTTTCCAATACAGGAAGTATCTCCTGCATATTGGAAATCTTTTTATCGTGAATAAGGATCAATGGGTTGTCATATTCAGCAACCATATCCTCAGTATCTGTCACAAAGTAAGGAGATAAATATCCACGGTCAAACTGCATACCAATCACTTCATCTACATAAGTGTCAGTTCCTTTCGACTCTTCAACAGTGATCACACCGTCTTTAGTCACTCTTTTCATAGCATCTGCAATCAATTCTCCTACTTGATCATCGTTGTTAGCAGAAATAGCAGCTACTTGTTTTACTTTTTCAAAATCGTCATCGATTTTTTCAGATTGGCTCTGCAAGTCTGCGATTACAGCTTGTACTGCTTTGTCAATTCCTCTTTTCAAGTCCATAGGATTAGCTCCGGCAGTGACGTTTTTCATACCTGCCTGGATCATTGATTGAGCAAGGACAGTAGCAGTTGTTGTTCCATCTCCGGCGATGTCAGCCGTTTTAGAAGCTACTTCTTTTACCATTTGGGCGCCCATATTTTCGACGGCATCCTCCAATTCTATTTCCTTAGCTACAGTAACACCATCTTTAGTGATTACAGGAGCTCCAAAAGATTTTTGTAATACTACATTTCTACCTTTGGGTCCTAAAGTGACTTTTACTGCATTTGCTAAAGCATCTACTCCAGCTTTTAATTTATTTCTGGCATTGATATTAAAGCTAATTTCTTTAGCCATTTTATTACAATTTTAAAATTTACAAAATGAATTAAATTCGAATGAAAACTAAGAATAGAATTTAGTCTTCCAAGATTACAAGAACGTCATCTTCTCTCATGATAAGGTAATCTTCCCCTTGCCAGGATATTTCCTGACCGGAATATTTACCGTATAGAACGACATCGCCTGCTTTGACCGTCATTAGATTTCCATCTTTACCAGGTCCAACAGCAACGATTTCGCCTCGTTGCGGTTTTTCTTTAGCAGTATCGGGAATTATTATTCCCCCTTTGGTTTTTTCATCAGCGGGAGCAGGCTTTACAACTACTCTGTCGTTGATTGGCTTCATCATTTGACCTATATTTTTTTAGTTAAAAAAATGATTTTGTTTTCGAATTTTATAGTGCATTTTTGATGCCAATAGATATTTTTATGTCAATCTGACAATCGAACTGAAAATAATGCAGACTCTATGACAAAAAAAAATGTCTTTGCAGATACAAAGACATTTTGACATATAATTTTTGGATGTTCTTTTACTCTGAAAGTAATTGTATTCCTGTTTCACCTGCTGAATTACTAACTATGATCGTCGTAATAATGCAAAGGACAACAAGAGCTATCGCCAAACCCCAGGTTGCCTTCTCTACCAAATTCGTACTTTTTGCCGCACCAAACAACTGGTTTGCCCCCTGGCCACCAAATGTAGAATCAACACCTCCTCCTTTAGGATTTTGAATCAGCACAACCAGCATCAACAATACGCTGATGATTGCAATTAAAACTGTAAGCGCTGTTACCATTTTTTAACTATTTAAATTCTTTAATTCTTTTATTTTCGCTGCAAAGTAAATACTTTTTTCGGGAAATTTCAAACTTAACTTTGTGTACATGTCTTTTGCTTTTTCTGTGAGCCCTTGTTGTACATAAAGATCTGCCAGGGTTTCACTTACTACTTCTTCATTTTCTTGTACGCTTTCTTCTGCCAGCTTTTCGGTCTGGCTCGGTTTTTTCTTCCAGAGTTTTTCTTTTTTAATTTTCTTTTTCTTTCTTTTGAACTCACGGGCTGACCTTGGGTTTTCAGGCAATTGGTATAACCAGGATCGAAAACTAGCATCTTCCGGATCAGAATCATTCCTTATGTCTCCAGTATTGTCTTCACTGTCTTCGTGCGTTCCAAATTTTCTTGCTACTTTTTCAAATCGAGTTTCTTTCTTTTTCTTCTTCCCGGATTTTTTTTCTTTTTCTTCAGACTTGTTGTCAGTTGATTTCGACTGCTCTTCACCTTCCCATGTATTAGTCCCCTCATTGGGCATTATTTGTGGGGTATTTGTTTCGTGATCAGGTTCTGCCGGCATTTCTTCTACCACCGTCATATGATAGTCTTCTTCCGAGGTCGGTGATGCGGGTATTTCTGTTTCTGAGTTTTCTTCTACGACATCATCTGCTTCAGGTATATTATCGGATGGTGGTTCTTGCTTTAAGTATTCAGACTTTGAAGGAAATTGTTCGATAACATCGAGATATTCATTGAGGATTGCTTTGTCACTGGTAGTAGCTATAAGGTTGTGTATCAGTTCTTCATCTATTTGACCAAAAGTAAATTTTTGTTTCATTAGAGCTAATACCTTTACTTCTGCGTGAAAGGGTTTTTCTTCCAAATAGAGTAATAGATCTTCATAATCGATTTCCCTGATCCTTTTGGGTTGTTCCTGGTAATATTTATAAGATTGAACCATAGTGTCTACCAATTCGAAAATGTTTGATTAAAAATATCTTCTCCGATCTGCGTAAATATTTGATTGATCAGTCCGTCCTGGACATCCAGAAAGTTTTGATTGCTTTCGAAATTCCTGAAATCAGAAAAAGATTTTTCCCAGTTTTTTTCTTCGTCAAAATGATCAATGTAGTTTACTTTCACGGAAATGTCCAACCTACTAAATGCAGTTGTTTCATCAGGTTGGGGAGCTACGGAGGATACAGTAAACCGGGTAATTTCTCCTGAAAATTCGATATTGGGATCTATTTCCGTGAATGAAAGACGAGACTCTCTTAATATCTGTTGTTTCAATTGATCGGAAAAGACGACACCTAATTGCCGGGGGGCTTTCAATGCCCTGTTACTAATATCAAATTCCGGTATATAAAAAGTTTTTACTTCCTGGGGAATGCTAACTCCCTGGAAACTATAGCATCCAGTTAAAAATTGACTTGTAAGAAAACAGATCAATAGGAATCCGGCAAAAGAAACGTATTGACTCTTTTGTAGGCATCGGAATTTTTCTCCATATCCAATTACGTATTTCATAAAGGAATGCATCATTCCAATTCGTATTGTTTGATTTTTCGATATAAGGTTCTTTCCGAAATACCGAGTTCTTCCGCTGCATCTTTTCTTTTGCCCTGATGTTTTTTCAAAGCTTTTCGTATTAGTTCTTTTTCCATATTCTCAAGCGAAAGGTTTTCTTCTACTGTTTCGGATGGATCATAGTAGTCGTCGTTTTCTTCTCTATGAATAATAATAGGTCTGTGCGAAGATTCCCCGGTACTAAATGCATTGTCAGACTTAAGTTCTTCTTTTGCGTGTTCCGGACTCACCCAATTTGTTGAATTACCAGCTTTTAGGCCGGGAAGTTGTAATACTTCCTTGTCATCTGGTATATCCAACTTATTTTCTTTTATTAAACCAAAAACAAGGGATTTAAGTTCATTGAGGTCGGACTTCATGTCAAATAGCAATTTGTAGAGTATTTCCCTTTCCTGAAATTGATCCCTCGAGTCTGTATATTGTTCTGATTTGGCGGGGAGGTATCGTTCGTTTAATTGTGGGAGTACTGAGAGTAAATCATCAGCATCTATTGTTCTTCTTTCCGACATAATAGATAACTGTTCAGCGATGTTTTTAAGTTCCCGGATATTCCCAGGCCATTGATATCGCATCAACAATTCCCTGGCATCCGGGGTAAGGGATATCGGGTCGATTCTGTACCTTTCAGCGATATCAAGGCTGAACTTCCGGAACAACATCCAGATATCGTCCTTGCGTTCCCGTAAAGGCGGCAGGTTAATCGGAACCGTATTGAGTCGGTAATATAAATCCCTTCGGAATTTTCCGGATTCAATTTTTTCAAGGAGGTTGACATTCGTAGCAGTTATAATTCGAACATCAGTATTTAATACTTTTGACGAACCTACGCGAATGAATTCACCGGATTCAAGAACTCTAAGTAGAAAAGCCTGGGTATCTAATGGCATTTCACCGATTTCATCGAGAAAAATAGTTCCTCCGTTTACGGTTTCAAAATAGCCTTTGCGGTCAGATGTTGCTCCTGTAAAAGCACCTTTATCATGCCCAAATAACTCAGAATTAATGGTCCCTTCGGGTATCGCTCCGCAATTAATAGCTATAAATGAGTTGTGTTTTCGCGCACTTTGTTGGTGGATTATTTTGGAAATGACCTCTTTGCCGACACCACTTTCACCATTAATTAATACCGTAAGATCGGTATTGGCTACGCGTAAGGCCTTTTCCAGGGCGTCATTCAATCCCTGTGAATTTCCAATGATTCCATACCTGCTTTTGATGCCCTGTAAGGTACTCATGCTTCCACTATATTTCCTATGAGTGTCGCACTGGTTGCTTCAGTAACAGTGACATTTACATAATCCCCTGTTTTGTAATGGCCTTTTTTGGGGAAAACAATCATTTTATTTTGTGTATTGCGCCCTTTGAAGTCAAGGTCGGATTTCTTGGAATCTCCTTCAATCAATACGCTAAAAGTTTTTCCAATATCCTTTTGATTGTGATTTAATGATAATTCGTTTTGCTTGACAATAATTTCACTTAATCTTTTCTTCTTGACCTTCAATGGTATATCATCTTCGTACTTTTTGGCAGCGAGTGTGCCGGGCCGTTCGGAATAATAAAACATATAAGACATACTGTACTGAGCAATATCCATTATAGTAAGCGTATCTTCATGCTCCGCGTCTGTTTCCGAACAAAATCCAGCGATCATATCAGAACTTATGGCACAGTCAGGAACAATTTCATATATTCTATTCACTTTATTGATATACCATTCCCGGTCATATGTTCTATTCATCAATTCAAGAACCCTGCTATTTCCTGACTGGACGGGTAGGTGAATATATTTACAAATATTTTCGTAATCACGAATGGCATATAATACATCGTCCGTGATGTCCTTGGGATGTGAAGTAGAGAACCGTACCCTCAGGTCCGGATGAACTTCAGCTACCATGGTCAGTAGTTTTGCAAAAGATATTTCGTGGTCACCGTCAGGACTGGCCCATTTGTAACTATCGACGTTTTGTCCCAATAGGGTAACCTCTTTATAGCCCCGCTGATACAAGTCAGTAGCTTCCGCTACTATACTAAAAGGATCCCGGCTTCTTTCTCTACCTCGAGTAAATGGTACTACGCAAAACGAACACATGTTATCACATCCTCTCATTATAGAAATAAATGCCGTAACACCATTGGAGTCCAATCGTACCGGAGCAATATCCGCATAGGTTTCTTCCCTCGACAAAAAGACATTAATGCCCTTGTCTCCATCTTCCGCAGAAGATATTAGAGTTGGCAAATCCCTGTAGGCGTCCGGTCCTACTACCAGATCTACCAAACGCTCCTCTTCAAGAAATTTTTCTTTCAGTCGTTCGGCCATACAACCTAAAACACCTACAAGTGTGCCTGGATTCTTTTGCTTCACTTTATCGAAAACACGAAGCCTTTTACGAACTGTGTCTTCTGCTTTTTCACGTATTGAACACGTGTTAATTAAAATGAGGTCAGCATGGTCTATTTCATGCGTTGGGCCGTATCCTTCTTTTTGGAGTATAGAAGCGACAATTTCACTATCACTAAAATTCATCTGACAGCCATAACTCTCAATATAAAATGCTTTATGGAAATCAGTGGTTTGCGTATTGGCATAAACTTCGCCCTGTCTATCTTCTCCGAGCATTGCGGTATCTCTTATAACATTCACTTGTTCAGTCATTCGGAATTTTACTTTAAACACTCAAACGATTCTCGTAATTCGGTCGACAAAGATAATTGTTATTTATGACAATTTGTCATCTTGCATTGGACAATCTTTAATTTTCAATGTTCAATTGGACAATGTACAATCTTTACATGACCCATATATGAGGTACAATTCTACAATTCGTAAATCCTAATCCATAATTTCAAATGGTAGGATTCGTAATACCATTATAATTGGAGTCTTCCGGATTGAATCGAGCAATCCTCTGATTCATAATAGGAAATTTGAGAATTGTTGGTGCGTGAAATCAGTGTTTTGACTTTTGATATAATTTTTTTAAAGTCATAAATTATATCAAATTAAACTGTGATTGATCAAGGAAATGATTATCACCTATTAGTTCTTGCTGATTTAAAAGTTAGAAAGGTTGCGAAATAATTAAAATATATGCACAGGGAGTTTAGGGTGACCAGGAAAACTAAGACTTTTGGATCGATAGATAAAATAAAACCTCTATTGGATAAGTTTCGAGAAACAGATTTTAGAATCACCAACAATGGTATAAAAACATGGTTCATCAAATTGGTGAATAAGTATTATCTTATTTATGTGGCAAGAATTTGTTGTTTAAGAAAAATTAGAGTAATTACATACTGGAAACTTCTTTTAAAGGAAATTCAAAACTGTTTAAATGAAAAAATTAGCCTTGCTCGGCAAGCATCTGGGACATACCTTTTCGCCCCGGTATTTTGCAGCAAAATTCGAAAAGGAAAATATTTCAGGATACATCTACGTAACAATGGAGCTCGATGAAATCACAAAATTCCCTGATGCGGTAAAAAAAGACCCTGAGTTATTCGGTTTGAATGTTACTATCCCTTACAAGGAAGCTGTGATCCCTTATCTGGATATTGTAGATAAAACTGCCAAAGCCATTGGTGCAGTGAATACTATTCGCGTGGAAAAAGACAGGTTAACCGGATATAATACGGATGTTATTGGCTTCAGACGGTCTTTGAAGAATTTTATACCGGAGGGTTTTAGTTCCAGGGCTTTGATTTTGGGGACAGGTGGAGCAGGTAAGGCAGTGAAATATGTCTTGTTGGAAATGGATATTCCTTATAAGATAGTCAGTAGGAGGGAGGTCCCGAACGGATATACTTATGGTGATTTAACCGCAGAAATGATGGAGGATTACCGATTAATTATTAATACTACTCCACTAGGTATGTTCCCGGAAGTAGATCAATGCCCGGACCTGCCATATGATGCGCTGGGGGAAGCACACTATCTATATGATTTGATTTACAATCCCGAGGAAACCCTGTTTATGAAAAAAGGTGTAGAGAAAGGTGCTAAGGTGAAAAATGGGTATGAAATGTTGGAGCAACAGGCAGAAGGTTCATGGGAAATATGGAATAGAAGGAGCTAGCATCAATTGATATATTGCGTATTTGATCTTCATCGTATAAAGAAAAGTAAATTTGGATAGAAAATTTCAGTATCGATTTTCTACCAACATGTTGGAATCGGGAACAATGCAAATTCAGGAGGAAGTACTATTGGGTAATAAGGAAGTTGGTGCTACGATAATTGTGCAGCAAGCATATACATTAATGATGGAGGGGAAAATCATTGAATTTTGTGAATAAGTGGGTTGGGTTTTTGTCAGGACCGGATCAAATGAATCAAAATTTGTATATCTTTTAAAAAAATACAAATGAATAAGGTCTTGTTGGATAGGAATATTATGATTACAAATAACAAATCTGATTTTAAAAATGTTATACAGGGTGTTTGCATACCTGAAGAATTTTTAAATTTAGAAATTTTGAATTAGGTACTATGGATTTACAACATCTCAACTTCCCGGTTCGGGACCATTATTATTTTTTCAATCATTGTGGTATTTCACCATTGTATGATGCTTGTAAAGAGCGCATGATGGAATTAATGGAAGCTCAGACAAAGTCGGGATCCATTATGTTTATGGATCACTATATGCAGGAACTTGACCGGTTTAAGAAGAATTTGTCTCAAATAATCAATACAACACCGGATCGCGTGGCTGCAATCCGAAATACAACTGAAGGGATCTCATTTATAGCGAATGGTTTTAATTTTGAACCGGGTGATGAAATTATCCTTTTTGACCATGAATACCCTGCCAATTATTATCCCTGGGTTAGATTAGAAGAAAAAGGAGTAGTGGTCAGGCGATTGGGGAATTTAAATGATTTTGAAGGAGTACCTGATCTTATGCCAGGACGTTGGTCATTTGAAGAACTTGAGAATCTTACTTCAGGCAAGACACGGTTTATTTCATTGAGCCATGTGCAGTTTGTCAGCGGTTATGCTGCGGATTTGGAAAGACTGGGTGAATTTTGCAGGAAGAAAGGAATATACCTTATTGTTGATGTGGCCCAAAGTTTTGGAGCCTTGCCCATTGATGTGAAAAAATATAATATTTCTGCATTGGCGGGATCAGGGTGGAAGTGGACAATGGGACCAGTCGGAGTAAGTGTGTTTTATATTTCGGAAGAATTGGACCGACAAATTAATAGTACTGTTGTAGGGGCAGAAACAATGGTGCAGGGACCTGATTTTCTCAATCACGAGTGGAATCCGCATTCTTCTGCGAAACGGTTTGAATATTCAACATCATCTGTGTATTTAATTGCAGGGATAAACAAATGTTTTGAGGATATACAGTTGGGACTTGGAATAGATAATATTTATAAACAAATTTTGATGATCCAGGATTTGTTTTTGGAGAAATTGGATAATTTTAGGTTTGTTCCAATCTTGCATGAGAGTATAAACCGATCGGGAATCTTGCCTTTGTATCATCCTGAGCCTGAAACGGTAGTAAAGTATTTAGAGGCAAAGAATATAATATGTACTACTCGAGGAGGATATGTTAGGATAGCACCGCATTTTTACACTAGAAACGAGGATATTGATGTGTTGACAGAAGCTTTAAATTCATACAACCATGAGTAGTAGCACAGATTTTCCCAGATTATTAAATTTTTGGGTGTTGATCATAGTCTTTTTAGTGATATTTTCTGGTTGTACTCCTAAATTATTTACCCCCGAAGAGCACGATATGGATTATTTAGCCTTTGGAAATGGAGGCGGTTTTAGTGGGAAAGTAACTACTTATTATTTGTCACCACGCGGCAAAGTTTATCAAAGGAACTCAATAGCTGGTGAGGCAAAGTTTATTGGAAATTTATCAACGGAAATTTATCAACAGATTATTTCGAATATTGAAATTACAGACCTTGTGGATAAGGAACTGGATCAACCTGGCAATATATACAGGTTTTTGGAATGGAGGAATGAGGGTATCCAATATAGATGGGTATGGAGCGCTGCAGATCAATTACCCGCGGCGGAATTGATTTATAAAAATTTGAACCAATTGCTTAAAAATGATGTGAAATGAGAAAAATTTTACCTGTATTCGCTTTCTTGGTTATTCTCATATCTTCTAATAAGGTGTTGGCCCAATGGAAAGTACCATTGCAAATGGACACATTGGGTTTACAAACAATAGCCAGGCCCTTAGATGTCAATATTGACGAGGTCAATGAATTGATCAATGGTCGGCAACGTAAGTCAGTAAAGAGACGTTCTGAAATTCGGTCAGTACAAATTCAAAAACTTCATTTGAGCCCTGATTATCATGTGCTTGAGTATGGGGCAGATGGAACACCGGAGTGGGTAGAAATTCAGGTAGATCTGGATTTGCGGTCCAAAAATAGGGTTGATGCACTTTGGGATTCATATAAAAAGGCATTTTCCATATCTGGAGAAATTGAATTGGAAACAATCAATGTCCCCAGCCTAGATACCAGGAGTAAACCGGTACATCAACGGTATAATCAGAAGATTGGAGGGCTGAAGATCTATGATTCGGAGGTGGTTTTGCATCATTTTGACAAAAAGACCGTCGTTCAAAGTAAAGTACATACGGTAAGTGATGATCTGGTAGCGGAAGATTATATGCAAACCTTAATCTCAAGGGGTAAATTAGAGTCAATCCTTTATCGGGAATTTGGTGATATAAGGGATTTGAAGGCTGATATTCCCATTCGTACAGGGATTCTACAGGAAGAATTGCAATGGTACTTTGATGCAAAGGATAACGCAAGCTTGGTTTATGTAATAGAATATATGCCGGATCTTACGAATCATTATCACGTGGTAATTGATGCAATAACCGGTGAAGTACATGAGCATTTTAATAAGGTCTGTAATTTTACAGGGGATATTTCTAGTTTTTGCTCTTTACCCCACAAAGCCAGTGCAGAACAAATTTCAGAATTTGATAAAAGAGTAGAGGGTTTCTTATCTCCGGTAGAAGGTATTGGTGAAGATTTGAACGGTACGGAATACCGGTTTCCAATATGGTCAGAAGGAAATGATTTTTACCTGATAGATGCTACTCAACCTATGTTTGACGTGGCGAGCTCTGATATGCCGTCAGATCCCGATGGGGCTATCATTACCTTAGACGGACAAAATAAAAGTGTGGAAGACGAAGATTTTAGCTTGTTTTTAGTGGGTTCTGCGTCGAATCGTTTTAGCGATAAAAGGGCGGTTTCTGCACATGTCAATGCTATTTTGAGTTACCAGTATTTTTTGAACACTTTTAATAGAAACTCCATCGACGGAATTGGAGGAAATATCTTATCAATAGTCGATGTACTGGATGAAAATTCCGAGGAAATGGACAATGCATTTTGGAATGGTGCGGCCATATTTTATGGGAATGGGAATAGTGATTTTCATTCACCGTTGTCCCGCTCACTTGATGTGGGTGCGCATGAATTAACCCATGGGGTGATTCAATCTTCGGGAAATTTGCGTTATCAGGGTGAATCCGGTGCTCTCAATGAGTCCTTTGCTGATATTTTTGCGGTACTAATTGACAGGGATAATTGGACGTTGGGGGAGGATGTAGTCAAAGGATCCGTATTTGCCACCGGCAACCTTCGAGATATGAGTGATCCCAATAATGGTGGCCGACGATTAGGAGATATAGGTTGGCAACCTAAGCATGTAGATGAGCAGTATTTTGGAGAACTGGATGAAGGCGGGGTGCATATAAACAGTGGCATTCCGAACCATGTTTTTTATCTGATTGCCAGCCAGATTGGGAAGGAGAATGCCGAACAATTGTACTACGATGTTTTGACGAACTATATGACCTTTTCTTCAGATTTTAAAGATTTGAGATACAGTGTGCTAACGGCAGCTGAAGGTCGTTTTGGTTCTTCCTCGGAAGAATATGAAATTTGTAAACAGGCTTTTGATAATGTCGGGATTCTGGAAGAATCAGAACCTTTCCAACCCGAGGAAGGAATCCTGGAAGAAAACCCGGGTGATCATTTTATGTTGGCCATAAGTGATGAAAAAAATTCCATGCAATTAATCAACTTAACAACCGGTAATACTCAAGAGATTATCAGCGGTGAAGATATTTATTCCAAGCCATCAATTACAGATGATGGCAGTTTTGGTGTGTTTGTGGACGGGGATTTTCGTATTCAGTATGTAGCGATTAATTGGAATACAATGGAATTGACCAGAGAATATCTGGAAGACAATCCTCAATCAATTTGGCGTAAAATTGTAGTCTCCAGGGATGGGCGCTTAATTGCAGCGGTCACAGAGGATCCTATCGATGAAAATATGTATTTATTCAATTTGGAAACAGGAGAGAACAGAACCATAAAGCTATATAATCCGACAACATCATCAGATTTTTTTACTACCAATGACGTACAATATATTGATGCCATGGAGTTTGATCATGCCGGAGAATATATTTTGTATGATGCATATAATGAGATAGGGGATGTGCTTGGATTTGAAAGTGCTAATTATTGGGATATTGGCTTGGTGCGGGTCTTCGACCTGGAGAATAGCAGCTTTACTGAACCGAGGGTGGATAAGATTTTTTCTAATCTGGACGATGAAATTAGTGTAGGCAACCCTTCTTTTTCGAAGAATGATATTAATGTTTTTGCATTTGATTATTACGATGAGGGGGAGGATCGGAATTATATTGGTACGGTAAATTTACTAACCGGGGATGCACAATTGATTTATGAAGGTAATACCATCCACTATCCTTCTTATACCAAGGATGATGGTTACATTCTTTTTGATTCGGAGGCAGGTATATTGGATGAAGCCTTTCAAATTCGTGCAATGGAGATGTCAGCTGACAGACTTGAAAGAGTAAGCGAAGATTTTTCTTTATTAGAAGATCATCGTTGGGCTACCCCGTTTGCCAATGGGAATAGAGAATTGATCATTACTTCTGCTGAACCCGGTATTGAATCGGCAAACTCTACGTTTGAAATAGGACCCAATCCGGCATCGGATTATGTCAAGATACGGTCACTGGATAATGCTATTACCATCTCAGAGATTACATTATTTGATGTCAAAGGGAAGCGATTGAAATGGGTAGATTTTGTAAATATATCCGGTTCTTTCCAGTTGAGTGTGCAGGGTTTGCAACCGGGGTTGTACCTACTACATATCTCCGATAAGAATGGTAAAAAGTATATTCAAAAATTGGTTATTATTTAAACACCCTTATTTTGTAAATTTGACCAATACGAATACCATGAAAATAGCTTCCAGGGTATTCCTATCCCCTTAATAAGCTTATTTTTTGGAATTTTGTTTATATCAAAAGATGTATTTGCCTCTGTGTAGTCAAATTGATATTTATATTCATTGAGTGTTACCAAGGACCGGGAAGTAATTACATTAATTCTAGTGAAAAAGCTAAAATTTTTCCTGCTTCGGTGACCTTGCCAGGACTCCCATTTTAGATTTACCTGATTTATTTGATCTTTAAAAACTTTTTCAATCTTTGTAATAGGCCAACCGAGATGCATCAACGTTTTAGTTCCTGACAGGTAATCCTTATAAGCATCGTTGATATCGTTAGTCATCTGCAGTAAACCACCTAGCGTATAATAGAAATTATATTCGTCGGTACTACATGGATGTGAAATTGATGATCGGTAAAATAACATAGCGTAACCTCCTTTTTCCTTGGTAATCTTTATCACGTCATCTTCGCATATATTTGGATTAAACTGTTCTTTACTTTTTTCTTGTGCCATTATCAATGCCGGAACTACTTCATAGAAAAGCTTTTGATTGACCCCGTATTTGATAATGTCAAAATATTGTCGACATAATAACTCCAATACATTGTTTGATTCGAATTTATCAGAAAAAAGTATGGTCTTAATCCTTTCAGGAGAACTATCCCATTCGTCGATAAGGTCGTCATAAATGCCAGTAATAATTGCTTGAGCCGTAGATGTTCTGCGGAGTTCTTGAGAGTATGCCACATTATGTAGTGAGGCCATCTTAGTATGTAAATTAATAGGGACCAATGTCCCGTAAAAGATTTCGTATTTAATTGTAGGATAATTTTCCCATTCACTGGATGTTTGTTTCCTGATGTTATTTAGTGATTCTTTGCTTAACTTTTGGGCGTAAAGGTATTGGCGAATAATTTCCCTCCCTAAGCGGGCAAAGGGAAAAACTAGATTTTTTAGTGAACTCAAAACGTCTTTCCTTCGGATTTTTTGTCAAATGGTCGATCAATAGGTTCCCACAGTTCTAATTTATTATTTTCTTGATCCAGGATGTGTATAAATTTTCCATAGCTATATTCTTCAATTTCATCGAGGATCGTAACCCCGTCCTTCTTGTGTTGAGGGACAAGTGCATCCAGGTTTTCTACTCTGTATTTAATCATAAAGTCTTTATCAGAATGGGTAAAGTACGTTGTTTTTTCATCAAACGGACTCTATTGTAAATATTGTTTTCTTCCCGTATCGATACTTTTGGAGACATACACAGTGCCATATTGATCTGAATTGAGACCCAGGTGCTTTTCTACCATGATTTTGTTTTCAGGGGGGGAATTCCACCGATACCCGTTACTTTATCCATATTGGAAAAAATATTATTGAAGATAAGTTACCAAATTTGATTTACATTTAGTCACAGCCTGACTACATCCGCAAATTTAACTATTTTTCCTCATGGGATTTTTATCCTTCCTCATCGTTACAAACGTCTCAGTCTGTATTTTGAAGATTATCGAAGCCAGTAGTTTAATCTTAAGAGCTGATTACCGGGGATCCACGAAAGTATTAATCTCAAGTATCATCTTTGTAAAGTCATAGGAGTTTTAATGTAACTCCCTTAACGGTCGAGAAAATAATTCGGGTTGGATAATGTTGGAAGTTATTTACGTTTTGTCAGGTACCAAAAGCCAAATATGCACCCTTCCCTTCCTGGCTGATTACATCTTATTAAGAATCATTTTATATTAATTGGAGATGTTCCAATATTTATTAGTACATATTGGAAAATACATATTTTTATGTAATATTGGCAAGCGCTTGCATAAAATGAAATATGTAGTTTGCGGATATATGTTTTTATAAAATTGGATTGAAGATTAAAAAATATTTTTTATGAGTTTGAACAGAAGATCTTTTTTAGAAGCGGTAAGTATGCTTGCTGCGGGAACTATGATTACCGTTCCTGCGAGTGCTTTTGGCCTGGGTAGCAGGAAATTAAAAGTTGTTTTGGTTGGAACGGGGGTTCGAGGGACAAGTTTTTGGGGTAAACGACTTGTAGAGCAGTATCCGGATATCCTTGAATTTGTAGGATTGTCTGATATTAATCCGGGGCGTCTAGAGTATGCCAAGGAATATATGGGGGTAAACTGTGATGTATACACAGATTTTGATAAGATGCTTCAGGAGAAAAATCCCGATTTGATAATCGTTACTACAAAGGATTCTACACATCATGAATTTATTATAAAGGGATTGGATTATGGTTGTGATGTTCTAACGGAAAAACCATTGACGACTGATGAAGTTAAATGCCAGGATATTTTGGATGCTGAGCGCAGATCAAATAAAAAATTGATCGTTGGGTTTAATTATCGTTGGAGCCCATATACTACAAAGATTAAAGAACTATTAAATGATGGGGTAATTGGAGATATTACCTCTGTAGACTTTCACTGGTATTTAAATAATTATCACGGTGCGAGTTATTTCAGACGGTGGCATGGATTGCGTCAGTCTGGAGGTACTTTGTGGGTTCACAAAGCGACACATCATTTTGATTTGTTGAATTGGTGGTTAGATTCTGACCCGGAAGAAGTATTTGCATTTGGTGATCTGGAACACTATGGGACGAATGGACCGTTTCGAGGCGATAAATGCCGTACCTGTAATCATAAAAATGAATGCGATTACTTTTATGATATTACAGAGAGCGAAAGATATATGAAATTGTATGTAGAAAATGAAAAATACGACGGATATATCAGGGATAATTGTTTGTTCAGACCGGAGATTAATATTTATGATAAAATGTCCGCTCAGATTAAATACGCAAATAATGCGGTTGTCAATTATTCTTTGACGACTTATTCTCCTTATGAAGGCTGGAGAATAGCCTTTAATGGAAGGAAGGGAAGGATTGAGGCATGGCAAGACATTCCATATTTTGACAACGATTCATTGGATCAATCAGCTCTCCATGCTGCCGAAATGAATCAGGGAAATTCTGATGTTGATTTTGCACCTGTAATTGTTCATAAAAACTTTGAGGATCATTCTGTAGAACAGGTGAAATTTGAAAGAGGTGGTCACGGGGGTGGAGATAAAAGGTTGCACGATAAAATTTTTGTAAACCCCGAAAGTCCGGACCCATTAAAACATACTGCCGGCGTAAGAGACGGGGCCATGTCCATTTTGATTGGTATAGCTGCCAGAAATAGTATTGAATCGGGAAAACCCGTACGGATCGGGGAGTTGACAGACCTTGTACCAAGGGCGAAAAGAATTTAGATATACCATTAATTTCCTACATATATTCAAAGTTATAGTCACTTGCTTTGGCATTTGGCTATAACTTTTTTTTAAACTTGCAGTATGAAAGAATCGAATGGCAAAGACAATAGAGTAATTCAATTTGGTGGAGGGAATTTTTTAAGAGCTTTTTGCGACTGGATGTTTCAAAGGGTGAATCTTCATGCTGAAAAGAAAATCAGTGTTACTTTGATCAAGCCTACCCCAGGCGGTGATTATTCCAATCTGAAAGATCAAAAGGGAAAATTCCATGTGGTTGTTGAGGGATTGGTCAACGGCCACGCAAAATCGATAATTGAAAGAATAGATGTAATTGATGAGATCATTCATCCGTACGTTGATTTTAATGCTTTTTTGAATTCAGCAGAAGATGAAAATGTAACGATGATTGTATCGAATACAACAGAGAGTGGAATTGTGTATTCCGATGAACCGTATTCTCCTGATCATCCTTCTCAAGAATTCCCTGGAAAGTTATGTCAATGGTTGTACCATCGCTTTCAGAAATTGGGGAATACCACAGAAAGTATAGTCATTATGCCTACTGAACTAATTGAGCAGAATGGAGACACTTTGAAAAAATGTGTGGTCTCTTATATGAGGCACTGGAATCTTGAAGAGTCTTTTCATCAATGGCTGGATAAAAAATGCCTTTTTGTAAATACCCTGGTAGATCGTATTGTTCCGGGATATTCGGACCAGGCATTTCACAAAGTAAAAACAAAGAAAGGGATATCTGATAAAGCTGTGGTTGTGTGCGAACCATATCACAGTTTGGTCATTGCTTCAGAAAAAAATGTTTCAAAATTTTTGCCATTTGGGGAAGCCGATTTGAATGTTGAACTTGTATCCGACCTATCTGAATATAGACAAAAGAAAGTTAGGATTTTAAATGGTGCCCATACATCGATGGTCCCTGTCGGTTTATTAAATGGGATTTCTACGGTCATTGAGATAATGAATACAGATTGGTCTTTTAATTTTGTAAAAGAATGCCTGTTGGAAGAAGTAGTTCCCACGTTGGATGGTGATGAAGAAGAGGCCAGGAAATATGTAGAAATTACTTTAGAGCGGTTTGGCAACCCATATCTTCAGCACAAGTTATCTGATATAGCATTGAACTCTATTGCGAAAATAAGGTTTAGGTTATTACCTTCCTTGTTATCTTTTTATAATAGAAATGGACAGTTGCCTTCTCGCAT
Organism: Membranihabitans maritimus; assembly: GCF_021729145.1. GTDB lineage: Bacteria > Bacteroidota > Bacteroidia > Chitinophagales > Saprospiraceae > Membranihabitans > Membranihabitans maritimus. The sequence continues at coordinate 91,870 of NZ_JAJSLW010000003.1, read as the reverse complement.
TGTATTTTCGATAGCTAATTGGCTATGTATTTATTTATTTGACGGATTTGGGACATTTAATCCCAAAGATACATCTGAGGTTTTGACTTTTTTCGAAAGACAAAAAGAAATTCTGGACTCAAATACTGATACCTTAGAAACAGTGGTCGAAAATGTTTTACGTGAATCCGAATTTTGGGGAACAGATTTATCAAAAATGGAAGGTTTGAAAGGGCGGTTGCTGGAACACATTGAGGAAATTCAATCACCGGAGTTTCACATTGAGAAGTATGTCAGTGAATTGGTCTAAATAGGGTTTCGACTTGTAGATTCCCGGATATTCATTTCGGTATCCAACTCTATGTTTTTATATGTATATAATCCTTTTTCCGGACTAAAATTGATTTCTGATAACAATAATTCAACAGCTTGTTTACCCATTTGAATCCCGGGCTGTTTTAGTGAGGTTACAGACGGACGCATTAAATAGGAGGTAGGTTCTTCGCTGAACCCGATTACGCCCAATTGTTCAGGCACATTTATTCCCATATCAAGCGCAACGGATATAGCACTAATGGCCATTAAATTATTGGCACAGAATATAGCATCCGGTGGATCTTTGAGGTTCAATAAGTATTTTGCAGATTTTGTCCCTTCTTTATGGGTCATAAAATGATTGGTTTGGGAATAAGCCTCGATAACTGGTAAATTATAGTCGTTCAAAGCTTTTAAATATCCTTCCAGTCTTTTTTTGAAAATTGATAATTGAACGGGGCCAGCTACGTGGGCGATTTTCCTGTACCCTTGATTGATTAAGTGCTCTGTAGCCCTGTAAGCACTTTTTTCATCATTTATAAAAATATTGGATGTATTCAATTTTTGGTCGGGGACCCGATCAAAAAAGACCACGGGAATTCCCCTGTTTTTGGCTTTGAGGAAATGACTGTATTCATCGGTTTCTACGGCCAATGAAGCAATGATCCCATCTACATTCATAGACAATAGTGATTCAACATTACTAAATTCTCTCTCTTTGGAATCCTGGGATTGACAAATTATAATTGAATAACCGTATTTGTATGCGGTTTCTTCCATGCTATAGATTGTGGATGAAAAAAATGCACGGTTGATTTGTGGAATTATTACACCGATGGTATTAGTTTTATTGGTCATTAAGCCAGAGGCTAGCTGGTTTTTGGTAAACCCCATTTCCTTGGCTATATTTCGTATTTTTTCTTTCGTTTTAGAACTTATGCGACGGTCATTATTAAGTGCCCTGCTTACTGTGGATAGAGCCACTCCTGCCCGGATGGCAATGTCTTCCATTTTTACCGATGGTTTCTTTTTCATAAAACGATTGGATAATTATCGTGTTGTATAAATGTTAAATATAAGGAGTTTTTATGGAAGTTTTGAAAGGCCCTGTAGCAAGAAATCGGAAGCTTATGGTTAATGACAAGTTGTTTATCTTTACCTGGAATCGGTAAATTTCTAAACTTTCGTATATTTTCCTTAAACAATTTTAGGTTTGGGTAGTATTATCAATGAATTCGCATAATTTTGGGGTTTATATTTTAAATCATCTATACAATTGAGTTATAAGGTAAAAGAAATATACTATACATTGCAAGGCGAAGGCAATCATTCGGGGCGGCCCGCTGTCTTTCTCCGGTTTTCAGGCTGCAATCTTTGGTCAGGCAGAGAAGAAGACCGGCACAAAGCTATTTGTCAATTTTGTGATACTGATTTTTGGGGTGTTGATGGCGAAAACGGAGGTAAATATACTTCAGCTAAAAGCCTAGTGGAGACGGTGAATGCATTAATGCCTGAGGGTGCGTATCCAAAATATGTAGTCTGTACTGGTGGCGAACCAATGCTGCAATTGGACCATGCATTGGTAAATGCTTTTCACGATGCCGGAATTGAAGTAGGGATGGAGACCAATGGTACTATAGAGGTCAATTTGCCGGTCGATTGGATTTGTATGAGTCCAAAGGAGAATACAGAAATTTTACAGCGTAGTGGTCATGAGCTCAAAATTGTATATCCACAAGGGGGAATGGATCCCAGAGAGTGGGAAGAGTTGGATTATCAATATCTTTATATTTCACCAATGGATAATGATAAACAGGATGAAAATATTCAAAAATGCATAGATTTTTGTAAGGAAAATCCCAAATGGAGGTTGAGTCTACAATCCCATAAATTCCTTGATATAAAATAGAATTACACATTATAATAAATCTATTGGATATTGAATGCTAGGTACGTTGGTGTCAATACTTTTAGCACTGGTATCTCTGAATACTATATGTACCTTACGTTCCACTTTATATGGTCCGGAAGGCTTTACCTTATAATTTTCGAATAATCGGATTAAAGGCTTTCGACGCAACCAATACCTTATCTCCCGGTTGCCATTGATCTACTTCGCATTGGTCAGCAACAATTTTGACTACATCATTACCGATTAGAATCGTAACGATATATAGGACATCTTCCTGTGAAATATGTAATATTTCTCCAGTAAAGCTGAATTTGGCACTGGTTTGTCCCATTCCGAATATCTCAGAAGGCTTTCCCTGTCTGATGATTTTCCCTTCTTTCAATTCGTATATATGGTCAGAAAGTTTGATTATTTCCCCGGGGTCATGACTGACAAGTACTGTGGTAAGTTGGTAATTTTTATGAACTTTCAATAAATATTCCTGGAGTTTGAGCCGCATGGAGTAATCCAGGGCGGAAAGGGGTTCGTCAAGGAGCAAGATGTCCGGACTTTCGACAAGGGCTCTGGCTAGAGCCACTCTTTGCTTTTGTCCGCCAGAAAGAATTCCTGGCTTTTTGTCTTTTAGTCCGCCCAATTCCATTAGGTCTATTAATTCGTCAATTTTGGATTTGCTCCTTTTTTTATTAAAGCTTGCGTATTCCAAATTTTGAAATACGGTCATATTAGGAAATAGCGCGTAATCCTGAAAGACAAAACCTACTTTGCGTTTTTGCGGGGGAAGCGAAAATTTTCTCTGTGAATCGTACCACTTTGAATCATTAACAGATATTTGACCTTTATCCGGTTGAACAATTCCAGCAAGGATCTTAAGAAGTGTTGTTTTACCTGCACCGGAAGCACCAAACAAGGTTACGAACGAATGTCTGTCTATCACAAGTTTTACATCTAATTCCATTGTGCCGTCAGGTGCGAATAATTTTTTAAATACATGTACATCAATCATACCCGAAATATTTGAAATTTGAGCCATTGACTATGTATACCAATAGTAGAATTGCAAAAGTGAGGACGAAAAGGATTAAAGAATATTGATTAGCCGTATCGTAATTCAGAGCCTCTACTTCATCGTAGATTGCAATTGAAGCTACTTTAGTCTTATTTGGAATATTCCCCCCGATCATCAATACGACACCAAATTCCCCGATAGTATGGGCAAAGGTAAGGACCATACCCGTAAGAAGTGATGTTTTGATATTAGGTAATTCGATTTTGAGCAATGTTGTCCATTTTGATTTTCCCATTATATAAGATGCTTCTATCATAGAAGGGGACAGACCTGATAACCCGGAGCGAATAGGCTGGACCATAAATGGAAGGCTATAGATTACAGAGGCTATTACCAGACCAGGAAAGGTAAATACTAATCGAATTCCCAACCACTCATCTAGCCATTGTCCAAAAGCATTACCGGGACTAAAAGCCAATAAAAAATAAAACCCAAGAACCGTAGGGGGTAGTACAAGGGGCATGGATATTGAGGCTTCAATAGCCGGTTTTATCCTGAAGCGGGAATGTGTGAGCCAATAGGCCAGAGGAATTGAAATGAAGAATAAGATCACGGTTGTTATAAAGGCAAGTTGAAAGGTTAATATTAAAGGAGACCAATCCATCATTTGGAAAGAATAATTTCGTTCAATTTGATCATAGCCATTATATCACAACCTACCGTAAGGTCGAGTTCGTAAACGGCCAGTGTGCTTATCACTGAGATGACAGGACCTATATCCGTGCAAAGAACCACTCTGCTAAGTAATTCACCTGCCTCTATTTCACTGATCGTACCTGGAATTCTATTTAACAAACTGATGGCCGGAAGTTTATCCGTTGAAAGGATTACTTCGGTTTCTTTAAAAACTACATTGACAATCCTATCACTAGAAATATAGGTAGCTGACTCCGGGGTGTCAATTACAATGGATTTGAGCTTGATTTTGTTGTTAACAGTTACTGTGATTACAGAAAAATTGCCACGTGTATTTATTTCACTAATATGTCCCTGAAATTTATTCATCTACATTGTATCCAAATCCTTTGAGTATTTCTTTTGCACTATCGGAAAATATGAAATTATAAAACTTTTTGGCATTTTCACCATTTGTGGAATTGCGTTTTATCAAGATAACCCCCTGGTTAATGGGTGAGTAAGTCTTAGAGGGAATTTCTATCCACTTTCCTTTGTTTTTCATCTGGGGAGAAAGTACTACAGACATCGCGGTAAATCCCAATTCAGCAGAACCGGAAGTGATAAATTGATTGGTTTGCGAAATGCTTTCTCCATACACCAGCTTTGTAGATATCTCATCCAGTAAATCGTAATACTGCAAAGCTTCAGATGCGGCTTGTCCATAGGGTGCGGTCATGGGGTTAGCCAGGGCTATATGTTTTATATCCCTCGAGGAGAGGGAAGGTATCTTTGGTGAAATTTTGTCGGACATGGTCCAAAGAACCAGACGGCCCCGGGCATAGATTTCTGGAAAATTATTGGCCAGTCCTGCTTCATAAATAGCTTGCGGGTATTTCATGTTTGCGGATACAAATAGATCGAAGGGTGCACCTTCTTTTATTTGAGCTGTTAATTTACCTGACGAACCGATAATCAAGTCGCATTCTATACCGGTTTTATTGGTGAAATCTTCCGTTAGAGCCTTCATGGCAAATTGCATATTGGCAGCTGTGGCGATGGTGAGAGGAGCAGAACCCGTTTCCCGGCAGGAGGAAAAAATTAAAATGAAAAGGGAGAACATAGATATGGGATACAATCTTGCATTCATATGATAAATTTAGCGCGATTTATTCGGAGTACTCAAAAATATTAAGGTGGTTTTGAATTACACATATTTGATTTCATAGAAAAAATAGTGAAGGGTCTGTTATTACTCATCCGAATGACTTGTTACCTCCAAATGGATTTAGCATCAGGATTTATTATTGAATATATGAGATTATGAGGTCGAATGCTAGTAATTATATATATATTATCATGAAGGTTTTATTGCTAAAACTTTATTTTTTAGAAATAATATTTGTATGTTTATTACTATCCCTGAAATTTTATTGAAAACGATTAAATATTTATAACATGAGAAGCCCATTTCCCATTTAGCTTTTCTTTTGACCAAAATTATGATTGTAATTCTGTTTTGTAGTACACATTCCCCAGGGCAATTGGTGTGTGGGACAGTGGACTCTTCACCTGGTATTCAGTTACAGTCTTCTCCTTGAGTGGATATAGACGAAGTTCCCATAAAAACCGTAAGAATATCTTTTCATATATTTCAAAAGGATGATGGGAGCGAAAATATACCAGATAATCCTGCAGGTCATGATTATTTAGATATGGTATTAGACAATATGAATGACGATATGGCTTCACTTGATAATTTTGATTATACGACGACCTCACCCTATTTTCAGGATTCTAAAATTAGGTATGAGGTGGTGGCGATTCACTTCTGGGAGAATACAGAAATGTGGAGTAAAGGGGATGCCGCAAGTCCAAGTGTGTGGTTGAGTAATGGAAATGATTTGTACGATTTTGTAATGAATAAGCCTATTTCCTATAAAAATTATTCGATCCATTTGTTAATGCCAGGAAATTATTCGGGAGACGGATCTACTGTGGGTGGGGTAGCTTGTGATGCAGGATGTAACGATTGGTCTATGGCTGTGGGAAGTTATTTATGGTATCAAAATACTGGAGGATTACCGAATAACCCCAATCATTGGGATCCAGCTATAAATTGGAGACATGAATTGGGGCATAATCTTGGCTTACGCCATATCTTTTCTGCTTCAGAATCTTGTAGTGATACACCTAATTGTCAAGATTGTAACAATAATTTAATGGATTGGATAAAGCCCCAGTCCTCTCTTACACAGTGCCAACTATCTATAATGCACCATTGGCTCGAAAATAATTCTGCCGTAGGAAAGTCCGGATTGCCGAATTACAATATCGAAGGCCAGGTATATTGGCCTGGGTATAGTTCTACTTTGAATCCTGTCAATTATGTAAGCAACTCTCTTGTTCATGTCACTCTCAATGAACCGGATGCTGATCTTTTTAACTGGACATTGTCATATGGAAGTGCCTATTGGCAATCGGATAATGACGGAAAAGATCTTGAAATCGATTATTCGGGTAGCAGCGGTACTTCCATGAATTTTGAAGTTGAAACGGAGTACAATTGTAATACGATTTCCCGAAAGGTGGGATTTGAATACTCTGGAAATCTATACAGCATTCATCCCAATCCAATGGTTAATGAACTTACTATCTCAATGAATGATGAAACATATAATAAAATAGTGGATAATAGTAATTTTACGAATAAGAATGGCCATTATTTGAAAGTATACGACCAATACAAATCGTTGGTAATTGAAAAAGTACTGGTAGCGAATTTTGGTTCCCGGACTATAGAGGTGCCAGGTCTCAAACCGGGATTATACACTGTCGAACTTCAAAATCCATATTTCAAAAAGACTTTTAAAGTTCAAAAATTATAGTCTCATGATACTTTTGTTTATCATAATTTTGAGTTCATTATTTATTTTCCGTCCTGCAATTTATTCGCAAGATACCAGTAGCCTGGAATGGGCACCAGAAGGAGCTACCTGGCATTATAATTTTTTTAGCGTATTGAGTCAGACTGTTAGTAGTCTAAAGATGACAGCGACAAAAGACACTGTGGTGAACGGGAAGGATGCGCGTATCATTGAAGGGGAGATTTATTTGTATAATGGGGATACTGCTGTAGCTACTGATTATTACGAACAGGGAAGGATCGTGATCCATCAGCAGGGGGATTCTATTTTTTATTTGAGGGAGAATAAATTTGAAATTCTATATGATTTCAGTATGGAAGAAGGGGATACTATGAGGATTGTCACACCTGCGCCTTATGACCCGGATGCCAGTAGTGTTCAGGATACTTTTATTTATGTCACACTGGAATCTACCGGCACTATTGAGATAAATGGTGAAATTTTGCGCACACAGAAACTGAAAAACTTTTTCCCGGTGATCACTCAACAAGATATGAAATTGGTGAGGTAGTCATAGAGAAAATAGGTAGTTCTAGATTCTTCCTTCCTTATGATGATTTACTGTGCGATGGCGCATGCCCCATTCCCCTGCGCTGCTACCAGGACGATAAATTATTCTACAAGCAGGTGGATATCGCTTGTGATTCTACCTATGTGATTAGTGCGACAGATCCGGGGTCGGGGAATAAAGAAATTAAATTATATCCTAATCCTGTTCTCAAGGGAGAAACCTTGCAGATAGAAGGAATGGATGTGAAAGAATGGATACTCAGGAATATACAAGGAAAATTGATATCAAAGGGGACTAGCTTCATTGGGAGTGCGACTATAAACTTATCCGATAATGCAGTTGCCGGTATGTATTTTATGGAATTGCGGTCAGGAAAATACAGCTATGTAAAGAACCTAATTATCCAATAATATTAATCTTTCTCTTCAATCATGCCTGGCTCCCCTAAAAATTTTAAATACATGGAGTAGGTGAGGGAAAATCGCATCCATGGATTCAGAAGCGCCTTTGGTAGACCCGGGAAGGGCCAAAACCAAACAATTACCCAGGGTGCCTGCCACGCTGCGCGATAACATGGAATAAGGCATTCGGTCCTGGCCATAACTACGGATTGCTTCTTCAATTCCCGGAATTCTCCGGTCTAGAAGTGGCGTCAAAGCTTCCGGGGTTGAATCCCTTACGGATAAACCAGTTCCACCTGTATAAATTATTAATTGTGAATCTCTTGAAAAGGCCTTTGCCTTCTCTCTGATATCTTCCATTTCGTCAGCAATTACTTCATAGTGTTCTATTCCTACACCGCATTCCTCCAATTTAGCTATAATTGCTTTCCCTGCTTTATCTTTTTTGGTTCCTGCATGAATAGAATCAGAACATACAATTACAGATGCTTTAATGGGATGAAGAAATTTCTCTCCGTACGAAGCCTGATCACCATGTTGGTGGGTGACTTTTATTTTCTGTATTTCAATTTCTTCAAAGGAGTCTTTATAGGTATCGTAAATGACTAGTCCGGCAATTGATAAACCATGCATTGCCTGCGTGGTGATGGGTGCTTTCGAGACTGTTTTGGCAATAACTGTTATTTCGATAGAATTATCCATAATGGAAAAATTAACTTCAATAGCATCAATTGCCGTATTATGACATCCGGGTATTGTTTGGTGAGTGTTTTTTAGAGCCAGAAGTGTGGCAGACTTTACGGTTCCTTCTATTTTTTCATTCCACAGGGATTGTATATTTTTGTGGCCGTTAAAAGTGACATTTGATTGGGCTACAACTTTTTTCAGCGTGGATATATGACCAGTTATGTCTTCCATTTATTGAAACTTAAAGTTTGAATTCCTTATATGAGTACGGTATGAAATCTAATTATTTTCTTTCCAGATATAGGATTTATTTTTTAAAAGTTCTTTCCCGAAAATAGGCACTCTGTTTTTAATTTCATTGACCAGAAATTCTGTAGCTTCATATACTTCCGGTCTATGGGGAGCAGAAACCATTACAAAAAAACAGATTTCCCCAACATTGATTTTACCCAGGCTGTGATAAATATGCAAACAGGACAAATGGTATTTTTCAAAAGCTTCTTCCCGAATTGTTTTGATAGTGGCAACAGCCATTTCTTCATATGCAGAAAACTCTATACTAGATACCTCTGAACCTTCTTTTTTGTCAGCTCGGACCTGACCGAGGAAAAAATTATGGGCTCCTATATGATGCTTTAATTGATGATTGGTTAATACCTCGGCTACAAATCCTGGGGGAATAGCGCCTTCGATAAAATTTCCCTTCTTTTTCATATTCTCATTTCCTTTTGACTTTAATATTACAAATTTTCATTTAGAATTTTCATAAAGAGGGGGTAGGAAGTTACGTCGATCAAAGTTTTGTATTAAAAGTGTGCTCAGGTAAATGATTCGATAGAAATTAATTGAATTGTAGGTTTAATTCCGGTAACGGTATTTCATCGGCAAAGTGACGACCTTTTCTTACTACTTCACCAATCACTATTACTGCTGGGTTGGTAATGCTTTGTTTTTCTACTTTTGAAAGGATATTAGCAATAGTTCCATAACATTGTTTTTGATCATTTCGCGTTCCATTTTGTATAATAGCTATCGGTAAATTTTCCCTCCCACAACTTTTATAGATATTGGTTATTTCCAATAATTTTTTCATACCCATTAGAATGATAATAGTGGCTGAACTTCTTGCAGCATATTGGATATCGTGAGAAAGTTTATTTTGTGATGTAACTCCAGTAATGACCCAAAAACTCCGTGATATGTTTCGGACAGTAGCGGGAATTTGCATAGTCCCCGGAACCCCGGTTGCTGAACTAATCCCAGGTATTACTTCTGTCTCTATGTTGAAATTCCTTACAAATTCTATTTCTTCAAAACCCCTGCCAAACACAAACGGATCTCCCCCTTTGAGTCGGACTACATGTCCTTGGGATAAGGCATATTTGACGATCATTTGGTTGATTTCTATCTGGGTAAAAGAATGTTTACCCCTGCGTTTTCCGACGTATATTTTTATAGCTCCCGAGGCGTATCCCATAAGAGCCGGATTAGCCAATGCATCGTAAAGAATGACCGCGGCTGATTCCAATGCTTTGACTCCTTTGACAGTAATTAAATCGGGATCACCTGGCCCGGCACCAACAAGTGTTAATTTGGGCGTATTATTTATGTGAAAGGGAGGTAAAGTGGTGTGTACAGATATCATAGGCAATATAAAGTAATTAATAAATTTATTACGTAATAATAACTAAAATATAATCTATTTAATAAGTATATGTACTTAATTTTTATGAATTGTGATTTTAAAAGTAGAAATCCCTATTGGAGTAATAATTCTTTGAGGCCTGAAATTCCTTCTAAGACGATGTCGGGATTCGGAAAGTAGGAATTATTCTCTGTCAAAGTATATTAATAGTAACCAAGTATTGATTTTGTAGATAATATGATGCTATTGTATTTTGTTATTTTCAAGGAGTTTTTTGATTAAAATAATCTAGAGTAAGAGAGCAGTGAAAGAATTTCTGGGTTTCAAATCACCTATTTTTTTACTTTAAAATTTCTACCACGGAAAAAATTTATCCCTTTTATGGGAGATTTGAAAATGTATAAGATAAAACCTTGACAGGATGTGAATCCTTTTGTTACGGATGAAAAGAACGGATGTTAACCAGAGGGCAGAGAGTAGTAATCACAAGAGGATTCCGGAAAAACAGGTTTGTGAGAAATAAATGAGGCTACGTTATCAGAAGTATAATTAAGGAATAAGCAAGAAAAGTGAAAAACGAGCTTATTATTCCTGCTCCAATAAATAGGAGAAATTTGATGCCTGTTTTAATATAGCCTTGTTTGTAAAATTGTTTCATTGAGAGGTAAAAGTACAGGGCAGGAAATAAGAAAAATGCGAAAATCTGTACGGTATCAGAAACAATAAATAAACTGAGGGCATAGATAAATAATACTATGAATAAAATAGTTGATACCGAATAGAGGATAAAAACCAGGTGCTCGACAAAAAATCTTTTTTTCCTCCAATATAGTGCGGTCATAAAAAGAGCAAACAAAGGTATATTGGCTATTAGGAACCAGGTAAAGTATTGCATGAAAACCTGGGGGATAGAAGAATATTCCCACAAAAGTTTTGACATACGGGCAATGATAATTTTACCAACAAATGATTCGATACGATACTTTTTAAGTATGGATTGCGGGCTTCGATAAAATAAATCCCTATATGCAATAGCAGTGGCAGTGGAATCTTTATGGAGGGAGATTGAAGGGGCTTCTACCTTATCGAGATTAAAGAACATGGAATTATTGTCCCAGGATATTGAATCCATTTCTACGTTCAATGGGGTATCTACCTCTAATAAGTCAGGATGGTTTTCCAGTGAATCATTTATCACTCTTATTTTATGGTTATTAAAATATTCATATAAAAAGACTGATATGGGTTTTTGATATTCCGGATGAGTATGTAAAAAACGTATTCTCAAGCTGTCCAATAATTGTACATCTTCAGATTGTTGAAAATTGAGAACCGGTTTATATTTTTGAAAATGTCCTGATCTTCCTGCTTTGGCCTGCGTGTATTCTTTTTCTACATAGTGAGAAATAATTCCTTGAACTGAAAAAAAAAGTATTGTCGTTATAAAAAAGAATTTAAAAGGGCTAGAATATTTTATGTTGCTTCGGAAAAAGGTTCCGGATATTTTTCCAGGAACCCACTGGTCTACAAATGTGGGAATAAATCCATTATCCAAACTGAAAGTGGTGCTCAGGAAATCGCTGAAAATACTTTTGAAATCCAATTTGGGAGATTTCATTCGTGCACCACAATTCTGACAAAATCTACTCTTACTACTAAGAATGGGAGCATTGCAATTCTTGCAAAATTGTTGATTGGAAGAATCCGTCATTTGTCTATCCCTAACATTGAACCAAATAATAAATATACATACAATTCTTTATGATAATTACATCATTGCATAGGCAGCCAGAAGAAGAAAGTATTCGGGTTTTATCCGGGTTTTTATTTTTTGAGTAGCCTGGGCCAGGTGATTTTTTACCGTATAAGGGGAAATATCTAATTTTTTACTTATTTCATCAAGTGACAGCCCATCAATTCGATTCATCCGATATACTTTTTGCTGCCGGGGAGGTAAGTCTTTTAAGACGGACTCAAGTTCGGAAATTAAATCATTTTGCAGTACTTCTTTGAGGACCGTGTTCTCTGACTTCTGGGTGGCCTCCCATACTTTCTCTTTATACTCTTTTTGCCGGTGCATTCTCTTGAAATGATCCATTACTACATGATGAGCAATTGTCAAAATATAAGAATCTAAGTCTTTTACTTCCTCAAACTTATCCCTGTTACTCCACACTTTGACCATTACATCTTGCGTGAGATCTTCAGCTTCAGATTTTAGCTTTATATAATTGATTAAAAATCCGAATACCCGTTTTCTATATTCCTTTATAATTTCATCCATATAATATATTATAAAAAGGGATGATTGAGAAAAAAATAATCTAAAAAAATTATTTATTAGTAGTAAGAGTTTTGTAAAGGTAGTAAAAGAAAAATAATTTTAAAAAAAATAAATATAGACTAGTCTTTTTTTTGATGAATACGGTCTTACTGATCAAATAGGAACAATGAAATAATTAAATTAAGCTAAAAAAGAGTGAAGGAGAATCAACAACGAATCAAGAAACTAATGAGCAAGTACAGGAACAATACTTGTACAAAGGAAGAGTTTGAAGAGTTAATTGTTATTTCCCAGGAGGAGGGCAATCAAGATTTATTTCGTGATTTTATGAAAGAGGAGTGGGTGGAATTTATGGATTTGAAGGAACAAGAATCAGTAAAAAGGGGTAGTCTATTTAAGTTACCCATTCTGGTTAAAGTGGCTGCTTCGTTATTAATTTTGATATCACTTGGTTTCGTGGGGTATCAGTTCTTTTTCAATCAGGAAGAAATATATATTACTGGAAACGGCGAAGTCAAGAATATTCAATTACCGGATGGATCAGAGGTTAAACTCAATGCCAATTCAGAGCTAATATGGAAGGGGAATGTTAACAGACCTGGAGGACGAATTGTAGAGCTTGAGGGAGAAGCTTTTTTTGAAGTAGCCAAAATATTGGTTGGAGGAGAGGAAACAAAGGAAGAAAGATATGCACCATTTCGGGTCATAACCAAGGATTTGAGTATTGATGTTTTGGGGACTTCTTTCAATGTATCCTCACGGAATAAGAATAGCGAAGTTTTTTTGAATGAAGGCTCCGTGGAATTGCTGATACGTGATCGCGAGAAACAGTTGATGAAGCCGGGTGAAAAAATTACTTACGATGTCGAGTCCAAAGTGGTCACTGAAGAAATCTCGGAAACGATGTCGACTTCAGCATCCTGGGTCAATGGGGTACTCAATTTTCACGATGAGACATTGGGTCAGGTATTAGAAAATCTGACAGATATATACGGACATCGGTTGACTTGTAAGGATACTACATTGGTTCAGAAGAGAATAAATCTGGGAGTACCATATATGGACTGGGATAATACGAGAAAAGCGTTAGAAATGGCCATGGAAATCGAAATCGAGGCCCGAGGAGTCATTTATGAAGTGACCCGGAAACTCGATAAAGAGTAGTTTTTCGGGTAAGATCGATCGAAGACAGAAGTAATATTAGGTTTAATTTGGTTTGTATTAGCTAAGATACAAAGAAGGCTGTTTATGGTCCCAAATTAATTTTCAAACAATGGATTAAAAAAATAAATTATTAGGATATGAATCGACTACTAACAATTGTTCTGATTTTATGCGCTTTTTTGTCGTCGTTTGCAAAAGGTGGCGGGGAAAGTTATCAGAATGAAAAAATAAAATTGACAGAGGCACTTGATATGATCAGTGTAAGATATGGTGTTTATTTTACTTTTGACCGGGATATGGCATCGGAATATTTGGTCGAGTACAAGGAACAGGAAAATAAGACGGCGGAGGAGGCGATCAACAGTGTATTAACAGGAACAAATCTGGCATATCAAATATTTGATAATCAATTCGTAATTATATACCGCGATGATCCGGGTGGAGTGGAATCGATGAAAAAGATGATATTGCATTTGCAAGGTTTGGTAGATCAAAAAGAAAAGGCGTTTCCTGATAAAAGGAGAAAAGGCAATGCGGTACAACGGTTGGATTTAAAAGCGTTGGATGTCTTAAAATTAAAGCCGTTGGTATTGAATATTGCCGGAAAGGTAGTTAGCGCAGTAGGTGAACCGCTGATCGGTGTGAACATCCTTGTTAAGGGAACGGATCAAGGGACTGCAACAGATTTCGAGGGACGGTTTTCATTCGATGATATTGACGAACAAGCAGTATTAGTCATTTCGTATATCGGGTACCAGACACAGGAAATTTCGGTGGCGGGAAAGACTAATATAACAATTACATTACTAGAGGATTCGCAGACATTGGATGAAGTAGTGGTAGTGGGGTATGGGACGCAAAAGAAGACTTCATTAACTTCTGCTGTTTCTTCAATGGAAGGAGATGAGATTAATTCAATACCCGTTACAGACCTTAGTAATTCTATAGGAGGAAGATTATCAGGAGTTATTGTTAAACAAGCATCTGGTGAACCAGGAGTTGATGGCTCAGATATTTTTGTTCGCGGTGTTTCTACTATTGGTTCCACGCAGCCTTTATTAATTGTTGATGGTATTCCTAGAAGTTTTCAAAATCTGGATCCAAACTCTATTGAAACATTCACTGTCTTAAAAGATGCCGCCGCAGTGGCTCCCTATGGAGTGGCGGGTGCAAATGGAGTTATTTTGGTGACAACTAAAGAAGGTGAAGCCGGTGATGCTGTAATTAATTATAACGGATATGTTGGTTTTCAAAACCCTACCAAGGTTCCTGATTTAGTCAATGGGTATGAATATGCTAGGTTGAAAAATCTTGCTGCTGAGAATGTTGGCCTCCCAAAACCATGGTCTGACGAAGCACTGCAAAAATTCAAGGATGGTAGTGATCCAGATCGATATCCACCATATTACGATGTCTGGGGTGACTTGATAAATAAAAATGCACTATTAACTTCTCACAGTATAGATGTTTCTGGTGGTTCTGAGAATTTTAAGTATTATGCAAATTTTGGGTATCAAAACCAGAAAGGTATGTGGGAATCAACATCGGCCAATAGGTATAATTTATCTTTGAATGTCGATGGCGATATTACTCCGACTACAAAATTATCTGTAAAAATAAATGGATTCAATAAGTTTGCAACTCAACCACCAACAGACAATGATAACTCTATTGGTTCTTCTACTGTCAGAATATTTGAATTAATTAAATATGCTCATCCTGATTTTGGCCCTTTGTTTTATAGTAATGGTATGTTTGGTGCACATGCATCTTCGGCGATATACAATTCTGGTTATCGGGATAGAAATTCTTACAGTGTGTATTCACAAGTGGGCATAACTCAAGATGTCCCATTTTTAGAAGGCCTCAATTTAGTAGGAAAAGTAGCTTTTGATCCCAGTTTTAGTACGCACAAAAAGTGGTCAACACCATTACATGTAGCGAACATTGATGTTTCACAGACTCCATACGTGATAACAGATGCTATCTTTGGAAAAACTAATCCTACACTCTTTCATGACGAAGACAAATCTTTCCAGTTAACGTATCAGGCTGGATTTAATTACAATAATAGATTTGAACAGCATGGTATTGCTTTAACAGGAATATTTGAAGCCATAAATGGAAAAGGGTATTCCTTGGGAGCTTCCAGAAGAAATTATAGCCTTTACATCGATGAGATTAGTATGGGAAGTTCCAGTAATGACGATATGACCACAAGTGGCGGTTCATATGAAACAGGGCAAGTTGGATTGGTTTATCGATTGTCTTATGATTATGACAATAAATATTTATTAGAAGCTAGTGGTCGTTACGATGGACACTATTATTTCGCACCTGAGAAACGATTTGGATTTTTTCCAGCTTTTTCGGTAGGGTGGAGATTGTCGGAAGAAAAGTTTATCAAGGATAATTTTAATTGGCTTGATAATCTTAAAGTAAGAGCTTCTTATGGGGAAGTAGGTGCTTTAGCCGGGGGACCTTTTCAGTATTTGAGTACTTTTGGAGTCCGAGGTCCCGGTTATGTAATTGGTGGGAGTGGGGTTCAAGAAGTTTTTGAAAGATCGGAACCTAACCCTAATATAACCTGGGAACGCGCTAACAAAACGGATATTGGTCTGGAAATCTCTTTGTGGAATGGTTCAGTTAATTTTGAAGCGGATTATTTTTATGAAAAAAGATCTAATATGCTCATTACACCAAATGTAATTACACCTCTAGAATATGGTGTAGGGTTGAGTCAAGTAAATGAGGCCGTTATGGAAAATAAAGGAGTTGAATTTTTAGGTGGTTTAAATCATGATTTTGATAATAATTTCTCCGTTGGAATCAATGGAACATTAACCTTTGCAAAAAATAAGGTTTTAGAAATCTATGAAACTTCAACGACTTATGACAATCCAAATCGGCGTAGAACTGGTAAACCACTCGGGACACAGTTTGGATACCAGGCAATTGGATATTTTCAAGAAACAGATTTTGACCAGGAGGGAAATTTAAATCCAGGAATTGCCAGTCAACCATGGGGCCAAGTTGTGCCAGGCGATATTCGATATAAAGATGCGAATGGAGATGGGCAGATAAATCCTGATGACCGGTTTGCTATTGGAGATCCGAGTACACCAGGTATAATATATGGATTTGCGCCGAATGTCAAATTTAAAGGGGTTACTCTAGAAGTTTTATTTCAGGGTGTAAGTAATACTAGTCATTATTTCGATGGATCGGCCATGTGGCCTTTTTTCAATGGAAGGTCAGCATATACTCAAAATTTTGATTATTGGAGGCCTGATAACAAAGATGCAAGTTTCCCAAGACTTACTCCCGTACCGAATAATAACAATACACAAACGTCTTCAAAGTGGATGTATGATGTATCTTATTTGAGATTAAAGAATGCAAAACTGTCTTATAATTTACCAATGAGTATGACCCAAAGAATTGGTATGGACAGAATGCAAGTTTATGTGAGTGGCCAAAATATACTTACTTGGTCAGGATCGTTCGTAGGTGAATTTTATGATCCGGAAAGTGTAAGTACAGGAGGTTATAATTACCCACATCAGAAAGTTGTTTCAATAGGATTGCAGGTTACTTTATAATCAAAAAAATATTAAACTATGATTCATCAAGATATAATTAAAATTGGAATTGGTTTTTCAATATTTGTGTTGTTTTTTTCTTGTAATGACTTATTAACCATCGAACCTACGACTCAGGTTGGGAATGAAACTTTATGGAGTAATGAGGCCAATGCCGATTTATTTCTTAATAATATCTATTCGGGATTACCCGGAAGTTTTACTACTCATGATCCACCTGAAAACTGGTCTGATAATTCTATGAGTGCACATTCATGGGGATATTCTACTACAACCATAAAAAGTGGAATTTATACTCCTGAAGATGCTCCAAGCCAATGGGGGCAATACAGTAATATTCGAAAAGCTAATTTGTTTATTGAAAATGTAAGTTCAGGGGAGCTTAGTGAAGAATATAAAATTAAGCGATTAGGAGAGGCGAGATTTTTACGTGCTTATTATTATATGTTGTTGTGGACGCATCACGGTGGTGTTCCTATAATCACTGATGTTTTAAATCTATCTGAACAAGGAGATGAAGTGTTTCGAGCTCGAAATACGGCACAAGAAACTTATGAATTTATAGTATCTGAATTAACAGCCATTGAAGCTGATTTGCCATTAGATGTAGAATCTGGTAGAGCAAGTCAAGGAGCGGCAATTGCCTTAAGGGCATGGTGTGAGCTTTATTGGGCTAGCCCATATTATAATTTAGAAAATGATATTTCTAGATGGCAAAATGCTGCTAGTAGCTATAAATCCGTAATAGATTTAGGGGTTTATGATTTATTTTCTGAATACGGAGGACAATTTATGGAAGGAAATAATTGGAATGAAGAAACTATTTTTGCAAAGGCTTATTTAGGAGGTACTGCTTTAGGATCAAGTAGGGAAGGTCTTCAGGGAACATGGATTGTAGGTGGTCAACAAAAATCATGGAGTGGGGTAGATCCTTCACAAGAATTGGTTGACGAATATTTCATGGCTAACGGATTACCGATAGATCATCCTGAATCTGGATATGATCCTCAAAATCCTTATGCAGCTAGAGAAAAAAGGTTCTACGAATCGATTGTGTATGATGGTTCAGAATGGGCTGGTGCAGAAATTGTCATGAAACAGGGAGTTGGTAGCAGGAATGAAACAGATTTGGCTTCAAAAAATGAATCAACTAATACTGGATACTATATTCGGAAGGGGTTAAATCCGCAGTATGCCATTAATGGGAATAACCAACAGAATAGTGGTAATTATATTATTTTTCGATATGCAGAGGTGCTTTTAGGGTATGCGGAAGCACAGAATGAAGCAGTAGGCCCTGATCAGTCAGTTTATGATGCAATTAACAAAGTCCGTTCAAGAGTTGATTTGCCACCATTGGAAGAAGGTTTGACTCAAAATGAAATGCGAGAAGCAATTTATCAGGAACGTCGGGTAGAATTAGCTTTTGAAGATAAACGATATTTTGATTTACTGAGATTGAGATTGGCAGAGGAAAAACTAAATGGAAGTATGCATGCTATGCTGATTGAGGATATTGGAGGAACGTGGACCTATAAAGTAATACCAGCTACTCAAGGCGAAATGGTTTTTAATCCAGAAAAAAATTACTTATTCCCTATTCCACAAAGTGCAATTGACCGAAATAATAATTTAGAACAGAATCCCGGGTATTAAAAACCATGAAAAGTAATTTTTTTGATGCAATAGTGGTAGGTACTGGTATAAGTGGAGGATGGGCTGCAAAGGAGCTATGTGAAAAAGGGTTAAATACGTTGGTTTTAGAAAGGGGGCGTGACGTAGAGCATATTGTCGATTATGATGATATGATTCCACCATGGGATACAAAATATAGAGGGAGAGTCACTAATGAAGATCGTAGAAAAAGTCCCATACAAAGTGGGGTTTATAATTATAATGAAAGATCAAAAAAATATTTTGTAAATGATCTGGATAATCCTTACGTTCAGGACAAACCTTTTGAATGGGCAAGAGGATATCAGGTTGGTGGGCGAAGTTTAATCTGGGGACGGCAATGCTACAGAAGAAGCGAATTGGATTTTGAGGCTAATGCAAAGGATGGTTTTGGTGTTGACTGGCCAATTCGATATAAAGATATTGCACCATGGTATGATTATGTAGAACCTGTTGTTGGCGTATCTGGTTCGATTGAGGGTCTGGCCCATTTACCAGATGGTTTATTTCAGCCTCCAATGCCAATGAATTGTGTGGAGTCCGAAGTGGCTCGAAGAATAAAAGGAAAGTTTGAAGATGGTCGGATGATTATTCATGGGAGAACAGCTAATCATACACGTAAAATTGGAAATAGAGGACCGTGTCAATATAAAGGAAGCTGTGGGGCAGGACATGCCTGTTCCTTTGGAGGCTATTTTTCTAGCAATTCAGCAACATTACCCCTGGCCGCAAAAACTGGTAAAATGACTCTCCGCCCTTTCTCGATGGTACAGGAAATTATCTATGATAAAGAAACGCGTAAAGCCACAGGAGTTAGGGTCGTTGATACCGAAACTTTAGAATCTAGGATATTTCATTCAAAAATTATTTTTCTTAATGCATCGACCCTAAATACTACAGCTATATTATTGAATTCTATATCCGAAGTCTTCCCTACTGGATTAGGCAATAGTAGTGGTCAACTTGGCCATAATTTAATGGATATGCCTTATGGAATGGGAGCTAGAGGGACATTTAAGGGATTTGAAGATAAGTTTACATTCGGAAGAAGACCAACGGGGATTTTTGTTCCGCGTTTTAGGAATATTAATAAGGCTACGGAGCAACAAGATTATGTAAGAGGGTTTACGTATCAAGGTGGAGCAGGAAGAGGAAGGAAAGCCGGTGAAGGATTTGGAAGGGGGTATAAAGAAGAATTGACTAAACCCTCTGAACATTGGAGTATGGCTATCACGGCCTGGGGGGAGCACTTGCCATATTATGAGAATAAAATGTATTTGCATAAGGATAAAAAGGACAAATTCGGCATGCCCGTAATATGTGTGGATTGCGAATTCAAGGAGAATGAAGCAGCCATGGTAAATGATATGATGAACAGTGCAGCTGAAATTTTGGAAATGGGAGGATTGAAAGATATAGAAACTTATAATTGGAATAAGATACCAGGCTCTTGTATACATGAAACCGGTACTGCCCGTATGGGAAATGATCCTGGAACATCTGTATTGAATAGATGGAATCAAATGCATGATGTAAAAAATATTTTTATTACAGATGGATCCGCTATGTGTTCATCAGGTACAACACCTGGTCCATCTATTACTTATATGGCCTTGACTGCAAGGGCCGTGGATTACGCAGTTAAAGAACTTAACAGGAGAAATATATAAATACCTCAATTCTATGGAGCGTAGAAGATTTGTAACGATTAATAGCCTTTTATTGGGTGGTGTAGTCATCGTATCGAATGGTTTGATAACAATTAGCTGTGAAACTAATGTAGAGTCAGAGAAATCATCCATTGACATAAAGTTACTTAATGAATTAGGTGAGATCATAATCCCGAGTTCTAGTACCCCAGGTGCCAAAGAAGCCAATGTGGGTGAATACATTTCTCAAATTGTTCAAGATTGTTTTTCTGAAAAGGAGCAGGAAGGTTTTAATTTGAATATTTCAACTATCAATAATACGAGCCATCGTTTGTTCGGACAATCTTTTTTGGAATGTACCTATAAACAGCGTCATCAATTGGTTCAAAAATTAGATGATTCCGATCCGGGTTTCAAATCATTAAAAGAATTGATTACATCTGCTTTTCTAAGTTCAGAAGTTGGAATGAATCAATTTCTTACATATCATCAAGTGCCCGGGAAATATGTTGGATGCACAGAAACAAGACCTTGGTAAGAAAATTTAAAAGAAAATAAATTTGGAAAAATGACTGAAATGACGAAGCGGAGAGATTTTATTCGGCAATCAGGATGGGTGGGACTTGGGGTATCTACATTAGGTATGGCTGCTACATCACCAAATGGTATTGGAGGGCAAAATAATGATATATTATCTCCAAAATATTCTTCTCAAAATGCTTCCGGCCATTGGAATGTATTTGATGCCAATTGTGTATTAGGTCGACACTTAAAGTTGGGGGAGGAAGGTCTTCATACTTCAGAAGACTTACTTTCTGAAATGGATCATTATGGAATAGCGGAATCACTGGTTTTGGATAGTTTGAGTAAAGAGAATTTCCCTTTGGATGGTAATCAAAGAATAATAGTCGAAACTAGAAATCACAAGAGACTTCATCGCGCCTGGTCTATTGTCCCAACCTGGAAAGAAGAAACCAATCAATCTTCGACACAGTTTGTCAATTCCATGGTGGATAATAATATCAAAGCCGTATTTTTATTTCCGAATCAGTACTTTTTTAAATTATCAGACTGGTGCATTGATGAAATAATTGAACCCTTAGCCCAATACAAAGTTCCGGTGTTTATTAATCCTACGGAAGCTAATGGAAAAGGGGCCGCAGATGCCACAAATTGGGACGAAGTAATTGCTCTTTGTAAGCGTTGGCCACAATTGCCCGTCATTGTAAGTGAAAATAGAATTAGGCGATCTCAACGACTACTATACAAAGCTTTTGATTCTTGCCCTAATCTTCATATAGAACTTAGTGCACTTTGGTTGCATAGGGGAATAGAGTATATATCTGAAAAATGGGGTGCTCATAGGATTCTTTTTGGATCAGGATGGCCGGGTTTTGGACATCATATGACACTTACTAATTTGACTACAGCTCAAATTAGCAATGACAATAAAAAATTAATTGCCGGTGATAATTTACGCAAATTATTAAGCTGGAATCATCCTATTGAAACTGTCAAAGTAGAATTTCCTCCACCGGCGGATGAATATGTTGCTTATGGGCGTTCTGGTATCCGACCCAAGAAGATGACTTTTTTTGATATTCATGGTCATTTAGGAGAATACAATGCTCATTATCATGTACCGAATTCCCAGATCGAAAGGGTGGTTGAAGATATCCAATATTATGGTTTAGAAAAGGTGTGTGTGTTTAGTTTTGCTGGTGTATACAGTGACGAAAAATTTGGTAACGATATAGTGATTGAGGCTTCGAATGAGTATTCTAGTCACCTAATTGGATTTACATTATTGAATCCATTAAGAGGTGAAAAGGAAATGATTAAAGAATTGGAACGAGGGCACAAAAATGGAATGAAAGGTATTAAATTAATTCCATCCTATCAGGGATATCCTGTTGAAGGTAGATTAATTGAAGTCGCTTGTAAATGGGCCCATGCTCACAGACAGATTATTATTAATCATTATTGGGGCTCATCTCAACAGATGGAAAAATTAGTATCTAAATATACTAATGCTTGTTTTGTGACAGCACATACTACGATAGCATATGCGGAGGTAATGAGAAAGTATTCCAATTTATTTGTATGCTCAGTTCCATTACTAACACCTCGAGCTTGTGAAGAGGTAGTAGAAGCTATAGGAGCTGATCGGTTTTTATTTGGAACTGATTTGTTGGATTTGCCAATTGGCTGGGGTCTTGGCCCTATACTCTTTGCCAGACTAAATACTGCCCAGAAGAAAATGATCCTTGGCGAAAATTTGAAGAAAATTTTGAAAAATTATAGCGTATAATTATAAATTAAATGAAAATAGAAAAATCATATATTGTATTTGCTTTTATTGTTCTAAGTGTTTTTCTTTCTTGCGAGAATAAATCTAGGATTGTACCAAATTCCGAATCATTATTATCCTCCTTTGGGCTTGCAGATGGATTTCAAATCGAATTAATTGCTTCAGAGCCACTGATTTCTGATCCTGTTGATATGGAGATCGATGAAAATGGGAAAATGTATGTAGTGGAGATGCACGGGTATCCGTTGGACAAGAGCGGATCCGGGAATGTGAAAGTTTTAAGTGATAGTGACGGGGATGGCAAAATGGATCATTCGGAAGTGTTTGCAGATAATTTAAAGTTTCCAACAGGTGTATTACGATGGAAACAGGGAATTTTAGTTACCGATCCTCCAAATGTCTTGTATTTTGAGGATACTGATGAGGATGGCAAAGCAGACATCCGCGATACCCTAATATCAGGTTTTGCCTTATCGAACCCCCAACATAATTTCAATAACCCGATATTGGGGATAGATAATTGGATTTATATCTCCAATGAACCGGCCATAAAAGCAAAAGTTTATACAGAAGAATTTAGTGATCCGGGTTCAGAAATACGGTTTCACGACGCAAAAAATAATACCGTATTGCCAGTTAATGCAAGTGGGAGGAGAATGAGAATGCGTCCTGATCAACAACAATTAGAAGTGACATCCAGTCGAAGCCAATTTGGTCATACTACGGATCAATGGGGGCATCATTTCTTGACAAGTAATGCAAATCACATATTCCAGGAGGTTATACAGTCTGCCTACCTGGACCGCAATCCCCAATTATTATTATCAAATGCCACGGAGGTGATTTCGAATCACGGTGCAGCAGCTGAAGTTTTCCCAATAACAGAAGATCCGGAGTTTCAATTGCTTACTGATTTAGGAGTTTTTACCTCTGCGTGTGGAATTACTGCCTATTCAGGAGGTGTTTTCCCGAAAGAATTTGAGAATGCAGTTTTTGTAGCAGAACCGGTGGGAAATATTGTACATGTGGATATTGTTGATGAATCGGGTATTTCATTTAATGCATCCAGGAAATATGAGAATAAAGAGTTTTTAGCCTCTAAAGATGCCTGGTTTCGTCCCGTTAATCACTATGTTGGACCTGACGGTGCAGTGTATGTAGTAGATTATTATCGAAGGATTATTGAACACCCTGAATGGATGGCAGAAGAAGTTATCAATTCAGGAAAACTTTATGATGGAATTGATAAAGGTAGAATTTACCGGATTACACCCAAAGGCACTAAATCAGCTAAATGGCCTTCAGAAATGAAACTTGGAAGCTTAAGTAATGATGAGCTTATCACTTTTTTAAACCATGACAATAGTTGGTACAGACAAAACGCCCAACGATTATTGATAGATAGAGGTAGCCCTTCTATTGTGCCGGATTTGGAGCAAATAATTGAATCAGGAAAGTCTTCATTTGGCCGTTTACATGCAGCCTGGACATTAGAGGGGTTGGGGACGTTAAGGCCTGAAAGTATAATTGAATTAATGAAAGATCCTGAAGCCGGAGTTCGTGAAAATGCAATAATCCTTTCTGAAGATTATCTATCTAATAAAGAGATATTGGATGCTCTTACAGCCCTAGAAAATGATCCTAATATACGAGTACGTTTTCAATTATTGTGTTCATTGGGAGAAGTTGATTTGCCAGAAGTAAATGCTGTCCGTCAAAGAATGGTAATTGAAAATATTTCGGAAAAATGGATGCAGATTGCTGCTTTGACGGCTGAAAACCCTCAGCTAAGTGCCTTATTGGATGTTTCAATTGCTAATTTCGTGGAGGATGAAAATGCTTATAACCAATTTATAAAAAACATAGTTTCTGTAATTAGTGCTAACAAAGAGATCAAGGAAATCCAGAAATTGATCAGCCAAAGCCTTACTCCATCTGGAAAAGAAGATGATAATTGGAGAGCTGCCATTCTTCAAGGAATAAACTCGGGTAGTAAGAATATCGATTTTAGTTCTAAAGGGTTGGACAAAGAAAGAAATTTATTAATTAATGGAGTATTTACAGATCCATCCGAAGAAGTTAGGTCTGCGAGTTTGCTATTACTTGAAAACATTGGATTACCAAAGAATAAAATATCCGCAGATGCAGTTTTGAGGTCTTTTGAAGCAATTCGAAAGAAGAACTCACCTCAGAATGATAGAGAAAGAGCAATCGGCTATCTGGCTCTTGCTAACCATAAGAGCTCTTATCAATTATTGGAAGGTTTGTTAGTTCCTGAAGAAAATACGCGAATTCAACAGGCAGCATTAAAATCGATGTATAAGTTAAAGGGAACAGAATTTATTAGATATTTGATTAAAAAATGGCCATCAATGACTCCGGGACTAAGAGATGAGGCTGTGAAAATTATGTTATCTGCAGAAGAAGGTCGGCGAATATTGATAAATGCCCTGGAAAACCAGCTTGTGGATCCCTCTGCTATTAAATGGCCACAAAGAGTGGGGATGATGGCTCAAGCAAATGATGAATTGAGAAAAAGGGCAAGAATGATTTTTTCTGATGGAACTACAGACGATGAAAAACAGGCACTTTTGGATGAGTATCAGGAGGTAAAAGATATGGAAGGTAATGCAAAAAGGGGCCTAAAAGTATTTGAGCTTAATTGCGCCCTATGCCACCAGATTGGTGGGGAATTTGGAACCGCATTTGGTCCTGATCTTGCTAGTATCCGGAATAGGAAATCAGAAGCCATTGTCAAAGATATATTGGATCCAGGTCTTTCTATAGCAGATGGATATGAATTGTGGGAAGTTACCTTGAAGAATGGGGAGGTGAAGCAGGGAATAATTTCTTCTGAAACTGGAAATTCTATTACTTTGAGAGTGCTCGGGAATGAAGATGAAGTCATTGGCAGAGAAAATATTGAGCGTCTTGAGTCCAGGAACATATCAGTTATGCCCACTGGATTAGAAAATCAAATCGATGTTCAAGCAATGTCGGACCTCTTAACATTTATTAAACAATTAAACTGAAAGTATCATGAGATGGAATTTAGGAATATTGAGTTTGTTAATTATTTTTAGTTTAGGAATAAATCCAACTCCAGGTAGTAGCCAAATTTTTCAATCGGCTGTAGTTAAAAGAAATATTACACCTGATAATTCACAGAATTTATTGGGCTACGGGGCTCGAACGTCTACAGGTGTTAATGATTCGATTTACCATAGAATTTTGGTTATGGATGATGGAAAAAGTGAATTTTTTCT
Source organism: Membranihabitans maritimus (assembly GCF_021729145.1). Taxonomy (GTDB): domain Bacteria; phylum Bacteroidota; class Bacteroidia; order Chitinophagales; family Saprospiraceae; genus Membranihabitans; species Membranihabitans maritimus. The sequence goes on along the minus strand of NZ_JAJSLW010000003.1, from coordinate 65,862 downwards.
GGTGTCGAGTGATATTTGTCTGGTTTCACCATCCGAATATGAACGAGTAAAGGCCATGGTGATGAAAGAATTTGGGATTAATGGAAACCAATTTTGGTGGAGTGTGACCCATACGCATTCTGCCCCTGAGGTTGGACCTCCCGGGTTGCCCGAAGTATTCCTTGGAAATAGATATGAGCATAACTTTGATACAGCTTATACTAATTTTACGGTAAGGGAATTGTTGTCGGGATTAAGAGAGGCCAGGAGGTTGGTGCAACCCTCGGAATTTGGAGTAGGTTGGGGATTTTCCCAAGCCAATATTAATAGAAGAGCTCGAGACATAAATGGTCATACCAGGTTGGGAATGAATCCCGATGGTCCGGTAGATAGGAAGATCGGTATTTTGAAAATTGTGGAGAAGGGAAGTGGTGATCCTATTGCTCTTCTTTCCAATTATGCGATTCACGGAACGGTAATGAGCGGTCAAAATCTGTTAATCAGTGGGGATGCCCCAGGCGTCGTTTCTCAATATGTGGAAGAAAAAACAGGTGCTCCTTTACTGTTTATTAATGGGGCAGCAGGAAATATAGCTCCTATTTATAGTGTATATCCAAGTCCTGGTGCTGGTCATTTGGAGGAATTCAAAGTTTTATTGGGAGACAAAATTTTGCAAGCCCAGGAAGCGATTGTTGCTAACCGAAATGATGTTCATTTTGAGTTTGGAGAGTTAATTATGAAGACACCACGGAAAGAAGGGTTGGGCTGGCCTTCAGATTTAGATAAGTTTAATGAACAAACAGCAAATGGACAAAATACAATATTACTCCCGATACAATTTTTGAAGATCAATAAGGATATTGGGATATGGGCAGCGCCCCTGGAATTATTTTGTGAATTATCAAATGAAATTCGTGACCGTTCACCCTTTCCTTATACCTTTTATTTTGGATATACAAATGGTTGGCTCGGATATATGTTAACCGAAGAAGAAGTGGGTTATGGAGGATATGAGCCAACGGTTTCACCCTACAGACCTGAAGCAGGGAGACAATTAGTCGAAACAGTCTCTGCTTACCTGGAAGGTGAATTGTTAAGTAAATAATACATTTTAAAACTCTATAATTATGCGGACTCTAATCAATATTCATCTTCGAAGAATTTCACTGGTATTAGTATTAATTGTTTACCAGCAATCAGGGTTTGCTCAAAAACCTGATTTTCCATGGCCTGACGGGAAGCGGATGGCTTTGAGCATAAGTTTTGATGATGCACGTGCCAGTAATCCAACAGGAGCTGCTTTGCTTAATGAATACGACGTTCAAGCTACATTCTATGTCCTCCCCGATCGTGTCAAGGCCAATGTGCCCGGATGGGAAGCCACTGTAAAGTGGGGACATGAAATTGCTAACCATTCTGTTCATCATCCTTGTAGTGGCAATTTTGGTTGGACCCAGCCTTTGGAAGATTATACTATGGACAGAATGAAAAAGGAATTGGAACAAGCAAATCATGAAATTCAAGAGATACTGGGAGTAGAGATGGTTTCCTATGCATACCCCTGTGGACAAACAACAATTGGAAAGGGGGCTAAGTCACAAAGTTTTATTCCACTCATATCAGAACTGTTTTTGACAGGAAGAGAATGGCTGAGTGAAGCACCGGTTGATCCGTGGTATTGCGATATGGCAGCATTGACAGGAATGAAAATGGATAATAAGGATTTCAAAGAAATTCTCGATTTAATTGAAACGGCTTCTAAAAAAGGGCAATGGCTGATTCTTGCAGGACATGAAACCTCGGATCAGGGCAATCAGACTACTTATTTATCGATGTTACGCCAATTATGCGAATACGCCAAGGATTCAGCCAATGGTATTTGGATTGCACCCGTAGGGACAGTCGGACAATATGTCAAAGAAAAGAGAGATGAAATGTTGGGAAGCATTAATATTCCACAAATAACATATTCTTCCAGTAATGAACCTATTGAGTTGCGGGCAATAAATGGAAGAGGGATTGGACCTGAAATAGAATATATGCCTGAGTGGGAGGCTTTTGGGTGGTTTACAGGAAAGGACTATGTTGAATGGGAAATGGATGTGTCCATGCCAGGAAAATACGCAGTAGAGATGGAATGGTCAGTGTCGGATGAAGAGTCAGGAAAAAATTTTATATTGGAGACTGAAACTGACGAAGTAGAAGGAGCTGTCAAAAAGACTGGATCCTGGGAAACATTCCGCAAGATGGAGATTGGAGAGTTAGAATTGGAAAAAGGCTATCAAAAAGTGGTATTCAGGCCAGCTAAGGAATTTAAAGGAGGTGCATTACTGGATCTTCGAAAAATAACATTTAGGCCAAAAAAATAACTCATACGACTTAAATAGACTTTATTGCATTTTAATCCTTTGTAAATTATTAGTAATAATAGATGGATGTAGTTTTAATACTGGTACCTCTTATTTTTCTTATGATCATAGCGTATCGCGGGGCCAGTGTTATCGTATTTGCTCCTATTGCTGCCATGTTAGGGGTATTGTTTTATAATCCAGAGTGGATACCGGCCTTTTTCTCAGGAATCTTTATGGAGCGACTTGCCGGGTTTGTCCGACTTTATTTACCGGTTTTTTTGTTGGGAGCTATTTTTGGCAAACTCATTGAATTGTCGGGGTATGCTCAGTCAATTACTCAGACGATTATTCGCTGGTTGGGACCAGATCACTCGATATTGTCAATTGTCTTGGTGGGAGCTATTTTGACATATGGAGGTGTATCGTTATTTGTTGTTGTATTTGCGCTATACCCGTTTGCCTCGGATCTTTTTAAAAGTGCTAATATCCCTAAGCGGTTGATTCCAGGAGCGATTGCTTTAGGTGCCTTTACATTTACAATGGACTCTTTCCCGGGTACGCCCCAGATTCAAAATATCATTCCTACTGCGTTTTTTAATACAGATGCATGGGCTGCTCCTGTGTTGGGGTTGATGGGCGGGATATTGACATTCCTGATTGGTATGTATTATTTAAATCGTCAAAAAACCAAGGCATTTCAGAGAAGTGAAGGGTATGGGACCAATCATAAAAATGAGCCTGAGCAAAGGTCAATACATTCCATTCCGCCTTTGTATATAGCAGTGTTACCTTTGATTTGTGTTGGCTCATTTAATAAATTACTGGGCTTATTATTCGACAGCTATTATCCTGATACCATCGATTTTTCACGTATTGGAATTGACAATGTCCACTCCATTGAGGTCTCATCAATATCGGCTATATGGGCTGTTTCCGGAGGGTTAATTATTGGGATATTGGTAGTGATAATATTTTCATTCAATAAAGTGAAAACCCACTTCAATTCGGGCTTGAGTGCCTCAGTCGGAGGTGCTTTATTAGCTACCCTCAATACGGCTTCGGAATATGGTTTTGGCGCAGTGATTGCTTCCCTTCCTGCATTTAAATCGGTTAGTTCTGGTTTGGGACAACTTTTTAAGGATCCATTAATAAATGAAGCGGTGACTACTACGACTTTGGCTGGTATTACTGGGTCTGCATCTGGTGGGCTGAGCATAGCGTTGGCTTCAATGAGTGACCATTATATTAGACTGGCGGATCAGGCTAATATTCCACTTGAAGTATTTCACAGGGTGGCTTCAATGGCCAGTGGAGGGATGGATACCTTGCCACATAACGGAGCTGTAATTACTCTATTAGCAGTTACGGGTTTAACTCACAGAGAGTCCTATAAGGATATTTTCTTTCTCACTATTCTAAAGGTTTTGATCGTGTTTGTAGTGATTGGATTATATTATAGTACCGGGTTGGTATAAAAAAATGGATTGAACGAATTAAATTTGATTAATATGATTAAGTATTTAGGAATATATAGTGTTATCACCATAGGATTTATATTTTTATCGTGCAGCAATTCCACCAAATCTAATTCTACCCAAATTGAATCCGGGATGCAAAAAGAATTCGACATTTCTGTGGGGGTAGCCTTATACTCCTTCAACCGTTTTGCGTTTCCAGAGGCCTTAGAAAAGTCAAAGCAATCTGGTTCTAGTATAGTGGAGGGGTTCTTTTTTCACAGGTTAGGGGGAGAATTTGGAGATAAAAGGATACCGGATTTGACGGAACCTGAAATATTGGAATTAAAGAAGAAGGTGCAAGATGCAGGTATGGAAATGAAGTCTATGTATGCCGGAGGAGAGACCCTGGAAGATTGGGAGCAACAATTTAAAAAGGGCCAACAATTAGGACTACATTTTCTGGTTGGGGAACCAAGGCCTGAATTATGGGACGGTATTGATGAGTTGGCCGGGCAATATGGGATGAAATTGGCTATTCACGAACATGCCCGGGGGAAGAGCATTTTTTGGCATCCTGATTCTGTATTGGCAGCCATTGATGGACATCCCAACTTTGGTGCATGTGGAGATTTGGGACATTGGGTGCGGAGTGGATTGGATCTTGTACACTGTCTGAATAAGTTGGAAGGATATCTAATTAGTATTCATGCAAAGGATCTTGATGAATTTGGAAACATTGATGCCAATGATGTGAAATTGAGCACTGGAGTGATTGACTACGAAGCAGTGATGGAAGAATTGCATCGGCAGGGATTTTCTGGTCCGATATATATAGAATGTGAACACGATTGGGAGAATAACTTAGAGGATGTGAAGTATGCCGTGGATTATATCCGTCGACGGATTAAAGAACGGTAAGGGTGTGGAAGTTTAAACAGAGAACCCAGATATGACGCCAGGATAATAAGGCAGGGAGATTTATTCTACGGTGATACATTGGAATATTTTCATTGTAAATATTCCAATGTATCATGAACTGGAAAGGGCCAGTAGTTCAGGCTATTGGTTCAAAAGGTTTGTTGATGAAGCAGATTCCTTCAAAAGTGTTGGAAATACGGAGTATGGTTTGCTCCGCTATGCAGACGTATTGCTTACGTATGCAGAAGCCAAAATAATGATGGACCATGTCGATGATTTGACGTTGAACTATATTAATCAAATCCGGGGAAAAGCGGGATTGGATATGGCACAGGCTGATGTGATATTAACCAAATACCGTGCTTATACGCAGCAAGATTGTATTGAACTTTTCCGGAACGAAAGAAGAATTGAATTGGCAGGAGAAGGACTTCGCTATGATGATATTATCCGCTGAGGAACTGCAGATGAAGTTTTAAATCAGCCTGCTCTTGGTCATACTCGAGAGGTTAATGGTGAATTGGTTCCTATGAGGATTAAAGATCGATCTTTTGAGGGGGAAAATTACAGGTGCCCTTTTCATGAAAATAGTTTAAGAGTAAAGTCTGATTTAAGGCAGAATCCGGGATACTGATAAATTGGAAATAATACAGGGTTAGATAAATAAGGGGAGTTGATTATTATCAGCTCCCTTTTTTTGCTTAATATTAAAAAATTATTGAGTAATTAAGGTATAATTTAATGGACCGAAGAAGTTTTGTTTCAGCACTAGCGACTTCCGGAGCGCTTTTGAATATCCCGATTCCAAACTCTAAACGATGGGATGTAGCAGTCATTGGGCATACTGGAAGAGGAGATTTTGGACACGGTATAGATGAAATTTGGAAATATCTGGATAATACCCAAATTGTGGGAGTATCAGATAGTAACCCTAAAGGTTTACCAAAATCACTAAAAAGATTGGGTCTTCCGGATTCTATGGGGTATACAGACTACCAAAAAATGCTTACTGAACTTCGTCCGGGTATAGTGGCGGTTTGTCCCCGTCATGTGGACCAACACAAGGACATGATCCTATCGGCTATTAATTCAGGGGTCAGGGGAATTTACGTGGAGAAACCATTTCTTCGAACACCTGCCGAATGTGATGAAGTTTTAGCAGCTTCTCAAAAATCACAGGTCAAAATAGCAATTGCACATAGAAATCGTTACCATCCGACTTTACCCACTATACGCAGACTTATTAACGAAGGCGCAGTGGGTCAAATACTGGAAATTCGCGGTAAGGGTAAAGGGGACCACCGAGGGGGATTGGAAGACCTGTGGGTTCTGGGCTCTCATGTATTAAACTTAATAACATATTTGAGCGGACCTCCTATTTCTTGTTCAGCACAACTTCTTAAAAGTGGAAGACCTGTTGCGGAAAAAGATGTTTTATTAGGAGCGGAAGGACTCGGTTTAATGGCAGGTAATGAATTACACGCACGCTTTTTATTCGAGTCAGGAATTATAGGGTACTTTGATTCGATAGCCAATGATGGAACAGCCAATAAGGGCTTTGGTTTGCAAATTTTAGGTAGTAAAGGGGTGATCGATTTGTGTTGTGACAAGACACCACTGGCTTATTATAAAGAGGGGAATCCTTTTGATACCATAGTTAATAGTAAATGGGTTCCCATTTCTTCGGCAGGAATTAGCCTTCCCGAACCAATTGAAAACCTGCATAAAAAAGTATATGAACACTTTTTACCTGCCAGGGATTTAGTTCGTGCAATGGAAAAAGATCAACCTCCGGTTTGTGATTTTAGGGAAGGTGCTCTTACTGTAGAAATGATTACTGCTGTGATGCTTTCCCATGTCCAGCAAAAAGAAGTAACATTCCCCCTGGATTTTAGGGGAGCTCCCCTGGAAAATTGGGATTAATCATATTGTTTATGAAGGAGATAAGGTTTTGTTGGGTATAAATCAGATTAATCAAGAGAAAGATTCGATATTAATAATTTTGTAAATTGGTCATTCAATTGTTATTTGAACGGAATGTAAATTAATTCGCCGAATAAATCTTAAAATTTTCACAACTAAAATTTTCACATGATTTTGCAAATAAGTCGTTTTTATTCATGTATGCTACCTATTCTTTTTATTGGGGTACTGATAGCTTGTCAGAATACTTCATCCCCTGAGGGTGGTAGTGAAAATGACCAAGCTGGTCCTAATATTGTTATAATCTATGCTGATGATCTGGGGTATGGAGATGTTGGTGCTTATAATGCCGGGAGTCTGGAAACACCTAATATAGATAAATTGGCCAATGGAGGTGTAAAACTTACAGCCGGTTATGCTTCCTCTGCAACCTGTACACCAAGTCGTTATGCATTATTAACCGGGATGTATCCATGGAGAAATGAAAATGCCCGAATTTTACCTGGAACTGCTCCACTCCTAATTGATACAGCACAATCTACTATTCCAAAAATGTTAAGGAATCAGGGCTATCACACAGGTATAGTAGGCAAATGGCACCTGGGATTGGGCATGGGAAATGTAAACTGGAATCAACATATTTCGCCCGGGCCTAATGAAGTTGGGTTTGAATATTCCTATATAATGGCAGCTACCCAAGATCGTGTCCCTACTGTGTATATTGAAAATGGAAACGTTGATGACCTGGATCCGAATGACCCTATCGAAATAAGTTATCGGGAAAATTTTGAGGGAGAGCCAACAGGGAAAGATAACCCCGAAATGCTTAAGATGAAATGGCATCATGGACACAATAACAGTATCGTAAATGGAATTCCACGGATTGGATTTATGAAAGGAGGGGAATCAGCAAAATGGAAAGACGAAGATATGGCCGATCATTTTCTTAAGAAGGCCCAGGAATATGTTCGTTCTCACCGAAATCATCCGTTTTTCCTCTACTATGCTTTGCAACAACCCCATGTTCCCCGAACACCACACCCAAGATTCGTAGGAGCCAGTGGAATGGGACCTCGTGGAGATGTTATTGTAGAAGCTGATTGGTGTATTGGAGAGTTTATGAAAACCTTGGAGGAAGAAGGGATTTTAGAGAATACTATGGTAATCGTATCGAGTGATAATGGACCGGTTTTAAATGACGGATACTATGACGAAGCGGTAGAAAAATTGGGAGACCATACACCATGGGGACCATTTCGGGGTGGAAAATATAGCTTATTTGAAGCAGGTACCAGAGTTCCGTTTATTGTATACTGGAAAGGTGAAATTCAACCCCTGGTTTCTGATGCAATGGTTAGCCAGATTGATATTTTTGCATCATTGGCTTCACTTGTAGGTAGTAAAGATAATCTGGGGAAACTTGATAGCAAAAATATGTTGGATGTCCTGATGGGAAAATCTGAACAAGGGCGTGAAGAATTGGTTCTTGAAGCGACATCCCGAACAGCTTTTAGGAAAGGGGAGTGGGCTATGATCCCCCCATATGGCGGAAGGCCCATAAATACAAGTGTAAATATCGAGTTGGGGAATGCAGAAGAATACCAGTTATATAATTTGAGTGAAGACTTAAATCAGCAAAATAATCAGGCAAAAGAAAATCCGCAAAAGCTGAAAGAAATGGTTGAAGCTTTTGAAGAAATACGGGGTATGGATTATGGGAATGCACAGCCGTTGGAACTAAAATGAGGTAACAGGAATTGGAATTATGAAAACAGATCTGGATGTGGGAAATACCAAACGGGCTTTAGAGAAATCTTGAAAATTTTGAAGATCAAAGAAGTCGGGGAAATGTCGAAAGTCATTCTGGTATACTGTGAACGCATCCATCCAGATAATTGGAAATAACGTATTTAGAGATACCATAATCATTATTGAGTAATTCATTAGAAATGAACTTATCGCTGATACATTGAGGTGATGTAAAAAATGATTATTTCAATTACAATATTAGTGACACTTTAATTTGGAGGGAATTACTTAATAACTAAAGCAATACAGTTAGTTATTGCAAATAAATTCCGAGATAAATCTATGTTATTTTTGCCTGATGAAGAAACGGGCAATAATTATGGGCCAATAAAATCTTAATTATTTCGAAGAAGTAAACCTAATTCCGAAAACGATATTTGGATTGCTGCTATGGTTCAAAATAAATTAGTTTTAGCTGGTAGGAACACTCATAGTTATGAAATAGATGGATAATTTATTGAGTTTTGGTAAAAATTAATTAAATGAATAAACGAACCACCCTATCCTTATTTAGAAAGTACTTTTACACACCTGTTATTTTTCTCCTTTCGCTACTGATATTCTTCAATATTGGATGCAAAGAAGCTACTGATACATATGTTCGACCCAATATCGTCTGGATTACCTCGGAGGATAATTCTAAGCATTATATGTCATTGTTTGACGAAAATGGGGTGGAAACACCGAATATTGAGGCACTGGCAAAACAAGGAATAAAATTTAACCATGCTTTTTCCAATGCCCCGGTATGCAGTGTAGCCCGTTCCACCATTATCACGGGATGTTATGCACCGCGAATTGGTGCTCAATTCCATCGTAAAATGAAAAAAGTTCCTATGCCCGGTAGTGTCAAAATGTTTCCGGAATATTTGCGGGAAGCAGGCTATTATACGACCAACAATAGCAAAGAAGACTACAACCTTGAAAAATCGGAAAGTGTGTGGGATGAGTCTTCGAAGAAAGCGACGTGGAGAAACAGGGGCAATGACCAACCTTTTTTCCATGTATTTAATATCACTACTACTCATGAAAGTAGTCTGCACTTTTCCAGGGAGGAAATGAGTAATTACAATCCCCGGACGGAAATGCATTCATTTGATATCGAACCTGGGCATCCGGAGACTGATTTGTTTCGATACACAAATGCGTATTACCGGGACAAAATTATTGAGATGGACCACCAGGTAGGAGAAGTAGTGGATGAATTGCAAAAAGATGGGTTAATGGAAAATACAATCATTTTTTACTACGGGGATCACGGAGGTGTATTACCCGGAAGTAAAGGGTATTTGCGTGAAACGGGATTGCATGTGCCGATGGTCGTTTTTGTGCCTGAAAAATACAGGGAAGTATTGGGGGTAGAAGCCGGAGGCTCTATCGATGGATTTGTGAGTTTTATAGACCTTGGGCCTACCGTCTTGAATTTGGCCGGTATAGAAGTGCCTGAAGGGATGGATGGGAAACCTTTCCTCGGGGCGAATATCCGGAAGCAGGATGTGGACCAAAGGAATACGGTATTCGGATATGCGGATCGAATGGATGAGAAGTACGATATGGTACGCACCGTGCGAAAAGGGAAGTATAAATATATGCGTAGTTTTCAGCCTTTTAATTTCGATGCCTTGATGAATAATTACCGGTATAAGCAATTAGGTTACCAGGAATGGGACGAATTGCATAGGGAAGGTAAATTAAATCCCGTACAAGAAGTATTTTTTAAAAGTCGTGCCCCGGAATTGTTATTCGATGTCGAAGAAGATCCCTATGAGACGGTTAATTTGGCGGGAAGACCCGAATTCGAAGAGACGCTGGAGGAACTTAGGGAAGAATTGAACCGATGGATGGGGAGCATGCCGGATTTATCACTATATCCCGAGCATTTACTGATTAGAGATGCGTTTGATAACCCCGTTGAATTTGGACAGGATAATAATTCCGTGATTAATTCTTATTTGGAAATAGCGAATTACGCTTGCCTGGATTTTGATACAGTTCGAGATGGAATAGATGAGGCGTTACATTCAAAAGATCCCTGGAAACGTTATTGGGCGCTGACGGTGTGTTCTTCATTTGGGGAACGGGCTTTTGAATTTGAGAACGAGGTGCGAAAGATTTCAAATGAAGATCCCGAAGCTTTGAACCGGGTAAGGGCAGCGGAATATTTGGGGTTAAATGGCCTGCGGAATCCGGTACCGGTGATGACCAGGGCTTTGTATGCTGCAGAATATCCTGCAGAGGGATTATTAATTTTGAATTCAATTGTTTTGATGCAAGACGGACCCGATAGGTATTCTTTTTCGATTGAGCAGAGCCGGATCGGGGAAAAAGTGAGAGAAAATTCTGAGGTGAAGCGGAGGCTGGAGTATTTGGGGATAGAATAATGTAAGTAGCGATATATGTGACGACTGTTATGGGTCGATATGTTTATCCCATATGTAAAGGGTATATGGGAAGCTCTACTTGTAATTTCACTTTTGCCTTCAAGGCAGTAAATACTCTTAACAATGTGTTCATAGTGACATTAATAGCATTATTTTCAAGATTCGAAATCTGTACTTTTTGAACACCAATGAGTTTTCCTAACTCTTCTTGTGTCATATTTCGATCTTTTCGAATCTGTTTAATGGCTTTACCAATTAAATCCAGTTGGAGTTCATACTCAAAAAGCTCTCTTAACTTTACCTATTAATTGGTCTTGTACTTCTTCTAATGGGTATACTTTCATTTATGATTGCTTCTTAACTTGTTTTAAAATTTTTTTCCGTATTTGAACCGCCTTTTGAATTTCATAATTTGGAACTTTACTTCTATTTTTGATGAATCCGTGAGTGGAAATAACCAGTGTTTCAGTTTCAGATGATTTATCCCCAAAAGCAAGAAATCGATACTGCAAGCCCTAATATTATATGCTAAACTCCCAAATATCGTCTTTTAATTTTTTAGAAAGTTTCGGATCGTGAACATTTTGTGCTCTACGAATATTGAAAGGGATTTTCTTGTAATGTTTTCGTTCAAGACCTTTCAGAAATTCAAAAGCTTCGTCCAGGAATACAATCTCAAAAATTTTGTCCATTCTAAATCATTACACAGTAAAGAGGATAAAAGTTTCGTTAAATAGAAACTGTGATAGGTTGATATTTACGTTTGTGGTCTATAATTTCTATAGATGAAGATGATTATAAATTTGTTGATTATCCTCTAAGTGGCCGGGTAGAATATCTGTTCACGGATGACCGACATTTCAATATTTTAAAGAAGCGAGACTTCCCTGCAATATAAATCATACGAACGGGGGATTTTTTATAAGTTTTACAGATTGATGAATAGCTTATTTAAAATAAGAGTTATACTTTAGGGTGAAAAAGAGATGATTTTAAAATCCCTGCTCCCTATTGTTTGTATAGTATTCTGTGTCCAATGTTCCACAGAAGAAAAACCATCACCTGACCGTCCTAATATTCTTTTTTGTATTTCAGACGATCAATCTTTCCCGCATGCCGGAGCGTATGGTACCAAATGGGTGAATACGCCTGCATTTGACCGGGTGGCCCGCGAAGGGATTCTTTTTACCAATGCTTATACTCCCAATGCCAAGTGTGCCCCTTCGAGGTCGTGTATCCTGACAGGCAGGAATTCCTGGCAATTGGAGGAAGCAGCTAACCATGTACCATATTTTCCCGCCAAATTCAAAACGTACGCTGAAGTGCTTAAAGAAGCCGGTTATTTGACCGGATATACGGGGAAAGGTTGGGCACCTGGTGATCCTGGGCAGGTTGATGGTGGAAAACGGCTCTTATTAGGAGAGGCATACAGCGAAGTAAAATTGACGCCTCCCACTAAAGCTATTTCCAGCGTTGATTATGCAGCAAATTTCAAGTCTTTTTTTGAGTCCAAAGGTGCGGATCAACCCTTTTGTTTTTGGTATGGTGCGACAGAACCACATCGAAGGTATGAATATGGTACGGGTATATCCAGGGGCAATAAATCAAAGGACCAGATCGAAAGCGTTTTTGATTTTTGGCCGGATAATGATACCGTACGCACGGATCTGTTGGACTACGCTTATGAAATTGAGCATTTTGACGACCATTTAGGTCAGATCCTGGCTTACCTGGAAGAAGTGGGGGAGCTGGATAATACCCTTGTAATCGTTACTTCTGATAATGGTATGCCATTTCCCCGGTTAAAGGGCCAATCGTATGAATATTCCAATCACCTTCCACTGGCTATGATGTGGCCTAAAGGCATAAAGAATAGTGGAAGGAAGTTCGAGAAGTTTGTAAGTTTTACAGATTATGCCCCTACAATTTTGGATGCAGCAGGCATAAATTTTGGATCCAGTGGCATGGCAGACTTTGAAGGGACCAGTCTTCTACCGGTATTTGGAGAGGAAACATACGATGATGAGCGGGAATTTATGGTTATCGGAAAGGAACGACATGATCTTGGAAGACCAGATGACTGGGGATACCCAATGCGGGGAATTATCGACGATGGATTTTTGTACTTAAAAAATTATAAGTCCGATCGTTGGCCGGCCGGACACCCTGAAACCGGTTATATGAACTGTGACGGTTCTCCGACAAAGACTTATATTATTAATCAGAATCGCAGGAAGGAAGGTAGTGAATATTGGGATCTAAACTTTGGGAAACGTCCAGGGGAAGAGTTGTATATGATCTCAGAGGATCCGGATTGCATGGACAATTTGATCGAGGACCCGGCGTACGGGGAGGTATTGTCGGGCCTGAAATCCATGATGGAAAGTGAATTAAAAAAGGAAGGCGATCCCCGCATCAATGGTAACGGGGATATATTCGATAATTATGAATATTCCCAGGACGCAACCCGAAACTTTTATAACCGCTTTATGGCCGGTGAAGACATCAAAGCCGGATGGATCAACCAATCAGATATTGAACCTAAGGGTTTTGTGGAAGAATTCAGGCGGTCTCATGGTGAATGATTGGAGCTTGAGAGACCGCTATATTAACACATGGAAAGGGTTGTATTAGAGAAAAATATATTGCCTTTTAGGGGTTATTACTACTTATACTCGCAAAGAAATGTATTTTTATTCGACTAAAAACCTATTGAGAAATAATTCATATCAACCCTTATCGAATAAAGATCATTTTCTTAGTTATTTGTTTTTCCCGGGTCCGTAAAGTATAATAATAGATCCCGTTTGCCCCAAATTCACTTTTATCAAGGGTGAATTCATGGTAGCCCCGGCGATATTGTGCCTTGTGATTTTTGATTGCTTTCCCATTAATATCGAATACCGTCAACTGGATTTCATAGGCATCAGGTAAATAGAATTCTATGGTCGTATGATCCTTAAAGGGATTGGGACGGTTTTGCGAAAGGCTAATCTCCTTTTCCTGGTAATCAAATCGAATTGGGTGAGATCCTCTGATCTCCGTAGTCTTACAATCCGGATTTATCCATACTACATATACTTTTTCGAACCGGACCATTTGATCCGTGCATATATCCTTTATTTCCCAGGTCCTTAAGATTTTGTATTTATCCGGTTCTGTAATCACTTTACTAATGGCGTCTTCGTAAGTTTGATAGAATCGGTGGGTTAAAGCTTCTTTCAAATGTGGTTTGAGCTGAATCCGTGTAGGAATTTTATTGGAAATATTTGCAATATTATCCGGCTTGTCAGTGCATAACTCAAGGTCTTTTTTAGGTGGATCAAACATGGATTCTCGCAGACTACAACCTGGGTTTACGGTAATTACCTGGTGAATTTCCTTATTTGTAATTTTTGTACTGCACCCACTACCAAGGAAAAATCTTCGCGTAATTATTCCTTTACCACAATCGTCGGTATCAATCCATACATCCTGTTCGATTTTTGCCGAACAGTTGGTGATAAAGAGACCATCCGGTTGGTCATTTATCAAAGTGTCGAATACTAATTCCTTTGATACATTTTCATTCCAAACAATTTCACCTGAATGTAAAGTATCTGCAGTTTTTTCAATGATCGATTTTTCCCGGCAGATTATATTTTTGTACTCGTTAATGAAATTTTCTTGCGGTAGTGGTTGACCGTACTCGTCTAACGGGTTTCCGGTGTTGTTAATTTGTACCCATTGATAGGAGCCAAATATTTCATTTATATCCTGGAAAGCACTGTCACTTGACCGTCCGTTGTCGACGGCTTCTTCGATTATTTTCTTATAGAAGTCGTGATATGCATCGGTAGAAATTTCAATGTCCGGTAACTTCCGCACTACTTCTGGTAATGTTTTATCAACTATTTTGACATCAATCCACGAAGTATTCCAGTTTCCGCAGTAGTCCATTATCAATAAATCACTCCAGGTATTTTCGCATACATCTTTGCATGAAAACGGAATATCATGTGACCATCCTCCTCCCAGAGAAGACATTTCATTACCGTAACCATCGATACGGGCTAAATTGTCGAAAATCCTCTGTAATTCTTCCGGATATAAGTTATGGTGTGGGTCTGTTCGGTCCGAACAATTAGTTGCTAAATATTCGGCCATATCGTACAAATATCCCATTACAACTTTTTTATTGTTATCGGTTTCCTCTTCCAGGAGTGTCACCAAAGTTTCGTAGTAGTGAATTTCTACTTCGTTTTCATTAAGGAACTTGAATAGGCTGTCAGGATATATGGTAATATAATCAATGCCTACCTTGACATTGCTGATGGCATTTATTACATGGGCCGGCTTGAGTCCTAAATCGATTAAGATCTCTTCAAAATCTTTATATTCTCTACCTGTGCATAAATTTACCCCGGCTTTTGCAGTGTGCCAATCGTTTCTTCGGCCGTATTTATCCTTTATACCGCAATTATCCCAGGAACCTTCATCCAAAGATTCCGTTTTTACCCAGGTATAGCCCTGTCCGTTGAGATTCACGTTTAAAGTATCATCCGATACCACAGTCGGTGAAATTCTATCCTGAACGGTTACGAACTTTGTCCAGTTGCTTTCATTCCAGCATTTGTCAATAGCAATATAGGTTACTTCTGATAGTTGTCCTTCACAACTGTTGAAAGGTAGGGTGAATGGGGTTTGAGTATGTTCGAAAGTCTTAATAATTATAGAATCTCCATTTTGGATGGTAAGTATACTATCGGTTTGTTCCAATGATACAAATCTTCCGTTCAGATATGCTTTCACTTCTTTAATATCAGAACAGTTATCAATCAATTGAACCTGCGGGACAAAAATCGTACCTTCACAACTATTGGGATCCGAATTATAAATCGTCGGATGACATTGTTCCCATAGCAGGGCACTGTAGTTTTGCTCTCCATTTTTTATATTATCCATTATTTCTTGCTGGTCCCAGCATAGATCCTGACAAGGTTCTTCAAAGTGGTGGTTACTTCTAACGGGAATAGGGTCGGGATCATCTTC
This sequence comes from Membranihabitans maritimus, assembly GCF_021729145.1. Lineage (GTDB taxonomy): Bacteria > Bacteroidota > Bacteroidia > Chitinophagales > Saprospiraceae > Membranihabitans > Membranihabitans maritimus. The sequence continues at coordinate 50,013 of NZ_JAJSLW010000003.1, read as the reverse complement.
ATCACAATCCGGTGAAAGGGGATAACAAAAATCAAATATTGGAGGTTGTCTGTCAATTCTTGTTCGCCACTGGTCCAGAGTTATTTTCACCTGCTTGCTTTTTTCTTCATAATTGGTTACTAACGGATTGGGTATGTCGGTAGTGCACTGGTTAGAAAAATTACTCCAGCACGTTTGGGTGATTTCCCAGACTGAATTTTGCGTTTGTGGGCAATTTCCGGTCCATGAACTGTTTTCAGTATTTTTATATGTTATACCACAGTGCGGATCATTGGGCAAACATATCGTCATGCAATTCTCTGTATCATACCCGTTAACGTTTAATGCAGGCACCTGAACCTGTATACATTGGTGTTCGGTATCTCCGAATTGATCGTAATACCGGAGACATTTATTGTCATTTTCAAGAATCGGCCATCCGCCTGTAAACCAATAGGGTGAATTATTGTCTCGTCCGTATGAAGAAGCGGTATAATTGTAGTAAAACCATTCTTCCGATACGATTTCATAATCCCCTTTTTCATTGAGAATTTGATCCCCTGGTGAAAGCAATAAGAAATTGTAGAATGTATATTCTTTATCCAGGTTGATTGATAATTCATTTATTTCTTTCCTGGCAATTCTTGATAGATTCCCGTATATCAATTGTTCCGACGTAAAAGATTTAATAAGGTCTTCGTGATACGTTCCGTCTATTAAATCTTTAATGGTTACATTTTTCCCATTGCCCCTTTTAAGAATAATACATTGTAAATATTCTTTGAGTTCTTTTTTTTCAGAAGCGGATATTAGTCCCTCTTTAATAAAGGCTTCAGGTATATAGTATTCAACTCCTTTCAATTTGGTATAAGGGCGTTCGTAATCGTGTAGCCCAAGGGGCTGTTTCCATTTTTTGTAGCTTTTTGAATAAATTGAATCCTGGAGGTACGAATTTATCTCACAATGAATAGTATCTTCCGCTTGATTCAAAAATGCACCGGGTGTTAATTTTGGAAGCTTCATAACTACAATTGTGTCCGTTAATGTAAATCTGTTACCACCCTTATCAAATACCTCCCAGGTTCGCAAAATAATTTTACTTGTATCTCCATTATGATCACATGAAAAAGGCATGATCCAATCAGGTTCATTTGTTATTTGGTAAGAATTATTGTCACAAGGTGATATAACGCTTGGAATATGGTTATCCGGTGATGGAATTTGACCACAGTAAACCACTATTTTCCCAGTTGAAATATTTTGACCTGATTTCCCCGAATTATTTAATGATTGAAAAAAGGAGTTTTGCCAGGCAGATTCAATAAAAATTGGTGGATTATCAGGAAATAACAATCGGCCGTCTGTGCAAATGCCTGCATCATTCGCAATGGAATATGTAAGTTCCCGGCCCAGGTATTCACAAGCATTGAAAACATGGATTTCGCAAGGAGAGTTGAATGTTTTTTCCAGCTCGACACCTCCAATTTCATTCTGAATTGTCAGTTTCAATGGATAATCTGCGCTCAAATGATTAGTGAGATAGTCCTCCGTGGTAATTACTGTCAATCCCTCCTTATCAATAGATGGATGAATGGATTGACAGTTTGGAGGCAAAGAATTGTTTGATTCAAAACTAATAGTAAAGGTAGCGGAACACACGATATTTTCAGAGCACTCACTTTCAATTATCCAGGTGACTGTCTTGGTAGATTCCATGCAGGACTCTTTTGTTGGAGTCTCCGTATTATTTGTTACTACGGTGGTGTTACAGCCTCCGGAAACTGAAAAAGTATTCAGCCATGCAGTGAATTGCATTTCTATTTCCTCTTGTGATAAATTAAAACTTACCGTGTTATTGGAGGGACATGAGACCTGAATCTCCGGACTTTTTGCAACTGTAAATGTAGCACTACATGTCAGGGTATCTCCACAAGTTTTTATTACATCCCAAAGTACCGTGCTGGAACCACCGCATTTGTTTGGAGGTCCCGGATTTGTAATTTCAACAGTAGGGGTACAGCCACCCATATAAGAAAACTGATCTAACCATTCTTCGAATTCCAGGTCAACAGCTTCTTGTGTAATGCAATTATTGGGATCAATAGAATAATTTTCCGGACAATTAATTTGGATTTCTGACCTGTTAGCAACATTTATTCTTTGTACGCAGGAATCAATATTGCCGCAGGGATCTGTTGCGATCCAGGTCCTTTCAATTATATATGTATATTGGCATGTAACATCGATTATTGTATCATTTCGATAGTTTACATCAATTTCAGCGTTGCAGTTGTCACTTACACTAGGATACCCAGTTTGATCGGGATGTGTACTTTCACCACAGAATACTGTTGTTGACGCGGGACAAGTAATGTTAGGTGGTGTTGTATCCACTACATCCAGGATCTGTCTGCAGCTATCTATATTTCCACAAGAATCTACAGCTTCCCATGTCCTGATTACTGTATATGTTTCTGAACAACTTCCTTCTTGTATCTCGTCTGAGTAGCTAAGGTTTGTTATTTCATTATCACAATTATCTGATACCTGAGGATATCCGGTTTGATCCGGATGGGTGCTTTGCCCGCATGAGAGTGAAATAGTGGATGTACAAGTAATTACCGGAGGAATAAGGTCGGCTTTTCTTCTAATTGTTTGATGAATAGTATCACTATTTTCGCATTGATCGGTAGCTTTGTATATACGGATTATTTGTTCAATACAATCTGAATTATTTTGGTCCAAACTATCTTTAATAAATTCAATCTGGACATTTGAACAGTTGTCTTCTGCCTGAATTAATGAAATATCAGGATTAGGGATTGGGGTATTACAACCCTGCAATTCTATGGTATTCAAAGCTTCTATGGTAGGTGGTTCAACATCAGGAAAATACGTGTAGTCTTTTTCACATGTGATAGATTTCTCATTGTTGTCGAGTTCATTATTAGAGTTTAAATCATCGTATATAGTGTAAGTTCTTGATAGGGTTGTTGAACTGCACGGATTAAACGGGCCATCAGAATAAAATATTTTTGCTGATCCACAAGGTGGATTAATAATCGAAGCATTAAACCTGTCGATATACTCTTGAACTGTGGTGACGGCAGGAGGGATTGGGTTGTTACAGTTGTATAGACCAATAGGCTGATCGCCACAATCCAAAACCAGACCACAGTTTTCAGTTACGCTAATTCTTACCGGAATAAAACAATTTAAATCGGCTATCGGGTAACCGTAGTACGTATTTTGTGTATTGGCTTCAGCGGGAAAGGGATTGTTTAAATCATATTCAATAGAACTATCAGTTCTGGGCTGTTCATTATAAAACCGGGTTCCTTCCAAGAAATATTCTTCTATATTAGTAACGGCAAATCCATTTTCGTCTGGTGACACAGTAATCTGAAAAGCGTCATCGCCATAACCTTCACAGTTTTGTTGTACATATTCTATAGCATCTATGATGATTTTGATAGGACTTCTGTCTGTTGAAAAATCACAATCGGATTCCTGGATTGTAAGGCCGTTTACCATGGGTTTTTCATTAATTGGAATGGTAGTTATTGCCCCAATCCCAGATAGATTTCCCTCTATTGTTATTTCTTCCAGGCATTCTTTTATAGCTAGTATAGAGCATTCCCGGGTGGCTGTAACTTTGAAACAAAAACTGGCTAGTGTATCATATCTATTTACAGACAATGGCAGGTTCCCAAAATCCCAGGTTATCGAGCGTGTATCTTCGTTATAAAGTGGTGTGTTTTCATTGGGGGTGATACCATCTTGCCATTGAGATTCGATGGAGACTTGTAAAATGTCAGATGTGATGGGTAGACTGAGATTAAGAAAAAGGTCTTGTATCGGTTCTGTTCCAGGGTTTATTATATCCACGCAATATTCTATACTTTGGCCTGGCCTGACTGATTGCAGCGGTGATTCAGGGTCTATTTCATTGATTTTATTTACCGTAAGAATGGCTTCTACTTCCGGTACATATGCATCGATACCTACAGCTATCATGGATACGGTATATAAGTCCTGGACAGTACCAAGATGAAAGGTAGTTGAAGTTTGGCCATTTTCTATAAATTGATAATTTGAGTTATCTATTTCAAAGAGTCCAATGTCAATTCCTGTATTATTTTCCAGTTGAGGGTTTCTTGGGTTTCCACCTGTGAATATTGATGAATTGAAGAAATTATCTTCCGAATTTTTTTCGTGAGAGAGAGGGATGAAATTGGAGGTGTTTTTTTCCTGTAATTTAAAAAAATCATTCGGTAAGTGTTTGTCTCCTTCACCTGCCATATAACCTATTTTTACATTAACAGGTCCATGTTGTATGGCTTCAAAGCCTTCTACGTCAAGATCAAATGTGGCAGGAACCATTTCTCTTGGATTGGGGGATTCGTTAAAAGCGTGTCCCTTGAATACAGCTATGTTTTTCCAGGTTAAACTAGGATTTTCATATACTACTATTAACGACCAACATCCAAAATACCCAATACTGTCCCCATTCCCTTCTGTAAGTGCCATGTCTGCTACAAAATATTCTCCTGTTCCGTGTTCATTTACATATTCTGTAACATCAGCTGAGCAGGAATAAATTTGGCCATATTGATCGGAGGGTATAAATTGGTTCTCAGGATCAGCGGAAACAGATATATAAGGTTGTCCTTCTTTCTTTAGTTTGAGTTCATTTTTAAATAGAGTTCTTTCAACCCCTTCAGATTCTAATCCATATTTGCTTATACCTGCAGTGGATGATTGTCTATATTCTGACTGATTCAACGTGAAACTACGGGGACGTGATAGACTAAAAACCTCAAGAGCCACAGGATTTTCCTTGCCAATCCAGAAGGTTAATCCTGGAAAATCAATGTCAATTCTATCATTTGTAATATCAATTATTTTGTCACCAGGTACTTCATGGAAATCATTATTATTGCTGTAGCGATAGTAAATATATGGTGCAGAATTCCTAAATTCTATTTCAAGGTTTCTTTCCCCATCCGCTCGGAATATGTACTTAAGGTAGTAATTGTTAAAAGTCCCCATTCTTCTGACTTCCAATTCATAGGGTGTACCTTCTATTGATGTATCATGGTATATGTCTAGGCTGTCCCTAAAGGGGGTTGTTTTCCGGGTAGAAATGGAGTTGGTAGCACCCGGACCAAGGTCCGCTTTACCTGTCCAGTACAAACCTGCATAGATGATTTCTGTACAGTGTTCTAAGTCAGAAATCTCAGGGCCGAATTCGATATGGGCAGATGATGAATTTAACGTGTTGGGGTCATTGTCAATATCGATATACTGCATCAGGTTATTGCTATTTGAACCGATATGTTCCCTGTAATTTAGTTGTGTAAGATTTGTGTTTCCGGCCATTGTAAAATCCCCTTTTATTTTGAAAATTCCATTCTGGGATTTTTGATTTTCAACATTGCGAAAAGGTTGCACAACGCCATCTGACTGACTATTTGCGGTAAATCCAATTGATAAACTAATACTAATAAGTATCACTTTCATTAGTGCGATAAAAGCACTATGATCTACATAGCGAATGTAATTCATTTGCTAAAAATTTTAGGACCTATCTATACTACTGTAGGTACAGATAAGGCATAGAAACTCTATTAAGAGAGCATCTCTTTTTTTCAAAATTATTTAGGGGCATTCAAATGTTTTGGATCACCTTACAAAGGTTCTCTGACAGAAAGTAATCTCAATTAGGATTACTGACTGACATAAATAATGGTATTAAATAGTTTATGAACTTTAAATAGAGGATAGATAAAAACCATCTAACCGGATGTAAAGTCCGTTGCTATTTAACCTTTTACTTACCTATGGATTGAATGCTATGTTCTATTGATTTCTAAAATATAGGGCATCTTTCGGGGTTGAACATTGATTTAATAAGGATTTGTTTCTTTTCATAAAGCTTTTGTTTTCATTAATTCGCAATTTTTGGGGAAATTATTGAACGATATGAAATATCATGGTTTTGTTTCTCCAGGACCATATTTTCAATAATATTCAATTTATTTAAGGTTGGATCAAATATAAAGAACATATTGTAAAAAATCATAATATATTTATACTAAATTTTAGAAATAATAGTAAAATTTAATGGGCGGTGAATCCGACGAACATTGACTATTGGTTATGAATAAATTGTATATAGTAAATATTAGTATCAAAAGAATCACTTACTGCACATCCCACATACGACTCCCGTTTTTGATCTCGTAGCCATGGATTAATGTAGTATTTAACTCAGTTCTATCTATACCGTTGACCTCAAATAATAGTTCAAAATAATCAGGTACATAATTTAGTTTTTGTTGAAGTTGAGATTCAAATCTTTTCATTAGTTGACTGTCAGTCAGGTTTTTTACGCTTTGAGAAGCGCCGGTATCCCATATTCCTGTAAGGAGGATAACTTCATTATTATTAGGTCCTGGAAACTTAGCTATTAGACCATAATCAGTATGATAATTGTCGGGATCCCCTGAGGGTCCGTAAGATGTTATATTTCCCAAACTATCTTCATAAATGAGTACTTCTTTGTCCGAATCATACTGAAATCGACTATTATTGAAGTAATTCTTGAAAAATCCTGAATTCTTGATCATTCCGGCGTAAACGATATTGTGATCCTGAAGATCTTTTGGGTCCAGTTGAGACATTAAACGGATATTGAAATCACTATTATAAGATAGGAATAATTCAGTCATATTTTTTATCCAGGTAGCACTGCTTCTGATTAAAAACGAATATGTTAATTCATCAAGTGACCGATGTGGTTCATTGAGAGAATCCTTGAATGCATAGAATTCTTGAAGAGAGTTGAGATTTGGATCCCTGATGGTCCGTGTAAATCCCAATGCGGAATCGGATTCTTCATAAATAAAAAGATCTCCCAGGACAAACGTTGTCTGGTGGTCGGATTGAAATATGGATTTCCAAAAAGAAGGTACACTTTTTTGGAAGATTAGGAAATTAAAAACTAGAACAACTATAGTAATCGCAATTATTATCGAACTTATAATAATAGCAGTTTTTTTGTTAATAGTTGTAATCTTTTCATTAGGCCTTTTACTGAATTTAACACGATACCCCCCTTTAGGTATCGTCAAAATCAGATCTTCATGTTTTCCTTCTTCACCGTAATACTTTTGAAGCTTTTTTCTCAAATGATAGATATAAACCCGAACCTTACCTGTATCCTCTTTAGAGTCACCTTTGCCAAAGATTTCATGGGCAATAGTGGTTTCCTTGGGAATATTTTTATCTACTGTAGAATTCACCAAATATTTCAATAGATTTTCGTAAGTCCCGGATTTTCCAAATGCTTTACTTTCGACAATTCTCTGAATTAATTTGTTATGTTTTTGATTATCAGTCATTTATTGATTTGTGTCCCTTCTCATAAACGGTAAATTAACGGTTAATATAGCGGTGAATTCTGTTTTTATAACAATATTAAATGTATATTTTTATATTAGGAATGATTAATATGGCAGCACTTAATATTTTATCAGGTGAATAAAGTGCTATTTTAGTATATTTCTTTTTGTAGAATCGAAATCTAGTAAATTGTAGCAACTAAAATGAAATTTAGATTTTTAATTTTCCCTGTAGTTCTTATTCTTTTAATCGGTTGTGGTGAAAAGAAACCGGAAAGTATCAGGGAGGAGCTGGCAGTACTTCCGGATAAAATTGATTTTAATTTTCATGTAAAACCTATTTTATCAGATAAGTGTTTTGCCTGCCATGGTCCGGATGGGGGTACGGTAAAAGGAGGATTGCGTCTTGATAATGCAGAAGATGCCTTTCGGCATTTGGGAGATGATCACAGCCGCTTTGCTTTGGTGCCGGGTAAGCTTTCGCGAAGTGAAGTTTACAATAGGATTTTTTCTGATGATGATGAATTAATAATGCCCCCAATAGAGTCGAACCTTTCTTTGTCCGATAGGGAAAAAGCCATTTTAGTTAAATGGATTGAGCAAGGAGCTGAGTATAAACCTCATTGGTCATTTATTAAACCGGAACCCCCTAAGTTACCAGTTATTGAAGGAGAAAGATGGAATAAATCTCCCATTGACCAATTAGTAGCTGAAAAATGGACAGAAATGAATCTGGAGCCTCAGCCTAGAGCAGACAGGGAAACCCTCATAAGGCGTTTGTCTTTTGATTTAACAGGATTGCCACCTTCCCTGGATGAGATTGATCAATTCGTAAACAGTAATTCACCTAATGCTTATGAGAATTTAGTTGATCGATTACTCGCATCACCCACATATGGGGAGCGGATGGCTGCAATTTGGATGGATGTGGCCCGGTATGCAGATAGTGATGGGTATTTGGACGATAAACATAGAAACTTTTCTCCGTGGCGCGATTGGGTGATTGATGCTTATAATAAAAATATGCCTTATGACGAATTTGTTACCTGGCAATTGGCAGGGGACCTTCTGCCTGAAAAAAGTAAGGAAAGCATTTTAGCCACAGCTTTCAATCGGTTGCATAAAAAGAATTCGGAAGCGGGAATTATATTTGAAGAATTTCGTGTGGAATATGTCGCAGATCGAGTCCAGACGTTAAGTCAGGGTATAATGGGGTTGTCAGTTCAATGTGCTCGTTGTCACGATCACAAGTACGATGAGATCAGTGAGGAAGACTATTACAAAATGTTTGGATTTTTTAATAGTACCAATGAAATTGGTTCACCCGTTTACGGACCGGATCAAACACCGGGGCCGGCCTTATTACTAACAACCGAAGAACAAGAGGATATAATTGAATTTATTACTAAAGAATCAGGAAAGTTAGAGCAGAAATTGTCCCAAAGGAGAAAAGAATTGTCAGAAGAATCCGGAAACTGGATTAGCAAATTGAACAATAGAGCCTTGCAAAATGAGGTAAGTACATCCGTTAATAAGTCTTTAACTAATTATTACCCTTTGGATAAAGTAATTTCTTCCCAGAAAGGAGAGTCAATAATAATAGATGCACTTAATACCAACAAACCCGGGAGTGTAAAAGATCCATTATTTAGGCCTGGAGTAAAAGGCAATGCATTTTTTGTGACAGAATATAATACGTTGAGTTTTGGTAAGCAGGTTGGCTGGAATGAACGCACCGAACCGTTTTCAGTGGAATTTTGGGTCTATCCTGATACCGTCTATGAAGATGTAGGTGTGTTTTATCACTGTGAAGATTTACGTCTTGGTTTAAAAGGATATTCATTGTTTTTGCAAAATAATCATTTGCAATTTCGAATGGCCCATTCATATCCCCAAAACGCCATCCAGGTTACTTCCACAGAACCCATTCCTGCAAAAGAATGGACGCAAATAACAATAACTTACGATGGTTCCAGCAAAGCAGCGGGAGCTAATATATTTGTCAATGGGCAAATGACTGAGGTGACCAGGGATATTGATAATCTGTATAAAGGAATTTTGTATGAACCCGATATCCACACTTATGGTTTTAATGGCTTTACTTTGGGGAATCGAACACATATTTTACCTATTCACAAAGGGGGTATTGATGAAGTAAAGTTTTATAACCGTGATTTATCAGGGCTTGAAATTCTATATAATTATGAAAAAGATTCATTCCAACAGTCTTTTGATCAATTAGCTTCCGGTGAGAAAATAGCACTGCAGAAAAATTACTATTTAAAAACTCAATCTAAAGAACTAGACCAATTAAAAGAAGAATTACATGAAAAGCGTAACAAGAAAAATAAAATCCTAAATAAAATACCTGAAATTATGGTAATGGGAGATCTTGAAACCCCAAGGCCAACGTATATTCTGGAGCGCGGCAATTATGACCAGCATGGTAAAAAAGTAGAGCCCGGGGTACCGAATGCTATTTTCCCATACGATGAAGATTTACCTAAAAATCGTCTGGGGCTTACAAAGTGGTTGTTTGATCCTGATAACCCCATTACGGCCAGGGTTTATGTAAATCGCTTGTGGCAAATGTTATTTGGGAAAGGTATAGTAGAGACTTCTGAAGACTTTGGCAATCAGGGAGATTTGCCCTCTCATCCAAAATTATTGGATTTTCTTGCTATTGAATTTATAGGTTCTAACTGGGATGTGAAGGCAATGCTAAAAATGTTAGTAATGTCGGAAGTATATCAACAAACATCCCGTATTTCCGCCAAATCCCTGGAAATTGACCCTGAAAATAAATTCCTGGCGCGTGGTCCTCGGTTTCGGATGACTGCTGAAATGTTGCGCGATAATGCTTTGGCTATTAGTGACCTTCTCGTAGAAAGTCTGGGAGGTGAGAGTGTGTACCCGTACCAACCAGCGGGCTTGTGGGATGAACTCAGCAACAAATCGTGGCGATATAAATACTTACAAGAACCTGGCCCTGGATTGTATAGGAGGAGTATTTACACTGTTTGGAAGCGGACTTCTCCACCTCCATCCATGTTGATATTTGATGCCCCCGAAAGAGGAGAGTGTACGGTGAGACGACAAGAAACTAGTACACCGCTGCAAGCCCTTGTTTTGCTCAATGATCCTCAGTATCTGGAAGCAGCCAGGGCATTAGCTGAGAAAATTATCCACGAGGTGCCGAATGATACAAATGAACAATTGAACCAGGCTTATAAATTGATTACAGGAAGGGCACCTAATCCGGAAGAGAAAGATTTACTTGAAAACTTTCTAAAAGAAGAAATCAGAAGATTCAAGGAAGAACCTCAAAAAGCTATAGAATATTTAAGCATTGGTGAGAAAGAATGGAGTCGTGAACTGGATCCTGAACCACTAGCAGCATTGGCCACGGTTTCTAATGCGATTATGAATACCAATGAAGGATATACCCGAAAATAATATAATTAAGAAATGGAAGAGTTAAGAAAAAAGTTGATTCAAGATAATAGAAGGGATTTCCTGAAAAAAGCGGGCCTTGGATTCGGAAGTATTGCACTGTCTACTTTGTTGAATCCATTAAAATTAAAGGGAAATCCAATGCAGGGTGGAGGAATATTAAACCAAACCCATTTTCCTGCAAAGGCCAAAAGGGTGATTTATTTATTTCAAAGTGGAGGTCCTTCGCAGATTGAAACTTTTGATTATAAACCAGCACTTCAAAAGTGGCACGGTGAAGAAATCCCGGATTCCATTAAGAAAACGCAGCGGAATTCCGGTATGGTATCAGGACAATCGACTTTTCCACTGGTCCAATCAATTTACGATTTTAAGCAATATGGAGAATCGGGGGCGTGGGTGAGTGAACTTTTTCCATATACTTCAGAGATAGTTGATGATATATGTATTATAAAATCCATGTATACAGAGGCAATAAACCACGAACCGGCTGTAATGTTTATGCAGACGGGATCCCAACAAAGTGGTCGTCCTTCTATAGGATCGTGGATGAGCTATGGGCTTGGTTCGGACAATGAAAACCTTCCTCATTTTGTCGTATTAATTTCAAAGGGAGGAGGCGCACAACCGCTAAGTGCTTCGGCATGGGGGAACGGGTTTTTGCCTTCGCATCATCAGGGTGTACAATTCCGATCGGGAAAAGACCCTGTATTGTACCTGAGTAACCCTTATGGAGTGCATGAAAATGATCGCCGAAGGGCTCTCGACTATATCAATGAAATGAATGAACATCAATATTCTATCTGGAATGATCCCGAAATTCATTCAAAAATGAATCAATATGAAATGGCATACCGGATGCAATCTTCAGTACCTGATGCGGTAGATTTGAGTGGAGAGCCCGACTATATTTATGAAATGTACGGAGAAGATGCGAAAGTCCCGGGAACATATGCTGCAAATTGTCTTTTGGCTCGAAGAATGGCAGAACGGGATGTCAAATTTATTCAGTTGTACCATATGGGGTGGGATCAACATGGAAATCTTCCATCCGGTATCCAACGACAGGCCATGGGAACTGACCAGGCTACTGCAGCTTTGATCAAAGACCTGAAGCAGCGTGGATTACTGGAAGATACACTCGTAGTATGGGGTGGTGAATTTGGTAGGACCAGTTTTTCACAAGGGAGATTAACCGCAGATAATTATGGGCGGGATCATCACCCGGGTTGTTTTACCATGTGGATGGCTGGTGCTGGTGTGAAAAAAGGTATGGTATATGGAGAAACGGATGAATTTAGCTATAATGTGGCTGCTAACGGTGTTCATGTTCATGACTTTCAGGCTACGCTATTGCACTTGTTTGGGATAGATCATGAAAGGTTAACTTACAAATATCAGGGAAGGAGGTTCCGGTTGACAGATGTGCACGGTAAGGTAGTAAATGATATTTTAGCGTAAAAAAAGAGAATGGAATCGAATTTTGATTTATTTGTTGGAAGGTTTCACCCCTTGGTTGTTCATTTGCCAATAGGGTTTTTATTCTTGGCCTTGATATTGGATGTAATTTCTTCAATTGTTTTTAAGGATTCTTCCAAAATGGGGAAAGCAGTGTCTTTTGCTTATATGTTTGGCGGTATATCCGGCTTGATGGCAGTAGCAACCGGGTGGTTGTTGGCTGGTGGAGGTGGATATTCAGATGGTTCAGTAGATTGGCACCGGTGGATGGGGGTATTTGTAACTTTATTGGCGTTTTTGGCCTGGTTATTAAAGTCCGAAAGATTAAATTTCCCGATTCGGGTGTATCATGCCAATACAATAATGCTTGTGACAGCTTTATTTTTTACCGGTCACCTGGGAGGAAATTTAACTCATGGTTCCAACTACCTCATCGAACATGCACCAAAACCATTGAAAGTTGTATTTGGCAACCTGAATGGAAGTAAAAGTATCCAAATACCTGAAAATCCTGATTCGGTAAATGTCTATAATCATTTAGTGCATCCGGTTTTAGATGCTAAATGTCTATCCTGTCACAACCCTTCAAAAGCAAAGGGTGGACTTGATATGTCTGATCCGGATAGTTTAATGACAGGAGGTGATGAATTGATTGCAGTGGTACCCGGGAAACCCTTGGAAAGTGGAATTTTTCAGCGTACAACTTTGCCTTTTGATCATTCTAAATTCATGCCGCCGAAAGGAAATCCGTTGGAGTACAATGAAATTAGAATTCTGGAGTGGTGGATAGAGGGAGGTGCCTCTTTTGAAATTAGTGTTTCTGATTTGGACCGGCCCGAAGAAATTACTGCGATTTTGCAAGAGAAGTATGGATTGGATGCACGTCCGCGACCTTTTTATGAAACTGTTAGTATTGATTCTTTGCCGGAGTCTGAATTTATACAAATAATTGAGAGCGGTTTTAAAGGAGGGACTCTGTCAGAGGATAATAACTATTTATCATTATCTGTAGGCTCATCAAATCTGAAAGAAGGGGGGATTAAGAACTTATTGAACGCTAAAGATCATATTATCGACCTTGATTTGAGCCGTTCGGACCTGGAAGATGAGGATTTGGCCATTATAGGGCAATTGGAAAATCTCTACAGTCTCAATCTCAATAATACTTCCATTACCGACGTGGGACTTGAAAGCATTGTCGGTTTACAAAAATTGGAAATATTGAATTTGTATGGCACATCTGTGACTGATGTTGGTCTGTCTAAATTGAAAGAATTAACTTCTCTGAAAAAGGTGTACCTATGGCAAACAGGTGCTTCCAAAAAGTTTGTTGATGATTGGACTTCGGGGAGTGAAGGCCTTCAGGTTGTGATGGGGGAGTAGAAATGTTACGTTTTATAAGTTGTTATGGAAATTGTGTCCTTCAATTGTCACAAAGTGATCTCATTTGGGGAGGGTGTCGAATTATTCCATGAAAATACCTTTAATCTTTATTGAGTATAAAGATTGTAGATATAGTGGCTGCCGCTTTGTTTGTCAATGTATTACGTGGAATGCGTTTATTATTTTAATAATTGGATCATTGATGTGCAATTTTTGTGATTTGCGTACAATTGCCGGATTTTATACCAGCGTGATTGCAACCGGATTTGGTGTGAAAACTATTTGTAATTATAATTCACTTTTATTTCATATAATAATTACAATTCACCTTTTATCATGGTTTTTCACTATCTTTGTTTAAATTAGTTTTCACTAAAGGCTATGGAAAATAATGGTTTTTCACTTAATGTAACGGTTTTTCACGGTAGAAGAGCCCCCGAAGATGGTGTGTTGGTCGGATATGGAGCACTTATTGATGCATTTGACCTCGATGTTCCTATGCCGGATCAACTTGCTTGGATAAGTACAAGAAAAAGACAATATCAAACACAGCAGTGGCAGGTGTTGACATCGCGTCATGCTCCCGGGGACACACTGTACAAGCAACTGATTTTTGCATTTAAATACGAAGGCGTTAATTTATTATTCTTTAAAAAACTTTTTGAAGTTTTAAATGAAAAGGATGTAATAAAGCTCATAACCGAAGAACCGACCGGACAATACAGTCGAAAAATTTGGTTTTTGTATGAGTGGTTAATGCAAAAGGAATTGTCAGTTCCTAATTTGGGAATGGGTAATTTTGTCTTTTTACTGGATGAAAAACTACAATATGCCTTATCGAAAGGAATACGCTCCTCCCGTCACCGCATTATCAATAACCTCCCGGGAACGGTTGATTTTTGTCCCCTCATCCGACGAACGCCGGAATTAGAGAAATACATAGACGATGACTTGTCGGTAAAGAACGAAGAGTATGTGAACGGGGTTCGCAAAAGTATTCTTCAACGCGCTGCGGCATTTTTGCTTTTGCAAGATTCGAAGGCATCATTTACTATAGAAGGAGAAAGTCCCAAGAGTAAGCGTGCTGCCCGCTGGGGAAAAGCTATAGGTCAGGCGGGTATGAGAGACTTGGATCACCGGGAATTTGAACGGCTGCAACAAATCGTGATTGAGAATACCCGGTTTATAGATATGGGGTACCGGCAAAAAGGCGGGTTTATCGGTGAACGTGACAGGGATACTTTTTCTCCCATTCCCGATCACATCTCAGCAAAGCACGAAGATATAACCCGATTGATGCGGGGGTTGATAGAGGCATACGGCTTGTTATTATCTGACAAGAAAATGGACTCAGTTCTTGCAGCTGCCTCTATTGCCTTCGGTTTTGTATTTATTCATCCTTTTGTGGATGGCAATGGGCGTATTCATCGTTACCTGATACATCACGTTTTGGCCGGAAAAAAGTTCACTCCACAGGGGTTGATTTTTCCGGTGTCCGCATCAATCCTGAACCAGATTATCGATTATAAAAAAGTACTGGAACGGTATTCTGTGCCTTTACTGGATTTTATTGAATGGAAAGAAGCACCGGATCACAATGTCGTAGTGACCAATAAAACCATAGATTATTATCGCTATTTCGATGCTACCCCTCAAGCGGAATTTTTGTACCGTTGTGTAAAAGATACCGTAGAAAATATCATTCCGGAAGAAGTGAATTATTTAATGCGTTATGAAGAGTTTAAATCGTATATCGATAATGCCTTTGAAATGTCCGATGACCAGGTAGCACTTTTGGTGCGTTTCCTTGAACAAAACGACGGCAAACTGTCCAAGCGGGCACGAAAGAGCGAATTTTCGGTTTTGAAAGTAAATGAGATAAATGAAATAGAGAAGAATTTTTTGCATATTATGTCGTAAATGTAATTTTTGAATAAAAAACTGTTCGATGTTAGAATTCAAATATCTTTTATTTCAGTCCTTTATTGCCGTATTGATTGTATCAGGTTGTGCAGCTGGAGATAACGGCACAAGTACAGATGCAAAAACCTATCCCAATATTATATACGTTCTGGCTGATGACTTGGGAATTGGCGATGTAGGTGCTTTCAATCCTGAATGTATGATTAAAACTCCTTACCTTGATCAGATGGCAAACGAAGGGATGATGTTTACGGATGCACATACTTCATCATCTGTTTGCACACCTACTCGCTACGGTATTTTGACAGGAAGGTATAATTGGAGATCGGGAATAAAAAGTGGTGTTTTGTACGGTGAAGATGATGCACTTATAAAGCAGGACAGGACAACCATTCCCAAGCTATTAAAAAATGCTGATTACTATTCTGCATTTATTGGAAAATGGCATCTTGGCTGGAATTGGGGCAGGGATGAAGATGGGGAGATTGATTTTTCAAAGCCTGTCGAACACAACCCCAACGATATTGGATTTGACTATACTTTTGGTCATGTAGCATCTTTGGATATGGAACCTTATGTTTATCTTGAAAATGATAAGGTGACTGCGATCCCCACCGACAGTATTGAAGGTGAATCGTCGTATCGTTTTTATCGCAAAGGTCGAATTGCTCCGGATTTTGATATGGAACAGGTTACGCCAACCTTTTTTGAAAAATCTATTGATTTTGTCAAGGAGCAATCAAAAACTGAAAATCCGTTTTTTCTGTATTTGGCTTTACCTTCACCGCATACACCTATATTGCCTTTGGAAGAATGGAAGGGCAAAAGCGGACTTAATCCCTATGGTGATTTTGTAATGATGATTGATTATTATATGGGGCAGTTACTTTCTTCCCTGGAAGAATTAGGGATTGAAGATAATACGATGGTTGTTTTTACATCAGATAATGGATGTTCTCCTATGGCAAAATTCGAGGTGTTGGAGGAGAAAGGCCACGATCCAAGCTATATTTACCGGGGACATAAAGCCGATATTTTTGAAGGGGGGCACAGGGTTCCTTTTATTGTTAAGTGGCCTAAAAAAGTAAAAGAAAATTCTTATTCTGATAAAACTATTTGTACAACAGATTTTTTTGCTACCTGTGCAGATATAATTGGTCAAAAACTGAATGAAAATGAAGGTGTCGATAGTTATAGTATGTTGCCTTTGTTGAAAGAGGATGGTGAATTTGAAAGAATCAGCACAATTCATTCTTCTATCAATGGAAGTTTTGCCATTCGGGAAGGAGTTTGGAAATTGAATCTTTGTCCCGGATCGGGAGGTTGGTCTGATCCCCGACCAGAAGAAGCCAGGGAAAAAGATTTACCCATCGTTCAACTTTATAACCTGGAATCAGATCCCAGTGAGACAAATAATGTGTATGCTGATCATCCTGCTATGGTATTGGGCTTATATAATAAATTAATGAAAATTATTCGAGATGGTCGGAGTACGGAAGGGGCAGTGCAGCAAAACGATAACAATAAATACGGAGAAGAATGGGGACAGATAGTGCGATTGGAAGATTTGAGATCTTTTGTGCAAGTGCTTTAGGGCAAAATCAGTATAAAATATTGTGATAATACGAACTTATTATGTGTGAATAAAGGTAAACAATTAGTACAGGATTTTTTTGAAAACGAATACCCCATAATTAATTAGGTTGCTAAATTGGGGTTCCCATGACACAAATAAAATTATATATCGATAGTAAGGAAAAGTGGGAGGCCATAAAAGCCATACTGGAAGATATGAATATGGTTTATGATGCTCAGGAGTTCAGTAAGGGAATCAGTGACCAGGAATTTTCATTACTTCGGCAGGCAGAATCCGATATCCTTGAAAAGCGATTGTACGACTTTAAATCTCATCGTAAAATCTTAGCTGGTTAATTCGGTTTTGTGGTTAGCAGAACAATAGAGTATACCGAGATATACGGGCAAACCCTTTTCGCAATATGGACTATTATTAAAAAGTCGTGGGGTGAATAATATGCCAATCAATTTCTTGACGATTTGGACAATGTAGTCGAAAAGATAAAGACGAACCCACTTTTGTTTCAAGAACTCCCTATTCGGGATAGATAAAGAAGATGTGTGCTTTCTATGCAAACTACATTGGTTTATGAAGTTACTGATTCAAAAATAATATTACTCTACGTATTCGACAATCGCCAAAAACCATTTTTGGATTTTTAAGTATTCCCCAAACCTGGGCTATTGCTATAGCATTCAAGGGGAGAATATTTTGTCCCGACAATAACTGTCGGGATCGGGATTAACCCTGGTAACATGTATGCTTACAGGGGCGTCATGTCGTTATTTATGATTTTTCAATTCCATTATCTCCCCACTTTTTATGATCTTCGCGTAATTCAAATATGGGAAAAGATAGAAGTAAGGATATTATCTCATCAATTGCTTATTGGCCGGTTAAAGTAGTTATTAGATTATTGGGCGTCCTTCCAATGACTGTGTTGTACTTTATTTCAAGAATTGTACAGATTCTTGTTTTTGAACTTGCAGGGTATCGAAGAAAAGTAATAGATAGAAATTTGGAAATTGTTTTTCCCGATAAAAATTTGTCTCAAAGGAATTCGATCAAAAAGGAATTTAAGAATCATTTTTTTGAAATGGTGGCTGAATCATTAAAGACACAATCTATATCAGCAGAAGAATTGAAAGATAAATTTGAAATTCGGTTGAATGATGAAATGATGGAATCAATACAAAATGGTTCTGATATAATAATTGCTGGAGCACACATTAATAACTGGGAATGGGCTGTTTCTGCTGCAGGGGATCAATTGCCTATGCGTTCAGTGGGTATATATAAACCTTTGTCCAATATTATCATGGATCGGTTATTTAAAAAAATGAGAGAAAAATTTGGAACGATTATGGTCCCGATGGGTGATGTCATCAGAGATATGTATAAAAAGGATCGTCCACCAACAGCTTATCTTTTCCTCAGTGATCAATCTACCCCATATAGGCAAAAATCCCATATGATATCTTTCTTTGATGTAGAAACGCCATTTGTTCCGGGTATGGGAGCATTGGCCCATCGTCTGAATCTCCCTGTATTTTATTTTTATATTCAAAAAATTCACCGTGGCCATTATATAGCTACATTTGAAACGTTAATAAAAGAACCTACTAGTATTTCTCCATCAAATATCACCAAATTATATGTAGAAAAACTGGAGAAAAATATATTAAATGAGGCACCGAATTGGTTATGGACTCATAAGAGATGGAAACGCGTTTTAAAGTATTAAAATTTGTAGTATTTATAGGTGTTTTTCCTTTGTTTTTTCTGTGTGAATTGCAAAGCCAGAATCCCTATTCAGGACTGATTCAAATGGATACTTTAACTTCTGCAGATTCTGTTTTTATATTAAGATCAAATTTTTCATCCCAGTTTAATATTTCATTGTACTCTCTACCTGATGGAAAAATAATCGATAGGAGCAAATATATTTATAGAGATAGTACGACTGTTGTACTTCAGGATTCGATATATTTTGGTGCCAAAATAGAAGTGAGAAAATATATTTTACCAGATACGCTAAATAATACATTGACCTGGTTGGATACCACCCAGATCAAAAGTGATTATTTAATCCGGAGTATTCCTACGGATTTGCGTTCATCCTCAGCTTTCCCTGAGTGGTCTGATATTACCTATACCGGGCAGTTTGGACGTGGAATCAGTATCGGGAATACCCAAAATGCAACTTTAAATAGTAATTTTG
The DNA here is from genome assembly GCF_021729145.1 of Membranihabitans maritimus. Lineage (GTDB taxonomy): Bacteria > Bacteroidota > Bacteroidia > Chitinophagales > Saprospiraceae > Membranihabitans > Membranihabitans maritimus. Next base: position 30,614 of record NZ_JAJSLW010000003.1, on the reverse strand, counting down.
ATCTGCAACTAAAAGGAACATTACCTAATGATGTAGAAGTTCTGGGAAGCTTGTCAGATAACAGCATCCCCCTTCAGCCCGACGGCAACTCCCTCCAAATTCAGGAATTTGATCGTGTGTTTATTCAATTACGGAAGAAAGGAATGAGAATGGTGGCTGGAGATCATGAAATCCGAAACCCCAACCATTATTTCATGAAGTATTATAAGAAAACCAAAGGAGTTTTTGCGAGTTATAATGGCAAATTGGATAATGGTTGGGAGCAGTATTCCGAGGCTAATTTTTCAACATCTAAAGGGAAGTTCCAGCGGATTACTCTGGAAGTAGAGGAAGGTATCCAGGGACCGTACAGACTTACTTCAAGAAATAATTCTTTATTTGCAGTTGTGCTGGCAGGAACGGAGAGAGTGTATGTAGATGGAAAGCTTTTGACACGGGGACAATTAAATGACTATACTATTGATTATAATCTCGGAGAAGTGACATTTAGTCCGAAGATATATATTAGTGCCAGAAGTCGCGTGATTGTTGAATACGAATACGCTGAGCAAAACTATCTCAGGAGTGTCTTGACAGGGCATACTGAATGGAAAAAGAATGGATGGGAATTAGGGGTTGATTTTTACAGCGAACAGGATGGGAAAAACTCCTTTCAAAACGATATCCTGACGCCCGAGAATGAAGCAATACTTGCTGAGGCAGGAGATCATGTAGAGATGTTAAAAGGCTCTTCAATTGTTCCCTGGGAAGAACCTTTTGAAGAAGGAGTAGTATTATATCATATTATCGATTCATTGGGGTATAATGATGTTTTAGTGACGGCCAAATCAGGTAATGCGCCGCTGTATACTGCCAGCTTTTCATTTGTAGGCACAGGAGTCGGAAACTATGTCAAATCGAACGAATTAACAAATGGAGAACGTTTTGTTTGGGTTGAACCTAATCCAGATGGAACACCCAATGGTGATTATGCCCCTACAACAAATCTACAAGCACCCCAATTAACACAAATGTATGCTTTAAGGACCAAGAAAAATTGGGGTACAGGTAATTACATCTTTTCTGAATGGTCACTTACCAGGGAAGATTTAAATCGATTTTCAGACATTGGCAGTGGTGATGATTTTGGTTTGGCGCAGGCTAGTGGCTTTTCGATTGGAAAACAGGTGGATTCTGCCGGAAATAAGGAAGTAAGGATCGAAGGAATATATGAATGGAAGAGTTTGTACTTTAACCCTGTATCTCCATATCGACCGGTGGAATTCCAACGGAACTGGAATTTTTCAATAGAAGAAGGGACAGCCAATGAAACATTAATACATTTATCAGCTAAATATTCAGCACCTATATTAAATAGTAATTACGAGTTAGATTATTTCTCTACAGGTGGGGGACAATATAATGGTTGGAAACATCTTGGGGAGTTGACCTGGACACCGGGGAGTTTTACTTTCTTTTTTTCAGAGAGCTTGCTTTTAAGTGAAAGTACATTGAATAAATCGGTATTCTCAAGACCTTATTTCCGAATGGGATGGAAACCTGGGATGGGAAACTGGGGGGTTGAGGGGGGATATGAGGGTGAATACAATGCAGTTAATAACCAGATAGCAGACACGTTGACTGCCTCTTCGATACGATTCGATCGGTTTTATCTCAAATCTAAATGGGATAATAATAATGAAATAACGTATTCTCATAGAATTGATTATTTAAATGGAAACGATGGTTTTCGTGAATCTTTTAATACTGATGATATATCTCTTTCCACTACTTTACAAAATGGTGAACGCAATTATTTTAAATTATTGGGGACTTTACGTCATTTAAAAATTATTGATTCGGGAGAGAGAAGTCTTGAAGAGAAAAGAGGGTGGAATATCCTTGGACAATTGCAGTTTTCGCAAAATCCTGAAAACACAGGACTGCAATCTACTGGGGAATTGAGCCTGGGAAATGGAAAGGAACCGCGTAGAAGTTTTCAATACCTAAAGGTCGAGACCGGTAATGGGCAATATAAATTTGTGGATTTGAATAATGATTCGATTCAGCAACTAAATGAATTTTTTCCGGCTCTTTACCCGGATGAGCGTAATTATATTAGAGTGAATGTTGTGCAGAATGAACTGATATCGACATTTAATTACAATTTTCGTTGGTCTCTTAATTTTCGTACGGAAGATATTTCGGATCATCAATTTTGGTCAAAATGGGCAACAGAAAATAGTTTTAGAATTGAAAATAAGCAACAAAAAGGTAATCGAATTCGAGTTTTTGATATACCGGATTCCTCATTGATTACCTCACAAGTCAATGTGTTGAGTAATGTATATTTTAATCGAACCGGTAGAAAATTTCAACAACATTTTGGATACTGGATCCGCAATCAAAAAAGTTTTTTGAATTCGGGATTTGAGAAATATTCCAGTAAGGACATATTTTCAAAAACCACTATTGGGTTTTCTACAGCTGTGAATACTTTAATAGAAGTAAACAGGCGATTAGTTGCCCAGCGAGCAGAAAACTTTACAGAACGCAATTTTGAAATTGGTTTTTGGGACCTGGGGAACACCTTTCGATGGTTGGTAGGTAGTAAGATGCAACTGGAATTAGAAAACGGAATTATAATCGCTAATGCGGAATCCGGCGAAGAAAAATCAAATACCTGGAAAAATAAACTTTCCTGGCAATTTCGTCCTGATCTGAAATGGTCTTTTCAATCATCCTTTGATTATTCAAGAGTAAAATATGATTATGAGGAGGTTAATCTGTCATTGGAGCAGGTCATGTTAGATGGATTGCGGGATGGTCAAAACCTGATATGGGAAGCGAACATTCAGCGGCGTTTACCTAATAATCTGGTCATTACGCTTCGGTATAACGGAAGAAAGATTGGCGATGGGACGGTTGTGCACAGTGGAACGGTGCAAGCGAATTTGTTGTTTTGAAAAATATTTAAAATTATTATGTATTGGATTTATATTCTGTAGTGTAGAAATTTTAATTTTGTGTTCATAATGAAAATTAATTCCCTTTGTAGTTTAGTGTTATATCTATTGATCAAAATTCCTTTATCCTCACAGTCTCCGCCTAATTTTTTAATAATAATGGTAGATGATTTAGGAAAAACAGATTTGGGCACGTATGGAAATACGTTTATCGAGACCCCTCATATTGATCAATTGGCGAACCAGGGTATGAAATGGTTAAATGCTTACTCTGCAGCTCCTGTATGTTCACCCTCCAGGGCTGCTTTTCTGACAGGAAAGAATCCGGCGAGGGTACATTTTACGGGACATATTACTGCTATTGGTAGACATCGGCATCCTGAGAACAGTTTAATTGTTCCTCCCAGGGATCTTATGTTTATACCATTGGAAGAAGTTATTATACCTGAATTGGTAACAAAGTTGGGGTATCGTACTATTAGTATTGGAAAGTGGCATGTTGGACCCAAGGGTTTTTGGCCCAGGGATATGGGCTTTGATGAAAATATAGCGGGTTGGACTCATGGAAGTCCCCCTTCACATTTTTTCCCTTATGAAGATGCCAATAAAAAGTGGAATCCCAATATACCCACTTTATCAGGTGGGGAAGTGGGTGAATATTTATCTGACAGGCTAACAGATGAAGCGATTGATTTTATTGATCGAAACAAAGACAACCCTTTTTTGATTTACCTGCCGTTTTATGCAGTTCACACCCCTCTACAAGCTCCGAAAGAGCTTATAAATAAATATAGGGATAAACCATTAACCAGTGACAAAAATCCTGCTATTGATCCGGTGTATGCTGCTATGGTAGATCAATTGGATCAAAACATAGGGCGATTAATCGATAAATTGGATAATGTGGGTATAACCGAGAATACTATTGTGATTTTTGCTTCTGATAATGGTGCCGTTAAAGCTACTTCAGATATGAGCCCCTATAGGGAAGGCAAAGGGCATTTGTATGAGGGTGGACTGCGAGTTCCCTTTATCATGAAATGGCCAAATCAAATTCCTCCCAATAGTATAAATGAAATTAGAACCCGGACTGAAGATATATTTCCTACTATTGCAGATATTGTTGGGGCTGAATTAGCGGACAATATAAATATAGATGGGGAGTCCCTGGTAAGTCAGTTTAATGGACCATCAATGCGAAAAGGGATGGGGGATCGAGAAATGTTTTGGTATTATCCTCATTATGCTCCCCAGGGCAATTCGCCTGGTGGGGCAATAATCTCAGGTGATTACAAGTATATTGAATTTTTTGATCCAAGGAAATATGAATTATACAATATTAAAACAGATCCTGGTGAGCAATTGGATTTGTCCACCAAAATGCCAGAAAAAATAATAGAATTGAGTGGTAAATTCAATAAATGGATCCACGAAATAAATCCTATCCTCCACACTGTTAATAATTAGTAAGAAATACAAAAATAAGATATGCATAGTAAGTGGTTACTTTATTTTTTTAGTCTGATCGTTTGCAATTTTGTAAATGGGCAAAAATTGGATATATCAATGGTTCCCGGAACGGTAGTGGCTCACAGTCCCCAATTTTCCGGGAAGTACATCGGTTCACCCAGTATAGCTATTTTACCAAATGGAAATTATGTGGCCTCTCATGATTTTTTTGGACCGGAATCTAATGAGCATGAAAGTGCAACTTCAAGAATTTATGTATCAGGGAACAAAGGTCGATCCTGGATCCAAATAGCAGAAATAAAGGATGCATTTTGGTCCAAACTTTTTGTTCATCACGGAGATTTATTTTTTTTAGGCACCAATAAACATCATGGAAATACTTTATTGCGTAAATCAACAGATGGAGGAAGAACCTGGACGCATCCGACAGATAAAAAGAACGGATTGCTATTGACTGGAGAATTTCATTGTGCTCCGGGCCCCATATTGATACATAATGGACGATTGTGGAGAGCTATGGAAAGTGCCATGGGGACCCCAAAACAATGGGGGAAGAGATATGGGAACTTTATGATGTCTATTCCTGTCGAGGCTGATTTATTAGATGCCGACAATTGGATATTTAGTAATATTTTATACCGGGATTCAACATATTTAAATGGGAATTTCAATGCTTGGATAGAAGGAAATGCGGTGGTTGACCGTAAGGGACAAATGTGGAATATTTTACGAGTAGATGATAAAACAACAATGGAAGAAAAAGCGGCTTTCGTCAAAATATCCTCAGATGGCAGAACGGCAAGTTTTGATCCTGGTACTGGCTTTAGATCATTTCCGGGTGGGGCAAAGAAATTTACTGTTCGATACGATAATAAATCAGAGAAATATTGGATGATTGGTAATTACATTCCTGATGATATAAAGAAAGACAATCTGAAAATGAACCCTGCTAAGGTAAGAAATACATAAGCTTTGATGTCTTCAAAAGATCTTGTTGAATGGGAAGTAAATCTTATTTTGCTACATCATGAAGAAATGAAATATCATGGATTTCAATATATTGATTGGCAGTTTGAAGGGAATGATATTGTTTATGTGTCTAGAACTGCCTATGACGATGGATTGGGAGGGGCTCATAATAACCACGATGCCAATTTTCTTACTTTCCACAGAATTAAAAAATTTAGGAAAAAGTGACGAGGAGGACGATGTAGCTTCTTTGGTCAGTAGGGGGAATTACTTCCTCTTTTTATGCTATATTATATTACACATTACTAATGGAGCTCGACGCACAATTACGGTTCAATGGTAGTGGAAGGAGAATAAGCAAGACTGCCCCCTTTGTTCGGTTGCAGTTTTCTGAAGCTTTATCCCGGTAAATCAAAGAGAGGGAACGCAGTAGATTAACCTTTTCGATCAAGGTTTGAGAATTGGGATTACAGAATTATTACTTGGAAACAGGGACTTCTTGCAAAAGGTACTCTAAAATATTCTATACCACTATGTATTTGCTCCTGATGTCAGGAACTCCCTATTCTCAAGAGCCTTACACTCTGAAAATTTATCGAATCCATGATAATTATAAATTGTAGTATATAGATCCTTAAAAGGAAGGAGATTTGACAATTAAATCAATTGTCTCAGACAGATCCGTAGGTTTATCAGTGACGTATTAATTCTTAATCCGTTTATACAGAATGGTATGAAGATTTTCAAAATTGTGTTTGTTAAGATCCCAAATATTCTAAAACCTCAAAAGTATGGTGTCCTAAATCTCCCAATATCCAAATCATATACATTGGTCTTAAGCCACTTCTCAGGACTTTTAAGGCCTGCACGAGATGATTTTTAGCAGTATTAGGGGAAATATTGAGTTTGTCTGCAATTTCATCGAGGGATAACCCTCCTTTTCTACTTAAAATATAGATTTCTTTTTGTCGGGGAGGTAAGGTGTCCACAAGGGCAGCAATTTCTTCCTCCAATTCCTTTTTATAAATTTCTTTGATGACGGAATTAGAGTGTCTCTCCATTTCATTCCAAACTGCTTCCTGGTATTTTTTTTCGGTAGCTAATCGACGGTAATGGTCGTTTAAGTGATTCTTGGCAAGGGTGTATAGCCAGGCATCCATATTTTTTACAGAATCAATTTGATCCTTTTTATTCCAAAACTTGATAAAAACATCCTGTGCAAAATCTTCTGCGAGAGATTTGATTTTGACGTGTTTTACAAAAAATGTATAGAGAAAGTCTCTATACTCTTTATACATATGATCCATCTTCACACTGTTGTATTAGTAAATATATTCTGTGGAAGAAGGTTTTATAATTAGATAATATGTGCCCCCTAAAGGTATTTTAAATACTTAATATTTCAAAATAAAAAAATAATTCAAAATTAACTAGTCCTAATTCTTAAGGTATCCGTCAATAATTATGAAGGATGAAAGGAAAAGTAAATTAGATAATAGTGCAAAATGAATACACTTTTACCTTAAAACGAAAAATAGAACGTGGATAATAGAAATCAAATAAAAAACCGATTCAACAATTTATTGAATAAATATAGATCTGATGATCTAAGTAAATCGGAATACCAGGAATTTCTCAAGTCATTACAAGAAAATGAAGTAGAAAGTCAGATAGAACATTTGACATTGGAGGATTGGCAACCCTCCAATCAAATTTTATCTAAGATTATGGATGAGAAGCGAGCAAAGAAGAAGCGGAGAAGTTTATATAAAATAGTAAGTGCTGCAGCGGCAATAGCCATTATGCTGGTAATGTTTAACATTTTTCAATCAAATCTGAAGTATCAAAACCCTAAGTACATAGAGTATCAAACCGCATTTGGAGAGACGAAAAGTATTGGATTGCCAGATGGTAGTGAGGTGCTTTTAAATGCCAACTCCCGACTATTGTGGGATGAGAATTGGAAGTACAATAAGGTGAGAGAAGTAAAAATTTCAGGAGAAGCTTTTTTTGATGTTAAGCATTTTCAAGATAACATGAAATTTGTGGTCGATGCGAACCAAGTAAAGGTAAATGTGACGGGAACTACTTTCAACGTTCGTGACAGAGGCGGAGAAGTAGATGTGTTTTTGAATTCCGGAAAGGTAGATCTAGAGATTAGTGACCAGGAAGGCATGAATGTTACAATGGAACCTGGAAATCATATAGTATATAAGACTGATACCCGGAAGATTCATAAAGAGGAGTCTAAATCTTTGTCGAATACTGCTTCCTGGGTGGAGGGAATGTTGGAATTTGAAAATAAATATGTTCCGCAAATTCTGGATAGGTTTGAGGAGTTGTATGGCGTTGATTTTTCTATTGAAAACTCTGAACTATTGGAAAAGAGGATGGATTTATCATTGCCCTATTCCAATTGGGATTTGATCAAGAAGGCATTGGAAATATCATTGAATGCAGAATTTACCGAAGTAGAGAATACGATTGTTGTGAAATAAAAATAAAAACTGGAAATAATGAAAAATAAATTACAACGAATTCTATTGGGGTTAATAACTCTCGTGGTTTTTATCCCTTTGGGAGCAACAGATATGGCTCTAAATATTCAAGATCAAGGTTTATTGCAAGTCATTCGGGATATTAGTAATCGATATAACGTTCATTTTACGTACGATCGAGAGATAGTAGAAAATGTCAAAGTAGGTGAATACGATCCAGAAGAATATGCAAATGTTGATGAAGCCCTTAAAAATGTATTAAAAGAGACGAAACTGAAGTATGTAACCCTTGAAATGAAATATGTAATTATATATCAGGACGATGAACAAGGTATGGAATCCCTTCAAAATATGATTGGAGTTTTAGAAAAAATAATAGTGCAAAAGAAGGAATCTAGAGTGCTCCCAGTAGCAGCAAGGATAAATAGTAGTCAGGAGCTAAGCGAGGTTTATCTCAAAAAGCATCGAATGGTGATTAATGTTTCTGGAACCGTTAAAGATCAAAAAGGAGAACCCTTAATCGGGGTTAATGTAATAGTAAAAGGTAAAAATCAGGGAGCATCTACAGACTTTGAAGGAAATTTTTCATTAGAGGATATAAATGAAAATGCTACTTTAGTTTTTTCCTACATAGGTTATCAAACTCAAGAAGTAGCAATTAATGGGAGATCCAACATAGATGTTACGTTAATTGAGGATTCCCAGACCTTGGATGAAGTTGTGGTAGTTGGGTATGGTACACAGAAAAAAAGAGATCTTACTGGATCGGTGGCTCAAATCAGTGAGGAGTCTTTTAATCAATCTAGTAACTCGTCTGTAGAACAACTAATTGAAGGGAAAGCGGCTGGTGTTCAAGTTGTGCAAAATAGTGGAGAACCAGGAGGCGGGATGTCAATTGATATTAGAGGGGTTGGTTCAATTAATGCAGGAAGCGCACCGTTATATGTTGTAGATGGTTTGCCAATCGAAAATTCTGTACTAATAGGAGGAACAGGTAATCAAGTTGCTAGCACGCGATCTCCAAGAAATCCTATTGGGTTTTTAAATCCATCAGATATTCAGTCAATTGAAATTTTAAAAGATGCATCGGCTGCTGCCATTTATGGAGCCAGGGGTGCTAATGGAGTAATTTTAATAACAACAAAAAATGGAGGAAATTCTGATTTGAATATAAATTATAGCGGACATTTAGGTACGAGTCAACCCCATAATACTTTAGATTTGTTGAATGCAGATCAATATAGGTCAGGAATAAATAGCTTGATTGACGCTGGAGTTGGGAGTGAAGCTGAAAAAGTAACTGGTAATACAGGAAATAATACAAATTGGCAGGACGAGGTATTTAGGAGTAGTGCGATGTTACAAAAGCATAATTTAAGCTTTGGATGGGGAAATACTAATACTAGTTATTTGGTATCTGTAAATAATACACAAGAAGAAGGCTTAGTAGAAAGGACTTCGTTTAATCGTTATGGTGCTCGATTTAATTTAAATCATAATACTGAAAAAATTAAATTTGGGATCAGTGCTACAACAAGTTATATTAATGATGTTTTTGTTCCGCAAGGATTTGATGTCAATCTTAGAGGCGGAGCGATTAATGCTGCAAAACTATATGATCCAACTCTTCCTATTTATGATGCAGAAGGAAATTATGTATTAACTGAGTTTATGGATATTGACAATCCACGAGCCATCATACAAGGAAATCATATGAACGGTAATAGATATAGGTATTTAGGAACCGTTTTTTTTGAATATATGATCCTATCGAATTTGGGTGTAAAAGTAAGAGCCGGAGGAGACGTAAATAATGAAGATAAAACTATTTACAAAGATCGAACGACAATAATAGGAAAATCATTGGGAGGTGTAGCTACAAACTATTCTGGCACTCAATCAAATTACTTAGTAGAAGGAACATTGAATTACAATCAAGTTTTTGACGACCATAGTTTTAATGCAGTAGCTGGAGTAACGACACAAAAATTTGCTGAAAATACATCTTCGCAACAAGCAAATAATTTTATTACTGATGCGACTGGTGCTACTAATTTTGGCCTTGCCGATCGAAATACTTTAGTAAATAATAGTTTTAAGGCTAATAATAAGTTATTGTCATATTTAGGTCGAGTGAATTACAAGTATTTGGATAAATATTTGGTGACTGCCTCTTATCGAGCAGATGGGTCAAGTAAGTTTGGATCAGGTAATCGTTTTGGATACTTCCCCTCTTTTTCATTGGGTTGGTTGATTGATCGAGAAAATTTTATTGATTGGAAAGCATTAAGTCAATTAAAATTGCGAGCAAGTTGGGGTAAAACTGGAAATCAAGAAATTGGGAATAATAGGTCATTAACGACCTTTAATAAAGGAGCGACATATGTATTAAATAATCAATTTATAACAACATTGCGACCTTCGAGGCTAGCGAATCCAGATTTGAAATGGGAAACTACCGAGCAAATTGATATTGGACTGGATTTTAGCTTTTTAGAAGGTAAGTTGTCTGGTACGATTGAATGGTACCAAAAAAATACTACCGATATGTTGTTGAGTTTGCCGATTCCTACTTCTAGTGGTTATTCTAGCAGGTTAGTAAATATTGGGAGTATGGAGAACAGTGGTTTTGAATTTAGTTTGAATTCGTATAACATCAGCAAGAATGATTTTAGTTGGAATACCAATTTAAATTTATCTACTTTAAATAATAAGGTAGAAGATTTGGGAGGGATTACACAGATCTTGTCTGGAAGTTTCAGTGCTGCTGCTGGTAATATTAGTATAATACAACCTGGTTTGCCGCTTAAATCATTTTACGGTTATGAGGTAGAAGGAATTTGGCAAACCGAAGATGACTTTTCATCTGTTACCAATGCAGTTAAACCCGGAGACTTTAAATTTAAAGATGTTAATAGTGATGGTACAATCGATGGTGATGACCGGGTAGTATTAGGCAACTCATTTCCTGACTTTATGTGGGGATTGGGAAATACTTTCCGATTTAAAGATTTGAGTCTTAATGTTTTTATAAAAGGAGTAGAAGGGGTAAGTATGATTAACGGAAATTTATTAGAGCAATATTGGCCTAGATCAGGAGTGCGAGTGAACAGATTGGCAGAACCTTTCCTAAATCGATGGACTCCTGAAAACCCCACTAACGATCAACCATCTTATTTAAATACTGAACAACATGCTCAAGGAGTCAACTCCCGCACCGTAGTAGATGCGTCCTATGTGAAAATCCAATCAGTTAAGCTAAGTTATAATTTGCCTATGGATAAAATCAATATAGGAATTAACGGCGTTGAAATTTATTTGTCAGGAATAAATCTTTACACTTTTTCGAATTACAATGGATTTGATCCGGCGTTGAATCCAAATGGAAGTGCCAATTTTAGGATAGATTGGAATGGTTATCCTTCGGCTCGAACTTTTTTGTTTGGACTAAATGTAAATTTTTAATCTATGCAATTTCCAACTTTAAAATCAATGACAATGAAATATCAGACAATTATATTAAAAAATATAGTGATTTTATCGGTGCTTATTTTTTCGAGCTGTGAATCGTATTTAGAGCCCGAAGTGTATTCTGAAACAGCACCCGATAATTTATTTAATTCCCTTCAAGGTGTAGAATCGGTATTGTTTAGTGCCTATGCCGATTATGCAGAAATGAATGGGAACAATTCTGCTCAGGGCATTACAGCTACCGAAAGTATGACTGACGTAGGATATCCCGAATTGGGTGCTGTTGCCAATTGGGCTACGAATTTTAGAGATTTTGTACTCGATGGTGTTGGTAGCAGTATGTATGGTACATTTTGGAATAGACCATATCAAGCGATTCGGAATGTGCACATTTTATTGGAAAATATTGATGAAGCCAATATAACAGAAGAATCAAAACAGTTAATTTCTGCAGAAGCTCGTTTTATTCGAGCCATTAGTTATTATAAATTAATGATGCGATTTGGAACCGTACCGTTGCGAATTTCAAATGCCCAAGAATTGGAATTGCCAAAAGCTTCCAGGGAAGAGTTAATGTCTTTTATCGAATCAGAATTGTTAGCAGTTCTACCAAACCTGCCGGAACCTGGGCAGGAATCAAGTTGGGGAAGAGCCCATAAGGGTGCAGCTTTAGGTCATTTGGTTAAGTTTTATTTGAATACTAAGCAATGGCAAAAATGTGCAGATAAAGCCCAGGAGGTCATGGATATGAATTATTATTCTTTATATCCTGATTATTTTGGTTTGTTCCAAGTAAAAAACGAGCAAAACAATGAAATTTTGTGGGCAAGAACTTCCAAAGCAGATCTGGGGCGAACAGCAAATATAAGTATTATGAATTTTGCTTGGCCACAAAGTTTTGCTAGTCATCCAGAAACAGGGTTGACTTTTTGTGATGGTTGTCGAAATTTTGCGACTATGTTGTATATCCGAGATGATTTCTGGTATTCTTTTGCTGAAAACGATCAGCGAACTTCACTCATTATTACAGAGTATGTTAATTCCGATGGGGAGTTAATTAATCTTTTGCCACCTAATGACCATCCTCGACCATTTAAGTATTGGCCTGCGGATGACTTTGAGGGGCCGGCTTATGGAAACGATATTCCAGTAATTCGATATGCCGATATTTTATTAGCGCGGGCAGAGGCATTGAATGAAATAAATGGACCGAATCAAGAATCAATCAACCTTATAAATAATGTCAGAAATAGAGCCGGAGTAGCTGAAATTCAATTGTCTGACTTTGGAAGTAAGGAGGTCTTAAATGATCATATTTTAGCCGAGCGTGGCTGGGAGTTTTGGTGGGAAGACAAACGTAGAGATGATTTGATTCGCCATGGAAAATTTATCCAACAAGCAATTGATAGAGGACTTCCTGCTAAGCCTCATCATGTTGTATTTCCTATTCCTCAATTTGCCTTGGATGCGAACCAGGCATTAGAGCAAAATGACGGTTATTAATGAATATTACAAAAGTCATAACCTTATGCCTGTTTTTATGTTCTACTCAACTCAAAGGAAAGGACACGGTCAAGTATAATGTTTTGATGATTATTGTGGACGATCTTTCATCCTTAGTGCAACAAATGGATAATAAGGATCTTCATATACCTCATTTGAGAAAATTAATGGAATCTGGCAGAAGCTTTGAAAGAGCCTACTGTCAGGCTCCATTATGTAATCCTTCCCGAACTTCTTTTATGACGGGAAGAAGACCCAATGAAACCCATATTTACACTAATGATCCTCATTTTCGCGGTGTCAATAAAAGACTGAAAACCATTCCTCAGCATTTTAAGGAACAGGGATACTTTACAGCGGGAATTGGTAAGATATTCCACAATTGGGGGCAAGCCATTCAAGGAGATCCTATTTCATGGACGGAAGAAGAAATGTATCATTGGGGAACCCATTCTTCAGATTGGTATATTCCTAATCGACCTTATCAAATGCATATCGATATTCCCAAAGGCCCTGCAGTGCAATGCGTTGATGTGGTCGACGAAGCATACGTTGATGGCCGAATCGCTCAAGCAGCAGTGCAAAAATTGACAGCGTGGTCTGAAGTTCCTTTTTTTATGGCCATTGGGTTCTGGAAGCCGCATTTGCCCTTTAATGCCCCTAAAAAATACTGGGATCTCTACGATCGAAATCAACTTCCTAAATTGAAGTATACAGAACCTGTTGTTGACGTTCCTGAAATTGCGTATGTCGATTCCGATGAGGCAAGGAGTTACAGTGATGTAAATCGTCATCAATTAGTTCCTATAAAACAAAAAGCCGAGCTTCGCCATGGATATTGCGCTGCCATTAGTTATTTAGATGCTCAAATAGGGAAAGTGTTAGATCAATTAGAAAAGTTGCAACTTTCAGAAAAGACCCATGTTGTTTTTGTTTCGGATCATGGATATCATGCCGGGGAACACGGACAATTTGGAAAATGGACGAATTTTGAAATTGGAACGAGAGTGCCTTTAATTATAGCCTCACCAGAAGTGAAAAATCCTGGAGAACCGTCCTTTCAAGTGGTTGAACTCATCGATCTATTTCCAACATTGACCGATTTATGTAATTTACCGGCTCCTAAATTGCGAGTAAATTTACAAGGAAAGTCCTTAGTCCCATATTTACAAGATTCAGAAGTTAAAGGAAATACCTATGCAGTTACTGAAATTGCTCGACCTATAGGCGGAGAGGCTACATTTAAATCGATTGGATCTTCAATTCGATCGAATACTCACCGATATACTTTTTGGCGAGATAGATTTTCAGGAGAAATTTTGGAAGAAGAATTTTATGACTTACAATCAGATCCATTTGAAGTGGTGAATATTGCCCAGTCCGAGAAGGATCAGGCCATTAAAATGAAATTGCAAAATAAACTTCTTCAAATTATAGAATGTAAATAATGAAATATATCCAAATTGGAAATCAATTGTTGTTCTTGGCTCTGATAACTATTTTATCAGCATGTCAGTCCAATTCTGAAGAACCGAATTCCAAAAAGCCACCAAATATATTATTGATTTATATTGACGATTTGGGTTACAGTGACTTAGGTTGTTATGGTAAGGAATATGGAAATGACTTTTTTCAGACACCCAATATTGATCGATTGGCCAGTCGGGGAATAAAATTCACCCAAGCATATGCATCTGCTCCTTTATGCTCCCCATCTAGAGCCGCTTTACTTACTGGAAAATCACCAGCTAGATTAGGTTTTGAATTTGTAACCAAATTTCAAAAAGACGAGGATGAAATGACTAATCTGAAATGGAAGGAACGATTTAAAGATTTTTCTTTAGTTCCACCTCGATATACTTTAAACCTTCCCTTGGAGGAAGTAACCTTAGCTGAAAAAATGAATCAATATGGTTATGAAACCGGTATAATTGGCAAATGGCACGTAGCATCCCATCACCTTCGATACAAAGGTTGGAGTTTAACACACGGCCCACAACAACAAGGTTTTTCTACTGCCATAGAAACTTTTGGATCTCATCCCTACGGATTTGATGCCGGAGAAAAAAAGGATACTATACAATCCGGATACCCCATTGATGAATTAACTACATCAGCGATTCAATTCATAAAAAAAGATAGAAGTAAACCTTTTTTCCTTTATCTCAGTCATTATTATGTTCATACTCCCTTGGATGGTCGAATGCAACAATTATTTGATAAGTATCGAAGAATAATGGGTGCGGAAGTTAAAGAGGAAAAAATAAAGTATGCTGCTTTCGTTGAAATGATGGATCACTATGTAGGTCAAGTACTATCGGCAATAGAATTGGCGGGTATTGAAGAAGAGACTATAATCTTGTTTACTTCTGATAATGGAGGTCACCCTCATTTTGCTTATAATCGCCCCTATAGAGGGAGTAAATGGAATTTATACGAAGGGGGCATTCGAGTGCCCTTTATTGTTTCTTGGCCAGGAAAAGTCCAATCGGGATTAGAGAATAATACTCCAATAATTCAAACCGATATAATGTCTACATTGACTGCGGTAGCGACTAATCAACAACAAAGGGAGTCCGTAAATGACGGTGAAAGCATTCTTCCTTTTATTTTAAATCCGGAGAAAATTAATGAAAATGTATGGAAACGATCCATTCCTATGGTATGGCATTTTCCATATTATCATCCCGAAGGTCGAAAATACAAACAAGCAATACCTACAATTGGAATTGAAGATGGGGTTACAAGTCAAACTCGTCCTCAATCAGCTATTCGAATCGGAGATGATAAGTTACTGTACTTTTATGAGTCAGAAAAAGCAGAATTGTACGATTTAAATTTAGATCCATCGGAGCAAAATAATCTGATAGAAGAGAAACCTGAAAAGGCTAGAGAATTAAAATCTGCGTTGTTCGATTATCTCAATGATGTCGGGGCTAGAATGGCCTTGCCCCATAGTGAATTTTTAACCCAATAAATACGCATACTATGAAAAAACACTTCGGACTTCTCTTCTTTTTGTTAGGATTAAATGTACTGTGGAGTCAAAATCGCCCTAATGTGATCTTTATTTTAGCCGATGATTTGTGTTTAGGGGATTTATCTCATTTTAACCCAGAATATACCAATACTCCTCACATAGATCAATTAATTGAAAGAGGGGTGTGGTTTGACCAAGCATATTCGGCATCTGCTGTATGCGCCCCTGCAAGAGCTGCATTGCTCACCGGTAAATACCCGCATTCAACTGGGGTTGTTAGTTTGAACATGGAAGATTATCCCCAATACACTCACTTAGACCCACGATTTCATACATTGGGGGATGTGTTTCAGGAAAACGGTTACTATACTGGACTTATTGGAAAATGGCATTTAGGATTTGGTAATGGTTATCATCCAATGGATCGCGGGTTTCATGAATTTAAAGGCTTTTTAGGATTTGATATTGATACGTATTTTAAATACCAACTGGATATCAATAGAAAATATCAAAGTTTTGACGGTCCTTATTTGACGGAAGTGTTAACAAAATATGCTGTACAATTTATAGAAGAAAACCAAAATCAGCCCTTTTTACTGAAATTAGCACACTATACACCTCACCGACCGCTTAGTGCGCCACAAGATTTAATAGATGCCTATGTAGCTAAAGGATTAGATCAAAATACTGCCACTATTTATGCAATGGTAGAAATTATGGATCGAGGAATTGGTCAACTAATGGATAAACTGGAAGAATTAAATTTATTAGAAAATACTATTGTGATTTTCGCAAGTGATAATGGACCAGATCCGATACCCGGCCAGCGATTTAATCTCAATCTTACAGGCGAAAAATACGCAGTGAATGAAGGTGGTATCCGGATACCGTTTATTTTTAATTGGAAAGACCAATGGCAGCAAAAAAAGGTGAGTGAGGTCGTACATTTTGTAGATGTAGTTCCTACTTTGATGGAGCTATGCCAATTGAAATCAGAGCGTATAGGTACTTTGGATGGTGTCAGCTTTGCCCCATTATTACAAGAAAATGGCGTATATTCTGCACCTAATTATCGATGCTGGCAATGGAACCGCGGTGTGCCAATGTATAGTCATAATGCAGCTTTAAGAATAGATAATTGGAAGTTAGTTCGCCCCTTTGTTACTAGAGGTTTACCCCGAGGAGAATCTGAATTAGAACCTAAATTGTACGATATTTCTCAAGATCCCAGTGAAGAGCACGACGTTTCAAGTGAACACCCAAGGGTTTATAATAGATTAAAAGTAATGCTGGAAGATTGGTGTAGGAAAATGGAACACAAACGATTAAAATTATATTAAAAATTATAAATACAATATGACATGCTTCAAAAACTAGCCCTATTCCTATTGAGTTTTTGCTTGATTCAATATTCTTTTACTCAAGAATATGATCCAACTCTAGTGCCCGGAATTGTGGTCACCCACAGCCCACAATCTTCCGGTAAATATATCGGGTCCCCAAGTATTGCCGTCCTCCCTAATGGACATTATGTGGCATCTCATGACTTTTTTGGTCCTGAATCCAATGAACATGAAAGTGCGACATCGAGAATTTTTGTTTCTAAAAATAAAGGAAAAACTTGGAAACGGGTTGCAGAATTTCAAGATGCATTCTGGTCAAAACTCTTTGTTCATCGAGGGGATTTATATTTTTTGGGAACTCATAAACACCATGGGAATACCCTGCTGCGTAAATCAACAAACGGGGGTAAAACATGGACAAAGCCTACAGATAAAAAAAATGGATTGCTTTTGGTTGGTGAATATCACTGTGCACCTGGCCCTATTTTGATTCATAATGGGCGTTTGTGGAGGGCCATGGAAAGCGCTATGGGGACTCCCAAGCAGTGGGGTAAACGGTATGGTACTTTTATGATGTCAATTCCAGAAGACGAAGATTTACTTGATGCTGATAATTGGACTTTTAGTAATATTTTATACAGAGATTCTTCCTATCTAGACGGGAATTTTAATGCCTGGATAGAAGGAAATGCCGTTGTAGATGCAAAGGGACAATTATGGAATATTTTAAGAGTAGATGATAAATCGACAATTGAAGAAAAAGCAGCGTTCGTCAAGATTTCAGCAGATGGTAAAAACGCTAGTTTTGACCCGGAATCCGGATTTAAGCCTTTTCCAGGGGGAGCGAAAAAATTTACAATTCGCTATGATAAAGAATCTGAGAAATACTGGATGATTACAAACTATATATCCGATGAAATAAAAGAGCACAATCCCACCATGAATCCTGCAAAGATTCGAAACACTCAAGCTTTGATGTCTTCTAAAGATTTAATTAATTGGGAGTTGAATGATATTTTGTTGCAACATGACGAGATGAAATATCATGGGTTTCAGTATATAGACTGGCAATTTGAAGGGAGGGATATTATCTATTTATCGCGAACAGCTTATGACGACGGGTTAGGAGGAGCTCATAATAACCACGATGCTAATTTTTTGACATTTCACCGAATTAAAAATTTTAGAGAATAAATTTGCTTTCAATGATCCGATATTTATTGTTAGGTATCCTAGTTGCTGCTTTTGGTTGTGTTGATAATAGAATCGATAAACCGAAACCTAATATTGTATTTATTTATACCGACGATCAGGCGTCTTGGACCATTAATGCTTTGGGTAATCCGCAAGCATATACACCGAATATTGATCAGTTAATAACCGAGGGAGCCCATATGGTCAATTCTTTTGTTACCACGCCAGTATGTAGTCCTTCGCGGGCCAGTATAATGACTAGTCAATATGCGTCAGAATTTAATATTTTAGATTTTATTCCCCATCCTAGACATCGATTATATAATCCCGAAAAAGAAGTAGGATTAGATTCAACTAATACAACTTTTGTTGAATTAATTCAGCGCAATGGTTATACTACCGGTTTGGTAGGAAAGTACCATCTAGGAGACTGGACGCAATCCTCGGACAAACAATATCACCCTACCAATCAGGGATTTGATTATTTTATGGGTTTGACGGGAGGAGGGGAGAGTCCAATTAATCCCGTCTTAGAAAAGGATGGAGTCATCGATACAATAAAAGGCTTAACCACAGATATCTTGACGGACCATGGCCTTGCTTTTATTGAAAATAATAAAGAACAACCATTTTTACTTTGTTTAAATTATCGAGCTCCTCATAGTAAATTTTTGCCAGTTGCCGATGAAGATTGGGCACCATATGAAACCTTAGACCCAAAAATTCCAAATCCAGATTTTCCAGATTTAAATATTGAGAAAACAAAGCGGAAAATGAAGGAGTATTTAGCCAGTGTTTCGGGTATTGATCGAAATGTTGGGCGAATATTAGGGCGATTAAAAAGTCTAGGTCTCGAAGAGAATACCTTAGTTATTTTTACTTCGGATCACGGATATATGATGGGGCATAATGGAATTGAACACAAGGGGAATGGCTATTGGATTACAAATACACCGAGAGCGGCAACAGAAAATCTTGCTAAAAATTCTCGTCCTAACCTTTACGACCATGCTTTGCGAGTGCCAGCTATTGTAAAATGGCCCAATGTTATTTCCGCAGGACTAAAAATTGAAGAAACTACTTCTAATTTAGATTGGTATCCAACTTTATTAGCTATTACTGATACGCCTCTTCCAAAGGAAAAAGTAGTTCGTGGGAAAAATATCTTACCGCTCTTGAAAGGAGAAAAGATAAGCGATTGGGACAATAGCTTTTATGCTGAATATAGTATGATTAATTATAGTACGGCCTATATGCGAGCTTATCGTACTCCCGAGTGGAAATTAGTAATTGATTTTAAAGATAGTTTGCGCAACGAACTTTATCATTTAGAAGAAGATCCCGAAGAAAGGCATAATCTTTATAAAGTGCAAGAAGCTGTAATTGAAAATCAAAAAAGAGTATTGAGAGAAAAAATTATAAGGCAAATGAGAAAACTGAATGATCCATTGCTAAAAGGTATAGACATTGAATAATAAAATTCACTTATTAGGTTACAGTCATATCTTAAATGACAAAAATGAAAAATTTTGGAAGAGTCAGATAATGGTTGAAAAAAAATGGCGAAATTTATTACTGAAGTGTGAAGTGGATATAATCTCTCATTCCTGTAAAAGGAAAGATAATAAACATGGACTTATAAATTCTGTCAAGGAGAATGTAGAAACAATTAATCAAATATCAGAAAAAGATCCCATCGTTGCCATTTGCTGGGAGTGGAAATTTAATCAATTCATTTTAACAAAATTAAGATTGCATAAAGGCCCTGTATTGTTATTGATCCGATCCAATTATAATGAAGAAATTGAACTTATGGGGATTGGTAATTCTTTAATAAGTTACTCATTATGGAAGGATTTAAATGATTTAACGCATCATCAATTAATTTACAAATGGGTGTCTAAGTTGAAAATACATAGAAGTGCAAATTTATTGAGATTTAAGGTTTAAAAAGTCTTAATAATTAAGTTTGAAATCTTTTCTGATTTATTCAAAAATAATATTGATCACAAAGAGGGAAAGAGGAAAGGCAATCGCCATTTAGTAATGATAAATTACCTGTATTATCAATAAAATCATCTTTTATTGGTTGAAAGGTATTGGATCGTTTTTCAATAACTATTTGTTGAAAATTTGTTTTTATATTGTGGCTATGAGGTATTTGTTTGCTTGTTTATTTGGTGTGTTGCTATTTCATGTTTCTCTTATTTCTCAGGAACCTTCCTCTCCCAATATCATTTTTATCCTGACCGATGACCTGGGGTGGGGAGATCTCGGTACTTTTTTTCAGAATATAAGAGCTGAAAATGCCAATGACAGTGAGCCCTGGCAGTTAACACCCCATTTGGATGCTATGGCAAGAGACGGAGCTATGCTGACTGACCACTATTGCAATGCACCGGTGTGTGCCCCTTCACGATCTTCATTCCTACTCGGTGTACATCAGGGACATTCCAATGTGCGTGATAATCAATTTGACAAAGCATTGGAAGATAATTATACGGTAGCGAATGTTCTTAAATCCGCGGGATATGAAACGGTTGCGATTGGTAAATGGGGGCTACAGGGAGATAACCGGTGGAATGAAAATGGTGATGAATGGCCTGCACATCCCCTTAATCGTGGTTTTGACGAATTTTTTGGGTATATGCGTCACGGGGATGGGCACGAACATTATCCGTTAGAAGGAATTTACAGGGGACAAAAAGAAGTATATCATAATCGCGAAAATATTACAGAAGACCTGGCTAAGTGCTATACTGGTGACCTGTGGACAGCTTTTGCTAAAAAATGGATCACAGACCAAAAGTCAAGTAGTCCTGACCATCCTTTTTTTATGTTTCTCGCTTATGATACCCCGCATGCTGTACTTGAACTACCTACACAAGCATATCCCGATGGGATGGGGGAAAATGGCGGATTGCAATGGACCGGTGAGCCCGGTAGAATGATTAATACAGCCTCAGGAAAAGTAGATTCCTGGGTGCATCCGGATTATAAAGAAGCTATGTATGACCATGATAAGGATACTACTACTCCCATGGTTCCATGGCCAGATACCTACAAGCGTTTTGCCACGGTCAACCGTCGTATAGATAATTCTATCGGAGACCTTTTACAGATGCTTAAAGATCTCAATATAGACGAAAATACAATGGTCGTATTCACCTCTGACAATGGTCCTTCCAGAGAGTCGTACCTTCCGAAAGAAGAATATGTGGATTACACTCCGGAATTTTTTCAAAGCTTCGGTCCTTTTGACGGAATTAAAAGGGATTGTTGGGAAGGTGGAGTTAGGGTGCCTGCAATAGCCAGAATGCCCGGAACAGTGACTGGAGGCCAGCAGATCTCTGCCCCGGTCATGATGTCAGATTGGTTGGCTACATTTAGTGATTTAGCGGGGATGGAAGTACCCGCGCGATCAGATGGAATTTCGCTGCTTCCATTATTGAGTGGAGGAAGTATATCAGATGACCATACTGTATATGTAGAATATTTTAATGGAGGGAAAACTCCGGAATACGATATTTTCGAAGATAGTCATGAAGGAAGAAAGAGAGGACAAATGCAGTTGATACGATTAGGAGATTACAGTGGCGTGAGGTATAATATCGGATCGCACGATGACGATTTCGAAATTTATAATGTAGTTACAGATCCAAAAGAGGTGGATAATTTAGCAGACCAGCAGGAATTTGATGATTTGCAAGGTAAGATGAAAGACGCTATTTTGAGAATGAGAATAAAGAATGAGTCTGCAAAACGGCCATACGATGATATTCCTGTTCCTTCTATTCAAGTGAATGAGGAGAAATTAAAAGACGGAGTCCGGATTAATTATTACAACGCAAGTAGTTCCTGGATTCCAAAAATTGAAAATAAAGACTTGATCAAAGGTAGCGCATTAGGGACTTTTGAAGCTTTTTCGAGAGCTAAAGGTAATACGGTCTTTATTTCCGGATATGTCAAGATTGAGGAACCGACATTGTATCATTTCAAAATAACTACGGAAAATCAAGTGTTATTCAGAATTCATCAGGCGCTTGTCATAGATGGAGACTATAAATCAAATATGACCACTGAGAAGAAAGGAAAAATTATGTTGGATAGGGGGTTTCATCCTTTTACCCTGTATCTAAAATCGGAAAAAAGGGAGGATATTGATTTTACAATTGAATGGAAATACGGTGATATGACAGACTATGGAATCATTCCTGAAGATGCGTTAAAGCACTAGCACATCAATCGCTAAATTTATCCCGCGAGTATGAGATAAAAATCGAGACGGGCTATCTTTTTTTATCGTCGTCTTAATTTTTACAAAAATATCTGCAACTTATACCTTAGCAACTTAGTGTTTGCACACCATTATAATACCTGATGGATTTAAGTATAAATTAGTATTTTATTGACTTATTTTGATAGTATACTTTCTTTTAATGAATATGTTTGTGTTTTGTTTATTCTTTGAATTATTATATTGTAGATTAGGTGACATTTGAATTTTACGTATTATGTCTACAAATTTTTACCGATGAAAAATACTATCGACCGAAGGAAGTTTATTAAGAATTCAGTAGTTGCGGGTGCTGCCATAACTATACCTAATATTGTTCCGGCCCGTGCATTTGGTGCCAATGACAGAGTTAATGTAGCCGTTTTAGGGGTTAATGGAAGAGGGAAGAGTCATATAAAAGGATTTATGAATTTGGATAACGTCCAGGTAACCACTCTTTGTGATCCGGATATGGTAATATGTAGAGAAAGGGCGCAGGATTTTGAAAAAACGTACGATCAAAAGGTAGCTACAGTGCAGGATTTACGAGAGGTAAATGATGATCCTGATATCGATGTGGTGTCCATTGCTACCTGTAATCACTGGCACGCACTAGCTACTATTTGGGCTTGTCAGGCCGGTAAGGATGTATATGTAGAGAAGCCGGGTTCTCATAATATCTGGGAAGGACGGAAAATGGTAGAAGCAGCTGCCAAATATGATAGAATTGTTCAGCATGGAGTACAGCTCAGAAGTTCAAAAGCCATTCGTGAAGCTGTTCAGTTATTGAGAGATGGTTATATTGGAGATGTATATATGGCAAGGGGGTTAGTATTTAGATGGAGACCTAGTATTGGCGATAAAGGATTTGAACCTGTTCCTGAGGGACTGGATTATGACCTTTGGACGGGACCGGCTCCCATGCAGCCTTTTACAAGAAACCTGGTTCACTATAATTGGCATTGGCACTGGGATTATGGCAATGGTGATGTCGGGAATCAAGGGATCCATGAAACGGATTTATGCATGTGGGGATTGGACGTGGGGCTTCCTACTAAAATAACTTCGATGGGTGGAAAGTTTTTGTGGGATGATGCCAAAGAAGTTCCGGAGGTGCAAACTTCGATTTACCACTACCCTGAAGAGAAAAAAATGATTCAGTTTGAAGTTCGGAATTGGTGTACCAATCTCGAAGATGGAGCAGGTGTTGGGAATATCTTTTATGGTGATAAGGGATACATGGTGATTAAAGGATATGAAACCTATGAAACCTACCTGGGAAGAGAAAGGGAACCCGGTAAATCCGGAAAAGAAGGTGGTGATCATTATCTGAACTTTATTGAAGCGGTTCGGGCCCATGACAAGACCCTACTACACGGCCCTGTTGAGACAGCACATTTGTCTTCCGGGCTCGCACATTTGGGAAATATTGCTTATAAATTAGGTCGTGTTCTTACATTTGATCCTTCTTCCGAGCGATTCGTAAATGATCCTGATGCCGATAAAATGCTCACCAGAAATTACAGGGAACCTTATGTTGTCCCGGATGAGGTGTAGGTTTAATACCTAGCAGCGTTTAGGGATTTAACAAACTAGGATAGGGGCTGGTAAGATTCGATAAATTACCTAAATAATTAAGTACTGAGTCGATTAGTGGCAAATTAAATTTAATAGACATTACCAAAGTCTCTACATAGCGTATTTCACGGGTGACAATTTTTTTATTGACTCATGGTTGTGGGTACGCACTATTTTTTACATGCAGAATATATTACATGTTGATGTGATTTATTATGTTGTAAATTCTGGTATGAGTTTTATATGAGAATAATTATTTTAATTGAATAATATCTCAATCATTTCGGGTGGGTCTTTTATTTGATATATTACTTGGTGTTTTTACGAGAGGGTGATTTTTTATAAGGATAAATTAGGATCTAGAGAATGTAAAATATTATCTTCGATTAATATGAGATACGGAATAAAATGGATTTTAGTCTGTTTTTCGATCGTATTATTGGTTGTAGTAGTGATTATAAGTCAAATGCCTGTTGGTGAACCAATAAGTTATAATCGGGATATAAGGCCAATTATAAATGATAAATGTATTTCTTGTCACGGTGGGGTAAAACAAGCAGGTGGATTTAGTCTTCTTTTTGAAGAAGAAGCAAAAGCGGCGACAAGATCAGGAAAGCCTGCAATTATTCCCGGGAAAAGCAGGAAGAGTGAGATGGTTCGCCGGTTGACTCACCCTGATCCGGAAAAGAGAATGCCACTCGAACAAGAGCCGCTCAATACGGAAGAAATTGAATTAATATCAGATTGGATTGACCAGGGAGCGAACTGGGAGAAGCACTGGTCATTTATACCACCGGACACTTCTATACAAATACCAGATACTAAATTTAAAGATTCATGTATTAATGAGATCGATTATTTTGTATTTCAAAAATTGGATGAGTTAAACTTAAAGCCGTCATCTACGGCTAGTAAGGAGGCCTTACTCAGAAGGTTATTTCTGGATATTACGGGTTTACCGCCCAACCTGGATGATTATAATAATTTTGTGACCAATACAGATTCAACTGCATATGAAGATATTGTCGATAAGCTTCTTCAATCCTCCCATTTTGGAGAACATTGGGCTCCCATGTGGCTTGATTTAGCCAGGTATGCTGATTCCAAGGGATATGAAAAAGATCTGCACAGGGAAATATGGAAATACAGGGATTGGGTAATTAAAGCATTTAATGATGATATGCCTTTTGATCAATTCACTGTTGAACAACTCGCGGGTGACCTTTTACCGAATCCATCAGAGTCACAGTATATAGCGACTGCATTTCACAGAAATTCCATGGCCAATGATGAGGGAGGGACTAACGATGAGGAATTCCGTGTAGCTGCAGTTTTGGAAAGAGTAGGCACTACATATGAGGTTTGGCAGGGAGTGACAATGGAATGTGTCCAATGTCACAGCCATCCTTATGACCCTATCAAACACGAAGAATTTTTTACTTCAATGGCTATTTTCAATAATACTGAAGATAAAGACCTTTATAATGAACAGCCGAAGATTTTTACATACGATAAAATGGATTCGACCCAGGTAGGCGAAATTTTGACATGGCTTGAAGTTAATTTTGACGATATTGAAAGAAGTAATTCCGGAAAGTCTGTTTATGATAAAAAGCAAGATTATTTGTCTCAAATTGGATACCGGAAAGTAGAAGCTGAAGAATTTCAGGATAAAAGTACATTTATTGAATTGGTGGGTCACGATCAAAAATCTATTTGGCAGGTACAGGATAGTTCATGGATAATGTTTGAAGATGTAGACCTGACCGATGTAGAATCAATTTCTTTTGGTTATGCATCTCTGTATGGTGGTATTATAGAAGTTCGGTTGGATGAGCCACTAGGAAGAA
The DNA here is from genome assembly GCF_021729145.1 of Membranihabitans maritimus. Taxonomy (GTDB): domain Bacteria; phylum Bacteroidota; class Bacteroidia; order Chitinophagales; family Saprospiraceae; genus Membranihabitans; species Membranihabitans maritimus. Next base: position 4,537 of record NZ_JAJSLW010000003.1, on the reverse strand, counting down.
AAATAGGGGAAGTCGTGTTAAATGTAACTGATGAAGGTTTTCCCGGTAATCGTCCTCTGAAATGGGAGGATAAAAGAGCAGAAATTGAGTCGGTAAGTGGCATTTATGATGTATATTATTACTTCAGGAAGGACAAGCATTTTGCCCAGGATTTATTGCGATTGGATTGGGTATTTTATAATGAGCAAAATCCTCTTTATAATCAGAAGAAAAGTGATGTTATTGAAAAAATTAATGTTCTGCAGGAAATTGAGCCGCAGCAAACGCCTATTTTGCGTGAATTACCACCTCAAGCCCGAAGGGCTTCCCATGTTTTTCAAAGAGGAGACTGGAGAAAACCAGGAGATAAAGTACAACCTGGAATTCCCCATTCTTTGGGTGAAATTGATTCAGATACCATCAACAGGCTAAGTTTTGCTCGATGGATGGTGAGTGATCAAAATCCCCTGACAGCGCGGGTGTTTGTGAACCGCATATGGGAGCAAATTTTTGGATTTGGTATAATTGAATCATTGGGTGATTTTGGATCTCAGGGAATAGAACCCACTCATCGGGAATTATTGGATTGGTTGGCAATTCAGTTTAGGGACGAATATGATTGGAGTATAAAGGCTTTGGTCAAAAAAATTGTAATGTCTTCAGCCTATCGGCAGAGTACCAGTGTGACGGAGGAAAGATTGGAAAAGGATCCGTATAATAAGTATTTGTCCAGAGGTGCCAGAACCCGATTGCCAGCGGAAGTGATTCGGGATCAGGCATTGGCTATAAGTGGACTTCTCAATACGGAAATGTATGGACCCAGTGTAATGCCATACCAACCAGAAAGTATTCGAAGTTTTGGAGGAGATTTCTGGACGGAAAGTGAGGGGGATAACAGATATAGAAGAGGGGTCTATACCTATTGGAAAAGGACGAATTCCTATCCGTCAATGGTTGCTTTTGACAGTCCTTCCAGGGAAGTTTGTACATCCAGAAGAATAAGAACCAATACTCCCTTGCAGGCGTTGGTGCTGTTAAATGATTCAGTATTTGTAGAAGCTGCAGGTGCCCTGGCTTCAAGAATACAAAATGAGTATCCTGATGATATAGAGCTGGGAATAAGAAAAGTCTTGCAATTAGTTACGGCCATTCCACCCGAAAAAGAAAAGATAGATGCTTTAATTGTATTATACCGTGAAGCGCTTGAGTATTACCAAAGAAATAAAATGGAAAGAGTGAAGGTTTTTCATTTGAAAGAGAATGAGTATATGGCACTGAAGTTAGTATGTAATGCCATGTTTAATTTGGATGAATTTGTTACGCGTAGTTAAAAAATGTCAATAATGAATATCGTTAATGAAGCTTTATATCGCAAGGCGCAGTATAATAGTAGGCGGCAATTTCTCAAAAAATGTACCTCGGGTCTTGGTGCTATAGCCTTGGGTTCATTATTAGGGTGTCAATACAAATCCCCAACAGGTGAGGTGACTGGAGATCCAATTGAAAGGGCGATTAGGGGATTACCACATTTTGTTCCTAAAGCCAAGAATGTAATTTTTATGCATATGGCGGGTGGTCCTTCCCATTTGGAGTTATTTGATTTCAAACCTGAATTACAGAAGCTAGATGGTCATGATACACCGGAATCACTAATGAAGGGTAAAAATTTTGCCTTTTTGACAGGAACTCCAAAATTATTGGGTCCCAGGTCTGCATTTGGTCGCTACGGTGAGTCCGGGACTTATGTCTCGGATTATTTACCTGAGTTTTCCAAAGTAGTTGATGAAGTAGCTTTTTTGAAGGCCATGCATACAGATGAATTTAATCATGCACCGGCGCAATTGTTTATGCAGACAGGGAGTCCACGTTTGGGAAGACCTAGCTTAGGATCTTGGGTTGTATATGGCTTGGGGTCGGAAAATGATAATTTACCGGGATTTGTTGTTCTTACCTCAGGCGGAGGGGCCATAAGTGCCGGGAAAAGTGCCTGGGGAAGTGGTTTTTTACCCACAGTTTACCAGGGAGTCCAGTGTCGCTCTAAAGGTGAACCCGTATTATTTTTATCCAATCCCGACGACGTGGATAGCCATCTGCGGAAGAGGTCTATTGATATTATAAATGAGATCAATCAAAAAGAATATGAGCAAGTTGGTGATCCGGAAATATTGTCTCGGATTTCCCAGTATGAACTTGCTTTTCGAATGCAATCTGAAGTTCCCGAAGTTATGAGCATTGAAGATGAACCCGAATATATTCACGAAATGTACGGAACAGAACCTGGTGAGACTTCGTTTGCCAATAATTGTCTATTAGCTCGTAGGTTAATTGAAAAAGGAACCCGATTTATACAATTATATGATAACCGGTGGGATACCCATGGAGTGGGGGAAGGCAATGGTGTAGGGGAAGGTATGAGAAATTCTTGTAAAGCAATTGACAAACCTATGGCGGCATTGATAAAGGATTTAAAACAGAGAGGTTTGTTGGATGAGACATTGTTGGTGTGGGGTGGAGAATTTGGCCGAACACCTATGATGGAAGCCAGGACAGGTGTGGGGTTCGATGGTAGGGACCACCATTTGGAGGCTTTTACTATGTGGATGGCCGGAGCCGGAGTGAAGAATGGAGTGAGTTATGGTGAAACGGATGAGATCGGGTATTACGGCGTGAAGGATCGTGTTCATGTACACGATTTACATGCTACTATTCTATATCAGTTGGGATTTGACCATGAGAGGTTAACGTATGAATTCCAGGGACGTGAGTTCAGATTGACAGATGTTGCCGGGAAAGTAGTTCATGATATTTTGGCTTGAATTACAATACAATTAATTATGACTCACATGTTCCGGACAATCAATTCTAAGTTCTTGGGATTGAAGAGGTTGTTGTAGAAAATTACAGAAATGTCCGGTGTCTGTTTTTTTATAAAACCTACAGGAATTGCACATTCTTTGTACTGTAATGATTCCTTGTTGATCGAGTTTGGTTATTAATTCTATTAAGGAAAGTAAGAGTACTTCTTTCTGTTGCTGAGATAATTTAGAAATTGGTTGTTCCATTACGTTTGAAAAACCTGCTACCTGGTTGACAATTTTTTGTCCTTTCGTTGTGACAAATAGATTAAAACTTCTAGAATCATTCTCATCTTTTACTTTTTCAATCAATTCTTTCTCCACTAAAACCCTAACTGAATCACTGATAGTTGCTTTTGTCATATTAAACTCTGTAGCGAGGTAGCTAATTTTACTTAATTCCCGGGGATGAAACTGAAGGAATAGTAAAATCTGGATTTGAATGGGACTCAATGCGTTTTGTTTGCTTTCATTCCAAAGTAGGACCCGGAAAGCTTCGGATATTCGTTCGAGTGCAACAACTATTTTACTTTCAGGGCTTATGATTTGTTTTTCGGGGTCAAAAGATGTAACTGTCATATTTAGATAAAAATTTGCGCTACAAAATTAGTAATCCTAACTATATAGCGCAAAGTTTTAGGGGTTTATCCTCTAATATCTTTCAAAAAGGCCCCAAAATTAATATGAAGAACATTTCCATTGGGTGTTAGTAATGCAGGTACCGATTGTACACCAGCATTTTGTGCTTCATCTATCCTGTTTTTGGATTCTCCCAAATGTACGACTTCTACGTTTTTAGGATCCAGTAGGGAGAGGATTTCTTGTTCAGCATCTACGCAAACAGGACATCCGGCGTGATAGAAAGTTGTTTTAGGCATAGTAAAAAAGTTTTGGTTAATTAATATCAGTAAATATAGTAAGGAATCCTAATTAAATAAAATATTTTTTTACTATGCAAACGTTAATTGAAGAACAAACATAGAATTCCTTCCGGATGATCCAATTACAGCTTTTCTCAAAAAATATTTATAATCATACGTGTTACTACGTATGGGAAATATAAAATTTGGTATTAATTTCAGTGTGTAGAAATAAATATTAATGAAAGAACGGGATTGCCAGCAAAAATGTAAATAGAGTTCGCTATTTTATTATATAAATTAATAATATGTATAATCTTAGAATTAAAAATAATTATTTGTACGAAAGCACTTTTAGAGCGACAGCGTCTAATAAAGTTAACCTCATTAAACCTGGGACCTCCATAAGCATCAAAAATTTAGGAAATGGGATATTAAGTGTTTTTGGTATGGGCGTTGTTAATTTTATTGATCTGGCAGCAAAGAAAATTCCAGGGTATGACTACCCAAAAGAACATTGGGGGGTATTGATACGAACCCATACACTCGAGGGGTACTATAGATATGAGGGAGGCGGAGAATTACTACTTGAAATTAATGAGTATGGTAGTTATTCTTTGTCTACAGAAAATGGTACTTTAATTACAATTAGTTTACCTGAATAGACCATCGAATAATAGAGATGGGAATTAGAGTCTTGAACTTGCAGTTTGACAGGTTATCTTATGGCTTGTTTAATGACCTACGGATTAATCCCGCATGTTTACGCATTAGGAAGAATTAAGATTTAACAAATATATTTTTTCACAATGTGAAGTTCGATTTTTGTCTTTAGAGTAGTAG
>NZ_JAJSLW010000039.1 GCF_021729145.1 Membranihabitans maritimus | reverse complement strand
TAAGACCGGTAACTGGGGCTAAGTCGTAACAAGGTAGCCGTACCGGAAGGTGCGGCTGGAATACCTCTTTTTCGAGTCACGTCAATTTATTTGACTATGCTGCATGGGCAGCTTTACTCAAAATATTTTTTATTCCACTTAATCTGGTTTCTTCCTTTTTTCAATAGAACTCTTTTTATTTTTTGGTTAGTTATTTTCCAAAAAATTTTAGAGTTAAAGTAATTTACAAATCATACAAAGGATGATTTGTTTAATTTGATATACTGAAATCCCGTAACTACTGGCAGTAATACTTGATGAATTTTTTCTCATTTCCCTTATATGTTTGGGTGAAGAGATTCATTGTACGGGATATTTTTATAGTCCCGTAGCTTCCCGCAGATGTGCGGGATTAGAGCGCTACACTGCCCCGATAGCTATCGGGGGTAGAGGTCGGCAGCGGGGTGAATTATAAAATATAGTCCCGTAGCTTCCCGCAGATATGCGGGATTAGAGCGCTACACTGCCCCGATAGCTATCGGGGGTAGAGGTCGGCAGCGGGGTGAATTATAAAATATAGTCCCGTAGCTCAGCTGGTTAGAGCGCTACACTGATAATGTAGAGGTCGGCAGTTCAAGTCTGCCCGGGACTACTTTGGGGGATTAGCTCAGCTGGCTAGAGCGCTAGATTTGCATTCTAGAGGTCATCGGTTCGACTCCGATATCCTCCACAATAGAAGGTCATTTGGTAAAGATAATTTACGAAATGGCCTTTTTTTATTTCTTCTGCTCTGTTTGTGATGAAAAACAAAGGCAAATTAGGTCATCCTTTTACTTTTTTTATATTTCGATTTTCTTTCTACCTGTTATTCCATTGCCTATTATATAGCAGACCTAATGTTTATGGAATGAAATAATATCGGTGATATACTGCCTTCCATAACTATTGTCAATGTATGTTGGTAGTACAAATCTTCATTAGCCAACCTGTAAAACAATATCAATGGGATTTTACGATTACTACAATATTTTGTTGATAGGAATTCAACAGCTTTTTAATAGCAGTGTTTTACAAGATACCTGTGTCCGGGAGATTCTCAGTTCGACGATAATGTACTATACAATATGCGTTCATTTCAGACAAATGATTTAGGAAATACATTTTTAGTATGCTGTATCGTGTGGCTTTCTTTGGCGATATTGTTGGGGCGTCATTTGTTTGTATCGCTTGAACATAGAAGTAAAGTGACTGTAATTATTGAAACCGCATTCGAAATAGATTTCTTTTAATTGTTTCATAGGATGATCTCGCATAAGTGAAACGGCTAAATCAATTCTTGCCTTATTAATATATTCGGTGGGACTTATTCCAAATTCGGTTTTGAAACATCTATAAAAATGGGAGTTGCTCATACACGCCTTGTGACTTAATTGGTCGATTTCAATATGTTGGGAGAGATTGTTTTTGATATAATCTATCGCAGTAGATAGTTGCGGATTTTTATTAGAATTGGTAAGTACTGATAGGGATTGCAGTGACCGGGTTTGTAACAGTCTAATAATTAATTCTTGTAGCATCAGGTCCACAAAAAAATCTTTTTCGGGATGTTCTTCTGCGAATAAAAACATTAATCGGTTAATTATTTGTTGTAAAGCCAATGAATTCGAAAAATGAAAATTGGTAAAATCGTATTTGATTTCATTTAATTGATCCTTATATCGGTTTTCATTTAAACGGTCGATGACACTGTAAAACTTTGATTTTTCAATGGTCAATGCTGTACATTGCGTAGGCATATCCTCTGTAGCATCGGGAAATTCTATGTTCATTATTTCTTCTGCAGGCATTATGAGCGATTCTCCTGGCAGGAAGTTAAATACATCATAGTCCTTTACGCGCATAATTTTTCTTCCCTTGATCATGCTTGCTATGACCGGATCACTAAATTCAAGATTGACATTACTGACTTTTGTTCCAGTTTCAAAAATATTTAATTCTGCACAGTTAACAGTATACGATGTCCTGTTTTCTATTAGGGTTTGTATTGCTTTTTTTTCGTGATACGGCTTAGGAAGAATTATAGACATTTTGAATGTATTTAGATATGCCAAATAAAAGATTAGTTAATATACTGAATTATCTGTGTATTGTCATGTTTGGTCAGCATTTGCGGTATAATTGATATTATTCTTATAACGAATGATAGAATACTATATTTTTTTTACTGAATTGATTAATAATTTTGGTTGTTAGCCTACTGGTAGGTTATGATGCTCCGGCACAAAATATGGGTGAATTATTATTTTGTAAAGTAAATAAAATATAAAATGGAAACATTAATTTCTGACAATCAAAAGGTACTGGCTAAGCCTGATTTTAAAGACCATTATGAGAATTTTATCGGAGGCAAGTGGGTGGCTCCGGTACGAGGTGAATATTTTGATGATATTTCTCCGGTTGACGGGAAAGCGTTTACAAAGATACCCCGGTCTACTTCGGAAGACATTGATAAAGCTGTAGAAGCAGCATGGGTTGCAGCCAAGAAATGGAACAGGACTTCAGCTGCTGAACGAAGCAATGTATTATTGAAAATTGCTGATGCTATCGAAGAAAATGCAGAAATCCTGGCCAGGGTAGAAACCTGGGATAATGGAAAACCTATACGGGAAACATCTAATGCTGATATTCCACTTGTTATAGACCATTTTAGATATTTTGCTGGTGTTATCAGGGCAGAAGAAGGAACGGCAACGGAGTTGGATTCTTACACTTTATCAATGAATATTAAAGAACCATTAGGAGTGGTGGGACAAATAATTCCCTGGAACTTTCCTATTCTAATGGCTACCTGGAAATTGGCGCCGGCATTGGCGGCTGGTAATTGTGTAGTATTGAAACCGGCCGAACAAACTCCGGTAGGCATTTTGATTTTGATGGAGATCTTAGAGAATATACTACCGGAAGGAGTGGTTAATATCGTAAATGGTTTTGGCGCAGAAGCCGGTAAACCTCTGGCTTCACATCCCGATATTCGAAAAGTAGCGTTTACTGGTGAAACGACCACTGGGCAACTGATAATGCAGTACGCATCAAAAAATATTATACCGGTAACCCTTGAGTTGGGAGGAAAGTCCCCCAATGTGTTCTTTGCCAATGTAATGGATAAAGACGATGAATATTGGGATAAATGCCTCGAAGGTGCAGCTATGTTTGCATTCAATCAAGGAGAGGTATGTACCTGTCCTTCCAGAATATTGGTTCAGGAGAGTATTGCAAATGATTTTTTGGAGCAACTGGTAGATCGGGTTGAAAAGATAAAAATTGGTCATCCCCTGGATCCTGATACTATGATGGGGGCACAGGCATCAAGCGACCAATATGAAAAAATTCTCAATTATATTGAAATCGGTAAAGAAGAAGGATGTGAAGTGCTCACTGGCGGAAAAGCAGCGGTGGTTGATGGATTGTCAGGTGGCTATTATATCCAACCAACGATTTTTGAAGGAAATAATAAAATGCGGGTTTTTCAGGAAGAAATATTTGGTCCTGTGGTTTGTGTTACAACTTTCAAAGATGAAACAGAGGCCATCGCAATAGCTAATGATACCCTTTATGGGTTAGGAGCAGGGGTCTGGACTCGAGATACCCATCAGGCCTATCAAATAAGTCGTGAGATTGAAGCAGGTAGGGTTTGGGTGAATTGTTACCATATGTATCCTGCACATGCACCTTTTGGGGGGTACAAAAAGTCTGGTATCGGAAGAGAAACACACAAAATGATGTTGGATCATTACCGGCAAAATAAGAATATGTTGATATCATACGACAAAAACGCAATGGGATTCTTTTAATAAAATCCTGAACTCAATTCGTAGAGTGACATTTAAGTAAACATAATTGTATGTGAATAGCCAAATTGAATTAGATTGGCAGTGTTCATTTTAATTGAGTGGCCGGAAACCCATTTTCCTGCCACTTTTTTTAACAAACAGAATTGCATGATTATGAAGAGTTCTGATCACTTGAAAAGTGCCATTCAACCAGGAAAGATAAGTCTCTATTGAATTCTTTTAAGTAGTTATAGAAAGAAGGTCGCTGCTTTCAATAAGCCCTGAAATTTTTTAATTCGAATGAGCTAGTAAACTTGATGAAGGAAGGTCGCTGTGCCTTGTTTCCGATTCCTCACTGTACCCGGAAGATAGTATGGAAAGGGTCCGGGAATAACCTGGGTAACCAAAGAGAGGCTACCCCGGAGGATGGAGTAAAACTTGTACATTCACTTTCACCCTATTGAAAAACATCAACGATTCGCCCGATGCAGGTAGTAAATAATTAATGTATGAAGACACGAAAAGTAATTATAACGGACAGAGCCCTAAGAATTGTCAGGCAGATTGAAAAGAACCATGGGCCTGTTATTTTCCATCAAAGTGGTGGCTGCTGTGATGGATCATCTCCCATGTGTTTGCCTAAAGGTGATTTTATGATTGATGACAACGATGAATTTTTGGGAGATTTGGAAGGAGTTCCCTTTTACATGTCCAAATTCCAGTACAATTACTGGAAACACACGCAATTGACGATTGATGTAGTGGAGGGGAGGGGATCGAGTTTTTCACTTGAAATTCCTATGGGCTTGCGGTTTGTAGTGAAATCCAGATTGTTTACTGATGAAGAAATTAAATCACTGGAATCTGAGAAGGCAAATAAGGAGAATAATTATTAGCTACCATTCCAATTTACTTTTGCAAGCAGATGTAAAGCTACTTTTCCCTTTCCTTCACCGAAGTTCCCTAATTCTTGTAATTTCAAAGGTAAATAAATGCCGAAATGATGTCATAGGCGAAACAAAATCAACGCTGGGTATTTTTTTTGGCTAAAGAATAACAGCCCCTTTTTGACAAAGTTTTTTGTTTTTCAACGAAAAACGATCAAATATACTGCCCTACTCTCGGTGTATTTGTTGAAATCATTTCAACTAAGAAATATACACTCTCTTTGATCTCACCTGATCGTATAATCTTCTTCAATAATCCAGGAAATAAATTTTTCACTTTCCATTAAATTTCTGGCTGTAGCGTTTGTTCTCTAAGCTGTTGTCAAGTAGGGTAATTGAGGAAAAGCTACAACTTGTGTTTAACTGTAATTGAGAATATATAATTATTTCAAACTTCCGTTTGATGGGGGAATTGTACCTTTGAAAGAGTGTAAATATTGAACACGGGGTACAACATCAGTGTAAATTATTACTCATTTTGATGGGTACTGATCCTACCGGATTGCTTGGATGATGAAAATATGATGATTACTTTGAAAAAGTATTTCTAATTGACTACATATGAAGAATCATCAAAATCAAAAATAAAAAGAAAGTTACACTGTGAAGATCTGAAAATGAACCTTCACAATAGAAAGCATAGGTCCGGGTAATTATAAGCCTCTATTGTCATTTTTCGTTCCAGACCGTATACTTTACAAAAAAAAGTCCCCTCCAAATAAAATTTGAAGGAGACTAACCCTATAAAGAAACAATATAAACAACTTTCTACCTGGTAATAATCAGCCTTTGGTTTTTGGTCATAGATTCACTATTCAATTGCAACGTGTAAGGACCTGCTGGCCAATCAGAAGTATTGATAGTGACGTTTTGAATACCTTTACCCAATTCTTTCCCATATTCCCGGTGGAATATTTGCTGTCCGAGCATATTAAATACTCTAATGGATGCAGGGACATATTCCTGACCTGCGTCAAAGTTCACATTTACATACGACTCTGCAGGATTGGGAAATACAACAAAATATGGCTGAGTCATTGCACGGGATTCCAACTCAATGGTTTTAGTCGCCGTGTGCTGCATTTTATCAGTAACTGTCAGTTTTGCCCTGGAAATTGGTTTCATATCTGTTGTGCTGAGATAATCCGATCTTTGATCAGATGTACGCCAATTTCGTTCTCCTAATAATTGATATTCCCATCGGAATTGATAAGGTCTTTGGCCTCCAATCACCCGAGAATAAATTCGTTGATGGCTTAGTAGCAGGCTTACCTGGGGTTCGCTATCTGTAACTACAACATAAAAACTATCTGTTGCAAGGTTCATGCAATTATCAAAGATCTCGTAAGTATAAACATGGGCCAGACTACTATCTATTTCCTTATCCGTTATGGTTAATTGACTGGAATCAATACCACAATTATCAAATACTTCCAAATTCATTTCATACCCTTCCCACGATTCATATTCATTAGAAGTCATATACAATGTATCGTTTAGTACTGTGAGAATAGGTGCCACTGTATCAGGACGTATTAAGACCGTTTGATATGCTGATATCATTTGACCACAAGTATCAGTAGCGGTCCAGGTTCTGATAAACCTGTAATCTTCGTCACATCTCAATCCAATTGTATCATCGCTGTAAGTAACCGCAATGGTATCGCAAGTGGATTTGATCACAGGTGTTCCAAATTCTACGTCCTCCTCACAATCTACTACCTTGGTGGAGGGTTTGTCAACGAATGCCATTAAATGATCTTGTCCGGGAGCCAAAACAGCTATGTACTGCTTGACAGTGTCACTAGTGCCACAGATATCCCTCGCAATCCACGTATGAATTATATAGTATCCATCTCCATTGTTGCAATTAGCAGTATCTGAAGCTGTAAATGAAACCGTTTTCTCCACTGTGATTTCGCTACACATATTATTAGTCCAAACAGGCTCAATATCCGGAATGGTATCACCACATCTGATAATCGTATCTGCAGGTGCAAAGGTCAAGACGGGACCAATTGAATCTCCAAGAACTTGTATCGTTTGAGATATTTCACTCATGTTATCACAATCATCAAATGCTCTCCAGGTACGTATTATAGTGTATCCCTCAGCACAGGTTCCGTCTTTGCGAACATCATTGACGAGTATTTCTATATTTTCATCAGATGTACAATTATCAGTAGCTGAAAATTCATCAAAGAATACATTTTCTGCACAGGAAACGATTTTATTTTCCGGAGTATGGTCAAATACCGGTCCGCTGGTATCCCTTTGAATATACTTTTCGGATAGAACCGATATATTGCCACAAGAATCGGTTGCTGTCCACTTTCTATCGATTATTAATTGGCAATGCTCTCCTTCAATATTTTCACTGAATTCAACCTGTACATCTTTCGTGCAATTATCTGAAACAATCGGAGTAGTAGCAGCCGGTATAGAATCATTACAGTTTAATAAAACTACGGTATCCCGGCGATCGAATGTTGGACTGGTTATATCAGGTGTTAGAACAATCTTCTGGATAAATGTAGACCTATTACCACAAGCATCTTCCGCAGTCCAGGTTCTTTGAATAAATCCTTCACATCCCTCAATTTGATCATCATCTTCAAATGTCAATGAAGATACTTTTACATTGTCTGTTACAACCGGTTCCGTAAATTCGGCAACTTCTCCACATTGGATTGCGATTTCAGATTCTATATCAGTAAACTGGGGAGCTGAATTGTCCTCAAAAGTTATCTTTTGATAAGCAGTATCTGCATTCCCGCAGTTGTCTGACGCTATCCAGGTTTTTTGAATAGTCAATTCACATGTGGAATGGTCTAATGTATCTACCGTCAAATCCATCTCAATCTCTTCATCTTCACAATTAGTAACCACCATTGGTTCATTGTCTGCAAGTGTGTCCCCAAATTCCAATGTGACATCCATAGGAACAAAGGAGAAAAATATTTGACTTTCATTGGTGAAATATATCATTTGCGTAAATAGAGTTGAATTTCCACACGCATCTGTTACAGTCCAGTTCCTCATTCCCATTCGATTACAATCTCCTTTGGAAACGGTAGTTTCTACAGAAATTTCCACAGGTTGTCCTGAATTGTCTGTTGCTTCCAGTTGATAATCCGGGATATCAGAATCACATGGGAGTACCAGGTCCGCCGGTGGATTAGTAATTACAGGTCCTTCTGTGTCGCCTTCTATTTCAATAGTCTGAGATGTCATCGCAGATAATCCCTGATCACTAACTGCTTCCCAGGTTCTTGTATAGGTGTACCCATCACAATCATTTCCGGATACAACGTCTTCTCCAATTACCTGAATAGAGATATTTCCGCATGAAGAATTAACGGTCGGCGCATCAAATGTAGGCTCTGAACCAAATGGTAGGGTTTTGTCCTCAGGAATATTAGTAAATACCGGCATAGAACCATTAATAGTAATAGTTTGTGAAGCCGTACTTGCGTTTCCACAATGATCTGAAGCAGTCCAGGTCCTGCGTATTGCTGATCCTGCCTCTGTTTGGATTATTTCGTCTTCATGCGTCAAGTAAACTTTATCACTGCATGCATCTTCTACCACTGGTTTTCCGAAAATTACCGGATCATTGCATCCTATCGTTTTATCTTCAGGAACACTTATGAAATCAGGCGGCATCCGGTCTAATGCGAACATATGAATAGTATAAGTACTCTTATTGCCGAATTCATCCGTAACATACCACCAGCACACTATTTCCTTCAATGCATTGGTTCCGTTTTCGCAATTGAAATAATTAACGTAGTCATCCATATGGATTTTATAATTCTGTGGACAGTTTTTGCATTCATTTACTACTTCAAAATCATCCGGACTAAAATATACTGGTTTATTACATTCAAAATACATAGTATCTCCATCTTCAAGACCCGCTAATAATGGATGTACAGGTTTGAGTATAGGTGGGTTGTCGTCTTTAATAATAATTATTTGTGATGCAATGGCAACATTCCCACAATCATCAGTTACGGTCCATGTCCTTTTGTGTCTGCAACCTTCCCCTGGTATGAAGTATTGAGTCCTTACATCTATATCCAGGTTATTATCACAGTTATCCCGTATGACTGGGCGGTCAAATATGGCTCCAGCATCACAATCAATTATTTTCTCCGGGTTAACGGCGATAACAGGCGGTTCATTGTCCTCCATAGTAATAGTCCTACTTGCTGAGATGGTTCTATTACAACCATCCGTAAAACTCCATCTCTCGACAAATATACGTGGGCATATAGCACTTATACCTCTTGTTTCTACTTGAGCAGCAAGATTATTACCATTCAATTCCTCTATTGTACTTGTTACTACACCACTTATTGCGCATGCTCCTTCCATCCCATTATCGTACGTAAGTTGCGTACTCTGGGGAATTCCTTCTGAACAATCTATGGTAATATTTTCTACCTCATCAAATTCTGGTTCAGGGGCCGGATTTACGGTAATGGTTCTGGAACCGTTGATGGTTCGGTTACATTCGTCGGTAAAGGTCCAGGATTCGGTATAGGACCCACCGCATTCATCGTGCGAGCCGGAGATGGTAGACATGACCTGTCCGGAGATGGTACAACTACCGGTTGCACTATTGAAATAAGCAATCATTTGCCCTGTGGGCGGTGCTTCGCTGCATTCAATGGTTTCGTCCTGGGGTTCATTGGTAAAGGAAGCTTCGGGGGCCGGATTTACGGTAATGGTTCTGGA
>NZ_JAJSLW010000038.1 GCF_021729145.1 Membranihabitans maritimus | reverse complement strand
CCATTTAAGGCACATTAATACCAATATTCTAAACAAAAAGTTGAATTTAAACCTGTCCTAATTTAGGGAAGGCTACAGGATAAGGTCACTCAAGTTCAACAAATAATTGTTTCAGCCACTACTTTTGTAAAAAGATATTCCAGAAATCAATACCCGAATCGATATTTTACTTGTTTGTCCCCCGACTTTTATGTGTAATTTTCTACTCCCAATAAATTAATGTCGGGATTCGCGCAGGTCCCGTTTTGTACTCACGTCACAGCCAGAATAGACATTCATGCAACGCCTCTTGTCGCCAGGAGCTTATCATATCCATTTATCCCCGGAAATTACAAACCTACGGATCTTATTGCTCAAGATCCAGATAATTAATTACTTCCTTCACAAAACCATAGTGTGGCCGACATCCCATCTTTATCAAGGCATCATTCCCCTATTTCCCCCGCCCATCATATTGGCGAGGTTGCCCATACCCTTTCCTTTACTCATCATATGCATCATCTTCTTCATTTGGTCAAACTGTTTGATAAACATATTAATTTCGTGAAGATTGTGTCCGGATCCCCTGGCAATGCGTCTCTTTCTGCTCATATTAAGAATCTCGGGATTCGCTCGTTCCTCTGGAGTCATAGAAAAAATAATTGATTCTACCTTATTAAAAGCCGAATCATCGATATCAAGATTTTTAGTCAATTTTCCCATGCCCGGAATCATTCCCATCAATCCTTTGAGGTCACCCATTTTACGTAACTGTCCGATCTGGTTGAGAAAATCATTAAAGTCAAATTTATTCTTCCGGATCTTTTTCTCTAGCTTCTTTGCTTCTTTTTCATCGTATTGTTCCTGGGCTTTTTCCACAAATGATACGATATCCCCCATCCCCAGGATTCGCTGGGCCATCCGCTCGGGGTGAAACACATCCAACGTATCCATTTTTTCACCGGCACTGGTAAACTTAATGGGCTTACCTACGGTATATTTAATAGTCAAGGCCGCACCACCGCGTGTATCACCATCCAACTTGGTAAGAACCACACCATCGTAATCAATGACATCATTAAAAGCTTTGGCCGTATTTACAGCATCCTGTCCCGTCATTGAATCGACTACAAAAAGGGCTTCAGTAGGATCTATGGCAGCATTGATGTTTGATATTTCATTCATCATCTCCTCATCAATAGCCAAACGACCGGCGGTATCCACTATTATGACATTGAAATTATTGGACTTCGCATGGGCAATGGCCTTTTGGGCAATATCCACAGGATTTTTGTTGTCCTCTATCGTAAATACCGGCACTTTAATTTGTTCGCCCAACACCTGTAACTGATTGATGGCGGCAGGTCTATACACATCACAAGCCACTAATAATGGATTGAGTTTTTTCCGGGTGCGAAGATAATTAGCCAATTTACCTGAGAAAGTCGTCTTACCAGACCCCTGCAAACCGGCCACCAGAACAATGCCCGGATTTCCTTTGATATCAATTTCTGCAGCTTCTCCTCCCATCAATTCGGCCAGTTCATCCTGGACGATTTTCACCATCAATTCTCCGGGTTTCACCGATGTTAGGACATTTTCCTGCCCTAGTGCTTTATCCTTTACTTTATCCGTAAATTCCTTTGCTATTTTATAGTTAACATCGGCTGCCACCAATGCCCTTCGTATTTCCTTAACTGATTGGGCAATATTAATTTCCGTTAATTTCCCCTGGCCTTTTAAATTAATAAAGGCTTTCTCCAACCGATCATTAAGACTTTCAAACATATATTGTTGTATTTTAGTCCGCTAAAATAATGAGATATTTAAAAAATACCTAATTGAGCTTTTATATAAAAATTTATTTCAAAAATATTTCGACTTACACCATACCAACCTACCTTCCCCTTTGAAAGGATAATAAAAAATAGCACGCTGTCTGAATGTCCTTGCTATCTGGATTCCTGTATAGAATGCCATATCGAAAACTCCAATGGTATATTCATTGGGAAAATCTCCCTTCGGATCTATATTAATTCCTTCTGTAAATGGCAATTCCAGTGACTGCACCAATTGCTGCAGATGAAATTGATTCCTCCTATTTTCCCCGGCAGTAGCGATTTGTGAAAAGGGATTGAATCCGGTCATGATAGTAATCGATGAGGCCTCGCGGTACCAAAGATATTGATCCAGTGATTTGGAATTCTCCCCTACTTTCAAAATTATATCAGGGTCAATCAGATAATATAACGCCTTATTATAGGCGTTCGTAGTATTATTTATTTGTTCATCGAATAAATTTCTCCCCATAAAACAAAATTGTACCTTTGCGGTAATTTTACAAAAAATACACAGTAACTACAACATATATGGACAGGAAACAAATGTTGGGGTTCGGCTTAATCATGGTACTTTTGGCAGCATGGTTATACATGAATCAACCCTCAGAAGCAGAGCGGGCAGAGATCGAACGGAGGAGGGATTCAATCGCGAATGTCGAGGCACAAAATAACCAGGATGCCACTATTCAACCCAATGAATCAGCTACCATTCAAAATACACCGGCAGATTCTGCTCAAAATGCCCAAAATACGGCATTACTTTCCCAGACTTTTGGGGTATTTGCACCGGCTGCAACCGGAGAAAAAGAAATTATAACCGTGGAAAATGAGGAATTAAAAGTCCTCTTCAGTTCCAAAGGAGGTCGGATCGTAGATGTTCTATTAAAGAATTATCAGAAGGTTATCGAAGATGAGAATAAAAAAGAGGTAAAAGTACCACTTCGTTTATTGGAAGATAATAAAGATAGGTTTGAGTATATTTTTCACTCAAACAATCTGGAAATTAGTAGCCAGGATCTGTATTTTTCACCTACGGTAGATGGTTCTTCTATTACCTTTAGGATCAACACCTCCAACGGCGGATATCTCGAGCAAACCTACGCACTACAACCCAATAGTTTTCAAATAGACTATTCTATTACATGGAATAACATTCCGACAAGCAGTAATGAAGATATCACCCTTAATTGGTTGACTTACCTGGACCGGTTAGAAAAAAATACAACCTTTGAAAAAACCTATAGTACCATTCACTATAAATCATCAGACAGTCGCCCTTCCTATACCAGCTATACCGGAGACGATGAAGAAGAAATAGAATCTTCACTAAAATGGGTGTCACATTCCAATCAGTTTTTTAATACTACTTTATTGACAGATCAACCCTTCAGTTCAGGTAATTTAACCGTACAAAATTACGACGAGGGACATGCCGATCTCAAAAAATTGCAGTCTGTCCTTGCGCTTCCCAATAATTCCGGATCCAGTACCTTCAATATGAAAATGTATGTCGGTCCGAATGATTATGATAATTTAAAGAACCTGGGACACGAATTGGAAGATATCATTCCTTTTGGATGGAGTATTTTTGGCACCATCAATCGACGGGTTATTCGCCCGTTGTTTAATTTCCTGGATGGATTGGTAGGGAGTAAAGGTCTGGCCATTCTTGCCCTGACTTTATTAGTCAAGGCTGCGCTATATCCTATAACTTATAAGATGTTGTACTCGCAGGCCAAAACCCAGGCACTGAAACCAAGAATGGATCAGTTAAAGGAGAAGTTCAAGAACGATCAGAAAAAGCAACAAATGGAAACCATGAAGCTCTATCAGGAGTATGGGGTCAATCCGGTAGGAGGTTGCTTACCCATGCTCCTTCAAATGCCTATATGGTTCGCACTTTACCGGTTTTTTCCGGCGGCGATAGAGTTTCGGCAAGCCAGCTTTTGGTGGGCGACCGATTTATCTTCCTACGATTCATTTTTTATTTTACCCGCAGATATCCCCTTCCTGGGTGGGCATATTTCACTCTTCACCATTTTATATACCATCAGTATGATCGGATATACCTATTATAATTCAAAAATGATGGAAAGTACCGCTACGGGTAATGCTGAAATGATGAAAATGATGAAGATCATGCAATACGCCATGCCTGTGATGTTTTTCTTCTTTTTCAATACATATGCTGCAGGACTTACAGCTTATTTATTCTTTAGTAACCTGACTACAATCGCCCAAACCGTCATTACCAAAAATGTGGTTATTAACCATGATAAAATAAATGAGGAACTGGAAGCGTATAAGAAAAAGCCAAAGAAAACCTCTAAATTTAGACAGCGATTGGAGGATGCTATGAAGGAACAACAGAAGCAACAAGAATTGAAAAAGAAAAAGAAATAACCACTTTAAATTTAGGTTTTGAGAAAACTTATCGGTGTAATAGGAGCGGGAAACTTTGGAACTGCAATTAGCCTGTTGCTTTCCAATAAGTCTGATGTACTGTTGCACAGTCGCAGGGATGAAGTAATCAAAGAAATCAATTTTGACCATTTTCATTTAGGACAACAATTACCTGTCAATATTTCAGGTACCAATGATCTCAAAACTTTCTGTGATAAATGCGCAATTATTTTTATTGCCATACCCTCACGTAAATTCAAGGATTTAATGTCGTCCCTGTCGACCTACTTAAGTCCCAGACACATCATAATCCATTGTGTCAAAGGCTTTGAATTACATCCTGACATCAATAAAAACTACGAAATATCGCCCCACGAGAACCTTCCCATCAGGACGATGAGTGAAGTATTGAAAAGAGAAACCAATGTAGTTCGTATCGGATGTTTATCCGGTCCCAACCTCAGTTCGGAGATTCTTAAAGGATTACCAGCTGCTACGGTCATAGCCAGTCCTTATGACGAAGTGATACAAACCGGAAGGGAATTACTCGATCAAAAAAATTTCAAAGTATATGGTTCTCATCACCTCAAAGGGACTGAAATCGCAGGTGCCTTAAAAAATATAGTAGCCATTGCCAGTGGATTGGTAAATGGTCAAAACCTGGGGAAAAATCTGGAAGCCATCATCATTACCAAAGGCCTGCACGAAATGATGAATATAGGGAGGTCACTGGATATTGATCCTAATTCCTTTTTTGGTTTGGCGGGAATCGGAGATTTAATAGCTACAGCAACCTCTCCCAAAAGCCGAAACTTTAGTTTTGGGTATAATTTGGGCGAAATCACCGATATAGAAAGGGTAATGGAAGAAAATGAAGATCTTACCGAAGGTATAACTACGACCGAACTCATCTACAATTATTGCCAAAAAATGCAATTAGAATGTCCAATAGTCAACCTGGTCTATGATGTCATTTTTAATAAACGAGAAGTAAAAGAAGCCCTCGAACACATCTACGAAGTGGAAACAAAATACGACGTTGATTTTTATTAATCAATCTGTCGATTATCAATAAATTAATAGACAAATAATCTTGTATGAAACTAGCTATTCTAAAATCTTTTCCAGTAAAAAATCAATTATTTTTATTTATTCTCTTTTCACTATGTTCTGTTAGTGCGGCCTTATCTCAAAGCCCGGACAGACAGACCGGAAATTGGCTTATGTATTTCGGACAAAACCAACTTAGTGAAAAATTCAGTTGGCATACCGAAGTTCAATATCGAAATCACGATTTTATATCCAATATAGAACAACTATTACTCAGAACCGGCATTAATTATCATATCAATTCAAACGCACAAGTCCTCATGGGATATGGATTCATACCATCTTATGATATCGAAGATTCTTTCTCTGATCCCAAAACTACGGAACATAGGATTTACCAGGAACTACAATTAAATCAATTTCTCGGTAGTATAAAATTCAACCACCGCTACCGCATAGAACAACGATGGGTGGAGGAAGATTACCGGGGAAGATTCCGATACCGGTTATTAGCCACCATTCCACTGACAAACAAACCTACAAACGCCCCTTTTCTAGCATTTTACGATGAGGTATTTCTCAATTCTTCAGGTACCATTTTCGACCGAAATCGATTATATGGAGCCCTGGGATACAAAGTAAATTCCAAACTTTCTTTCCAGGCAGGAATCCTCAATCAACAAGTAACCGGGTTTGATAAATGGTATTTACAGTTTGCTGTATTTTACAATCCGAATCTGTTTTAAACAGGGACAGGATCTTGACAAATTAAATACTATAATACTTGTTTAATTCCATCCAGTTGAATTATACCCTCTTACCAATGATGCTGGGTTCATATAAATAATTGTGGTGACCTGTCAGAAATGGACTCCTCACATGATGCTGAAAACTTTATTTTGCCAGGGGAAAATATTTGTGTCACTATAATCATGGGTCGTATTTATATATATTACGGAAAACCCCGGATTCTTTCTCAAAATAAAGTGTTCTCCGGAGTGAAGCCCACAGGGTTGATCAGTTCCAACAAATTGTAGTTTTTGCCCCGGAGCTTCACCCATCGTGATTCCTATGGAACCCCCGCGGTTTGGAATAACGTTAAAAAAATTGGATTTTCCCCGAGGGATGCCTTTCGACAAGCCTTTACTATCACTAGATTCTCCGAGCTGAAGTCACGGAGCAAGATTTCATTAACTTTCCCCGCTTTATTCATGAGTAATGGCATTCATTGATTGTAAACAACTGATTTTCAATTAACGGAAATAAAATTCGTCACACATACGGTGAATTACATTTCTACTACCATAGATATCTGGTTCCCATCTCCTCCGAATAGGACACCGAAGCTGTAAGGCCACCACATCCATCTTGTAAACAGTCATTAAGCACTCAATTTTTTGCATACGAATTTGCACTTTACATACTGAAAATTAATGGATTGTTATATTTATTCTATTTTTACCAACAATTGATTGAGGGAAATCATAAGGTAAAGTTTTTTCTCATCAGATAAAATAAAGAGTGCTAACGAATGGGGAAAAACTTACAATTGTCCAGTATACATATAGTATTATGGGGAATCATTGCCGTAGTAATGGTTCGCATCTTATTAGTTTTTGTTATGGGGTTGATGCCTCAGGATGCGTATTATTTTTTTTACAGCGAAAATCTCGACTGGTCGTTTTTTGACCACCCCCCAATGGTAGCTTTAATGCTCAAATTTTTTACCACTATACTTGGAGAAAACGCCATTGCTATAAAATCCGCTAATTTTATAATTACCTGCGGAACCGTTTATATTTTTTACTTACTAGCGCGACAATTTTTATCAGGTTTTCAATTGGAACACTCCATTTTCCTGATATTATCTACCATGTTTATATCCATTCTCTCACTGGTATCTACCCCGGATGTACCCCTTATGTTCTTTTGGACACTTTCTCTATTAATGATATTCAGGGCAGTAGAATCAGGTAATACCAGATATTGGATCTTTTCGGGTATTGCAATGGGATTGGCCTTTGATAGCAAGTATACAGCAATAGTATTGGTAGTGGGATTCACGGGATTTCTCCTGTTTTCGAATTCCAAAAGGAAATATTTATTTAATTATCGATTTCTCCTCTCAATTCTTTTCTTTTTCATTACCATCATCCCTGTTATCTATTGGAACATACAAAACGACTGGTTATCTTTTAAATTCCAATCCAGCCAGCGGGCCGATGACATTAATTTCCTTAGCCCAAGTCTCAAATTATTTGCCGGGAATATAGGCACACAAATATTTTTGCTACTACCGGTTCTCTTTATTATCCTATTTGGTGTGCTTTCGGGAATTAAGTCGGGAATTTGGAAAAACATAAAAACATTGTCTATTTCCACTCAGTTCCTTTTGTGGTTTTCTGTTCCTATTTTAGCAGGGTTTATGCTTATTTCTCTTTTTTACTGGGTAAAAATGAATTGGATGATGCCCGGTTATATCGCGGCAATCATTTTGACTGCAAAATACATGCCTCACAAGTGGTTGAGATACCAGATTTACACCAGTGTAATATTTCACTTTGCTTTTCTTATTCAGGTTGTTTACTATCCTTTTTCCGTAAAATCTGATGATACCTGGTGGGGGTGGAACAGACTGGGTGATAAAGTATCTGAATTAGCTGAAAAGCACCCCGGTCGCTTTATTTTCTCTGCAGACGGGTACAAAACTTCGGCTCAACTCAATTTCCAACTGGATCAAAAAGTGTATTCAACCAATGTACTGGGAGAAAATGGCCTTCAATTCTCTATAGTAGACCCAGATCTAAGCCATTTACAGGGAGAAGATGCATTATTTATAGATTCCCGGACTCGATTTTCCACACTAGGTAAAGAAAAAGATGCCAATCCTGATCTCTATAATTTCTTTGAGCACGTAGAACAAATTGACCCTATTATTTTATATAACGATTCAGGAGAAGCGGAAAGGAAATTTTTAGTCTACCTCCTGGAAGGGTATAATCCCAGGTAAATGCTATGAAATTTAAATAAAAACACCCCTGACATCGATAAAAATCCATATCAAGGGCATAGTCTCATATAATTTTTTTTACAATTTTACATTAAGGGACAACATAAAATGAAACCGGGCCTGCGGATAGTAAAAGTTAAAATCCTCCCTGGAACCGTTGTAAATATAACCGTAAGTGTATCCATTGGTCTCGTATTCCGTAGCGAAAATATTATTCAGGTCCAATGCTACCTGTATCGCCTCAAAAGTTTTTGGTTCAAATGTATAATCCAATCTCAAATTGGTAAACCAAAATGGATTGATGCTCTTATCAACTGAAGATGTATTGTCCAAATATTGGCGAGAGACATACTTCCCTTCCAGCCGTATATTCCCCTTCTCCAGGGGCTTGAAGTTGGCCTGTATAGCTCCGATAAAAGAAGGGGAAAAAGCGATGTCCGTATTTTCGTATACGTTTCTTTCTTGCCCCAAATAATCAAAATTGACATCGTACTCATCCAGGTATTCTTCGTAATTCTTAATCTTGTTTCTGCTGAGTGCCACATTTCCCCCGATCTGCCACCGGTCAGAAAGGGCAAATGCACCATCGGCCTCTATCCCCATACGGTAACTATCATCCACATTACTCCGCACATATCCTCCTACATCATTAATTTTACCGGTGAGTACCAATTGGTCAATATAATGCATATAATAAAAATTTACATTGTACTGATATCGTGAACTCCGGCCCCTTACTCCTGTTTCCAGATTGTATAATTTTTCAGCTTCCGGTCTACTTTCAGGACTGGATTCGGTATAATCATCGCGATTGGGTTCACGGGTAGCCTTTGCTAAAGAAATATAACCGGACAACCCGGGATTAAAGGTATGGGTGTACCCTACTTTCGGGTTAAAAAATAAAAGATCTGCATCTTGTTCCACCGACTCTCCATTGCGATTCAATCCCAGGAAAGAATAGTATACGCTTCTCAATTGCAAGTCACCGTAGAATGTCCCCTCCCCTGCTTCCAGGTTTGCTTTTAAATAAATATTCCCATCATTTTTCAATGCATCGTTTTCGTAATACCGGTCATAAATTTCAGAGTCCGCCGCGTATTTCGCCCATACTATTTCCCCGAAATGCAGGCCCGAATACTGGAAAAAACCACCACCGGCTGTAATATCCAAATTTTGAGTGGGATACCAGGAAGTATGCGTGGTAAAGCCATAGAAGTGGTTGTCCAACCACCTTCTGCGAATGAGATCTGTCTGATCAATAATAGAATCTCCAATAGAAATGGGGGTCAAATTATATCCCGAGAAAGCCTCTCCTTCTTTATACTCTTCGTAATATCCTTCTCCAGGCGTATAATTTAAGGACAGGTTCCAATTCCATCGACTCGTAAATTGGCGGGAATAGTGTACCTGGTAGTGGGTTTGGGTATAATTATCCGTTTGATCTTCATAGGTAAATTCATTAAATGTACGGTCTGTATCCAACTTGTCCTCCGGCACTCCATTCCAGGCCTGGTAGGTTTTCTCTTTACCCGATATTATATTAAATCGCAAGATCTGCCGGTCCTTGTACCAACCACCGGATAAATAGTAAGATTTCAAGTCCGAAGAAGCCCTGTCGATATAGCCGTCCGAACTGATTCGGGATAACCGGGCATCCAACACAAATTGGCCATTTATTAATCCCGATCCCACAGAAACCGTATTTTTAATGGAATTAAAAGAACCAATCCCATTGTTTAGTTCAATATATGGATCTGATTTCAAACTATTTGTGGAAAGGTTCACACTCGCTCCGAATGCCCCTGCTCCATTAGTAGATGTTCCGACGCCTCTTTGTATTTGCAAACTATTTACCGACGAGAGAAAATCGGGCAGGTTCACCCAAAAGGCTCCCTGACTCTCCGCATTATTAAGTGGTATTCCATTGATAGTGGCATTAATTCGCGTACCATCAGATCCCCGGATACGCATTCCTGTATATCCGATTCCATGACCTGCATCAGATGTTATTACCGCTGATGGGGTCATTTGAAGTAAAAAAGGTAGGTCCTGGCCGGTATTATTTTTGGCTATATCCTCCTCTCCCAGATTGGAGTAAGTGGTAGCAGAATTTTCAGTGGCTCTCACGCCTTCCACTACCAATTCATCGGTAACTACAGCTGATTCCCTTAGTTCCAATTGGATATTTATATCTCCTTCCAGGTCCAATGAAATTTCAAACGGTTTATACCCCAGATATGTAGCCACCAGCCTGTAGGTATTATTTTCCAGGCCTACAACTTCAAAAAAGCCATCCGAATCTGTAGTTGCAACCACTCCTCCGGGAAACACTTCTACATGAGCGCCAATCAAGGTTTCCCCGGACTCAGAAACAACATTCCCTGTTATTGTGTTTTGGCCGAACCCCGAAACAAAACCAGCAGAAAATACCAGTAACAAAATTAGTATCCTATTCATAATCATCCATTTTCAATTAGTTAATCGCGCAATTTCAATCGCTGAATTGCATGCTAAACAAATTGTTATATCATGAGCAGGGAAAGGATCTCATAAAGTGCTATCACTACTATCAGTCATATCCCCACTTGATAATTCTATTTTTTGTTTTTTAAATCCAATAATTACATAAAACCGAACAATCACTTGATCAAGATTCTGTTCAAAAAAAAAATTGAAATCCAAAACTCCCTACGCCGGCATTACCCGGATCAGGTGCTCACGGTGAAATAAGCTTTAGTAGCTTTTCATTCGCGAAGGGTATACTCTCAGCCTGTAATCATGTAAAAAACTTAGGCACCCCTTTCAGATGTCACAAAGATAGGTATAATTAAAAATTAAAGAAAAAATACGAGCCGATTTTTACAAACCATTGAGTTGCGCCCTGAATATTAGGATCCCAAAACCCAATACAATTGTCCGACTTGTCCAGGCCGCATGGCCGGGCTTAGATGTGTCTGGGAAAATGGACGACATCCGCATACGATCCCGTATCCTTGCGGAATGATGATGAGTGTGGTTATTTTCTATGGATATCTAAAGATTAAAAAAAGTATTAAGTGTTAATAGGTACTATCTATGGAATTAAGGAAAAAACCCTACTGCCACAGGAATATTACGTTCGTAAGATCCGACGATTGTTTTCCGGATAATTGCATGAAATTGATTATTTCAGTTTGGGGACAGACAATAATAAACTATGATTTTTACAATCGTAAAACCATGAATTTATTTTGAGAATTTAATTAAGGAAAGATTTCGGGTTTCTTCTGAATTTGGAAGCACATTGCATATAAAAAACAGAAGCTCTTGTAGGATGAAACAATCTTATTTGAACTGATGATTAAATAACCTATTAGATTATGATTAAAAAATACCCTCAAAAATATAACCCCATCAAATCAGGCTTTTGGTTTGAATCAAGCCATAACAATGCTAAAGAAAGGATTCCCACTCCATCTACAGCATCATATCGATTCTCTCCCGGATGCCCTCGAAACATATCATGAGCAAATAAAACATTAATTGACTCCTCTGCAACTTCCTCTGCTAAATATCTAAATGAAATATCCTCAAGTTCCTCAGCACATGAAAGTAAAAACCATATTACTCGACCATAATGTTCGGCATAAGCACCCATTCCCATTCGGGCAGGAAGTTCTGATTTAATAATACTTTTCCATCGGATGCAACTTTCTTTAAATATTTCTTTCTTTGTTAATATGTAAAGGCTTAGACAAGTTTCGGCAAAACTCATCGGATAATCGTGCCTGGGGAATAAAGGGTGCCATAAATTTGAATGGTTGTCAGGCATATAGGGATAATCATTTTCTCTTTGAATCCAGGAACCATCAGAAATGTTTAGCATCCCGTAATATTTATTTACATTTTGATCCCATCCAAAATTTAACCAGGAGCTCACAGCAAACTCAGCGATATTTATCCACTTTTCTGCATATTCTTTAGTAGCCCATTTTGAAGCATTTACTATACACCCTGACCATAGACCCACTTCTGTTGTTGAAGTAAAACTATCCCACCTGCCACTTGTAGGACTATTTGGGATTAAACCGGTTCTTTTATTTCTGTTACTAAAACTATAATTGATTATTTTATCAGCCGTCTCAAGTAACGAAATGTCTTTAGTTTTATCGTACAGCCATGCCAGTGAATACACTAAAACGCCACCTGCTTCAAGGAAAGCATGCTTTCCTGGTTCTGCATGTCGATTAAATTGTCCTGTATTCTTATCGGATAAATGATTTTGAATTGCTTGTCGAATTTCATTTTCGGTAATTTTAGCATCAATTTCCCAAAAAACATCCCATGCCGGTACAAAGGGTCTAATTTCATGCATATTCCCCATTTCTGTTGGAATATTGATGGGGATTGGCTCCGAACCAAATTTCACAGTACTATCAACAAATGCGTTATAATAGTAGTGATTCCCCCATAAAAACACACCATTTGGAGCTATGCAATTTTCCATAAATGATTTAACATAGTTATGCGCATTATTTTTATAACTCTCATTATCTGTAAATTTCGATAGATTATACATTAAAACGACGGATGGTATGTCCCAGTAAAGAGTTGAACCATTTGGTGCGTCTATATATCGATCCAAATAGACCCGATTGGGAATGTGGGCAGGTCTTTCAAGACGCTCCGGGTACTTCTTGTGGTAAGTATCAAGACTAGCCATCCAAAAATCTGTAAACTCCACCCCATATTGATCAAGTCCAATTTCCATTTGCAAATTATAGTGGGAAATAATTTTATCGATATTTGACTTATAAGCGTCAGGCTGAGAACATGAAAATATAAAGATTAACGATATAATCATTAAGGTAAGTGAGTGCCACCTACACCTAAAACTAGTTATTCTACTCATATTATCTTAACCATTTTTTTTTGACTTTATTCGTCGAGTAAACCCGGGGAACTTCCCCCCGAGTTTCTCACAGAACCGTACGTGATACTCTCGCATCATACGGCTCTTA
>NZ_JAJSLW010000037.1 GCF_021729145.1 Membranihabitans maritimus | reverse complement strand
ACCCTCATCAATTGTGCAGCCACAATGCTGCTTATCAACTATTCATAATCTGCATCGTTTCGTGACACTCAATAACCAGGATTCTGATCTTCCTGATTTATTTCCGGATTATTATTAATTTCATTTTCGGGGATAGGCCACAAGTACCTCTCATCAATAAATGACTTACCTGCTCTTTCCAATTCTACTTCAACTTTACCAGTACGTTTCAAATCCCACCATCTTTTACCTTCCAATAAAAATTCGTAAGCTTTTTCCTGTAATACAGCATCTTGAAATTCTTCCAAGCTCATATCCGCAGTATAATCTATGGGAGAGGCAGAATTGATGTTATATCCATATGCTCTTCTTTTTATTGTATTCAAAGCATCAACAGCTTCAGCTGTAGGTCCTCCATTAGCCATAGATTCCGATTCAGCAAAAATTAAATAGGCTTCAGCAAAACGAAACACTGGATTACTATAAATACTTAATCCTGCCTCATTTGTAATAAACTTTTTAAAAAGTACAGGAGAGGAAGAAGGTAGTTGTACCCACTCTCCATCACTATTTAAATAACTATCATAAAGATTGAAACCTTTGCGTAAATCATTATCATTCCATTCTTCTCCTAAAAATGATTCCAATACTGGTAACCAGGCAAAATATCCAGCACTTCCATAATTATATGGAGGGGTATTACCTCTATGTATAAATGTGGGTATACTAGATTGACGAGTCTCTGAATGTTGTACTGCCAGGATGTATTCAGGATTGGTATTGGTAGCAAAAATATTATAAAAATCTTCAGATTCATTAACTGGTATCAAATCAAATGGCCCATTATCTATAATTTCCTTAGATACTCGGGCAGCTTCTGCCCACTGCTCCAGAGTTAAATAAACCTCTGCTAATAACATTTTAGCCGCCCATACTGTCAGTCTTCCACTTTTACTATCCAGATTTTCAGGTAAATTTTTCTCTGCTTCCAGGGCATCACTTAAAATCAATTCATAAACGGCAGCCTCTGACTCTCGCGGATTAGCCAAAGTACTGACATCGACACTTTCTGAGGTTTTTATTGGCACAGCACCAAAACCACGGACTAAGTTAAAATAAGATAAAGCCCTAAAAAAATAAGCTTCTGATAAGATTCTACTTTGAACCTGTGGATCAATATCAACAATACCAGGTACATTATCCAAGACAGAGTTTGCACGGTTTATTGTAGAATAGAAGGAACTCCATATACTACCCGCTCGATTTATATTTGATTGATCAAGAATTTGATCAAAAAAAGAAATAGGAGCTTGAGACCCCCGCCCGTTTGCATAATCGCTGTGTAATACTGAAAACAACCAGAAAGTAATCCCATAGTTATTTGCAAAAGAAGAATAAACCCCTGTTATTGCTCCTTCAGCATCAGACTCATTTTGGTAATAATTCGCTTTGGAAATAAAGTTTTTTGGTACTTCTTTTAATGTTTCCTCACAAGAAAAAAATCCGATAAGTATTGTTACTATAATTAATATCTTTTTCATCTTTCAATTTTTATTTTTTAGAAATTCAATTGAACTCCGGCACCAATAACTTTTGAACTTGGATAAGCAGACTCATCTATTCCTATCTGTAACCTGCTTCCAATACTTTGTGAATCCGTACCAGCAGTATTTACTTCGGGATCCAATCCGATATAGTCTGTAAATGTTAATAGATTGGTTCCCTTAATATAAATTCTGCCATATTCAAATCCCGTCAAGCCCCATTTATTTAATGGTAAATTATATGCCAATTGAATTGATTTTAACCGTAAATATGAACCGTCTTCGATAAACCGATTGGAAGCTCGCATCTGGGTTTGACTGCTAATCACCGGGTATTTAGCATTGGGATTTGGATTTTCTGCTGTCCAATAATTCCCAAAAAGATCTGCAAATTGATTTTGCCCTCTTTGAAAAGAATTTAAGTTTGTATACGCTGTCCTGAAAAATATGTCATTTCCAACTGATCCCTGAAAAAAGATATTTAAATCAAATCCTTTATATGATAAATTTGTATTAAAACCATATATAAAATCGGGATATGGCGTCCCTAAAATAATACGGTCAGCTGCATTAATCAAATCATCATTATTTATGTCCTGGTATTTGATTAAACCATTTTCATCAAGTCCATTTTCTACATATCCAAAAAAACTACCTAATGGTTCACCTACACGGGCAATATTCATCCCTGACAATCCGGTACTTTGACCACTTGAAATAACATCGCTATCACCAGCTAATTTGACTACCTTATTATTATTAGTGGAAACCTGGGTTCTTATATCCCATTTAAAATCACCATCAAAAATGTTCACTCCGGCACTGAATTCGACACCTTGATTTTGGATTTCACCTACGTTCTGGAGAATTGATCCAAATCCTACCGAAGGCGGTAACGGAACAGAAGCGAGAAGATTAAAAGTATTCTTCCTGTAATAATCTAATGTAAAATCGAATTTTCCGTTTAATAGCGCAAAGTCCAGCCCCACATCAAATTCATTTGTAGTCTCCCACCTTAATTGACTATTAGCTATGCCAGAGGGTGCAAATCCTACACTTTCAGAATTATCGCCATAAATATACTTTACCGATGACAACCTATTTAGTGATTGATAGGGTGACAATGCTGTATTACCGGTAACCCCGTAACTAAATCTCAATTTCAAATTATCAATATTCGCATTGTCTTTCAAAAACTCTTCCTCGGAAATTCGCCAGGCAATAGCTCCTGAAGGGAAAACACCCCACTTATTATCGTCTCCAAATCGAGAGGATCCGTCTGCTCTAACACTTGCGGTTAAATAATACTTCCCTTGAAAATCATAAGTACCTCTACCCAAAAAAGAAACCAACTTCCATTCTGAAATACCTGATGAAGGAGGATTAATGGTTTCAGCAGATCCCAAATTATAATTTTCAGTGATATTGTTGGAAAATCCCGACACCGAAATGGATGTAAATTGACTCCTATATGATTGATATGTATTACCTGCCAACAATGTTAACTTACTATTGTCATTAAAATCCAAGGCATAGTTCAGTGTGTTCTCATTAAGAAATGAATTCCATCCGGAATTTCTTGTTGAAGCACCCCCTCGATCATTAGGAAAGATAATAGGACTAAAACCTTCACTTTCGGTATCTTCATATTCTAAACCAAATCTGGATTTAAAAGTTAATCCCTTTGCCAATTTAAAATCAAGAGCACTATTAAAAAGTATTGTATTAGCTACCGTCTGACTTTTCCTTGGTTCACTCCACAAAAGAGGATTTCTCATATCAATTGAACCAAAAGAATAAATCTGTTCAATTCGAGTGTATTGTCCATTTTCATCATAGACCGGCAGCGTCGGAGGCGCAGAAAGAGCGCCAGAATACAAGTTATTCCCACGCGTTCCATTATTCACAGGAACTGTCCTGTTTTGTCTTCTTGAAATATTCAAATTAGTGGCCAGGCTAACCCAATCTTTTATGTCATGATCAAGGTTTAGACGAAATGAACCTTTCTTCACACCAGAATTAATTATAATTCCATCTTGTTGATAAAAGTTGCCGGATAGAGAATAATTTGTCTTATCAGTTCTGCCACTGAAGTCAAGTGTATAGTTTTGAACAGGCGCTGCTCTAAAAATTATATCCTGCCAATCCGTGCCAGGATCCTGCACTTGGTTAACGTCAAAAAATGGTTGATCACCATTATTTCTTAACCATTCGTTTGCAACTTCAGCATATTGCTTGGCATCTAATACATCAAAACGATTAATTTCATTTTGCACACCATAGTACCCAGAAAAAGATATCTTTCCACTTTCACCCTGTGTTCCTCTTTTCGTTGTAATAATAACTACTCCATTTGCACCTCGTGCTCCATATATAGCTGTAGCGGATGCATCTTTTAAGATATTCATAGATTCAATATCCGATGGATTGAGAAAATTAATTCCCCCCGTCACTGGAAATCCATCTACCACATACAATGGACCATTACTACCAATCATTGAATTTCCACCACGAATCCTTACTTCTATCCTGGATCCAGGTTGGCCTGAGTTCTGTGTAACTTGTACTCCACTGGCTCTTCCGATAAGAGCTTGTTCTACATTATATACAGGCAATGCTTCCAGTTCTTCCGTTCCTACCTGAGCAACCGCACCGGTAAGATCTGCCTTCTTTTGAGATCCATATCCAACAACGACCACTTCTTCCAACGTCTGGGTGTCCTCGGAAAGAGTAATATTTAAATTTGTCCTGCCTGATATAGGGACTTCCGTAGTCTGATATCCGATATATGAAAACACAATTACAGCATTCTCATTTACATCGTTTAGTGTGAATTCTCCATTAAAATCAGTAGCGGTTCCATTGTCTGTACCCTTTACTAAAACATTGACACCAATAAGTGGTGTACCATTTACATCAACTACCTTACCTGTAACATCCAGTACCAATTTTTTTGAATCAATGCTGTTGATTATTGATGTTCTCAGTAATTTTGGAGTAGGAACTAACTCCCTTTTTATGTCTTCCTCCTTATCATCCACAATTTCCTGAAAATGACGTATCATTTCCTTCAGAGATTCTATTCCTTGCCTATCATTCTTATAAATCACTACATACCTGTGGTTGAACATATGATACTTTAAATCCGTATCTTTTAATACGGAAGAAATAGCTTCATCTACATTACTGGAAACAGCAGGGTCATAATTCACTTTCACATTTGAAACAATAGATCGGTCATAATTAAAAAGAACCTGGTACTTTTCACTTATCTGCTGAATGGCTTCAATAAGCAATATTTCCTGGTTGTCCGAGGTGGATACGGGAGCATTCTTCCCTGTTGACAGGGGCAATTGCCATACCATAACCATCATCCACAATAAAAGCATTTTTGATTTTACTTTTAATTGAAGTAAAATTTGTAATTTCATCGAAATTTGATTTAAAGAGTTATTCAATCCCGTGATTGGGGAATATTTTGTCTCGAAAAAAGACTGAACTTTACATTACTGCTCCAACAGTAATTTAAATTTTTTCCCCAGTCACTATTTTATTATTACCTTTTCATTTTCTTCTAAAAATTCAGCATCTACCATAAATTTCATTAATCCTACTACTGTCTCCCAGTCCGACGAAGGGACACTCACGTCCACCTTCATATCCAGTAAGCTGCTATCCTGAACTTCAAATGTCTTTCCGTACACATCGTTGAGTTCCTTCAATACTATGTCCAGCTCCATGTCCTCATAAATTAATGACCCGGTTTTCCAGGATGCGGATTCTTTGGTCGTAGTATTTTTCTTTTGTATTATTTTATTTTTGATGCTTGAGTAACTTAATAGATCCCCCGGCACCATCTCAACGACACTGGGAATTATCTCATTTCGATCCGCCAGTTCATTTTTACTACCTACTTCTCCTCCTGGTGACAAAGTCTCTTCTATGTCTCCCTTAGGATTAAGCAGCAGTCTTACTTTTCCCGATTCCAGAAATACATCCGTCTGGTTCCTGCGATTTGTTACATTAAAAGTCGTTCCGGTTACATTAACCGTCAGGTCAGGAGTAACTACCTGGAAAGGTATTTCTTCGTTGTGGGCAACATCAAAAAAAGCTTCTCCTTCAATCTCTATAGTACGAATTTCTCTACGTTCCCAATTTTTGTCCCAGGTTAATTTCGTGTTGCCGTTGAGTTTAACTTTACTATTGTCATTTAATACAATTTCTTGTGTCTCTCCAAATCCGGTCTGGTATACATTTATTTGGGTACGGTTTAACCAAAACCAGGCAAATAGACCGATAATTAGCAAAAACCCCGCTGCTACTGAAACCGGACGTATCCAAGACGTTTTTCTAGTTTTCTTCAAATAATTATCACCTTCTTTCTCTTCAAATCTCTTTAGAAATGTATCCCAATCCAATGAATCCATCCTTTCTGAAACAACCTCGTTATTCCACTCATTTCTCAATACGTGCTTTAAAGAATATAACTCTTCATTACTCTTCAAAAGATCAAAAAGTTCTTCCAATTCCTGAGTCGAACAAGTTCTGTCAAGGTATTTCTGATATAAAACTTTTACTTTTTTATTATTACCCACCTACTTATATTTAATTTTTAAATAACACTCAAAACCTAAATAAATTTTGCGCATTAAATATTTTGCGTAAATTTAGAGTATAAGACGTTTGAAAAATTTTATCGTACTAGTTGATTTATTTTTTTTTAAAAAAATTTGGATTATAATTGCATTTAGGATCAATTTAACCTTCTTTCTTTCGGATAGACCAAATCAAAATGAATAAGGAATATATAAAAAGCTTATTTAATGAATACCGTGATAAGGTATTTGGGTTCTTCGTTAAGAACCTGGGAGATCGAGAGTTAGCCAAAGATTTGACCCAGGAAGTTTTTTATAAATTGTGTAAAAAAGGAGATCAAATTGTTGAAATTCAGGAGATCAATAGTTACATATTCCTTATGACCCGAAACATTATATTTGACCATTTGAGAAAAGCAGCTAATGAAAGAGATTATCGCGATCACCTTATCAGAGAATGGAAAGAAACACCATTAGGGACAAATTTTCAGAAGCCGGAAGCTGAAAAACAAATTGAAACAGAATATTTCGACG
This sequence comes from Membranihabitans maritimus, assembly GCF_021729145.1. GTDB lineage: Bacteria > Bacteroidota > Bacteroidia > Chitinophagales > Saprospiraceae > Membranihabitans > Membranihabitans maritimus. Next base: position 7,073 of record NZ_JAJSLW010000037.1, on the reverse strand, counting down.
AAATTTTTAACCAAACCGTCGACATTTTACCCCCACAGCAAAAATTGATCGTCACACTCAGTAAAAAAGAAGGACTTTCCAACCAATCCATTGCCAAAAAACTGGGCATTTCTCCCAATACCGTAAAAAACCACCTTCATCAGGCATTGAAAAGCTTAAGATCTTCTGTGAATCCGAATATGGATTTGATGGTTATCGGGTTGTTGGGATACTGGATGGTGGGCTTGTTGGGCGGTTAGACAGTAATCGTATTAAGAGCATGTTTAAATTTAACACTTTGGCCTGCCGCCGGCAAATTTTATCCTGTACTTCGTTGTGCGTCGGTCACGTAGCTTTGGCTGGAACCCACCCGGAAAAAGTATTTTCCGGTTCCTCATCGATCGCACATTTAGTGCCATCGGTGCCGCTTCGCCAGGCACTTTATTCGTCATCTCCTTTGGCCTCGTCCAGAACAAAATTTGCTCTGCATCGACTCAAAAGCCAATTTTAAACACACTCTAAAAAATATAGTCTAACTCGTATCTGGTTATAGATTTATGAATGTTTAATAAGATTCTCTGTATCTTCCGGGAAATCATCCGTATTCAATACAACTATCTGCAATTTCTCATTCCAACGGTCAAATCTTCCAAAATCACTTTTCGTTTAAAGAACTGCGGACTTTTCGTACAAATTCTACAGGTACTTCGGCTACGCTTGCAGCCTGCTCATCCGTAAAGCCCAATTGAACAATAAGGTTTCGAACTACCTTTTCCATGCCCTTTTCCATGCCCTTTTCCATGCCCTTTTCCATGCCCTTTTCCATGCCTTCCCTGATACCTTGTCGTTTGGCGCGATCCAGTAATAATTCTTCGATTCCCATCGTTTTATTTTTTTGTGTCAGCTTCTCAACTTCTTGTTCAAAAATTATATTATTTTCTATATTATCAAAACGTATATAATAGCGTAAAAAGTTCATTAGTATTCGGATTTTTTCTTTTGTCATTTGACGCCTTATAAGCTCTCGTGTCAACTCAACCTTTAATTTTAATAATCTCTCATCTCTTTGTTCACTATTCTTAATTTCTTTGCCGGCAAATGCAGCTTTCGCTATCATTACTACCAGGGCAAACGGATTTTCGTGAACTATCAACGCTTCATCTTCCCAGTCAAAAATTTTGTACAGATTAAATTGGTATCTGACCCTGGTTCCCAAAAACTCTCGTTCATAAGCGTTAGACCGAACCTGCTTATTATCTTCTGTTAAAATTGCATATGCCGAAATCGGTTTATTGTATTTATCCAATATACGATAATAGTATGTAAACATACGACGGGAAAAATCTTTGCGATAATTTCCCTGCACTTCCGTGTGAAGTAATACCCATTCTTCTTCACCTTCACGGGTATAGACCCTCGCCAGCTTATCAACAAATCTTGGGGAAAACTCATCGTCCTCCGGCGGGAACAACTGTTCCAACTCTTTGTCCAAAAAAACTACTCCCCTGTCCAGATCCAGGTATTGATCCACGTCCGGAAGAATAAAACGAAGGAAGTCATCAAATACATCTTCCAAGAGCCCTTTCCATAATCCATCATCCTGCCTTCTCTTCATAATGCTAAAAGTAAGAAGAAAAAAACATTTGTTCTTCATACCCACTCCAAACCCGAGCAAGCCGGAACCAATGACTTATCGAATCCCGATCTCTTATTTTGAACCACATAGACATATAGATGCACATAGATTTTTACATAAAGATTACCTCTGTTTTTTCTTTTCAATGTGAGCGTCTATGTATCTATGTTCCTATCCCTAAGGACGGGACAAGTGTGGTTCATTTTATTTCAAAGATAAAGGAGAATGTGATTTCCAGTCTTTGAAAAAAAAAAGCGTCACACGTCATCCAGGTATGCCACAGGATAGGGGACACAAACTTTGAATGTGAGCTCAACGGGCTCCTGAAAGTAATGAAGTTCTTTAAATTAACCGAAGGGGTGATCGTAACAAAGGACCATAAGGATCGATTCGAAAAAGAAGGACAGGTAGTAGAACTCCTAGCTGCTTATGAATTTATAACATCTTAATTGAGACCAACTTTTCTGATTTCTTCATTCATACTGTCAAACCTTCAGCTTTGACCCGCCTGTATAAATGATTAGGAGATCTTTCAAATTCCTCTTTTGTAGTCGGAACGAAAGAAATTACTTTACCCGTCTTCAGAGAAAGATCGTAAACACGGTCATTGATCTTTTCAATCTCTTTAAATACTGAAATATTTTTATCCCTCAGAACACAATAAGAAAATCCAGATCCGACTCATCTTTCGCATCACCGCGGGCATAAGAACCAAATAGAAGCACTTGTGACAATCTTTCTCCATAAAGAGCTAAGATAATTGTCCTAAACTGTAAAATAATATCTAATGTCCCTTTGTCCATAACTCAAAGATAGTTATTTTGAAACCAAGTTAAAAATCAGAGAAAAAGGTTTAAGTCTGAAAATTCAAATATTAATACAAAAACCCAAACAACCACAGCGGTATTTTATTTCCATCCGGATATTCAATATCGTCAAGAGCCAGATATGCATTCTTTTTCCCCGAAATCTGCTTCCTTCCCTTGGAGGCTCCGCCCACTTCAATCAGATACTTTCCATCGATTAAAAAATCACTTTTACAAAAGTGATTTTTTAATTCATATTCACTTATTGAAAAGTGAATTATGGCGAAATAAGAAAATCAGATTCGCCTCAGCACAACATACCATCCTGCATTATCCGGCACTTCAATAGGAACCTCTCGCCCACTACTTATAGTATCTTCTTTCTCAGGTTCTCCTGTACTCACACTTATCCACTTCACATCGAAAGCCCCTTCCCAATCCGCTAAATCCAATGTCACCTCACCGCCTAATGGGAAGTACAACACATACTCCTCCCCTTCATTAGCCGCCAAATAGCATTCATTCTCTTCCCGGTCACCCAACAATTCCATAGCAGGAGCTACATTCCAGAACTTCACCCATTCTTCCACCTGACGGGTCGCCCGTATCGACGCGATGGCCTTTTCATTCAACCCATTACCGGAGGGTGGTCTGTGGTGACGGACAGAAGCACAGCCCCCGATCACATTCCGGCAAAATCGTTCTACCCCGTCTTGATTAGTTCCCGAACCCCAATTCGATTCCCCTCCGCCGTATATCTTGGTATTATTTACAGGACGAAGAGTATATTGATCGCGCAATTCCATGATCCGTTGCAAGGTATCCCAATGCAGCTGGCCAAAATTCCGACTGTTGATCTGGGATACATCCATAAAGGTATAATACTCCGGCTGTGCGATCAGGTCCAGACACCGTTCACAAGTACTCACGCGGAAAAAATGATCGTACATATCGGTCAGGTGTACCTGTTTGCCTTTTTCCTTCGCTTTTGCCCGGATATAGTCAATCCAGTAATTTCCCCATTCCACAGGGGAAGTAGTTTCATTGTTCATACAATACAGTACATTTCCGTACTCCAGCGTATAGCTCAACATTTTATCAATGTACCGTTCCTGGTGTTCCCGGATCCGGCCCAGCCCGGTATGGTACATAGGCATCCCCGGAATCGTATGGAAAAAAGGCTGGCGATCAGCAGAGGGATGGGACGGATATTCTTGCTCGAAAAGGCTATCGACGTATTCATAATTCACATTATTTTGGGGGTTAAAGGGGTTCTTTTGCCAATACTCCCGGGAATAATCGAACCGGTCCCATACTTCAATCTGAACGATAATGTCCCGTTCATTGGTCCACTTCAAAAGGTTGGAAAATTTCTCCCAAAACGCCTCACTCCATTTTTCCAGGTCGTACTTTTCTCTATCCATTTCTCGGTATGGATTTACATTTCCGGAATCCCGAAAACTCATGGTATTCCGGATATAGTTGCCCCCGCACTCTACCAGTTCATCCAGATGAGACTCCAGGTCATTCATCTGAAATAAGTTATCGTCATCCGTAGCTCCCAAAAGCAGGACCGGTTCCCCTTTGTATTGCCAGTAGGCAGGATTATCCATATATGGTCGGATAAACTGATCATTAATGATTTCTCGTCCACACCCAAAAACAAATAAGAACATAGAAAGGAAAAAACATACTTTAACAACGGGTTTATAAAGACACATAAGACATAATATTTGGAGTTAATAATTTAATTCAATAAATTAGCCTTAGGTTAATTTCTAAAATCCAAACAAAATGAAAGCACTCTATTTATTCATTATCTTCTCGCTTATACAAGTGTCATCATTTCGACAACAAAACCATGAAAAACCCAACATCTTATGGATTACTTGCGAGGATATCAGCCCTTATTTGAGCTGTTATGGAGATTCGGAAGCCCTGACACCCAATATCGACAAACTGGCAGAAGAGGGGACATTATTCACCCGGGCTTTTGCCAATGCTCCCGTATGTGCAGTTTCCCGTTCGACTATTCTTACGGGAATGTATTCCACTACATTAGGGACCCATCAAATGAGGAGTATGCCCCAACTTCCTGCAAATATTCCGAATTACCCTTCCCTTCTGCGAGAAAATGGCTACTACTGCACGAATAATTCAAAAACCGATTATAATTCGAATTACGAAAAAGAAAAAAAGCTATTATGGGATGAAGTAAGTAGTGAAGCCCATTGGAAAAATGCGCCGGATAAAACACCTTTCTTCTCAGTTTTCAACATAACCAACACCCATGAAAGCCAATTGAGCCAAGACAGAATAAAGCACTATGTGTCGAATGAGGATCTCCCAAAATCACCCAGGATCAACCCAAAGTCTATTAATCTTCCTCCTTACCATCCCGACTTACCCGAAATCCGCCAGGACTGGGCCAGATTATACGATCAAATAACATTCATGGATTCCAAAGTGGGAACATTACTCGAAGAATTGGCACAATCCGGCAAAGCGGACAATACAATTATATTCTTCTATTCCGATCACGGCGGCCAATTGTCAGGATCCAAAAGATATATCTATTCCAGGGGGACCCACATACCATTAATTGTCTATTTTCCAAAAAAATGGCAACACCTCAATCCTACACCCTCAGGACAACCCAATGATGAGTTGGTAAGTTTTATAGACTTCCCGAAAACAATATTGTCCATTACAGAAAGTACTGTACCTGCGAAAATGCAAGGCAGGATATTCCTGGGGCCCGACAAAGAAAAGGGCCCGGATTATACCTATTTTTACAGGGATAGGATGGGAGCGCGCTATGATTTTTCCAGGGCGGTCACGGACGGGACACATTATTACATTTACAACTTCTACCCACACAAACCACGGGGAAGGGATTCCAGGTACGGACATTCAGTACAAACCAATTGGGGAGCCTGGGAAAAACATTATGATGCGGGTAAAACCAATCGATTGCAGAGCCTGTTTTTTAAACCCAAACCCACCGAGCAACTCTTCAATATCCAGAAAGATCCCTGGAATATAGAAAATTTAGCAGGTGAAAAAAAGTATAAGAAAACACAAGAAAAACTTTCCCGGGCATTGGATCAATGGATAATTGACACAAAAGACATTGGATTAATTCCCGAACCAATGATTTATGAATTGATCGGGAGCGATAAAAAGTACAAAACGATTTATGAGTTCGCACAAAGTCCGGAATATCCGGTCGAAGACATCCTACATACAGCTAAACTGTCCAGTCAGGGGCCCAATAAATATGAAACTTCCATCCAATCCAAAAATCCGGTCATTCGATATTGGGGCATTTATGGCCTCTTCCGGACTGAAAACATTGAAGAATCCAGTATCAACCAATTGAAAACAATAGCCATAAACGATCCAAGTGCAACCAATCGAGTAATGGCTATTCAAACCCTTGGTAAGCACGGCCAAACTGAAACTGCTTTTGACCTCTTGATGAAAGAAGCAAAAAATACAAAAGTTCCTTATCTATTCCTCATGGCAATAAACGCTTTCCAATACGGAAAACTGGATCACCTATTATCAAAAGATGATTGGGAAAGATTCAAATCCAAAGAATTTTCACTAAATGAAAACCAGGACCAATATGGAGGAGAATACGCACTCCGAATTATAAATGACGCATTAGACATTTGGCCAAAGCGAAGAAAGGTATATTGATTTAATCCGGATAATTGTGTCTGTATCTAATCCAATATATACCCAACTATTGATTTTGAATGGTTTTTGAGATGATCAAAAAAATGTCTAGTTTTTAGGGCTTTATTTCTTTTGGGTCTCCAACAGTTTTGAAGCCGCATTTTTTTGTATATCCAACATTCCAGTCAGGGGGTCAACATACTCCGGCTTCTCCACTCAGTAGCCAATTCTAAAACTTCATCGGTATGATCAGTATCATGCCGAATTACATTCAATGTATTAGCCATTCATCCATATCCAACTCTAAAACATTCAATACACGGGCTTTCTCGCTCTTTTCCAATTCGGAATAAACTTTTGCCAACTTGTTTTGAAGTTTATGGTCATTAAAATTCATTCTCAATAGAGATCTGAATGATAATTCCCTGAGGTAATCATTGCCGGTTATTTCCAAATTTTCCAACAACAGGTCATTGATCCTTTTGTTCGCGTGAAGTTTCTCATCTCCGAACAATTCAAGGATTAAATATGAATATTTTTCCCCATTATTTGAAAGCAGGCTTTCCAATAGTAAAACATCAATGCTAATACAGGTGCGGTCAACGACAGCAATTGCTCTTTTTCTCCCAGATGAACCAGATGCCATAACGTGTAAGTAGTGCATACTGTATCTTTCACTGATTCATCTGCTATTTCTTTCCGGGTAGCTCCTGTGACTCTATCCACTTCATCGATTACACCATTCACTAAGTCTTCGTATTCCCGCAGAGCGGACCAATCATTTTCGAGAAAAGCACTTTCAGATAAAATGTACCGTGTCTATCGCACTCCCTTTCCATACCCCCTTGCGGAACCTCGTGCTATACCTCCATATAAGTGGACTCGCACGAGATTGTCGAGTAAACCCGGGGAACTTCCCCCCGAGTTTCTCACAGAACCGTACGTGATACTCTCGCATCATACGGCTC